>JAEYPS010000025.1 GCA_023410475.1 Bacillota bacterium | reverse complement strand
GGACGACCCATCGCGTATTGGATAAACGGCGGCGCAACGCCTACGGTTTCAAGCCCGCTGCTGGGCTACATCGGAAGCTTTATTCCGGGCATCCCCATACCCACCCCCATTCTTATCGTAATCATCGTGGGGGTGTTGGTTTCGCTTATTTTAAGGCTTACCAATCTCGGTTTATACACACAGGCGGTTGGGATCAACGAAAAATCCGCCCGCCTAAACGGGATCAACGTCGTTTGGATGAAGCTATTGTCCTTTATGATACTGGGCGTTTGCGCCGCAATTTCGGGTTCCATGGGCGTCAGCAGAATGGGGCTTATCAACCATGAAACCATTCTTTTGGACATCGAAATGGACGCGATTTTGGCAGTTGCTATCGGCGGCAATGCCTTAAGCGGCGGAAAATTCAGCTTGAGCGGTTCGGTGATAGGTGCATACATCATTCAGGCGTTGACGATCACGCTTTATTCCATGAAGGTTTCCTCCACGGCGGTAAAAGCGTATAAGGCACTTGTTATCATCGCCATCGTTGTAATTGGCTCACCGATTGTAAAAGCATATGTCCTTCAGTTGCGCGATAGGCTGTTAAAAAAACCGGCGAAAGTAACGGAGAGTTAGTGATATGACAAGCAATAGCGGTTTATTTGCCGGAGGATTGGGGAGAAAACGTAAGGAGCCCATTTCCAACACCAACTTGCTCTTGACCATAACGATCTGCACCTTCGTTGGCATGTATCTACTTGCCATGCTTGTTTGGGGCGGCGGTTTCCTAAATCCTCAGCAGTTCCTTGATGTTTTTAACAACAACGCGTTTCTGATCGTAATTTCCTGCGGGCTCACCATTGTTATGATAGCGGGCGGCATAGATATTTCGGTGGGCGGAATCACTGCGCTTGTGACCATGGCATGCGTTGTTTACCTAGATGACCATGGCGGCAGCGTAATCGGCTCGATGGGTTTGGCTTTGGGCATCGGGTTGGCGTTCGGGCTGATTCAGGGAATCTTGATCTCCTATTTGCAGATACAGCCCTTTATTGTCAGTTTGGCGGGGATGTTCTTTGCAAGGGGCATGACGACCATCGTCAGCGTTGCCCCGCGTACAGCGGCGCAAGAGGCCTTTGTTGCTTTAAAGACATTTCGCTTCATTATTCCGGGCATCGGCTCTTATGGAAAAACCGGCAATTTTATTCCCGCCAAGGTTGAGCTTGGCGTAATCGTGGCCATCGTGATCGTATTGGCCGTTTTCGCGATACTCAAATGGACGCGGTTCGGGCGCAACCTCTATGCGGTGGGCGGTAACAGCCAGAGCGCGCTGATGCTCGGCATCAATGTAAAGCGCACAAGATTCTACTCTTATTTGCTGTGCGGGTTATTATCCGGAATCGGCGGGTACGTATACCTACTGCATACGGGCGCAGGAAACGCTTCCAATGCTACCGCCGCAGAAATGCAAGCGATTGCTTCAGCCATCATCGGAGGAACACTGTTAACCGGAGGCGTCGGCAATGTAATCGGTACGCTTTTCGGCGTGCTTTCTTTAAAGACGATTAACAACATTGTCATTGCTTCGGGGCTTAGGGAGCCATATTGGCAGAGCATTACCACCGGGCTTATGCTGACCTTCTTTATTTTACTTCAGAGCGTAGTTCTCGCGCTTCGTGAAAAGGGCGGGCTTAAACTGGTGCTGCCTGAATGGATGAGGTTTAAGAGCAAAGATAAAAAAATAGACCTGACGCCGTAGTGCGGCGGTCTTATAGCTAATGCTTCGCTATGTTCAGTCATACTTGGGCATATAACATTGTGCCGCCGGCGCGGTAGCGCCGTGTTTGGTTACTTGGGTGAGGCGCTTTGAGTAATATTAATATTCAGAATTGTAAAACGCTATTACCGCGATATATACGGCAATAGCGTTTTGTTTTAGAACACAAATCTTATCTATGACCTTTTAGACTAATCTGAATATGTGACGCGCAGTATGTGCTCGAGCATATCTCTGCCCGGCGTTTGAGGCAGCTTGTCCAAAGAGCGCTGCGCGCGGGCCACATACCTTTCCATCACGGCTTGCGCCTCTGTTACACCGCCTGCGATGTCTACATCTTTGAGCAGTTTAAGTATCTTCGCGCTGCTTGCGTTTTTGACTCTCAGCAGAGTCTCTACGCTCCTGCGAAGCTGCGGATCGCGCGCTACGGCCAGAAGCACGGGAAGCGTCACGACGCCCTCTTTTAAGTCGTTGCCCACAGGCTTGCCGATGGCCTTTGGGTTCCCAAGTATATCCAGCAGATCGTCCTTTATCTGGAACGCGATTCCGTAATATCCAGCAAACCTGCCCGCCTGCTTAACTAGTTCGTCTTCAAGGCCGCCAAGGTGTGCGCCTATGGCACAGGCTGCCCCGAACAGCACGCCCGTTTTGCGGACGGCCTGCGATACGTATGTCTTAAATCCGGGGATGCTTCCGCGGCTGCGATACTGCTCAACCTCTCCTACGCATACCGCCTCTACGGCGCGCGCTACTTCTCGCAGATAGGTAATAGGCAGTCCGCTTTCCGCGAGCGCCAGCACCGATTTTACATAGATGTAGTCGCCGGTAAATATCGCGGTGTGGACGCCTTCGGTCGCGTTGACGGTAGCAGTGCTGCGGCGTAGCGGCGTGTTGTCAATGATGTCGTCGTGCACAAGCGTGGCTGTGTGCAAAAGCTCTATGCTCTTTGCCGCCTGCAGCGCTTTTTGTCGGTCGTATACGCCCATCATTGCCGAAGCTATCAGCATAGCGGGCCGAAGCCGTTTTCCTCCGCTGCCTATCACCCGAAGTGAAAGCTCGTCAAGGTATGACTCTATGCTTTTTCTGGCGTGAAACTCCTCCCGCAGCGACTGCTCGAACAGCTCAAGCTCCGCCTTGAGAAGGGGCAATTTATCCCACACTTCGTCCCCCTATCTATTTCCCGAAACGTTTTTTATCGAATGTCAGCAAAAGCCGCCCGTTCTTTTTGCTTGAGTCCCACACCCGCCCGATATATGGCAGCAGCCAGTGGTCGAGTCCGAAAGCGCGCCCTGCGCCCGCCGCGATTGCGATGCCGGCAAAAAGCATCCACCATTCTGTGGAGTACATGCCGGTCGTGGTGATGAACATAGCAAGCAGTCCAAGAGACACTATCGAGGACAGGAACGTCAGGGTTCCCGAGAATATCGCGAGGCCGATAAGCAGTTCCACAATAACTATGAGCACCTGAAAAAACATCGTCCAGCCCTCTGTCGCGAACACCCAGCCGTTCAATATCCAGTCCACCAAGAAGAACTTCACGCGGAATACAAGCGGCGCGTCCTGCCCTGCGCGTTCGAGAAAGAAACCAAGGAACCCAAGGTCGATATTCATCAGAGTTTCGATAACGCCGTCGCCTGCTGCCGCTGTGGCGCCTGTGACCGCTTCCGCGGCGTTTTCTGAAACCATCGGCGCGCGCCCCAGAAAGCTTGCGAGCTTAGCGTTATTAAGCCAGCCGTCCTGTATCTTCTCCAGTCCTTCATAAAACCACGTCCAGCCAAGGTATAGCCGCAGAGGCACAAGCCACCAGGCTTGCACCGTTTTTGTGTAGTTGCGCTGCAGGAAGCGCTGATGCTGCCTGCGGTGCAGTATCTCGTCATGCAGATACTGCCATACGCCCTTTATGCCGAGTATCCCGTACAGATAGTGAGCGTTGACGAGGTATTTCATAACCAGCGATATCCATCTAGGCGGGAGTACTCCCATGAGATCGGCAACGGCAAAGTAGTTGCCTACGCTTACCATAACGCCGTGCAGCTTTACCTTAACGGCTTCAGGCGCCTCACCGCGGATCTCGCGCAATATATTTTCCGCGACACCTTCGGCTGTCTGCAGCGCCGTTTCGACCATACCTGGATAGGTATCGCCCTTTTCATCTGTCAGCGCTCCCACGTCGCCTATTGCGTAAACGCTTGGGTATTTGGTGCGGCAGTATTCGTCGACGGCCAGCCTTCTAGCTGAACCTGTTTTAAGCTCCATCGCGTCTACGTCATGAGATGCGCGTACGCCCGCAGCCCAGATCAGCGTTTTTGTCTCAAGCTTCTCTTCGCCGAAATCGATATACTCGTCCGTTACTTCCTTGATGGCGGTATTGAGCAGCACTTTTATGCCCAGCTTCTTTTCCATGTAGGCATGCGCCTTGCTTGCAGCCCTCTCATCGATGCTGTTAAGCACGCGGGGCAGAACATCAACTATGTACAGGCGTACATCGCTTCTGCTGGCGTTGTATTGACGGCATAGCTTTTTGACCCAGTGCGCCAGCTCGCCGATCATCTCGACTCCCGTGAAGCCCGCGCCTCCCACTACGAACGTGAGCAGGCTGTGTCTGCGTTTGGGGTCGTCCTCGGATTGAGCTTCATCAAAGCAGCGCCGGATATGATCCCTTACCTTTATAGCGTCGTCTGCAGACCAGAGCGGGAAAGCGTGCTCCTCGAGCCCCTCAATGCCGTAATAGCTGGGCGTAGAGCCGATACCAAGTATCAGGTAATCATACGGGTATGCTTTTTTCGCCGAGCGAACAGTGCCGGACTCAAAATCGTATGACTCGATGTTGTCCTGTACGACGCGCACTCGGGTATTTTCAAATATATTCTTAAGCGGCACCTTGACGGATTCTTCGCTTACACGGTTTCCTGCCACCTCGTGGATCTCGGTGAGCAGCGTATGATATGGGTTGCGGTCTATGACAGTTATTTCGATATCGTCCCGTTTCCCTTTTTTATTGAGCTTCAGAGCCGCTTCGACACCCGCGTAGCCGGCGCCTACGATGACAATCTTTTTTGGCATAACACCCTCCGTAATATTAGAATACCAGGCCGTCCAGGATGGCACACACGATCAGTAAGACACCGAACAATTGGTAAACGCTCACCATGGCGGCATTGCTGGCTATCAACTGCCTTATATTATTATGATGCTCAAAGCAGTTTTTAACCGCCTTTACGGCGATGGGCACGGTCAGCAGCGGCAAAAGCCAGATGAGGTTTTTCGCGTAAAGCGCAACGCAGATCTGGGCTATATATGCAAGCACAAACAATGCGGCGAACAGTCGGACGGATTTTTCTTTGCCGAGCCGAACGACCCAGTTTTTTTTGCCAAACCGCTTGTCGGCCTCATAATCGGGGAACTGGTTTATAACAAGCACGTTTGAGATCAAAAAAGCGATGGGAAGCGACACGAGCAGGGTAAGCCAGTCGAACCTGCCCTCGATCAGTACATATACTCCCAGCACGATTGCAGGGCCGAAAGCAAGCCCCACCGCTATTTCACCGAAGCCCCTGTAGCAAAGTTTAAAAGGCGGCAGGCTGTAGACGACCGCGAGAAGGAAACCGGCAAGACCTACCCAAAAAACCATTGGCTCAACGAACACCGTGAGCGCGATGCCTATAACCGCCGCAAGCGCAAAGCACGAAAAGGCGATGTAAGCGCACTGAGTAAGATCGAGCCGCCCGTCCACTATGGATTTCTTGCCTCCCGAAAAGGGCGTCCGGTGCTCTTCGTCAATGCCGGGGTCTACGCCTGACTGATAGTCGATAACCTCGTTCAGCGCGTTTTTGGCGATCTCGATGAGAAACACGCCTGCTGCCGCGATAACAAACCAAAGCCAGCTCAGCGGCTTCGTCTGCGTTCCGAAGCACCACGCCAGAGCAGCCCCAACCGTGAGCGGAATAACGGAGGCTACCCATATTTTCGGATCGGCGACCTGTAAAAATCCTTTGATAAATACTGAGCGCTGTTTATCCATCAGCATCCGTTCTTTCAATTTATAATAAAAGTATAACAGAGAAAAAAATCAAATACAATGCTTGTCTGATTCGACTGAAATACTTGATTTTCGGTGATAAGAAATTTTATTATGGATGAAAAACCAAAAAAATAGTAAAATGAATAATGAAAGAAGCGAAAGGATGGGAGAAAATATGAAAAAAACATTGTTCATTATGCTGGCGCTGGCGATAGTGCTCGCGGCGTTGATGGCAGGATGCGCAAACAATAACCAGCAGCAAAGCCCAACGCCCGCAGCGGAATCGCCCGGCGTCACGCCTCCGGGTGAAGCAGGCGATTTAAAGACCGGGCTTGGCATGGTGATTTCAGTTGAGAAATCCGCAAACGCCGCGGATGGCAACGATACGCTCGCGCAGGCCGATGTCATAATGGCGGCGGTTACACTCGACGCTCAGGGCACGATAGCTGGAGTCAAAATAGACTCGACACAGACCAGATTAAACTTTAACGCGCAAGGACAGCTGACTACCGATATCGCGGCTGAACAAAAAACTAAAGTCGAACTGGGCGACGCGTACGGAATGGCGCGCGTGTCGGGCATAGGTAAGGAATGGTATGAGCAGATAGCCGCGCTGGAAGACTGGATGACAGGCAAGACAGTCGATGAAGTGATGGCTCTGCAGACAAACGCCCAAGGCGCTCCTGAAGAGGCCGATCTCACATCGAGCGTAACAATGGGCGTGCCGGATTATCTCAAGGCGGTACAAAAGGCGGCCGCGAACGCGAAGGATTTCGGCACGGTTACAACCGGAGAGACAAAGACAGGGCTTGGAACCGTGATTTCGCTCGCGAAATCCAAAGGCGCCGCAGCCGATGAGGAAGGCGTTGCACAGACAGATAACGTTGCGGCTGCTGTGACAATAGACGAAAACGGCGTGATATCAGGCGTGATGATCGATACTGCGCAGGTCATTATCCATGTCAACCAGGAGGGCGCCGTGACGACTGACCTAGCCACGGAGCAGAGAACCAAGGTTGAGCAGGGGGATGCGTACGGCATGGCGCAGGTGTCCGGTATCGGCAAGGAGTGGTACGAGCAGATCGCCGCGCTTGGACAGTGGATGATAGGAAAGACTATAGATCAGGTGACTCAGATGCAGCTGGATGCGGAAGGCAAGCCGGCTGAGACCGATATTGTATCAAGCGTTACAATTCGTGTGGGCGACTACATAAAGGCTGTCCAAAAAGCCTTTGCCAACGCCGGCTGAGCAGAGTGGAGGGGATGATCCCTTGGGATTATCCCCTTTAAACACGATTCTTCCCGTAAGTTGTGAGACTTTCGGGGTAATGTTTTTGCATGAGAAAAATCATATATTACATTTTGCTGGCATCGGTAGTTATGGCGTCTGCCTGTACAGCGCAGGCGGTCGGCTATCGCAAATTTCAGCGCGAATTTTACAACACGTTTGATACTGTTGTTGTTGTGGTCGCCTATGCGCGCTCGCAGCAAGAGTTTGACGCGCTGTCAGACATCGTTCAAAGCCGTATGCTCAGGTTTCACCGGCTGTTCGACATCTACCGCAATTACGAAGGCGTCAATAACCTAAAGACTGTAAACGATAACGCGGGCATACGTCCCGTCAAGGTGGATAAGGACATTATAGGCCTTCTTGGGCAGTCCCAGCTGTGGTATCAGGAAACAGGCGGCATGGTCAATGTAGCCATGGGCTGCGTTCTTCGTATCTGGCATGACTACCGTGAGGCGGGGGAGCTTGGCGAAGCGGACGCGAAGCTGCCGCCCAAGGAGGCGCTTGAGGAAGCTGCGCGGCATACCGATATCGGCAATATGATCATAGATGAAGCCGGGTCGACGATATATCTCGCCGACCCGGAAATGCGGCTCGACGTCGGCGCTATCGCCAAGGGCTACGCGGTCGAAGCCATAACTGACGAGCTCATTGCGCTTGGATACGACTCGGTGCTGTTAAGCGCCGGAGGCAACATCCGTGCAATCGGCTCGCCGCGGGACGGGCAGCGAGATAAATGGCGAGTTGGTATCGCTAAGCCGGAGATGTCTTTTGGTATCGCAGTGCAGCCTCGGGAGCTGCTGGACGTCGCGTACGTTAATGACATGTCGGTTGTGTCAAGCGGCGGCTACGAGCGCTACTACCTTGTGGACGGAGCGGCTTACCACCATCTTATAGACCCTATAACGCTGTTTCCTGCGAACTATTATAAAGCCGTAACGGTGTTTACGCAGGATTCCGAGGCGGCGGATGTGCTTTCCACAGCTCTGTTTTTGATACCTCCTGAAGAAGCTCTGGAGTTCGCGAAAGGCCTTGAGGGCGTTGAAGCTCTTTGGGTAATGCCTGACAATTCGCTGATGGTCACAGACGGCATAAATGAAATTCTGTACGATCCTGGCGGGGGGGATAAAGGCGGTGCTTGACGGCAGGCGCTCTTCGGGCGGGTGATTACAAAACGAAAATATTGTGCTGATACAAGCCGAAATCACTGCCTTTTTTGCCCTTTTTCATATCACGGGTACTCGAAAACCTAAGACCCGCGAGTCCGCAATCTTACCGCTGTTTATTGATGATGGATTCACGCAGTATGATCTGCGTAGGGAAATGTATCTTCATGATACGGCTGTCGCGACATTTGATCATCTCCATAAGGCGCCGGACGGCCGTTATGCCTATATCTTTCGTAGGGACATGTACCGTGGACAGCGGGGGAGCGAGCAGCGAGCTCATGCTTATGTTGTTAAACCCGAACAAACCGACATCCTCGGGGCACTTGAGGCCTTTTTTATGCATTACGCTGAGTATGACGGATGCGAGTGTGTCGCTTCCCGCAAAAATAACTTCGGGAAGACATTCTAGCGATAAAAGCTGTGACGCGCATTCGGCGCACCTGTCAAGATCCCAATTGCAATTAAGCGCCAGCGACGGGTCATACGATATTCCGCAGCGAAAAAGCGCCTCGCGATAAGCGGCCATACGCGGAGAGTTCTCAAAGCTCTCGCCGGGTGAGCTTCCGCCTATGTAAGCTATACGCCTGTAACCGTGATCCAAAAGGCAATTCATGACCTTAAAATTAGAATCAAAATTATCGAACCCGACGTCATTGAACTCGCAGCAAGGAAGGTCGATAGTGATTATATGTGGAATAGCCGCTTTCAAACGGCTAAGCATGTTTTCGGGAAGCGCTTCCATAAGTATCAATCCGCTGAGGCCCAATGAACAGATCTCTGATAACACAGCGGGGTTTTCAAGCTCATTATAATTGCGAATAATGGAGATGAGAGCGTTGTGCTGTATGCATTCTTCCTCCGCCGCTGAAAGTATAGAGGTGAAAAACGGGTCCGAATATTTTTCGGCCGTCAGGGCAAGCACGCACCCGATATGGATCTTTTTTTTCGCTTTTTTCGGCGATTTCACGGTATAATTAAGTTTTTTTACTGCATCTAACACGTTTTGCCGGGTCTGTTCCGTGGTGTCAAACGTGCTGTCGTTGGACAGTATGCGTGATACCGTCGCGATCGATGTACCGGCTTCGCGCGCGACATCTCTTATGTTGGCCATATCATATCTCCTGTGTTTACTAAACAATATTATATACGCACATAATTAATAATACAAGTAGTAATTATAAATTATCTAATATTTTTATGCCCATTATATTATCGGTGCTGTTTACGACAAAGAAAAAATAACATATTTAATGATTTTCTATTTACATTTAATAATGTATGTGCTATTGTGAGTTTAGTAAAATATCATTAATAAAACATAAATGTTTACTAAACATACTCAGGGAGAATCTTTATGCGTAAAAAGTTCTCGTTTATCGGCGCTGGATCACTTGATTTTACTAGGGACCTTGTAAGGGATATATTATCCTATGAAGCCTTTCGCGACTGTGAAATCTGGTTAATGGATATAGATGAAAAGAGGCTTAAATATGCCAAAGCCGGTGTGGAAAAGATAATCCGAGCCGGGCAGTATAGTGCGGTTGTCAACGCTACAACGGACAGAAAGACGGCTCTCAAAGGCTCGGATGGCGTTCTGATAACTATACTGCAGGGCGGCGTCGATGTATGGCGGCACGATATCGAGATACCCAAGAGATACGGTGTAGATATTTGCGTGGGAGACACGCGCGGACCGGCGGGGATATTGCGTTTCTTGCGTACGGCGCCTGTCATGCTTGATATTCTTCGCGATATAGAGGACGTGTGCCCGAACGCCGTGGTGCTTAATTACACGAATCCTATGGGTATGCTGGTAAGCTATATGCAGTCGCAGTCAAACGTAAATGTGACGGGTATTTGCCACAGTGTTCAAGGCACCGCCCAGATGCTGGCGGGATGGCTAGACGCCGATATGGATGACGTAGATTATACATGCGCGGGCATAAACCATCAGGCGTTTTATCTCGAATATAAGGTCAAAGGCAAGGACGCGTACCCGCTGATACGCAAGGCAATAGAGCGTGATGAGGTCGCAAAAGAAGAACCGGTGCGCATAGAGATGTTTCGGCATTTAAAGTATTTCCCGACAGAGTCCTCCGGGCATAATTCGGAATATAACCCGTGGTTCAGAAAAAGGCCTGACCTTATCGGAAAGTATTGCAGCGGCACAGGCTGGAACCCCGGGGAGTACGCCGCGATATTAAAGGAATACCTTAAGCTTCAAGGAACATGGGAGCAAGAATATAACGAGTGGCTAAAAGACGATATGACATCTCTGGAGCGCGGCGAGGAATACGCATCGAATATATTCAATGCGGTTTTCGGCGACAATACTCCTTATAAGTTTAACGCGAATCTCAGAAACAACTGGCAGATAACGAATCTTGATAAGGGCGCATGCGTAGAAATCCCCGCGCTGGCTTCGAAGTACGGAATCACTCCTTTAAAGCAGATCACATTGCCTCAGCCTCTGGCAGTATTGATCGGATTGTCGTCAAGGATAGAAGAATTGGCAGTCAGCGCAGCGATAGAAAAAGACCCTCAAAAAGTTTTTGAGGCGGTGTTGTTCGATCCTCTTACCGCGAGTGTTTGCAGTATGGAGGAGATCCACAGCATGGTCAAAGAGATGCTCGAGCAAAACGCCTCATATCTGGGTTATTTCAAGACCCTAAAAATATAAGGAGGATAACAAGATGAGAAGGTTGATGTTTGTTTTGTTAGTCGCGGTTTTGCTGATTAGCAGCATGGCGTGCGCGGGGGGCACACCGGAACCAAAGGTTACGGACTCCGCAGCCGCAGATAAAGTAGAACTGACATTTTGGGCTCATCAGGAAGCGTGGAACAACTCTTACATAAAGATCGCGGAAGATTATATGAGCAAGCATTCCAATGTTGTGATCAAATATGAGTTTTTCCCGTATGACGAGTATGAAGCGAAACTGCAGACATCTTTGCTCGCAAAAGAAGGCGGCGCCGACATTTATGAGCTTTGGGGAGGCTGGGCTATCGATTTTGCTTCTACCGGAGCGCTTATGGAAGTACCCGAAGATATGGCAAAAGAAATAAGAGCTGACTCATATCCGTCGACTATAGGCTCTCTTGAGCATGACGGTAAGCTTTATGGATTGCCGATGGAGTTTAACATTGAGTTCGGAGGCATGTTTGTAAATCTGAAGCTTCTTGAACAGAACGGACTTACGATGCCAACCACATGGGACGGACTCATAGAAGCGGCTAAAAAGGCGACAGTGGTGCAAGGCAGTGAGTTTACCGTAAAGGGATTCGATTTCGTCAACTGGGATTCGGTTGCTTATTTGATGACGGCCATGATATTATCAAACGGCGGCGAGTATTTGAACGAAGACGGGACATTCAACTTCACATCGCAGCAGGCGATCGAAGCGTTTACTAAGCTGTCGGATCTGGTGACGAAGGACAAACTGACCGACCTTGAAGGACTGACGGGCGGCGGGGCGCTTGAGGGATACCAGATACTGTTTGCGGATGGAGCGCTTTTTGTACCCCGCGGGCCTTGGCCGATGGCGGAAGGCATAGAAACGTTCGGCCTGACCTACGACAAAGATTTCTCTTATGAGCCTCTGCCGTGGATCAATGACAAGCCGGTATTTGCAGCCGAAACGGGATGGGCGCTTGCCGTAAACGGAAGCAGCAAAGTAAAAGAAGCGGCGTTCGATTTCCTTGATTACTTCTACAGCGACGAAGTGCTGCTCGAGCATAACATATACTGCTCCATGATACCTCCCAAAAAGTCTGTAGCGCACGATGCAAAGCTGATTGAAGCGATGCCTTTCATGGAGCCGCTTGTTAACATCATTGACTACGCGCGTTATATCGGGCACTTTAACACCGATGTATTCAAAGAAGCTGTCAACAACACATTTGTCGATTACTGCTCCGGCGCTTACGCAAGCGTTGAAGAAGCCATGCAACACCTTGAAACGGAACTGAACTCCAAATAAATAAAGATATCGGGCGGGAAAGCGGCCTTTGGCCGTTTCCCGCTAAACGGCCCCGAAAAGCCGCTTGGTTTTTCTGGGTGCAATTGAGCGTTGCAAGGGGAAAAGCATGAGAAACAAGAAGTTTGTTCTGCTGGTATTGATTCCAATGTGCATGCATTTGATCATATTCATGTTCCTGCCCATTTTAGGAAACGTCGGAATATCATTTTTTGAGTATAATCCGCTGCGGGCGGATAACAGCTTTGTCGGGTTGGACAACTACATTAAAATGCTGGGAGACAAGGTTTTCATAAAAGCGCTCATTAACACGCTTGTGTTCGTCTTCGCGACAGCGGTTCTGAATATTATAATTGCCCTTGCGGTAGCGTCGCTTATCAGCCAGCTGAAGTCAAACAAAACCCGAAGCTTGTTTCGTATGGTGGCCTTCCTCCCGTGCATCGCGCCTTTGGTCGCGGGCAGCGTAGTGTGGTTAAGGAGTATTTTTCCAACAAACTCAGGCCTTCTTAATATGGTTATAAAAGCGCTTGGCGCAGACTCGATTAACTGGCTCGGAAGCTCTGAATACCTTATGGTTTCCGTTATTTTATTCACACTGTGGGCTGATATAGGCTACAACATTATACTGTTTTCAGCAGGCATAGACGGCATCCCCGGCGAGTTTTATCAGGCAAGCAGCATTGACGGCGCAGGCAGGTGGAAGCAGTTCAAGAATTTAACGCTGCCGCTGTTGGGAAGGACGCTGACGTTCGTTATCGTCATGACACTCATATCTCATTTTCAGATGTTCGCCCAGTTTAATGTGCTTGCGTACAAGGGCATGGGGCCTCAGCAATCGGGGCTCGTTCTTACGAGCTATATCTACAAGACGGCGTTCGAGCACAAGGAAATGGGATACGCTTCGGCTATATCAATGGCGCTGTTTGTTATCATACTAGTTATAACGCTTATCCACCAGCGACTTAGCAAAGTGAACTGGGAGTACTGATATGGAGTTGAAATCGGGCGCAAAATACAGGGCAGTCATATTCATCGTTTTGATCATGCTGGCAGTCATAGTGATAATACCGTATGTATGGATGCTCTCGAATTCATTCAAAACGACGAAGGAGATACTCAGCGATCCGGGAAATCTTCTTCCGGCGGATCCTACGCTAAGAGGCTACGAAAAAGTGCTGTTTGAATCACCGTTCATAAAATGGGTGTTCAATTCTCTTTTTATTACGGTGCTTAATACTGCGGCTGTGCTGTTTACCAGCTCTCTCATTGGCTATGTTTTCTCAAAGTATTCTTTCCGGTCGAAAAGAGCGCTGTTCCTGGGGCTTCTATCAACGATGATGGTTCCGGCCCAGGCGACGATGATACCTACGTTTATAATCATCAACGGAATAGGCCTCTACAATTCCGTTTGGGCGCTGATAGTGCCGGCCGTTTTCAGCGTATTCGGCATATATCTATGCAAACAGTTCTGTGATGAGATACCTAGGGAACTGATGGAAAGCGCAAAGATTGACGGCGCCGGGGATATGCGTATTTATTTCAAGATCGTTGTGCCTCAGATAAGGCCGGCCTTGGGCGCTCTTGGCATATTTACGTTTCTTGAGACATGGAACGAGTATCTAAGGCCGCTTATTTATTTGAACTCTACCGAAAAAATGACGCTTCCGCTGGCGCTGTCATATTTTAATCAGCAGCATCTGACAGACCTGTCCGCTACGATGGCGGCGTCTGCGCTCATTATGATACCGGTGGCTATAGTGTTTGTGATTTTCCAGAAGCAGTTTATAAAAGGCATATCGATGACGGGCCTGAAATGAGAAGGGATATCAAGCTTTCAAAATATGATCCTGTAACAGAAGCGGTCGTAGAAAAACATCACTATGAAAAACCAAGGTTTCCGGTACTCGATTTTCACGCGCATATGGGAAAGCTCCTTCTTGGCTCAAACTATGAAAAAATGTATAAAACCGCGGAATTCATGAAAAAAATGAATAGCTTCGGCGTCTTAAAGCTGTGTAACATGGACGGCTTTTGGGGCGAGGATTTCATCAAAATGCAGCGAAAGACCGCGGGCTTTGAGGATCAAATATTTAATTTCATTTGGATAGACACAAAAAAAATAGACGCCCCTGAATTCAGCAAGATAACAGCGAAACATATTGAGGAATCGGCGAGTCGCGGCGCTCGCGGCATCAAAATGTGGAAGGACATATCCCTGTATCAAAAGAGCAAGGACGGGAAGTATTTATTTACCGATGACAACAGACTTGATCTGGTGTATAATATGGCGGCCAGATATCGTCTGCCGGTTTTGATGCATATCGCCGACCCGGTTGCTTTTTTTAAGCCCCTTGATCAGCGCAACGAGCGCTTTGAGGAGCTGACGAAGCATCCCGAATGGCATTTTGCAGGAAAAGGCCGCTATACGTTTGAGCAATTGATGGATATGCAGGACGCCACGATTGAAAAACACCCGGACACCACGTTTGTAATAGCGCATGTGGGATCCTATTCTGAAAACCTTGCTCACGTGGCACAGCGGCTTGAGCGTTATCCAAATATGTATATCGACATCGCGGCAAGAATCGCGGAGCTTGGGCGTGTGCCGTACAGTGCCAGAAAGTTTTTTATAAAATACAAGGAACGTATATTGTTTGGTTCGGACTGCACTCCGCTTTCCACAGACGATTATACGATTGCATACCGCTTCCTGGAATCGTCGGACGAGTGCTTCAGCCACGCCGAAGGCGAAGATAAATATGACCAGGGGCGCTGGCCTATCTACGGGCTCAATTTGCACGATGATGTTTTGGAATGCGTTTATTATAAGAACGCATGCAGATTATTGGGGATCGACGATAATGAATTTAGCAAAAAGACCATGTGAATCTATGATGAGCCGGTCCGCTCATGTATCAGGGGTTACAAAATGTTGTTCTTGGGTATAGACGGGGGAGGAACGAAAACTGAGTTTGCCTTGTTCGACAGCAAGGGTGTTTTGCTCGCCGACATAAGCAAAGACAGTGCGTGCTATTGGCAATATCCCATAGGCAAGCTGCTGACGGTGATAGACGAAGGCGTAACTCATTTGCTCAGAGAAACAAACGCCTCGATGAAAGACATCGCGGCCGTCGGATTTGGCATGGCCGGAATGGGGGAGAACCCGGCCAAAGACGATGTGAGCATCAAAATGTGTCACGACTATTTCAAAGGCATACCTATTGGTATCCGAAACGATGTGGAAGTCGCGTTTTTAGGATCGCTGGGGCTTAACGCGGGCATACATGTGGTGGTCGGCACTGGTGCGATGGCGGTTGGAATGGACGATTACGGCAGCTTCGCAAGAAGCGGCGGCTGGGGGCATGAAATAGGGGATGAAGGCTCGGGATACTGGCTTGGGAAAAAAACAATGGAGCTTTTTACAAAGCAGTCCGACGGCAGGCTGCCAAAGACATGCCTTTATGATTTGGTCAAAGAAAAGTTGAACTTTGACTTTGATTTTGACGTGATGGATATATTCCAGAAGGAGTATTACAACGACAGAACAAAAACCGCATCTTTACAAACGATCCTCTGTGAAGCAGCGGGCCGCGGGGACGGCTGCGCGATTGAAGCTTACGAAGATGCGGTAAAAGAGCTTGTACTGCTCGCGTCAGCAATACGGCAAAAATTAAAATTCAGCGGGACCGTTCGC
The DNA here is from genome assembly GCA_023410475.1 of Bacillota bacterium. GTDB lineage: Bacteria > Bacillota > Clostridia > Christensenellales > SZUA-584 > DTFZ01. The sequence continues at coordinate 259,726 of JAEYPS010000025.1, read as the reverse complement.
GTTTCTTATTCAGGAGGGGTTTTTAAGGCAGGCAGCTTTGTGCTCGAGTTATTTAAAAAATATCTCACAGACATGGGCTTTTCAGTGAGCGCTCCGCTGCTATCTCCTGCCCAGGGCGCCGTGCTGCTGGCGGCAAAACAGGTTGGGAAACATAATGAAATCTTGGAAAAGTTCAAAGAAATTAAAAATGATAATTTAGAAGATTTAAGATAATTTCAATTTACGGAGGATTCAAAATGAAAAGCCAGACCTATGCCGAGATAAAGGACCAATATAACCGTTTAAACACGACGCTCCATTACATTGATCAAAAGATAGGCGATACCAAGCATTTATTCAGCAAATACCCCTTTGTAATCTATCTGGGATGCGGCTCGAGCTACTATGTAGCAAAGTCGATGGCCGTCAGCACGATGACAGCCCTTGGGAAAAAGGCAGTGGCGCTGCCCGCGGGAGATGTATTGCTAAGGCCGAAGAGATACAAAGAACTGTTTGATAACGCGCTGGTGGTAGCGCTGTCAAGGTCCGGTTCAACAAGCGAGATACTGCTGGCGTGCGGCGAGATGGAAAAAGCAGGCTCAAATTTCGCGCTGTTGAGCTTTTCGTGCAGGACGGATCAGCAGCTTGCAAAAATAAGCAGCTATGCTTTTGAAATGCCGTGGGCATTTGACAATAGCGTATGTCAGACAAGCTCGGTGTCAAATCTTTATTTCGCGCCGCTGTACTGCATCTCGGCTCTATCCGAAAACAGCGGACTCAGGCAGTCGCTGAAAAGAGCTGTAGAGCTTGGCGAGCGTTTCATGACCGAAAACGAGCAGGCTTGGAAAACAATCGCTGAGCAAGACTGGAATTTCGGCGTTACACTTGGTGACGCGGAAATCGCGGGAATATGCGAAGAGGGCGCGCTCGCGTTTAAAGAGATATGCCAGCTTCCCTCAAACTATTATCCTTTGCTTGATTCAAGGCACGGCCCTGTTGTTATTATGAATGAAAAAACACTGGTTATCGCCGCCATTAGCGACGTCTGCTCAGCATATGAGAAAGAACTCATTGGCGATATAAAAAAGAGGAACTGCAAAATAGTGACTATAAGCGATCTTCCCTTGCATATAGAAGGCACTGTGAATTTTTGCTTTGGAGAGAAGCTTGAATACCCCGCTCTCGGGCTGCCGTTAATAAACGCCGCGCAAATGATCACCTGCTATAAGGCGCAAGAGTTAAATGTAGACCCGGATGCTCCCGATGGGCTTGACGCGTGGATTAAAATATGACGGATAAAAATGCAAGCATGATGAAAAACAATGCCCCCTGCGTTTTAAATCACCCGCTTAAGGACATGGTTCTGCAATATAAACGCGGAATCAAGCAGGGGATAACCTCCGTCTGCAGCTCGAATCCTTTTGTTGTTGAAGCCGCCATGGAAAACGCTATGGCGCAAAACGCATTTGTTTTGCTGGAGGCGACCGCCAATCAGGTCGATCAATTCGGCGGATATTCAGGAATGACGCCGAAGGATTTTGCCGGTTACGCAAGAAGGACGGCATGCAGACTGGGTTTTGATCAGGACAGACTCATACTTGGAGGAGACCACCTGGGGCCGTTGACATGGTCGAAGGAACATGGGCATGCAGCCATGGATAACGCGAAGGAACTCGTCAGGCAGTATGTGCTGGCCGGTTTTACAAAGATCCACCTTGATACCAGCATGAAACTGGTAGGCGACAGCAAGGATGAACGACTGAGCGATGAGGTGATAGCACGCAGAGGTGCAGCGCTTTGCGCCGCGGCGGAAGACGCGTACAAAGAGCTCCTGAAAACAGACCCTTGTGCTATAGCTCCCGTATATGTCGTCGGCAGCGAGGTCCCGATACCCGGCGGGGTCGGGGAGGATGAAGGGTTGCGGGTGACAAAGCAGGAAGACTTCGAATCAGCGGTCGCTACGTATGAAGCTGAGTTCGACCGGCAAGGGCTTAGCGAAGCGTGGGTAAGAGTTATCGCGGTAGTAGTCCAGCCGGGTGTTGAATTCGGCGACACCTTTATTCATGAGTATGACAGAAACGCCGCCTCGAATCTTTCAAAAGCTCTTGAGAAATACCCAAACCTTGTGTTTGAAGGACATTCAACAGACTATCAGACCCCAAATAAGCTAAGAGAAATGGTCGAGGACGGCATAATGATATTAAAGGTCGGCCCCGGGCTGACTTACGCTTTTAGAGAAGCTTTATTTATGCTTGAGCATGTGGAAAAAGAGCTGTTCTCAAAGACGGGGATTCACCTATCAAACTTCGCAAATGTGTTGGATAATGAGATGCTGAAAAACCCTGATAAGTGGAAGGCATACTATCACGGCAGCGAGAACGAGCTTTCATTAAAGAGAAGATTCAGCCTCTCCGACAGATGCAGGTATTATCTTACAAACAGCGAAGTGGAAAAATCAATCGGCAGGCTGATGGACAATTTGAACAGTGCTGATATTCCCGCCACGATACTGAGCCAGTATATGCCGGCGCAGTACAATAAAATGAGAGAAGGCATGTTGAAAGGCGACCCCGTAAGCCTTGTAAAAGACCGTATCAAACAATGTCTTAACGGTTATGCTTACGGCTGCTGCCCGAGCCGGAACAATTAGCGCCGCCGGGCGCCTCTTCACATCCAGCTCTGTTTATCTTATACTATCATATAAACGTAGATCTATTGATATTGCTATTGTGAGGACGCAACATTGAAGAAACCGGCGCTGGTAGTTATCGCGGCAGGTATGGGCAGCAGATACGGGGGGCTCAAACAGCTGGCTCCAATCGATGAATATGGAAGACTGCTGATTGATTATTCTCTTTATGACGCTATGCTATGCGGTTTTGAAACTGCAGTATTTGTTATAATGCCCGAGACAGAGGCGGAATTCAGGGAAACGATAGGCAACCGCGCAAGCAGATTCATGGACGTAATATATGCCCATCAACATCTCGCGGATGTTCCACTGGGCTTTTGTATACCGAGAGGCCGTAAAAAACCATGGGGAACGGCTCACGCCGTGATGAGCGCAAGAAAAGCAGTGGATACGTCTTTTGCCGTCATAAACGCTGACGATTACTATGGACGCTCCCCCATAAAAACAATATTTAATTTCCTCACAGAGCCCCGTAAAAGTGATGAGCACGCAATGATAGGCTACACTATCGAAAATACTGTTCCCGAACGCGGACGGGTATCGCGCGCGATCTGCGAAGTAAACAAAGGTTCCTGTTTGACAGGCATAACAGAGCGTAAGAATGTTGAGAGAGCTGGTGATCGCGCTGTATTTATTGATGAGAACGGTAAAAGATGTTTTGCCGAATCCGGTGCAATCGTATCGATGAATCTGTGGGGTTTTAGCGCTTCGATAATGGACGAGCTCGAAAAAGAATTCCGTGAGTTTCTGAATGGCGAATATAAAGCAGACCCGATAAACAGCGAATACTGTCTTCCGGTTGTAGTTAATAAGCTGATAAACGAGAGAAGGGCTTCTGTGAGCGTTTTGCTAACGGATGAGAAATGGTATGGCATGACTTATCCTGATGATTTGTCTTCTGTAACCGCCGCGATCAGACAAATGAAGGCCGAGGGAAAATACCCTCAGGATATTTGGGAACGTCATTGACTAAACTTAAAGATTAAGATTGCCTAAATTAAAAACTGAAATCCAATAAGCAGTTTCCGATTTGAAAAGATGCGCAAGAAAAAATGGGAGCTGATTTAGATATTTCGTATATATGTGTTGACAACACAAAATCGTGTAGTATAATATACTTAATAAACTTTAGAAAGTAAATAGCATATGAAAAGCAGCACACCGGAATACCTTGCGGAAAAAAACAGAAAAGTAATAATAAATACCTTAAAAGCATTCGGACCGCTTTCAAGAGCCGAAATATCAAGAAGAGTGGGTCTGAGTTTTCCTGCGGTTTCGTCTAACGTCGGGTTTTTAATAGACGAAGACTATATCCGCGAGGTTGGCGAGGGTGACAACAGCATGGGGCGCAAGTCCACTTTGCTAAAGTTTAATTCTGATAAAGGCTATGTGCTGGGGATAGATTTGGGCAGGTATAAAGTAAAGCTCGCGATAGCGGATCTGCTAGGCAATATGAACTGTTACCTGTCTAAAGAAATAAAAAATCTCGGAACAAACAGCCCCGGTTTAAAAGACATAATAGAAGAAAGCCAGAAACAAAGCGGGATCGATGCAAAACAGATAAAAGCTGTATGTGTCGGGACACCGGGTGTTGTTAGCGACGGAAACGATAAGATCATTTTGGCTCCGTTCTCTGAGGGAATAGACAAAAATAATATACTTAAAGAAATAAAGAGCTATTTTAAATGCCCTGTAACAATTGCAAACACTGTCAGCTTAGGGGCTATAGGCGAGAAGTGGAAGGGCTGCGGAAGCGGCTACAAAAACATCGTATACATAAACTATGGTATAGGCATAGGCAGCGCATATATACTCAATGACAGCCTGTTTACCGGAACGAACGGGGTCGCGGGAGAGATAGGCTTCATGGTTACTTCCCCCGAATCCGTAAAAAAAGAATACACCGAAGTCGGTGTTCTTGAACAGAAAATATCCGGGCATTCTCTGGACCGTCTGGTCGCTAGTCAAACGGAGTTTAATACACTCAAAGACTTGTTCCTCTCAGACTCAAAAGAGGCAAAAGTTCTTCAGAGCACAGTAATTAATGATATTGAGAAGTACCTTGGATCTGCGCTGATCAATATTTCGTCAGTTATCAATCCTCAAGTCATAATCATGTCCGGAGGTATCGGTATCAATATCGGGAAACTGCTGGTGTCGAAATGGGAAACGATGCTTGAGGCAAACAATCCTTTTCCGCCCAAGATTCTCATATCCGAAGTGGACAGCTATTCAAATGTACTTGGCGCTATAAGATATGCCTTGAAAAACGTAGAAGATATGTATTGCGCGCTGGACTGAAATCAGCATGTTCTAATACTTAGTAAACTTTAGTAAATATACGAAGGGGATATAGATATGATTCAAACAAAGGTCGGTTTTATTGTCTACGGTGTGCATAAAGACGGCTTGCTCGATCCGATGGGAAAACCTTTTATAGATGAGCAAATCATTCGCGACTCCAAGAGCGCTCTTGCGGCAAAGGGCCTCACTATCGCAGAACATGACACGATCGTTGCAACCAAAAAAGAAGCGGCAGAAGCGCTCTTCAAGTATAAAAAAGATGACACGATAGACGCAATAGTTCTCTTTTCGGGTACATGGGTATGGTCGGCAAACATGCTCTGCGCTTTGAGGGATTTCAGCAAAACCGGCAAAGCTATACTTATCTGGACACATCCCGGGTCTCAGGGCTGGCGGCCTGTAGGCGGACTGGTTTTAAGCGCGGCGTTAAAGGAGATAGGCATCAGGCACAGGTTCGTCTACGGTTCATCTGCAAGCGAAAAAGATGTAAACAGCATCGTAAGCTACTGCAAAGCAAGCGCGCTTATAAATAAGCTTAACATGGCAACCGTCTTTGCTTTCGGAGGCAGAGGAATGGGTCAGAACTGCGGTGTGGCCGACCCGTCGCAGTGGACGAAGATTTTCGGCATAGACATTGACTCAAGGGATACGACCGAGCTTATCGAGCGCGCAAAGAACATTCCCGAAGAAAAAGTACAGCAGGTGAGAACCGGGCTTGCAAAATGGTTTGACGAGCTGCCCAAAGACGATGATATAACAGCAAGATCAATAAGGCTGTATCTTGCAATGAAGGAGATTAAAGAAAAAGAGGGTTTTGAGTACTATACTATTCAGTCGTTTCCCGGCCTCGGGGACGACTATTCGGCGACATGCTTCATGCAAAGCATGATGCTCGAAGAACGTGTAGCAACATCAACGCTGTCAGACTTTAATACGCTTATGTCTTCGATAATACTGACCGAGCTGAGTGATGACCCGATATATTACGGAGACCTGCAGCACATTGACAAAGAAAAACATGAGATAAAAATTATCGGCGACGGCACTATCCCTCCTTCGCTAGCAGGCAAGATCTGCGGAGGAAAAGCGTCTTTCGCGGAGCACGGAATCCCGACGGAAGGCTCGGCCGGCGGTCTTTCTGTAAGCCTTATTGCCAAAGAGGGCAAAGGCGTTCTGGCAAGGCTAGGCAGATTTGACGGCAAGTTTCAAATGGTCGTCGCAAAATGCGATGTATTCGAGCCGTCGCCTGAAGAGATAGAAGCTAGGAAGCTTGAATGCGGCATTCCGTTCTGGCCCCATGCGTTCCTCAAGGTGCAGGGGGATATGGACAAGCTGGTTCGCAGCTGGAACAACGAATATGCATGTCTTGGGTACGGCGACGATCTTTTTGATATCATTGTTGACTTTTGCGAGCAGCTTGACATAGAGATCATCATACCGTAAGGATGTTTAGCTAAAGAAACGTACTGCTAAAGATTTTGGCTGTATAGTCAAATAAAATAACGATAAGGAGAGAAAAATGAAAAGGTTAATAGTTGCGATTGTTGTGTTAACACTGTTAGCGGGTTTTGCCGGATGCGCACAAGTGGGCGGTAAAGATGTTGACTCGGGTAAAGAGACGCCGGCGGCAGCGACCGACAAGCCGGGCGGCGACACCGAAGCGACCGGAAGGATCGGAGTTTCAATGCCGACGAAGTCCGGCGAGCGTTGGATAAAAGATGGGGAGAACATCAAAAAAGGTTTGGAAGAGCTCGGCTATGAGGTAGATCTGCAGTTTGCCGAAGATCATGTTGATGTACAGGTAGCGCAGATAGAAAACATGATTATGCAAGGTATTGACGCTCTGATAGTTGCGCCGATAGACGGTGCGACGTTGACGGATGTCTGCAAAAAAGCAAAAGAGCAGGGCGCGGTAATCATCGCTTATGACAGACTGCTTATAAACACGGAAGACGTCGATTATTACGCAACGTTTGACAGCATTGCCATCGGCAGACTAATGGGAGGCTATATCGTTGAAAAGCTGGGACTTAAAGAAGGTAAAGGGCCGTTTAATGTCGAACTCTTCGCCGGAAGCCTTGATGATAACAATACTCCGCTATATTTTGAAGGCGGATTGATGGAGTTACAGCCCTACATAGACAATGGAATGGTTATCATAAAGAGCGGTCAGACAGAGCTTGGCCAGGCAGCGACGCAGAACTGGGACGGACAAAACGCTCAGGCCAGAATGGATAACATACTGTCCACACACTATTCGGACGGAAGCAAGGTTGACGCGGTATTATCTCCGTACGATGGCTTATCGATAGGCATACTTTCCTCACTGAAAGCCGTCGGTTATGGAACCGCGGATCTCCCATTCCCGATCATCACGGGGCAGGACGCCGAGGTCGCTTCTGTAAAATCCATTATAGCGGGCGAGCAGACACATACAGTCTACGTTGATACAAGAGCACTCGCAAAAGTGGCTGTAGATTTGGCTCATCAGACATTGACCACAGGAAAAGCCGAAGTGAACAAGCCCGACGCGTATGACAACGGCGCCAAAAAGGTTTCCGCCATGGCTATATCCGCATACTCGGTAGACATTTCGAACTATAAAGAGATGCTGATAGATTCCGGATACATCTCAGAAGACGAACTCAAATAGCACTTAAATAATGTGTAAGTTGATGGCCGTATAACGCGGCCATCAACTGCACAAAAACAGGGGCGCTGATATATGTCGAATATAATTTTGGAAATGAAAAACATAACGAAAGAATTCCCCGGTGTAAAAGCGCTGGATAATGTCAGTTTCGAAGTACAGGAGAACGACATACACGCTTTGGTCGGGGAAAACGGCGCGGGCAAGTCTACGCTTATGGGAGTGCTCAGCGGTGTTCATAAATACGGCTCCTATGAGGGGCAAATCATTTTTAACGGTAAAGAATGCAGATTTCACAACATCAAAGACAGTGAAAAAGAGGGGATCGTAATCATTCACCAGGAGCTTGCGCTCGTTCCTCACTTATCCATTGCTGAAAATGTCTTTCTCGGGAACGAACGCTCATCAAAAGGCTTTATTAACTGGAACGAGACAAACAGAAGTACAACGGAGCTTCTTAAAAAAGTCGGGCTTGAATGCGATACGGATATTAAAATAAAAGACATCGGTGTTGGCAAACAGCAGCTTGTTGAGATAGCCAAAGCGATATCAAAAGATGTAAAGCTTTTGATATTGGACGAACCGACGGCTGCGCTTAATGACGAGGAAGCGAACAAACTGCTCGTATTGCTGCTTGATCTTAAGAAAAACGGGATCACATCCATCATTATCTCCCATAAGCTCAACGAGGTTATGAAGGTTGCGGATAAGATAACGATATTGCGCGACGGCGCGACGATAGAAACGATATCGAAGCAAAAAGACGATGTTTCAATAGACAGAATGATAAAAGGCATGGTTGGAAGAGAGCTTGTCAACTTATTCCCGAAAAGAGAACCGAAGATCGAAGAATCAAAATTTGAAGTCGTTAACTGGACCGTTCATGACCCGCTTGATACCAATAAAGTAGTTATCGATGATATTAACCTCAATATAAAAAAGGGGGAGATCGTCGGTTTGGCGGGCCTTATGGGGGCGGGCAGGACTGAGCTCGCTAAAAGCATTTTCGGCAAATCATACGGAAGCAGAATATCGGGGCAAATTTTTAAAGAAGGAAAAGAACTGAAAATTAACAGCGTAAAAGACGCTATAAAAAGCGGTCTGGCATATGTTACCGAAGACAGGAAGACGGAAGGCCTCGTGTTAATTCACGATATAAAGTTCAACTTAACGCTTGCAAACCTTAATAAGATAAGCAAAAACAGCTTTGTTAACAACAATAAAGAGACCAGTGAATGCGAAAAGTTGAGGAAAGACTTTGATATAAGGGCATCAGGGCTTGTTCATAAAGCCGGCAACCTCTCGGGAGGAAACCAGCAAAAAGTAGTATTCAGCAAATGGATATTTACCGACCCTGATGTGCTGATTCTTGACGAGCCGACTCGCGGTATAGATGTAGGCGCGAAATATGAAATATACACTATCATCAACCGGCTTGCGGACGAGGGCAAATACATTATATTCATCTCCTCGGAACTAAACGAGCTGCTTGGAATGTGTGACAGGATCTATATAATAAACAACGGAAAAATCGTCGGCGAAGTAAACAGAGAAATGGCGACACAGGAACTTATAATGAGAAGCATTGTTGAGAATAACAGGGAGGCAATATAAATGACTAGACTAAAGGGTTTGCTTAAGAACAACTTAAGGGAATACTCCATGGGACTGGCGCTGGTGTTTATTATCATACTCTTTCAAATACTCACGGACGGAGTGCTCTTAAAACCGCTAAATGTCACGAATCTTATCCTGCAGAACAGCTACGTTCTGATACTGGCGATGGGTATGGTTTTGTGTATTCTGTCCGGCGGCAATATCGACCTGTCGGTAGGTTCAATTGTCGCGTTTATCGGCGCCGTATCGGCTACGCTCATTGTCAACGAGAGAGTCCCTGTATTCCCCGCCATTCTGATCGCGCTCTCAATAGGGCTTGTTATCGGGGCGTGGCAGGCGTTTTGGATAGCCATCGTGCGTATACCCGCTTTTATCGTAACATTGGCAGGCATGCTTATGTTCAGGGGGTTGACGCTGGTTATATTAAACGGACGCACAATAGGGCCGTTTCCCGAATCTTACCAAGCTTTGAGCTCCGGCTTTCTCCCCGACATCACGGAATCGGGCGACCTGCATATACTTACGGTCATTGTCGGAATAGTGGCTTCAATAGCTTTTATAATCTACGAGATATTCAAAAACGCGCAGAAGAAAAAATACGGATACGTCATACCCTCAAAACTGAGCATTGCTGTAAAGCTGTTCCTCGGGATAGCCGCGATAAACGCTATCTCGTTTATAATCGCCTCTTATAAGGGAATCTCGGTCATAATGATAATCCTTATAGTTTTGTTTATAGTATATACCGTCATAACGAGGAAAACAGTTTTTGGCAGGCATATATACGCGATGGGGGGCAACGAAAAGGCTGCCATTCTGTCCGGGATAAACACGAACAAGGTACTCTTTATTATCTATGTGAACATGGCACTGCTGTCCGCGCTTGCCGGCATTGTAATCTCGGGCCGCCTAAACGCGGCTACGCCCAAAGCAGGCGTCGGTTTTGAGCTCGACGCCATCGCCGCGTGCTTTATAGGCGGAGCGTCTACGGCAGGCGGCATAGGCACCGTGTACGGCGCTATAGTGGGCGCGCTTATCATGGGCGTTCTCAACAACGGCATGTCCATACTCGGAGTAAGCGTTGACTGGCAGCAGGCTATAAAAGGCATGGTCTTGCTGCTCGCGGTCGCGTTTGATGTGCTGTCAAAGAGAAAGGTAAAATAACGCGTATTGATAAAGAGGTCTTGGCGTGAGAGATTACATCAGCAAAGTGCACGGCATAAATAAATATGTGGGAAATAAATATCAGCTTTTCGGCACCAGGCATTACACCCTTGCAGACGGAACCAATAACGCCGTTCGCGCTATCGATGTAAAAACGGGTGGCGGGCTTGAATATACTGTGTTGCCTGACAGAGGGCTTGATATCTCGCTGGCTTCATATAAAGGCGTTAATCTGACATACCTAGGGACAAACGGTGAAGCCCATCCTTCATACTATGACTGCAGCGGGCAGGAGTGGTTAAGGACGTTTTACGCGGGACTGCTTACAACGTGCGGGCCGGACAACATAGGCAGCAGCTGCCGCGACGGCGATGCCGATTACGGATTGCACGGAAGATTCAGCCACACGCCGGCTAAGAACGTATGCGATGTGTCGCCGTATTCGGACAGCATAAAGATAATGGGGCTTATAGACAATCATACTTTGTTTTCGGACAAAGTAAGCGTAAAGCGCACGATAGAATCAAAACAGTTTGGCAATTACATAAAAGTAACGGACGAGATCACAAACGAAGGAAGCCGGAGCATCCCTCTTATGATGTTGTATCATATCAACTTTGGTTTTCCGTTTTTGTCGGAGTCGGCTCAGGTGAATATTGAAGCGCAGCGCTGCGAAGCCTATGACGACTATTCGCTCAGAGATATGCTTAATATAACGGGCTTTTCGAAACCCCATCCCGCAAATACGGAAAAGAACTATTTTCATACCTGCAAAGATTTTAAGGGATACGGGTTTGCGTCTGTAGTCAACAGTTCGCTCAACGGAATGTGCGTATATATCAGGCAAAAGCTCGACACGCTTCCGTACTTGTCCCAATGGAAACTTGAAAACCCGATCGATTATATTTTGGGACTTGAGCCATGCAATACTATGTGTATCGGAAGACACAAACTACGGGAAAAAGGCATTCTTCCGATGATTGGGCCCGAAGAGACGCGGACGATGGAAATCACGATAGGCGTATTTGATGAGCGCGACAATGTGTCCGACTTCAAATCGCTTGAGCAGTAAAGGGGGCGGTAAATAATGATTGACCTTAAGGATTTATACAAATGGTGCAGCATACCTGCCGAAGAACTTACGGTGTATAAGACAAAAATACCGTTTAGAATGGTGAAGGACTCGGGCGAAATGGGCGAGCTTATGGCCAGAGAGCTCGTTGAAGAGATCAAAGCAGCCTCCGGCCGGCAAAGAACGTTCAGGGCAATAATACCGTGCGGCCCGAAAAGCTGGTATGAGCCTTTTGTGAGGATAGTTAATGAAGAGCGTGTTTCTCTCAAGCATTTCGAAGTGTTCCACATGGACGAGTGCCTTGACTGGGAGGGAAACCTTCTTGCAGTAAACGATCCGCACAATTTCAGGACATTCATGGAAAAGCACTTTTATGCGGGCGTGAACGAAGAGTTGTCCGTGCCCCGGCAGCACAGGCATTTTCTTGAGCCCGCGAATATGATGCAGATCAAAAAAATGATATCCGAAACGAGCATTGACTATACGCTCGGAGGATGGGGTCAGGACGGGCATGTCGCCTATAATCAGGCGAGGCGCGAACCGTTCAGCGAGATAAGCATCGAGCAATTGCGCAACTCCTCTGTACGTATACAGAACAACAATATCGATACGGTCATTACGCTCGGACAGCGCAGCTTTGGCGCCGCGTATCAGTTCGTTCCGCCGATGTCGATCACCCTTGGTTTAAAGGAATGCCTTTCGGCTAAAAAAGTGCGTGTTTACAGCGATACGGGAACATGGAAGCAAACGGCTCTGCGCGTAGCCTTATTCTCACAGGTTACCGCCGAATACCCCATGACGCTGCTTGCGGAGCACCCGGACGCAATGATCACTGCGACATATGACACAGCCGGGCACCCTATCTCAGAGCATCCTGAATGGGAGTTTGCGGGTGTAAACGCATGAGCCTTCAGTTCAGCAAGATCGCAGGCACAGGGGGCATCGGCTCTGGCGTACTGTTCCAGATGAGCACCAATGAGAGTCTGAGCAGGAACGAATCAAGGCTTGCTGTGCTGTCGGACGCGCGGGACTACTGCAAACAGCATATCATACTGCACTATGTAGCGAAAATGCTTTCTCCAGGCGTTAATGTCATAGCCATAGGCAAGGTCGGCGATGACGGCGAGGGAAAAAGGCTTCTATTAGAGATGGCGCAAGCGGGTATAGACACGCGGTTTGTGCAGAACGATCCGGACAATCCTACGATGTACAGCGTCTGTATACAATATGCGGACAAAAGCGGTTTTAACGTTACGAGTTCCAACAACGCTTCCGGCGCCGTGACCCCCAGATATATAAACGGCTGTATCGACAGCATCAGCGGAGGCATCGACGAGAAGACCCTTGTGCTGGCCGCTCCCGAGGTTCCTGTCGAGTCGCGGATAGCTCTGCTTGAAAGAGGAAAAAGCGGCGGCGCGTTTTGTGCGGCCTCTGTCCTTCGGGAGGAAGCGGGGGAGTTTCGGAGACTGGGTGGATTTGAGCTGTGCGATCTTTTGGCGGTCAACGAAGACGAGGCGCAGGCGATATCAGGTAAAGAGAATACCGATAAGCTTAAGACAGCAAAGGCCTGCTATGCCGAACTTGCAAAATACAATCCGAATATAGCGCTTATCGTAACAGCGGGCGAGCAAGGGAGCTACTGCGTCCAAGGCGGCAATGTTGAGCATATACCCGCGGTATCGTCTGCCGTGGTCAACACAGCAGGAGCGGGAGACGCTTATTTGGCGGGCGTGATATGCGGCCTCGCCCTCGGCATGCCGCTTCAATACCTGCGGGGAGGGAACAACGAAGTTATCAGAGCGACTGATTTCGGGGCTTTACTGGCGGGTCTGTCCTTGGAGAGTAAGCACACCATAGCCGATAACATAGACAAAAACGACGTGATGAAAAAACTGCAAAACATAATAAAGGCGGGATCATATGACATTCAAACTAAGATTCGTGCAAAGGTTCAAACAATACAGCAAGATACAATTTTTAGAGCTTGAAAGGCTGTTTATAAAACTTGAGGAGACTCAGAGCGATTTTCCAAAAGCAAAACGGTATATTCCGGTTACGGGAAAAGAGCCCTCAAACACGATGATATGGGAAGCCGAGTTCGACAGTCTTGAGGCTGCCTGCAAGGCGCTTCATATAATCGAATCGAACACGACGCACGATGAGCTTTTCGGCAAGCAGAGCGAATTTATGCTCGACTCATATACAGAGATATATCAGCAGTTTGTTTAGACAGCGCTAAAATAACTTCTTTAGGAGAAAAGTTTTGTCTTTACTTGGATTGGATATCGGCACAACCGGATCGAAAGCGACACTCTTTTCTGACGACGGTGCAGTACTATCCTTTGCGTATCAGGAATACACTGTGGAAAGCCCGAGAGCGGGCTGGTTCGAGCTAAATCCTTTAAAAGTCTGGGAAGCCGTCAAGAGCGTTATCAAGCAAACCTGCAAACAAAACAAAGATCCAGTAAAAGCGATATGCGTATCGTCACTGGGTGAAGCCTTTGTTTGCCTTGACGGGCAGGGACGCGAGCTTGGGAACAGCGCTATCTATATGGATGAAAGAGGAGAGGACGAGTGCCGCCGTCTTGCCGAAACACTTGGAGTAATGGCTGTTATGCAATCCACAGGGCATCCGCCGCACCGTATGTACTCTGTTTCCAAACTTATGTGGCTCAAAAAGCACGACGCTAAGCTCTACGAACAAACACGCTCCATCCACTTTTTCGGGGACTATATACTGTACAAGCTCAGCGGTCTGCATGTAACGGACTATTCTCTTGCCGCGCGCTCAATGATGTTCAACATAGTGCGCAAAGAGTGGGATACAAAAATTATCGATGCTGCTGGACTGAACGGGAGCATTCTGCCCATGCCATATCCTCCGGGAACGGTTATCGGCAATATACAGCCCGGCATAGCTTTCGAACTAGGCGTCGACAAAGACGCAAGACTCGTGCTCGGGGCGCACGATCAAATAATGTGCGCTGTTGGCGCGGGGGTGCAAAGCGCCGGCGAAGCCGTCAACGGTATAGGCACGGTCGACTGTATAACGCCATTATTCGATTCTCCTAAGCTGACGAAAAACATGGTGGACTGCTCATACATATGCATACCTTATATCTTTGAAAACACCTACGCGACGTACGCCTTCAGCATGACAGGAGGCTCTTTGCTCAAATGGTTCAGGGATAATTTCGCTCGTCTAGACAAATACGAGGCGGAAAGAAAGGGCGAAGATATTTACGCACAGCTCGACGCGGCGATGCCCGGCGAGCCGACAGACCTTTTTGTTTTGCCTCACTTCGCGGGCTCGCCCGTACCAAACGTTGACACACGCGCAAAAGGGGCAATTTTTAATCTGACATTCAATACAACGAGGGAAGATATCTACCGCGCGTGCATGGAAGGCGAGACGTTTGAAATGAGGCGAAACATTGAAGCGTTAAGCCGAAACGGCATAGAAATAAGCGCGCTTAGGACTGTGGGGGGCGGCTCAAGATCAGAGCTGTTCATGCAGATCAGAGCCGATATTTTAAAAAGGCCTGTCGTAACTTTGGAGTGCGAAGAAGCGGGTACACTCGGCACAGCAATACTTGCCGGAGCGGCAACGGGCGTTTATAATTCAGTTTCAGAGGCGTGCGGGGCGTTGGTTAAGGTCAAGAGAGTATACGAGCCGCATCCTTTGCGGAGCAGTTATTATGACGAGCGGTTCGAAAAATACACAGAGCTTTACAGTTTAGTAAAGCCGCTCAGATAAAAGGAGGATAATATGGCGCTCGTTTCCATGAAGGAAATATTAGAAGACGCAAAAGCAAGGCGATACGCGGTAGGATGCTTCAACAGCATCGATCTGCAAATGGCAAGAGGAGTCATCGAGGCGGCCGAGGAAGAAAGATCGCCCGTGATACTTTGCCACGCGGCCGTGCATTTTAAATATACGCCTCTTGAAAAAGCGGCTTATGTGCTGCTCAACGAAGCAAAAGGCGCGAAAATTCCCGTGGCTGTGCTGCTTGACCACGGCGAAGAGTTCGATTCGGTTATCAAGGCTATGCACGCTGGCTTTAACGCGGTAATGTTTGACGGCTCCCGGTACGATTATGAAGAGAATGTCTCAAAAACAAAGGAAATCGTCCGCATCGCGCACACTCTTGGCATAAGCGTGGAGGGCGAGCTTGGCCGGGTAGCACGCCCAAAAAGCGGCTGGTCTGAAGGCAGCGACGATGATTCTATCATAAGGGACACGTCACTTTACACAGACCCGGATATGGCGGGAGAGTTTGTTGAGAAAACGGGAATAGACGCCCTTGCGTGCTCGTTCGGGACTGTCCACGGTGTCTACATGGAAAAGCCTAGGCTCGATTACCAGCGTCTCGGGCTTATCGCGCAAAAGTCAAATATCCCGATAGTCATGCACGGCGGTTCAGGGCTCTCAGAGCAGGATTTTTTAGAATCAATCAAGCATGGAGTATGTAAAATCAATTACTATACCAATATGGCGCTGTCAACAGCCGAATACATAAAGAAAAAATTATCGGAGACCGAGCCTGCGTTCTATCACGACATAACGACATGGTCAATCGAAGCCGTTAAGCAGGATATACAATCAGCGATAAGGGTTTTCAAAAGCTCAGGCAAAGCATAGGCCGCAGGTATAAGGGGGCAGCTCAATGAACAAAACGATAGATCTTATGTCTACCATACAAGGATCGCTGTGCGAGGGGTTTTATCCAAAAGGGTGGGATATCAAGAGAATAGATGAATGCATAAAGGGCCCTGATGAGGTGCTTGAAAGGCAGTCTCATTGGCATCCGGGCTTTGAACCCGCGTCATGCGAATCTCTGCAAGAATTCGAGGTAAAGCTGGGCCATGAAATCGCGCTGGAGATAAAACAGGCTAAGGACAACGGCACGCAGCTTGCTCTTATACTGCCCGTCGGCCCGATGGGTATGTACAGGTGGACCGTACATTTCCTTCGTGAATGGGGCGTTGACTGCGGACATGTGCATGGTTTTAACATGGACGAATGGAGCGATGGGGAAGGAAACACGCTTGACCCCGGCGACAAAGGTTCGTTTCAAAACGCTATGCAGAGCGCTTTTTACGGCCCGTTGGGCAGGCTTACGGTGCCCGAAAAACAGAGGAATTTCGCGACCAAGCACAACTTGCCGAATTATGAAAACAAGATAAACGAGCTTGCCGCCAAAGGCGCGAGGCTCGTGACGATATACGGTATAGGAAGGGTCTTTCATATTGCGTTTTGGGAGCCGCATTTTGCCGCGGAATACAACAATATTGGGGAATGGAAAAGCGCCGCGTACAGGCTGGGTGCGAGGCTGCATCCGCTTACAATAGAGCAAAACGCTTTGACGAGCTTCAAAAGCCGCTTTACGCATGTTCCGGCAACGGCTAATACCATAGGCCCTGGGCTGTTTCTTAAAAGCGACAGAATGATAGGAGGCTGCGACGGAATATTCGGCAGAGGGATGCAGTGGCAGGGCGTTTCGCTTTGGGTAACGCTCAGATACAAGCCGGATATTTGGGTGCCCTCAAGCTTTGCGCCCACACTGCCCGGAAAATTGTATTTTTTAAATGAGCTTGCGGGGCCGCTCGTCGCTGAATGCAATTGATTGCGTGAGACCGCAGAGGTATACTGTATCATAAGAGAACATGCCGCCGTTGAAACTAATCAACGGACCTTGTAAACAAGTAAAGAAAGATGAATGAGCATATGAAAAGAGCTGTCATGTACGGCGCGGGCAATATAGGCAGAGGGTTTATTGGAAAGGCATTCTACGAATCGGGCTATGACGTATGCTTTATTGATGTTGCGGACGATGTCGTGAACAAGCTCAACCGGGACGGCTGTTACCCTGTAAAAATAATATCAAATGAAGCAGAAAAAATTGAGACAGTAAACAATGTTTACGCTGTAAATGGCCGGGATGTAGACTGCGCGGCGGAAGAAATAGCGGCGGCGGACGTCATGGCGACTGCGGTAGGTGTAGGCGCGCTGCTCCACATCATACCCGTACTGTGCGCGGGCCTGAAAAAGCGCTTTGACGAAGGCGGAGGGCCGCTCAACATCATAATCTGCGAGAACCTCATCGATGCTGACAAATACATGCGCGCTCTTATAGAAAAAGAGATGGGAGCGCAATATAAAAACGTGCTCGATCAAAATCTCGGGCTCGTCTCGGCATCGGTCGGCAGGATGGTGCCTGTCATGACGCAAGAGATGAAAGAAGGCAATATACTTATGGTGTGGGTCGAGCCTTACGACGAACTGCCTGTCGATAAGGCGGCCTTCGTCGGCGAAATACCCGGCATCAAGAATCTTGTACCTTATACGCCCTTTGGTTATTACATTAAAAAGAAGCTTTTTGTGCACAACATGGGGCACGCAATATGCGCTTATCTGGGCTGGCTTAAAGGGTATAGATTTATTTATCAGTGTGTGGCGGATGATGATATCCGGCGCGTCGCGAACGCGGCTATGCTAGAAACGACGTCGGCGCTGCATAAGGAGTACGGCATCCCGAAGCGGGAGCTGCATGACCATATCGAAGATCTCTTAAGCCGGTTCTCAAACCAGGCGTTGGGTGACACAGTGGAAAGGGTCGCGAAAGACCCGCTCAGAAAGCTTGGCAGTAACGACCGACTGGTTGGCGCCGCGCTGTACTGCGTGAGCATGGGCACAGAGCCGAGGCATATAATAGGCGGGATAGCGGCGGCTTTGCGATATGACAACCCCGGCGACGCGGCGGCAGCGCAAATGCAAAGGCTTATCAATGAGAAGGGTATAGGGGAATTCCTTAAAACACATTGCGGGGTCAGCAATGATGAACTTATTGATATGATCAGCAAACATTCTGCTTATAATATGCACTAGACTTTCATGCCAACTGTTTCATAACGCACTTAAAATCATCTGGCTGGTCTATAAAGAACAAGGCCACTTGGGCATACAAAGAGCATGGCAGATATCAGCCGCTTTTTATATTTGTGTTACAATATTGTTTATATGTATTTTTGGTGTTATCATTGGTGATGACGAAAATAGAACAGGGGCATACTCAATGAATTATGAAACCGACAGCGAATACATGGAACGCAAAGTATTGAGCATTATCGAAAACGAAGACGGCCTTACCGATAAGGATATTGCCGCAAGGCTTAACACCCGAGGGTTTTCAGGGCAGGCGGTTTTCAGCATATGCAGGCAACTTGACCATAAGGGCTTTATAAAAAGAAAGAGATCAAGCGGCGGTATGACGAACTATTTAAGGCCTTCTGTTGACGGACGCCCTATCCGTATCAGTGAAAGCGCTGTGGCTGAGCAAATGATACTCAGCATGCTAAGCAAAGACTGTGGCCTGACTGACGGGGAAATAAAGGATAAGCTCAGCGGAAGAGGAATCAGCAATCTTATTATCCAGGAGCTGTGCAAGCAGCTTGCGTACAAAGGTATTACAAAAAGGATTAAAGCCAAAGGCGAGCCGATAAGAAACATTTTGACATAAGGCAAATCAAGGAAAATTAAGCCAGAGGGCAAAGGCCCTTTTTTCTTAATATAATTCTATTAGCGATATGTATCGTCTTAATATGCAGGTATTGACCGATAAAGGTTTGAGGATGGTTGGCGCTGTACCGTCATAACTCAGGATGATTCCTATCAAAGAGTCTGGATGAATACACTGATGCTATAAAGTCCAGATGGGTTGCTTGCATTTTTACTCTGACAGATGTCGCCCGAGTTTTTCCGAGCCGCGCTTAATGAGCGTTGGGGACATAATTATCTTCTGCTGTGCCATTTTGGGGTTTTCAATGCGCCGAAGAAGCAGGTGCATGGCGTTTTGACCATACTCATATTCCTGGCGCTCAACAATGGTGATATTAGACTGTATAACATCAAGAAGCTCTATCTTATCGTAACCCACAAAAGCCATATCATCCGGTATGCGCAGTTTGTTTGTAAACAGCGCTTTTAGGCAACCTAACGTAAGCATATTGTTAGTTGAGACGATAGCTGTCGGGCGCTTGGCCCTGCTTAACACGTCAAGTGTTTGTTCGTAAGCACATTCTCGTGTAAAATCTCCGTAACAGATGTTGGAATCGATGAGCGGTATATCAAAAGCTTTGAACGCGTGGATATAGCCGGCTACGCGGTTTTGCGCGAGGTTGAGTTTAGGATTGCCGCCGAGTATGATGATATCTCTGTGGCCTTCTTGAAGAAGCAATGTTGTTGCCTCGTTTATACCCTGCATGTCGTCGTAGTAAATACCGTCAAAGTTGCTGTTCATGATATTTCTGTCTACAAGAACAATAGGGACCTTCATTTTCGCGAAAGACTCGACATAGCTCTTGTCGTAGCTTTCGTGGCCGGTAGCGGGAGTTATAATAAGGCCGCGGATGCGGTGCTCCTGAAGTATGCGCAGCGCGCGCTGCTCCTTTATCACACTTTCATCCGTGTTAAACAGCAGCACGTTAAGCCCGTTTTCATCGGCGATAGAAGTGACGCCCTGAATTATCTCACCAAAGAAAGGGTTGCGTATTTCCGGAACCACAAGTCCGATAACGTCTGTCTTGTTGCTCGACAGCCCGCGCGCGTAAGCGTTAGGAACGTAATTTAGCTCTGTAATGGCGGTCTCAACTTTTTTCTTTGTCGCATAGCTGACATTCTCGGATTTATTTATCACTCTCGATACAGTGGTGTGCGATACTCCGGCTTTCGCAGCAATGTCATGGATAGTTATAGGCATGACGTAAAATCCTTCCGTGTTATCGGTACCATTCTAATGTATGGTCTTTATTATATTTGTATTTTACATTCGAAACCGTGAGATTACAAGTATAAAATCATCGAAATATTGGGTATTTTAATGAAAAAAATATCGCAAATTGGGTATTGACAAATCCCCGCCGGACAAGTTAATATACAAATGTGCACGGTAACAATGTTGTGCACATAACCTTAAGGAATGATTTAGAAATATATCAGCAATTATTGTTAAACTAAAGAATATGTTGTAGTATTAACCCTAAAAAAGCATATAACTACCATAAAATAGAATTATACGCTGTGTTAACGATAACAAAAGATTTTCAGATTAGGCGGTTGCGCCTAATAAAATAATATAACCGGAGGATAAAATGAAGAAGCTACTCGTATTATTACTCGCTGTTGTGATGGTGTTTTCCCTGGTTGCCTGTGCGGCTCCCGCGGAACCCCCGGCGGTAGACAAGCCGGCGGAAACGGAAAAACCCCAAGAGTCGGCAGATGCTCCTGCAGTAGTAGAGCCGGGTGCGGTAGACTATGCAAACTTTGTCATAGACCCCTCGCAGATACCTCAGGAAAAGCTCGACACAACTCTGTATGTGGGCGCATCGGTCCGCGGACTGACGAATCCTTACATCGTGACAATCATCGAGGGCATGGATATGTTCTGTGAGTACCTTGATTCGATCGGACAGAAATACGTTAAGCAGACGCTGGATTCGGGCGGCTCCAACGACAAGGAAGTTGACAACATGAAGCAGTTTGCCGCAAAAGCCAACGGCAACGCGATCGTATACTCCGACCCCAACGAATCGGCAATCGCTCCCGCGCTGGCGGAAGCCATGGCGCAGTCGGGCGGCTACATCGGCACGGCCTGGAACAAGCCCGATGACTACGGCCCGGAAGATTACACACCGAACTGGGTAATACACACTTCGCCTGACAACGTGCTCGGCGGCTACAACATCACGAGCGCGCTCACGGACGCAATGGGCGGCAGCGGCGGCATCTTCGTGCTTGAGGGCATGCTCGGAAACACGGCGGCATCCGACCGTCGCGCAGGTCTTGACAAATTCCTCGCAGAAAACCCCAATGTTACAATACTTGCTCAGGATACAGCGAACTGGGATACCAAAGAAGCTCTCGCTCTCGTCGAGACATGGCTCAACACCAACCCTGATGTAAAGGGCATTTGGTGCGCGAACGACAACATGGCGACCGGCGCTCTGCAGGCTCTTGATAAAGCCGGCTTAAAGGGCACCATCCCGGTAGTTGGTATCGACGCGACGACCGACATGGTTCAGGCCATTGCCGACGGATATGCGACAGCCACGGTTTCTTCAAACGGTTATCTGCAGGGCGGCTATACGCTCGCCATCTGCTATGCCGCATGGGCGGGCTTGATTGATCCTGCAGAGATGCCTATGGAATATCGCGTATTCGCGACTCCTTCGCAGCTCATAACGGCTGACAACGTGCAGGACTTCATGGGTTCCAAACCGGAATTTGACTTCTCGAAGATCTTCTACTGCAAAGCAGACTAATGACAGACCTTTAGGGCTTTTGAGAACGTTGGCGAAAGCAGCAAGGGGCAGACCCCCTTGCTGCACGGCAACGTCAGGCATAAGGATTCTGCGCAAGAAACTCATATCAATTAAGTCGGCCGACGGGCTTCTCACCCCAAGGCGTAAAGGTAAACTAAAGGTCTCAAGTTAAAAAATTTCATTTTTGATCGGAGCTAAGAAAATGAACATGCAAAAAGAAAGCGGACTGTCCATTACGGATGAATTTGCTGTAAAGATAAAAGCAGAGCATCGTCGTGAGCAGATAATAAGATACGCTCCTATATCGGTGCTGCTGGTCATCATACTGGCCTTCACACTCGCTACGGGGAGCGAGTTCGCCTCGTTCAACAATCTGGTGGCGATACTTAACCAGCTTGCTATACCGCTGCTGATAGCGAGCGGTCTGACGTTTGTAATAATACTCGGAAGCATTGACCTGTCGATCGACGGGACTGTCGGAATGGCGGGTTCGTTTTTGTCCATATTGGTACTCAACACAAAAAACGAGAGCAACCTTGGCATCTTCGGCGTGCTGATAGCAATCGCGGCAAGCGTGCTTGTCGGTTTTCTTATAGGCGTGATACATGTCAAGCTGAAAATCCCATCGTTTATGGTCTCGTTCGGATTCATGTATATCTGTAAAGGTTTCGCGATACTCTCTTACGGAGGCATCCCGGCCAGCCTTGCCGATGAAGTGATGATAGCTTTGCCCAAGGCGGCGTTTTTGGAGATACCGTTCATTACATGGGTGGCCCTTGTTATGGTGGCGGTTGCGTACTTCATTCAGGAATACACTCCGTTCGGAAGGCACATCTTCGCGGTAGGCACAGATGAGAACATACCGAGAAGCGTGGGCGTAAACGTAGACAGGGTAAAGATTAAGGTGTTTGTGTTGGCAGGGCTGCTGTTCGGAATAGCCGGCGTGCTGGGAGCCATAAGGCTCGGGCAGGGGCAGTCGCAGATTGGCGAAGGATTGATGTTCCCTGCGCAGGCGGCGGTCGTCGCGGGCGGAACGGCGCTCGCGGGCGGCAAAGGCGGCGTGCAAAAAACCATTGTTGGCGTGCTCATAATGGTTGTGCTCAATAACGGCCTTGCCATATTGCAGGTAAACCCGTATGTCAACAGCGCTATAGAAGGCCTTATCATTCTTGCGGCGGTTTCATTGACGGTAGTGCGCGGACGTAAGGTAATCAGCAAGTAGCCTGAAAGGAGAAACGACATGGATAACAATGTGCTGTTTTACGCTAAAAACATTACGAAATCCTTTCATGGCACACAGGCTTTGAAGGGTGTGGACTTTGATATCAGGAAGGGAGAGGTAGTCGGCCTGATAGGCGAAAACGGGGCGGGCAAATCGACGCTTCTCAAAATCATAATAGGCGTTCATCCGCAGTCCGGCGGTGAAATGGTGATGGACGGGCAGATCTACGCGCCCAAAACTCCTATGGACGCCAACGCTCTTGGCATCGGTATGGTTTTTCAGGAGCAGTCGCTTATCACCAACCTGTCTGTGGGGCAAAACATATTCTTTGGATACGAGAAGGATTTTCGCTCAGGCATCGCCGTGAACTGGAAGAAGATGTACGCGGCTGCGCAGCAGGCGCTCGATAACGTAGGCGCGTCCGGCATCGCGCCTCGCAAAAAGGTGATTGAATTCAACTTTGCCACGAGGCAGATGATCGAGATCGCAAAGGTCGTCAACGTGTCGCTAAGGGCCGGCAAAGAGCATTGCCTGATACTGCTCGACGAGCCTACCTCGCTGCTCAACGAGGATGAAGTAAAGGCTCTGTTCAAAGAAATCAAAAAGCTGACGGCCATGGGCCACTCTGTCATATTCGTGTCCCACCGGCTTGACGAGGTATTGGAGATAACCGACAGGATATTCGTCTATAAGGACGGCATGAACGCGGGCGAAGTGGCGACCCGGGACGCCAACGAGAGAATGCTTTATGAGATGATGGTGGGCCGCTCGACAACAACAGAGTATTACAAGATAAACGAACAGCGCGAGCCTGAAGAGGAAGTCGTTATAGAATGCAAAGACCTTGGCCTCGCAGGAGTGTTCAAGCATGTTAGCTTCAAGCTGCACAAAGGTGAGATACTCGGCATCGCGGGCGTCGTAGGCTCGGGCAAGGAGGACATCTGCTCTGTGCTTTGCGGCGACGATATGGCCACAAGCGGAGAATATTACCTCAAAGGCAAGCGCGTCAGCTTTAAAAGCCCGGCGGAAGCGCTTAAAAAAAGGGTGCTCATGGTACCGAAGGAAAGGCTTGTGGAGGGTATAGTCTCGACGCTCTCGGTAGGCGAGAATATATGTATGTCGCAGCTCAAAAAGCCTTGCGCGGGCCCGTTTATTTCCAACAAAAAGACAATAGCGCAAACAGATAAATGGATAGACAAACTCAACATCAAAACAAAAGGCAACGATGAGCTGACGATGCAGCTCTCGGGCGGCAATCAGCAAAAGGTAGTGTTCGCCCGTGCTTTGGCAAGCGAGTGCGACGTGCTGATACTCAACCACCCGACGCGCGGAGTTGACGTGGGCGCAAAGGAAGAGATATACTCGCTGATCCGTGAAATTGTCAGGCATGGCAAATCCGTTATACTGCTGGGCGATACGCTCGACGAATGCATCGGCATGTCGAACAGGGTTATTGTTATGAGAGACGGTATGGTAACAGGCGAACTCGAATCTCCTGCCTCAAACAAGCTCAGCCAGGTCGACGTTGTCACGCTAATGATGTAGAAAGGTGAGCGAAAATATGAACAAGAAGATAATTACAGCGAAAAACAAAACAAGCCGGCTGATGAAATATTTCAGTTTTTCGGCCATAGTGCTGCTGGTTCTCGTGTTTTGGCTCATTGAACCGGGCTTTTTAAGCGGAGCTAATTTAAGCTCGCTGCTGAGCGACACGGCGCCGCTGATGATAATGGCGTGCGGAGCCACGTTTATACTGCTCCTCGGGTCAGTGGACCTGTCTGTCGGAGCTGTGTGCTCGGTCGTCAACGTACTGACGGTTCATCTGATGATATCGTTTTTTGCGGAAAATGAAAGCATTTTCGGCTCAACGGTGATGGCGTTCGGTATCTCGCTCGCCTTCGGAGCGCTGGCAGGGTTCATGCTCGGGTGCTTCCATGTATATCTTAAACTTCCTTCCTTCATCGCGTCGCTCGGGTTTATGTCGGTGTGGCGCTCGGTAGCTTTGCTGATAAGCAGCGCGCCTGTGTCGATACCCAAACTGTTAAGGCCCGCGGTAGACTGGTCTAAGATAAGCTTTGGGGTCGTAGGCCTTCCGCTTATACTGGCGCTGGTCATCGTCGCTGTATTCTATGTGCTGCAGTCAAAGACCAACTTCGGAAAAGCGCTCTATGCCATAGGCGGCAACGAGCGCGCGGCGCGCATGGCAGGCATCAAGATAAACCGTACAAAAATAATCGCCTTTGTGCTGGGCGGAGTCTGCGCGGCACTCGGCTCAATATTCCTGGTGGCAAAGCTTATCAGCTCTGCGCCCACAGTGGGCAATACGTTTACGCTGCTTGTCATCGCGTCGGTGGCTCTAGGAGGCACGGCACTTACGGGAGGAAAGGGCTCGGTGCTGGGCACTGTGCTCGGAGTGTTCATGGTTTCAGTAATAAAGAACGGTATGATATTCGCGGGCGTGGACGTATTCTGGCAGGACATAGTGTTTGGATTTGTGGTCATAGGCGCGGTCTCTCTGTCGGTCGACAGAACGATACGCAACAGGATAGTAAAGTAAACGGAGGAGACATAAAATGAGTAAAGTTCAATCCGCTCTGCTGCCGGGCGGCGTAGAGATCCCCATGATAGGTCTCGGCACGTTCCGCTCGTCAGCCGATACGCTGCGGCAGGCGGTAAAGTCAGCTCTTGATATAGGCTATACGAGCTTTGACACCGCGTGGATATACGAGAATGGCAAAGATATCGCCAAGGCGATCGCGGACAGGGACAGAAAAGAGCTGTTTATCACCGACAAGCTGTGGAACGCGTTTCAGGGCTTTGAGAGCACAAAAAAAGCGTTTGACGTTACACTTTCGCAGCTCGAGACGGATTACATCGATCTTTATCTGGTGCACTGGCCGGGCAAGGATAAGTTTTTAGACACATGGAAAGCGTTTGAGGAGCTTTACGCCGGCAAAAAGATAAGAGCGATAGGTGTCAGCAATTTCATGACGCATCATCTTGAGGTGCTCCTTGAAAACTGCAGCGTGCCTCCGATGGTCAACCAGATAGAAGCGCATTGCTATTACATGGATTATAAGACTATAGAGTTTTGCAGGGAGCATTCGATACTCGTTGAAGCCTGGGCGCCGCTTGGGTACGGCAGCAACATGCTGAAAGAGAAGGCGCTGGAGGACATCGCTGACGCGCACGGCAAGACGCCCGCACAGGTCGCGCTCCGCTTCCTCATTCAAAACGGAATACGCGTATTGCCCAAATCGGTGAACGCGCAAAGGCAGAAAGAAAACTTTGAGATATTTGATTTTGAGCTTACGGACGAGCAGATGGAGAGCATCCGCAAAATCAACAAAGGCCAGCGTCTTCACGCTGACCCCGACACATTTTTTTAAAGGAGAAGCGAACATGAAGAGTTTAGCGGTCACAAAGGATTTAAAGCTAGAGGTCGTTGAAGTTCCCATGCCCGAGTGCGAAGACAACAAGGTTCTTGTGAAAACGCTGGCATGCGGCGTATGCAACGGCACGGATACAAAGATACTCCACGGAAAGTTCAAGAACATTGACACGTCAGAGTATCCCTGTCTGCTCGGCCATGAGGGGATAGGCGAGGTAGTCAAGGTAGGCAAAAATGTCACCGGTTTTGAGGTAGGCGATAAGATAATGCTTCCGTTCATTGAAAACCCGCCCGTGGGCTACTCCTCATACTGGGGCGCTTATTCCGAATATGCCATTTGCGGCGACTGGAAGGCGATGGCCAACAACGGCCGCGGTCCGGGCAGCGACGGCTTCGGAGAGTTTTACTATACCCAGAGCAAGCTGCCAAGAGACATCGACCCTGTAGACGCCACGATGATAATCACATTCAGAGAGGTTCTGGCGGCCGCCAAAAAATTCGGCTTCGGCCCGGGCAAGAGCGTAGCGATATTCGGCGCGGGGCCTGTCGGACTTTCGTTCGTCAAGTTCGCAAAGATACTCGGCATGGCGCCCATAATACTGTTCGATATCGTTGACGAAAAGCTTGAGGAAGCAAAAAAAGCGGGCGCAGATTACGCGTTTAACAGCATGAACGCTGACCCCGCCCAAATGGTACGTGAGCTATGCAAAGACGGCGTGGACTTCTCTTTGGACGCTGTGGGTATCAACGCGCTTATCAATGAAGGTATGAAGCTCATCAAAGACGGCGGCACCATATGCGTTTACGGCATATCGCCCAATCTTTCGGTGGAGCTTGACTGGAGCAAAGCGCCGTATAATTGGAAGCTTAATTTCCAGCAGTTTCCCGACAAGGTAGAGGAAGCGGCGGCACATAATGAGATAATGAACTGGATAAGCCTTGGGCTCATAAACCCACGCGACTTCATATCGCACGTAATCGAATTCAAAGACATACTCAGCGCGTTTGACATAATCGAGAAGAAACAACCCTGCAAGAAGATAGTCATAAAGTATTAATCAAAGAACGGTGCACTGCGGGGCACCCGCTTCGCAGTGCACGCCATATTATCGGGAGGAATTATTATGCCGCATATACAAAAGCATACAAGAGGATTCGGATCGCCGGGCAGATATTTTCAAGGTCCGGGAGAGCTTGACAATCTTTGCAGATACACCGAGCTTTACGGAAAAAAGGTCTACCTTATAATCGACGGTTTTTTCTTTGAAGAATACACCAAGAAATACACTGAGCTCTATGCGGGCACCGGCAGCGATATTCTCACGGCGAAGTTCGGCGGTGAGACATCCGAAAAAGAGATAGAGAGAATGACGGATATCGCCAGGGGATTCGGGCCGGAGGTCGTGGTGGGCATAGGCGGCGGCAAAACGCTCGATACTGCCAAGGCTGTTGCGGACAATTTCCATACGCCTGTTATCATCGCGCCGACAACGGCCTCGACGGACGCGCCGTGCAGCGCGCTTTCGGTCATCTATAAGGAAAACGGCGAGCACAGTCACGCGCGCCATTATATAGGAAGCCCTAACATCGTGCTGATGGACAGCGACGTCATCACAAAAGCGCCGATACGGTATCTCGTATCCGGTATGGGCGACGCGCTCTCTACTTACTTTGAAGCGCGGGCCAACGACGAATCCGATTCGCCGAACTATATATCCGGAGGATACAGGCGCCCCAAGGTGGCGATGGCCATTGCCGAGCTTTGCTACGACATATTGCTTGAAGACGGACTGAAAGCTAAGCTCGCGGCAGAGCAGGGCATCTGCACCGAGGCGGTTGAGAATATCATCGAAGCAAACACGCTGCTCAGCGGCCTTGGGTTTGAAAACACGGGCTGCGCCGGGGCTCATTCGGTGGGAGACGGCATAACGGCGCTGCCCGAGGGAGCAAAGACGCTGCACGGCGAGCGCTGCGCGTTCGGAGTGATATGCCAATTGGTGGCCGAAGACAAGCCTATGGAAGAGATCGAAGAGGTTATAGTATTCAATCTCGGCGTCGGTCTGCCGGTCACGTTGGAAGATATGGGCATAGAGGCAACGGAAGCCAATGTACGCACCATCGCGGAAACCTCTATGCACTCTTTCTGGAACGCAGAGCCGTTTCTTATCACGGCGGAGGAAGTCTACAGCGCGGTGATGGGCGCGAACGCGCTTGGACACTATTACAAGAACCTGTAACCAGACGTAAAACGATCAAAATAATTAAGGCTTAAGGTATACGATATGCAAAAATACTTATTGGCGCACGACCTCGGCACGTCCGGTAACAAAGCGACATTGTACGATCTGGACGGAACACTGATAAGCAGCAGCGTCAGCACATACGACACGAATTATTTCAACTCGAACTGGGTGGAGCAGAACCCTGACGACTGGTGGAACGCCATATGCAAAAGCACGAAGGAATTGCTCGCAGGTATAAATAAGCAGGATGTTCTTGCGGTGTCATTTTCGGGACAGATGATGGGGTGTCTGTGTGTCGATAAAAGCGGGGTGCCGCTTCGCCCGTCCATCATCTGGGCGGATATGCGCGCGACAAGAGAAGAGGAGTTTATAAGGAGCAGGCTCTCGCCTGACGAGTTTTATAAAACAGTAGGGCACAGGATTAGCAGCTCATACAGCATCGAAAAGCTTATGTGGGTGAAAAACAACGAGCCGGATATCTATAAAAACACCTACAAGATGCTCAACGCAAAGGACTATATCATCTACAGGATGACGGGCAAGTTCGTCACCGATTATTCGGACGCGTCGGGCACGAACGCCTTCGACATCAACAAGTTTGAGTGGTCCTCAAAGATACTTGACGCTATTGGCATAGATACCGATAAGCTGCCCGAAGCCAAACCCTCTACCTATATAGCGGGGGAGATAACATCGAAGGTCGCCGAAGAATGCGGCCTTGCCGTGGGCACCAAGGTCGTGCTGGGCGGAGGAGACGGCATGTGTGCGTCGGTGGGCGCCGGCTCGGTGTCCGAAGGCCGGACGTATAACTGCCTCGGCTCGTCGTCGTGGATATGCACCACAACAAAACAACCTGTATTCGACCCGGAGATGCGAACGTTTAACTGGGCGCATGTCGTGCCCGGATATATCGCTCCCTGCGGCACGATGCAGACGGCGGGAGCGGCGTTCTCGTGGGTAAAGAACGAGATCTGCAAATATGAGCAGCTCATTGCCGCGGGCGAGGGTGTGAGCCCGTACGTTTTGATAGACAAGGAAGTAGAAAAATCAAAACCCGCTTCCAACGGCCTTTTGTTCCTGCCGTATCTTCTGGGAGAGAGGAGCCCGAGGTGGAACCCCAATGCCAGAGGCGCGTTTGTTGGGCTAAAGATGGAGCACAGCCGAAGCGACATGCTAAGGAGCGTGGTCGAGGGTATTTTCATGAATCTCAATATCATACTGGACATACTAAAAATGCAGATAGATATTAAAGAGATGATAGTGATCGGAGGCATGGCGAAAGGTCTTGTGCAAAGGCAGATGCTTGCCGATATATTTGGAATGAACATATTAAAAATGGCGTCTCTCGAGGAAGCGACCTCGATGGGGGCTGCCGTGACGGCCGGTGTGGGTATAGGCGCGCTGTCCGGCTTCCATGAAGCTGAAAAATTCAACAGCGTCACAGAGGTAATCGAGCCTAACACGCAGAATGTTAAGGAATATAAAAAGATTATTCCCATCTTCAACAACACATACTATGCGCTGGAGAGCATCTACGGACAGCTCGCCGGCATCGAATAACAAGGAGGGAAATATTTATGCAGCAATCAAAACTGTTCTGCCTGCTGCCCGAATATGTCTGCACGCCCGACGGTATGGCGATAGATAAGGAGGGCAACCTGATACTCTCGTGCCCGAATTTTGCGGACGACAGCATGAAGGGCTTCCTTCTGAGGATAGACAAGCAGCGCAATATACAAAAATGGGTCGACGTGCCCGTGCATCCCGAAACGGGGTACGCTCGGCCTATGGGAATCGCGTTTGGACCGGACTGGGACATCTACATATGCGACAATCAGGGCTGGTCGGGCAAGCCCGAGGTATTCGGAAAAGGACGGATGCTGAGGCTGCGCATAGCGGATGGCATCGTGGTGAAGACCACGGTGGTAGCGTACGGTATGGAGCATCCAAACGGTATACGCATTCGCGGCGATTACATGTATGTTACGCAGAGCCTTATGACAAGCGTCAAAGACCCTTCCGGGCTGCTCGTAAGCTGCGTGTACAGATTCCATCTCGACGACGAGGACATCAAGGTCACCAACACGCTTGACGACCCCAATATCCTGACCACATTCTTAACGCTCAATCCTGACGACCAATACGGCGCGGACGGAATCGAAATCGATTCGCAGGGCAACCTGTATGTCGGCAATTTCGGGGACGGAGCGGTGCACAAAATAACGTTCAATGAAGACGGAAGCGTAAAGGATAACAAGGTATGGGCAAAGGATGCCACTCAGCTTAAGACGACCGACGGCATGATATTCGACAAAAACGGCAATCTTTATATCGCCGACTTTTCAGCTAACGCCATAGCGAAGGTCACTCCGGACGGGAAAGTAACGCGCATCGCGCAAAGCCCGGATTCGGACGGGTTTAACGGCGAGCTCGACCAGCCCGGCGAACCGTGCATATGGCAGGACAAAATAGTAATATCGTGCTTTGATCTTGTTACGGGGCCGGACAAAGTGAACACCGGTCACGAAATGCCGGCGACTATGGCCATGCTCGATCTGGAATAAACCCGGTAAAGTAAAAACACAACATACTGCATTTATACACTAATGCGCATTGAGGAATAGTTAACTAATATATATGCTGCTAGCAATAATGTAACCGGGGTCTTATAAAGGTTTAGCCGCGCGGTATGCTGTTTTCCTCCTTTGGCATGCTGCGCGGCAAACGTAAAGAACACTCATTTTTCACGTCGTTAAATACGACGCCCGTCAGTCAAACGCGATTCTGGAGCGTATCAGGTATGAGCGCAGATTATCTGTGCGTTCTAGTCCAAGCTTTTTGCGGATATTCGCCCGGTGGAAATCCACCGTTTTTGTGTTTACGCTCATAGCATCGGCTATCTCTTTTGAGGTTCTGCCGTTTTTTATCATGGACATTATCTGTATTTCCCTTGATGTGAAGCCCTCAAGCGCCGAAGACCCTTCGATGTACGGCGTGACGATATTGCTGAATAACGTTTCGAGCAGCGATACAAGGTCGTATTCGAGAGGCCTTTCGTTGCAGGTGTTTTTAAGCTGTTTTACCAGCGGCTTTATATACTTTTTTATATTGTCGGATATATTGGCTGAGATATGATCCTTTTCTTCCTGCACCTGCTCGAGATACATGCGAAGCAGACGGTTTTGTTCCTTGAAGTCCTCAAGGCTGCTTTCAAAATCGCTGATTTTGGAATAAAGGTTTACTTCTTTGGTGATATCCTTGACGTATTCTGCGACGCCGACTACTCTGCCGTCCTCTAGGATGGGATATGACTGCAGCTCATGCCAGCCGCGCGAGCCGGTAGACTTTATGTGGTACGGTATGATATCGAGGCAGGCGACCCCGGTGTTTAATGTTCTTATCACGGGACAGTTTTCACACGGCTCTTTGCGGTTGTGATAAACGTAAAAGCACTTTTTCCCGATAAAGCTCTTTCTGCCGGGATACCATGTGCGCATGGTAAAATTAACGCTCAGAATATTAAGATTCACGTCAAGTATGCTGATAGCGTCTTCTATGGAATTATAAATCGTGCTTTTGTCTGAAAAGTCGAGCTCTATGTCGTTCTTGTTAAAGCTTTTATTCGGATTGAATATCGTCTTGTTGTGTTCTTTATAGATCTTTACAGCCTGATCGCTCATCTTCCTTCTCCTCTTATAATTAAAAAAGCATTATCAAGAGAACCGCAGTAACTGATCGCTTGGCTTTGGGGTTAAACAATATACTATTTCTTTGAACATAGCATCCAAAAAGACTCGCTGTCAAGTAGAATGGGGCAAATTGACATCGACACAATACCATAAATACCAGTAAAAAGCCGGTATAAATCTCGGTTACTCTGGGATTGCTGCCTTGCAAAATACCAAATATACTTTTAACTGTATTCTTCTAAATAATATTTATGGAGGGTTGAAATGAAAAAAGACGCGCTGAGCAGGCAGATCAAAATCGGCAGTAAAACCGCGGCAAACCGGTTTGTTATCAACGCTATGGAATGCTGCGACTCGGATCTCGAGGGCAACCCAACCGCCGCCACGTATGAAAGATATGAGAATCTTTATAAGGGCGGCGCGGGGGTCGTCGTATTGGAAGCCATTACGGTAGGGTATGAGAGCAGGGCAAGAGAATTTCAATTGTCCATAATGCCTCGCAACGAAAAGCCTCTCAAAAAGTTTATGGATCATTTAAAGGGCATCAACAATAAGACGCTTAACATCTTTCAGCTGACACACGCCGGCGAGCTCAGCCATCCCGGCTTTTCACGCCGCGTTTGCGTCAAGCCGCTGCCGGGATTTGGCGGGGACATACTTTCGGAAGCAGATGTTGACAACATCATCGATGATTTTGCCCTGAGCGCAAAGATAGCGCATGACGCGGGCGCGGACGGCGTGGACTTAAAGCTTTGCCACGGCTATCTCGGTTCACAGATACTTCGGCCTTACAATGACCGTAACTGGAAATACGGAGGCTCATGGGAAAAACGCAGGCGGTTTGCGTTTGATCTTATTGAAAAGGTGACAAAGGCGGTAAACGACTCCGATTTTTAAATAGGCTCAAAGGTATCGATGTGGGAAGGCTTCCCTGGCGGACAAGGGTCAGCTGGCCCCGATACGGCTATAATAGACCTGACGGAGCCTTTGGATCTTGTAAAAGGCCTTGAAGAAAGAGGCGCGAGCTTCATCATACAGTCCGCGGGCAGTCCCTCTATCACGCTCGCGCTTTCGCAGCCCGACAAAATGATTCCGGATCAGGTATATCTGCACCATACGTTCCAGAAGGCCGTCAAGGGCGTCGCCCAAAAAGCCGTTGTAATAGGCTCGGCTTATTCGGTATTCAACAAAGGCAATAACAAGCTGATGGCAAGGGATAAAGAGCAAAACACCATGTTCTACTGGGGCAACAAAAACATTGAGGACGGCGTTACCGATATGATAGCGATAGGCAGACAGTCTCTCGCCGACCCTATGCTGCCTGTAAAATACCTTGAAGGCAGGGAGGATGAGATCAACTGGTGTACTGCCTGCGACAACTGCATAGAGTTCCTCATCCGTCAGAAAAACGTAGGCTGCGCCGTATACAACAAGCCTTACACGAAGGCGCTGCAGGAAATAAGAAGAGCGGAAGGCACTCTTAAAGAAAAGCATACTTGATAAAGGCTAATCGAGCAGTAAGTAGCTATAAGGAAATAGCGGCTATGAAAACAGCCGCTATTTTCTTGGAGATAATATAAGTATATCCGCAACCGTACAGACCACAAAACGTCTGACAGCGTATTACTTTGATTTTACGCTCAGCCTGAGCATGTTCCATGAAGCCTTCGGAAGCGATAACGAAACGCCCTGCGGGCCTATTTCAGCATTTCCCGGGCATACCGGCTTTACGGGGGAGTGTCCCGCGGTGTTCACTGTCTCCATGTCATGTCCGCTGAGAGCAACCCATTCTATCATACCTTCGGGCAAAAGATCTGACAGGTCTGCGCGCAATTCAATATCCTGCCGGGGATGCTTATTGACAACGAACAGCGTAAGCTCACTTGCGTTGTCGCTCAGCACCGCGGCGCAATCAACGTACGGTATTTGTGATCCCGCGCTGCAGTCATAGGCGGGCGCATCCAGCTCGGCCTTCAGCGCTGTGCCGCGCCCGTTTCGCGACGTATACATAAAGGGGTAATACGTTGTCTGCACCCAAGAGCGCCCGTTTGGCTCTGTCATAATGGGCGCTATCGTATTGACAAGCTGCGCGAGGCACGCAATTTTTACGGTGTCGGCGTTGTTTATCAGCGTCGTCAGCATACTGCCTACGAGAAGTGCGTCCGCAAAGTCGTATATTTCCTCCTCGATTGGGCGCGCCTGTATCCATTTTTGGGGATCTTTGCAATCCTTCCTGAAGTGATACCATACGTTCCATTCGTCGAAAGATAGTTTGATGTCTTTATCAGATTTTTTTTCAGCCTTTATTTCATCGCATATTGATGTCACTTCTTTTATAAAACGATCCATTTTTAAATTACTTGCGAGGAACGAGGGAATGTCGCCTTCCATGTTCATATAATACGTATGCAGCGACAGGTAATCCACATGCTCATACGTATGCCGGAGCACTGTACGCTCCCAATCGCCGAACGTCGGCATCTCGCGGAACGAGCTGCCGCAGACCACAAGCTCAATTTCGGGGTCGAGCCATTTCATCATCTTTGCCGTCTCGCAGGCAAGACGTCCGTATTCCTCTGCCGTTTTCGCGCATATCTGCCACGGACCGTCCATCTCGTTGCCGAGGCACCACAGCTTTACGCCATGGGGCGCGTGATAGCCGTTCGATATTCGAAGGTCGCTGTAGTGCGTGCCTCCGGGAAAGTTACAGTACTCGAGCAGATTAGCCGCGTCCTGAGCTCCGCGAGTGCCAAGGTTTACCGCCAGCATCGGACGCGCGTCTATCTGTTTTATAAAGCTCATAAACTCGTTTGTACCTACTTCATTAGGCTCAAGCGCAAACCATGCGAGCTCGGGCCTCACGGGCCGGGATTCCTTCGGCCCTATGCCGTCCTCCCAGCGGTATCCCGAAACGAAGTTCCCGCCGGGGTAGCGTATGACAGGAACGTTAAGAGGCCCGATAAGGTCGATGACGTCCTGACGAAAACCATCGGTGTTTGCCGCCGGATGTCCCGGCTCATATATGCCTGTGTAGACAGCCCGGCCCATATGCTCGATAAACGATCCGTAAAGGCGCTCATCAATTGCCGATATTATAGAATCACTGCTTATTTTTATCTTTGCTCTAAGCATCATCGTGTTTCTCCTCGGAACGTTTCGCAGCGCCTGTCGAGTCGCGCTCGATAATGGAGCAGGCAAGCATAAGCTTTTGCCCGCACTGTATATGGCGCCCCGCAAGCATGTCGAGAAGCAGGTGTGTAGCGGTCTGGCCCATCTCGAAGAGAGGAAGCGCGACCGTACTCAGCGTAGGGCGGCAAACTGTTCCGACTTCACGGTTGTCGAAGCCGATAAGCGCGATATCTTTACCGATCTCTATGCCGTGTTCGTTGCAGTATTCTAATACGCCTGTCGCCATGAGGTCGTTGTGAGCAAATATCGCCGTGGCTCCCGAACGAATAAGGTCTTCTCCAAGCGCATACCCTTGCTCCCTTTCCCAGTTGCCGTAAAGCGTCAGCCGGGGGTTGTAAGGTATATTGCTGGAATAAAGCGCTTCCTGATATCCAAGTATACGGTTGGAAGTATGTATACTGTCTGCCTGACCGGCGATCATACCTATATCGCGGTGTCCTCGGGATATCAACAGCTGCGTAGCCTCGAACGCCGCTTTCTGATCGTCATAAAGCACGGACGGTATGTCCGGGTCGGTGCTGTAGCAGTAAGCGTACACAAACGGTATGCTGTCGTTTTGAACAGGCACGACCGCGTGGCTGTGGCAGCCGATGTATATGATACCGTCCACCTGCTTTGAAAGCATGGTGTCTACAAGCGAATGTACGAGCCTGGTGCACTCATCGGTATTTTGCGGGCGATGTCCGTAGCGCTTGTTAAAACGCAGATTACCCAGTATATAATGATAGTCCTGAAGCTCACAGTATGCGTCTATACCGTCGACTATTTCGGGAGTGTTGAAAACGGTCAGATCTTCGGTGATTACTCCGAGCGTACGGCTCTGCCCTTTTTTCAGGCTGCGGGCGGTAAGGTTGGGGCGGTAATTAAGGTCATGCGCGATCGACATTACGTTGTCTATCGTCGCCCGGCTGACCCCGCCCTTGCCGTTTAACACCTTCGAAACAGTAGCTATAGAGACGTTAGCCCTTTTTGATATTTCACGTATAGTAGCCATAACATATCCTCGTTAATATAGAACTTATATTAACATATCACATAAACGTTTAACATTCAACATAATAAACTGAAAAAATGACGTATAACTATTGTTGGCATGCGAATTATTGTATATACGATTAACAAATATCAAAAATAGGTAAACGTATAACAAGATACAATAATTGAGCAATTTCGCGCAAAATTATCGAAAAACAATAAATACAAGGGCGAGTTACACAAAAATATTTTCAAATTACTCTTTACAAACCTGTTGTTTTGTATTATAGTGTGTACACAAGTTAAACGTTTACCATAATACATTCACAAAATATCATGAACGGAGCATTTGTATGATTTCATCCTTACGGTTGCCGGGTCTCGAACAAGTACAGATAAACGATAAATTATGGAGCCATTATACGGATATGGTTGCGGACGTTATCGTCCCGTACCAGTGGAAGATACTTAACGATAGAGTTCCCGGCGCAGATCCTGCTTTTAATAACTGGAACATACTTGACTCGCAGGCTGAAAACTTAATGCAGGACGACGCAGAGCAGGCCATGGAATCATATTGTATTAAGAATTTCCGTATAGCTGCGGGTGAGCTTATAGGGGAACACAAGGGAGTAATATTTGTCGATACGGATGTTTACAAGTGGCTGGAGACCGTAGCCTACTGTTTACATAACGGAAAATGCAAGGATTTCGAGGACATAGCTGATGAAGTTATATCTCTTATCGGGCGCGCGCAGCAGCCGGACGGATATCTGAACACCTACTTTACCGTCGCGGAACCAAAGGGACGCTGGAGCAACCTGGTGGAAGGACATGAGCTTTATTGCGCCGGCTATCTGATAGAGGCGGGCGTGGCTTATTACGAAGCCACGGGAAAAGACAGCCTTTTAAACACTGCATGTCGATTTGCAGATCTGATTTGCCGCGAATTCGGGGCGGGAGAGGGTCAGCGCAGAGGTTATCCGGGCCATCAGGAGATCGAACTGGCACTCGTTAAACTTTACCGCTGTACCAAACAACGCCGTTATCTTGACTGCGCGCGGTACTTCATTGACGAGCGAGGTCAGGAACCGAACTATTTACGGCAGGAGATTGAAGACCGGGACGGGCAAGTGATATTCCCTGAGTTCCGGGAATACGAGCTGAAATACGCGCAGGCACATATGCCGCCGCGGCAGCAGCGAACAGCGGAAGGCCATGCAGTGCGGGCAACTTACATGTACTGCGCCATGGCGGATATCGCCAGTGAGGACGAAGATGAGTCGTTGCTCGAGACCTGCCAGACACTGTGGAACAATATCACACAGCGCCGCATGTACATTACGGGCGGCATCGGGTCATCCGGTTTTTTTGAACGTTTTACTACGGATTACGATCTTCCTAACGATTCCGCGTATTGTGAAACCTGCGCTTCCATCGGCCTTGCGTTATTCGGGCGCAGAATGGGCCTGATAGAAAAGGACGCGTCTTATTTTGACATCGTGGAGCGTGCGCTCTGCAACACGGTGCTGGCGGGCATCAGCCTGAGCGGCGACCGGTATTTTTATGTGAATCCGCTGGAAGTTTGGCCGGATAACTGTTTGACCGCCACTTCGATGAAACACGTAAAGCCTGAGCGCCAGCGCTGGTTCTCTGTCGCTTGCTGCCCGCCCAATGTGGCGCGCACGCTGGCGTCTTTGGGGCATTACATATTTGCGCTGCGTGACGACACAGTATATATTAACCTTTTCATATCCTCCTCCCTGAAAACGACGGTGAACGGCATGCAATCGACGCTGGTTATGGATTCCGGAATCTTAAGCGACGGCAGGATATCCTTAACGGTAAACTCAAGCGGCAACTCGAAATCATCTCTTGCTATACGTATTCCCGATTACGCCGATTCACCCTCGTTCTGGTTAGACGAAACGCCGATTTCCCCTCGTATTGAAAAGGGGTATGCGATAATCAGCGAGGACTTTTCGGGCGGTCATGTTGTTACCGCAGACTTTCATGTAAAACCGAAATGGATTGCGGCAGACCCTTACGTCAGACAGAACGCAGGCAAGGCGGCGCTGGTAAAAGGGCCGTGCGTTTACTGCCTCGAGGAAACGGATAACGGCGACAATCTCGCCTCCATATTCGTAAGGCCTGATGCGGCTGCCCAGGATTACGACGGCATAGAGCTTCCCGGAGGGCTGCGCGCTCTCACATACGAGGGGAAACGCCTTCTGAGAGATGGCTGGGACGGGCAGTTATATAAAGAAGCGCGGTTTGAAACAGGGGACGTGAAATTGACGGCAGTTCCGTACTGCATATGGGGCAACCGAAAGCCGGGTGAAATGCTCGTCTGGCAAAAAGTGCTTATAAACGGCGATTAAGTTTTCTGTTTATACAACTTGTGAATGTTGTATAATAAAAATACATGTAAAAGGAAGTGTAAAAAATGAAAGGTACTAAAAAGCTCATTGCAGTCCTGATGTGTGTCATAATGGTATTTGGCTTTGCCGCCTGCGCGCAGCAGCAGCCGGAAGCAACAAAAGATGCCGGCGGAAGCACTGATACAGCCTCCGCGCCACCCGCGCCAGAGGAGAAGATTACTATCACGTTCTCATTATGGGGCGATCCCGCGGAACAGGAAACGACACAGAAAGCTCTGGACGTATACAATGACAGTCAGGACAAAGTATATGTAAAAGCGTTGCAGATCGGGCGCGACGAATATAACGAAAAGCTTCAGACCATGGCTACGTCAGGCGAGATGCCCGATTGCGGAATGGTCGCTGAAGATACCGTTATAGGCTGGGCGAGGGATGGCCTGCTGTCTGATGTAGATATATATGCGGGTGAGGAAAATATGCCGCTCGACTATCTTGCGTTTAAATATAACGGTAAAACCGTTGCTTATTCCGCGGCTAACGAAGTCCTCGCGCTTTGGTACAACAAGCAGATGTTCGATGATGCCGGTATACCTTATCCTCCCGCTACACTTGATAAAGCATGGACATGGGATGAATTTGTTGAGGTCGCCAAGAAGCTCACGATAGACGCCAACGGCAAACATCCGGGCGAAGCCGGTTTCAACAAGAACGATATAGTACAGTACGGCGCTTATGTAAATCAATATACATGGCAGCTTGAAGTTTGGGCGCTTTCAAACGGCGGCAGCTTCTTCTCGCCTGACGGCAAATCGGTAACGTTTGATGATGCGGCTGTCGAGGCAATGCAGAAGGTTTTCGACCTGCACTTGGTGGAAAACGTCGCTCCGTTGAATGACGGAACTCAGGATAACGGTTTTGCAAGTTCGCTTGGCGCAGGAAACGTAGCTATGTGTACTGAAGGACAGTGGGCTACAGGATTCAGGGGCGCGGGTTTTGACGGTATTGATTATGGCGTTGCAGTGCTGCCCTATATGAAGCAGAAGGCAACTATCGCCACAGGCGGTCCGACAGGCGTATTTGCCACAACGAAGTACCCTCAAGAAGCCGCGGATTTCTTGAGATGGTACAACAGCGAAGATAACAACTTTGGCACTATCCTTGCCGGATGGTGGATGCCTACGAAATTGAATTGGTATACTGATGAGGCTCTGCTCAAATCGTGGGTGGATGACTGCGAATTCCGCGCGGTTTTACCGGCCGAAGCTTACAGAACGGCTATAGTAGACGTCGCTTTAGACACTAACGTAACCAAGCAAACAGCATGGTACTATACGCCAAATACATATGAAGTACTTGTAAAAACATTGCAGCCGGCACTGGTTGAAGCGATTAACGGCAGCAAGACGGTTAAAGACGTTATCGAAGCGGTTCGTGCTGCGATGGAAGCCGAACTCAGCAGATAAAAAACTAATGGTTATTTTAAAGTAACGGTAGAGTCATATGGGGCGCCTGAAAAGCAAAAATGCGTATGAGGGCGCCCTGCGTGATTTATAATCCTGGAAAGTGGGATAAAAGATATGAAAAACAAGAAAAAGAGGGCAAAAATCGCAATCAAGGAACAGCGCGCGGCATA
Organism: Bacillota bacterium; assembly: GCA_023410475.1. GTDB lineage: Bacteria > Bacillota > Clostridia > Christensenellales > SZUA-584 > DTFZ01. Next base: position 219,205 of record JAEYPS010000025.1, on the reverse strand, counting down.
TCTTTTTTTGATTCCCGCATTTCTTGGTTTGACGCTGATTACATATTTGCCTTTATTGGCCGTTTTCGGCATAAGTTTAACGGACCTGAACGTAGGGCATTTTGTTCAAGGCGGCACTCTTCCGGCTATCAAGTTTGTTGGGGTTGATAACTTTATAGATATATTCCAAAGCCCGAGTATTGACTTTCTTAACTCTATTAAGGTAACTGTAATCTTCTCGCTGATAGCCGTTGCCGGAAGTATCATTTACTCCATGATCATAGCGATGCTCTTAAACCGCAAGATTCCCGCACGCGGATTTTTCCGTGCGGTTTTCTATATACCGTATATCCTGCCCGCCACCGCGGTCATGATCAGCTGGTGGTTTTTATTAAAATATGACGGTGGTCTGATAAACTATATACTTGTGAATTTAGGCTTTGAAAAATCCTATTTCCTGTCTTCCGCGGACACGGCCATACCGTCACTGGCCCTTATCGCTGTTTGGACATCCGGCAACCTGATCGTCATATTCTTGGCAGGGCTGCAAAACGTGCCCCGGGTATATCACGAGGCTGCGGAAATAGACGGCGCAAGTTCATGGCAGCGGTTTTGGAACGTTACCATACCCTGCATGTCTCCTATAATTTTTTATAATCTTTTGATGAGCCTTGTCGTCAATCTGCAGATAGTCGTACCCGCGCTTGCCGTTACAAAAGGCGGGCCGGGGAAATCTACAATGTTTATGACATATTTGATGTATCAGACCGGATTCAGAAGCAGGGAACTGGGGAAAGCCGGCGCTATTGCGTTTGTGTTTTTTATCGTCGCCGCTATACTGGCTTTTATACTGTTTGCCACAGCAAAAAGCTGGATATTCAATGAGGGAGGAGATGATAAGAAATGAACGAAACCGGCATAACGAACGGAACCGCGAATCAAAAGATTAATACGGGAGTGCCCGTAAGAAGCTTAAAAAGCAAAAAGAGAAGTCAGCAGATTGCGGATATCATTTCGTTAATTATCGTCATCTTACTGGCTGCGTTAGTAATGCTGCCCTTGTGGTGGATGGTGCGCTCTTCGCTTATGAAAAGCCTCGAAATATTCAGATGGCCGCCGCAGTTTTTTCCGACGGAGTGGCTGTTTTCCAATTATAATATAAAACCGACTACCTTTGATTTTTGGCGGTATTTAGGGAATACGCTTACAATTGTCGTTCCCAGTGTCGTTTTCGGAACGATCACGGCAATATTTTGCGGCTATGCTTTTGCCAGGCTGCGCTTTAAAGGAAGAGCGTTTTTGTTTTCGCTCTGCGTAGGTTCTATGCTGCTGCCGACTATGGTAACGCTTATTCCGCTCTACATATCATGGGCGAGCCTGGGGCTTACAGATACATACTGGCCGCTGATACTTCCGTATCTTTGCGGAGGAGGAGCGTTTAATATCTTTCTCATCAGGCAGTTTATCAGGACTCTGCCTAAAGAGCTCGACGAGGCGGCCGTCATCGACGGAGCCGGCTATATGCGTACGCTTATGAGCATCATTGTTCCCTCTATCCGGCCGGCTATAATAGTTGTGGCGCTGTTGATCTTCATCACTACCTGGAACGATCTGCTGCAGCAAACGATTTATATTTCTTCGCGGGAAAAGTATACCATGGCGGTAGGGCTGACCACTTTTATGGGCTCGTTCAAAAACGATTACGCGGGGATGTTTGCTGCTACCTGCCTTTCATTTTTGCCGGGCGTGATAGTCTATCTCATAGGTCAGCGTTACTTTGTAGAGGGCATCGTTATGACCGGAATGAAGAATTAGGCCATGAAAGAGAAAGAGGGCGATTTTACAAAACTCATACGAAACAGGCTTTTCGGGCCTGGAATGGGCGTGACAGAGCCGCCGCCCAAAGAGGGGATAAGGCGGTTCGGGTTTCTGCTGTGGACGCATATGTGGAAGCTCATCACTCTGAATCTGCTGTTTCTTCTATTTTGCATCCCCGTAATAACGATACCAGCGGCGCTGTGCGGCGTGAACAGGGTGCTGATAAAGCTCTGGCGCAACGGCAATTGTTTTTTGTGGAGCGATTTTTGGAAGGAGTTCAAAGCAAACTTTTTTAAAGCAATGCCGTTTGGGGGCATGGGGGCGCTGCTGCTGTTTGCATGCTACTACTTTTTCAGCCTGAGCATTTCGTACGGAGAGAGTTTTGGCCTGTTTACGGCGGTCATAGGGTTTTCTCTGCTGGGCTTTGCGGTCATATTTTTAAGCTATGTTTTCGTATTTCTTCCGACGCTTGCGCTGAAGAACAAACATATTGCTAAGAACGCTTTAATACTGACGATAATGGAATGGAAAACGAATTTGCTAATACTGGGTTGCACGGCTTTAGTGGCGTTTGTCGCGGCTGCGTTTTTCCCGTATACCATCATACTGCTGGTATTCATATGGTTTTCGATTTTTCAGTTTATCGTCTGCGCCGCTGTGAACGGGCCGCTTCAAAGGCGCATTATAGGGCCTTATGAACAAGAAAAGGAAGGTAATTGATTATGGCAAACGTATCTTTTAGGGGCATCAAAAAGGTATATGACAAGGATGTTGTGGCCGTTCAGGAGTTCAACCTTGAGATCGCCGATAAAGAGTTTATAGTGCTCGTCGGTCCGTCGGGCTGCGGAAAGTCCACGACGCTCAGAATGGTTGCGGGGCTCGAGGAGATATCGGACGGAGAGCTCTATATAGGCGACCGGCTCGTTAACGACATAGCGCCCAAGGACAGAGACATCGCTATGGTGTTTCAGAACTACGCTCTTTATCCTCACATGACGGTATACGAAAACATGGCGTTCGCATTGAAGCTGCGCCGCGTTAATAAGCAGGAGATAGACAGAAAGGTGAGGGAGGCTGCCGAGATTCTCAGCATCACCGAGCTGCTCCAGAGAAAACCGAAGGCGCTTTCGGGCGGACAGCGCCAGCGCGTTGCGATAGGACGAGCCATCGTCAGAGAGCCTCAGGTGTTTTTGATGGACGAGCCTCTTTCAAACCTCGACGCAAAGCTCAGGAACCAGATGCGCGCCGAGATAATAAAGATACACAAACGCGTGGACACCACGTTCATATATGTGACGCACGACCAGACAGAGGCTATGACGCTGGGAGACCGGATAGTTATTATGAAGGACGGTTTTATACAGCAGATAGGCACGCCGCAGGAAGTGTTTGGTCATCCAGCCAACCATTTCGTAGCGGGTTTCATAGGCACGCCGCAGATGAACTTTTTTGATGTGCGCCTGCAAAAATCCGGCAGCAAATATAGTGTGCTGCTGGGCGACGTTAAGATACTCTTGACGCAGGATACGAGCGCGAAGCTTCTTGAAAAGGGCGCGGAAGAGCAGGACGTTACGCTCGGCATACGCCCGGAGCACATGAGTATAGCTTCGCATACCGACGAAGGCGCTGTGCGCGCGACTGTCGATGTCACGGAGATGATGGGCAGCGAGATGTATATACATCTCAGTGTCGGGGGGAAGGACGCCGTTATCCGCGTGCCTACGATGGAAGTTGACGAGAGGTTCCGCGGGGGAGTCGGCTTATTAAAGGAGATTCACTTCAAAATGGCTGAGCCGATGATACATCTGTTTTCCAAAAAGGACGAAAGGAACCTGCTTATATAGCAGTTATAATATGACATTCTATACCGTGCTCGTTTCTTCGGGAAAACTTTGATTTTTTTGGCATTGCATAGTTGCTATTGAGCTAAAAAACGTATAACATAAGATATATGCTCACTCTGTAATATACACCCTGATAAGCCTCAAAACTTTTGGGGGCCCCGTATAAAAGGCGCTCATTGTCGCCTCGTCGGGGCGGAAAAGGGCCGAAAAATCAGATTTGGAGGTTTTTACACATGCAAACCAAAAGAACGCTTAATCCCGGCGAAACATTTCTTGGCATTGAGCTGGGCTCAACGCGCATAAAGGCTGTGCTTATCGATAACAAGCACAACCAGATAGCATCGGGCAGCCATACGTGGGAGAACAGGCTTGAGAACGGCATATGGACTTACGCGCTTGAGGACGTATGGAAAGGTATCCGTGATTGTTACGCTGCGCTTAAAGAGGATGTGCGTGAAAAGTATGATACAAAGCTTGAAACCGTGGGCGTGATAGGAGTATCCGCTATGATGCACGGATATATGGCGTTCGACGGGCAGGGCCGGCTGCTTGTGCCGTTCCGTACCTGGAGAAACACAATAACGGGCGAGGCGGCCAAACGCCTGACTGAGCTGTTTGGTTTCAACATTCCTCAGCGCTGGAGCATCGCGCATCTGTATCAGGCTATTCTTAACGGCGAGAAGCATGTTGGCGAGATACGTTTTCTCACAACGCTTGCGGGATATATTCACTGGCAGTTGACGGGGGAAAGGGTGCTCGGCGCGGGCGACGCGTCAGGAATGTTCCCTATAGACGACGATACTCGGCAGTATGACAGCCGCATGCTTGCGGCGTTTGACGGGCTTGTCGCGGACAAAGGTTTCGATTGGAAGCTTGCCGATATAATGCCAAAAGGTATTCCCGCGGGCTCGGCCGCGGGAACGCTTACAGAAGAAGGCGCCGAGCTGCTTGATCCTTCTGGAGAGCTGCAGGCAGGCATACCAATGTGCCCTCCCGAAGGGGACGCGGGCACTGGCATGGTGGCCACAAACAGCGTGCGCAAGCGCACCGGCAACGTCAGCGCTGGCACGAGCGTGTTCGCGATGGCCGTGCTCGAGCGGCCGCTTTCAAAAGTTTACGAGGAGATAGACATGGTTACAACGCCGTCGGGAGACCCTGTGGCGATGGCGCACTGCAACAACTTCTTAAGCGATATAGACGCGTGGGTGAGGCTTCTGGGCGACGCCGCCAAAGCTCTTGGAGCAGAGTTTGATACAGACAGGCTCTACGGCACGCTTTTCAACATCGCCCTTAAGGGCGACCCGGACTGCGCAGGCCTGCTTTCCTATAACTACGTATCGGGAGAGCATGTAACGGGCTTTGAAGAAGGACGCCCGCTGTTCATGAGAATACCAGACGCGAAATTTGATCTGCCAAATTTTATGCGAGCTCATCTTTACTCGGCGTGCGCTTCGCTTAAAATAGGCATGGACATACTGTTTGCCGAGAACGTAAAGCTCGATTCCATAACGGGGCACGGAGGATTTTTCAAGGTGCCCGGGGTAGGGCAGCGTATCATGGCCGCGGCGCTGGGCGCTCCGGTGAACGTCATGGCGTCGGCGGGTGAAGGCGGGCCGTGGGGAATGGCTATACTTGCCGCGTACATGAAGAACAATCAGGGAGAAGCGCTGGCGGATTATCTCTCGGCTAACGTGTTTGCCGATGCGCAGTGCTCGGTCGCTGAGCCGGACGCTGCTGACGAGGCGGGCTTTAACGCGTTTATCGAGCGCTACAAAGCGAGCTTTGCCGTTGAACGGGCGGCAGTAGAAGCCTTCAGGGCATAGGATATTTCAGGCGCAACACATAACGCATATACAGTAAAATGAGCCCCGGAAGACAAAAGGTTTCGGGGCTTTATACTTCATGTGTTTTTAAATTAATAGAAATAACCGCATAAAAGAGGGTTGACTTTTTTTCAGTATAAGTTATAATATCAATGAAACCGGTTGCATAAAACAAATTAATATAAGAATCTAAATCAAATTAATAAGCATATATAGTCATGATACCGGTTTCAAAAGCGTAAGGCATTTAATACATTGATTCAAAACTATATCCGAACGGAACAATAACAGAAATATCCAGGCAAAACAACCGGTTACATGCGAAGCCATATGATCTAAAACACGGAACTGTTCGAAAGACTCTGAGCCTGACTTATGCGCTTTGACTGTTGACATCTAAGGCCATATTAATTCATAATATTAATGCAATCGGTTGCATAGATTGTAATAGATTATTTGGAGTGATGGATTTGGCAAGTATTAAAGACGTAGCGAAAGCCGCGGGGGTGTCTACCTCTACCGTGTCGAGAATCATCAACAACAGCCCGCTTATATCCGCGGAGACGAGAGAGCGGACGCTCAAAGTCATGAAAGAGCTCAACTATGTTCCCAACAGCATGGCAAGAGGGCTCTCAAACCAAAAGGCGTTTACCGTCGCGCTGCTGGTCAATATTTCGGAGCCCAAGGCATACAGCAACCCGTTTTTCTACGAGGTCATCCACGGAATAGAGACCATAGTTTACAGCAACGGGCTGTGCCTCATAATAGCCAATCTTAAAACATTGATGAAAAAGGAAAATATGCTCGATTGGCTGATACACGGCAAAAGGACGCAGGGAGTGATACTTCCTTCGGCTATTGTCGACCAGCGCATGGTGCGAGAATTAAAAAAGATCAAGTTCCCGTTCGTTGTGCTGGGCGAGCCCGCCGACAACAGCGTACCCATAGACTGGGTGGATGTCAACAACAGGCAGGGCGGCCAGCAGGCTGTAGTGCATCTTGTTGAGCAGGGTTATAAGAGGATAGCGTTTATCGGAGGAAGCCGAAAAGAGGTATTCAACAGGAACCGTCACGCGGGATACAGAGAATCACTTGAAGCAAACGGTTTTGTATATGATCCGGAATATGTAAAAGAGGGCGGTAGCACAAAGGAGGAAGGCAGACTTATGATGCGCGAGCTTTTACAGCTGCCCGAAAGGCCGGACGCCGTGGTCTGCGGAGACAATTTTCTGAGCCTTGGCGCGATGAAAGCGGCTGTGGAAGCCGGCCTTAATATCCCCGGCGATATGGGAGTATTGAGCTTCGACAACTTTCCGATAGCGAACCTCGCCGAGCCGCCGCTTACGACCGTGGATATAGACGTGTTCGAAATGGGAGCTCAGGCCGCAAGCATGCTGTTCAAGCGTATCGAAAACCCTTCGGCAAGGGAGCAGCAGAGCCTGATAGCGACACGTATCGAAAAGAGAGAATCGACCGCGAGGGTCAACTTATAACATCATCCAGACGAAAGGCAATGAGATGGATTCATTGGTATTTATGCATGAACCCGCCAGGGAATATGTATATCCCTCGGGGAGGAACAGCCTTGTTCTGAAGATTAAGTGCACAAAAAAATCGCGAAATGCATGGGAGGTCGTATACTGGGACCGCTTCTTTGAGGATAAAGTAAACCGTGCCGCCTTAAAGCACCTGACCCGAGATAATGACTTTGACTGCTTTATATGCGAGATAACGCAGGAAAAACCGGTAAGGTATTTAAAGTATTACTTCGCGGCCTCGGGCGATAACGGTACGGCATACTTCGGGCCTTACGGGCAGAGCGAATCACCGCCTGTTCATTACTATGAATACTCCTACACCAACGAATGCGACGTGTTCAGCGTCCCCGAGTGGGCACAGGGAGCGGTCGCCTATCAGATATTCCCTGAGCGTTTTTGCAACGGCGATAATTCAAACGACCCGCGCGAAACGCTTCAGTGGGACGCAAAGCCCACGCGTACGAACTTCTTCGGAGGAGATTTAAAAGGGATAATAGACAAGCTCGATCATATAAGTTCGCTCGGCGCGGGTATACTGTACCTTAATCCGATATTTAAATCGCCCTCAAACCACAAATACGACACGCAAAATTATTACGATATAGACCCGTCGTTCGGAACGATTGAAGACTTAAAGGTTCTGACGGCGCAGTGCCATAAAAGAAACATACGCGTTATCCTCGACGGGGTTTTCAACCACTGCGGATATATGTTTGAGCCGTTTCAGGACGTGCTGAAAAACGGCGGGTTATCGGAGTATAAAGATTGGTTCTATATAGACGAATTCCCGGTTGTCACAGACCCGCCAAACTATGAGTGCGTCGGGTATTACAAATGGATGCCAAAGATAAGGCTGTCCGGCAGGCGGGCAAGGGATTATTTTCTGGATGTGGGCGTCTATTGGATAAAAGAAGCGGATATCGACGGATGGCGGCTCGACGTTTCGGACGAGGCTGATTTTACGTTTTGGCAGGAATTCCGCCGCGCGGTCAAGTCGGCCAAGCAGGACGCGCTCCTTATCGGGGAGACGTGGAAGGACGGCAGGGACCTTTTAAGGGGCGACCAGATGGATTCTGTAATGAATTATCTTTTCCGCAACGCCGCTGCCGAATTCTTTGCGCTGGGGGAGATAGACGCTTTCGAGCTTGACAGCCGCACACATAAGATGCTGTCCGTATATCCCGTGACGGTCTATCCGGTGCTGTATAACCTTATAGGCAGCCACGATACCGAGCGGTTTTTAACGCTGTGCAAAGGCGACAAGAAAAAACTAAAGCTCGCTGCCGCGTTCCAGATGACGTTTCCCGGCATGCCCGCAATATACTACGGCGACGAAACGGGCATGGACGGAGATAACGACCCTGACTGCAGAAGGACGATGAACTGGGATAACGCCGACAACGAAATGCTCGGATTTTACAGGAAAATTACCGCGCTCAGGAATGCGGAGCCATGCCTTAAAAAAGGGGACTTCTCTACTGTTCTTTGTGACGGCGGATGCTACGCTTATGCGCGGCGCCTCGGCGAGGAAACCGTGTATGTCGCCTTCAACAACAGCGGCGTAGAGAGTAATATCGACTTGCCTCTTTTTGAGAGGTCTGATTGCAAGCTGAAGAGCCTTTTGCACGAAAGTACGTATACTGCCGCGGATATTGCGGATGCATGCAAGTTTTACAACCGCGACGTAAATGAATACAGATCCGAATTCAGGCTGGTGCTGCCGGCGCACCAGCTTGATATAATAAAATCATGGAGGAATGAATGATGAAGAAAGGTGTTGGTATTAAAGTAATCCCGATCCTTCTTGCATTGCTTTTTACCGTAGCTTTTGCAGGCTGTCAGCAGCCTGCGCCCGAGACTCCGAGCCCTGCCGCGACTGAACCTAAGGTGCAGCAGTCACAGGCCGCTCCTGAAGAGCCGGCCGGGGAGGTAACGATACAGTTCTGGCACAATTACGATGCCGGAGCGGGCCAGATAGACGTGCTCGAACAGCTTATAGCGCAGTTTGAAGCACAGAACAGCGGCATAAAGGTAAACCATGTATATCTTGAATGGCAGGCGCTGAAAGAGAACGTTGTGGCAGGGGCTACAACCGGCATGCTTCCTGACGTGCTCAGGGGAGACATAGGGTTTGTCCCTCAGTTCCAGAGCCTTAACGTGCTGTTTGAAATGAGCTCGCTGCCCGACTATGCGCAAATAGCCGCGGGTGTGCTAGACGCGCCTAACAGCAGTAACAAGATGGGAGATAAATTCTACGGCCTTGCGGCGAACACCAATACAAAAATACTCTTTTACAACAAGGATATGTTTGACGCGGCAGGGATAGCTGTTCCCAAAACACAGGACGAGATGTGGGAGGCAGCGAAGAAACTGAGCGGCAAGAACAAGGTGGGCTTCGTGGAAGCCTGGACGGGCGTATGGAACGTGGGGCAGTATATATGGAGTAACGGCGGAGACGTGCTCGCGCCTGATTACAGCACGGCCGAGGGGTATATAAACGGACCCGCCGCTGTAGCCGCTATACAGAAGCTCGCGGACCTTTATAAAGAAAAGTCGCTTACCGGGCCGACGCTGGACCCGGGCGCGCTCGGAGATACTGACGGCTGGGCCGCGGGACACTACGCCATGGAGATCGACGGACCGTGGCGCGCTACGGCGCTCGAATCCGCCGGTATAAACTATGGCGCGGTGCAGATGCCTGCAGGTTCCACGGGTTCGGTAGGAGTTCTCGGCGGAGAAGATTTCATGATGTTCAAGACCTCGGACGCCGCCCGTCAGGAAGCCGCATGGAAATTCATCAAGTTTATGGCTGGTAAGGAAGCGCAGTCCGCAATGGCAAAGGTAGGACAGATGCCCGTCAACCTCGAGGCCATAGCCGACCCTGAAGTTATCGAAGCGATGCCGCTGCTTCCGGTTTTCGCCGAAGCATTGAAGTCCGCCAAAGCGAGGCCGGTAACTCCCAAATGGGGCGATATGGAAAACGTTATAGCGACAAAGGTAGCTGAAGCTATTACCGGACAGAAAGACGTGCAGACTGCTATGAACGAAGCCGCAGCCGAGATAGACGCGCTGATAAAAGGCTGAGGTGTGTTGCTTTGGAGGGGGCGGCTCTGCCCCTTCCAAAGAATCATAATGACAAATATAAAAGATTTTATTGACCGTAAACAGCTTTGCGCCGTGAGGCGGGTTGGTGACAAGCTGGTTGATGATTGTGAGGAGACTTCAAAAAAGCCAGGAGGCTTTTAGGGGTGATACGGGGGGATGAAGATGAGGGTTTTTCACGACGGCAGGAGTTTCTTCCGGAGAAAAGACAATGTGAGGATGCTCGCGCTGCTTTTGCCCGGGCTTATAGTCGTCGCCCTGTTCACGTTTTATCCGATAATAAAGATGTTCATAATGAGTTTTTTCGACTGGAAGGTGGGTTATAACCAGGTATCAGAGTTCGTCGGGCTTAAGAACTACAGCGACGTTTTTTCCGACCCTACGGCCGGCATAGCCATTACGAACACGCTCTACTACGCAGCTTTAACCGTTCCCGTTCAGATAGTTATCGGGCTTCTCGTCGCGCTGCTGATAAACGGCATAAAGAAATTTTCCGTTACATTCAGGCTGCTGTATTATCTTCCCGTTATAACGTCGTGGGTCGTGGTGGCGCTGCTGTTCAGGTATATATTCAGCAACCACGGGCTTCTTAACTATCTCATTACGGACGTATTCCATTGGTCGGACGAGCCGGTAGGCTGGCTGAGCACAAGATGGCCGGCGCTAACGGCGACGACGCTGCTCGGTATCTGGAAAGGGATCGGGTGGAACATGGTCATATTTCTGGCCGCGCTTCAAGCCGTGCCAAAAGAATACTACGAGGCGGCTTCTCTCGACGGGCTCAACGGGCCGCAGAAGTTTTTCAGGATAACGCTGCCTAATATAAGAGGTACTATACTGTTCGCGCTTGTTATGCTGATAATAGGCGCATTCAACACGTATACTCCGATAGCAGTCATAACAGGGGGCAACCCCGCGCACCAGACGCAGGTCGCTCTTACATGGATATATCACCAGACGTTCAACGCTACGGGCAAAATGGGCTATTCGGCCGCGCTCTCGTTCATACTCACGGCGATAATAGCCGCGCTGGCGCTCATACTGTTTCGGGTGCTCAGGCCGGAAAAGGAGGGTAAAAGATGAAACCCAATACGACTCAAAGCTTCGTCAGAAACAGAGCGCTGCTGTCATACCCGATGCTGCTAAGGTATCTGCTTCTTTTACTTGGGCTTTCGGTGATGGTTACACCTATGGTCTATATGCTGACCTCATCGCTTCGTCCCAACGGAATGACGTTTACATACCCTCCTCAGATATTGCCGACCGGCGCGGAGACGACGTTTGAAAACTACGAGTACGTTCTTACGCGCCAGAAATTCTTTACGTACCTCGGTAATACGGTATACGTCGCGGCGGCTACGACTGCGCTGTCGGCGTTCATATCCTCCATGCTCGCTTACTGCATATCGCGGTTCAGGTTTCCGGGCAGGAACGTTCTTTACGGAATGATAATCACGACGATGCTGATACCGGGGCTCGCGATGATAGTTCCGCAGTTTGAGTTGGCGTTTACATTCGGCCTTATCGATAATCTTTGGGGAGTGATACTGTTCTACACCGCGTGGGTAACGCCATTCTCTACGTTCCTTATAAAAGGCTTTATAGACAATATTCCAAAGGAGCTTGACGAAGCCATTCATATGGACGGCGGCACTATATTCACTATATACCGAAGGGTGGTATTGCCTATGGCTTCTCCTTCCATCGCGGCGGTCAGTATATTCAACTTCCTGTTCGCGTTTGAGGAGCTCGGTTGGTCTCAAAAGATACTGCAGTCGGACGCGCTGCGCACGATGCCGGTCGCGCTGACACAGTTCTTTCAGGCGCACAACAGAACGGATTGGGGATATGTATTCGCGATGACATGCCTTTCAATGATACCTGTAATCATAATATATATCTTGCTGCAAAGATACTTTATTTCCGGGCTGTCGTCCGGCGCTGTAAAGGGATGACGAATCAGGGAGGTTAATGCTGTGGGCAGAGTAGTTCTGAAAAACGTTTATAAGGAATATGACAAAGGGGTAGCGGCTGTTTCTGATTTTTCTCTCGACACGGGCGATAACGAGTTTATAGTGCTCGTCGGGCCCTCCGGATGCGGAAAGTCGACGACGCTGCGGATGATTGCGGGGCTTGAAGACATAACGGGCGGTGAGATCTTTATCGACGGCCGCCTCGTCAACAACGTAGAGCCCAAAAACAGGGACATAGCCATGGTGTTTCAAAACTACGCGCTCTACCCTCACATGAGCGTGTTTCAGAATATAGCTCTCAGCCTTCAGATCAGAAAATTCCCCAAGGACGAGATAAAACGCCGTGTGGAAGAGGTGGCGAAAAAGCTCGATATAGACTCGCAGCTCAAAAAGAAGCCGCGTGCGCTCAGCGGAGGCCAGCGTCAGAGGGTAGCGCTCGGCAGAGCGATAATCAGGAACCCCAAGGTGTTTCTTCTCGACGAACCTCTTTCCAATCTTGACGCGCAGCTGCGCGCTCAGATGAGGACTGAGATAATAAAGCTGCATAACCAGCTGGGCACCACGTTCATATACGTGACGCACGACCAGACCGAAGCGATGACGATGGCTACGAAAATAGTCGTTATGAAGGACGGTAAGATACAGCAGGCCGACAGTCCCCGCGAATTGTACGAGAATCCTCTTAATGTTTTTGTGGCCGGGTTTATAGGAACGCCCAAGATGAACTTTTTGGACGCGGCCGTTACGAAAGAAGGCAGGGAATACACCTTAAAAACTGCGGGCATGAGCCTGACGGTGCCGCCGGGAGAAGCGGGCGCGCTGGAGCGGTATAATGGAAAAACAGTAATTCTCGGCATACGCCCTGAGCATATATATACTGCGTCGTCGTGCGCGGGCGTAACAAACGGGTACGAACTGAAGACCTCAATAGAAGTTGCCGAACTGATGGGAGCCGAGACGTATCTTCATTTCAATATGGGAGATGGCGATGTAACCGCGCGGGTAGCTTCTACCGCCGGCCTTAAATCGGGAGCTAAGGTAGAGCTTGTGATCGATATTGACAGTATATATCTTTTTGATAAGGAGACTGAAAGCAGGATCTTCCAACGGTGATGCTATATATACTTAATTAAAGCGTTTCTTATTGACAAATATTAAAGCGTCGTATTATATTATCCGCATAGCATTATAGTAGTAATAAATATTACGACTAACCCGAGGAAGTAAACATGACTGACATACATGAATTGTTCAGGGATATTGGTTTTTCTGTAAACGAGGCAAAAGTGTATACCGCGCTTGTGACGAAGAGCCCGCTCAACGGATATGAAACCGCAAAGCGCGCAAACGTTACGCGCACGATGGTCTACGATATATTAAGCCGCATGGTAAACAAGGGCGTTATTGAGGTCATCGTTCAAAACGGTACAAATCTGTACAGTCCCGTGCCGTATAAAGAGCTCTTCCGCAACCTTAAGGAAGTTTACAATGAGCGGCTGCAACTGATGGAAGAGACGCTGGACAGTCTGGAATCAGACCGGCAAAACGATAACTATATAAATAATATAACCGATTACGAAAATATGATTGCGCAGATTAGAGCGCTTATCCGAGGCGCGCAGAGGGAAATATACCTCTCCCTCTGGTATGAGGAAGCGCGGCTTTTCATGGAAGACCTAAAGGCCGCTAACGAAAAAGGCGTTAGTATCATTACGTTTTCGTTTTGCGCTATACCGTACGACTTCGGTGTTAACTATTATTATGGCATACCGTCAAAGCAGCTAGGCAGGATTTGGAGCCGAAGAAGGATAACCGTGGTAGCCGACCGCGAACGTGTAATAATCGGCGAGGGAAATGAAGCTATCGAGGAGATAAGCGTTATCACCAACAATACGATGCTGACTGAGATGGCTATAGACCAAATAACGCTCGATATCATACACCTGCACGAAATGAAAAGCAGGAACTTGCTGCCTGACAGCATTACCGATATCGGACAATACACAGGGGCAGCTGACCGTTTCCATGCTCTGATAGGCATAGACCCTGAAAGGCTTCCCAAAAGAGCGGATCAGGATTAAAAGCGCACAAATTCACCGGAGAGGATTGACATGGACAAAGAGCAGATATTGGACGCTATAAGAAACTATGATTTTAGCCCTGACCCGTTTGCCCTGCACGAGCAGCTTGCCGGCATTATAATGCAGTCCGTTTCAGAGCAGTGGAAGAATGATGCGGCTTTTGAAGGTAAGCAGGCGTATTATCTCTCGTTCGAATACCTTCCGGGAAAAATGATATTCGGCAACCTGATGAACTTGGGAATACTTGGGGAAACGAATAAAATACTGAGAGAAAAAGGGATAGATATACGCGCCCTTGAAGACACGGAAGATATCGCGCTAGGCAGCGGAGGGCTCGGCAGGCTGGCCGCGTGCTTTCTTGAGTCAGCTGCCGCGAAGAGACTGCCGCTGTGCGGATACGGATTAAGATATAAACACGGGCTTTTCAGGCAGCAGATAAACGACGGTTTTCAGATAGAGGTCCCCGACGACTGGCAGAAGCACGCAGGCCCGGACAGCGTTAGGCGCGGCGACATAAAGGAAACAGTATCGTTCGCGTTCAAAGACGTGACGGCGGTTGCGTACGACATGCCGGTAATAGGCTATAACCGCAGCCGTATAGGGCTTTTGAGGCTGTGGCAGGCCGAGGGCGGCGGCGCCCAGAGCATCTGCGACGTACTTTATCCCGACGACAGCGGCGACGATGGAAAGAAGCTTCGGATAACGCAGGAATATTTCCTTAGCTCCGCATCCTTGCAAAACGTGCTGCGAAGATACGTAAAAACACACGGCGAAGACTTTGGCCGTTTTGCTCGGTATAATATATTTCAGCTCAACGATACTCATCCTGTGCTGGCGGTGCTCGAGTTCATACGCCTGCTGACACAAAGATACGGCGTCGGCTTTAACGGCGCTCTTGATATAGCAAAGGACAGCTTCGCGTATACGAACCATACCGTCATGAGCGAGGCGCTCGAATGCTGGGATATTGGCCTTATAAACGAGCTGATTCCCGACATCGCCGAAATCGCCCGAAAGATCGACCGGGCAACAAAACAGAAATTCGCGGACAATCCTCACCGCAAGGATGTGAGCATAATAACGGACGGCCGCATCAATATGGCAAGGCTCGCCCTGCACGCATGCGGATGCGTCAACGGCGTTTCCGAAATACACACGAACATATTAAAGCAAGATCTGTTCAAAGCCTTTGACGATCTTTATCCGGGAAAGATACAGAACAAGACTAACGGTATAACGCACAGAAGATGGCTCAAGCTTGCGAATCCACAGCTCGCGGACTTCATTGAGGAGAGGATAGGGCAATCCTGGATAACCGACCCCGTACAATTAGAGAGGCTAAGAGTATATGCGGATGATGGGCAGAGCTTATCAGGGCTGAACGAGATAAAGCAAAGCAATAAAGTGAGGCTTGCGGAATATCTACGGAAAAAGAAAGGCTTTAGGCTTGAAGCGGATTCGATTTTTGACGTGCAGATAAAACGCCTTCACGAATATAAACGGCAGCTTATGAATGTGCTGTCAATACTATACCTGTATTTTGGCATCAAGGACGGCTCTGTCAAAGGCTTCTTCCCGGTGACTTATTTGTTCGGCGCGAAGGCTGCGGGCAGCTATTACAGGGCGAAAGGCATAATCAAGCTGATAAACGAAACGGCGAAGCTGATAAGCGCCGACGCCGAAGCAAGAAGGTTTATCAATGTCGTATTCATACCGAATTATAATGTTTCCTTAGCAGAGCTGATAATACCCGCCGCAGATGTCTCGGAACAGATATCGCTCGCCGGCACCGAGGCGTCGGGCACTGGAAACATGAAGCTGATGATGAACGGAGCGGTCACCCTTGGAACGATGGACGGAGCGAATATAGAAATAGTAAGCCGCGCCGGATTAGAGAACAACTACATATTCGGCATGGATAAGCAGCAGGCGCAAAGCAGAAAGCAAACGTATAACAGCAAAGACGTTTTGAACGGCGAACCTGATTTAAGGCGCGTCGTGGACACATTGACGGACGGCGCGCTTGATGATAACGGCACGGGGCATTTCAGGGACATCTATAATTCTATCGTTGAGGAAAACGACCGCTATATGGTGCTTGCGGACCTTAAATGCTACATAGAAGCTAAACTTAACATATCGCGCGATTATCAACAAAGGTCTGCGTTCGCGTCAAAAGCGATGAGTAATATCGCGGGGTCGGGATTTTTCTCCAGCGACTTGACGATAGAAAGATACGCGAAAGAAATCTGGAGCATAGAAAGCGTGTAAGATATGAGGTATGTACGCGGCAGCGGAATATTGATGCATATATCCTCTTTACCCTCAAAATACGGGATAGGCACGTTCGGGGAAGAAGCGTTTCGCTTCGTTGATTTTCTTTGCGATGCGGGCCAAAAATATTGGCAGATGCTGCCGCTTGGCATGACAGGTTTTGCCAACTCTCCGTATCAGTCCGCATCCGCGTTCGCAGGGAACATATTTTTTATCGATCTCGATATTTTACAAAGCCAGGGGTATCTTAAGGCAGATGATTTCAGGCATATAGACTGGGAACAGGATAAAAGCAGGGTCGATTACGCGAAAGTATACGCTAACCGCGCAAACGTACTGAAAAAAGCCGTAAAGTCGTTTGACAGGGCCGATCCTGGCTATACCGCGTTTTGCGCCCAAAACAGCTTCTGGCTCGATGATTTCGCGCTGTTTATGGCTGTAAAAGAGCATCACGGCATGCTGGGGCTTGATAAATGGGGGCAAGGATACCGCTTAAGGGATGAAGCGCTGTTGGCAAGCTTTTCAAACGACAACCGCGCTTTGATAGATTTTTATAAGATAACGCAGTTTTGGTTTTACAGGCAGATGGACACTTTAAAGCAGTACGCAAACAATCGGGGAATAAGCGTAATAGGCGATATAGCTTTTTACGTGGCCTACGACAGCGCAGATGTATGGGCCGAGCCCGGGTTGTTTGAGCTCGACGAAAACCTCGTCCCAAAAAACGTCGCCGGCGTTCCTCCCGACGCGTTTTCGGACAAAGGACAGCTATGGGGAAATCCGCTTTATGACTATGAAAATATGCGAAAGGATGATTACGAATGGTGGCGCAGAAGAGTTACGCATTGCTTTAAACAGTGTGACATACTGCGTATAGACCACTTCCGGGCATTTGACAGCTATTTCGCTATCCCTTATTCCGGCGAAGACGCAACGACAGGGGAGTGGCGCAAAGGCGAAGGCATGCGCTTTATCGATTCTCTGTGCCTTACGGACATGAATATAATCGTTGAAGACCTTGGAGACCTCGGCGAAAGCGTAAGAGAACTCGTAAAAAAGACGGGTTTGCCGAACATGAAGATACTGCAATTCGCTTTTGACTCGGGGCCGGATAACGAGTTTCTTCCCCGTAACTATAATAATAATTGCGTGGTATATACGGGCACGCATGACAACAACACAATCAAAGGATGGTATAAGACGCTCTCTTTAAAGGAAAAGGCCGCGTTTTTAAGATACGTGCCATCCGGCATATTTATTAAAAAATCAAAGGCGCTTATAAGATATGCCCAGCAGAGCGCGGCGGATATAGCCGTAATTCCTATGCAGGATTATCTTGATCTTGGCGAGTCGGCCCGAATGAATATGCCCTCGACGATCAAGGATAACTGGGAGTGGAGAGCGGCGCCGGAAGAAATATCGCCCAAGGTTTCAAAATACATAAGAGCGATGAGCCGGAGTTGAAGAAGAAAACCTAAAGTGTTATGATAATTTAATAAGCTGACCGACCCGGGGAAATCCCGATATGCCAGAGCTTGCGGGGTTTTTTTATTCAATCATAATGTATGTAGCTTTTTGCACTAAGCGAAATTCATATACCGCACCATACAATCATATATTTTATCAAATCAAAGCGCACATGTGTCACGGAAAATGTTTGACATAGGTTATAACATATGTTAAACTATGTGCGTAATAATAAGTAAAGTCTTAGAGAACAACGGATACACGAGGATACTCCGATATAGGCTGCATCCGTTATATCTTGCGATCATTCGAAAGTATTTTGGTTTTGCATCGAAGGGGGTATCACATTGGAAAGCATAAATGGCTGCCTTTTAGGGCTATATGAAAAAGCTCTTCCCTCCTGCCTCAGCTGGGATGAGCGGCTTGCTACAGCAAAAGCGGCCGGTTATGATTTTCTCGAGATCAGCATAGATGAGACGGAAGACAGGCTGGCCAGAGTAAAATGGTCCGATTCCGAAAAAGAAGCTCTTGTCAAAGTTATCCGCCGCCAGAATATGCCCATACTTACAATGTGCCTCTCAGGAAACCGCAGATACCCAATCGGCTCAGAAAATGAAGAAGTCCGTCAAAAAGGAATACGCCTTATAAAAGATTCAGTTGATTTTTCTCTGGCTGTCGGCATAAGGATAGTGCAGCTCGCGGGCTACGATGAATTTTATAACGAAAAGAACGAAAAAACGCAGGCGCTTTTTATTGACGCACTTTACGAGGTTGTGGAATACTCGGCAGGCAAGGGCGTGTCTCTTGCTCTTGAGACTGTAGATACAGAGCACATGGACTCTATTGAAAAGGCAATGAAGTTTGTCGCCAAGATAAATTCTCCTTATCTTCAGGTATATCCGGACGTAGGCAACATAACGGCGATGGGCAAGGATGTGGAAAAAGACTTCTTGAGCGGCCTGGGACATATCATGGCGATACACTTAAAGGACACAATGCCGGGGATAACGAGAAACATTCCATACGGCGAAGGTATAGTCGATTTTGTCACGTTTTTTAAAGTAATAAAAAAGATGGACTATAAAGGGCTGCTCGTAGCCGAGATGTGGGCAACCGAAGACTTTCAGTCTTCCATAGATTATGTTAAAACCGCCAGAGAGTTTTTACTTAAAAAATATCGCGAATCACAGGCCGGCTTTATCAAAAAGAAATCGGGCGGATTTTTCACATCTGACGAATATTTGTCACTGCCTACAGACTTGAAAACATAATATTATAATGTTAAAATGTTTCTTATATAATTACGAATACATGTTTAATAATCTTATCAGCAATAGTTAATCTTTTAAGAGATACGGAAATGGAGTATATGATGAAAGCTCGATATGACATTCAGCTCATGGTGCAGGCTTCAAAGATGTATTATATTAGCGGCATGACGCAGGAGCAGATTGCACAGCAGCTGGGCATTTCAAGGTCTTCCGTTTCTATGATGCTTTCAGAAGCGAAGGACTTCGGGATCGTCGAGATTAGCATAAAAGACCCTAAGAACAACGTACAGGATGTCGCCGACCAGTTCATAGAGAGGTTTTCGCTTAAAGGCTGCCTTGTCATACCTACGGCAATAGACGATATGCGCCTTATAACAAGAGTGGTAGCGTCACAGGGTGCGGACTTTGCTGAGGATATATTAAAAAGCCATACAACCATAGGAATAGCGTGGGGGACGACGTGCTACGAATTCATGATGTCGTTTACCAACCGCAACAAGCTGCGGGATATAAATGTTGTGCCCATGATAGGGGGAACATCGAGGATAGCGTCCGAATACCAGCTCAATGAAATGGTGCGCATGTTCGCGGAGAAGCTGCACGGCACTCCTTCGTTTATATACGCCCCTGCCATCGCCGAATCGGTGGGAGACAAAGAGCTCTATATGCAAAGCACGTCCATGAAGTCCATAATCGATAAATGGAACAACATGGACGCGGCGGTCGTGAGTGCCGGAGCCCCGCCCGAGTTTTATGATAACCGTATGGTTATCGATATCGCGCAGAGGCAGCAATACGAGGCCAATGAAAACAGGGTAATTGGAGATATCTGCGCCAGAAGGTTCAACCTTAAAGGCGAGTTCATACATAACGACTACAGCGCAAGGATAATGGGAGTCGACGAAGAGAACCTCAGGCATGTTGAGAATGTTATTTGTATCGCGGCGGGTAAGCATAAGATACTCTCTATAATAGGTGCGCTGCGCACAAGCATTATCAATTACTTTGTTACCGACGAGAACACGGCGCGAAGCGTGCTCGAGATACTGGACAAGTAAAAAGCCGGTTACACTAGCTGATTAATTTACAGTTTTATTCTATATATACAACTTAATATAACAGATGTGCAGCTTATTTGCTGCACCCCATTTTCTGCCGGACTGGCGGTTGGTGTATCCGGGAAAAGCTGTGGAATTTTCCTTGACAAAAGTCTTGACATATTCCATGGCACATGCTATTATACATTTAGACAAATGTTAAGACAAATGTTACACCAATTTAAGTCAGTATACAATTGCACAACGATTCAACAGAGTGATTTACCGGTTTGGCAGAAAAGTTTAATCAGCGTAAACGCTGATTAAAAATTATAATATCAGGAGGAAAAAATGAAAAAGGTTATCGTGTTTTTCATGAGTTTGCTGTTTGTTTTTGCTATGTTTGCAGGATGCCAGGCAGCTCCGGCTCCGACAGAAAAACCTGCGGATCCAGTAAAGCCTACGGATGCTCCGGCTCCGGCAGAGAAAACTGCGGAAGGAATGAAGATTGCATATTTCGTTTCCACGCTCGCAAATGAGTTCCATCAGGCCAGAGCGCAGGCGGCGGTAGACTATGCGAAAGAACAATATGGCGCGGAAGTTGTAATATTCGACGGCAAATCAGACGCCAACGTTATGACTCAGAATGTCGACATGCTCGCCACTTCCGATTATAACGGCGCTTCGCTGCAAATCTGGGAAGCCGACGCGGCAACTCCGGGCGTTCTGGCAGCTCTCGAGGCAGACATCGCTGTAACATCGTTCTTCAGCCCGCTTGGAACCACAGGCATTCCTACATACCGCAGCGACGAAGCCGGCGGATCGTTCAAGATGGGCGCCGATGCCGCAAAAGCCTGGGTTGCAGCATTCCCCGACAAGCCTATAGTTACCGTTCAGCTGGGATGGCCGGATCACGTGGAAGTCAAGTCTGGCAGAACCGACCCGTTCGTAAAGGGCATTGAGAGCGTTGTAGGCGCGGGCAACTACACTGACCTCGGCTGCTTCGATTCCAAGGGCAGCGCCGACGCTACCAAAGAAGCTCTGAGCAACATCCTTGTCACAAATCCGGACGTAAATATCATTTATTCCGAAGCGGGAGACCTTACACCCGGAGCGATGGCTGCGCTTATCGACGCAGGCAGAGGCAAAATGGACAACGGCAAACCTTTGACCGAGATAGTATGCAGCGTTGACTGCCCGGTATCCGAGCTTAAGGACATATTCGATCCTAACAGCTCACTGAAGGCTTCGCTCGGACTGCCGCCGATCGGCACGTCGAAAGCCATCATCGACATGATAGTTAAAGTCTACCTCGGCGAAATTGCTTCGACGTCCCAGCCGGCTGAAGAGGTCTTCGGGCCTGTACAGGTTGTGGATGCATGGAACATGACGCTGGACGAAGCGCTTGCATGGTATAACGAGCAGTTCGGAACCAGCCTTACTGCAGCGGACGTATCATAAACAACAACAGAGTTTAACACAAAAATTTTGGGAGGGGGCAGTATGCCTCCTCCCAAAATAATCAGTGGGAAGCATAAATCGAATGGGGAGAGGTCTTATGGGCGACTATGCGTTGGAGATAAAAAACCTGGTAAAGGATTTCCCGGGAGTCAGAGCGGTCAACGACGTAAGCTTCGGCATCAAGAAGAATACCGTGCACTGCCTCGTCGGAGAGAACGGCGCCGGTAAATCGACTCTGATAAAGATATTAACAGGGGCTTTTACCAGAACATCGGGTACTATACTTCTTAACGGAAAAGAGTATTGCGCAAGCAGTCCAAAAGATGCGGGCCACAAGGGAATAAGCACACTGTTTCAGGAACTTAATGTCGTAGACCAGCTTACGGTAGAGGAAAACCTCACGCTTGGCATAGAGGACACTAAGCTCGGATTTTTACTTAAGACCAAGAAGATTAAAAGAATTGTCGATGTTTTAAAGGACATCGAGCCCAGCATAAACCCTAAAGATCGGGTTTCAAGGCTCAGCGTAGCTAAAAAGCAGATAATAGAGATTGCGAAGGCTGTCGCGTCCGATGCCGAAATAATCATTATGGACGAGCCGACGGCGGCGCTTTCTGAAAGCGAGATAGAGCGGCTGTTTAAAGTCATTAAAAATCTCAGAAAACAAAATGTTACTGTTATATATATCTCTCACAGGCTTGACGAGATATTCGAACTCGGAGATTACGTCACGGTTATGCGTGACGGCATGCATATAGACACAAAACCCTTGAGTGAAGTTAAGGACCGTATGGAGCTTATCAAAATGATGATAGGCAGAACGGTAATAGAGACATACGTTCCGAAAGAAGAGAAGCCGACAGACGTGCTTCTTGAAGTAAAAAACGTATCAAACCACAAGCTCAAAGATATCTCTTTCGATATCAAAAAGGGAGAGATTGTGGGCTTTTACGGGCTTGTCGGGGCGGGCAAGACAGAGCTTGCGCGCGCTATATTCGGAGCCGACAGATATACGGGCACAATGGAATTTAACGGCGAGAAGCTGGGGGCGACCCCCGTCAAAACGATAGAGGCCGGCATAGCGTTCGTTCCTGAGGAGAGAAGGACGCAGGGGCTGTTTACGCTGCTTACCATAAAGCAAAACATACCCGTGATGAACGTAAAGAAGATCTCTAGGGCCGGCGTAATAGATGCGGCGAAGGAGCGGGCCGTCGCAAAAGAGTATATAGATAAGCTTGATATAAAGACGGACTCTATGGAAAAGGAGACGGCAAAGCTTTCGGGCGGCAACCAGCAGAAGGTGGTATTCTCAAAATGTCTGTTCGCGGACTCCAGCCTTCTGATACTCGACGAGCCGACACGGGGTATAGACGTTGGGGCGAAGTCTGAGATTTATCATATTATAAGGGAGCTTTCCAAAGAGGGGAAATCGATAATATTCTTTTCGTCCGAGCTGCCGGAGATACTCAATTCGTGCGACCGCATATTCCTTCTGTATGAAGGCGAGCTGAGGTCGGAAATGGAGAACGGCAAGGATATAGATCCCCAAAGAATCATCCATATCTGCACAGGGGGGGCATGCTGACGTGATTAAGAATGATGCGCAAAAGAACAGAAGAGGTAAGATGAGCAACGAGTCGTTTATAAATCTTTCGATGCTCGTTGTTTTGATAGTTGCGTTTGTTATAGCCAGCCTATTCATACCGAAGTATTTTTCGGTGCCGATAGCGCTTAACCTGCTCGCAAACAACTGGTACATTATCATACTCGGCATAGGCGTGACGTTCCTTTTGATCACGGGGCATTTCGATATGTCTGTCGGGGGCATTATAGCGATGTCCGGAGTACTGTGCGCGTATTTTAGCCAGACGCAGGCAAAGGGGTTCTCAGAGCTTGCAACCGGCCTTGGAATGGACTACGGGGTGAGTATAGTTCTTGCTCTGCTCGGATGTTTGGTAATCGGCGCGATAAACGCGTTTTTCATAGCCAAGCTTAAGGTCGCCTCAATAATCGTGACGCTTGGCACCATGTCGGTAGCCAGGGGCGTAGCTGAGGTAATCACGCAAGGCGCCCAGCGCAGCGCAGGTCTGCCCGATATATTCGGAGTCGTCGGAAACATATCTCTGATAGGGCCTATAAAGGTTGCCGTGGCAATAGCGTTTGGGCTTGTGCTTATAGCGCTGTTCATAGAAAAAAAGACGGTATTCGGAAGACGGACATATCTTATAGGCGCGAACAGAGAGGCCGCGAGGCTCTCGGGCGTAAAAGTAGAGCGCCATATCACTATACTGTATCTTTTAAGCTCGCTTCTCGCGGGTATCACGGGAATAATACTCGCTTCAGAGAGCAGGGCGGCGATATCCACGCGTGGGGCCGGATTTGAATTCAACGCTCTTGTCGTAACGCTGCTGGGCGGAACGAGCATAAACGGCGGATTCGGTTCTGTAGTGGGCACCGTCGTGGGCGCGCTGATACTCGGAGTTGTGGCGTCGGCGGCTACGAGCCTGCTGCTGCGGCCAGAATGGCAATTTATATTAAAGGGCGTTGTAACGTTCCTTGCCATACTGACGCAAAGGTACGCGCTCGACAAAAGAAACAAGTGATAATAAAGAGTACTATCAACAAGCGACTTGTCAGGGAAGGTGAAGCAAATGGGCGTAAAAAATAATACTAACGGTACAAGGTTCAGCTCAAAAAGCATAATAAAGACGGTATATGTTTATATAATATTGTTGCTGGTGGTCGTGGTGCTGAGCCTTATCAAGGGCGAGCCGTTTCAAAGAGGCAACTTCTTATATCCTGACGCGGTAATGAACCTGCTTATGATGTCAGTGCCAATACTACTTATAAGCAGCGGCTTTACTTTTATAATGATCTCGGGAAATATCGACCTTTCCGTAGGAAGCACGCTGAGCCTTACGACGGTATTTTATTCGATACTGGCTCTTAACGGAGTTCCGTTCTTTCCGGCGCTGCTGATAACCATAGCACTCGGCGTTGTGCTCGGGGGAATAAACGGCTGGCTCGTCGCGAAGATGCGCATAACGCCCGTTATAGCTACGCTCATAACGATGAGCGTTTATCAGGGCATTGCCCGCTATCTCGTTCCCGAGGGCATCTCGGCGATAAAAAGCGGTGACGGCTTGGAGATGCCCGCGTGGATAGGTGACTTTTCGAGGACCGGGCTCGAGCTTAGGTTATCGAGCGATTTTGTTTTAAAACTATCCTGGGCGCTGATGTTAGCGATATTGATCATAGTCATACTGTATATATTGCAGCGCAAAACTGTTCTTGGCAAATATGTGGCGGCGATCGGCGGAAACAGGACCGCGGCAGAGCTGTCGGGAATAAACGTAGTAAAGGTTGTGTGGGGCGTATACGTGATGCTGGGCGCGCTCTCCGCTCTCGCGGGCGTCGCGAGGGGCAGCTATCTTACTATAGGAGAGCCGTATACCGGCATAGGAACGGAGACTCAGGCAATCATAGCGGTGCTGCTTGGCGGTACGGTGTTTACGGGCGGCGAAGGCTCCGTTATTAAATCGGTAATAGGAGCGCTCATCATTATATGCCTAACGCTGGGGCTCAAGAATATACTGCCCGCATACTGGCAGTCGCTTGCGACAGGCGTAGTATTGGTGCTGGCAGTAGCTCTTAACCATGTGCTTAGCAAGGAAAGTATAGCTGCATAAGCATAGCAAGATGATATGTCTATGAAGGATAAGACAGTATTGATTACGGGCGGTTCGCAGGGTTACGGCAAGGCCGCCGCGAAGGCGTTTGCTCAGGATGGCGCGAAAGTTGTCATAGCCTCGAGAGGCGAGGAAGCGCTTATAGAAGCTCTCGCCGAAACGCGAAGCGACTCATATATTCGTATGGACGTCACTTGCCCCGGAGACTGGGACGCCGCGTACGATATTATTGTAAAGCGTTACGGTGGTCTGGACGTGCTCATAAACAACGCGGGCGGCGGTGTGTCGATAAACGAGATAACTGAACAGACACCGGAACAGATAGACAGCAGTATCGCTCTTAACTTAAAAAGCGTTATCTACGGGTCGAGGGCGTTCGCTCCGTTGATGAAGAGCCGGAGGAGCGGAACGATAATCAATGTGGCGTCGGTCTGCGCGAAGCACGCATGGCCGGGATGGTCGGTATACGCCGCGGCGAAATGGGGCGTGCTCGGCTTTTCAAAAAACCTGTATGTAGAGCTTCAACCGTTCGGCGTGCGTGTATGCTGCCTGATACCGGGAGCGGGGTCGACGGATTTTATGAAGCACGCGGCAGAGCGGAATATGGACATGAAGCTCAGCGCCGACGACGTGGCAAACGCGATGCTTAATGTCTGCAAGCTGCCCGATCACGTCGTTGTTGAAGAGATTACAGTCTGGGGCATAGACCAGAGGGTAGTACCGCTTTAGGCATGCAGTAGCGCCAGGCAATATGCGCAATAACGTGACGAAATGATAGGTATAGCCTAGAACGTTTGAATAAATATTAACGTCAAATATTATATAGTATATGGAGGTTTAAAATGAAATACAGGAAAATGGGCAACAGCGGCATCGATATATCCGTTATCGGTCAGGGCACATGGGAAATGGGCAACGACTTTTTTGGAGACGTCGACGAAAAGCTTGCTATTGATGCTATAAGAGCGTCTATCGACGCAGGGGTCAACATGGTGGACACCGCGGCCGCATACGGCCTGGACGGCGCTTCGGAAAAGGTCGTCGCTAAAGCAATAAAAGGTATGCGCGACAAAGTTGTTCTCGCAACGAAGCTTGGCGTACTGCGCATAGACGGCGAATACGTTCGCTGCCTTAACCCCAACATCATGCGGCGCGAGCTTGAAGACTCTCTTCGCAGGCTTGAGACAGACTATATCGATCTTTATTTCGTACACTGGCCCGATAATAATAACAGCATAGAAGACGCGCTTGAGCTTATGGTCAAGTTTAAGGAAGAGGGAAAGATCCGCGCGATAGGCGTATCAAACTTTGATACAGCATTGATACAAAAAGGGATAGACATCGCGGATATATCGGCTGTGCAGCCCCCTATGAGCATGTTGAACCGCAGCTCGGTCGAAAACGGCATACTCCCTATGTGTGAGAAAAACGGCGTCGGCGTAATCACATACGGTTCGCTGGGCGGAGGCATACTGACGGGCAAGATGGAAAAGCCGGTGACAGGCGGCAAAGAGCTTCGCTCGGTTTTCTACGCGTTCTACGAAGAGCCGATGTGGTCGAAATGCCAAAAGCTGCTCGATGTGCTGCGCGGTATCGCGGGCGACAGAGGCACTACGGTCGCGCAGGTATCCATCAACTGGGTGCTGGCTCAGCCCGGCGTAACATGTTCTCTGATGGGCGCTACCACCCCCGACATGGCTTACGAGAACGCCAGCGCTGCCGACTGGGAGCTCACCGCGGACGAACTCGCCTATATCGAGAAGAAATACAAAGAGATTATCGGTTAAAATGGGGCGCCGGGTTTTAATAGCAACAGGAATGAAACTTTGAACCTCGGCGAAGAGAGCTTGAATCTTCTTCTTGGGAGGCAGTGATGAAACAGATAAAGATAAGGAAACTGACGCGAGAGGCTTTCGCGCCGTACGGATTGTTCGCGAGCATACTCGAGCCCGAAGGCTGCAAATTCGGAGAGCCTCCGGTGGAATTTTACCGCGATATGGTACAGCAGTATCTCGGCGCGACAAATACGGTATCGTATTCCGCTTGCGTCGTCAAAGCGAAGAGCGACTGGATCATTGAAAACGCCGAATACCATAACTATACGTGTGAGGCTATAATATGCCTCGACGGAGATTACCTGATGTACGTCGCGCCCGCGTGCCCCGAAGACGAGGAACCGTGGGACAGCCTTGAGGTGTTCCTCGTGCCGAAAGGAACGATGGTAGTCACCCGGCCGGGAGTATGGCATCAGGCAGGATTTCCGTACGGCTGCGACGAAGTGCATATATTGTGCGCTCTGCCTGAGAGGGCTTACGCTTACGACTGCGTCGTAAAGACGGCGCCCGAGGACAAGCGCGTAAGAGTTGTCGATGAAATTATAGGGTGACAGTAAAACAGACTTGAAAGGAATGGGTCATGAGCGAACGGTATCTGCTCGGGCTGGATAACGGCGGCACGCTTGTAAAAGCCGGACTTTACAATGTAAACGGCGAAGCGGCCGCCTTTTCGTCGCAAGAGATTCCGGCCATACTTGGAAAAGACGGCATCGTCGAGCGGGACATGGACGTCTTGTGGGATGTAAACTGCCGTGTGATAAAGAGCGTTATCACAAAAGCGGGAGTAGATCCTTCCGATATAGCGGGCGTTTCGGTATCGGGGCACGGCAACGGGCTTTACCTTGTGGATGAAAACCTACGTCCCGTGATTAACGGCATTTACTCTACCGATATGCGGGCGAAAGGATATGTGCAAACGCTTGATGAGGCCGGCGTTCTGGACAGCATATTTCCAAAGACAATGCAGACGCTGTATCCCGGGCAGCTTCCTCCGCTGCTTGCGTGGTTGAGCGATAACCGCCCTGATGTATTAGCAAAAGCAAAGTGGGCGCTTGGCTGCATAGATTACATTCGTCTTTGCCTGACGGGCAAGGCGTTCGGGGAGATAACGAATATGTCCGCGGCGAGCGTGCTCGATCAAAACACGCGCAGCTATGACGACGGTATTTTGGAAGCGATGGGAATAGGCCATTGCAGAGAGCTTCTGCCTCCTCTGGAGCAGTCGTGCGGCGTCTGCGGAAGCGTGACAGAAAAAGCCGCTGAAGAGACGGGGCTTTGCATCGGCACGCCCGTGGCTGGAGGGCTTATAGACCTCACTGCCTGCGCTATCGCGACGGGGCTTACGGACACGAGCAGGCTCTGCCTTATCGCGGGAACGTGGGGCATAAACGAGTTTCTGTCGAAAAAGCCCATTGCCGAAAAAGGGCTGCTGCTTACGTCCGTCTATTGCGTAGACGACTACTATCTCATCACGGACGGCAGCATGACGTCGGCGAGCAACCTCGAGTGGTTCGTTCGCGAGTTCTTTGAGGCTGAGAGGGAGAGGATGGAGTCGCAGGGCAAAAGGGTATACGCGGCGGCCGATGAAATGGTGGAAACCGTCTCGCCCGAAGACAGCTCTGTTATATTCCTGCCGTTCCTATACGGCACAAACGCGGACGCGGGAGCTAAGTCCTGCTTTTTAGGGCTCGGCGGCTGGCACAAAAAAGCGCATATGCTAAGAGCCGTGTACGAGGGAATAGTCTTCTCTCACCGGATGCACACTGAAAAGCTGCTTAAGCTGCGGGACAGGCCGGAGGCTGTAA
The DNA here is from genome assembly GCA_023410475.1 of Bacillota bacterium. GTDB lineage: Bacteria > Bacillota > Clostridia > Christensenellales > SZUA-584 > DTFZ01. Next base: position 190,208 of record JAEYPS010000025.1, on the reverse strand, counting down.
GGATGGCGGGCGGGGTAACAAAATCAGCAGAATGGGTGCAGATGTTTGCCGACGCTCTGCAGCTGCCTGTGGAGATATCTGATAACAAAGAGCTTGGGACGCTAGGCGTAGCGATGTGCGCGGGTGTTTCCGTAGGGGAATACGACTCACTCGCAGAGGCGTCAAGCGTCTTCTCGAAAGTCTCGCGGGTAATCGAGCCGGACAAAACAAAAAAAGATATATATGATAAAAAATACGAGCTTTATAAAAAGGCGATAGAGTGCCTCGGGCCCTTATGGAAGGGCTGGAACACTTAAACAGCTATTAATACACATAGTGCTCCTTCATATTCTTCCCTTTAATAGTAACCCTGAAAGTCGTGACTGTCAGGCGGCAACTACGGGAACATAAAGAGCCTTTGGGTTTTTCCGGAGGCTTTTTATGTTCCTTGAAATAAAATGAACAATTGTTCAAAAAATATCTACGATTGAAATAAAATGCTTGATTAGATGTAATATCTGTAGTATCATAACACAAAGGCGGTGATTATTCGTGGACAGGCGCGATTTGATGATAAGCGTTGCGAAAATGTATTATATAGAAGGGCTTTCGCAGGAGCAGATATCAAAGGCGATACATGTCTCGCGCCCCAGCGTGTCGAGGATGCTTCAGGCTTGCGTAAAAGAGGGCATAGTGCAGATAAAGATAGACGACGTGTCCTCGTTCGGCAAAGAGCTGGGAAAAAGGATCGTCGAAACCTACGGCATCAACACCGCCATAGTGGTGCCGCAAAGCTACAGCTTAGACGCCGACAAGGAAAAGGTGGGGCAGGCCGCCGCGTCATATATAGAGTCTCTGCTGTCTCCCGGGATGCTCATCGGCATAGCCTGGGGAACGACGATACATGGAATAGTCAATAATATAAAGCCTAATTTTGCGTTAAAAGCCGATGTTATTCAGCTGCTCGGGGGCATGGACAACAGGACGAGCGATACGGACGCCAATATGATGGCATTGGCACTCTCGAAGGCGCTGGGCGGAGACAGCTATCTGCTGCAGGCGCCTTTTATGGTGCAGAGCAAGATACTGCGCGATCTGCTTATGGAGGAGCCTCACGTTAAGAGCCATTTTCAGAAGATAAAAAGCACAGACCTTGCCGTAATAGGCCTTGGCTCGACGAAGCCGGAGCTCAGCGCCCAGTTCAGATCCGGCCACATCAACATAGGCGACTCTGAGAAGCTTATCAGTGAAGGCGCCGTGGGGGACATCTGCGGCAGCTATATCGACATAAACGGACACCTGTGCCACTCGTCGCTCAGCGACAAGATGATAGCCGTGTCGCTTGACGACCTTAAAAGGATACCTACCGTCATAGGAGTGGCGGCGGGTGAAAAGAAGGCCGACGTAATAGTCGGCGCGCTTCGCGGCAGGTATATCGACGTGCTTATAACAGACGAAAAGGCCGCGGTAAGCGTGCTTAATTATACTCAGACCAGATAGAGATATGGATATATCTTCGGCACCTGAGGGCTCATATTTTATACTGTAATTTTTTGTCCTCAAAGCATTATGATATAGTGAACAAATGTGCAATATTGCTCTTGTTTATTGACAAGAGTGTGCGTATATATTATCATCTAATTAGCATTTGACAAACGTCATGAAATTTGTAAAGGAACATATCCGAGCATGAAATTATCCGCATCAATACTTTCGGCAGACTATCTGAACCTAGGGCGCGACATAGACAGGGCATGCGAAGCGGGCTGCGAACTTTTGCATCTCGACGTGATGGACGGCCATTTCGTGCCCAACATAGCGGTAGGGCTCTGCACGGTAGAGGCGCTTAAAAACGATACACGCATGCGCAAGGACGCGCACCTGATGATAAGCAACCCGGAAGTGATGATACAGCCGTTTATAGACGCCGGCGCTGATTCCGTAACGATACACGCCGAGAGCACGCCGCACCACATAAGGCTGCTGCGTGACATAAAGAGAGCGGGCAGGCTCGCGGGCATAGCGATAACGCCCGAGACTCCTATAGAGTCAATACGATGCGCGCTCGGGGAAGCGGATATCGTGCTGCAAGTCTCGGTTTGCGTGGGCTTCGGAGGACAGAGCATTATAGAGCACGTTTACAAAAAGCTCGAAGCATTAAGGGAGTATAAAACGCGCTATGGCTTTGGCTATGAGATACAGGTGGACGGAGGCATAAACGCACAGACATATAAAAAAGCGCTTGAGAGCGGAGCGGAAGTGCTTATCATGGGCTCGACGCTTTTTTGCTCAAAGGACATGAAAAAAACGGCGCAAATGCTGCGCGATGCCCGATAACCGGGAGACATCGAAGCATGGGGCGACTGCGCCGTAATATAGAGAATTCACGATAACGATGGAGGAGGTCAAAAATGGGTTTATATTCTGACGATCTGAAGGGTAAGGTTTGCGTAGTGACGGGGGCGGCGAAGAGCATAGGCTTTTCCATAGCCGAGAAGTACGCCGAGCAGGGGGCGAAGGTGGTTATCATAGACATCGACCCGCTCGTAGAGCAGGCGGCCGCGGAACTGAGCGCAAAGGGCTATTTCGCTAAAGGCATCATTCTTAATATCACCGACAGGCAGGCGGTTCTCGACTGCTTTAAGAACATCACAAGCGAAGTAGGCGATATATACGCGCTCGTTAATAACGCGGGCGTGGTAGACCAAAGGCCGTTCGAGGAAAACGACGAGGCTGTTTTCGACAAGATGTTCAAGGTCAACGTTTACGGCACGGCGTACTGCATACAGGGCGCCATCGAGAGCATGAAGAAGAACAACGAAGGGCGCATAATAAACTTCGCGTCCAAATCGGGCAAGACCGGCTCGGCGCTTATGGGGCCGTACAGCGCGGCTAAAGGAGCTGTAATAGTTCTGACACAGGCGCTGGCCTTTGAGTACGCGCCGTACAACATCAAGATAAACTCCGTATGCCCGGGCATAACGGATGCTACGGGAGTGTGGACAAATGTAAGCGCGGGGTACATAGACAACTTAAAGCTGCCGAGGGACGAGGTTGTAAAAAAGTTTACCGCGAAGGTGCCTTTAGCAAGGCTTACGAAAAAGGAAGACGTCGTAGATTTCGTGTTCTTCCTCACAGTATCGGGAGACTACTGCACAGGCCAGGCGTTCAACATAACGGGCGGCCGCGAGATGCACTAAAGGAAGGAGCCGCATATGGACATTGAAAAATTGGTGAGAGAAATAGCGAGCGAAGTTTTGAAAGAGGTGCAGGGAAGCGCGAGCGCGCCCGCTGCGATTGCGAAAACGGGCTCGTGCTACGACCCTGCCTACGCAAAATACATGGACCATACCGTGCTGAAGCCCGAAACGGTAAGAAGCACCGTCAAGAAGTTCTGTGACGAGGCGAAGGAATACAAGTTCGCGAGCGTATGCGTAAACCCGACGCATGTAAAATACGTCGCGGCTCAGCTCGCAGGCTCGGGAGTAAAAACGTGCTGCGTTATAGGATTTCCTCTCGGAGCCAATACGCCGTTCGTCAAAGCCGTCGAGGCTATGGAGGCTGTTAAGAACGGCGCTGAGGAAGTGGATATGGTAATAAACGTAGGGGCGCTGAAGGATAAGGATTACGACCTCGTATATGAGGACATAAAGGGCATAGTCGACGCGGCGCATCCGAAGGCTCTCGTTAAGGTCATCATAGAGACTTGTCTTCTGACGGACGAGGAAAAGGTGCGCGCATGCGAGCTCGCCAAGAGGGCGGGAGCAGACTTCGTAAAGACGTCGACAGGTTTTGGAAAGGGCGGAGCGACCGTTGAGGACGTGAGGCTCATGAAACGCACAGTGGGTGACAGTATGATGGTCAAGGCGTCCACCGGTATAAACGACCGCAAGATATGCGACGCGATGATAAGCGCCGGCGCTGTAAGGATGGGAACGAGCAAAGGCATTATGATAGTCATGGGCGAGGGAGAATCTCAGTGCACGAACTGCGGAGCATGTACCGCGTCTTGCCCGAGCGGAAATGTGACAATAAGCAGAAACGAGTATTAAGGAGTAAATAAAAATGGATAAACAGGCTTTGGGAATGGTTGAAACAAAGGGATTAGTGGGCGCGATAGAGGCGGCCGATGCAATGGTTAAGGCGGCCAACGTTACGCTTATGGGCAAAGAGATGATAGGCTCCGGGCTCGTGACCGTTATGGTAAGGGGCGACGTGGGCGCGGTAAAGGCGAGCGTGGACGCGGGGGCGGCCGCGGCAAAGAGGGTAGGAGAGCTCGTTTCCGTGCATGTGATACCGAGGCCTCACCAGGACGTCGAGAACATCCTCCCCGCTAAAAAATAATCTGCAATCAACGCTTTATAAGGAGGGCTTTATATGGATCTCGGTTTGAAAGGTAAGACCGTGCTCGTCACGGGCGGAGGCGCTGGGCTCGGCGCGGGCATATGCGAAGTGTTCGCGCAGGAAGGAGCCAACGTTATCGTCAACTATATCGTGGACGAAGCGAATGTATTCAAGTTCGTCGATTCTCTTGCGGAGAGGTTCGGCGGCAAGCATGCGGCTATGTACGCGGATGTAACCAAGGCGCAGGACATAGACAGTATGATAGAAAAGGCAATAGAAAAGTACGGGCACCTTGACGTAATAGTCAACAACGCGGGTATATGGCCGACGACGCTCATAGAGGATATGTCGGACGACGAATGGAGAAAGGTTATAGACGTTAACCTTACGGGGCCGTTCCTACTCAGCAAGAGGGCTTGCGTTTACTATAAGAAAGCGGGCATCAGAGGCAGAGTGGTCAACATCACGTCGAAATCCGCATACGCGGTAAACACCGAGGCGCACGCGCACTACGTGTCCGCCAAAGGCGGGCTCGTTCTGCTTACGAAGGCGCTTGCGCGTGAATTCTCACAGTACGGCATAATCGTAAACGGCGTTATCCCCGGAATGGTGAGGACGCCCATAAACGAAGACAAGCTTTCTAAGCCAGAAATACTCGCATCTTACGTAGAACGCATACCGTCAGGGCGTGTATCGACGGCGCAGGAGGTAGGCTACACCGTAGCGTTCCTCGCGTCGAGCAAGGCGGACTTCATAAACGGAACGTGCGTGGACGTTACCGGCGGTATGCTGATATAGCCATGAAAGAGATCAGAGTTGCGGTGCTGGGTATGGGCTTCATAGGAGAGGTCCATACCTACGCCTATACGGCGCTTCCGTTCTTCTATAAGGATCTTCCGTTTAAGGCAACGCTCGCGGGTGTATATAACCGGACGCTGAAAACGGCAGAGAAAGCGAGAGATTCCTTCGGGTTTGAGTTCGCGACGGATGACATGGACGACATACTGCTTCGCGCAGACATCGACGCCGTCAGCATATGCCTCCCGAACTTCCAGCACGCGGAGGCGGCAATTAAGGCGGCGAAGCGCGGCATCAATATATACTGCGAAAAGCCTCTGGCAGCCAACGAAGACGAGGCGCATGAAATACTGCGGGCTGTAGAGGGCAGGGACTTAAGGCATCAGATAGTCTTCCACAACCGCTTTTTCGCAGCGGTGATGCGCGCTAAGCAGATAATAGAGCAAGGGCGGCTGGGAAGGATACTCAGCTTCAGAGCGTCATATCAGCATCCCAGCAACGTTGAACCTTCAAAAAAGTATAACTGGAAATTCGATAAGCAATACTCTTGCGGCGGAACGCTTTTTGATATGGGCTCGCATGCGCTCGATATGATCTTTTACCTGATAGGCGGTTATAAGGCGCTCAATGCCAGAATGCAGACGGCGCATGCAGTAAGGCTGGATGGCGAAGGAAATGAACGCAGCGTGCAGGTCGAGGACGCCGCGTATATAACCGCTGAGATGAACAGCGGCGCGATAGGCACTATAGAGGCCTCTAAGCTTGCGACGGGCAGCAACGACGAATTCAGAGTCGAGATTTACGGCGAAAAGGGCGCGATTAAGTTTGACCTTATGGAGCCTAACTGGGTGTGGTTCTACGACAATACGCTGCCGGATTCGGCGCTCGGGGGACACAAGGGGTTCACAAAGATAGAATCCGTGCAAAGGTACGAATCACCGGGCGGAAGCTTTCCGTCGCCGAAGCTGCCGGGAGGATGGCTCAGGGCTCATGTGCACAGCCTATACAGCTTTCTAGATTGTGTGTATGAAGGCAAGCCATGTACGCCGGACTTTAAGGACGGGGCTTATATACAGCGCGTGATGCAGGCCGCTTACGAATCGGACAAAGCGGGAGCGTGGATAAACGTCTGACAAGCCGCGGCGTTGCCCCCGCCGAATTGACAAATGTGTTGACATATGTTATATTAATATCAGCAAACGTCAAGTCATTTGTAAAATTCTCAATCTATCAAATTCACTAAGCGGAGGGCTTAAAGCCATGTACAAAAAGCAAAAAAGAATGATCATCGATGCGGCGCTGGAGATAAAGAAAAGCGGGCTTGTAAGCCTTTCGGGCGGCAATGTAAGCATGAGGGTGGGAGAGCACATACTCGTAACGCCTTCGGGAACATCGTATGAGACAATGAAAGAGCGCGACGTTGTTGTTGTAGATATAAAGGGCAATCGCATAGAGGGCACGATGCGCGAATCCGTTGATACGGTGGCGCTGCTGTACATATATGAACAAATGCCTGAGGTGAACGCGATAATACATACTCACCAACCGTACGCCACGGCGGCAGGGCTTATAGGCGACGTTCTTCCCGCAGCTGTTACGACGCTCGCCAACGTGACACTTGGTGAGGTCAACGTAGCGCCGTATTGCTCGGCTGCGAGCCTCGATATGGGCGTGCAGACTGTAAAGCACATAGGCGAGAGGCGCGCTGTTATATTAAAGCACCACGGTGTTATAACGGTAGGAAGAGACCTGAAAGAGGCGCTGTACGCCGCCGTTTATATGGAAGACGCCGCGAAGACGTATCTTGCGGCAAAGGCCGCCGGGGAGACCGCAATAATGACGCAAGAGCAGACGCTGGACGCAGTGGAGATACACAAGACATACGGGCAGAAGCATAAATAAGGGTTTATGAATAAGGCAGATATTACGCGCGCAGTGACGCTGGCAGTAATAAGACGTCTCGCGCAAAACAAAGAATACTACATCCCTGCGGCGGCGTCGAACCGGCACATACACATATCGGCGGCAGACAGGGAAAAGCTGTTCGGAGCGGAATACGCGCTTAAAAAGCTGCGGCCGCTGTCGCAGCCGGGGCAGTACGCGTGCGAGGAGCAGGTGACGGTCGCAGGCCCGAAAGGGCGCATCGAGGGCGTGAGGATACTCGGGCCAGAGCGACCCGAGACTCAGGTCGAGGTGTCGCTGACGGACACATACAGGCTGGGAATAGAGCCCGCGGTGCGAATGTCGGGCGACATAGCGGGAACGCCGGGCTGCACGCTGACAGGGCCGAAGGGTGAAGTTAATATAGCCAATGGCGTGATAGTGGCCGCGAGACACCTTCATATGTCGGGAGACGAAGCGGCGGAGTACGGCCTCAAAGACAAAGACATCGTCAGCGCCGGGAAGAAAGGCGAAAGAGAAATCATATTCGGGAATATACTCGTGCGCGCCGGTAAAGGGCACTCGCTCGAGCTTCACATAGACACGGACGAGGCGAACGCCGCGGGCATCAAAAACGGCGAGCTTCTGGAACTTTTGATATGAACATAGAGGACGAGAGAGAACTTAAGATACTGATACGCCGCATAGCGGAGCAGGTGATACGTCGTGTGCTTGAGCCTGAGAAGACTGAAGCTGGAGCGCTCGCGATGATACCTTCGTACGTGCCCGACCCCGCGCCGCTGAAGGAATACCTGAAGCAAAAATATGGTGGCGGCGTAACATTGACGGGAGAAGGAGCAGCGGCGCTTGAAGGCTTCAGCATCGCAGGCATGGCGACCGCAGACGACAAACAGCGGCTGATGTCGAAGCTCAAAGGATACGCGGATATACTGCTCGTCTCGCCGCCTCTGTGGATGCTGAAGAACATTGCGCAGGGCGACGACAAAGGATTGTTCGAAAGCGCGTTTATGCGCGCTCTGCTGTGGGAGAAGAACGTGACGGTAGTGCTCGACTTCGAGAGGCCGGGGTTTCGCCGGGGGACGTTTTTCGAGGGCCTCAATGATGCCCTTAAAGCCATAGAGGACATGGGGGCAAAGGTAGTCTCGCTGAAGCTGTCGGTAGGAAGGCCGGAAGGGCAGCTGGAGCTGGTGACCGAGACCGAGATAGAGGATGCTCACAGGCAAGGCCGCGAGAGAGTGCGGTGCGCACCGGGAGCAGTCGTGACGCCGCTCGCGAGAGACGCGGCGAGGGAGCTCGGCATATCGATCGATGAGTAAAGGAGAATCTGTATGATACTTGCGAGAGTGAGAGGCAACGTCGTCAGCACAAACAAAGCGGATAAGCTTGTAGGCTTAAAGCTGCTGATAGTCGTTCCCATAGACATAGAAAGCTTCGAGGAAAAAGGAGCGCCGCTCGTTGCGATAGACACTGTGGGCGCTGGCGAAGGCGAGGTAGTGATGTGCGTATCGGGAAGCTCGTCGAGACAGACGGCTTTAACGGACGGCAAGCCCTCCGACCTCGCGATAACGGCGATAATAGATTCGGTGGAGCTTCGGGGCAAGCTCGTGTTTAAAAAGTATGAAACAAAAGAAAGCCGGGAGCAGTAAAAACCGAAAACACCGGAAACGGCAAAATAAAGCGTTGAGGGTTTGATATGAGTTTAACGGATGAACAGATAAGAAGTATAGTAGAGGATACAGTAAGGCAGATAGCGGGAACGGGCAGCATAGCGGAGCAGGCGGCTTCGGGCTGCTGGCTGTGCGATACGGCAGAGCAGGCGATACAGTCCGCGAAAGCCGCGCAGAGAGAGCTGATGAATATATCTCTCGAGAAGAGAGGAAAGCTCATAGAAGCCATGCGCGCGGCAGCAAGGAAGAACGCGAGATATCTCGCGGAACTCGCCTGCAGCGAGACGGGCTACGGCAAGGTGGAGGACAAGGTAAAGAAGAACCTGCTCGCCGCCGACAAGACGCCCGGCATAGAAGACCTGTCCGCGTCGGCGGTATCGGGAGACTTCGGGCTGACGCTCGTCGAGAGCGCCCCGTTTGGCGTGATAGGCTCGATAACGCCATCGACGAACCCGCCTTCGAGCATTATCAATAACTCGATAAGCATGATAGCCGCGGGCAACGCCGTGGTGTTCAACCCGCATCCCGCGGCCAAAAACGTCTCCACCGAGGCGATGCGCATACTGAACGACGCCATAGCCGGGGCAGGAGGGCCGGGGACGCTGATCTGCACCGTGAAGGAGCCTACGATAGAGACGGGCAAGTACATAATGGAGCACCCCGACATACCGCTGCTGTCCATAACGGGCGGTGAGGCCGTCGTCAAGGTGGCGATGAAGACGGGCAAGAAGGTCATAGCCGCGGGGCCCGGCAACCCTCCGGTAATAGTGGACGATACCGCGATAATACCGCAGGCAGCGAAGGACATAGTGGACGGAGCGAGCTTCGACAACAACGTGCTGTGCATAGCCGAGAAGGAAGTGTTCGCGTTCTCGAATATAGCGGAGCAGCTGATGCGCGAGATGGAGAAGCACGGCGCGCACCGCATACACGGCTCGGACATAGACAAAGTGGTAAATACCGTATTTGAGCGCAAAGACGGGGCATACACGGCAAAAAGGGACTTCGTGGGCAGGGACGCAGCCGTGATACTCAAAGAGAGCGGCGTAAGCTTTTCGGGCAGCCCACGGCTCGTGATAGCCGCGGTCAACGAAGAGCATCCGTTCATCACCACGGAGATGCTGATGCCGGTGCTCGGCATAGCGAGGGTAAATACCATAGAGGAAGCTATAGAGAAGGCGATAAAGGCCGAGAACGGGTACCGTCATACGGCGATGATACATTCTCAGAACATAACGCACCTGTCGATGGCGGCAAAGGCGCTTAATACCACGATATTCGTAAAGAACGCCCCGTCGTACGCCGGGCTCGGGTTCGGAGGGGAAGGGTTCGCGTCATTGACGATAGCGACGCCGACAGGAGAGGGCGTGACGAGCGCGAGGACGTTCACGCGCTCGAGGCGGTGCGTGCTGTACGGCAATTTCAGGATAGTATAAGTATCAGGATAGTATAAGTATCAGGATAGTATAAGTATAGGGGAGAAAGATGAGCGTTGCAGATTTGATCCGCGAGGCGGGCGTCGTGGGCGCGGGCGGAGCGGGTTTTCCGGCACATATAAAGGCGATGAGCAGTGCGGGCATAGTGCTCGCAAACGGCGCTGAATGCGAGCCGTTGCTGAGAGCCGACAAGCTGATGATGACGCTGCACCCCGAAAAGATAGTGCGCGGACTCAAGGCGATGATGGAATCGACGGGCGCAAGCGAGGGTGTGCTCTGCGTCAAGAAAAAGAACACGAAAGCCATAGAAGCTCTGCAAAGAGTGATAAAGGGTGAAAGCGGCGTGCGGCTGTTCCCGCTGGATAACTACTACCCGGCCGGCGACGAGCAGCAGATGGTATATGAGGTAACAGGCAAGGTGGTGCCCACAGGGGGCATACCCCTCGATGTGGGAGCGGTGGTGTGCAATGTAACGACGCTGGCGCAGATATCGGACGCGCTGGACACAAAGCCGGTCACGGAGAGATTCGTGACGGTGGCTGGAGAGGTGAAACGACCGGTTACGCTGTGCGTGCCGGTGGGGACTCCGTTTGAGGAGTTGATAAAAGCGGCCGGGGGCCCGGACAGCATGGGAGGCTATACGCTGATAGTGGGCGGGCCGGCGACAGGCAGGCTGAGCCGCGACTGGGGCGAGGCTGTCGGCAAAACGACAGGCGGAGTGATAGTTCTGAGGTCTGATCATCCGCTTGTGCTGAAGAAGACGGATACAGGGCTTGACTTAAAGCTAGCCAAGGCCGCGTGCAGCCAGTGCAACATGTGCACCGAGATGTGCCCGAGGAACGCTCTCGGACTCGGCGTCGAGCCGCACAAGGCTATGCGGGCGGCGTTCATGGGACAGGGCAGCCTTCTCGGAGACCCGAACGGAGTATTCTCGTGCTGCGACTGCGGCATATGCACCTACTACGCGTGCAACTTCGGACTCTCGCCCAGCAGGATGATGATGAGGATGAAACAGGCGCTTGCGGCAGGTGGAATGAAGTCCGAAAAGAAAGTCAAAGGGAATCCTGCGCCTGATTTTCTGAAGGTGCCCACTTACCGCCTTATGGCGAGGATGGGCATAGCAAAGTACGACGCAGATACGCCGCTTGCGCAGAGCCCGGACATACGTCACGTAAGGCTGCCGCTTAAAGAACATATAGGCTCGCCGTCGCTGCCGGTAGTTAAGCAGGGTGATACGGTGGAAAAAGGGCAGCTGGTCGCCAAGATACCTGAAGGCAGGATGGGAGCGATGGTGCACGCAAGCATAAGCGGCACGGTCGCCGCTGTGACGGATACATATATAGAGGTACGGGCGTAGCAGCCACAAGGAGAGTATACGATGAACGCGCTTGGGATGATAGAGACGAATTCGATACCGGCCGGGATAGAGGCGGGCGACGCAATGATGAAGGCCGCTGACGTTTCGCTCGTAACGGCGCAGGCCGTGTGCGCGGGCAAGTACATAGTGATAGTGTCGGGGGACGTCGCCGCCGTAAACGCGTCGGTGGCAGCCGGTGCTGAGTGTGCCGATTACGTGCTCGTGGACAGCATAGTGATACCAAACGTTCATGAGCAGGTCATAGAGGCGATGTGCGCGTGCTCGGATATAGGCGAGCCGGGCGCTCTCGGTATAATAGAGACGTTCTCGCTCGCGTCGGCTGTGATATGCGCGGACGCGGCAGTCAAGGCGGCGGACGTAAGGCTTATAGAGGTGAGGCTGGGCAGAGGCCTTGGAGGAAAGAGCTTTATAGTGCTGACGGGAGACGTGTCGGCGGTAAAGTCGGCGGTGGAGTCGGCTAAAGGGCTCGAGCAGGCGCAGGGGATGGCAGCGGGCACGGCGGTGATACCGTCGCCGCATCCGGATATATTACAGGCTTTGTTTTAATACGGGATCCCCAAAAAGCCTAAAGCTTTTTGGGGTGAGAGAAAAATTGATAAAAGGAGAAACGAACATGGCAAAGGAAGCACTGGGAATGGTCGAAACGAAAGGGCTCGTGGGCGCGATAGAGGCGGCGGACGCTATGGTAAAGGCGGCTAACGTCACGCTTATGGGCAAGGAGAAGATAGGGTCGGGGCTCGTGACCGTGATGGTAAGGGGAGACGTAGGCGCCGTTAAGGCCGCCGTGGACGCAGGAGCGGCTGCCGCAAAGAGGGTAGGAGAGCTTTACAGCGTACACGTGATACCCCACCCGCACGAGGATGTCGAAGGCATACTGCCCGGGGAAGTAAAAGCCGCGAAAGCGTCGGCGAAATAATGCTGACGTTTCGCCGGAGGTAGAGGATATGTATACCGGCAGGGTTGTGGGCTCTGTCGTGTCGACGGTCAAGGACGAGGGGCTTCGCGGCATAAAGCTGCTGCTCGTGCAGACGGTCGAGAACGGCAAGCCGGGCAAGACGATAGTCGCGGCAGATCAAACGCGTCAGGCGGGCAGCGGAGACTATGTGTATCTCATAGGCTCAAAGGAAGCGAGCCTGATATTCCGCAGCGGCCTTGTGCCCGCGGACGCGGCTATAGTAGGGTTTATAGACGAATACAACGAAAACATGTAACACAAAAATCAACTCGAAAGGGGATATGAAATGGAAAAGCAGGCACTCGGAATGGTCGAGACAAAAGGGCTCGTAGGCGCGATAGAAGCCGCGGACGCTATGGTTAAGGCGGCTAACGTTACGCTCGTCGGCAAAGAGAAGATAGGGTCGGGGCTCGTGACCGTGATGGTAAGGGGCGACGTAGGCGCCGTAAAAGCGTCCGTTGACGCCGGAGCCGCAGCGGCTAAGAGAGTAGGAGAGCTGTACAGCGTACACGTGATACCGCGCCCGCACGACGACGTCGAAGGCATACTGCCCAAGTAAGGGAGAGCAGTGGATTGAAGATAGCGAAGGTCGTGGGAAACGTCGTATCCACGGTAAAAAATCATAAGTTCGCGGGTCACAAGCTGATGATAATCGAGTTCATAGGGCTTGATGGGAAGCCTCTCGGGCCGCGGGAGATAGCGTTTGACGGCGCCGACTCGGGGCCGGGCGATATCGTGCTCGTGAACGTCGACGGAGGCGCCGCGAAGATGTTTTTCGGCGACGACGAGCTTATCGCCGACTGGACTATCTGCGGGGTCATAGACCACTGCTCTGTGGGCGGTGAGTTAAGGTTCGCTAAACAATAAGGCGGGTGATATTTTGGATATAGAAAGAATAGTGGCGCGGGTGACTGAAGAAGTGTACGCGCAGCTTGGCAGGCAGGCCGCGCCTCAAAAGAGCGCCTCTGAGCTGGCGGGTACGATAGAGCATTCGCTTTTGAACCCCGACGCCTCGGCGGATTTTATCCGCAAGGGCTGCGAGGAAGCGAAAAAATACGGGTTCGCGAACGTGTGCGTTTCGCCGTATTACGTGAGCATGGCTGCAGGGCTGCTGCGCGGCAGCGGCGTCGCTGTTTGCACCGCTGTCGGGTTCCCGCACGGAGCGGCGTCCACGAAGGCAAAGTGTGCCGAGATACGCGAGTGTATAATGAACGGCGCGACGGAGCTTGACGTTTCGATGATGATAACGGCAGTAAAGTCGGGGGACTTCGAGGGAGCAAGAAAAGACCTCTTAGAGATGGTGAGTGTCGCGGGAGGCAGGGCGAAGATAAAGGCTATATACGAGCAGGGGCTTCTGACGGACGACGAGAAGCAAAGGGCGCTCGGCATAGCCGTGCAGTGCGGAGTGGATTTCATTAAGATATCGAACGCGCTTACCGGCAAGAAGGCGTGCTCCGAGGACGTAAGGTTTGTGCGCTCGGTTATCGGGGACAAGACAGGCATAAAGATTGACGGTGGCATAAAGGACGCGAAATTTGTCAGGGAGCTTATGGCAGCGGGCGCGCAGAGGTTCGGATGCAGCGCGTCGGTTAGCATCGTTACAGAACAGGCAAAGTAACGCACATGGGAAACAACTGTTTTAGATTATGTATATGATGTCTTAAAGCCAAAAAGGCTTATGGATGTTAATGGCGGCCTCTTCATTGATATAATCAATATAATTTAAGGGATCGGCGCAAATCAAAGATATTATTCTTTGCTGCCCGATCCCTATTTATTTTATATCACATCTGAATACAAAGCTTTCGCAATTAGTTGTTGGCATATAGGCTGCAAAATAATATAATGCTGATAGCGTTTTCAATAATAAGCAGTGAGGAATTTAAATGGATTACAGTAAAGAGAGCTTGAGGCTTCATTATGAGTGGAAGGGCAAGATAGAGGTAGTGGCAAAGATGCCTGTAAAGAGCAAGGACGATTTGTCTCTCGCTTACACGCCGGGCGTAGCGCAGCCGTGCCTAGAGATACAAAAGGACATATCGAAAAGCTACGATTTAACGCGCCGGTGGAACCTTGTGGCCGTTGTTACGAACGGAACGGCGGTGCTAGGGCTCGGCGATATCGGCCCTGAGGCAGGTATGCCCGTTATGGAAGGAAAATGCGTATTGTTCAAGGCCTTCGGAGACGTAGACGCTTTTCCGCTGTGCGTCAACTCAAAAGACGTCGATGAGATAGTCGATACGGTGTATCGAATATCAGGCAGTTTCGGCGGGATCAACCTTGAAGACATAGCCGCGCCGGAGTGTTTTGAAATAGAGCAGAAGCTTAAAGAGAAGTGCGACATACCGATATTTCACGACGACCAGCACGGAACGGCGGTGGTTACCGCTGCCGCTATGATAAACGCCATGAGGCTGACGGGAAGAAATCTCTCGGAGCAGTACGCCGTCGTGTCGGGAGCGGGAGCGGCGGGAGTCGCCGTGACGAATCTGCTTATGAGCATGGGGCTTAAAAACGTAATTCTTTGCGACAGCAAGGGAGCGATATATGAAGGCAGGGAAGGCATGAACCCGTTCAAACAGCAGATGGCAAAGATCAGCAACAGGCTTATGGTAAAAGGGAGCCTCGCTGACGCCATGAAGGGCGCTGACGTATTTATAGGTGTTTCGGCGCCCGGAATAGTGACAAAAGAGATGGTTGAAAGCATGAACAAGAGTCCTATAATATTCGCGATGAGCAACCCTGTGCCTGAGATAATGCCGGATATCGCAAAACAGGCGGGAGCCAGCGTCGTCGGCACGGGCAGGAGCGACTTTGCGAACCAGATAAACAACGTACTCGCGTTTCCGGGCATATTCCGCGGGGCGTTGGATGTACGGGCAAGAGATATAAACGACGATATGAAGATAGCCGCGGCGTACGCTCTTGCCGGGCTTGTCGGCGACGATGAGCTTACGAGCGAGTATGTGATACCCGCGCCGTTCGACGAGAGGGTAGGCCCCAGCGTGGCAAGCGCCGTGGCCGAGGCCGCGAGAAAGAGCGGCGTTGCAAGGATATAGAAAACCCGTTGAGCATCTTTGAAAATTTGATTACATATTTTATAAAGCATAAAAGCCGCTTATATAAAGCATAAAAGCCGCGCCAAAAGCGCGGTTTTTTTACTGCTTTTTTTGGCACTGCTTTCCCGTTATTTTCATTATAAAGAGAGAAAAAAGCACAATTGGATTATGTTACATAAAAATTACGATAATATTACGAAAGTTTGACTTTGAGCTGTTGATAGGTTATGATATGCACAGAAACATATGGACTTAGCAAAGGAGTGCAAGCTATGCTCAGAAAGACAGCGGCATATTCACCGAAAAAAAGGCCTGGCAGAAGGCCTGATTATAGATTACTTCCGGGTTCGGATAATCTGGATGTAAAGGCGCATGCGCTGAACAAACCGGCAGACGGTTACAAAACAGAAGAAAGTCTGTCCGGCAGATCACGCGTAATCAGCGCAAGTTCACCATATTCTGAAAAAGAAGATATTTACAGCGCGCGTCGCAATAGATACATATATGACGCCTACGATCAGCCATATTCGGACGGTTTCACCGGGGAAACTCGCGAAACACCCTCCGGTTTTGCTGACGACGATTACTATGATGATGTGCAAGATCAATTCGGAGCGTCTTTAAGTAAAAGAGCACCTGGTAGACGAACTGATATTCATTCGCGTTTAGGAGAAACATCCAGGAGCGCTGAGCCAGCCCGTGAAAGGGTAGTCAGTATGACGCCTCAGGCCGAAAGAGGGCGCGTAAGGCCCGTTTCTTTGATTGGTTCTCGCGCACGTTCGGAGGAACAGTACCGCGGCGAAGCAACCCGCGAGGGCGGCGGATCGCGGCATAAAGCCGAGCCATCGGCAGCCGGGCGCGTGAAGGCTTCATCATCGACAGGTTCACGCGGACGGTATGAAAATTCACGTGCAGCACATAAAGAGCCGACGAGGCAAAGCGCGAAGTCACCCGGGCTTGCAAGTCCTTACGGCAGCTCGGTGAATTCGCATACGCAGACGATTAAAACGCAGAACGTGCCTGACGGCTCAAAGCTTATTTCCCGCTCTGAGATACTGGAAAAGCGCAAGATGTCCGCGTCTCAGCGCCCGGCTGAAAACATCAATGAGCAGTTTGCTCCTCCTCAGAGCAGGATGCGGCGCAAACAGGATAAGGAGCGCTCGGTAAAGGCTAAAAAAGCGGTGACTAAGCGCGGCGCTTATTCTTCGAAAACAGACCGCAGCATGCCGGGCGCTAAAAAAACCCGGCGAGTCATAATACTTGGCGGTATGGGGCTTGCGGCTGTCATCGCCGTGCTCGTATTTTTGATCTCTCACAGCGGCGGCGGACCCGTTTTTGACAAGCCGGCACTGACAATGCCGATAGCAATAGCGGATGATCCCAAGGATACGCAGATCGAGAATGAATATGATTTCGAAACCGAAACTCCTGAAGCGCAGGAGCCCGTTTGTCCTGTAGAAACGCCGGAAGAAACGCCGGATTATTCCGAATCCGAGGAGCCCGCGGAAACAGCCGAGCCGACCGCAGCGCCCAGGCCCGCCGCAACGCCCGCTCCAACGAAAACGGCTGCGGCAACGCCCCCGCCGGCGCACACCGCAGCCTCAACGCCAAAGCCCACGATAACGCCGACGCCCGCGCCCACGGCCACGCCGACGCCGGCGCCCACAGCGACTCCGACGCCCGCTCCCACAGCGACGCCGACGCCGGCGCCCACAGCCGCGCCAACGCCAGATCCTACGGAATAGATTACGGTACTCGCTGTCGTAAAGATAAAATGTAGCTTAAATATGATATTAGTACCCTGCGTGGTGGGTACGAGTATTAAAAAAACAGCTCCCTCATACGAGGGGCTGTCACCGATATGTGATTGGAGGGAAAACGGCTTAAAATGCTCGCTCCCTCCGCCACTTCGTGCCACCTCCCTCATCCGAGGGAGGCATGGAAGCCTGTATCGACAGCCTGAGCCGCCCTTAGGGGCGGTATTTGTTTTATGTTGGATAATGCGCAACAGCTTGTTGTAACCTCACTGATAATATTGTAGAATAATTCCATGCGGGCACGGCGGGAGAAGACACGTTGAAAAAGATACAGAACACATATATCAGGATTGCCGTAACAGTTGTTGTTTCGGCCGCTATACTTTACGCGATAATGAGCATCATCGACAATATCGGACTTGTTTTTGAGAGCGTTACTGCGGCGCTGAGTTTCATACTTCGCGTACTCTCACCGGTCATCATAGGTTTTGTTATAACGTTTCTGCTGGCAAGGCCGTCCGCTTTTTTCACAAGACTGCTGTCTAAGATAACTTTTTTTTCAAAGCGCCATAAAGCGGCGCACGCCATAGGAGTGCTCTTCGCGTTTTTGATATTCATAGGTTTGATAGTGCTGTTCCTCGCTGTGATGGTGCCGGGGGTGATAGAGAGCGTCGTCGGTATCACAAAGGAGATTCCGGGGTACGCTCGGTCGGTGGATATTCTTCTGAACGAAGCGAGCCAAAACGAGAACGTAGCGCAGGTGCTCGAATTTGTGGGCATAGACGCAACAAGGACAAACTCAATAAGCGCAATAATATCTCAGTTCTGGTCGCAGATAACGGAAGCCGTTCAAGACCTTACCGGCTGGCTTCTTGGCTTTATAATAAATACGGGGCGTTTCTTATACAACTTCGTATTGGGGCTATTCTTCTCTGTGTATATGCTTTTGTTCAAGAACGAGCTTAAAGGGCAGCTCAGGGTCATGTCAAAGAACGTGTTCCGCGGACTGCATTACAGGCTTATGTTCATCGTCGACATCACCGACGATATGTTTTACAGATTCATAGTCGGCAAAGGTATATGCTCGCTAGCGGTAGGAATAATTGCCTTTACTCTTTGTACGATACTCGGTTTCAAATACGCCCCGCTTATAAGCCTTATAATAGCCGTGACGAATATGATACCTACGTTCGGGCCTTTTATAGGCGCGATACCCGCGATACTGCTGTCTTTTATGACGGGACCCGTCTACGCGCTTTATATGCTGATTATAATAGTCGGGCTGCAGCTTGTGGACGGCAATATAGTGGGGCCGCGGGTGCTTGGTGAGTCTATGGGGCTCAACGGCTTCTGGATAATGTTTTCAATAATAGTTATGGGCGCGTTGTTCGGACTAATGGGTATGCTGGTGGCCGCGCCTCTGTTCGGAGTGCTGAGGATAATGCTAAAGAACTGGATATACAAAAAGAACAACGGAGCGCTTAAAGGCGAGGAGGAATTCAAGGCGAGCATGCAAAGGTTCCGCGAGTGGACTTCAAGGAAAAAGCGCAAAGCGAAAAAAACAAAAGAGGATAAAAGCTGAAACGGGCGCGGAGCGTTTTTTTCCGCTTCAATTAATTACAGGGGGTAAGTTATGGACAAGAGGATACTGGCGGCTTTCGACCAGGGTACGACTTCCTGCCGTACTCTGATATACGACGCGGGTAAAAAGCAGATAATCTCAGTCTGTCAGAGGGAGTTCACGCAGATATACCCTAAGCCGGGTTGGGTAGAGCACGACGCGCAAGAGATATGGCAGTGCCAGCTTGAGACGTATCGGGAAGCTCTTGAAAAAGCCGGCCTTGCCGCTAAGGACATCGCCGTTATAGGCATAACGAACCAGCGCGAAACTGTGGTAGTGTGGGACAGGAAGACGGGAAAGCCTATATACAACGCAATTGTATGGCAGTGCCGCAGGACGGCAGACTTCTGCGAAACGCTGAAAAACGGCAAAGAAGCGGAAGTTATAAAGAAAAAGACCGGGCTTGTGATAGACGCCTATTTTTCGGCGAGCAAGATAAAGTGGATGCTCGACAATATACCCGGGGCGAGGGAGAAAGCTGTTGAGGGAGCGCTTCTCGCGGGAACGATGGATACATGGCTCATATGGAACATGACGGGCGGAGCGCTGCATGTTACTGACTATACGAACGCTTCGCGCACGATGCTGTTTAATATTCACATGCTTGAATGGGACGAAGAGCTTCTTGATATATTCGGAATACCCGAACCGATGCTCCCCAAAGCCGTGCCGTCGTCGGGAGTAGCGGGGCTGACCGCCGGTGTAATGGGAGAGGGCATACCAATAGCGGGTATTGCGGGCGACCAGCAATCGGCGCTTTTCGGGCAGAACTGCTTCGCCGAGGGAAGCGCGAAAAATACATACGGTACGGGCTGTTTCATACTGATGAACACGGGCGATAAGCCTGTGGAGTCAAAGAACAACCTGCTGACCACGATAGCCTGGGGGCAGGGCGGAAAGGTGTGTTACGCCTTGGAGGGCAGCGTGTTTATAGCTGGCGCTGCGCTGCAGTGGATACGCGACGAACTGAAGATGGTAAGCCATGTGCGCGAGATAGACGCCGCCGCCGAGCAGACGCCCGATACGGCAGGAGTGTATATAGTGCCCGCGTTCACGGGGCTCGGCGCTCCTTACTGGGATATGTACGCCAGGGGCACCATCGTGGGACTGACGCGCGGGTCGGGGAGAAACCACCTTCTGCGCGCGGCTATAGAGAGCATAGCGTATCAGGCTCGGGATGTGTTTGAGGCTATGAGGCTCGACAGCGGGATAGAGCTCAAAGAGCTCAAGGTAGACGGGGGAGCGAGCGTATCCGACGTGCTGATGCAGTTCCAGTCCGACATTCTGGGATGCGGTGTACTCAGGCCCAAAATAAAGGAAAGCACCGCGATGGGCGCTGTGTATCTTGCCGGACTCGCAGTCGGCGTGTGGAAGGACACGGAGGAGATTAAAAGCGACTGGCAGCTTGAGAAAGCGTTTGAGCCGGGCATGCCGGAAGAGAACAAGCAGAAGCTGTGTTCAGGCTGGAAAAAGGCTGTGCAGCGCGCGAAGGGCTGGGAGGACAGCGGCATATAATCCATAAGTAACAGAAGGCATAAAAAAGCAGCGGAGCATAAACAACCGCTGCTTTTATACATAGCCACCGAAAGTCGTGAGGCTTTTTGGTGTGTATCTTTTAGCGATTAAGCTCTGATTGCAACACGTCTCTTGCGCCGCGCCCGCCTGACAATTGCGGAAATAACGAGAGCGATAACTGCAAGAAGCACTATAACGACACCTATCACAATAAGCGCGAACGTGTTGAGGTTATCGAGCAGGTCGAATATATTCGCGGAATCGAACTCAATTTTTCTGTTCTGGGCAGCTGAGTATGCTTGTGGTATGACGCTTATACCATCCTTCGCGGGATAAGACATAAGATAACCCGCAACGGCTTCCCATTCCTTTATTTCGCGCTTCTGCCCGTTTTTATCGGCGTATATAATCTGCGCATAAAAATCTGTTATCTCGTTTCCGCCCCTGTCTTTGGGCGTGAGCGATACGATGCCGAACGACTTGCTCTTGACATACGACAGCATCTGGCCCGAATATATGCCGCAGACGACGCGGTATGTCTTTTCAGGGTCAATTTCCTCCCTGCTTCCGTCTTCCCTTACAAGCGCGGCGTTCGTTACCTTGTTGAATATCAGCCTGTTTGGGTTGTACGTATATTCTATCCCCGACATGAACAGCTGCGCGTCACCCAGCATCGAAGAGATCGAGGCGTCAACCTCGCATACGTTTTTAAGCTCCCATCCCTTGAGGTATACCGAGATAAGAGGGTAGCCCGCGAGCCCGTCCGGCCCCGTGCCGAGCGACAGTATCTTAAACGCGTCGGCCACCGTTATATCGCCTTTGTTTATAGTCGCGCGTATTGTGCCCATGGGAACGACAGCCACATCGATAGTTTCGTAGTTTTCCCCTTCCGTCTGCTTCACGGCGTGCACAAAAGCGTCGGACGTAATGTCTCCCAGCATATAGTTATCCGGGTTATCGAACATATAATATATGTCTTCAAACTGATAAGGAGACGTCGCTATCACCTGATCGTAGCCCATACCGTAATTAAGAAGGTACTCGTCTATCATCGCTCTGTATTCGCCGATCTGCGCGGCGATCGCGGGGTCGTCGCTGATTGTCGGGTCTATTTTCCTCAGGCGGTAGCCCTGAACGCTCCAGCCGCCGTCGTATTCGATGTCGAGTACGCCGAGGTACGCGCTGTCGGCGCCGCACGACGCTATTACCGTATTGCCTACGATTATGGGCTCATGCAGTATGGTGTGTGTATGACCACTGATTATAACGTCTATATCGGGCACGGCTTTGGCAAGCAGCTCGTCCTCAGATTCGCTTTTGTTTTCCCATGTTCCCGAGTGCGACAGGCATACGATAAGGTCAACGCCTTCCTGCTCTTTCAGTATCTTGACCACTCGCTTTGACGCCTCTTTTATGTCCTCGAAAACGGCGGGCACCGCCATAGGAGCGTTGGCGTCGGCCTGCTCTCCCATAAGCCCGAATATGCCAATACGGACGCCGTTCTTTTCAACGACGGTGTATTCCTTGACGCCATATTCGTTCATGGCCTGCCTTATAACTTCGGCGGCGCTGTCCTCCTCGGGAAGCGTTGTGTTGGACATCACATAAGCGGGGAGAGGCCCGCCGCCTTGCGCAGCGGCCTTGAGGCTTCTCGCAAACCCGGCGCTCGTATAGTCGAACTCGTGGTTGCCAGCCGTCACGGCATCGTAGCCCATCATGCCCATGAGCCGAAGCTCGGGCGACACAGTCAGTTCGAGCGTCTGGAATAGCGTTCCCATGGAATAATCGCCCGCGTCCACCAGCAGCGTTCCCTCGGGATTTTGCGCTTTCTCCTGTTTTATCGCGGTTGTAAGCCGCGCGAAACCGCCCGATTCAACAAGCTCGCCGTCTTGCGAAGCGACCGTAGCGGGCACGAGCGACGAATGCATATCGTGCGTGAATAATATGCGTATGGGGGCGGGCTGCGCGGATTGCGCAAAAGCTGTCGGCATCAATAAAGACAGCACGAGCAAAAGGGCAGCTGCCGCAGATAAAAGCTTTCTATACGATCTCATAGGAAACCTCCTGTAAAGGATTGATAACAGAGTGTATTAAACAGCGTCATTTTATTATACACCCCGGGGGGGCGTTCGCACAATCTCAGCTTGCTTTTATGTATGGACATTACTTATCGAAGCCATTGACCGGTTTATTGGGGTGTGATAATATATCCATCAATACTTTGAGCCCTGGAGACAGCTATGAACAACGCTAAAGGCCCGATGCTGATAATATTCACCGCAATGCTATGGAGCTTCGGAGGATTGCTTATAAAGTTCATCCCCTGGGACGCTATGACTATCGTGGGTGTCCGCGCCGTCTTCGCGGCGGCCGTTATGGCGCTATATATGCGAAAGCCCCGAATAACGTTTAACCGCCCGGTAATTATGGGCGCTCTTGCGCTGTCAGCCACTACAGTGTTGTTTGTTAACGCAAACAAACTTACTACCGCAGCAAACGCGATAGTGCTGCAGTATACCGCGCCTATATTCGTGCTTGTTATCTCAATTATGTTCTTTAAAAAGCGCGCGAGGCTTATGGATATCGCTGCTGTAACAGTCGTTTTTTTCGGCATGGCGCTGTTTTTCTTTGATCAGCTCAAGCCCGACGCCATGCTGGGCAACATACTCGCCTGCCTTTCCGGGATAACGTTCGCGGGCGTGTTCCTTATAAACAACTCTCCGGGGGCAAAGCCCGAGGAGGCCGTGCTGCTCGGGCACCTGATAAACGTGGTGATAGGGCTGCCGTTTGTAATTACGAACGTTACGTTTGAGCCCGCCGCGTGGGGAGCCGTCGCGCTGCTGGGTATCTTCCAGCTAGGGCTTGCGTACGTGCTGTTTACAATAGGCATAAAGCTGACAACGCCCATATCTGCTTCGCTCATCTGCACGCTTGAGCCTTTGCTTAACCCCGTCTGGGTGTTTTTGCTTTATGGGGAAGCGCCGGGGGTATGGGCGCTCGCCGGAGGCATCGTCGTCATAGCGACCGTCGTGTTTTATAACATCTTCGATACAAAACATAAGCGGCTGGAGGCTCTGACAGACGCCGAACTAACACGGCAGGCATGAGCTTTCAGCGTTTTATTTCAGTCGGTATTTCATACTAATCAAATAAAAACACGCTCCGCATCTAAACGGGGCGTGTTTTTTGGTCCCATAAAGGTAAATGTGGTGGCCTATACAGCCTTTACATATGCAAGGCCTACGCAGCCGGGACCGCTGTGCGTACCTATGACGCATCCTATCTCACAAATATGATCGGGCTTAACGCCTGCCGATTTCTCGATATAAGCGTTAAAATCGTCCATGAGCTTTGGATCGTTGGTATGGCCGGAAACTATAGGGTAGTTCTTATCGGGAGCGTTCTCTTTTATCTTCTCGGCTATAGCCGCGAACGCCGCGCTCTGGCCCCTCGCCTTTCCGGGAGACTTCACTTCGCCATCTATTAGCGATACGAGAGGCTTTATGTTGAGCATCCCGCCAAGAAACGCAGCGGAGGAGGAGAGCCTCCCGCCCATCTTCAAGTATTTGAGAGTATCAACGACAGCGTAAAACTCTATCCTGTCGCGAAGCGACATAAGGCTGTCAAATATCTCTTTTGCGGGCACGCCGCTGTCCCTTTGCTTTATCGCTTCGTAAACGAGCAGCGCAAGACCGAACGTCGCGCTTTTTGAGTCGACGACATAAATGTTGTTTGAGGCCAGCGCCTGCTGCACTATGACTGCTGACTGGTAGGTTCCGCTCAATTTGCTGGAAATAAAAATACCTATGATTTCGTCGCCCGCGTCGATATAGCCTTTAAAAAGGTCCTCGAAGCCGTCAGGGTTTACCTGGGACGTGGTGGGCAGGTGCTCCGCTTTGCTGAGCATTTCATAAAACTGATCTTTTTTTAGGTCGACTCCGTCGGTAAACTTCTTGTCGTCAAAAATAACGTTCAACGATACAATGTCGATTCCAAGAGCCTTCTGATCCGCAAGATCGATGTCGCTCGTGCTGTCCGTAATGATCCTGATAGCCAAAATATATTCCTCCCTTATTTGCTTTTATTAAAAAACCCGACCAGACTTTTTAAACCTTTAACAAGGCTGTCCGCTTCATCCTGAGTCAGAGCATCAAGGACGTCTGATACCATCTTGCGGTGAAACTCCTGGTGAGTTTCGTTTGCCCGCTTGCCCTTGTCGGTAGCGTACAGCCGGACGATCCTTCTGTCCTTCGTATCCTGCCTGCGCTCTATGCAGCCCTTTCTTTCGAGAACGGCGACCTCTGTCGTAAGCGTTCCCGCGCAGATGCTCAGAGCCTGAGCGATATCGCTTGAACGGTTACCGCCGCCCTGCGCTTCCGCATCGCAGACGGCTTCGATAACATGCATCTCGCGCACGGAAAGGTTTTTAAACTCTCCGGTTTTTAAGCAGTCTTCCTCTATTCGAAGTATCTCGTTAAACACCTTGACAAGAAAGTAATTAAGCTGCGCCTGATAATCGTCTATATCGCTCACCCTTATAAATTATTTTGAACATCAAAGTATTTTGATTATATCCGCCGAGACAAATCGATGTCAATGTCCAGTATTTATCAATCGTGTTAACTATTTAATACGATTATGTGTCGTTTATTAACTGCGCGTCCGTGATATTTTATTAGTCCTTCCCGTCAGCTGAGGCCGTTGTTGTAGTTGTTCAGGTTCTCCTGCCGGTCGGGCGGATAGTCGACGCCGGGCGAGCGCTGTGTTCCCTCGTTTTCCGTGCAGCCGCAAAGAACAGCGGTCATAGCCAATACGGCCAATATTACAGTAAATATACGTTTCATTGATTTAACCTCCTTGTATATATTATCTGCCGTCCGGCTGCGGTTTATTTTGAAGGCGCGCAAGAAAAATTAAAAATAAATGCTTTTGGTTATACCTGTTCAGACAGAATAATGTTATAATCATTCGTGAATACAATACTGTAAAAAAGTCAGCCTATTTTAATTTTTCTAATAATATTGAAAATAAATTTTTCAGCAAGGGAAGGTGTATAACAGTGGTAAAGGTGACAGCGAAGGATATTGCGAAGATGATCGACCACTCGCTGCTGCGTCCCCAGTTAACGCGGCAGGAAGTTGAGGAGGGATGCGCTCTCGCCCGGGAGTATGACTGCGCTACAGTGTGCGTAAAGCCGTGCGATGTAGAGACCGCAAGCGAAATACTCAAGGGCAGCGACGTCTTGGTGACGACGGTCATAGGCTTTCCGCACGGCGCCAATCTGACGGAAGTAAAGGTCATGGAAGCAGAGATAGCTATAGATCAGGGCTGCAAAGAACTCGATATGGTGCTCAACTTCGGAAGGCTCAAATCAGGAGACTTCGACTACGTGGAAAAGGATATAAAAGCGGTATGCGACGTTGCGCGAAGGCGAGGCGTTAAGGTCAAGGTGATATTCGAGAATCATTACCTTACGGACGAGGAGAAGGTAAAGGCGTGCGGGATGTGCGAACGGGCGGGAGCTGCGTGGGTTAAGACGTCGACGGGCTTCGCTGACGGCGGGGCTACGATACACGATTTAAAGCTTATGAGAAGCAGATGTTCTCCCGCCGTGCAGGTGAAGGCTGCGGGAGGAGTAAGGACTCTGGACGCGGCGCTTGCTGTGCGGGCTGTCGGCGGAACGAGGTTCGGCGCGACTGCTACAAAGCAGATAATAGAGGACGCGAGGCAGTGCGAAAAAGAAGGAACGCTTCGGCTGCCTGATGAGGTAACGGAATTCTCGGGCGGCTATTAAACGAACCGGAGGGCTGTTATAGATATGAAAAGCGCCGATGAGATAAAAAGCCTTGCGCAGTGGCTTAAGAGCAAAGACCCTTCGGTTATTAAAGCTGTTATAGGATTCGACGGCTTTGTGGACGAGGTCGTTCACGTTGTCGACAAGAGGATAGACCCTTTAAGTTACACGAGAGTGCCTACGCTTACCGAATACGGAAGACGTATTGCGGCGACGTCGGGGCTTTCTTCCAACGTAGAG
The DNA here is from genome assembly GCA_023410475.1 of Bacillota bacterium. GTDB lineage: Bacteria > Bacillota > Clostridia > Christensenellales > SZUA-584 > DTFZ01. Next base: position 163,763 of record JAEYPS010000025.1, on the reverse strand, counting down.
ATAGTGACGGTTTCAAAGAAGCTCGGCGGCAACGGCCCGATACTGGCGAACGCGCTTATAGAGATGGGTGCGCGCATGTCGTACATCGGAGCGCTCGGATACCCCGATATCCACCCGGTATTCGGCGATATGGCAAAACGCTGTGAGAGCGTATATTCCGTCTCAAACCCCGGCTCGACCGACGCCATGGAGTTTGAGGACGGCAAGATTATACGCTCGAAGCTGTCGCCGTTTCTCGAGCTTACGTTCGGCGCCGTAAAGGAGAGGGCAGGGATTGAAACGCTTGCCCGGTTTATCGACGAATGTTCGCTTATAGGCTTTGAAAACTGGTCGCTCACGCCTTATTCCCAGAGCATATGGAAGGGCATATACGATGAAGCGCTGCCGCTGCTGAAAAACGCGACAGAGGGCAAAAAGCTGTTTTTCGACCTCGCGGACCCGGCTTCCCGGCCTGTGGAGGAGCTGCGCAAAGCGCTTGATACGATAGGGCTTTTTGCGGACAGATTTGAGGTTATACTCGGGCTTAACCTTCGGGAGGCCGTTCAGGTAGCGAACGCGCTGGGAGGGGATTTCGGATTTACGGATTACGACCTTGAGCATATAGCGCAGCATATCAAGCGCCATGTTAACATAGGAACGCTTGTGATTCACCCGCTAAGAGAAGCCTGCTGTATAGCGGGAGGAAAGTTTAGCATAAGGACAGGGCCGTACTGCGCAAAGCCTGTTTTGACAACGGGCGCCGGCGATAATTTTAACGCGGGGTTTTTGGCGGGTCTTTGCCTCGGGGCCAAGCCCGAGGCTGCGCTGCTGCTAGGCATGGCGGCTTCGGGTTTCTATGTTCGCGGCGGGAGAAGCGCGAGCTTTAATGAGTTAATTAGTTTCCTTATATCATGGGCAAACGATGAAATAGAATAACAAGGAGTGATAGCATATGAAAAGACTGAGGGTTGGAGTTATTGGCACAGGGTTTATAGGGCCGGCGCACATCGAGGCTCTGAGGCGCACGGGGCTCGCGGACGTCGTCGCCCTCGCGGACGTGAATGACGAGGTCGCGAAGGCAAAGGCGGACGAGCTTTCTATACCGGAGTGTTACGGCGATTACAGGAAACTCATCGCCCGGCCGGATATAGACGTGATACACGTATGCACGCCCAATCACCTGCATTATAAGATGTCAAAAGAAATAATAGAGGCGGGCAAGCACGTTGTCTGCGAAAAGCCGCTCTCTATGAACTCTGTCGAAGCGCGCGAGCTCGTGAAGCTGGCAAAAGAGAAGGGAGTCGCTAACGCAGTACATTTCAACCTTCGCTTTTACCCTGTAGTGCGCCATATAAAGGCGATGATAGACAGCGGCGAGCTTGGCGAGATACTCGCGGTGAACGGCTCATACCAGCAGGACTGGCTGTTCTATCAGACGGACTACAACTGGAGGCTCGAGCCAAAGTACAGCGGCGACTCGCGGGCGATAGCAGACATAGGCTCTCACTGGCTCGATCTCGTGGAATACGTCACCGGCCTTAAAGTCAAAAAAGTATGCGCCGATTTCGCGACGTTCTATCCCGTGCGCAAAAAACCGCTGAAGCCTGTGGAAACGTACTCCGGCAAGATACTGACGTCCGAGGATTACGGCGATATAGAGATAAACACCGAGGACTACGCGACGGTGCTGCTGAGGTTCGGCGAAAAGGCGCACGGCTCATTAACGGTAAACCAGGTTGCGGCAGGCAGGAAAAACAGATGCTATGTCGAGATATACGGCAGCAAGAAGGCAGTAGCTATTGACACCGAGCGCAACAACGAGCTTTGGATAGGCAGGAGAGACGGCAACAACGAGCTGCTCTTGAAAGACCCGTCGCTTCTCGCTGAGCCGGCGCGCGCCATAACGAGCTTCCCGGGCGGACACAACGAAGGCTTCCCCGACACGTCGAAGCAGATGTTCAAAACGATGTACTCGTACATACTCGGCGGCATGAAGGGAGAGGCGGACTTCCCGATGTTCGAGGCAGGTTTGAGGGAGCTGGAGCTTTGCGAGACCATCGTCGAGTCGGCGAAGAGCGAGAGCTGGAAAGAGATATAAACGTTATGTCAGAAAGGCGCGGCGCTGCTCGCGCCTTTTGCGTACACTCGGATGAACCGGCCTTTGGTATAGGGCTGCTAATATTTGATTGACAGTTTTATAATTTGTATTAATATAGTAAGTACGAGTATATGATATAACGAATCATTGATTATCCTTTCAACATTAATATAACAGGCTGACGAAAAAGCTTAAATAGCGTAAAAATCGGGGGTGACGGCATATGAATTGTCTTACAGTGGCGTGGTACCGTATCTTTCAGTTTTGCTTTTACAACGCGTCCCACTTTTTCAAATGGAGAAAGCCTCTTGTGCTCAGCGGTGCGGGCAGCGTGCTTCGTCTGCCGGAAGCCGTGAAGAGCTTTGGCGTAGATAACGTCCTTTTCGTAACGGACAAAATCATTATGCAGCTCGGCCTTCCGGCAGGCCTTCTTGAGGCCTTGGAGAAGCAAGGAATAAAATATACCCTGTTCGACGAAGTGAAGGCTAACCCCACCATAGATATCGTAGAAGACGCGCGAAAAGCGTATCTCGAAAATGGCTGCAAAGGCTTTGTTGCGTTTGGCGGCGGCTCTGTCATCGATACTGCGAAAGCCGCTTCGGCGAGAGTGGCAAAGCCCAGAAAATCCATACCTAGGCTCAAAGGGTTTTTAAAGGTGTTAAGATCCGTGCCGCCTGTGTTCGCCGTACCCACAACGGCGGGAACCGGCTCTGAGGTCACCGTCGCTGCGGTTATCACTGACGGTGCGACGCGTCATAAATACGCCATAAACGACCCCGTGCTGATCCCTGTTTGCTGCGCGCTTGATCCCGAGCTTATAACAGGGCTTCCGCCTGCGATAACCGCGGCTACCGGTATGGACGCGCTTACTCACGCGGTCGAGGCGTATATAACCCGCGGCGTGACGAAGCTCTGCAAAAAGCTGTCGGAGGACGCGGTAAGGCTCATATTTGCGAACATAAGAAAAACCTACACGGACGGCCGCGACCTTGAAGCGAGGAACAACATGCTGCTTGCGTCGTTCTATGCCGGGGATTCGTTCACTCGAGCGGGGCTGACATATGTGCACCCTATAGCGCATACGCTGGGCGGGCTTTATAACGAAGCTCACGGGCGCGCGAACGCCGTCGTGCTGCCGTATGTGCTTGAGGCGTTCGGAAGCAGTGTATATAAACAGCTCTCGCGCCTCGCGCAAGTTGCGGGGCTGGGTGTTTCGGGTATGAGCGAGCAGCAAGCGGCGCTGTTGTTCATAGAAGAGATAAAACGTTTGAACCGAGACATGGGCATACCCGATAAGTTCGATTTTATAAAGCGGGGCGACATACCGCAGATGGTAAGGTGGGCTATAAAAGAAGCCAACCCGTGGTATCCCGTGCCGAAGATCTTCGGGGAGGCCGAGATAAAAGCGATAATCGAAAAGATAATAAAGGAGTCTGACAAGCAAAGTGCATTTGCTGATAATAAGGAGGGTAATATGAATAACGCCGAATTGTTGGCCGCACAGAGAGCATTTTTTGACACCGGCAAGACGCTAGACGTAAATTTCAGGCTGGACGCATTAAAGAAACTGCTCTCGGCGGTGATATCGAACGAGAGGAAGCTGCTTGACGCGCTTCACGCGGACCTTGGCAAATCGGACTATGAAGGCTATATGACCGAGATAGGCATGTGCCGCGATGAGCTGCGCTTTGAGATAAAGCACCTTAAAAGCTGGGCAAGAACGCGCCGCGTGCACACGCCGCTCTCGCAGTTTGCCGCAAGCAGCTTTGTGGTGCCCGAGCCGTACGGAGTGGCTCTCATAATATCGCCGTGGAATTACCCTGTGCTGCTCTCGCTAGACCCGCTGGCGGGGGCTATAGCCGCGGGCAACTGCGTTATGCTCAAGCCGTCCGTCAAATCGGCGCACACGTCGAAGGCTTTGGCGGAGATAATAGCGGATATATTCCCGCCCGAGTACGTGAGCGTGCTGCAGGGTAGCCGCAGCGAGAACGCAAATCTGCTTGATCAAAAATACGACTATATATTCTTTACGGGCAGCGTAGAGGTGGGCAGGACTGTAATGCAGGCAGCCGCGAAGCACCTCACGCCTGTAAGCCTTGAGCTTGGAGGAAAGAGCCCGGTTATCATCGACGAGACGGCGGATATACGCACGACAGCGAAGAGGCTGGCATTCGGCAAGTTTATCAACGCGGGGCAGACGTGCGTCGCGCCCGACCACGCTTACGTTCACGCGAGTGTTGCGCGCGAGCTTGTTAAAGAGCTTAAAAAGGCAGTCGAAACGTTCTATCCGGGAGGACTTGACGATAAAAGCCTTCCAAAGATAATCAGCGAAAGCGAGTTTGACAGGCTTCTCGGGCTGATGGAAGGAGAGACGGCGTCGATAGGCGGGGGCAGCAATCGCGAGACGATGAAGATAGAGCCCACCGTGCTTACGGGCATAACCGCCGAGTCAAAGATAATGCAGCAGGAGATATTCGGGCCTATACTGCCGATCATAAAATATACGGATATAAACGACGCCATACGAGAAATCAAGTCTCGCCCGAAGCCGCTTGCGCTTTACCTGTTCACGAAGAACAAGGCGCTGCAAAAACGGGTGCTGCGCGAGATTTCTCACGGCGGTGGATGCATAAACGACACCATAATACACCTTGCTACTACGCATATGGGATTCGGAGGCGTCGGCGAGAGCGGCATGGGCGCGTATCACGGTAAACTGAGCTTCGACACGTTCACACACTACAAGAGCATTGTCGACAAAAAGACGTGGATGGACCTTCCGGTGCGCTACGCACCGTTCGCGGACAAGAAAGAGGGCATGCTGAGGATGTTCCTTAAATAAGAAAACGAAAAAGTAATAAATCAGCGGGGCTTAAAGGCAGTCTTACAGATTGCCCTTGAGCCCTGTTTCTTCCGCGGCTGCTCTCATGCCTTCTATCGTATGCCCGATAATATCGCCGAGCTCCATGCCGAGCATGGCGGCGCCTTCTTCAATAGTTTCGCGGTTAACGCCCGCCGCGAACGCCTTTTGGCTCCACTTCTTTTTTACCGAGCTGACCTCAAGGTCGAGCACGCTCTTGCTGGGGCGCAGCAGCGCGCATGCCGCTATGAGCCCCGTAAGCTCGTCGATCGTGAACAACACTTTTTCCATCGTGCTTTGTGGTTTAATGTCGTTAACGAACTTATATCCGTGGCTCTGCACCGCGCGGATGTATTCTTCGGGTAAACCCTTCGCGCTCAGTATCTCTCTTGCCTTTGCGCAGTGCTCCTCAGGGTACATCTCGTAGTCGATATCGTGAAGCAGCCCGACGACGCCCCATTTTTCAGCGTCTTCGCCGAAGAACGCCGCGAAATGACGCATCACCGCCTCGACCGCGTACGCGTGGCGCAGCATGCCAGCCGAATGGACATACTCTTTTAAGAGGCTTAGCGCGTATTGCCTGTCCGGTATGAAGCTCATATTATCAGTTCCTCTCCTTTAAGTTACCAAAAGGATAAATCAGCGCCGCGCAAAATGTCAATACCTTTACTTGTTTATTGTGTTTTGCTATAATTTATCAGTACTCTCCACAAATTACAGCATATAATCAAATCACGTGAGGTTGAACATGAGTATCAAAATAAAAAAAGAAGTATACGCAGAGTTCGGAAAGTGCCTTAAGATCACGAACGGCGATGTAGAAATCGTGGCCGCGCTTGAGTTCGGGATAAGGATACTGCATTTTAGCGCGGCGGGCGGCAGCAATGTTTTCTGTCTTGCGCCTAATGTAAAGGTGCCGGCGGGTGATGGTCAGTGGTCAGTATACGCAGGGCACAGGCTCTGGGCGAGCCCCGAGGAGATGCCAAAGACATATTATCCGGACGACAAACCCGTATCCTACGAGGCGGACAAAGAATCAGTTACTATAAAACAGCCGCTTGACGAATGGGCGAATATCGAGAAAGAGATAACGCTGAGCGTTTCGGGCAGCAGGGTTAAAGTAGTGCACAGGATAACGAACAGGAACGGCTGTCCGGTGGAACTCGCGGCTTGGGCGCTCTCTGTGATGGCGCCCGGCGGTATAGAGATAATACCGTTTCCTGCGCCTGATACGGGGCTTCTGCATAACCGCAGCATTTCCGTCTGGCCCTACACCGACATGAGCGACAGCAGGGTTAAATGGCTAAAGGACCATATCATACTCGCGCACGACAGCGCCGTAAAGAGGCCCTTTAAAATAGGCGTAAGCAATTCATGCGGGTGGGCGGCGTATGTAAACGGCCAGGATATTTTCATCAAAAGATACCGCCATATCGAAGGCGAGAGGTATCCCGACAACAATGTCTCTTATGAGACGTATACATGCGATTACATGACCGAGATGCAGACGCTGTCTCCGCTAAAATTCCTTGCCCCGGGCGAGGCAGTGGAGCACACCGAAGAGTGGAGCGTAAGTCGCATAATCAGCGGAAACGAGACTTTGAGCGGGCAGTCGGTAGGCAAGTTCTTAAGCAGGCTAGAGCCTCTTGTATCGTGCCGATTGCCAGATCAATAGCAACGGGGGCGCTTTACACTGTCTGAATAAGGTATCATAAACTCGGGTATGCCGCTGGCATAAGGCGCTATCTCGTAAAGCTGGAAATAAACAACGAGACCGGCGCTTTTGAGGTAGAAGTGCTGCGGATTGAAATATTCGGCCACATTCTTTTCGTAATCTTCAAAATACCAGCCCTCGCCGCTATGCATCTTTGTCGCTATTTCAGCAATTATTATGTCGGTGATTTCAGACGCGTATGCGGGATATATTTCACCCAGCTCTATTCTGCGGCCGTCCTGAAGGTTCCACGTGTCGGAATACCGTACAGTCATGCCGTGAGCGCCTCCGGTATATTCGTAGCGGTCAAAATAGAGGCTGAGCGTGCAGTCCCTGTTGTATGTGACGTTATAATTTACAACTGATTCAAACATTCTTACAGGGTATTCGTTTGTTACCGAAATATCGTATTCTTCGGCGGCAGACTGATAAAGGCTCGTTTCGCAGTACTGCTGGTATGCTATAGCCTTCGCGGCGTAATGCTCGTTTATCTTTGTCATCTTAAATACGGGCGACTCAAACCACGGATAATTGATAGTATACTTTAATACGAGAGCGTTTTTATAGTACATGTCCGCGGCGAGCGTCCTCGTTTTTACCCGCACCGCGCCAAATTCCATATTCATCACCCCACGTATAAAGCATATTCAGTCAGCCTTGAGCATATTCTGTAAACCGCTTATGTGAAAAGCTCTTGTTTCATAAAAAAACGCCCGCGATATACCGCGGACGTTGACACCAATTTTATTTTATTTGACTGTTATGTTGTATATAAGAGTATCTGTTGCCGAGCCTTCCTCAAAGCCGCGCTCATAAACAAGCGTAATTGCGGCTGTTCCTTTTTTGAGCCCCTTGAACGTCAACACTTTCAAGCCGCCCGCGCCCGCGATGTCTTCGCTGCCGGGCTCTTGCCTGTATTCCTCGTTCTCAAGAGACACAACGGTCTTGTCGCTTATGTCCACTGTCCAGGCATAGCCGGTTGAGGGGTTTTCCTCAAGCGTTATCGTGAACGTCTTGCCGGCGTGCGCTATTATATCCCTGTCATCCTTGCCGTAATTGTTATTGGCGGACACGCCTGCGCAGCCTAAAAGGATAAACGCGAGCAATAAGGCTACCGTAATGCAGATCATCTTCTTCATAGTTTTCATCTCCTTTTCATCATTAAGACGCTGATTAATCAAAATGGTTCCATTATTTCTTATCGTTACATTTACCGGTGCGGCATAGCTTAAACACGTTTGGAGAAGATAAAAACTATAAAACATAGGGGAGGAACGCTTATGCAGACGATGTTCAAAGGGGCGATAAGCTTCGGTCTGGTCAACATACCTATAAAGATGTTTACCGCTACCGAGGAGAAGGACGTAAGATTCCGCTCGCTGCACAAGAAATGCCACACGCCCATCAAATACAAAAAGACGTGTCCTTTATGCAACGAAGAGGTGTCTCCCGACGATATCGTAAAGGGCTTTGAGTATGAGCCGGGAAAGTTCGTGATCATAACAGACGAAGATATAGAATCAGCGAAGTCCGAGGTGCAGGCGAGGACGATAGAGATCGTAGACTTTGTAAACCTTACGGAAATAGACCCGATCTACTTTGACAAAACGTATTACCTCGCTCCTCAGCCCGAGATAACGGCAAGCGCGAAAGCGTACGCGCTGCTGCGCGACGCCATGAACGAGTCGGGCAGGATCGCCGTTGCCAAGGTGACGATAAGAAACAAGCAGACGCTTTGCGTTCTGCGCGTATACGGCGGCGCTATGGTGCTTGAAACCATATTCTATCCTGACGAGATACGCCCCGTTTCAGAGGTGCCCGCGCTGCCCGGAGAGCTGAAAGCGGACGCGCGGGAGATGGACATCGCAAAGCAGCTTATAGACAACCTTACGGAGAAGTTCGACGCGTCGAAATATACGGACGAGTACAGGGAGGCTCTGCGCGCCGTGATCGAGGCAAAGATTGCAGGAAGGGAAGTCGTCGCGCAGCCCGAGGCCCCCGAGAGCAACGTAATAGACCTTATGGAAGCGCTTAAAGCGAGCATAGAGAAGACGAAGAAAGACGCCCCTGAAAGTGAAAAGACGCCCGCCCGCGTAAAATCGCCCGCGCGCAGGAGAGCCTGATTGCGGTATGAGTATAATAAGGTGCATGGAGCCCGTAAGCGTACCTGATGTCACAACCGGCGAAGGGTTCATCCATCAGATAAAATGGGACGGCATACGGGGCGTCTCGGTATTGCAAAACGGCGGTATAACACTTTATACTAAAAAAGGCGGGATATGCACAGCTGCGTTCCCCGAGCTTCTTACGCTGCCCGCCCAGCTCGGCGCAAAGCAGGCGGTTCTCGACGGAGAAATCGTGGTGTTCGCGGACAGCGGGCCGTCGTTCTATAATGTCTTGAGGCGCAGCCTGACGAAAAGCGAGGCAGCAATAAAACGCGCCTCGGAGCAGTATCCGGCAAGATATATAATTTTTGATATACTGTTTCTTAACGGTGAAGACCTGCGGGGCAATCCGCTTTCCGACAGGCAGCGAATATTGCGCAAACACTTCAAAGGGACTCCGACCGCGGCGCTTACCGACAGCTTTGAGAACGGCGAGGCGCTTTTTGAGCTGATGAGGAAGAAAAATATGGAGGGCATAGTCTCTAAAAGGCTCGACAGCAGATATACAGCGGGCAAGAGGCACGGCGACTGGTTCAAGACAAAGGTGCTGAAAAAGCTGCTGTGCGTCGTTACGGGCATACATCTTAAAAACTCGCTTCCGGCTTCGCTGGCGCTGGGGGTATACCGAGGCGGCGAACTAATCGGCGTGGGCGCTGTCTCTTCGGGGCTCAACCAGAGCGACTGGGCGCAGCTAAAAGAGTATATGGAAAGCGAAAAAACAGACGAACAGAAAGATGTAGTATGGGTAAACCCTCGCCTTACCTGCTGGGTGAGATTTGCCGAATGGACGGACCACATGACGCTGCGCCATCCCGTGCTTCTTGGGTTCAGCAACAAAGACGCGGCTGAGGCGACGGGGGAGGAGCAGAGCTGTGAGCGAAATTGAGGTCGACGGCTATAATATCTCGATAAGCAACCCCGAAAAACCGCTGTGGCCGGACACGGGCATACGAAAGATTGACTACCTAAAGGCGCTCGCCGAGATGGCGCCGTATATGCTTCCCCATACGACGGACAGGGCGCTGACGTCCATACGCTATCCTCACGGGGTAGGGGACAAGTCTTTCTACCAGAAACGGCCACCCGCAAAGCCTCCTGAGTTTGTAAACATAGTTGATATAGAGGGAGACACGTTTATAAACCTTAACAATCTGCCGACGCTTCTGTGGCTCGGCAACCTCGCCGTGATGGAGTTTCATACCCCGTTTTGCAGGTTTACCGACGGCATGCTCTATTCGCTCGTGTTCGACCTTGACCCCTCCGAGGGGCAGACGTTTGCCGACGCGGCGGAGTGCGCACTTCGCGTGCATGAAACGCTAGAGGAGCTTGGCATAGAGAGTCTCGTCAAAACATCGGGGGCGTCAGGGCTTCAGATATACATACCGACGGGAAAGCTCACGTTCGAGCAGGGTAGGAGCATTAACGAATTTTTTGGGAAATATTTCGCGGGCAAACACCCTGAGCTTATGACTATCGAGAGGCAGGTCAACAAACGGGGGCGCAAGCTCTATTTCGATTACCTGCAGATGTGGCGCGGCAAGAACATTATATCCGTATACTCTCCGCGGGCAAAATCCTGCGGCTCGGTATCCATGCCCGTTACTTGGGAAGAGCTCAAAGCCGGGGCAGAGCCGTGCAGCTTCAACCTTAAAAACGCCGCAGAGCGCCTCGCGCAAAACGGGGACCTGTTTGAAAAACTGCTCCGCCCGAGTGAAAACAGCCCCGCTCTGGACGAGATATTACATACAGCGGTCACTTGACGAAAGCGACCTGGTGTAGTATTTTATTATTGCATTAATAATAAAGGAGCTGCACAGACAGATGAAATTACAGTAGTCCCACATTTGAATTATAGCCTTTTAGACCGGCTGAGGATTACTGTACCTTTTGAATATGTTAAATCGGGAAAGCTGCGCATATAAGCGTTTTGCTGCGGTGGTCCTCTCCAAAAGGAGTGGATTTTTTTGTTGCTTGAAATAAAGGATTTAGTAAAATACTACGGAGAAAGAAAGATACTCGAGCTTTCGGGCCTGTCGCTGTACAGCGGAGACAGGCTTGCCTTAACGGGAAGGAACGGCTCGGGAAAAACTACGCTGTTAAGGATGATAGCGCGCGACGAGGAGCCGGACACAGGGCGCATTACGGTAAAGGGAAGCGTCGCCATGATAACGCAGACGGAAGATGAACAAGAAGGAGAAACCGACATCCGCATCGCCGGAAGGCTTGGACTTTCCTGCGAGGCGCACAGCGGGGGAGAGAGGGTAAAGGAACGGATAGCGAGAGCGTTTTCCTGCCCGGCTGACATACTGCTTGCCGACGAGCCAACAACAAATCTCGATATCAATGGCATAAGCTGTCTCGAGGAGCTGCTTCTCACGTTCAAAGGCGGACTCGTCATAGTATCTCACGACAGAGCGCTTCTAAAGGCGCTCTGCAACAAGGTGCTCGAGATAGACAGGGGAAAGTGCAGGCTGTACGGCTGCGGGTATGAGGAATACCTCGTCCAGAAAGAGCTGGAGAGCATTTCAGATAAGGCGCAGTATGAGCAGTATATCTCGGAGCGCGACAGGCTTAAAAGAGCCGCGGCTGAAATAGCCCGAAAGTCATCCGGTATCAAAAGGCCTCCGAAGAGGATGGGCAATTCGGAGGCAAGGCTTCATAAGATGGGCGGGCAGGGGGCGAAGGGAAAACTCGACCGCAGCGCAAAGGCAGCGCTTTCGCGGCTCGAGCAGCTTGAAAAAGTGGAGAAGCCCTGGGAGCAAAGAGAGATAACGTTTGACATTCTGCCCGGCGCGGTGCGAAGCCCTGTGCTGATAACGGTAAACGACGCATCGAAGGCTTTTGATAGAAGAAGCGTGCTTGAGCATTGCAGCTTTATAGTGCCAAACAATAAAAAGACAGCGCTCACGGGCCCAAACGGCTCCGGCAAGACGACACTGCTCGATATGATAGCATCCAAAGAGAACGGTATTGAGGCATGCCGCAGTCTCAAAATAGGCTACTTCCGCCAGGACATGAGCGGCGTTGACGATGATAAAAGCGTTCTCGAAAACGCGCTTTCTGCTTCGGCGTACGGTCAGCAGTTCACAAGAACGATTCTTGCGAGGCTGCTTTTCTCCAGCGCAGATGTAAACAAAAAGGCCCGCGTGATAAGCGGCGGCGAGAGGATAAAGCTTGCCTTGGCGAAAATAATACTGAGCGATTTTAACTTGCTTGTGCTCGACGAGCCTACGAATTATCTTGATATCGAGTCGCGCGTAGCGCTTGAGCATGTGCTCTGCGCGTATCCTGGCGCTGTGCTTTTCGTATCGCACGACAGGGAGTTTATACGAAATGTTGCGGACAGAGTCGTTGTTATCAAGAATAAAACAGCCGTAACGTTCGAAGATACCTGCCCGGCTTGAGAATTAATGCTGTTAATCCGGCCGATAATCATTTATTATAATAGCAGACTAAAAATGCAGCGTATATGGGAGAGAAGATGAAGTATAAGATTGTCGCTGACAGCGGCTGCGATTTAACGCCTGAGCTTAAAAAAGAGTCCATAGATATTGTGCCTCTTACAATGTCACTTGGCAGCAAGACATATGTAGACGACGAGAACCTTGATGTTGAGAGTTTTATGGCAGATATGCACGCCTATAAGCATCAGCCAAAATCCTCGTGCCCCTCACCGTATGATTTTATGGAGAAATGCGATAAAGAAAAGACTACGTTTATCGTGACGCTTTCTTCCAAGCTTTCGGGTTCATACGCAAGCGCCAGTATGGCGAAGGATATGCTCACCGAGCAGGGCGTGGATTCTTACGTATTCGATTCAAAAAGCGCTTCGGCAGGCCAGCTGCTTATCGTACATAAATTGCACGAGCTTATTGCCGGCGGCCTGGGAAAGCTTGATATCATCAAAAAGATAGAAGACTTCATTGATAATATGAAGACCGTATTCGTGCTTGATAATCTGGACAACCTTATCAAGAACGGCAGAATGAGCAAGGTGACAGGCATTATTGCCGGAGCGCTCAATATTAAGCTTCTGCTTAAATCTGACGGACACGGAGAGATAGCGTTATACTCGAAAGCAAGGGGTATACAGAATTCCATCGTAAAGCTTGCCGAAACCATTGGCGAGATGTGCAGGGACACTACAGGCCGTATACTTGCTATAACGCATTGCAACAGCAAACATATCGATATGTTTAAGAGTATAGTTAAAGAAAAGTACTCGTTCAGCGATATAATTGTAGCGCCAACAAAAGGACTTACCGGGATGTACGCGAACACGGGAGGCATTATAGCGTCGTTTTGACGCGCGTTTATTCCGGCCTGTGTTTGTAAACAAATAGAAAGCGCCTATACATTTTATTTTTATTGTGGTAATATTAAAAAAACGCTTAAGAGGTCTGAAATGAGAACGTCAATGATAAAACGAGCATTTCTAATTATGATAGTGATGTTGTTTGTTGTCGCGGCATATTCACCCTCGGCGCTTTGTACTTCGCCGAGCCCTTCGCCTACGGACAGCGAACCGGCGTCATCACCTGAAGGAAGCGAGGAGCCCGAAACGAGCGACGAACCTGAGGCGACGCCCGCGGGCTTTCAGATGATGAAGCTTGACAGCAGGGGCACGAATGTTATACGCGTACAGATGCGTCTTCGGGATCTCGGTTATTTCAACTACAGGCCGACGGGCAAATATTTCAGCATGACGCAGAAAGCCGTCAAGGATTTTCAGCAGAGCAACGGGCTTGACCCGGATGGGCGCGTCGGCGAGATGACATATCAAAAACTGTTTGCGACGGAAGGGCTTATAAGAAGGCCTCTCAGCCCCTCGGTGGTTCCGGTATCGGGCCCGCAGAACGACAGCCCTCAAAACTTCGGGCAGCTCGGGGACTGGGCGGAGATTAGCGAGGCGTTTGCGGTAGGAACGACCGTGACGGTAACGGATGTTAATAAGCCGTCGATTACGTTTAAAGTGACCCGCACGGGCGGCACGAACCTGGCGCAGGTCGAGACCGAGACTTCGCAGGACTACAGCAAGTTCCTCGAGTGTTTCGGAGGGGAAGTCAACTGGGAGAAACGCTCGGTCTTAGTTGAGATAGGCGGCACGACTTACGCGGCGTCGCTGTTCGGAAACCCGGGCGGCGCAGACACGATTCCGGGCAACACGATGAACGGGCATACCACGCTCTACTTCTTCGGCAGCACCACCGACGTTTCGGGCTTTGAAGACAAAGAGGACTTAAAAATGGTGCTTCGCGCAGCGAACAAGCCTATAAAGTATTCCTGGGAACAGTAATTGATGAAATAAAAAGGGCGCATGAGACATGCGTCCTTTTGTGTTGCCTGACTACCAGATAGCTTTATCCGCTATTTCCTGAAGAAGCGTGTCCATGAACTCCTCGCCTTTTATCTGGCCTAGGTCTCCGGTGCCGCGCTTTCTTATTGCGAGCGTGCCGGCCTCGACCTCGCTGTCTCCCGCGACGGCCATATACGGTATCCTCTCGCTTCTTCCTTCGCGGATCTTATAGCCTATCTTTTCGCTGCGGTCGTCCAGCGTTACGCGCACGCCAGCGGCCTTAAGCTTTTTCTCCCATTCCTTGAGGTAGGGGATGGATCTGTCGGTTATGGACATAAAACGCACCTGCTCGGGCGCTATCCAAAGCGGCAGCGCTCCCGAGTATTTTTCTATCAGCATTGCGAGCGTCCTCTCGTAGCAGCCTATGGACGAGCGGTGTATGATGTACGGGCGCTGTTTATCGCCGTTTGAATCGATGTATGTCATATCGAACCTCGAGGCAAGAGCGAAGTCTATCTGTACGGTGAACAGCGTGTCTTCCTTGCCGTATACGTTCTTGAACTGCAGATCGAGCTTCGGACCGTAGAACGCAGCCTCGCCGTCCGCCTCGCTGTAGTCGAGCCCGACTTCGTCGAGTATCTGCTTCATCATCTTCTGCGTGGTATCCCACGCCTCGGGGTCGTCAATATACTTATCGGTATTCGCGGGGTCCCATTTGGAGAAGCGGTACTTTATATCGTTCTCGACGCCTATGCACCTCATCATATACTGTATCAGGTCGAGCACTCCCTTAAACTCGTCAGCCACCTGCTCGGGCGTACAGATAAGATGCGCATCGGCGAGCGTGAACTGGCGAACGCGAATGAGGCCGTGCATCTCTCCCGAAGATTCGTTGCGGAAAAGCGTCGCGTTCTCGCTGTAGCGTATGGGAAGCTCCCTGTAGCTGTGCATCTCCGAGTTGTATATCATAAACTGGAACGGGCAGTCCATGGGCCTCAAAGCCAGTATCTCTTCGTTTTTATTCTCGTCGCCCATCACAAACATACCGTCCTTGTAATGGTCCCAATGCCCCGATATCTTATAAAGGTCGCTCTTTGCCATAAGAGGAGTGCGGACTATCTGGTAGCCTCGCTTTTCCTCCTCGTCCTCGACAAACCGGCTGAGTATCTGTATGACCTTTGCGCCCTTATGCATGATGAGGGGCAGGCCCTGTCCAACCGCGTCATTCGTAGTAAAGTATTTCAGCTCGCGACCAAGCTTGTTGTGGTCGCGCTCCTTCGCTTCTTTAAGCATCTGAAGATACGCGGCTAGTTCATCCTGCTTTTCAAAAGCGGTTCCGTATATCCTCGTCAGCATCTTGTTCTTTTCGCTGCCCCGCCAGTACGCTCCCGCTATGCTCAAAAGCTTGAACGACTTGACCTTGCCTGTCGAGAGCACGTGCGGCCCCGTGCAAAGGTCGGTAAATTCGCCCTGCCGGTAAAAGCTTATTATCTCGCCCTCAGGGAGCTCGCTTATAAGCTCGCGTTTATATGGCTCATCCTTCGTAAACAGAAGAGCCTCGCTGCGAGGCAGCTCGAACCTTTCGAGGCCAAGGTCTTCGCCGACGATGCGGCGCATCTCATTTTCTATCGTCTCAAGGTCTTCCGCGACGAAAGGCTTTTCTACGTCGAAGTCGTAATAAAACCCTGTATCAATGGCAGGCCCTATGGCGAGCTTCGCGTTTGGGTAAAGGCGTTTCACCGCCTGCGCCATCACATGAGACGCCGTGTGCCATAGCGCCTTTTTGCCGTCCTCGTCGTCAAACGTTAAGATCTCGAGCCTTGCGTCTTTTTCGATTACCGAAGAGAGATCGCATACCTTGCCGTCAACCCTTGCGGCGAGCGCCTTTTTTGCTAGCTTTGAGGATATCTCCTTGGCGATATCCATCGCGCTCATGCCGTCCCTGAACTCCCTGACCGCACCGTCAGCCAATGTAATCTTCATATAAATCACCTGTCCTTTTTTCGTTACACCAAATAAAAAACCCATGTACAGTTACGTACATGGGACGATATCGATACCGCGGTTCCACCCATATTCCATTTAAAATGGCAGCTTATAAGCCTGTAAGGGGGCAGCCCCGCCGCTTAAAAAGGTGGTTTCGCCACGCATAGCGCCCGCGCACTTTCAGCCCTGCGGCGCGCGGTCTCTTAAAACGCATTCTTGCCCGGTTAAATGTCCTCTTTGCGGCATATTATTACCAGATTTCATTATATGCTTGTGAAAGCGGCATGTCAAATAAGTTTTTATCAATATAAAAAGCCTGCGGCTTGCGCAGGCTGTGATTGTCAGTAAAGGTTCGGCCTTCCGTCCGAGCCGCCCTCGTCTCTTCTCACTTTGTAGAGAAAGCCCTGAACTGTTTTCACAACTCCTATAACAAGGCCTACGATGGCGATGAATATGACCGAGTCTATCCTCAGAAGCAGGGGTACTATAAGCACTCCTATTCCGGCAAGCAATAGCAGCCAGCCGTTTCTTGTTCTGCGTCCGCCGTCCCCGTCGCTTCTCGTATGTATGATCTCGAAGAACCCGAACACAATCATCCAGCAGGCAATTATTATGCCTACGAGCGAAGGGGTGTTCGGTATGGAAATAAGTAAAAGCAGCAGGACTAAGTCCAGCAGCCCCTGCGCAAGATACGGGATAAACAAGCGGTTGTCATTCTTGGTCTGTACAGCCTTGTATATGTTGAACAGACAGTATATGAGAACTCCTATACCAACTAGCGTGCTTAAAACTCCGCTGCCGTTCGCGGGGGAGACCAACAGGAATATTCCCGCCGCTATTATCACAACGCCTATTACTACGTCCAGCCACCAGGGCGTACTTTTGCGATCAGATTTCATTGGACTCCTCTCTTCTCCAATTGGAATAATAGTCACTATGATAATACCACTAAAACCACAAAATGGACAACTATTTCTCTTTAAAATATTTATTATGTTTTTGCTAAGTTTATAAGACCTATACTACCGAATATTTACGAAAACAATACTAAAAACCTTCGCCCAGCACCTCTTTTACATCCGCGACTATTACAAACGCGCGCTCATCTATGCTCTTTACAAGCCGTTTGAGCCTCGGGCCTTCCGTCCTCCACTCAAGCACGCAGAGCAGCACGCTTCGTTCTTTGCCGCTGTATACGCCTTTGGCGTTAAGAGCCGTGACGCCTCTGTCCATCTGGTTTATTATTGCGGCGGCGATCTCCTCGCTCTTGTCGGATATGATATAAAACGCCTTCGCTTCACTGAGGCCAACTGTAAAGAAATCGATGAGCTTTGAGGTTATATACAGAGAGGCTATTGCGTAAAGCGCCGCCATGGGCTCAAAGTATACTCCAGCGACGGCGATGACCACAAAGTCTATCGCGAATACGAACGCCGCTATGCTGATATTCTTGGTTTTGGCGCTGAGCATCCTCGCGGCCATGTCCGTGCCGCCCGTGCTTCCGCCCGCGCGCACCACGAGGCCGACGCCCGCTCCCATAAGAACGCCGCCGTACAGCGCTCCTAAGAATATGTCATTCGTATCGGGCACAGGGAATACCTCGGCAAACACCGAATACAGCACCAGCGCGTACGCGGTCCTTATGGCGAAGCTCCTGCCGATAACTTTTATGCCGAATACGAAAAGAGGGATGTTTAAGGCGGCTATGCTGATTCCGAGCGGCAGATCGAACATATAGTAGAATATCGTGGCTATGCCGCTTACGCCTCCCGCCGCAATCTTATTGGGTACGAGGAAAAGATTGAGACCGGCGACAGCGATTACGACGCCCACTGTTATAAACGCGTAGTCCTTTATCCTTTGTTTCATGACGCCTCCTTGGTATATTAAAGCTTTTAGTAACCCTTACGCGTTCCCCAAAACAGGAAGCTCTTTGAGGTTTTATACCAGGGTTTTTAAACACGGGCGGAAGAAAAATCTTCCGCCCATAGTTTTGCCAATTTACTTAGTTTTATCAAACCCCATGCTTACCGATATGGCCTCGTCG
Source organism: Bacillota bacterium (assembly GCA_023410475.1). Classification (GTDB taxonomy): domain Bacteria; phylum Bacillota; class Clostridia; order Christensenellales; family SZUA-584; genus DTFZ01. The sequence goes on along the minus strand of JAEYPS010000025.1, from coordinate 145,618 downwards.
ATGCGAAGCATATCCTGTTCGTTAAGCCGCCCCATTTTCTTTATCAGCCTTGTTTTATCGATTGTTCTTATCTGTTCCAACAGAACAACGCTTTTTTCAGACAGCGCATCTTCATCTATTACGATATGCGTAGGCAAACGCGCTTTCCCGAGATTTGATGTTATGGCGGCAACTATCACCGTTGGGCTGAACCTGTTGCCCGTATCGTTTTGAATAACCAGCACAGGACGTATGCCTCCTTGCTCGGAACCGGTGACGGGGTTTAAATCCGCATAGTATATATCTCCTCGTTCTATCATACTTCACCCCGCATATACTGTTATGGTCTCCATAATATAATATGACCGTGCGGTGAAAGATGACAGCCTTATATGAGCAGTGACAAAGCATTTCGGCAGAGTATTTTATCCATATCGCTTTTAGGAATATGAAGTGAAGTTATCCGTTCTATCTCTGCGTCGGCGCTTGTCCACGGCGAATCCGTGCCAAAAAGCACTCTCTCCGCGCCGTGTTTTCTTATCATGCGCTCCATACCTTCTCTTTGCAGAAAGTAATACGAGTATGACGTGTCGAAAAAAACAGGCAGCCCGCAAAGCAGCTCTTCGGCGTCGCGCCACAGCGCGTGAGAGCCCATATGAGCGGCCACGACGACGAGGCCTTTTACAGACTCCAATATATTTTTTATCATCAAAGGGGTACAGTGTATCGGGGAAGGCAGGCCTATATCCACGCCCGCGTGGAATACGGCTATGAGGCCTGCGTCCCGCAAAGCCTCGTAAAGCGGCATTATCCTTTTTTCGTCAGCATAAAAACGCTGATAATCGGGGTGAAGTTTGACGCCTTTAAAGCCTTTGGCCTTAAGAAACGATACAACATCGTAAAAATTCTCATCGTCCGGATGCACCGCGCCAAAAAAACGAAGCTTATCATCAGCAGTGCTGAGCGACCATTCGTTTATGGTATTCACCTGTGAAGGCTTTGTGGCGACAGGAAGCACGACGCTTACGCCTACTCCGCAGCGCGTCATGTATTCTTTGAGCCCGTCCGCCGTGCCGTCATGCACGGCCTTTATGCCGCAGCCATTTTCCAGATGCGCTACAGCCTTGCCGGCCAGCGCGTCGGGGAAACAATGCGCGTGAAAATCTATAACCATAACAGTCTCCGTATATTTTCCATGATACTACGGAAACGCGGCAATTACAACACGCACAACTAGGCTTAACGGTAACGCTAAAGCGCCAAAAGCTCGAGCGCGTTTTTATAGAGTATACGGTCTTTATCGGATGAAGGTATGGAAAGAGCGTGTATCCTTTCTATTTCGTCGTCGGCGCGCTTCCAGGGGGAATCGGTGCCAAAAAGCACCCTCTCCGCGCCGTGCTTTTTTATCATGCGCTCCATGCCCGAAGCCAAAAGAGCGTACTGTGAATAGCAGGTATCTATATAAAGAGGGAGCCCTAAGAGCAGCTCTTCGGCGTCGCGCCACATAGCGTGGCCTCCCATATGAGGAACGATAAGTTTTATGCCGGGGACTTCGCGTACTATTTTGCGCGCCATCAGCGGCGTGCAGTGGACAGGCGCGGGGTATACGTTGTCGAGCCCACAGTGCAGCATAAGCATAAGCTCCGCGTCGCGCAGAGCTTCGTAAAGCGGCATCATACGCTTTTCGTCGGCGTAAAAGCGCTGGTAATCGGGGTGCATCTTTACGCCCCTAAACCCGTTTTTCTGAAGCCATCGCACCGTGCCGTAAAAATCATCGTCGTCCGGATGCACCGCGCCAAAAAAAACGAGTTTATCATCTGCGCTTTCCTTAGCCCATCTGTTTATTGGCTCTACGTGCGAGGGCTTTGTAGCGACTGGAAGAACGACGCTATTGTCAACTCCGCAGCTTTGCATATATGCTTTAAGGCCGGGCAGCGTACCGTCGTGTACCGTGGAAAGGCCGCTCTTTTCTTCAAGCAGTGCTATAGCCTTTGCCGCTACCGAGTCGGAGAAACAATGAACATGAAAATCGATTACCATAATAAAGCTCCGTGTGATGTAATTACTGTAACGGATATTATTCTACTATATAAAAACGAATAAATATACATACAGATAAAATAAAAAACCGGCTCAAGGCCGGCGAGTTAAAAACAGGTCATATCATATCTTCCGAAAACTCAACGCGCTGTCCGAATACGTCCTTGATGGTCTCGAGTATGCGCGCGTCCCAGAATCTGTCCTTGTTGTGCACTATGATGCACTGTGGCGCAATATTGACGAGCGCAGACAGAAGCGCGTCGTCCTTGTCTACATTTGTGCCTATAAAGCGGCACTTTAAGAGGCAAAGCCTCTCGTCGAGCAGCAGATAATCCCCGTCTCCGCCCACGCATATATGAACCTTGCGGGCGCGCGGTATCCGTATCTTTATAAACAAACGGAGTATCTCTACAAACTCGGCGTATTCCTTCCTGCGGACGTAATCCTCCACACAGGCGGAAAGCTCTTTCTCCCACGCTTCAAGGTAGTCTTTCATACGAAAGCGCATGAAACCTTCGAGTATAATCGAATCGGTCTCGTTTTCCTCGATGGTTTTGCCCAGCCTCAGCCTTACGTCGTTTTTGCACGCTGCGATGTCGTTTTTCTGTCCTGCCGTTCCGTACCAGAGCTTTTTCAGCGCGTGCACCAAAATATCGCACTGCTCCTTCTCGGACAGGAAACAGTAATCCTGTTTCAGCAGTCTCACCAGATGGCGGATTTGCAGGTTTTCCACTATAATGTCCGCAAGTATCGCGCACAGCATCGAGTTTTCCCTGCCGGTATCGTGTTCGCAGTCGGATACGCTGACGTCAGCCATGCGTCCCTCGCTGCCCTTTACCTCGCTCGTGCTTATCATGCACCCCTGCCAGAGAGCGTCATGCATACGGTTTGCGATCAGCGGCTTTAGCATAAGCCCTTTATCTTCAATTCCTATCAACATGTTCAATAACCATCACAACCCTTTTATCTCCGTTCAATATAATTTATGCGAAGCTCAAATAAACGTTTCTAACATTAATTTTTGCATCAAAATAAAATACTCTCGTTGTAATTTTTGTAATTGGTATGATAGTATGGTTGACAAGGCATCTATTGAGAATATTATTTTGAGAAGGGTTTGCTTTGTTAAAAACCCGGGAGAATTTCTCAAATAAACGAGCCGGCGATAATGAAAAGATAAAGCAAAGGGCGTGGGTGTTTTGGAGCAGAGTATAATCGATACAGCGAGAAAATATTACAGACTGGCAAAAATGCTTGACGATCTTGAAGCAGAGGATATGTTCGACAAAGAGCTGCCCGAAGACGTACAGTCCGCTTTTATAAGGCTTTATTACGCGAAAGCCTTTGAAAGCGAGATAGAGAAATGCGAGGATCTTCTGGGCGAGGATACGGACGAAGAGACGGTCGCCGCAGTCATGGAGGCGGGGCAAGCGGCAGAGTCTGCGTCCGATTCGGCTTTTGGCGGAATAGAAGCGTATTCAATTGAAGACAAAGCGTTCGCTAAGGCTATAGAAGGCTTATCGGCGGGTTCTGAAACGGACGGGCTTAAGGGGCTGCTCTTTAAGCTCTACAAGTGCGAGGGTATTATCAGGATGGCCGAGAGATGCTCTAGAAGCTATCCGCTGTACGGCATGAGAGCTCTGGGCGCTGCGCAGCAGGACGACGAAATCATGGATCTGCAGCAGAGCATAGAGCAGCAGACCGGCATAGATATCATCGGCCTGTTTGAGCTGCGTCAAAGGCTGGTTGAGCAGATAGGCGTCCTTATCGGGAAGGGCGGGCGTTTTGCATGAAGCTTGCGGTTTTTGATTTCGACGGCACGCTTTTTCTGAAGGACACGCTTCCGTTTCTTTTGAAGCTGTGGAACGAGTTCGGATATTCAAAGGCGAGGCTCGCAAGAGTATACGCGTCTCTCGGTGCTCTTTATATACTCTATAAGATAGGAGTGCACAACGCGCACAGGCGCGAAAAGGGCGCCAAAACCGTGATGAGAAGGTTCACACGGCTGTTTGACGGCATGAGCAAAGAGCAGGTGGAAGAGTTTTTTGACCGCTCGGCCGATGTGATAATCGCTGATCTCAACGCGGATGTTACAGAGGAGATAACAAAAACAAAGGCTTTGGGCTGCAAAGCGGTGCTGCTTTCGGGCTGTTTCGAATATCTGCTTGAAGCGATAGCGGCCCGCCTCGGCATAGACGTCGTTATAGGCACAAGGATGAACTACAGAAACGGAAAAGCCGACACAAAGAGCCCGCTCGAGGTAATATACGGCAACGAGAAGATATCAAGGCTGCGCTCAAGCTTTGACGAGGGCGAAATAGACTGGGACTTAAGCTTCGCATACGCTGACAGCTTATCGGACTTGCCGGTGCTGGAACTTGTAGGTAACCCGGTCGTAGTTAACCCCGACCCGGAGCTTAAGGCAATAGCCGAAAAATCAGGCTGGCGCTTACTTATCTCGGCATAATGGGGCAGACTATGGCCGCGTTTTCATTTGAGCCTTCGGACACTGAACAAGTTTTATCGATAATAGACGAGCATATTGAAAGCCTCGCGCACCCTATGGACTCATGGCTTGAGGACCGGCTCTTAGCATGCGAAAAATATGAGATTTGGGCCAACGGTCAGCGCGCGGGTTACTGCGGCAGGACGGATAATACGCTGAGCTTTTTTTATGTGAGCCCACTGCATTTCAGGCACGCGCCGCTGCTTATGGAGGAGTTCATATCGCGGCACGGCATAGAGCGCGTGTTTGTGATGACACAGGATACGGCCGTATGCTCGCTGATTGCGGAGTGGGATTACGACATAGAGCGGCAGGCCTGCTTTTTTGTCGATTCGGGTGAAACGCCAAAAGCGGCGTCAGCAGGAGTTTTTCGGACTGCGGAACAGCGCGACTGTAAGATAATAAGAGAAGTATGCGGCGACTTTTTCGATGACGCAAGCTGCGGGTTTGAATCTCTGGAGCAGCGCACAGATGCGGGCACTATCTTCATGCTCGAACAAGACGGGGAGCTGCTGGGCTGCGGCATTGTCGAGCAGGGCATATTCTGCAAGGGCAGCGTTTCTATAGGCATGTTCACAAACCCCGCGCACCGGAGAAAGGGAGCAGCGGGAACGATACTTATACGACTTAAGGAATGGGCTTATAACAGCGGCCTTAGGCCAGTCGCGGGCTGCTGGTATTACAACACCGTTTCGAGAAAGAGCCTTGAGTCTGCGGGGATGATCGCCGCATCCAAAGGCTTTGAGGCGATACTCAAGGCTAAAGAAAAGCTCCCCTTAAGGACGGGGAATCCGCCGGGAGAGCTGTTAGAATAGATAACGGTTATGCACTAAGTGCTTTTACTCGGGTATCACCTTTACGATGTTGTACATATCGCTGAGCACGAGCCAGTTCTGCGGGAACGGTATGCCCAGCAGCCAGTAGCTGACGCCTCGCAGGTCGTACTTGTTGACCAGCAGCAGCTTCGCTCTTATGCTTCGCGCGTCCTCAAACCATACTTCGTGCTGCGCTCCCGCCGCGTCTGTGTACCTGAACGTAGGCGTCTGCGTCTGCTCGTCAAAGCGTATCTCGGCGCCCTGCTCGGCCGCTAATCTTATCGCATCCTGCGGGCTTATCCTCCTTGCCCACCTTTGCGGGTCGAACGGCAGCGTCCAGTTATATCCGTAAAGAGGCATTCCCATTATTATCTTTCTGCTGGGCATTACCGAAGTGGCGTATCTTATGACGTCCTCAACAAGATCGACAGGCGCGACCGCGTACGGCGGGCCTCCCGACCACCCCCACTCATAGGTCATGATGATAACAAAGTCGACTATCTCGCCGTGCGCGCGATAATCGTGAGCGCCGTGCCACGCTCCCGTCAGTGTTTCCTCTGGCTTGGGCGCGAGCGCTGTCGATACTACGTAATTGAGCGGACGCAGCGCGTCTACCAGCCTGCGCAGGAAGTTGTTGTAGAGCTGCCTGTTCTGCGGCGATATCCTTTCAAAGTCGACGTTTATACCGTAATACCCCTTTTCCCGCATTACGTTTATTATGTTGTTTATCAGCGTTGTCTGTATTGCCTCGCTTTGCAGTATCGTATCCACGAGTTCGGTGCTGAAGTTTCCGTTCGCGAAGTTCGTTATTACCATAAGCGCTGCTATCCTGTAATTCCTTGCGGCGATGAGGGAAGCGTCGTCCCGCATCGGGGTAAGCGCTCCCGCCGCGGTCACCTGATAGCTGAAAGGTGAGAGGTAAGTAAGATACTGCCCGACCTCGTTGACCGTCGCAGTGTCGGTCTGGGGAGTGGAAGGCTCAATGTATCCGTTCACCTCGATAAATCCGTAGTTTTCCCTTCTTTGCGGTATCCTTAGCACCGTTCCCGGCATTATCCTTTCGGGGTTTGCTATGTTGTTGCGGGCGACAATGCTTTCTACGGTCGTGCCGAACCTTCGCGCTATTGTCCAGAGCGAGTCTCCCTGCTGCACCGTGTACGACGCCTCGGTCGACGGTATTACCAGCGTCTGGCCAACGACAAGGTATGGTATGTCACCAAGCTCGTTAAGGCTGAATATTTCGTCCGGGCTGACTCCGAATTGCTGCGCGATATTAAACAGGGAGTCGCCGGGTTTAACGACATATATGTTCAAAGCTGATCACTTCCTTTTTTTAATATTCCATGCTGATTTATTATATTTAAGCCCACGGAACTAAGTTCATAAAAAAGCCATATCAATTATATAAAATAAGAATTATTGTATAAATCTTTATACGCAAGAGGCGTGTATCAAAACTCCCGCCCTCTAAATATACTGTAATGAATGCTGCAAAGCATCTGCGCAAAAATCTAAAGAAACGGTGAAAGTTATGGAAATGTCTGCAAGAGAAATGTTCGCAAGAATGCTGCGCTGCGAGGCTGAAGGAGAAGGCGAGCAGGGTATGAAGGCCGTTGCGACGACGGTAATGAACAGGGTGCATGTTCCTTACGGAGAGTACTTAAGGACAGGTCAGGGGGATTTGAGACGCGTGCTCACGCAGCCGCGCCAGTTTACATGCTATATGACTACAGTCGGAGGGCAACCAAACCCCCAGAACATCTTTAACATGTCGGCGAGGCCGTATGACTATGAGATAGCTGACTGGGCGCTCGCGGGGAATATTTTCCCCGGCGCTATCAATACGCTTTGGTATATGAACCCGTTCAGACCCGAGTGCCCTGCGTATTTTCCGTACAACAGATCGGGAGTGCAGTTCAACAGGATACACCAGCATTGCTTCTATCAGCCGACGTCATTATACGCGCAGACTTAATAAGCGCCCCAAATGCCACAAGCTATTTGGGGCAAAAAATACGGGGCCAAAAAGCCCAGGAGCTTTTTGGTAAAATAAAGGGGGGATCAGGATGCCATGTCAATATAATTACCCGTACAATCAGACCAATGCAGATTATATGAATACACAGACCGGTATGCCGCAAACAGGGCATAAGGGCGCATATCAGAGAGATTTACGTACGGCCGCACCAAGAGGAACAACGCCGCTTGCACGGGAGCTGCCTGCAGTTCCCGGTTCTATAACGGGGCCGATGCCTCAGACAGGTCTGCCGACAGTTACATCGGCAGTCAGCCCGGTTTTAGATACGATGCAGCCCGGGCTCGGTATGGAAACGCCGGTAACGGTTCAGAGTCCTTATTATACAGCGGGATTTTTGAGGAACTTCATAGGCAGAAACGTAAGGGTAGAATTCTTACTCGGCACCGCCGGAACGATGACCGACAGGGTGGGCACTCTGCTTGAAGTAGGTGCAAGTTACATCGTTATACAGCCGCTGCTTACAGACGACCTTCTTATGTGCGATCTATATTCCATCAGGTTCGTTACGGTCATACTGTAACCTGCGCATCATCGCGGCGCACTTAATAGGCCTTCAGCATACTGAGGGCTTATTTTTGCGCTGCCGTACCGCCGCATATAACAGCGCGCGCGCACATAAGGTTATACGGGACGCCCAAAACGCAGGTACTGTTGGAAAAAAATATAGCCCGGGAAAAGGATGTTTTTATATGCCGATAAAAAAGCTCGTTACGATTATTGTCGCATATCTTGATGTACTGCTTATACTGCTGTTCCTGTTGTCGGGGCTTGCCTTGGAGGTGTTCTCGTTTCAGGCCGCGCATACGGAAGGAAAGGTGTACAACTGGTATTACAAACCGAGGACAGACGGCGTTCAGCCCGCAGCCGAAGCGGAGTTTGAGTTTGTATACAAGTACGGCGCGTATTCGGCGGGAAGCCCGGAACAGAAGATAATATATCTTACATTCGACGCTGGGTTTGAGAACGGCTATACTCCAAAGATACTCGATACGCTTAAAAAGCACGACGCCAAGGCGGCGTTCTTTCTCGTAGAGCATTATATAAAAAGCAATCCCGAGCTTGTTTTGCGCATGATTGATGAAGGGCATCTCGTATGCAACCATTCTACGCACCACAAGGATATGGCGGTAATGCAGGACTTCGAAGCGTTCAAAAAAGAAATATCCGGTATTGAAGACACGTTTTTTGAGCTTACGGGAAAGCGTATGCCCAAATATTTCAGACCGCCGGAGGGAAAGTTCAGCGAGAGATGCTTAAGGTTCGCAAAGGAGCTCGGGTTTACGACGGTCTTTTGGAGCTTCGCTTATAAGGATTGGTATGTCAACGACCAGCCCGACATAGAATCGGCGTTCAAGACGATAATTTCAAGGACGCACCCGGGAGAGATAGCGCTGCTGCATTCCACGTCGAGGACGAACGCCGAGGTGCTTGACCGCGTGCTTACAGAATGGAGCAATATGGGGTACGTTATAAAAAGCCTCAATTATCTTGTGCGCACGTACGACCCTGCCGCCTGACTTTTTTATTTAAATCTTAGCTAACGCGCTGCCCGAGCCAAGGCTTTTATTTTTGTGACTTTTGGCCGGGCTCGTGCCATCCAGCGTTATTTATGGTATATTCTAAGGAGAAAACGGTAAGAAGCATTACAAAAGCATATGATAGAACCGAAGGGAGAGTGGACGATATAAAAACGGCTATATTTGCGGGAGGGTGCTTCTGGTGCATGGAGCAGCCCTTTGATCTGCCGGGAGTAAAGCATGTATATCCCGGCTATACGGGTGGGCATAAAGAACGCCCGACGTATGAAGAGGTCTGCGGCGGCACTACAGGCCATTTTGAGGCTGTAGAGATAACGTACGATCCGGATGTAATATCTTTCAGCAGGCTGCTCGACGTCTACTGGCGCCAAATCGACACTGCGGACGCGTACGGCCAGTTTGCGGACAGGGGCAGCCAGTACAGGACCGCTGTCTTCTATCACGACGATGAGGAAAAACGCATCGCTGAGGAATCGAAGAAGAACATGGAAGAACTGCTCGGAGTCAGGATACAGACAAAAATACTGCCCGCTTCGGTTTTTTACCGGGCGGAGGAATACCATTGCAGATTCTATGAAAAGAGCCCACAGCGTTACAATCAATATAAGGAGTCTTCGGGCAGAGAAGCGTACAAGCGCAGGATTTGGGGAGCCGACAACCTTAAGCACCTGACGCCTGTGCAGTATAAGGTGACGCAGGAAGGCTATACAGAGCCTCCGTTTAAAAACGAGTACTGGGACAACAAACGCGAGGGCATATACGTGGACGTCGTCACGGGCGAGCCGCTGTTCACGTCTCTCGATAAGTTCGATTCGGGCTGCGGATGGCCAAGCTTTACGAAGCCCGCGGACAAAGACACTGTACAGTTTTTTGAGGACAAAAGCTTCGGCATGATACGTACGGAGGTCAAAGCGAGCGGCTCGGGCTCTCATCTTGGGCATGTGTTCGATGACGGGCCTTCGCCTCATGGCACAAGGTATTGCATAAACTCGGCCGCGCTGAGGTTCATCTCGAAAGACGAGCTTGAAGAGAAAGGCTACGCAGAGTATGCCCGTCTGTTTGAAGGGGGCAATGCGTGAAGATAATATCATGGAACGTAAACGGTCTGCGCTCATGCATAAGCAAAGGCTTTATGGATTTTTTTAAAGCGTCGGGCGCCGATATATTCTGTATACAGGAAACGAAGCTGCAGCGGGGCGGCGAAAGCATCGAAACGCCCGGGTACTTACAGTTTTGGAACGACGCAGAAAAGAAGGGATATTCAGGAACGGCGGTGTTCTCACGCACCGAGCCTGCCAGCGTTTCATACGGGCTCGCAGAGAGCGACGATGAGGGCAGGGTTATTACTCTTCAATTCAAAGACTTTTATCTTGTGTGCGTATACGTTCCGAACTCGGGCGAAGAGCTAAAGCGCCTTGATTACAGGATGGAGTGGGACGACAGGTTCAGAAGCTACCTTTCGTCGCTGGACAGCGATAAACCCGTAATCGCGGTTGGCGACTTCAACGTCGCGCACAAGGAAACAGACATAAAGAACGCTTCCTCAAACCGCAGGCACGCCGGATTTACAGACGAGGAGCGCCAAAAGTTTACGGAGCTATTAGAGTCGGGGTTTGCCGACGCGTTTAGGGAGCTCAATCCTAACGCCAGGGATGTGTACACATACTGGTCGTACCGTTTCAACGCGAGGGCGAGAAATACAGGATGGAGGATAGATTACGGCTGCATATCTTCCCGGCTGATGAGCGAGATTAAGGGCTTTACCGTTCACAGCGGCGTATTTGGCTCGGACCATTGCCCGATAGAGCTTGGGATTTTTTGACCTAGTCGGCGATAGTGATAGAATTATTTCTTGGGAGTATCATGAAAAAGAGATCATTGTTTTTTAGTGAGGTGAATCTATATGACAAAGAAGAATGAACTTGCGGGCCTTGTGACTGGCCTTGTGGCCGTAATAGCTACGGCATGCTTTTTTATCCTTGGGTTTGCGGCCCACAGCTGGAGATTCGCGTGGCTGGTGTTCATTGCCGTGCCTATAACCGCGATAACGATGGATATCGTGACGAAGAACAAGGACATCTCGTCGTCTATAGTCGGGCTCGTCGCTATCTTTGCCGCAGTAGCGTTTTTCATACTCGGCTTCGTGCTCGGCAAATGGCACCCCGGCTGGCTCGTATTCCTCGCCATACCTCTTGCGGCCACTCTGCTCGACATATCAAGAAGAAAGGATGTTTCGGGCTCTATAATAGCCATAACGGCGGTGCTGGCAACAGTGGCGTTTTTTATGCTCGGAACGTTTCTTCATATCTGGCACGTCGCGTGGCTCGTGTACCTTATAGTACCCATTGTGGCGATAACGATGAATATTATAAAGGTCAGCGGAAAGCCGGACGCGGCATCGGCCGGGCAGCCCACCGAGCAGCAAAAAGAGGAGTGACAGAAATTTCGGAGCGCATGGCGCCATGAATAAAGCAGCGGCCCATCCGATAATACTTTTACTATGGATATAAAGAAATATTTCGATGAATTTGAACAGCACCTTATGAAGGACGTAAAGCCTTCAGACTATTTTAACGATCTTTTGAGCAATGGCGGGTTCCCCGCGGGCTTTCCTTTCAAACTGCTGACCGATCTCATAGATGTGCCGCAGTCGCCGGTGCACCATCCTGAAGGCAATGTGTGGAACCATACGATGCTCGTTGTCGACAACGCCGCTGCGAGAAAGCAGTTGAGCCGTGACCCTCGGGCTCTCATGTGGGGCGCGCTGCTGCATGACCTCGGTAAAATAACAACTACCAAGCTGCGCAAGGGAAGGATAACGGCTTACGAGCACGACGTCGCGGGCGAAAAGCTCGCGCGGGATTTTTTGAGGGCATGCACAGGCGACGAGGAGTTCATAAAAAGAGTCTGCGCGCTTGTGCGGTGGCATATGCAGGTGCTGTACGTGACGCGGCACCTGCCCTTTTCGGATCTTCGAAGAATGGAGAGGGAAACGGATGCTGACGAAGTAGCACTTCTTTCTTTTTGCGACCGCCTTGGGAGGGGAGCGCTGACAGAACAAACGATTGAAGACGAACTTAAAAATATTGAATACTTTTTGCATAAATGCAAGAGACCGAAAAAAGCAATGCAGCGCTGATTCCCCTGTTTATTTTATTAAGTTGCATAAATCGTTTATTAAAACACATATAAGCGCCGTTTTTCTTAAAAATGGTATGAATATGCATATAATATTAATGTTTTTTGTTGAAACATAGTAAAAATTATGGTAACATACAATCAATGACAACAGAATATGGAATAAGGGGGCATGTTTGTGAGGAAATATCCCTTATACATAATGGAACATATCCATGGCCTGAAAACGCATTCCGACACATGTAAACGTCTTAGCGCAAAAATTAAGACCGGTAAACCATTGGCGGACAACAGTGGATGCAAAGCTCAGCCTTTTTGCGGTAAAGCGGGGGCTCACACTTGCACACTGACGCGCGCCTGTTTCACAGTTCGTTTACGGCTTCAAACCTGTCCTTTGCGGCAGACAGCTTATACAGGAAGAGTATTCCTTTATTTAGCTTTAAAACGAGGTAGACAAAGCGAATCGAAAGCTTGTATATTATATTAAGGTATTATATGAAGGTATAAACGAACCGCGTACACACATTGAAGGGTATTTTGGTATTTTATAGATGAGGGTATTGTTTGCCATGTCGCGCAGCGCGGCTTGTGATGAGAGTTGGCTCGCCGGCATCAGCCCCGAAAAGCGGGCAAGGATATCGCGCATGCGAAACGCTGCAGATGCGTGGGCTGCGATAACGGCTCACCGCCTTTTAAGCTATTCGCTTAAGACTTCATTCGGCCTGATACCCGCGCCGGATGACTGGGGGACGGGACAGCACGGCAAACCCTATCTGAAAAGCGCATCAGACATTCATTTTAATATAAGCCATTCAGGAGCAATGGTAATGTGCGCCCTGCACGAGAGCCCGGTGGGCGCCGATATTGAGAAGATAAAGCCATATACGGATGCCGTCGCCAGAAGGATCATGTCTTGCGAAGAGTGGAAGTTTTATCTTTCCGCTAAAGACAGACAAGAGGCATTCTTTGGGATATGGACTCTAAAAGAGGCGTTTTTGAAATACAACGGCGCAGGGCTCAGCGCCCTTGATACGATAACAGTATTGCCTCGGCGCAATGGCATAATATCGAACGCAAAAGGCTGCCGGTTTGCGCTTATCGGGGACATAGCCGGGTATCAGGCGGCGGTATGCGCCGACACGGCAGAGCTTACCGTCGAGCACGTCGAAAACGCAGCTCTTGAAAGCTTTTAGCACATTGGTTGCTCTGTGCGGATAGCCGCGGACACTTTGAACACGAGAACCCCATAAAGCGTGAGGCTTTTTAGGGTGTGTATGATTAACTACAGTAAGGAATAGGGTATGGGCGAACAGAAACAGCGCTACAGGCTTACGCATCCGCAGCAGCGCATATGGTATACCGAAAAGCTGCATCCGGGAACGGGAATGTGGAACAATGCGGGTACGGTCAAGATAAAAGGGAAGCTCGACTATACTATGCTGGAGAGCGCAGTCAACATGTTCCTTAGCGAAAACGAGTCGGCGCGTCTGAGGATAGGCATTGAGGACGGAGCGCCGTATCAGTATATTGCTGAATATGAACCACAGAATTTTGACTTTATCGATTTTTCTGACAGCGGCATAAAGAATCTTTATGAGTGGGACGCCATTCAGACTCAGACGCCGATGCCGCTTATCGACAGCAGCCTTTACTATTTCGCTATGATGAAGGTCAGCGATAACGAGGGCTGGCTGTATGTTAAGTTTCACCATATCATTTCCGACGGATTGTCTCTGGTCGATTTTGGGAATCAGCTCATAGACAACTATCAGAATCTTCTTGCGGGAACGCAAGGACAGGAAAAAAAGCTGCGCTCTTACATCGATTTTATCCGCCAAGAGGAAGAATATCTTAACTCAAAGCGCTTTATATATGATCAGCAATATTGGACGGACAAGTTCTGCGAACTTCCCGAACCGACCGTTATCAAACAGAAGAAGACGAATTATTTCAGCACGAAAGCAAGCCGAAAGACATATGTGATCCCCGCCAGGCTTTCCTCACAGATACGCTCGTTTTGCAGGTCTGCCGGGATATCGGCGTTTTCGCTGTTTTTCTCTGCGCTCGCCGCGTATATAAACCGCATAACGGGAAAGAAAGACATAACTATCGGCACGCCGGTAGCCAACAGGACCTCGCTCCACTCAAAAGGCGCTTTTGGCATGTATGTAAGCACAGTACCTATAAGGATCGAGATAAAGGATGAGTTGACGTTCACGGAGTTTGCCCGTGTGGTGTCAAACAAGTGGTTCGCCGCGCTGAAACATCAAAAGTACCCTTACGATGTGCTTATGCAGGAGCTGAGGAAGCGGCATAAAGGGCTTGATTCGCTCTATGATGTAACGCTCTCATACCAAATAGGCAAACTTAAAAAAGATACCGAGCACTTTACATACGAAGGCCGCTGGCACTTCAGCGGCTACCAGGCGAACTCGCTTTCAATACACGTCAACGACCGCGAGGAAAACGGACGGTTCATAGTAGACTATGACCACCTGACTCCGTTCTTTTCGGAAAAAGAAATCGAGTATTTCCACGCACATATGACAAATATACTCTCTGACATGATAGCGCACCCTGACAAGCAGCTCTACATGCTTGAGGTTTTATCGGATGAGGAGCGTGAGAGGGTTATCAGCCGGTTCAATAAGACAGATATAACCTTCCCGCAGGGCGAGACGCTTGCGGATATGTGGCGCAGCCGGGTTTTAAAGACTGATCCCGATGCTGTCGCGGTCATCTGCGGCGGACAGACGATGACCTATGCCGAGCTTGACGAGCGCTCGTCGGCGCTCGCGCTTTACCTTCAGGAAAAGGGAGTAGGGCCGGAAAGCATAGTGGGGCTGCTTACCCACAGAACGATGGATTACTGCGTTTCGGTGCTTGCCATACTAAAAGCGGGAGGAGCTTTTCTTCCGCTGGACGCTGAGCTGCCTGACGAACGTATTTCATATATGCTCTCGGACAGCGGAGCTGAAGCGGTTATCGTTTCCGCCGGCCTTGAGCACAGATGCCCCGGCTCAGGGATAATCGTTATAAACGCCGGTAAACAGTTGCCTGCGCCCGATGAGCATCCCAAGGCGGCCTGCGGGCCTCATAACCTTGCGTATGTCATATATACATCCGGTTCTACCGGCCGGCCTAAGGGAGTGCAGATAGAGCACCGCTCGGCTGTGCATTTTGTGTATTCACTCAACAGGATATGGAACTTTTCGCCCGGCGCGCGGCTGCTTTGCGCTGCGTCTATTTCCTTTGACATAAGCGTGATGGAGCTGCTGCTCGCTTTTCTTAACGGCTCTACGCTCGTGCTCGCTCAAGAGCATGAGGTCAACATACCAAAGAATATGGCGAAGCTCATATGCGATTCAGAGGTAAACATGCTGGTCGTTACCCCCGGGCGCATGGAGCTGCTGCTTTCGGACAAGCAGGGAGAAGCCTGTCTGAAAGATTTCCGTGAAATTGGCATGGGCGGCGATGTTTTATCTGAAAAGCTGCTAAAAAAGGTTCAGCAGGCAACACGCGCGCGTATAACCAATTTTTACGGTCCTACAGAGATAACGGTATGCGCCACGTGCATCGACGTTACAAACGCGAGCGTGCCGAGCATAGGAAAGCCTATGCCCAATGTAAAAGTGTATATCCTTGACGAGCATAAAAACCCCGTTCCTATAGGAGTGCCGGGAGAGCTTTATATAGGCGGGCCCGGCGTCTCGCGCGGATATTTAAACAGGCCTGAGCTGACATCTGAGAGGTTTATCGACAGCCCGTTCATACCCGGGCAGAAGCTTTACCGAACGGGCGACCTTACGAGATGGTTTGCGCTGGGCGAGATAGAGTTTCTCGGGCGTATAGACAAGCAGGTGAAAATACGCGGTTATCGTGTTGAGCTTGGAGAGATTGAGAACAGAATCATGCAGATAGAGGGTGTTACGGCGTGCGCGGTCGCCGACCGTGAGGACGCTTCGGGGCGAAAGTACCTTTGCGCGTATCTTTGCGGAGACCCTCCCGGCAGATCCGAGATAAAGGCGCAGCTTGTGCGTGACCTGCCCTCATACATGATACCTGCCTATTTTGTTAAGGTCGAAAGCCTCCCGTTTAATGCCAGCGGCAAGGTAGATCGCAGCCTGCTTCCCGACCCGGAGGAAGCGGCTGAAGTGAGAGAGGGTTTTATGCCGCCCGAGACCGCTACCGAGGCAATACTTGCCGAGATCTGGAGCGGCGTACTCGGAGCGCAGCAGATAGGCCGCTATGACAGCTTCTTTGACATCGGAGGCGACTCGCTATCAATAGTCAGCGTTATGACGCAGGTCATGCAGAGCTTTCACGTTGACATATCGCTCGAGGAGGTCTACAGATCTCCCCGACTCGTCGATCTTGCTGCTCTTATAGAGAAGGCTGAGCAGACTTCGTACCGGCCTATACTCAAAGCGCCACAAATGCAAGACTACCCCGTATCGTCCGCTCAGCAGAGGATGTGGGTGCTTATGCAGGGGCAGCCGGATTCTGTGGCCTACAATATACCGATAGCGTTTGAAATTAAAGGAAAGCTTGACATACCGCGGCTTGAAAAAGCGTTTAAAGCTTTGATAAAAAGCCATGAGGCGCTTCGTACGTCCTTTATACTTCGCGACAGCGAGCTTCGGCAGAAGGTGTATGACAGAGCCGACTTTGAGCTGATTGTGACAGAGTGTGAAAAGGCACAGCTTAAGTCTGTGCTGGCGGATCTGATAAAACCCTTTACGCTTGAAAAGGCGCCTTTGATGCGCGCGGCCGTCATTAAGACCGGCGAGGATGAGCATGTGCTGTTCATAGACATGCATCATATCATAAGTGATAAGAAGACGACGGAGCTTCTCCTTGGCGAACTAGCGCGCGCCTATGCGGGAGGCGCTTCTGCGCGCAAGAGAATCGAATACAAGGACTACGCGGTCTGGCAGCAAGAGTTCATGGGATCAGAGAATATATCGTTGCAGCGTGATTTTTGGCTCGCAGAGCTGTCGGGAGAGCTGCCGCTGCTTAATCTTCATACCGACAGGCAGCGAAGCGCTGTGCAGCGCTTTGAGGGCGCGCGCGTTAAGTTTGACATAAGCGGGAAAACGGCGGACAAGCTGCGCTCTTTTGCGGCGCAGAGGGGAGCGACGCTGTTTACGGCGATTCTCGCGGCTTATAATATATTGCTGTCCAAATATACGGGGCAGGAGGATATAGTTGTCGGCGCTCCGGTATCGGGCAGGTCGCGCGCGGAAATCCAAAACGTCGCCGGCGTGTTTTTGAACACCGTGCCGCTGCGCAGCTACCCGCGCGGGGAGCTTTGCTTTTCCGAGTACTTTGACGAGCTTAAAAAGAGCGCAGTCGCAGCGTTTGCGCACAGCGATTATCCGCTCGAGCGCATAGTGGCCGACCTGTCGCTTTCGCGCGACCTGAGCCGCAATCCTTTGTTTGACACCATGCTCGTTCATTCCGGCGGGACATACAGATTTGAGCTTCAGGGTCTTGAATGCAGGCATTATCCCTTTGACCCCCGAACAGCTAAGCTTGACATCACCCTTGAGGCCTATGAAACAGACGATGGTATTACATGCCAGTTTGAGTACAATACGCGTCTGTTCAAGCGCTCTACGATAAAGCGGATGAGCGCGCATTTGACACGCCTGTTTGATATCCTCCCGGACGAGCCGGACATCAGACTCCGCGATGTATCGGTTATGACGCATGACGAATTGCGCCAGGTGACACGGGACTTCAACCAGACGGATTCGCCTCTTGACACAAACAAGACCGTACAGTCTATATTTGAGGACATAGCGGCCGCTGAGGGCGAAAAAATTGCTGTTATAGCAAATGGAAAAAGCATCTCCTTCTCTGCGCTGAACCGCAGAGCAAACCAAATTGCTTTCTGGCTTCGCGAACATGGCATCGGACGAAACAGTATTGTTGCTTTTTGTATTCACCGTTCGATTGACCTTTCGGCAGCATTGCTTGGAATCCTAAAATCCGGAGCTGCTTATTTGCCGATTGATCCTGATTATCCCGCTGATAGAATTTCCTTTATGCTTAAAGACAGCGGAGCGAGAATATTGTTAACAGACGGAGAACCGGTTTCTTTCAGCGGTGAAGCTCATTGCATACAGGATATACCCGTCGATTTGCCGGACAGTAATATTGAGCCTGTCGATAAAACGGAAGATGCCGCTTATGTGATATACACTTCGGGGTCAACAGGCGTTCCAAAAGGAGTCGCGCTGCCAAGGCGAGGGCTATACAACCTTTATGAGACCGTCAAATCTACCGTTGCTTACAACAAGGAGCATACATGTGTATCTGTAACGACGGTATCGTTCGATATATTTATTGGAGACGCTCTTCTGCCTTTGCTGTTTGGATGTACCGTGGCTATTTGCAATGAGGAGGAGCTTCGCCAGCCTCATCTGCTTGCGGCGCTCGTAGAATCGGTCGATGCAAGATTCATTCAGACTACGCCAACTCGCATGCGCATTATGATGGAAGACCCATCGTTCAAACTTGCGGCCTCGAGGCATATCGAGAAGATTTTGCTCGGTGGAGAAATGATACCCGTCTCATTGCTGAAACTTATAAAGAAGTATACAAAAGCAAAGATAATCAACGGTTATGGCCCGAGTGAGGGTACTGTATACAGCTCATTCAAAGATCTTTCTAATACATCAAAAGTTACTATAGGGCGGCCCGTGCTTAATACAAGGATATACATACTTGATAAATACTCTCGTCCAGCACCTGTCGGCGTTCTGGGAGAAGCATATATAAGCGGAGCTGGCGTCGCCAACGGGTATATAAACAGAGATGAGCTGACTCGCAGCAAGTTCCTGCCTGATCCGTTCTGGCCGGGGCATATCATGTATCAGACCGGCGATGTATGCGCGTATACGGATAAAGGCGAAATCGAAATGTGCGGCAGGGTGGATCATCAGGTCAAAATCAGAGGACTAAGGATAGAGCTTGGAGAGATAGAAGCCGCTATGCGCGGGATAAAAGGCGTAGAGGAAGCAGTAGTAAAAGACTGGGGCGAAGGTGCAAATAAATACCTTTGCGCATATTATGTTGCTTGCAGCGGCATAGATGAGGAAGTGCTGCGCGGACAGCTAAGCAAAAGGCTTCCTGCTTACATGGTCCCGTCGTACTTTGTTTATATGAGCGAGATGCCAATGACCATGAGCGGAAAGGTAGACAGAAAGGCGCTCGCCGAACCCAAGAGGAATAAGAAGGCCGTCAATGCCGGCAATGCCGTCATGACAGATACTGAGAGAAAGATGGCTAGGGTATGGTCTCGAATATTGCATGTGCAAAACATAGCACCGGACGACAGCTTTTTCACTCTTGGCGGCGATTCGCTGGGCGTTATAAAGGTGCAAGCGGCGGTGCTGCAATACGGCTGGACCATACGCACTAAGGACTTTTATGAATGCCAGACGCTTAGGGGTGTATGCGCTCGCCTTAATAAAGAAAAGACAAAGCCTGTTCAGCTTATGCCTGAAAAGAAGCACATTTATATACCGAATTATCCGCACCTTAAGCCCGCAAAGCTAAGCAATATATTGCTTACGGGGGCAACGGGCTATCTCGGGGCTCACATGCTTGAACGCCTAGCGGCAGGCGGCGCTGATATCCACTGCGTCGTCAGGGGCAAAGATACGAAATCCTGCGAAAGGTATCTGCGTGAAGTGCTGGCATTTTATTTCGGTATGGACGCCTGCCCGGGTATAATGAAACGCGTATCAGTGATAAGAGGCAATATAACGGAGCCCGGGTTTGGCATCGGGGTTTCATACGCTGAGCGCTTCGCGATAGACACCGTTATCCACAGCGCGGCCAATACAGACCATGTGGGACAGCCCGAAGCGTTTTACAAAGCCAATGTACTGGGCACAAAGCATGCTATAGGGGTCGCGAAGGCGGCGGGCGCCGCGCTTTTGCATGTTTCAACGTGCAGCATAGCGGGTACATATTATTCGGGAGAAGATACCCGAATGGAGCTCAGTGAAAATGACCTGTACATCGGCCAGAACTACTCTGAAAACGTATATGTAAAAAGCAAATTTCAGGCTGAAGAGGCCGTTGTCGACGTGTTAAGGCATGGCCTTAACGCCCGGATATTCAGAGTTGGGCTTTTGACGGGTACCACGGACGGGCGCTTTCAGATCAATCCTGAAAAGAACGCTTTTGCCAACCGCATAAGGTCGCTGTGCCAGGTTCGCTGTGTGCCAATCGGCATGCTTGGGGCAAGTGTGGAGATGACGCCTGTAGACGCCTGCGCCGACGCTGTTTTGAAGCTGGCCGCGGCCGATTCCGCGATGCCGGTATATCATGTTTTCAACGATAACGCGATGACTCTGGGAGATGTAGTATCGCTGCTTGAGCAAAACGGATACATGATGGAAATCGTATCCGATAAAGAGTTTATTCAGAGGATGACCATTCTCAGCAGGAGAGGGGATCTCTCGCATCTTACGGGGCTCATTGAAGACCTGAATATGAGAAAAACAGATAGCGTATCTGTATCGGCAGGTGCGACCGGCGAGCTGCTTTGCCGCCTTAGATTCAGATGGCCGAAGATAGACGCCGAATATATGGGCAGGTTTGTCGACTCGATAAACCGCAGACAGTCCAGGGAGATATAAGGATGATAGAACCTGTTTTTTATCTTACATGCGCAACAAGCCTTATTCTTATTTTAATGTCTGTTTATATAATTACCCGGAAAAACAAAAGTGCCATGCATTATGTATTTCTTATGGTAATAATCCAGATATTTATCTGGACTGTTGCTGTTATGCTGCAAGGCGTTTTTATTGAGGACAAGGCTCAGTATGTTATTTGGGAGAACATAACTTATATCGGCGCTGCGTTTGCTCCCGTAAGCCTGATTTTATTAGGCCAGGCTTTTGCGCGGCCTGACAAAGGCATTTCCAAGAAGCATTTGCTGTGGTTTATAATACCTGTTATTTCTATATTGCTGTTGTCTACAAACGAATTACATCGTTTGTTTTATGTCGAATACGGATGGGGGGTCACATACAACACGCCAGGAATCTATTTCTATGTGCACGCCTTTTATTCGTATATCTGCCTGCTTATAGGGTTTGTTTACCTTAGCTACTTCGCGATAAAGAATTCGGGCATCTGGTCTATGCAGGGCGTGCTCATAATAGTGGGCAGCATAATCCCCACTGTTGCAAACGTATGTTACACGCTCGAGGTGCACGGTTTCAACGTATACTCGACGCCTGTCGCTTTTACAGCGACGCTTGCGCTTTATCTGCTGGGAATGTTCAGGTTCAACCTTCTCAAAGTCACGCCTATAGCACTGCAGACTGTTATAAACCGCATATCCGACAGCTTTATCGTTGTGGATCCGTCGCTTAACATTATCGATTACAACAAAACGTTTATAGATAGTTTTCGTTACTTTTCCGCCTTGCGCAAAGGCGAAAATTTTTATACAATACTTGAGGGGCCGGAAAACGCCTATCTTGATGCCGAGCTGTTTAAAGAGACGATAATGGAGGCGGTCAACTCCAACACAACGCTTGTAAAGGATATCGAAAGCGAAGCGGACGGGAAGAAGAGATACTATACTGTGGAGTTTACTCCTATATCTCAGAGGGGAAATGTAGTAGGCATCATACTGTTGTTTAAAAATATAACGCAGCATGTGCTCGATATGCAGCAGATACAGGAGAACCAGGCCATATTGCTCGAGCGCGAGAGGCTCGCGTCGCTCGGGCAGCTCATAGGAGGCATCGCGCACAACCTGAAGACGCCTATAATGTCGGTGGCCGGAGGCATAGACCAGCTTCAATGGCTAGCCAAAGAATACGCTGCGTCGATAGAAGACCCCGAGGTAACAAACGACGACCACAAAGAAATAGCAGCGGAGATGCAGCAGTGGCTGGGGAAGATGAAGCTTCACATAGGGTATATGTCTGACATAATATCCACCGTAAAGGATCAGGCTTCAAAGTTCAATAACCCCGGCAAAACGTGGTTTACGATAGACGAACTGCTTAAACGTGTCAAGATACTGATGCAGCATGAGCTTGTTAAGAACAAGTGCAGATTCAAGCAGAACATACTCGTACGCTCGAATCTTAGGGTAGACGGGGATCTGAACAGTATGGTGCAGATACTTGACAATATAATCGTAAACGCAATACAGGCGTATGGCAGCAAGGGCGGGGAAATAATCCTCAAGATCACAAAAGAGGATAACAACCTGTATCTCGTTATTTGCGATTTTGCTTCGGGCGTAGACGATAAGGTAAAGGACAAGCTGTTTAAAGAGATGATAACAACTAAAGGAAAGCACGGAACGGGTCTTGGGCTTTATATGTCATACAGTACGATAAAGGGCATGTTCAGGGGAAATATGTGGTTTGAGTCAAACGCCGGTAAAGGCACAAAATTCTATATCCAGCTTCCAATTCATGAAGAGACAACGGAGGTCAGTCAGTATGCGTAAAAACCGCCAGATCGAGGTATCGGACGAATATAAAATAATGGTGATCGACGACGAAGAGGGCATACTCGACAGCATACAGGCGCTTCTGACGAGAAACGGGTACTGGTGCAAGGGGTTTTCAAATCCTCTCGACGGCCTTGAAGAGATAAGCAGGGAGCATTATGACCTGCTTGTGCTCGATTATTTTATGGAGCCCATACACGGAGAGGCGGTAGTCGAGCAGATACGCCAGACGAATTCCGAGCTTTATATACTGTTGCTTACGGGGCATAAGGATCTCGCGCCTCCGATAAGCACTATAAAATCTCTCGATATTCAGGCTTACTGCGAAAAGAGCGACAGGCTCGACCAGCTTCAGTTATTGATAGAGTCGGGAATAAAGTCTATCTCGCAGATGCGCACGATTAAAAAATTCCGCGATGGTCTGCAGAGCATATTGGGCTCGGTACCCAAGATCTATCAGCTTCAGCCCATCGGAAGCATACTGGAAGAGATACTCAAACAGCTTCTCCCGATGGTCAACAGCGCCGACGCGTTTATACTTGTAGACGATATTCCGAGTATAGAGCAGTCAAAAGGCGAATATGAGAGGAAAAGCATATACAAGGGTATAGGAAAATATAACGTCAACATCGAGGAGTTTCCGGAGCTGCTTGATCACGAGCTTATGGAGGCTATCGGGCGGGCGCGCACGAACATGAAAGTCGTCAACGTTCCCGGAGGAGTCATAGTTCCGCTCGGCGACGAGTACAA
Organism: Bacillota bacterium; assembly: GCA_023410475.1. GTDB lineage: Bacteria > Bacillota > Clostridia > Christensenellales > SZUA-584 > DTFZ01. The sequence continues at coordinate 122,313 of JAEYPS010000025.1, read as the reverse complement.
CGCCCCTATAGGCGCTATTTACGTGAGCAGCATGAACGCCGACGAGGGCATAAAGCTTTTGCAGATATACGCGCGTCAGGCCGCGTCTTCCATAAATAACGCGTTTTTGCATTCGCTCGTCAACACAAAGAATGAGGAACTGAACAGCACATACGCCCAGCTTAAAGTAAGGTATATGGACACCATAGAGGTTTTGCGTCTGGCCGTTGACGCCAAGGATGAATATACCCGCGGCCACTCCGACAGGGTAGCGTATTACGCTATGAAGATCGGAGAGAGATTCAGTCTTCCCTCCGAGACACTGGAGCACCTGCGGATAGCGGGCATATTCCACGATATCGGCAAGATAGGCACAGCGGACGATATACTGCTCAAAAGCGAAAGCCTCAACACTCTGGAATATGAAGAGGTCAAACAGCATCCCATAAAGGGAGCGATGATACTCTCAGCCGTATCGATGTTCCAGGAGATCGTTCCTATAGTGCGGCATCACCATGAGCACTATGACGGCTCGGGATATCCGGACGGGCTCAAGGGAGAAGAGATAAGCCTTACCGCATGCATTATAGCGGTCGCAGACGCGTTCGACGCGATGATGAGCGACCGTCATTACAGAAGGCACCTGTCGCTCGAAGAGACAAAAAGACAGCTTATCGGAGGAGCGGGGACGCAGTTCAGCACGGATGTAGTCAAAGCGTTCCTGGAGATACTTGAAAGCGACGCGGAGCTGCAGTCGGTCGTAAAAAACACACCGTACGCGTTTGAAACAAAGGCCAGCGCGGTAAATGAATAGATGAATAACTTGCCCGGCTCAGCCGGGCTTTTTTGATTTTATGTAAGTATTAAGAAAGGATTTCCATTTGAGTATTGTATTAATAGTGTAGGCTTGATAATTGAGGAGCATCATTAAATCTTAGGAGGACTTGTAGTTGCCGCCAATTTATACAAACGAAAAGATATGTGATATTTATTCGCGCAACATAGACACCGTATACCGCATATGCTTCATTTTCATGAAAAGCCATACACAAGACCTGGAAGATGCGATCCAGACTACTTTTCTTAATATGCTTAGTTCGGGAAAGACATTCGAAAGCAAAGACCACGAGAAAGCATGGCTTATCGTTACTGCATCAAATGTATGCAAAAATATGCTTGCCCAAGGATGGCGCAGGAAAGTAAAACTGCAGGAAATGCTATCACCCGATCAGACTATCATAGAGCCCCAGTTTGAAATCGATGAGACATTGAATAACGTAATGGCTTTACCCGACAGATATAAAACCGCTGTCTATCTGCACTATTATAACGGTTACACAGGTGTTGAGATAGCAAAGCTGCTGGGCAAGTCTGAATCGACCGTCTGGGGATATCTTCATAAAGGAAGAAAGCTGTTAAAATCACTGTGTCAGGAGGAAGAAGAATGAAAAGCAAGAAGCTTGTAGAATCTCTGAATAAGATAAAGATGCCTGAAGATCGCAAGGATATTATACTTACAAAAATAATACGCGCGGTTATTGCGGTAACGGCGGGTATTATAGTAATGGCCGCAACCGTTCTGGTTTTTAGGAATATAAACGGGACGACTTATATAATAAGGCAAATAGCACCAGCGGTTTCGCATCACGAAACGATGCAGCAGCGCATATTGCGCCAGCGTGAATACGGGATGGTGTCTTTAAGCACAAGGCCGGGAGTACTGGAAACGATAATGGACGCAAGCGCGCTGCACAAAGACGAAGCGGATAATGTGGCGTTGTATAAAGATGAAAATCAGTTTTACTTATTTCAAAAGGACGGCTCGCTGGCGGGTATATCCACTGCGTATACACTTGAACCCGGCTTTATACCGCCTGAGGATTGCTCGCCTGAGGTCTTATGTAAAGAGGAAGCCATAGCTGCTGCAGAAGATGCTATCTTGAAGTATTGTGAATACTATGCGCTTGCTGAAAAAGAGCGTTATCGTATTACCGCATGCGAATTGCCAGAGCGTGATTCGACGAATTTGTATCCTGTTTGGAGGCTTGTTTTCTCTGAATATAACGAGGCGGGCGCAAGGCTTGGGTCAATCATAGCGGAACTTGATAAATGGGGCAATGTTTCTCACATAAGCTTTGGCGTTCAAAGCATGCTGACTGACGAACAGCTCGCCCGTTGCGTATATATAACCGCGGACAGAGTCGAAAGACAGGCAGTGAAAGCACTGTCTGCAAGCTGCCCTGAAGTCGATCCGCTGGATTATAGAATGACGGGCAGCATATCTGAGTTTGGGAGCAACGTAATATGGGAGTGTGCTTTTATGCCAAAGAGTCCGAAACTTGGCTCGGGATGGGTCGAAGGATATATCGTCACTGTAAACTCGGATACAGGAAAGACCATAGTATCAAAATATAAGGGGACTAAACCGGTCGACATCGGATAACAACTCTTTTAACAAAGAAAGCTGCACACATGCTGCATCTCAACTTGAAGACAACCTCAAAATCAAATAAGATATTGACTTGACGAAATGAAGGCCGCTGAAAAGTCCCAGATACAAGGCGTTTTGAGCATTGCGACGAGACGTAGCAGCGCTACTTCGAGGAGCAAGCGGAAAAACAACGAAGTAGATGGGCTTTGTCAGCGGTCTGAGCTGCACACATGCTGCAGCTTTTTTGTATGAGTTCAAAACCGGGACTTTTTCGGCTGGATTTAGGTCTGTTGATTCTTACACTGCTGTATTTTGCCATTGCGGCATGGTATAATAATCAAAAAGACATAAAGGGGTGAAATCATGTCTTTAAGCCACGCTTTTGTTGTTCCGCACCCTCCGCTCATCGTGCCCGCAGTGGGCAGAGGAGAGGAAAAAAAGATAAATGATACTGTCGAGGCGTATGAGAAAATAGCCCTTGCGATCGCGAAGCTTAAGCCTGAGACGATAATAGTTGCGACGCCGCACTCTGTTATGTACGGCGACTATATACACATATCTCCAGGCGAGAGGGCGAAGGGCAGCCTCGCAAAATTCGGCGCTGGGGGAGTATCCATAAGCAAAGAGTATGACACCGAGTTTGCAGGCGAGCTATGTCAGACGGCGCAAAGCGCGGGGGTACATGCCGGAATGCTTGGCGAAAAGGACAAGGCTCTCGACCACGGCGCGCTGGTGCCTCTTTATTTCATAGAAAAGTATTACAGCGATTATAAGCTTGTAAGGGTCTCGATATCAGGCCTTCCAGCCACAGAGCATTACCGCTTCGGGCAGTGCGTCGCAAAGGCGGCGGATAAGCTAAATCGAAGCGCGGTGTTTATCGCCAGCGGCGACCTCTCGCACAAGCTTACGGTGGACGGGCCGTACGGTTTCGCCGGCGAGGGGCCGGAGTTTGACCAGCAGATAACCGCGGCGATGAAAAGCGCAGACTTTATAAAGTTTTTAGAGTTCAGTGAGGATTTCACAGAAGCGGCCGCCGAATGCGGACTGCGCTCGTTTATTGAGATGGCCGGCGCTCTCGACGACAAGTCTCTTGACACCGAGTTCCTCTCATACGAAGGGCCTTTCGGAGTGGGCTACGCCGTCTGCGCGTATACCGTAACAGGCAGCGACGAAAGCAGGCGTTTCCTGCAAAGGTTTGAGGAGCGGCAAATAAAAAACCTCATGGAGACAAAAAACGCAGAAGACGAGTATGTAAGGCTAGCGCGGCTGTCGCTCGAGACATATGTAAAAACGCGAGGATACGCGGCGCTGCCGCAAGACTTGCCGGAAGAAATGCTAAGCAGACAGCCGGGAGTGTTCGTGTCCCTCAAAAAGGGAGGAAGACTGAGGGGCTGCATAGGCACCATTTCACCGGCCGAGCCGTCAATTGCCAAAGAGATACTGAGAAACGCTGTGAGCGCCGGAACGGGAGACCCTCGCTTCGACCCGGTGGAGGAGGACGAGCTAAGCTCCCTCGTATACAGCGTAGACGTACTGGGTGAGGCCGAACCTATAGAGTCTATGGAAGAGCTTGACGCTAAACGGTATGGAGTGATCGTGACGAAAGGATATCGAAGAGGGCTGCTGCTGCCAAATCTCGAGGGAGTAGACACGCCGGAGCAGCAGGTAGCTATCGCGCTGCAAAAGGCGGGGATAGCCTCAAGCGATAAATACGGCATGGAGCGTTTCGAGGTGGTGAGGCATAAATGAATGCCGAAGCCCGCAAAAAGCCAAATGATTTTTCGGGTGATAAGATAAGATGCGGCATATGCCCTCAAGACTGCGTGCTGGCGGAAGGGCAGACAGGGTTTTGCAGGGCAAGGAGCAACCGCGGCGGCGTTATCAAAGCGGACAACTACGGACTTGTAACGTCTATGGCGCTTGACCCTATAGAAAAAAAGCCGCTGTACCGCTTCCACCCGGGGAGCATGATACTGTCCGTCGGGAGCTTCGGCTGTAACCTCAGGTGTCCGTTCTGCCAGAACTACGGCATATCGATGTGCGGCAGTGATTACGCGAAGGCAAGCTATGTTTCGCCCGATGAGCTTGTGGAACATGCCGAGGCGCTTATTTCGAAGGGCAACATAGGCATAGCGTTTACATACAACGAGCCGCTAATAGGATACGAATACGTGCGTGACTGCGCTAGGCTGGCGAAAGAGCGAGGGCTAAAGACTGTTCTCGTAACGAACGGCTATATAAACGAGAGGCCTCTGAAAGAGCTGCTGCCACTTATAGACGCCATGAACATAGATTTAAAAGCGTTCACCGAGCAGTTTTACAGGAGCATAAGCGGGCATATAGAGCCGGTTAAAAAGGCCATAGAGGCGGCGTCAAAAGAGTGCCACGTCGAGGTGACGACGCTGATAATACCGGGGGAGAACGACTCCCGGCAAGAGATGCGTTCGCTGTCGGAATGGCTCGCGGGCATAGACAAGGAAATACCGCTTCATATCTCGCGCTTTTTTCCGCGCTACAGGATGCAAAAAGACGCGACTCCGGTGGAAACCGTCTATTCGCTCAAGGAAACCGCCCGCGAAAACTTAAAATACGTATACGAAGGGAACTGCTGATTGCCGGATTGGTAAAAGGACGAATATTGCGGAAAAAAGTAGTTAGTAGTGCTAAATATATTAAATAACTATGACGGACGGCAAAAAAAGCTTGTTTCACTTCGGTGATAAATGTATACTCGTACTAGCTGCTATGTGCAACAATAACTTCACGGGAGATTTAAGTGGATATATTTGAAAAGTGTTATAACTGGACCGACGCGCGGGACGCGAGAGCTGCGGGGATCTATCCTTATTTTCATGCGCTGCACACGGCTCAGGATACCGAAGTCGTCATGGACGGCAGGCGCATAATAATGATAGGCTCCAACAACTATATGGGGCTCACGAACGACGAGAGGACCAAGAAGGCCGCTAAAGAGGCCATAGATAAATACGGAACGGGCTGCAGCGGCTCGCGCTTTCTGAACGGCACGCTCGTGCTTCATGAACAGCTCGAGAGAGAGCTTGCTGATTTCTTCGATAAAGAAGCGGCAATGACGTTCAGCACTGGTTTCCAGTCTAACCTCGGCATAATAACGGGTGTTATAAGCCGTCATGACTACATTTTAAACGACACCGAGAACCACGCGAGCATAGTGGACGCCTGCAGGCTGAGCTTTGCCAAAAACGTCGTGCGTTACACTCATAACGACATGGACGATCTTGAGAAGACGCTCGCAAGGCTTCCCGAAGGCTCGGGCAAGCTTATTGTAACGGACGGCGTGTTCAGCATGAGCGGCGATCTTGCGAACCTTCCCAAAATAGTCGAGCTTGCCAAGAAGTACGGAGCCCGCGTAATGGTGGACGACGCTCACGGAGTGGGCATGATAGGAAAATGCGGCAGGGGCACAGCGCATTACTACGGCCTCGAAAAAGAGGTTGACATCATAATGACGACGTTCTCGAAGTCTTTGGCGTCTCTCGGAGGATGCGTCGCTGGCGAAGAGCAGGTCATCGACTATGTGCGTCACAAGTCCCGGCCATTCATATTCAGCGCGTCCATACCGCCCGCAAACGCGGCAGCCGCTCTTGAGGCGCTTCATATAATGCTGGAGGAGCCCGAGAGACAAGAAGCGCTTATAGAGATCTCCAACTATATGCGCGCAAAGCTCAAAGCTGCGGGCATACCGATAATAGACGGTGAGACGGCTGTAATACCCGTGTTCACATATGAGATGGAAAAGACGTTTTTGATAACGAAGAGACTGTTTGAGGAAGGCGTTTATGTCAATCCCGTAATACCTCCCGCTGTCAAGGAAGGCGAGTGCATGCTCAGGACAAGCTATACCGCCACCCACACGAAAGAGCAGATGGACGAAGCGGTCGAGATATTCAAGAAGGTGTTTACGGAGTTCGGGATAATATAAAATTAGCAAAACGGATGCTTGGAAGACCGGGCATCCTTTTTTTGATTTTGCGGCTTATTGGTGATAGAATACCGGTGATGAATTATTATTATAGGGGGGATGAGGCATGGAGCACAGACAAAACAACATAAGGACGGTTACAGGTATATTCCTCGACCCTTTTATAATAAAACCTGAGCAAGTAAATATTGAAGACATCGCCCACGCCCTGTCGATGATAGCTAGAGCGAACGGGCATCTTAACAGCTTTTTTTCCGTCGCGCAGCACAGCCTTAACTGCGCCGCGGAGGCGAAGAGCAGAGGGCTCAGCCAAAAGGTTCAGCTGGCGTGCCTGCTGCACGACGCGTCCGAATGCTACATAGCCGACGTACCAAGGCCGGTAAAGCACCGCCTCCAAGGCTACGAGCAGATAGAGCGGCAGGTAATGAGCGCCGTATTCGATGCGTTTGGGCTGTCGGGTATGACGGAGGACGAGCTTGAGCATGTCTGGTCTATAGACGACGCTATGCTTTATTACGAGTTTGAAGCGCTCGCGGGAGAACGGATAAGAAATAAAGCTCCATATATTTCAATGGAGCATGATTTTTCGGAAAAGCGCATCCGGGATGTCAAGGCAAAATTCATCAAGACATTTTATGAGCTTTACAACAGTATAAGCTAAGACTCGACGACAGCTCCGCCGTTTACGTGAAGCACCTGCCCCGAAACATAGCTTCCCGACTCTGCCGCGAGGTATACGTATGTGGGCGCTATCTGGAACGGCTGAGCCGCGTACTGCGCGGGAACGGAGCTTCCGAACTCGGCTACCTTCTCCGGCGAGAAACTCGACGGGATAAGCGGCGTCCAGACGGGGCCCGGAGCCACCGCGTTTACGCGAATACCGTTTTTTAGCAGCGATTGCGACATTGAACGGGTGAACGAGACAATAGCTCCCTTAGTCGACGAATAGTCTATGAGATCCTCAGAGCCTCGGTAAGCCGTAATGGACGTTGTGTTGATTATAGAAGCTCCCGGCTGCATGTGAGGCAGCACAGCCTTCGTCATATAAAAGTACGAGAATATATTCGTTTTAAACGTGTCTTCTAGCTGCTCGGCAGTTATGTCGAGTATGCTGTTCTGCGGCATCTGCATGGCTATGTTGTTGACGAGTATGTCGATACGCGAAAACGCGGCCATAGTGTCGGCAGCCACCTTTTGAGCGGACTGTTCGCTGCGAAGGTCGGCCCTTACATTCAAACACTTCCGTCCGTAACCCTCTACGGCTGCTTTTGTCTCTTCCGCGTCTGCATTCGCGAGCAGATACGCGATGGCGACGTCCGCTCCTTCTTTGGCAAACGCTACGGCTACGGCGCGGCCTATGCCGCTGTCTCCTCCGGTGATTATCGCGACCTTGTCTTTAAGCTTTCCGCTTCCGAAATACATTGGGTCGTCATAAACGGGCTTCGGGTTCATCTCGGCTTCCCTGCCCTGATATGGCTGGTGCTGCGGCGGGAAATTCTGCATGCTTTATTCCTCCGTTGGGTTTTTATTTATTGTCTGCCCCGAAGGCCGAATTATGCACAAAAAAACAGCCGTAAGGCCGCCAGGCCGCTGACAAAGCCCATCTACTTCGTTGTTTTTCCGCTTGCTCTTCGAAGTAGCGCTGCTACATCTCGTCGCAATGCTCAAAACGCCTTGTATCTGGGACTTTTCAGCGGCCTTCATTTCGACAAGTCAATATCGTATTATGATTTGAGTTTGTCATCAAGCTGACAGCCGTAAGGCCGCGTTAGAATCATCAATAAGCGATGTTATTTAAACATATATCCTACGCCCCAGACCGTGTCGATGAATTTATCGTAGGGCTTTATGTGCTCTCTGAGCATCTTGACATGCGTGTCGACGGTGCGGTCTGTGCCGAAAAAATCCTCGCCCCATACGTTTTTGAGTATGCTCTCGCGCGAAAGAGCATTGTGAGGATTCTGCGCGAAAAACAACAGCAGCTTATATTCCTTGGGCGTAAGCTCGACTATCTCTCCGTCAATGTATACCGTATGCGACACGGTGTCTATACAAAGTCCGTCGAATATGAGCCTTCTAGGCTCATACTTTGCGCTGCCCGCTCTGTGCCTTAGCATGACGCGTATGCGCGCCATCATAACTTTTCCCGAAAATGGCTTCGCGACAAAGTCGTCCGCGCCTATATCAAAGAACGACAGTTTCTCATCCTCGTCGTCGCGGCTCGAGATTATTATTATCGGCGTGTCCGAGCTTTTCCTGATCTGGCGGCAGACATTCCACGCGTCAAGCTCCGGCAGGTCGGCGTCAAGGATTATGATACTGTAATCGTTTCTCCTGAACTGCTTTAACACGGCGATGCCGTCGGCGGCTTCGTCGGCGGTCAAACCCTCGAACACGGTATGGGTTTTTATCCTTGCTCTGACTTCAGCGTCCGAATCGGCGATGAGTATGCGTACTTCGCCCATATGCAAATCCCGTCTCGATATTTATTTCACAGATTTTTATGTTGCGTCAAGATCATTGAAGTAAGTTGCATATTTAATATTAAAGTATTTTTCTTTTCATGGCAAGGAATTATTGAAATGACCTCAGAAACACCTAGCATAAATTAACAAATGTGATAATGGTGTTATAGAAAACGTGTTGAATATGCAAGAAAACTGATTGATCGTGTAATATATTATTGAAAATTTTCACAAGTTATAATAATTCCATCACATATATTTGCTATGATAGTATCGATAATTTGTTAAAAAAATCACATTAGTTGGGAGGTACATGATGAGCAATAAACCCGCTGCAGAAAAATGTGAGGGTTGCGAGGGATGCGGCAACGGAAAATATGCCGAGATAGCAAACGTCATCGACCTGTACAAAGATAAGGAAGGCAGTCTTATACAGGTGCTTCACCTTGCGCAGGAGATAAACGGTTATCTTCCGCTTGACCTGCAGGTCTTTATCGCGGACAGGATGGGGATACCATTGTCTGAGATATCCGGCGTTATTACGTTTTACTCGTTCTTCTCCACCAAACCTAGAGGCAAGCACACCATACGCGTCTGCATGGGAACGGCGTGTTACGTAAGAGGCGGCAAAAAGATAGTCGAGGCGCTGCGCGACAGGCTTGGAATAGAGGTCGGCGATACAACCGAGGACGGCAGGTATACGTTTGAGGTAGCGCGCTGCATCGGGGCATGCGGTCTTGCTCCCGCGATGATGATAGACGACGTCGTATACAAGCAGGTCAATGTAAACAGGCTGAATACGATATTAGCCAAGTACGATAACGAATAGGGGGTGAGCGTTATGAGCGAAAACATAAGCACATTAAAGCATCTTGAAGAAATAAAGAAAAGATACAACGATCAGCAGAGCAAGTATAAATACATATTATACGTCTGCGCGGGAGCGGGCTGTATATCGTCAAACTGCGGCCTTATGCGCGACGCCGCCATATACGAGCTGGAGAAGGCAGGGCTCAAAGACTCGGTCAAGGTATGCGAGACAGGTTGTATGGGCACTTGCGCTGTGGGGCCTGTGATGCTGGTTATGCCCGACAGGGTATTCTACACCGAGCTCACCGAGCAGAAAATAAAAGAGATAATCGCTTCGCACATAATAGGGGGCAAAGTCCTAGAACAGTACACGTTCTTCGATTATTCTATGGGAAAACACGTTCCGTGCATCGACGATATCAACTTCTTTAAGAGGCAGGTCAAGATAGCGCTTCGAAACTGCGGCTCGATAGAGTACGCAAGCGCGGACGCGTATATAGCGAACAACGGCTATTTTGCGGCATATAAGGCGCTTTGTGAAATGACGCCCGAGGACGTCGTCGATGAAGTCAAGAAATCAGGTATAAAGGGGCGCGGCGGTGCCGGGTTCCCCACAGGTGTAAAGTGGGAAGCGGGGCTCAAGCAGAAGAGCGACAAGAAGTATATAGTCTGCAACGCCGACGAGGGAGACCCGGGAGCGTTTATGGACAGGAGCCTTATAGAAGGCGACCCGCATACTATTATCGAAGGCCTTATATTAGGCGGCTACGCCATAGGCGCAGACCAGGGCTATATCTATATCCGCGCGGAATACCCGATAGCGGTAGAGAGGATGAAGGCCGCGCTCGAAGAAGCTAAACAGCGCGGGCTGCTCGGCAGCAACATATTCGGCAGTAAGTTCTCGTTCGATATCGAGATAAGGATAGGCGCGGGAGCGTTCGTGTGCGGCGAAGAGACTGCGCTGATGGCCTCTATCGAGGGGGAGAGGGGAGAGCCAAAGCAAAAGCCCCCGTTCCCGTTCCAAAGAGGGCTGTTCGGCAAGCCGACTATCATAAACAACGTGGAAACATACGCCAGCATTCCTGAGATAATCTTAAAGGGCGGAGAGTGGTACACACAGTTCGGTACGAAGGACAGCAAGGGAACGAAGGTGTTCGCTCTTGCCGGAGACGTGGTGAATACTGGTATCGTAGAGGTGCCCATAGGCCTTCCGCTGGGGGACATAATATTCGAGATCGGCGGCGGAACGCCCGACAAAAAGAAATTCAAGTCGGCGCAGATTGGCGGCCCTTCGGGCGGCTGCGTCACCACCGAGAATCTTAACGTGCCTACCGATTACGAGACGCTTAAGAACGTAGGCGCTATTATGGGCAGCGGCGGACTCATCGTTATGAACGAGGATACGTGCATGGTCGACACCGCGAGATACTTCATGGACTTTATCCGTGACGAGTCGTGCGGAAAGTGCGCGGCCTGCCGTATAGGCACAAAGCGCATGCTCGAGATACTCGAGCGCATAACGCGCGGAGAAGGCGAAGAGGGCGACGTCGAGCTGCTTATTGAGCTTGGCAAAACCATACAGGATACCGCGATGTGCGGGCTCGGACAGACGGCTCCGAATCCGGTGCTGAGCACGATACAGTATTTCCGCGAGGAATACGACGAGCATATAAGAAACAAATACTGCCGCGCGGGAGTATGCTCCGAGCTGTTCATATCCCCCTGCGAAAACACATGCCCCGCAAACGTCAACGTCCCGGGATATATGTCGCTTGTGGCGGCCGGCAGGTTCGTTGACGCTTACCACCTTATACGCCAGGAAAACCCGTTTCCGGCGGTATGCGGAAGGATATGCACGAGGCCCTGCGAAAGCAAATGCCGCAGGAGAACGGTTGATGAATCTATAGCGATATGCGACCTTAAGCGCTTTGTCGCCGACTACGCTATGCAGAATCAAAAGGGATATACGAGAGACATAGTGTTCCCGAAGAACGGAAAGAGCGTCGCTATAATCGGAGCGGGAGCATCGGGTCTTACGTGCGCTTACTACCTCGCCCGCATAGGCTACGACGTAGACGTGTTCGAAGAGCACGATACTGCGGGAGGCGTGCTTGCGTACGGCATACCCGAATACCGTCTGCCAAAGGATGTGCTTGACCACGAAGTAAAGCTTATTGAGCAGGAGGGCGTTAAGATACATCTTGGCACCGGAGTCGGCAAGGATATACTGTTCAGTGAGCTTAAGGCGAGGTATGATTCCATATACGTCGCGACAGGCACTCAGCTCCCTCAGAAGGTCAACATACCGGGAGAAAGCCTGCCGGGCGTTGTACACGGCATTAAATTCTTAAAGTTGGCCAACACGCATCAGCCGATAGAGATGGGAGATAACGTAGTCGTCATCGGCGGCGGCAACACGGCGATAGACTCCGCGAGGACTGCGCTCAGGCTTGGCGCTAAGAAAGTGACTATACTCTACAGGAGAACGAGAGATATGATGCCTGCCTACGAGATGGAGGTATGTGAGGCTGTAGAGGAAGGCATAGAGATAATCGAGCTTGCGGCGCCTTTGCGCTTCATAGCGGGCAAAGACGGCAGGGTAGGCAAGATTGAATGCGTAAGGATGGAGCTCGGAGAATTCGACGCATCGGGCAGAAGAAAGTCCGTGTTTGTTGAAGGCTCGAACTTCATGCTGCAGTCAGACATGGTAATACCTGCGGTCAGCCAGTACGCGGACTTCCCGTTCATAGGAAAGGACGAGATAGGTTTAACGCCGTGGGGGACATTCGTGCTTCAGGGCGATACGCAGATGACTACGATGGAAGGCGTGTTCGCGGGCGGAGACGTTACTCGCGGCCCCGACGAGGTAATACGCGCGATAGCGGACGGAAAGAACGCCGCCATATCTATCGACAAATACCTTGGCGGCAAAGGCAAGCTCAACAAGGGAGAGCCGATAGACATACCGAAAATTACCGACGAGGACGAGATAGTGGCGCACGAGAGATTCCCGCTCGAGATGCTCGACCCCGAGACGCGCAAGAATACGTTCGACGAAGTTGTCCAAGGTTATCATAAGCTTAATGCGGTGGCCGAAGCTATGCGCTGTCTGCATTGCGAAAGGAGGTAGCTTGAATGGTAAATATAACGATTAACGGAAAAAGCGTGACCGTTCCTAAGGAAAGCACGATAATGGAAGCGGCAAAGTCTGTTGGTATAAATATTCCGGGGCTCTGCACGTTCAACAAGATGCATCAGTTCGGCTCGTGCAGGTTGTGCGTAGTTGAAGTCGAGGGAGCGAAAACCCTTCAGGCGTCCTGTGTCGTTAAGGTGACGGAAGGCATGGCCATCCATACGAACACAGACAGGGTTCGCAGCGCGCGTAAAGTTTTATACGAGTTGCTGCTGTCCGACCACGACAAGGATTGCCTGAGCTGCTCGCGCAACCAGAGCTGCGAGCTGCAGGAGTTGGGCAAGGTGCTTGGCGTGACCGAGACGCGTTTTGACGGCGAACATTCCGAATTCAACACGGAATCGTCGGTCTCGATAACAAGAAACATGTCTAAGTGCGTGCTGTGCCGCCGCTGCGTGACAGTATGCAACGACGTGCAGGGCATAGGTATACTAAACGCCCAGCAAAGAGGGTTTGATACGGTGATAGGCCCCGCGATGGACCTTCAGTTAGGATCGGTAAACTGCGCGTTTTGCGGACAGTGCACCGTCGTGTGTCCGGTGGGCGCTCTGAAAGAAACGGACGCGACGAACAAGGTCTGGCAGGCGCTCGGCGACAAGAGCAAGAGATGCGTCGTACAGGTAGCGCCCGCGATTAGAGTCGCCATAGGCGAAGAATTTGGGTTTGAACCGGGTGCAAGGGTAACAGGAAAGCTCGCTCAGGCGCTCCGGACGCTCGGTTTCGACGACGTGTTCGACACAGATTTTACCGCTGATCTGACCATACTCGAGGAAGGGACGGAATTCCTGTCGCGCGTCAAGAGCGCGCTTACGGGAGGAGAGGCTACGCTGCCGCTTATAACATCGTGCAGCCCGGGCTGGATAAAGTATGTAGAGCATATGTATCCTGAGGAGCTCGCGCACCTTTCAACCTGCAAATCCCCGCACACAATGCTGGGTGCGCTCGCCAAGTCGTTCTATGCCGAGCAGATAAGCGTTGACCCCAAAGACATGTTCGTGGTTTCGGTCATGCCGTGTACAGCGAAGAAGTTTGAGATAAGCCGCAACGAGATGAAGAACAACGGCTGCGCGAACGTAGACGCTGTACTGACCACAAGAGAGCTCGGGCAGATGATAAGGGAGGCAGGCATAGACTTCGCAGCGCTTCCCGACGGAGAGTTTGACAATCCTCTCGGAATGTCGACGGGAGCGGCCGATATATTTGGGGTTACAGGCGGCGTTATGGAAGCCGCGCTGCGCACAGTCTACGAGCTCGTAACAGGGCGTGAGCTGCCGTTTGACGGACTGCATGTAACGCCTATCGTAGGGTTCGAGCAGATAAAGGCTGCCGACATTTTGATCGAGAATCCTCTGCCCGACTACGCGTTCCTCGACGGCGTGACCGTCAAGGTCGCCGTAACGAGCGGGCTCTCCGGCGCGAAGATGCTGATGGAGCAGATCAGAAAAGGAGAGTCCCCGTACCACTTCATAGAGGTCATGGGATGCCCGAACGGATGCATAATGGGAGGCGGACAGCCGAGGTCGAAAGACCCTGACGTTCGTGAAAAGAGGCTTAAGGGTATCTATGACGAGGACGAGTCCAAAGTTCTGCGCAAGTCTCATGAAAACCCGTCCGTAAAGAAGCTTTATGAGGATTACCTTGAATATCCAAACAGCCACATATCCCATAAGCTGCTGCATACACACTATACGAAGCGCGGCAGATTCAACGAGCATGTGGACGACGAATATGTAAGAAGCGAGGTGGAGCCAGTGTCTGAGCACGCGGGAAGCAAACCGGAAAGCAAAAAGAAGGAACCCGCCGCCAAGGCCGCAAGAAGGGTGTCCGGCGATATGGAATCCGTAAAGGTTATGGCGCTAGAGGCGGAGGTCAACAGACTCCGTCAGGAGCTTAACGATTCCAGAGAGACGGTGGAGATACTAAAAGAGGTAATGAACGATTATACTCAAAAACCAAAGCGAAAAGAATAAGCTGTGCTAAAAGAGTCTGCTAAAGCAGGCTCTTTTTCTGTGTGTTTTAATATGGAATCCATTAACATTCACATTTTATGATAATCACGAATAAATTATTGATAAACAGAAAATAATAATTGACAAAAGCATATAACACGGTTTATTATTCTTGCTGTAAGGCAAATCATGGAGGTATAGTTTATGACCGATAACAGTTACCTTTACCAATATTTTCTGGAAAAAAGCCCAGACGACAAAAAGCAAAAAGAAAAGAAAGAAAACATGCCAGCTGCGAAAAAGCTCCTTACCAAAACTGATAAAGAGGATAAAAAGCATGAATGACGTTTATCAGGCCGAGAACTTTCCGGGCGTGCTTGAGTCAGGATGCAAAGAAAAGAAGGAAAAGGCGCAGACGCCTGCAAAGCTGCTGATAAGCGCGGCGGTATTCGGTGCGCTGTTTTCGTATCTGTTTGCAAATCAGCTTGCCGGCCTTAACGTGTTGATATTTGTGCTGCTGCTGTACGCGTTCGCGCTCTTCAACAAAGAGCTGTTTATGAAACGGACCTTCCGCGAAGAAAAGCTTATTACGCTGTTAACGCTGCCGGCGATATTTCTCGCGGTATGCATGTTTACGGGCAGTACGTTTCTTAACGGGCTAAGCATACTCGTAATACTGTTCGTGATGTTCGTACAGTACATGGTGCTGTCGGACAACGCGCTGTACAGATGGTATAAGCCGATGTTTGTGACTGATATAATAATAGGCGGTTTAAACAGGCTGTTCCTTGGGCTCGGGCACTTTTCGGCAGGCTCGGTAAACAGCATATTCAATCAGCAGTCCGAAAAAAAGAAGGGAGCAGTTATAGGCCTGCTTATCGGCGCAGTACTGCTTATACTCATTGTTCCTCTGCTGCTTATGGCCGACCCGGCGCTGTCCGCCGCGGTAAGCATACTGCTTGCCGACATAAATATCGGCGACATCTTACTGTATATATTCTTGTTTTTTGTCGGCGCGTCGGCTGCCGCCGCGCCCATCGCAACAGCCAAAAGGAGCGAATACACAGGAAATAGGACCGCGAGGGATTATTCACATCTGCGGCCGGTGCAAGGTGTAACGGTCGGCGTTGCTCTATCTATGGTGAGCCTGGTATATATCTTGTACGGCGCGGTGCAGTTCGGCTACTTTTTTCAGCCCCGCGAAACGATGGCCGATATACTAGGGCTTACGAGCTCTGCTTACGCCGTGCGCGGCTTTGGTGAGCTGTTGTTCATAACGTGCCTCAATTTTGTGATCGTTGGGCTGTCGCTGCGGTTCACGAAACAAAAGGAAGGAAGAGCGCAGCCATATCTTAAAGCGCTGTGCGCCGTGCTTATAGCGTTCAATTTTGTGATAATGGCGTCGTCGCATATGCGGCTTGCGTACTACGAACTCTCGTTCGGATATACGGTAGCTAGGTTTATATCCCACTCGTTCATGCTTTTGCTCGTAATACTTAACGTCATCATGCTTGCGCGTGTGTTCATTGATAAAACAAAGGCTATAAAACTTTTCGCTGTGGCAGCGCTTGTTTATTTCTGCGGCCTAGTGGCTGTGAATCCTGAAGCTTATGTAGCCCGCAGCAATATACAAAGGTATGAGCAGACAGGCAAGATAGACGCTGAGTACATGCTTTCGCTCTCGGGAGGCGCTGTTTTAGAGGCGTGTGATTTCTTCGAAGACAATCCCGAACTGTTTGACGCCAGAGCAAGGAGCGCAGCGGCACAAAAGTATGTATACTATATACCGGTGCATCGCTATGATTGGCAATCGATAAATCTTGCTGACCGTAACGCATATTTAAGACTTAAGGAATTGCTGAATGATAACTATAGCAAATGAGCTCATAAATTTGGTTAATAGAGTTATTTAAAGTTAAATAGTCTTTTGAGATATAAAGAAGAGTCTTCTCCCTAATGACGCCGGTATGACACAAAGACCATCATACCGGCTGTTTTTAATATAATGCAGTATCATACTTTCCAATTATTAATGATGAAAATAGGGGTTGATATATCACCATGTTTCTGTTAGAATATACTTCGCTGATAAGCCTCCTTAGTCTAGTGGTTAGGACGCCGCCCTCTCACGGCAGTATCAGGGGTTCGAGTCCCCTAGGAGGTACCAAAAGATACAAATCCGAACCCCACTCTGCTAGGAGAGGCGTTCGGATTTGTTGTTTATTTCAGCACTTTTATTGAATAAACATAGGAGGCGTTGAAATGAATAGAACAAAAGGCTTAACATCAAAAATCGGCAAGTACGGCAGGATGCGTCTTGATTTCATCAAACAAGAGCGACAGGAGCTTTATACGCAGCTTCTTTTCTCGGGCAGTCTGGAAGAATATCTTATCGAGATCAACGACCGTGCGAAAGAGCGTATATGCGAATTGAACCAGCAGATTGCAAAGAAACAGAGAGTCACTGAAGAATTGAAAGTACATAACCAATTGGCTTGGGTAGGTGCTATGAACGTCATCAGAGCACAAGCCGAGGAGATTACTATGTACGAAATCATTCGAGAATAATACGGATTGCCTTCCAATAGATATATAACCCCAATAATTTACATGAAATCAAGTTTAAAATAAGTCTGTGCAGAATATTTCTGTACAGATTTTTGCTCACGGAAAAGTAAGCATAACTCTTATATAGACGGACATTATTCCATCTCAATAATAAATACTACATGTATACTACACTTTGGAATAAAAGCATGTATGAGTGAAGGCTTTATAATCAATTTAACTTAGTTGAAGCCGTAAATATACTTTAAAATAGGCCTTTTAGCCTACATGCGTATATATTTGAACTATAGGCATGCCGCCTGGGGGATAATATGCTAGTATATTTGTAATTCTCAGAATTCGCTACTTAACAGAAAATCTGCAACGTGCATTGTCTTGATTCCCTCATAATATCCTGCGGCAAAATCACCGGTGCGAAGCACGTACTTTGGATAATTATCACGGATGCAGAGCAAACGCTCATATTCACGTATTTCCGTTGTCTGTTCATTTATCTCTTTTGTAACCTGTATATATAATCGGTCGTTCTGTTTTTGGGAGCATGTTAGAATCGTCCATTTTAAATCATCCTTTCAAATTGGACTAATAGGGGTAAGTAATCAGGTGAGAAGGTGATTTTTGCAATAAAAGAATAATTGTTTCGAAAAACAACACAAGGAGTGCAGAATATGTAAATTATCCTGCGCTCCTCGGTTTTACCAGTACGGCGTTGTCAGTGA
Source organism: Bacillota bacterium (assembly GCA_023410475.1). Taxonomy (GTDB): domain Bacteria; phylum Bacillota; class Clostridia; order Christensenellales; family SZUA-584; genus DTFZ01. The sequence goes on along the minus strand of JAEYPS010000025.1, from coordinate 104,238 downwards.
TATTTTGCAGCCTTTACGGCCTTAACAGAATTACCCGTTTGGATACCATGAACTTCACGAACGCTAACTGATCAGAATTTCCCGCCGCACTTATTGCAAAAACGTGCACCGGGGACGACGGGTGCGCCACATTTAGGGCAGAATTTCACTTGCGGCGCGACGGCAAAAGTGGTAGGCAGGTCTTCGCCTGTATCAGGGTTAGAAAGGAATTGCCAATCTATATCCTCCCCGTCCTCACATAATCCTATGGCCCCGCTGGGGGATACCACATAGAAACTGTCCTCGCCTATGGGGTTTTCACTGTCGCTTGTTTCAGCGAGGGACAGCAGCGCTGTCTTTTCGTATTCATCACTTGAATAGGCAAAACGCCAGCCGGTTGCAAGGGTTGAAGCAAATTCGGCGGCCTCCAACAGAGAATCATACTGTTTCACGCTATACCTCCATTTCTATTTGAACAACAGATTATTACACCGCTTGCAGCGGTCGTTTTGGATGGGATTCATCATAGAGCAGACATTGCAATAGATTATGCGGTCTTTGGACTTATCGTATTTCTCGTATGTACCGAATTTCGGATGAAACCGCACCCGGTCGCCCACAGACAGATAATCGTACATATCTCGTCCGCTGTCCCTTTCTACTATGGTCTTTTTCTTGCCTGCGTCGGTGCTCAAGACTGTGGTGTACTCTGTGTAAGTCCTGTAATTGTCGTCCTCGCCACCCCGGTGTTCGCTTCTCTCTTTGCTGTACTTATTGACGACCACGCCCTCCCACATGGGTTGTTTGGTCTTTCGTAGCGCCAGCAAATTAATGACCAACATGATAAGAGCAATGCCGACGCCGATAACAAGAGCTTCTCCAAAAGGAAAATCGTCCATCAGCAGACCAGCAATGGGAAAGCCAATAAGCGGAACAAAAACCAATATCCACATACAGCCGATAGCGTATTTTTTGTTTTTCTGTGCGGCGTCCAGTATCTCCGGCGAATGACACCTGTCGGAAAAACCGACCAACCCAGAGCCTCCTTGCGGGGGCGCGGATGGCGGCGCTTGGATCGGCGTGACCGCTTCCGGCGCAGCCCAACTCACAGTCTTGCCGCAGCCGATACAAAATTCAGCTCCCTCCGGCAGCTCAGCGCCGCAGGCAGTACAGACGTCAGAAACGTTGGCTTGCATCTTCATGCCGCAGCTTGAACAGAAAGCCGCACCGTCCGGCAGCTTGTTTCCACAGTTAGGACAAAACATATCCGTATCACTCCTTGCTTCAATTATTTGAGGCGCGGCGGGTTTCCTCGCCGCTGCTTTCTTCTTTTTCCTGCCTCTGGCTGTGCGAATAACAAGCAGAAGCAACAGCAGATAACCAATGGGTGCGAGAATATGATAAATGATCGCTGCTTCGCCCATCTCGTCAAATTCGCACAGCGCAGAGGGCTTGTTGATGAAGGGAAAAATGTCAAGGTAGCGGATGCGCTCGGAGCGTGTTTCGCCCTCGTCCAAACTTGGCCACGCCTCGTCGCCGCCATATATCACATATCCCCGGTACTCCTTGCCATTTGCCATAAACCAATAGCCCTTTGATATGGTGCGGGATCGGTTTTCCTGGGCAGTCGTATCATCTAGGCGGCTGTCATAGCTGTCCATCGTACCCATAACGCTGTCGCCCCATATTGCCAGCGCCAGCGTAGAAAGGCTGATATACATGGCGAACAGCAGTACTGCACAAATCAGAATGAGGATGGGCAGAGGGATGTTTTTGTTCGTTTTCTTTGTCACGGTTTATCACCTCATCAATCGTTAGTTTGGCGTTTACGCCAGCCCACGGAGAATAAGTATAGAACGGTAAATAGGAACAGCAGCGGCAGGGCCAGCGCCGCATAGGAACAAAGAACGGGAATCAGCAGCACTCCCGCTGCCAACTGGACATATGTCAGCGTCCGACACAGAATCGAGCGCCTGTATGAAGCTCCTTGCCGCAATTAGTACAATATTTTACCACGTCTGCACCTCCTTATGGCCGCACCAGCGCCACAAGCGCCGGTATCCCGTCGGGCGTATCCATTGTGCCGACGGCGTGCTGTTTTCCATTTTGCTCGTAGAACTGCGTCAGGCGTATGGTTCCCGCGCCGGACGCCCACAGGCCGCTGCTTTCCCACTTGCCGCTGAATACACCATCCTCCATATCCGTTTCGTCGAAGCTTTCACCATCATTTGCCCAAAAAATCTGATACCAGTCAAGTGTCAGGCTTAAACTCTCCACTGTACCAGCAAGAGCAACGTTAAGGAATTCCATAGCGCCTGCATCGTATTCGTTGTTGGGGTCGTAAATAATCAGTGCTTTACAGCCGCCGGTCAGCCTGTCGAGGCTCGTTATGGCATCTGCATCGTTCGGTGCGCCGTTATAGACCACATCCTCCGTGCACCAGAGAAAGTCCTCCAAATCGGGGCATTCCTCCGTGGATAAGCTCACGCCTGTTTCCTCCGGCGCGGGAATGCCGCCGCTTTCCGTGGTCGCGGGCGGGGTTTGTTCCTCCGACGACGGTGTGACGAGCGCTGCTTGCTCCGCCCTCGGCACAGGAGGTTCTTTTCCTGCTGCCGCCCGCAGATTGGGCGGTATGGTGAGAATGCCTATCACAAGCATTAGCAGATTGGCCGCGAGCAGCACGGCAATCAAAGCTCTTTTCCCGCCCTAGGGGCGCGTTTTGATTTGTCATTATATCCTCCTGTCTGCCTCCCGGCGAGGCGGGCTGTTGTCAGTCTGTTTTGCTTCCTTCAATATACAGTGTGGCTGCGCCGCTTTCGCTTACTAAAACCATAGTGCCGGTACAATGGATCGTGCCGTTTTCAGAGGTAAATACGACCGTATATGTGCAACGAATGCCATCATCACCATAATCATATATTGCGGTTCCGGTGGCTGGATCATAGTCAAAGGGTGCATCTGGTTTCTCACTAAACGCAAGCTGACCATTTTCATTTTTGACAAGGCTCATTAAACCGTCATCGGTATCACCATCATCATTTGACATAACAAGAGGATAATCCCCAACGATTTCATCTATGGAAAGCCCGCTAAGCGTCACTTCTGTCATCGGCGCGGAGAGCTTAAAGCTCAGCGTCAGTTCCGGCTCGTCGTTATCGGGGTCGGCATCCTGCGGGAATAGTTGCAGCTTGGTGGGACAACCGGCTTGCAAATAGCCCAACAGGGTAAACTTGGTGGAAGCTCCGCCAGTCTCCTTGAGGGTTCCGCTCCAACTCTCCTTCGTTGCATTTTCGGAAAGCGGGGCAAAACGCAGGGCGTAGCCGTCATATTGTGATTTTTCGCCTTCTGGGATGTCCTCCACGATATTGAAGGTGATAGTTTGGTTAAAGAACGCTTTGACCTCGTTCAGCGTCGCCAGATATTCGGCCTCGGTCTTGCGCTGCATATAGGCGCTGACCGATTGTATCACCGGGTAGAGGCGCTCATAAAGGTGCGCCTTGTATGCGCCCACCAGCGTTTCTATCTCCGCCTGTGTCGGGTCGGGGACGGTGACGGAGCCTTTGGTTCCCTTATCCTCGATGTCCGTAACTACGATGGCTTTCTCCATATCGCCCAGCGTCCAGAATACACGGGCGTAGCGGTCTATTTCCGCTTCGATGGCGGCTTTGGCGTCGGCTTCGTTGGGGTTTGCTTCGGCTATGTCTATGAGCGCCTGCCGCCAGTCCTTCAGACTGCGGGCTTTCCAACCGTTGCCTCCGTCCAGCGTGCCGGAGAATTGGTCGTTGAAATAGACGTAGACCTCGTCTATTTTTTCCATTTTCATTGCCATGCCCTGCTCGAACATATCGTTGATGGTGTAGTCAAAGATGAACAGACCGCTGGCGGCAAGCCCCCATGCGGCGGATTCGGCAAAGGAAAGCGCCAGCATTGCTGAGTCCTTATATAGGCCAAGCGTATCGGCGTCTGTCTTTTCCGTACTGAACATCACCGCGCCGATTTTTACCGCCGCGGCCACCTTGCCCAACTTACCCATCTTCTTATAGGCCGAATCGGCCAGCGCAGTATCAAAGGTTGGGCTACCGGCAGAGGCTATGCTTAGAATCGTACCTGTGAGATCTGTGGCAAAGCCCGTCTCTCCGGCAGCACCGGCCACGCCACTCAAAAATCCGTTATATCCGGTGAGGATTTGCGCCGCCAGACCTACCGCTTCTTCTCCCGCCGCGCCGCCGTCCTCCACAAATTCGCGGAGTGTTTTCATAGCTTGCTGCTGGTCGATGCCGCTAACATCCGAATAAATGTCGGTAATATAGGCGCTGCGTTTGCCCTCGTTTCGGATATAGAAAGCCCCGAAGGTGGAGAGGTGGTCGGTGTAGATGACCAGTTCATTTGCGGCCACATCCACCTCGAACAGCACATCCTCCCACTGCCCAGTGGCTTCATTTTTGTACTTCGCGCCCACGCATTTTGCCGGGTCCTGTCCGTCCTCGCAGTATGAGGTATCATAGGGGATGCGGATGGTGATAAAATCGGAAAGCTCGGTCTTGTCGCCCAATGTAAAGTCATAGGCTTCTATTTTATATCCTTCGTCCTTATTTTCTTCCACGGGCTGTTTGGTTACGGTCAGCTCCGTTTCACCCTCCAACACAAAACTCCCCACATCAACGCTGACACCGTTCTCCAACACCGCAGAGGTGTTTTCCGGCGACAGAACATTCGCCTCAACTTTTCCGCTGCCCCCTCTGTCCTCGCCGCCTCCGCATCCGGCAAGGCCGGTCAAAAGCAGTGCCGCGAGTAATATGGATAATGCTTTTTTCATTTTAGGTTCCTCCCTTTCGTTACCAATCATTGACTTCTACCTGTACTCCTGTTTCATGCCATAGCTTTTGCGTGATTTCCGTGACGCTTTGCTTGTCGGTCAGACCGTGCAAAAGCTCAACGCGCTGCATTTCGCCATCATCTCCGAAGGACAGACAGATATGCTCTTTGTCGATTCGTACCTTTTGCAGCCGGACGCCGTACACACCCTCGCAGCCCCACCTGTAGACCTTATTCCCAAGGAGCAGTCCGAAGGTGGATACAATGGTTTCCTCCGCCCGCTTGGGGTTAGGCCTTTTTTCAGTGGTGACGATTGACGATGGGACAGTCAGAATTCGGCTATCGACAATCACCGACGCTACATAAAGCAAGCGAATTTGCTTGTATAGAAATAACAGCACAACAGCAATGCAGACAGTGGAAGCAATTGCAGCTTCCGTTTCCTGCAATACGGCAAATAAGATAGTTAGCGACATAGCGCCCACAAAAATTGCGGCATACATATTCCGCCTCTTTTTTATGGATTTCACAGCAGACCTCGCCTCCTTCTACTGTCATAGTAGTGGAAACGATGAGAAAAATCCCCCTGCAAAAGTACAGGTATGCAAAAAAGCCCCCTGTACTTTCGTATAGGAGGCTGCAAAACGCTGCGTTTTCAGGCTAATTTTATGTTTTCGCTTGATTCTTGAGCAGGGTGCTGATAAGCTCCGCACGGCTGCTGACGTCGTACTTGGAAAGGATGTTGCTCACATGAAACTTGACCGTGCTTTCGCCGATGACCAGAGCGGTTGCAATTTCCTTGTTGGATTCACCGGCGAGGATGAGCGCAAGCACTTCGTTTTCTCTTTCCGTCAAAGGATCTATCAGTTTTACTTGATGAACTATCGTAGATTGCTGTTTCTCGTTCATGTTCGCATAAGCTGAAAGGTAGACATGGCTCTTTAACAGCATAGTAAGCTGTCGGTTAAGCGGCGGGAGAATTACGAGTGTGATGCAAACCACCGTCAGCGCAATCACCGCAACCTCCGCTTCGGGAAGCCGGATGGAGGTAATAACGACGCCCAGCACATCGCCACAGAGTACGCCCAGCACATTGGCGGAAAGACCGACGCCAAACATTTTCGCAGGGTTTTGAGAGTAGTCCAGCGTTTCACCTATGATGCTCCACCAGAACAGGTCGAAGATACCGCAAGCGCCAAGCATCAATGTGTCCACAATCAGGTAATCAGCCGCACCGCGTCCTAACAGCATAAAGGCGAAGAAAGCACACATGATCATACCAATGCCGATATAGAGGAACACCGGCCTGTTCATTCGCACCGGCAGATTTCGCATCACAGCCAGTGCCAGAATATAAGGTGCCGCCCAATACCAGCTTGTGAGAAAGGTCAGATGCTCAAATGCCGGGTTAATTACCTGATACATAAGACCGGAGTTTACGGTGATGATGGCAACAAACAGAAATAGAATACCCATCGGCTTTCGGATATCGGATACCGATTTTGCGGTTTCTGTCGTCCATGTAGCTCCGCCGTCTGTCGGGAGCATCCATGTAAACGCCATGCCGACAGGTAGGCAGAGCATAGACAGGAGCAGCCCTATGTCTGTAGAGATATTCGTCGCTACCATATTGACAGCAATCATAACGAGGTTGGAGTAGATAAGTACATCGGCGCAGGACTTAATGCGCTCGTTTTTCGGCGTGTATGCTCTGAGAAAATATCCCCACGCAGCTACAGCACAGCCGGAGGAATAGCCAATGCCGACCAGAGAACCCATCCAGAGAACAGGGCTTGCGAAAAAGAACGAAGCCGTCAACGGGATACAGACACCCATGCCAAAGAGCATGACACGCTTTGCGCCTTTGGGTGATTTGCAGAAAAAGCCACAGGTGAACTGCCCGAAAAAGTGGGCGATGATGGCCGCAAGGATAAATTGCGAGGCATCAACCTTTATGTAATCCAGCAGGCTGTATAGAACCTTTCCCTCAAACGGAAAAGAGAGAATGTAGGCGAACAGGCAGGAGAACGAGCAGACCGACAGAGTACGGCTACTGATGTTTAGATTCTTAATGGTATGCCTCCTTACATTCGATGTTTTTTTCGCGGGTCTACGGGTTTCTCTGCATCGTCGGAAATCGCCCATGAGCGCCCGAAACGGGTAAGTCCCGGGATACGTCCCGCCGCGCAGTATTGCGTTACGCGCCGCTCAGAAACGTCCCACTTGTAAAACGCTTCCCGTGTAGAGATATACCCTGAAATGCCCGTCATTCGTCGCGCCTCCTTGAAAACATTCAAATACAGTTTATATTATATACGAATATTTGTATATTTTTAAGATGCTGTACCTCATATTCTTGCGAAATTTTAGTGGGGCTACATGTGACAATTATATTAAAGTATCCGCATATTACCAACAGTTAATGAGAATAATAATTTATGGAGGAATTGGTATGCAATCAAATAAATCATGTCCATTAGTAGAACAGTATCTTAATTATCTCCGAATTATTAAATGCCGTGCTGAAAACACCATAAAAGAATATCGTACTGACATATTGATGTTTTTCATTTTATATCGAAGACTCGTTTATACCAATTTAACGATAATGACTTTAGCTGGGCAGATGCTGATTTTATAAAGTCAATTTCTCTTGCTGATATGTATTCTTTTCATATTGAAACAAATACATTGCGTTATGGGGCGCTTAAGGCCCCTTGTTTATCTGACCCCTTAGCTTTTTGGACTCTATTGATAGACTTTTGTATTGGAGAACCATCTAATGGGTGACTATTGGTTGTTATGCAAGAGAATGATTCAAAAGGTGAAAAAATTCAGAGCAATTGGACAGCCGATTTGTTCTACTACATTTATACTACATTTCTGTAGTATTAGCATGAGTTTGAGGGGTTTTATAAACCACATAGACACAGTAGAATCACTCAGCTCCCCTTTAAATAGGCACATTCGGCTCCCCGCCTTATGAGTTCGAACCATAGGCGCCGCCTCGCAATCTGTAAAGTATGGAATAAAATGGAGTTAGTCATTCTATAGGACCGGTTTGAATATATGCTACAATTAAATACGGGAGAGCAGAAAAGCTCTCCCGTTATTGCTAATCAGATATTACATTTGCCGCTACTGCAGCCTGATCCTTTTTCCTTTTCTCTATCCATTCCGCATACTCCTTCTGCCCTTCCTCGCTTTCGAAATATGCTCGTATCGATGGTAAAATACACCGGGCTAGAGATTCTATAACCTCATCAGGGATATCGGATTTGACCTTGTCAGCGGACATGATGCCCGCTCCTTTTCTGCTGCATATAAATAACTACCTCCATATTCAATTGTCAATGTTCATCTTTCGCGCTCATCGCGTTTTCTGCTATTGCGACGCATATGGCGTCGTGCTTCGCGTTCTTCTCGGTCTTTTAAGAAAATGTCTGAAATGACCTCCTTTACACGTTGCGGCGCTAATTTCATAGCCTGCCGAAACTCTTTTGTCTGTTCGTCAAGCTCTTGCCAGCTAAGCTGCCAGTTAAATAATCTCGATGAAACCTGACTCAGCTGTCGTGTCAAATCAGCTATTTTACTACGGGAAAGAACGCCCTCCTTTGCGAGTGATATCACCTCCTTGTAATCCTGTTCTGTTAATTCCACTTTGCCGAACATCTTTTTCCGGCCCAGTTCATCTAACTCGTGAAATGTCTTGCTGGCCTTATGCTCGACAACTAATTGTTCAGATATCGAAACAAGTTCCTTCTGCTGGTCTTCCACTTGTTTCTCAATGCGAGTGAGCTTTTCGGCATCCTGTTGTATCTTGTAATCGAGAACAGACAAGTGCTGTGTCGTGCTTCCGCGAACACCGCGCTCAAAATCCTTGAACCCGGCATTTTTCATGTGTTCAAAGAATCTGTCTTGCAGGAGTGAATAGGATGGAATCAGAATAGCTTTGCCATTCTCGGCTCGTATGGGTTCGCCGTTTTCATCCAATGCCTTCACGGATGCCCACTTCTTAGAATGGCTGACCTGATGGATCACTTCCTTAACTGTACCAACCAGAGCCTTGTCCTTGCATCTTTTTGACCATCGGATTTCCTTTTCAACAACGGGGATGTACACGACGTGCAGATGATAGTGGAAGACATCGCGATTCAATTCCTCCGAGAGACTTTTGTTGCGTTCATCAGCGTGCATGACAGCCGAAAGGATATACAGCTCTCCACCCACTTCCTGAACAGCCATCTTGTACGCCTCAGCAAAGAAATCCTTTGCATATTCATAGCCGCCATGTTGTTCAAAATATGATGTGTTGACGTCAAACACCATTTCTGCAAATACATCCGCATCCGGCTTTAACCCGCGTGTACTGATTGTTCCTTCCTCAAGCAATCGGTCAAACGCTTGAGTATAAGTACTGTCGCAGCCTTTAAAGCGAATATTGAGATGGCTTCTATCCTGTACAATGTCGGGATTTAAATAGATTTCGTTTTTGCGTTCGTTATGACGCTCGCGAATAGAGAAGTTGTTACGTGGATACGCTTTGTTTCTGACAACGGTGCGATCAACCTTCGAAATACAACATCACTTCCTTTCATAATCGCTGCTTGGGGGACGGACACTTCCGAAGGAAGTGTTTTACCCACTATGACACTTTCAGACGAGCTGAAAGATGCCATGTGGGCTCTGCGAGGCTTAGCGGTTTCGGACGCCGACGCGTTCTCAACCGCATTTCACGGGCAAAGCCCGTACAGCGGAATGTTTGCTTAAAGCAAACATAATGCACCGTTATGGTGCATGTATCCGTCAATCATCGTCGTTTTTGAACCATCATGGTTTAAATCTCATCCATCGAGCATATTAAAGCTTCCGGCAACTCTGATATGTTCTTTGTCGCGTGTAACTCCGATGAAGTGTCCGAATGAACCAAAGGCCTCAGCGATATCCCCGCCAGCGCTTCCGTTATGGTTTGCCGTATTAATTCTGTTAACTTGTTTTCCTGCTGCGCTTTTAGAATACAGTCAATCACAAAATCGCTTCGCCCTTTATCCGGCTGTTCCGTAAACACTTTAAGTGCTTCCATATGACGCGGATTATTCATATCAAACGTCAGATACCGTCTCTCACGCATAACTCATCCCAGCAACAGCTTGTACCCTTCGGCGTTTGCGAAACGGTCAAGGATAGTAATCGTGTTCACTTCACCGGAGTACAACCGCCTGCCAAACAACTCCGCGCCGCCGCCGGCAAAGGCTACCGGCAGCTTCAGATCAAGTCCGCGTTCACGAAGCGCGTTGAGCAACTCCCTAATATAAAGTCGCATACGTCGCTCAACAATGAGCTGGATTCTGTCCTGATCCGCATGCTGTAAACGTCCTTGCATTGCGTCGGTAATCAGCGTATCAGAAAGAATGATATTTTCCTGCTGCAACTCTTCCCGAATGGCATTGAACAGCGTTATGGTGCCCATGCGCAGGCTGGCGCAGCTTCCACGGTCAACTTTGAATTCGTGAAGTGTGAGGATATCCACCGTATACCCGCCAATATCAATCAGCGTGATATTGGTGTACCCCTTCAACTGCTGATAGTATTTACAGAGCGCAGCATGGCCTTGAGCGAACACCTTGCAGTCCATGATGCGGCAACAATACGGAATTCCTTCAAAGTCAAAGTTGATACTGCCGCGCAGGAAGTATTTACGGAAAGTCTCTTTTTGTGCGCCGTAAATATCTATGGGCAGTCCCACGCCGAGAAACATCTCGGCGGAGGTGATATCCGCTTGCTTCATTGCATCCGCGATAGCAGGCAAGGACAGGATAAATGCGTCATCCTCTTGAGTCTTGTCTTGCTGAAAGCTCATACGCTTGCCGCCGACAGCATAATATTTGCCTTCATAGAAAAGCTGCATATCGTCTGTGATGAACTCCTTTTCGCTCATCGTAAAGCCGGATGCATAGAGCATCCGCTCTGAGGATTTTGTGTTGTAGTTTCCGTTATCAATCCCAATCTTTAGTACGTTCATGTTTAACCTCGCTTTCTAAAATACAGTGATTTTATAAAGTACCTTTGATTATATTCACATTTCCAACATCACCTCGCTTGATAATTTAGGTACAAAAAAACGCCTCCTGCAAAAGGAAGCGTTATTCCAAGTGATTATTAATCGTGTGGTTATGCTTTCAAATCCTGCGGCTCAGCAGCATAGTCAATATATAGTTCAGCGATTCTACTAATCCGTTTTAAAACGCCGCTGTGCGTCTTATAGCCTGTCCTTTTGGCAATCTCTTGATAAGTGTATCCTTTTATACGAAGATCAAGTATCTCGCGGTCAAGCGGTTCTAGGTGTTGGTAGAACTTCTGAATACCTATTTTCGAGCAGATTGAATCTTCATATTGAGATGTCAAACTGCTGTGTAAACCGTTTCCAATTTCATTGTCTGTTAATTGCTCAAGGGATACCGTACTGATCTTGGAGCGGGTATGATACCACCTTCGGTAAAAATCTATCTTTGCATTGCTGTTCCGATTATCATAATCCTCAAAGCAACGCATTTCACGTATGGCTTGGATACAGGGCAACAGATTGTTGTCCATAATCCCGTGAACCCCAACTTGTATCATGAGGTCTTGAAACTCCTCTTGCTCTATCCAATCATATTCTTTCTTTGATGCATTGGCGAGACTTTGCGGGGTGATACCACTCATACGTTCAAACGCTCTTTGCCATATGGGAAGCGAATGAGCAAGCAGCCAGATTGGGTCATTCCCCGAAAAACACTCCATGTATGTCGTAATGCCAAAGGATGGCCAGATATAATATGCAGTCAGATCACAAACCGTCTGCAAGAAGAAATCGCTTGCCAATACCGTAAACCATTCTTGCTGCGTGAATATTCCGTGTGCACTTCGGGGCATGTCCATTAGGCTGGGGCATTCTGATTTGAGCAGTTCTTTGGGAAAAAGATAAAAGAGAGGCATATATTCAAAATTGGGAAGATCAATAATCTTAATTTGGTTTTGCTGGGGATAGAGTATTTGTATTCGCATTGGCAGCTCCTTTATATGATATTATCATCTCAAATATAATACGTCAAAACATGAGCTGTATTGTTCCAACTTAAATCATATCTTTGAATAACATTTCACGGTATTTAATAAAAGACTTGCATAATAAGGGTATGAATATTATACTGAAATTAAGACCTTTGGAGGATTTATCAAATGGATAAAGAATTGACAATAGGCATGCGGCTTAAAAAGTTGCGAGAGGAAGCCAACATTACTCAAAACAGCCTTGCCGTAAGTCTGGGCGTAACTCAATCGACTGTTAATCGTTATGAACATGAGCTTTCACAAGCTCCATATACTGTATTGCTCTGGTACGCCGATACTTTCAATGTATCTTTGGATTATCTGTTTTGCCGTACCAATAACCCCTTTGGGAAGTATTTTGAGTACCAGCCGGAAAAGGTAAAAGAACAAATTGCAGAGAAGGCAAACTGGAGTGAATTCGTGAGAGCTTGCTTTGAGGAAGGCTCGCCTATGAACAAAAAGCTAAAGGAAATGTTGGTCGAGTTGGTTGAGGAGGAAAAGAAATGAACGGTGTGATATATGCAAGATATTCTTCTGATAACCAGCGCGAAGAGTCCATTGAAGGCCAACTTCGCGAGTGTCAGGAATATGCCGACAAGCAGGGAATAACCATTTTCGGAACATATATTGACCGAGCCTACTCCGCTAAAACTGATAACCGCCCCGAGTTTCAAAGAATGATAAAGGATAGCGGCAAGCATTTGTTTGACGTGGTGATTGTGTGGAAACTGGATAGATTTGCGCGTAACCGCTATGATTCGGCACATTATAAAAATACGCTTCGTAAAAATGGCGTTAAAGTTATATCTGCTAAGGAGAACATTTCCGATGGGCCGGAGGGCATTATCCTAGAAACTATGCTAGAGGGTTTCGCGGAATATTATTCGGCTGAGCTTGCTCAAAAAGTACTTCGTGGCATGACAGAAAATGCGTTAAAATGTCGTACAAACGGGAGCCGAATGCCATTAGGCTATATAGCGGACAGCGAGCAGAAGTATCAAATTGATCCGAATACCGCTCCAATCGTATTAGAGGTATTCACTCGCTATGCAGATGGCGAAACCGTCACAGAGATTATTAACGATTTTAATTCAAGGGGAATAAAATCATCCATTGGCAATCCGTTTAATAAAAATAGTTTTTCAAAGATGCTTCATAACAGGCGCTATATTGGCGAATATAGATTTCGAGAAGTTATAATTCCTGATGGGATTCCGCGGATTATTTCACAAGATTTGTTTGACCGCGTACAAGAGAGATTAAAGAAGAATATCAAAGCACCGGGAAGGAAGAAAGCGAAGGAAAATTACTTGCTTACTACTAAGCTATATTGTGGGAAGTGCGGAGCATTCATGGTTGGTGAAAGTGGAACCAGTAGGTGGGGGAATCTGCACTCATATTATAAATGCGCTCATGCGAAGCGTGAGAAAACTTGCAACAAGAAAACGGTTAGGAAAGATTGGATAGAACAGCTTGTTGTTAAGAAAACCATGGATATTGCTTTATCGGATGATGTGATTGATCGGACGGCTGATGCAATCTTGGAGTTGCAAAAGAAAGAGAATACGTTTCTGCCCATGCTCCGAGCTCAATTAAGAGAAGTGGAGAAAAGTGTAAATAATATGCTTAATGCCATACAGCAGGGGGTGCTCACATCTTCAACAAAAGAACGACTTGAGGAATTGGAGAAGACTAAAGAGGAACTTGAAATCAGTATCATGCAAGAGCAGCTTCAAAAACCGATGCTGACAAAAGATCAGATTGTTTTTTGGATCAGTACATTTAAAAAAGGAGATGTGACAGATCCAGATTTTCAACAACGACTTATTGATTGTTTCGTTAATGCCGTATATTTGTATGATGACAGATTGGTGCTGATATATAACTATAAAGAGAGTACAAAAACCATTTCGCTTGACGAGGTGGAGGATGCGTTTAATAGCAAAGGGGCGGGTTCGGATTTGGTTGACTTAGCTGTACCAACAAAAAACGCCCCAAAAAAGCGGGCGTTTTTTTGTTGGTAAAGTTTCAGGAGACTCAGCGACAACACTTACTCTTTTATATCCGCGCGCTAAACACATATTTACGGCCAATAAACAAAGACTAACCTAAAATTGATTTAATTTAAAAAGTTTCAGGTCGGGCAGCATGCAAAAAAACAGGGAAAAATGGGGCTCAAGAGCGGGATTCATACTCGCGGCCGTGGGCAGCGCCGTAGGGCTCGGAAATATATGGAGATTCCCCACGATAGTAGGACAAAGCGGTGGCGGCGCTTTTCTTATTGTTTACCTGCTTATAGTATTTGTGATAGGCATCCCGCTTATAATCGGCGAGCTGGCTATCGGGCGACGAGGAAAAAGCAACATAGTAACCGCATTCAAGAAAATCAGTCCGCAGGGCAAGTGGTGGATAATAGGAACGCTGGGTGTAACTATCGGGTTCGTGGTTTTATCATTCTATTCTGTCATCTCAGGCTGGGCTATAGCGTACATGTTTAAATTTGCGACGGGGGGGATGGCGAGCCCCGGCTTGGCAGGCGCGTCCAACGCGTTTGAAGCGCTGGTATCTCACCCTTATATACCGCTGATATGGCATGGTGTTTTTCTAGCTCTGGTAGTGTTTGTAGTGATACTCGGCATCCATAAGGGAATCGAGAAAGCGAGCAAGATACTGATGCCCATATTGTTCGCGCTGCTTATAGCGCTCGTTATAAGGAGTGTGACGCTAGAAGGCTCTCTGGAAGGCATAGTGTGGTTTATTGAGCCCGACTGGAGCCGGATCAGCCTCAGCACAGTGCTGGGCGCGCTGGGGCAGGTGTTTTTCAGCCTTAGCCTCGGGATGGGGACTATTATCACATACGGCAGCTATCTTGGCGAGGAAGAAAAGATACCCTCCAACAGCGTCATAATCGCCGCAGCCGACGTGGGGATCGCGGTACTCTCGGCATTGATAATTATTCCCGCCGTATTTGCGTACGGCGTAGAGCCGGATCTTGGAATACCGCTTATCTTCGTTACGCTGCCTTTGGTGTTTGGCGCTCTTCCGCTCGGCAACATCTTCGGAACACTTTTTTTCGCGCTGCTTGTAATAGCGGCTCTGACGTCAGGAATATCCCTGCTTCAGGTGGTGGTTGCATACTTTACCGAGTCGTTTGAATGGGGAACAAAGAAAGCCGCCATTATAACAGGGGCTATAATTTTCGCGCTCGGAATACCATCCGCACTATCAATGGGCTTGCTCGAGGATGTAAAAATACTGGGCTTGTCCGTTATCGACATGATGGATGCGCTGTCCTCAAAACTGCTTCTTCCTTTGAGCGGCCTTTTAACGGCGCTGTTTTTAGGGTGGGTATGGAAACCAAAATCAGCTATAGCGGAGATACAAAAAAAGGGGAACCCGTTTTCTCTCGGAAGGCCGTGGTCGCTTATCGTCAAATTCGTGCTGCCCGCGGTGCTTAGCTATATTGTAATATCCGGTCTGTTATAATGCTTTTATCGCTGTGCGTTTGTGATTATTTTAAATAGAGCGCATAAATGAGTTTGTGCTTTTGCAAGCCTTACCCTTAACATAGGGGGCACAGAATGGTATATTCAATCACAGTACATGCTCACTCGGCGGGGCCTATTCCTTGGATTGCGGCAGCTTGTACGAGAATGAGCAGCATGCTTTCCCGTCCATCATTCTTTCATGGCATATGAACGTTATACCGGGGTTATAGGTTTTAGCGATAAGCTCGTATTGGTCGCAGAAGAAAAACCGGCCCCATTCCTCGATTCCGTTATCGCAGGCATATTCCGCGATAGGGCAGCGCGTGACCGTATAGACCCTTATGCCGCTTTTCTTATCGTCCTGATATGTAAATTCGATATTTTCATCCCTGTTCTGTTCCCACAAAAACATATGGAGGCCTTCAATATCGTTCTTTATCCCTCTTGATTCGTGATCCCTCACTACAGATTCCACCCACTGCCTGATGTCCCTGCCAACTTCTCTTTTTATTGTCTCGAAACCCTGTTCCCCGAATTGTTTAACGACTGCCTTTGCTATGCCCGCCCGTTGACTCAGAGCTATCCTTATCTGGCTCATTCTCTCGTTTCTAAGAATATTGCGCTCGTTTTCGGTCATGTTGCCACTAATCCTTTCATGGTCGATATTCAGCCAGCCTGTCCGCGCCTGTCGCAGCCTTCGCTCCTGCATCCTGCCTTTATTCATGTATTATGTGAAATTATACATCAATAACGTTACAGCTGCAAATGCATGATCCACCTGATATTTAGAGCACTGAACAGCCTTTTCGCTGCTTTTTGGGGGTAATAAAAACATGCAGCACTGCCGAAATTGATTGTGAAGTTCGAGATGCCCGCGGCGCTCAGCTATATTGTAATATTGGTCTGTTTTGATGTTTTTATCGCAGAGCATTTATGATACAATATCATGGTACATAATTACTGATCTTTGTTAAGGGGTGTGTAGACGCATGAGCTATGCCGACAAGGTATTCATCGATAATTGCAGCGATATACTGAATAACGGTTTTTGGGATACCGAGCTCTATGTGAGGCCTAGATGGGAAGACGCGAGCCCCGCTCATACCGTTAAAAAATTCGGTATAGTAAACAGATACGATCTGTCGAAAGAGTTTCCCATTCTTACGCTGCGCAAAACGATGTTTTTCAGCGCCATAGACGAGCTTTTGTGGATATGGCAGTTAAAATCCAACAATATAAACAGCCTTGGCAGCCGTATTTGGGACTCTTGGGCGGATAAAGACGGAAGCATAGGCAAGGCGTACGGTTATCAGCTGGGCGTCAAGCACGAATACAAAGAAGGATCGTTCGATCAGGTAGACCGAATTTTATACGACTTAAAGCACAACCCGGGCAGCAGAAGGATAATATCCAACATGTACGTACATGCCGATCTTAATGAAATGAATCTTTATCCTTGCGCGTACAGCCTCACACTTAACGTTTCGGGGGATAAACTAAACGGCATACTCAATCAGCGCTCACAGGACATGCTTGTAGCGAACAATTGGAATGTATGCCAGTACGCCGTGCTTATGCATATGTTCGCGCAGGTGAGCGGCCTTGTAGCCGGCGAACTCGTACATGTAATAGCCGACGCGCATATTTATGACAGGCATATTCCCATAGTCGACAGAATAATGAAAAACGACGTGTATTCCGCGCCCAATTTCATAATAGACAAAGGCGTTACAGACTTTTATAAGTTTACAAAGCAAAGCTTCAGCCTCGAAAACTATGAGTTCAACGTACTGGATGAAAAAATACCGGTAGCTGTTTAAATATGGAGAAGAACATGAATCTTATTGTTGCGGTCGATGAAAACTGGGGGATAGGCAAAGATAACAAGCTGTTGATGAGAATACCTGCTGATATGCGTTTTTTTAAAAACACCACCATTGGAAAGACCGTTATCATGGGGCGCTCAACGTTTTGCTCAATAGGCAGCCCCCTCAAGGACAGAAAAAATATTGTATTGACAACGCGCCCGATTATCGGTACACATGATGTTACAGTTTACAGCTCTTTATCAGAGCTGTTTAAAAATACATATAATACAACATGGGATTCG
Source organism: Bacillota bacterium (assembly GCA_023410475.1). Taxonomy (GTDB): domain Bacteria; phylum Bacillota; class Clostridia; order Christensenellales; family SZUA-584; genus DTFZ01. The sequence continues at coordinate 86,754 of JAEYPS010000025.1, read as the reverse complement.
CAGTTTGTTATCGGCGGCGAATCCGTGTACAGGCAGCTGCTCGATTATTGTTCATATGCCTGCGTCACAAAGATACATGTAACACTTGAAGCCGACAGGCATTTTCCAAACCTCGATACCGCAAGCGGCTGGGAGCTGATAGAGCAGTCCTCGCCCGAAGAGTATGAATCCGTGAAGTTCCGTTTCTGCACATATAAAAACCTGTCTGTAAAAACACCGCAGCTCTAATAAAGAACAGAGAACATATGATTTGATAACGTCCGTGATCGGGCGTTTTTTGTGACAAAGTACTCGCCGTAATCGTATGGCTTGAGTATGTGGTTTACGCAAACAGGGCGCAAATAGAAATAACATCGCCTGTGTATAAAAAATTAGTATTACTAATAATAATTCATTGACAATACGTGTCGAAACATGTGATAATCCTAACACTATACTTTATCAGCTTAGGGGTGCTTTTATGGATTCAGCAGCAAAACCAAAGACATACAACCGATGGATACCTGTTTTTGCGGGCATTGCTATTCAGCTTTGTCTTGGCACGGCGTATATCTGGGGAGTGTTTCAGCCTGAGGTGGTAAAGACACTTGAGTGGTCACAGCAGCAGGCGGCGCTTACGTTCTCGCTTCTTCTTGGAGTTCTTACATTCGGAAGCGTTATAGGCGGCATGATCCAGGACAAATTAAGGCCCCAGCCAGTCTTGATCGGAGGAGGCATAGTTCTTGCGATAGGGTTCTTTTTTGCGGGTTTCGCAACAAAGGAAATACCCTGGCTGCTATGGATAACTTACGGTATACTTGGCGGCTTTGGAATGGGAATGACATACACGACCACAATAGCGGTCTGCCAGAAGTGGTTCCCCGACAAGCGCGGCATGATCACAGGAATTATAGTTTCAGCGCTCGGGTTCGGAGGGCTCGTTTTCACGCCTATAGCCAACGCGCTGATCACCGCGGTCGGCGTCATGGATACGTTTAAATGGTTTGCGCTAATATTCCTTGCCGTGACATTTATCTGCGGTATAATAATCAAAAATCCGCCCGAGGGATACAAGCCTGATGGCTGGGTGCCTCCTGCGCCAAAACAGGGCGCTGCACATGTTCAGGATTTTTCACCGCGCGAGCTCATACGGACGCCTCAGTTTTACATGATAACCGTTATGCTTATGCTTGCAAGCGCGGCGGGACTTATGGTTATACCGTTCGCGAAGGTGCTCGGCATAGACGGCGGGCTCTCGGTAGAGGCCGCAACGGCTGGCGTTATGGTCATCACAGGGTTCAACTCGTTTGGGCGTCTGTTCTGGGGTGCAACGTCAGACAAGCTTGGCCGCAAGAGAACGCTGCTGATACTGCTCGCTATTGCCGCCGTGTCCATACCGTTTGCGGCGATAACTCAGGGCTATCTTATACTCGTGTTTATCGCTCTCGTCGGTTTTTCATACGGCGGCTTCCTCGGAGTATTTCCTGCGCTTACGGCGGATTACTTCGGCCTTAAATATATGGGCGTCAATTACGGAATGATACTTTTGGGGTTTGGCATAGGCGCTGTAGGCTCGGCGTTCCTCGCGGGGTATTTCAGAGATATGTCGGGCGGTTTTGTGACGGCGTTCATAATCGCGGCTTGCGCGGCGCTTTTGGGGATAGTGCTGACCGCGCTGCTCAAACATCCTAAACTTAAAAACAAGTAATATGTGACATAAACCGTGTACCAAGCGTATACGGTTTATTTTTTTGGCGGTTGGATAAATACCAGAGGTTACAGCTTTTTCAGCCAAGCCGCACCAAGCGGCAAAAGAAGTTTTGCTATACCGGGCTAAGCGTGGTATAGTATGGAGCCGGTTTATTTTTTTTTAGTTGGTACAAAATATTTCACAAAAGAATGAAAGAGGACAAAAGATTTGCAGTTTACGGAATTAGAACTGAGCGCAGAGGTGCTGCGGGGGATACAGGCGATGGGCTTTGAGGAGCCTACGCCAATACAGGAAAAAACCATAGTCCCCATTATGAAGGGGCGGGATGTTATAGGCCAGGCGCAGACCGGTACGGGAAAGACATGCGCGTTTGCGATACCCGCCGTTCAGATGCTTGAAGAAGATACAGGGCGCGCGCAGGTGCTCGTGCTATGCCCCACGCGCGAGCTTGCAATACAGACGGCGGAAGAATTTCAGAGCGTATCAAAATATATCGAGGGCGTGCGAATACTGCCGGTATACGGAGGGCAGTCCATAGAGCGCCAGATACAGTCTTTAAAGAGAAGGCCGCAGATAGTGATAGGCACACCGGGGCGCGTTATGGATCATATGCGCCGAAACACGCTCAAGCTTGACGGCATACGCATGGTGATACTCGACGAGGCTGACGAGATGCTGAGCATGGGTTTTCTGGAGGACATGGAAACGATACTTAAGAAAACGCCGTCGGACAGGCAGACCGTGCTGTTTTCCGCGACTATGTCCCGTCCTATACTCGACCTGACACGGCGTTTCCAAAGCGACCCCGAGCACATAAAAATACAACACAAGGAAATGACGGTGCAGGGTATAGAACAGTACTATATCGAGGTACGCGATCATTCCAAACTCGACGTACTGTGCCGGGTGATAGACGGCAACCGTTTTTCGCTGTGTCTCGTGTTTTGCGGTACCAAAAAGAACACGGACGCGCTCGCGTTCAGCTTAAAGGCGCGGGGATATTCAGCCGAGGCTCTGCACGGCGATATCCGGCAGAACGAGCGCACGGCGATCATGGGGCGGTTCAAAAGCGGAGAGGTCGGCATACTCGTGGCTACCGATGTGGCGGCGCGCGGTATCGACGTCGATAACATAGAGGCTGTATTCAATTACGATATGCCAAACGACGAGGAGTATTACGTACACCGCATAGGGCGTACGGGACGGGCGGGCAAGGCAGGTCAGGCCTATACGTTCGTCACCGGTCGGGATCATATTAAGCTGCGCGATATACAGCGCTTCACCAAGGCCAAGATCAAAGCCGTTAAACCGCCTACGCTGCTCGACATTGAGGAGAGCCGTATCGGAGCGCTGCTCAAAAAAGCCGCGGATTTTGTTGAAGAGGGCGGTTACGAGTCTTTTATACCGTACGTAGAAGAGCTGGCGGAAGCGGTAAACGCCAATGCCACAGATTCTCCGGAGCTGACGACGGTGGATATCGCGGCGGCGCTTCTGAAGATGCTGTCCGCCAAAGAAGCGCAAAAACGCCACTTGCCTCTTACGCCGCCTCAAAGGCCGCATCAACGGCATGTATACAACCGCCGTCATTAAAGAATTTTAGAATAAAGGGATTAAGGCAGGTAAGACTGTCTTAATCCCGGTTTGATCAGCTGCTTATATATAAGATATATATGAGTTCAATCTCGAACACTCGGTGCCAAACGGGCTTCAGGAATCGCTACAGCTTTTTCAGCATCCCGTTTCCGAGACGGGGCTTAAAATCAAGCTTATCGAGTATGTCTTTCTTAATGTCGATTCCGTCGTAGACCTCGGAGAGCTCGAGCCCGTTCTCCGTGAGGCGGAACACGCACCTCTCGGTGACATACATTACGCTCTGGCCTCGCAGCAAAGCGCGCTCAGCTGAGAAGCTTATAGCCTCTATGCTGCTCTTAAACTTAGGCTTTGTGCCGTCCTGTAATATACGCACACCGTATTCGCCTTTTTCAACACTCAGGCCTACAGCGCTGAACGTCATGCAGAACACGACCTCGGGAGTGGCGCTAGTTATGTTGGCGAAACCTCCTATGCCCGCGTACCGTCCGCCGATAACGTGAGCGTTAACGTTGCCGTGCCTGTCGACTTCATACCCTCCCATAAAGCATGTGTTTATGCCTCCGCCGTCATAGAAATCGAACTGCTGCGCCATGTCCGTTATTATGTCGGCGCCTATCGTCGCACCGAACGCTATGCCGGGGGCGGGCAGGCCGCCTATGCCGCCCGACTCCACCGTGAGGTCTATATGCTCGAGTATTCCGCGTTTGCTGGCGTATCTTCCCACCACCTCCGGTATGCCTATGCCTATGTTGACGACGGTGCCTTCGCGAAGCTCGTTCGCCGCGCGCTCGCCTATTATCTCGTGCGCGTCGTCCGCGTCCGCGGCGCCGCGCTTGCCCGAAAGCGGCATCTGCATCATCCAGTAGTTCATATGGCTGGGCGGAACGTGTATATCGCCGGAAAGCGAGGGGTTGTACGCAAAGTCGAGTATCTGCTTCTGGTCGGGGCAGACGACGACGGCGTCAACAAGCACGCCCGGCACAATGACGTTGCGGGGGCGCGAGAATACGTGGCTCACGTTTTCTACCTGCACGATAACTATGCCTCCGTTCGCTTTCGTTGCCTGAGCCGTGGAAAGCGCGTCCACGGTGAGGCACTCCTTTTCAAACGTTATATTGCCGTTCGGGTCGACCGCCGTTCCCTTTATAAACGCGACGTCTATCTTTGGCGTTTTGTAATAAAGATATTCTTTGCCCTCAAGGTGAACGACTTTTACGAGTTCTTCCCGCGAGCGGCTGTTGAGCCCCGGTCCGTCAAGCCGCGGGTCAACGAATATGCCGAGCCCGACCTCGCTCAGATACCCTTCCTTTTTTGACGCCGCCGCCCTCAGAACGTGTGACAGCACCCCCAAAGGCATGTTATAGGCCTCTATGTCACCGCTCTTTGCCATGCGAGCAGCGGCAGGCATGCTTCCGAAATGCCCGGCTATGACGCGCCGTACCGCTCCCGCGCTGATGTAACGGTCGGCATAGCGGGTCTCGTCCCATCCGCCGAAGCCCGAAGCGCAGAATATAGTGAGGTCTTTGGGGTGTCCCGTCTGATTAAAGCGCTCAGCGAGCGCGTTATGGAGCGCCTCGGGGTTACCGAGCGTCAGAAACGAGTTTATGCAGATAGTGTCGCCGTCATTTATAAGCGCGGCGGCTTCCTCGGCGGTGATGATCGTAAACATAGTCGGCTCCCTTATAAAAGTATATAACGATTATATAACAGTTTGGGGCGGCCAACAACAAGGATATGCAAAGCGCAGAAAAGAAAAAAGCGCCCCCGGCGCTACATTGTATGATTGTATTTATCGTTTTCCCACGATGCTCTCGTAGTCAAACATTTCATCCATCTCTGTAAGCTCGTTCACCATGAACGCGCGTATATATTCCTTGTCTCGCGTGATGGAGTGGATATAATAGCCGTTCTTCAAATAAAACGCGACGGTGGAGCGCATCCTGCTCGCCGTGTGCAGCGTTATGGCGCGCACTCCAAGCGCGGCGCATTCCTGCTTTGCCTTCTCGAGCAGCAGCCCGCCTATGCCGAGTGACTGAATTTCAGGGTCTATCGCGAGCCTTGAAAGATAGGCGATGCCCTCGCTGAGCACCTCAAAGCGAACCGCGCCCGCGGTCTCGCCGTCGACTTCGCAGATATAGACGTGCTTATGCTCTATGTCATAAAGTATAGCTTCATCCGTTTCATGAAGCGCCGCCACGCTTTGCTCCCTGCGTATCTCCTTGGCGTAATCGGAAAACGCTTTTCTTGTTACGCGCTTTATCTCTTCCACGTCCGGCGGAGCCGCTTTTTTAAAGATTATGCTTTCCATATTATTAGTCCCGCATCAGCAGCACCATAACCGCTTTTTGTGCGTGCAGCCTGTTTTCCGCTTCGTCAAATACCGTGCTCTGCTTTCCGTCTATAACGGCCGCGTCCACCTCCTCGCCTCTGTGAGCGGGCAGGCAGTGCATGAATATTGCGTCCTGCTTGCACTGCGCCATAAGCCTCTCTGTAACGCGGTATCCCGCAAACCGCTCAGCCTTCTCTTTCGCTGACGCTTCCTGTCCCATGCTGATATATACGTCCGTGTACATAGCGTCGGCGCCGTCCGCGGCTTCGCCCGGGTCGCGCGTTACCGTTATCTTCGAGCCGCTCAAGCTCGCGGCTTCCTTCGCCGCTTCCAGTACTTCGCTGTCCGGCTCGAACCCCTCGGGGCAGGCGACGGACATATCGAGCCCGAGTTTTGCGCAGCCGACGAGCAGAGAGTTCGCGACGTTGTTGCCGTCTCCCACGAACGCGAGCTTGCCTTTTAAGCTTCCTTTATGTTCATAGTATGTCATAAGGGCGGCTAGGGCCTGGCAGGGGTGCAGCAGGTCTGTAAGCCCGTTTATAACGGGGATGCTTCCGTGCTCGGCGAGAGCCTCGACGTCGCTTTGCGCAAATGTGCGTATCATTATGCCGTCGACCATGCGTGAGAGCACCTTCGCGGTGTCGGATACGGTTTCGCCGCGCCCGAGCTGTATGTCATTAGCGCTCAAAAACTGAGCCGTGCCGCCAAGCTGGTAAATGCCCGACTCGAACGATACCCTCGTGCGCGTAGAGCTCTTGGAAAATATCATAGCGAGTATCTTTCCTGCAAGCAGGGGAGGGCGCAGGCCCTCTTTCATCTGCTTTTTGAGCTTGAGCGCAAGGCTTAATATATGCAGTATCTCGTCTTGGCTGTAATCGGATAAGCGCAGAAGGTGTTTCTGCGAAAATTCCTTCTTTGGCTTATAGTATAAAAGATCCATATATAAACTCCTTATCAAACCCTGAAAGCACAGCTTCAGGTATTAAATCAGTAATCCTGGTATTCGCTGAGCGGTATGCTGTTTACCTCAACGTCTCCCGCCGACATCATAGTGAGCAGCGCCTTCAGTGTGTCCATAGACGTGATGCACGGTATGTTAAACTCCATGGCCGTACGTCTTAAAACGAACCCCAGCCGCGACTGCTGCTTTCCTCTCGTAGGCGTATTAATAACCATAGATACGGCGTGGTCCTTGAGAGCGCGTATAACTTTGGCTTTAGGCAGCAGCGTGCAGGGGATGCGCTCAGACTGGAAGTGCTGATACGTCATATCGGTGCACGCTATCGAGAAACCCATTGCAGAGAGCTTATCGGCGTATACGCTTGCCTCGTGTTTGTCCCTGTCCGTCACCGAAAACAGTACGGGCTTATCCTTGACTGGGGGTTTTACGCCCGAGGCGAGAAACGCCTTTTTGAGCGCCGCGAGGTATGATATATCCGTTCCCATGACCTCGCCTGTGGATTTCATCTCGGGACCTAAGAATATGTCCACCGTCGTAAGCTTCGAAAACGAGAACACGGGGGCTTTTACGGTTACAAGACGGCTTTCGGGATAGAGCCCCGACGAATAGCCCATAGACTTCAGCGTATCGCCGAGCATTATGCGCGTCGCGGCTTTTACCATCTGGACGCCTGTTACCTTCGATAATATCGGAACGGTGCGGCTTGCTCTCGGGTTTACCTCGAGAACGTACACCTTGCCCGACTGGTCTATAACGAACTGTATGTTGTAAAGCCCTTTTATGCCAAGCTCTATACCTATTTTTACAGAGTAATCTATAACCGTACGCTTAACCTTGGCGCTAATCGTCTGCGCAGGGTAAACCGCGAAGCTGTCGCCCGAATGTACGCCCGCGCGCTCTATATGCTCCATCAAGCCCACAATGAGCGCGTCTTTGCCGTCGCAGATGCCGTCCGTCTCAACCTCTTTGCCGTTCAGGTACTTATCGACGAGAACAGGATGCTTGGGCGACACCTTTACGGCATACGTCATGTATTCGTCGAGCTCTTTCTCGTCGTATACTATCTCCATAGCCCGCCCGCCAAGTACGTAAGAAGGGCGCACTAACACGGGATAACCTATCTCCGCCGCAGTCTTCTTTGCCTCGTCTACAGAAAAAGCAGTAGCTCCTGGCGGCAGGGGTATACCGAGCTTTTCAAGGACTTTCAAAAACTTCTCACGGTCTTCCGCGCGATCGATGCCCTCTACAGAGGTTCCGAGTATAGTCGCGCCTTCCTGCGCGAGCGGCGCGGCGAGGTTTATCGCCGTCTGTCCTCCGAACTGCACGACGGCGCCTTCCGGCTTTTCGCGCTCTATAACGTCGAGCACGCACTCTTTTGTCAGAGGCTCGAAATAGAGTTTATCCGACGTGTCGAAGTCGGTGGATACCGTCTCGGGGTTAGAGTTTATTATTATCGACTCATAGCCGAGCTGCTTTAGAGCCATTGCCGAATGCACGGAGCAATAGTCAAACTCTATTCCCTGGCCTATGCGTATAGGCCCCGAGCCGAGCACGATTATCTTCTTTCTGCCGCTGTCTCTCGTCTCGTCTACAGTATCGTAGCATGAATAATAGTAAGGCGTTTTAGCCTCGAACTCGCCCGCGCACGTGTCTACCATCTTGTAGGCGGGGCGGAGCCCAATTTTAGCGCGCAGCGCCTTTATATCGTGCTCGTCGCTTCCCGTGAGGTTAGCTATATAGCTGTCTCCAAAACCGTATCGCTTGCATTTGCGCAAAAGCTCTTCAGGCAGCGTGAAGGCGGTGTGCTGCTTTAATTGATTGGCAAGCGTAACGATGTTCATCAGCTTGCCAATAAAAAATCTGTCTATCTTCGTGATTTCGAATATCTCGTCGGCAGTGTAACCGCGCTCAAGCGCCTCGGACACTACGAATATCCTTTCGTCATCGGGGTTTTTAAGAGAATTTTCTATCTCCTCGTCCGACCATGAGGCTATCGTCTTCATGCCAAGCTGATAGTCTAGCTTAACGTCGAGGCTGTCTATGGCCTTTAAAAGAGACTCCTCGAAGCTGCGGCCAATGGCCATTACTTCTCCCGTGGCTTTCATCTGCGTGCCGAGAGTGCGCGTGGCGGTGACGAACTTGTCAAAAGGCCACCGCGGCACCTTCGTGACGACGTAATCAAGCGTCGGTTCAAAGCATGCCGTCGTCTCGCCTGTTATCGGGTTCGCTATCTCGTCGAGCCCGAAGCCGACGGCTATCTTCGCGGCAGCGCGCGCGATGGGGTAGCCCGTAGCCTTGCTCGCGAGCGCCGACGAGCGGCTTACACGCGGGTTTACCTCTATAACGACATACTCTGTGCTGTCGGGATTCAGCGCGAACTGTATGTTGCAGCCTCCCTTTATCTTAAGCGCGCGTATTATTTTAAGCGAGGCGGAGCGCAGCATCTGGTATTCCTTGTCGGAAAGCGTCTGCGACGGCGCCACCACTATGCTGTCGCCCGTGTGTATGCCCACCGGGTCGAAGTTTTCCATATTGCAGACGACGATACAGTTGTCGTTCGCGTCGCGCATGACCTCGTACTCTATCTCCTTGTAGCCCGCGACGCTCTGCTCTAAAAGCACCTGTCCTATCATCGAGAACCCGAGGCCTCTCGCGGTTATATCCTCAAGCTCAAATATATCCCGGGCAATGCCACCGCCCGTGCCGCCGAGCGTGTACGCGGGGCGCACGATGATTGGAAAACCGACTTCGTCGGCAAACTTAGCGGCGTCCGATACGGAGCATACGATAGCGCTCTTTGCTATCTTTTCGCCTATGCTCTCCATGGTTTCCTTGAAGAGCTCCCTGTCTTCGGCGAGCTTGATGGACTCGAGCGACGTGCCGAGAAGCTCGATATCAAGCTCATCCAGTATGCCGCTGTCCGCAAGCTCTACCGCCATATTAAGGCCCGTCTGTCCTCCGAGAGTGGCTATTATGCCCTGCGGCCTCTCGGCGCGCAATATGCCGCATATAGTTTCTACGGTTATGGGCTCTATATAGACCTTGTCCGCCGTCTCCTCATCCGTCATAATAGTCGCCGGGTTAGAGTTTATAAGCACGACCTCAAAGCTCTCTTCCTTGAGCGCCTTGCATGCCTGCGTCCCCGAGTAGTCGAACTCGGCCGCCTGGCCTATAACGATGGGGCCTGAGCCGATAACCATTATTTTTTTTAAGTCGTTTCTTTTAGGCATAGTCTCCTCGTCTGTTTCAAAGCATGTTTTTTAACACGTCTATAAGGCTGTCAATGTGTTTCCTTTGTATCACATAAGGGGGCAGGAACCTAAGAGTGTTAGCTCCCGCCGTGCCCGATATAAAGCCGGCTTCAAGAAGGCTTTGCTGCAGGTCTTTTGCGGAAAGTTCCGTATTGAATTCGATGCCAAGCATAAGCCCCTTGCCGCGAACGTCTTTTACGGCAGCGCAGCTTTGTTTAAGAGCGTCGAGGCGATCCTTAAAGTACGCGCCGACCTCGGCTATGTGCGAGAGCATGTTTGTACTCACGAGCATGTCAGTTACATAATACGCCGCGGCGCACGCAAGATGGTTGCCGCCAAACGTCGAGCCGTGGTCTCCCGGCTCAAATGCTCTTGCGGCCTTGCCGCAAGCAAGGAACGCGCCTATCGGCACGCCCGCGCCAAGTGATTTCGCGAGCACTGTTATATCCGGTTTCGCGCCGAGCGCGGGGGAGGCGAGCAGAGCGCCTGTGCGGCCCATGCCCGTCTGTATCTCGTCCGCTATCATCAGCGCGCCTGCGCGGTCGCATGCCGAGCGCACAGCCTGATAATACTCGGGCGTTACGGGTATTATCCCGCCTTCGCCTATCACGGGCTCTATCATCACGGCGGCGGTTTTCTCGCTGACCGCCTCGCCCAGAGCCGCGATATCATTAGGCTCTGTATATACGAACGATTTTACCAGTGGTTTATACGCCTCGTGGAATTTCTGCTGGCCTGTGGCCGCTAGCGTTGCCAGCGTCCTGCCGTGGAAGCTGTTCTTCATCGTCACTATCTCTGTGCGCGCGCTGCCCGAAGCGTGATGGTACTTGCGTGCTAGCTTGATAGCGCCCTCCACAGCTTCGGCGCCGCTGTTAGAGAAGAAGACATTATCGTAACCCGTTGCAGTACATAAAAGCCCGGCGAGCTTTGCCTGAGACTCGATATAAAACACGTTGGACGTATGCGTTAGGCTGTCGATAGCGTCCTTCAAAGCCCTCTTGTAGCCCTCGTCTGAATACCCGAGGCAGCAGACGGCTATGCCTGACAAAAAATCGGTATACTGTTTTCCGTCGGTGTCAAAAAGGTATACGTCCTCGCCCCGGACAAAGCATATTTCCTGCCGATTGAAGACGGGGGAATAGTACTGCTTTTCGAGTTTAATAATCTCATTGAGTTTCATGTTTTACTCCCTTACCATAGTGCCGATGCCTGTGTCAGTGAATATTTCGAGCAGTATGGGGTGCGGTATCGTGCCGTTCAGTATATGCGTGCGCTTGACGCCGCTTTCAATAGCCTTTATGCATCCCTCGACCTTGGGAAGCATGCCTCCGCTGATGACGCCGCTCGCTATAAGCTCCATTATTTCTTTAACCGTTATCTCAAATATAAGCGTAGACGGGTCGCCCGGGATACGGCATATGCCGTCAGTGTCCGTTAAAAACATCAGCTTTTCCGCGCCCAGCGCTGCGGCAACCTCGCCCGCCACGGTGTCGGCGTTTATGTTATAGCTTTCGCCGCTGATGCCTACGCCTACCGGAGCTATAACGGGGATATATTCGTCCTTTGTGAGAAAGTTTAAAAGCTCGGTGTTTATGCCCGTTATCTTTCCGACGTGCCCCAAGTCGTGCCCGTCCTCAGCGTTGAGCTTTTCGGCGGATATAAGAGAAGCGTCCTTGCCGCAAAGCCCGATAGCTTTCGCGCCAGCGACTCCGAGCTGCGACACGATATCCTTGTTTATCTTTCCAGTGAGCACCATCTGCACGACATCCATCGTAGCCGAGTCGGTTACGCGAAGCCCGTTATGGAACTCGGACTGTATGTCGAGCTTTTTAAGCAGGCTGTTTATGTCGTTGCCGCCTCCGTGTACTACAATGGGGTTTACGCCGACAAATTTCAGGAGCGTTATATCCTGCATAATCTTCGCCGAAAGCTCCTCGGAGAGCATCGCCGCTCCGCCGTATTTTATGACGACGGTTTTTCCTGAGAGGCGCCTTATATACGGCAGAGCCTCGATAAGAATATTTGCTTTGTCGATATATTTGTTCATTAGAGGTACCATCCTATACTGCTTAGTCCTTCCCGCTCGTCAAAAGAGCACATGATGTTCATATTTTGCACTGCCTGCCCTGCGGCTCCTTTTATAAGGTTGTCTATGCACGATACTATTATAAGCCTGTTCGTTCTTTTATCGAGCACCCAGCCTATCTGGCAGTTGTTGCTGCCGACAACTGTTTTTATTTCGGGCAGCTTATCGGTCATCTGCACAAAAGGCTCATATTTATACATTTCGTATGCGCTGCTTATTGCGGTTTCGTTCGCGCGTTTTTTGGGCGTAGCGTAGATCGTTGCTATAATGCCTCTCTTTATGGGCAGCAGATGCGGCGTAAACGAGAGCGTGACGGGCTCCTTCGCAGCAATAGACAGCTCCTGCTCTATCTCAGACGTGTGCCTGTGCGTGCCCGCTGCGTATGCCTTCGCGTTATCCGCCGTTTCACAAAAGCTGTAGCCGAGTTTTTCGCTGCGGCCAGCTCCGCTGACGCCCGATTTCGCGTCTATTATTATGCCGCCATGCTCTAATAGCCCGTGCATCAAAAGAGGATAAAGAGGCAGAATAGAGCATGTGGTGTAGCAGCCCGGGTTGCCGACGAGCTTTGCCCCGGCAATGCTGGCGCGATGAATCTCGGGAAGGCCGTAAACGCTTGATCTAAGCAGATGCGGCGCTGTATGGGGCATGCCGTACCAGCTCTCGTATACGGCCGTGTCGTTGTATCTGAACTCGCCGGAAAGATCTATAACCTTTACGCCGCGCTCGAGCAGCCCGGGCACGACTTCGCCCGACGCTCCGTGAGGAAGGCATGTGAAAACGATGTCGCTGTCACGGCATATATTATCTATGTCCATCTCCTCAAGCTCATAATCCTGGCCATGAAAGCTAGGGTAAACCTCGCTTAAGCGCTGGCCGGCGAAGTTCTTTGACACCGCGTGCGCTATACGTACGCCGTCGTGCCCCGAAAGTATTCGCATAAGCTCTATGCCGGCGTAGCCTGTTGCGCCGACTACAGTCACATTTACCACGAAACGACCCTCCAAAATATAGTATTAATAATTATACATAAAAATGCATAAAAATGCAACACCTATTTTAGAATAACGGGGTAATATTTTTGCCAAACTAAAATCGGACGGATGCGCGAAATAAGGGGGTATACACATGCGAAAATTCATTCTGTTAATCATTGTTCTGGCCGTTATCGCAACCGGCTGGTTTTTATACTTTAACGAAGGCGACGACGCGCCTATCGTAAGCTTGAGCGAAGTAAAATATATGGATCTTGAAGACTCGCTCGAATTTTCCGGGCAGGTGGTGCCTGTTAAAATGTATAGTGTAATGAGCGAGACAGGGGGAACTATTGACACTATATACGTATCTGAAGGCAGCAAGGTTAATGCCGGAGATGCGCTTTTTGACATCGATCCTGCAAAGGTCAAAAGCATGCTTAAAGAAGCGCAGCTCAACTATGACATACTGCTTGAAGCTCAGGCACAGACGGTGATGGCGGGCGGCTCAGCGCTGACGCAGGAAAAGGCAAAGATCGCTCTCGCGCTGTCGCAGACAACCGGCTACGATTATGAATCGTTTAACAACGCGTTTTCGGGAACGCTCAAGGATAACGCCGCGGCTATGGCGTCAAACCTTGACGCGATGCAAGGCTTGAATGATGTTATAGGCCCCGGCAGCAGCTCGTCTCTTGAAAATAACATCGCCCTTGCCGAGCTGTCGGTTCAAAGGCTCAAAGCCCAGCTTGAAAGCATGTCGCACAAAAGCCTGATGAAGGGGACTGTAATTGCAATCAACATCAACAAAGGGGAAGTGCTTTCTCCGGGACTGCCGGCAATGATCATCGCCGATACCGACAACACTATAATAGAGGGGTATGTCTATGAAAAAGACCTAGAAAGTCTTTCGCCGGGCATGGACGTAAAGATAGTAACCGACGACGTTTATTATATGGGCAAAATCACCGAAACGGGAAAAGCGGCCGTCGATATCGGGGAGCAGTCCGGTTTCGGAGCACTCGCGAAAATACAGATAACGCCGGACAGCAGCTTCAACAAAATACCCGGGGCAATGGTTGACCTTGAGATAACCCTGAGGTCTAAACAAAACGTGCTCGCTGTGCCCGTCGAGTGTCTTGCGGGCGAAGGGTTCGTATATGTGGTGGGAGAGAAAGACGAGCTTGAAAGGCGGGCTGTGGAGACCGGTTTTCAGGATACGTTCTACGTCGAGATATTAAGCGGTCTTACCGAAGGCGAAAGAGTTGTTTTGACGCCCGGCAGCGTAAAGGAAGGACAGCGTGTTACATATGATAGAGGTTAAGAATCTTTGCAAGACGTACGGCAGGGGGGAGACGTGCGTGCATGCCGTTATGGACGTGTCGCTGAAAGTCAAAAAAGGAGGCTTTCTTGCGGTCATGGGGGCGTCGGGGTCGGGCAAGACGACGCTGATGAACATATTGGGATGCCTTGATACTCAGACGAAAGGCGATTATTATTTTAACAGGACCGATGTAAGGCGGCTGTCGGGAGAAGGTAAAGTGCACCTTAGGAACAGATGCATAGGGTTCATTTTTCAGTCGTTTTATCTGCTGCCCATGCTTACGGCAAAGCAGAACGTCGAGCTTCCTATGATATACTCCGGAGTCTCACCAAAAGAGCGAAGGAGAAAATCTGCGGAGCTTCTTGAAATGACGGGGCTTGCCAACAGGGCGTCACATATGCCGGGAGAGCTTTCGGGAGGACAGCGGCAAAGAGTCGCTATCGCGAGAGCGCTTGTCAATTCACCGAGCCTGATACTGGCGGACGAGCCTACCGGCAATCTCGACAGCAAAACGGGAGAAGACATAGTAGCGATACTTAAGAGCCTCAACGATAAAGGCACGACGATAATCCTCATAACGCACGAGAAGGACGTAGCCTCGCACGCGAAAGACCTTATTGTCCTGAAAGACGGTCATGTTGTAGAACAAACGGAGGCAAGATGAGACTTAACGATTATGTGGGGATGGCCGCGCATCAACTAAGCAGGAACAGGCTCAGGACAGTGCTTACTATATTGGGTATAATGATCGGAGTCGCGTCCATGATAACTGTTATATCCGTAAGTAACGGCGGTCAGGAAATGATACACGACGAGCTTTTAAAGTTTGGCATAAACCGCGTCTGGTTTTTTCCGAGCAATCTGCAGGGCCCCAACAACATGCTTGATATGGCTGATGTCAATCTTTTAAAAAGTATAAACGGAATAGAGAATATCGCGCCCTCGGCGTATGAAAAGGCATATCTTTCAAACGGCAGGAAGAAAATCGTTGCCGACGTAGTGGGAACGAGCGAAGCTCTTTTTGAGATGGAGCAGATGACGTACCTTGAGGGAAGGGGGCTCACCGAAAACGATATCAAGTATACGAGAAATATCGTTGTGCTCAGCGAACAGGCGAAGGATACGCTTTTCGGCGACGGTAAGGCCGAAGGAAAGAAGGTCAGCATAAACGGGCAGAATTTTACCGTGGTAGGAGTGGAAAAAGAAGATCAGTCTATCTACGCTTCGTTCTTTTCGGGAAAATGCTATATACCGCTTACCACGTTCAGAAGCATGTTCTCCACAAAATATTTCGATGAGATATCCGTTACCGCCTTAAGCTCCGAAACGCTCGACAACGTTGTAAACGCAAGCGTATCTCTTCTTCTAAAAAAATATGGTGAAGGCTCGCTGAAGATAATAAACCTTTCTCATGAAATAGAAAATGCGCAAAACATACTGAATATTTTTACTATTGTCGTGGGCGCAGTCGCAGCCGTTGCGCTGCTTGTAGGCGGGATAGGGATAATGAATATCATGCTCGTTACCGTTAAGGAGCGCACGAGAGAGATAGGTATAAGGAAGGCTTTGGGCGCGGGCGAGCATCACATACTCGGGCAGTTTCTTTCCGAAGCGCTGTTCTACTCGATTTTGGGCGGGCTGCTCGGAATAGCGCTCGGAGTATTCCTTACGCGTATATCGGGGAGTGTTATCGGCATAAAATCGGAGGTTTCTGGTTCGGCGGCTTTTTTAAGCGTGCTGTTCTCCGCAACGGTTGGGATCATATTCGGGCTTATACCCGCGTATAAGGCGTCGAAGCTCGACCCGGTGGACGCGCTGCGCCACGAGTAAAGCGCAATAAAGGACTGCTTTTAAAAAGGATTGTATGGACTCTTGACAGCAGTCTTTTTTTGAGATAATATTTGAACAGTTGAACAAATAAACAAATGTAATGAGGAAGCGAAATGCAAAGATGCTGCGAAAGTACGAATCTGAATACAATGGCCGAAGATGAAGCAAGACGGCTGGCCGAATTCTTAAAGGTGTTTGCCGACCCCGACAGGATAAGGATGCTCGTTTTGCTCAGCGGAAGGGAGTTATGCGTCGGGCATATAGCGTCTGCGCTTGGCAAGAGCATCTCCGCCGTCTCGCACCAGCTGGGAATGATGAGGCAGCAAAGGCTCGTGCGCTATGTCAAAGACGGAAAAAACACATATTATACATTGGACGACGGCCATGTATCGATGCTTATCGAAGCGGCGAGTGAGCACTGCAGCCACATATAATGAAAATAGCGCAATAAGACTATAAAACTAGTTTATCGGGGGATACAATGGGGTTTTTTGAGAGGCTGATAGAAATATTTCTTGACATGTCTTTGTATATGCTTATAGGCATGATATTAGCCGGGGTACTGCACGCGGCGCTGAAAAGGGATACCGTGGTAAAGCATCTTGGCAAGGGCAGCAGATTCGCGGCTGTTAAGGCCGCTCTTTTTGGGGTGCCGCTGCCGCTGTGCTCGTGCGGGGTGCTGCCTGCTGCCGTATATCTCGGCAAAAACGGGGCAAATACATCCGCCGCGATGGCGTTTCTTATCTCCACGCCCCAAACGGGTATAGATTCTATAATAGCAACGGCGGGAATGATGGGCGCGGTGTTTGCGGTATACCGACCGCTCGTGGCTTTCATTTCGGGCGCCGCGGGAGGAGCGCTGATACAAAAGATTACGGGCGCCGCTGCTCATGACTATATGGTTAAAGAGGAGCCGGGCTGCTCGTGCGGCGGCCACGGCTGCGGTGACGGTTGCGGTGACAGTTGCGATGACGGGGGCAGCTGCGGTGATTGCGGGGCGCGCGCGAATGAAAGATCATCGTTTCGCGCAAAACTCAAAAGCGTGTTCAGATACGCTTTTGTTGACTTCATGGACGATATATCTTTGCATTTTGCGGTGGGCGCGGCCATAGCGGCAGCTATAACGCTGCTGATACCGGAAGGATTTTTCGCGGATATAAGCATAGGCTCGGGTATTTTAGGCATGCTTTTGATGCTTGTAATAGGGCTGCCTATGTATATCTGCTCTACGTCATCTATACCTGTAGCGCTCGCGCTGATGGCAAAGGGCATAAGCCCTGGAGCCGCTTTCGTGTTCCTGTTTGCCGGACCGGCGACAAACGCCGCCTCGCTGTCGGCGCTTGTAAAGGTGTTCGGCAAAAAGACCGTGGCGGCGTACGTTGCTGTCACCGCAGCGTTCGCGGTCGGCTTTGGCATATTGCTCGATTTGATTATCGAATGGTTTTCACTGCCTGTTTTAACCGGGGGCGCGGCAGAGGGTACAGAGGAGCAGAGTCTTGTCCGCATAATATCGGGAATATTGTTCGGGGCACTGCTGCTTCGCAGCCTTGGTTCAAGGCTAATAAAGTCTGTAAAGCAAAAACGCGCCGCGGGGTGTAAACAGGAATAACGCACTGCATGGTGAATAATACAAACGTAATCTATAATATGTTAATATTGACTTATCGGCTAAGATGTATTATATTGAATATGTCAAATGAGCAAACGGCAACCATCGCCGAAAGGCATGGGCGCAAAGCATGAAGTCTAAAGCCTAAGGGCTATGATGGTTCGGCTGCCTCTTTTATCAGGCAGCTTTTTTATTTATTAAATATGTTTATTCGGCCTTTTCGGTTAAATATGGAGCGGGGATATCCCCGCTTCTGTTTATATACCAATAAATCAAAGAGCTTTGGCTGCTTTTTTCACTTGCTAACAGTATGCAATATACGTAATTTAACAGCGCGCAGTTTATGGCATTTTTTCTGTCTATGTTGTATAATAGACTTCAAATAAAGTTTTATTTTTTAATGTTGACTCGGGGGTATTGATGAACATTACATTTCTGGGTGCGGCAAGATGCGTAACAGGCTCATGCACCCTTATTGAGACGGGCGATAAAAAAGTTCTGGTCGATTGCGGTTTAAGACAGGGCAGAGACGCGAAAGATCTTCCTCTCGATGTATTCGCCTTTAACGCCGAGGAAATAGACGCGATGTTTTTGACTCACGCTCATATAGACCACTCGGGGCTGATACCGCTGCTAGTTAAAAAAGGCTTCAAGGGCAAAGTTTACTGCACGGGAGCCACGGCGAGGCTATGCTCTATTATGTTCCCCGATGCCGGATATATACAGGAGATGGAGACCGAATGGGAGAACAGAAAGCGCGCTCGCGCGGGCAAAAGTGAGATACAGCCCCTTTACACTGTCGAAGACGCACATAAAGCCGTAAAAAACTTAAGCGTAGTTGATTACGGTATCAAAAAGACGGTTATGCCGGGAATTGCCGTGCGCTTTGTAGACGCGGGGCACCTTTTGGGTTCGGCGTCTATAGAGCTCTTTATCGAAGAAAACTCGAAGCAAAAGAAACTTGTGTTTTCCGGCGACATAGGCAACAAGGACAAGCCTATAATAAACGACCCCGTGTATATAAAAGAAGCCGATATTGTCTTTATGGAAAGTACGTACGGCGACCGCCTGCATACACAGAGCGATACAAGGCAGGAACTTGCGGAGGCGTTTAAAAAGGGCATCGCAGCGGGAGGAAATATAGTAATACCCTCTTTCGCCGTAGGAAGAACGCAAGAGGTTTTGTACAGCATCTCGGTGTTTCTTCGTGAAAACACAGTGCCCGGGCTTGAAAACATACCGGTATACATAGACAGCCCCCTCGGTATCGCCGCGACCGAGATATTCGAATCGAGCAGCAAGGGATATTATGATGAGGAGGCTATGGCGTACAAGGCAGAGGGAGTTAAGTTCTTTTCGTTTCCCACGCTGATCGTGGCACAGTCTACCGACGAATCTAAAGCCATTAACTTCGACGAACGCCGGAAGATAATAATATCTTCAAGCGGCATGTGTGAGGCGGGAAGGATAAAACATCATTTAAAGCACAACCTCTGGAAGCATGACTCAACAGTACTGTTTGTCGGATACCAGGCGGTCGGAACGCTTGGCAGGAGCATACTCGACGGGGCGAAGAGCGTTAAGATATTCGGTGAAGAGATACAGGTAAAAGCCGCTGTTGACTATGTTCCCGGCTTTTCGGGGCATGCGGACAAAGCAGGCCTGATCGAGTGGATAGGGCACTTCTCCAAGGGCGTCGAGAAAGTATTCGTAATGCACGGGGAAGAGAAGACGGCAGAATTGTTCGCTTCCGAGCTTAATAAAAACGGATACGACGCCGTTGCTCCCGAAATGTTCGCTGTGTTTGATACCGACACATTTGAGAAAACGACGGCAAGAGTTGTCCGTGATATAAAGGATATACCGGATGTTTCGGTGCAGAGCTTAATAGATGACATAAAGCGCAGGCTTGAGTCAGCGGG
The DNA here is from genome assembly GCA_023410475.1 of Bacillota bacterium. Lineage (GTDB taxonomy): Bacteria > Bacillota > Clostridia > Christensenellales > SZUA-584 > DTFZ01. Next base: position 67,191 of record JAEYPS010000025.1, on the reverse strand, counting down.
AGCGCAGCAAACGGAAAAAATGAAACGCGCACTTGCCGAGCTTATTGAGAAGTGGGACAGCGAGAAGAGCGCTTAATATAGTGCCCAAAAAGCCGTTGAGTTTTTTAGGGTGGTAATGCTGAAAATTTTAATACTGGAGTTTGTTTATTATGAGTAACAGAAGGACAGGCGGCGGCTATTCAAGAAGCGGCTATTCGAGAAGCAGTCACTCAAGAGGGCGGGTAGGCGCGCGCAGCCTTAAAAGAAGAGGCGCCAGGTCTTTTTTTAGAAGAAACGCCAAGATCATTGCGGTCGCGGGCATAATTCTAGTTGTTGCAGCAATATGTGTTACGCTGTTTTTGGGCGGCGGAAAGGAAACCGTGGCTCAGGTGAGTCCCGAGGCCGAGCCTTCCGAGGCGCTGTCGGCAACTCCGGTGCCCACGATAGACCTGTCCGAGTTTACGGACGAGTACAGCTATGAGGGTATCGACGAAGGGGTGCTTGCCGGCTTAGAGGGCTCTGATGACAGTCTTTTTACTGATGAAGAGGACGAGGAGATTATCACAAGCGGCATAACGATAGGCATAACGCTGGGCAGCGTAAAGAGCGAAAACGACAAGCTGCTCCTCGGCAAGCTCGAGCAAGCAACAGGCGACGCTGTTAAAAAAGGGCTCGTATATAGGGTGTACTGCTACGACGCCCACGGCGACTATAATCAACAGCTTCAGGATATGAGAAGCCTTATCAAAAACGAGGTCGATGTGATAATAGCGGGCGCGACGGATGAAGAAAGCTTTAAAATGGTTTCGTTTATGGCAAAACAAGAAGGGATACCTCTTATAGCATACGACGCTCCCGTTGATTCCGGCTATACCGTAAATGTAGTTTCAAACCAGACGTCGTGGGGTGAAAAGTACGGCAGGTTCATGGCCGATAACCTTTCATCAGGCAGCGTAGTGCAGGTGCTCGGAAGTGAAACCAGCGATGTGGACGCCGAGCGCAAAGCCGCGATAGAAGCAAGGCTCAGATCTAATTCTGCACTAAACGTTTCGGCGGCTTACGCGTCGTGGAACAAAGATAAAGCCAATGAAGCAATTGACGCGCTTCTTGACAAGGATGAAAAGATCGACGGAGTCATAACAGCAGAGGGAATGGCCGAAGGCGCTCTTGACGCGTTTATAGACGCTGGGGCGCTCCCGAAAGTGATGTGCGGAGACACGAGCGCCGGTTTCATAAAGAAATGGTACGCTCTTAAAAACGGCGGGGTTGTAATGGTTCCGCCTGCCTCGGGGAAACGTTCGCCTCCTCCCGCAAAGTTCTTCTCGGCTAAAGCGGGAGAGTTTATCGCGTGCGCGCAGCCCTCGCCCGCCCGTTCCGCTGCGATAGCGTTTGAGATAGCTTTAAAGCTTGCAGAGGGGCGTACGCTTATATCCGAGGGCGTTAAATATGAGTATTCGGCAAATACGTTTATAACCGATAAAAACCTAAGCTACTATTATGAAATGGTCAAGGACATGCCTGATTCATTCATGATAAACGACCCTGTCGATGCGGCTGCCGCCGAATCGCTGTTCAAGCCCGAATAAGAGTAAAGAGAAAAGATCCCGGCGATGCTATCGGGATCTTTTTTAGTACAAATCAAAAGAGCAGTCCTCAGACTCTTACTCAAGGAATATCTTCGGCCGCCCGAAAGCGTTCCACGCGCTTTTTTTGAGATTGCCGCTTCCTACTATTTTCGGAATGGTCCTGTCGTTAACGCTGCTGTTCATTACAACGCCGGTATATCCTGACGCGGCTTCATATACGATTCCGCCCTCTCCCATAAATCCCATATGCGTTATTCTGCCTTTGCTGTTTCTGTAAAAAACCCCGTCTCCGGCTTTAAGCTCAGATTTTTTTATCGGAACACAATAAGAATGATAGAATGTGTTTGCGGTTGTATCTATATGCTTGCCGTATATACGCGCTTTGTTCGCGCTCCACCACCAAAGGCCGCTGCAGTCCCAAGCGTAATCGTCCGGGAATTTCCATATGCCGCTGGCATCGCATCGCTTTGCGATATTGAGAAGAAACTCGAACCTTCCGCCCGTAAAGTATTGGGGATAGGCCTTTTGCCTTGCCCTTACATATTTCTCGGTTATCTTATGACCCTGAGCGCCGAATATATATTTTCCGCCCACACAGCTTTTTGCGAATTTGAGTGTATCCGTAACACAGTCGCATACCTCTTTGTCTGTAAAGCGTATATACATTCCGTAATCGCTGTAAGCATAACCTTTTTTACCGTCCCACTTGACCATTGCGTATTCATAGTCCAGAGTATCGTCGAGAACGGCTATTATGTCTCCCTTTTTAAACTCGCCCAGCTTTTTAAAGTTTACGCCCCGTCCTTCCCGCACGCTGATAACATTGGCAGTCACGATGGCATTAGGCTCTATATCACGACAGCATTCGACTTCCTGCTGCTCTTCGGTAAATTTTATATGTTTTCCGAAATCGCAGTAAGCATAACCGTCCGAACCGTCCCAGACGACATGCACGTAATTGTAATCCAGAGTGTCGTCAAGCACCACGATCTCGTCGTCCTTTTTAAACTCGCCAAGCTTGGTGAAATTCAGGCCGCGGCCCGCCCTTACGCTGATACGGTTTGCGGTCACAATGGCGTTAGTCTCGCCGGGCGTCCGTATAATGCTGATATACTGGCCCTTTTTTGAGTAAGCGTAGCCCGCCTTCCACACCACCAGTGCGTAGTCCTGGTCGAGCGCCTCGTCTAAAACGGTAACGGGAGTTCCTGCAGTATACTGGCCCAGAACCGCAGCCCCCTGGCCTCTTCCTTCCAGAACGGTGACGCAATTTGACGTAACCTTGGCGTTCGGCACGTTTCCGGTCAGGTCGGGAACCTCCGGGTCGTCAAACTTTATATTCTGTCCCTTGTTTGAAAAGGCGTATCCGGCTTGCCAGAGCACCATAGCGTAGTCTTCATTGAGAGCGTCGTCCAGTATAATAATTTTATCGTCTTTTTTATATGTGCCGAGCTGAGTAAAGCTTTTTGCGCGGCCCTCTCTGACGCTGATAAGATTGGCGGTTACTATTGCATTATACATTTTTACACCCCAAAACAAACAATATTTACAAAAACTTGTATAATACATGATATGCATGGGGACAAAGTGTGTGATTATATATTAATCTGCGCCGGGTCGTCGATATCCAGCAGCACTTTCCAGCTGCCCGCGCTGAAATCCTGCGATATCCTGTCTATAGTCATTTTCACATATCTGGCTTTAGCGGTAACTGCGACTTCACCACCTGGAGTGTATATTTCGCCTTCGCCTTCAAAAAGGAGGCGGTTTTCTTTCGTTATCCTGCCGGCGGCTTTAAGCTTAGCAGAATAGGGCAGAGGCTTTTTGTACGAGAGTGTAAGCTCGACGGTTACGCCCCAGATATCCGGGTTTTCAATCTGAATCGCTCTACCTATCGTCTCGTCGAGTATGCAGGCGGCTATGCCGCCGTGCAGACGCCCCGGGTAGCTTTGGTGAAGCTCGTGCGGCGTAAAAACACAGACCACTTCTTTTTCGTCCGTCTCAAAAAACGAGGCCTTGAGCCCTTTGTCATTATTCACGCCGCATACAAAGCATTCGGTGGAATTAGGCTGTTTACCTGCTATGGTCTTTATCATAAGTTCCTCCTCATAAACAAGTGCGTTTTGATTATACCATGTAAGTACATGCTTGAGCTCATAAATGACTAAAAGACATATTACATCAATACCCGGCTTTTGAAAATATTATAGTGTTTATTGCGGTCCTTTTGTATGCTATAATTACCTGACAAACTTGACGGAGACGGCATGAAAAAGACGCTTGATATAAAAGCAATAACAATATATGAAAACAGCGCCGAGCATTTCGGGGCCGATCAGCACTGGTATACAAACAAGCTGCACGGATTATCCGGCTGCGGCCCTACAACGGCGGCATTGATAACGATGTATATGGCGGCGAAACATCCTTGCTGCCCGGCATTATACCAATACGGTTTTCCGGCTCAAAAAAATGATTTTATTGCTCATATGGATGAAGTAAGACAGTTTGTCCGGCCCGGCGCAATGGGTCTCACCGACCCGGGCTATTTCGCCTCCAGCACGGCGCAGTTTGCAAAATCAAAGAGCGCGGAGCTTGCGTCAAAGGTACTCTCAAGAGACGCCGCTCACCTCGAGGTGTTCGGTGAGATAAAAAAAGCGATCGACGAAGATTTGATGCCCGCGCTGCTGATACTGCGAAACCCATCTGAGGAGCTTGACGATTTTACATGGCACTGGATGGCGCTCACCGGCTATGATGACGAAAAGGGCTCGGTGTTCGTTTCAACGTACGCAAAGGAATTCGAGCTTGAGTTTGAGAGAGTATGGGTGCAGTACAAACCTTACAGCTCGGATGTCGTGATTTTTTATCCTTCAGAATGATTGTTGTGTGATAATAGTGTCATTTGCCCTCCGACAATTTTTGACTTAAAATGTTTTATTAAAATCCTTGACGTACGGAGGGTTTTGATATAGAATAACTCTTGCGCTTGTTCGACGCGGGGTAGAGCAGTCTGGTAGCTCGTCGGGCTCATAACCCGGAGGCCGTAGGTTCGAATCCTTCCCCCGCAACCATTATTAAAGCCCGATTGGATGGAAATTCAGTCGGGTTTATACGTGGCGGCGTAGCTCAGTTGGCTAGAGCATTCGGTTCATACCCGGAGTGTCATCTGTTCGAGTCAGATCGCCGCTACCACGCAAGAAGCCCTTTTGAGGGCTTTTTTCTTTCAGAGTAACATCGCTGTTAAAGTTATAATTATAAATCCATAATGTCTTCTTAGGATATATAAAAATATATACACCATTTCAACAAATGCTGTTAAACTCAAAAAATATCAGCAAATAATAAAGCAAACCGGCTTTTTTGCCTAAGTAATCGAGTTTTACTTGTTGAATTGCTATAACGATGATGTTATCCTAAAAATGATTGAATAATACGAGGAGGTGGGAGTAAGTTTCAAAAGAAAGATACAGTAGCAGTTGTTTTCGTAATTCAACTGTATTGACTCTGAGAACTGAAAGAGAGAAAAGGAGTATTAAAATGAAAAGAGTTACTATTTTTATTCTGGCGCTGTTGCTAATCTTATCCTTTGTCGGATGTAGCAATCCTCAGCAAAAAGCAATTGAAGATGCGATTCAAGGGCTTGAAGAAACCATCGGAAATCTCGATTTAGAAAGTAATGAGATGCAAAAAGAGAACGGGTCGTTCTCCGATGACACTAAAGATAAAGACTTATTTGCAGAGCATTTTGGCGGATATCCCGCTGCAGCATCAATTCTTCCCGAACCTTGGATGGCATATCCCGATTCAATCGTTGATATTGATTGGGTAGAACGTGGGTTAAGTGAAACTCCAGCGTGGACGCTGGTCGCGCCTGCCGGAACATCACGGGAAGATGTTGTGGACTACTACATTTTAACGGCAGAGCAAAGAGACGACTTTGAAACCGTTGAAACTTATCATGGTGTAGCCGGTGTTTGGGCGTGGAAGGGAGTTAATATTACCATTGAGCCTGATGTTCACTACGACTATTCGGAATTGGTTCAAATATCATTTTGGTTCCAGGAAGACTACAGGAGCTGAGAACTGGCTTCAAAAGAAAGATAAAGATAAAGCGGTTATTACATTGCAGCTGCCTTCAATCTTATAACCGAAAAGGCTGCAATATACTAATTTAACCATGCAAAAAAGGTGCACATCATATGCACACCCCAAAAAGCCTTTTTGGGGATCCACGTATAAAGATTTAAAGGCCTCTGTCATCGGAGGCCTTTATACACCATAAATGATCACCTTTCATCTTATATTAGCCGCAAGCCTCGAACTAAAAGCAGCTAAACGCGCGTGATTCGAAATATCACTTAATGAAGGTAACAGAAATGGAAGGCATATTAAAAGTCAAAAACGGTTAGGTCTATATATGACTTTTGATTAAAATATATAAATTCTGTTATACTTATTTAAGAAAATGTATAGATTCTTCTATGGTATAATGACAGTGCAAGATAAGGAGACTTGAAATGAAATGCACATACTGCGGCCATACGAATGCGCCGGATGCCCGGTTCTGTACGCTTTGCGGAGCCGGCCTGCTTTTGGATTCATATCCGCTCGAGAAAGAAAAACAGGCGCAAATCGCTGTGAATATTGAACCAGATATATCAGGCAATAAGCCAAAGCAAGCATTAAAAGCAACGGCAGGTATTCTGATAATCGCTGCCGCAGTGTTTGTATGCTTTTTAGCGTTTGCCGGAACGCCGGTAAAGGGCGGCTGGTACAGCGAGGAAACAAACACCGCTCTCGTTTTTGAGGATAATACGCTGCGCTTTTACACCCTTTCTGGTATAGCAGAGGCTGAATATCACTATGACAAGCTTGCGGGAAAAGGCAGCGCCCAATTAGCAGGGGAGGCAGAGTTTTATGTGGAAAACGACAAGCTCGTATATAATATCGGCGTGGGAGAGACAACTTTTATAAGGGCGGATAAAGAGTTTGACGCCGAAGCGTTCGTTCGGCGAGCTCTTTTTGCGAGCTGGTCAAGCAAGGAGCTGGCCGAGGTGCTTGAGCTAAGGGAAGACGCAACGGCCGTGTTATATTCCGTACGCGGGGAAGACAAGGCGGGTTATATCTATGATATTGCAAAAGGCGAGGGAGTGCTGAGCCATAACGGAGAAGAATCAGTATTTTATGCGTCGGATGAGAGCCTCGATATAAAAGGAGCCGCAATATTCGCAAAGGAAAGCGAAGGCTTTGATATAAAAGCGTTTATCGAAGAGTATGGGAACCCTCTCAAAGGCACATGGTATGACGCCGCTGGCAATATGGGCAGATTCGATTTCCTGGATGGGGGAGCTTATACACTTCTGTCGTATGGAATGATATATGAAGGCAGTTATATGTTCAGCAACAAACACGATATGGGAAGGCTGGTGGTGAGCGGCAAAGCGTTCGATATCAGTCTCGAAGGCGATAAGCTTATTATAGGAGCGTGGGTATTCACCCGTGAGCTCGCCGCGCAAAAGGGCAAGGACAGCCTTTATGCGCAGATATCCGGTGTATGGTATGACGGAGAGGGGAAGAGCGGTACGCTTGAGTTCTTGACTGACGGTACGGCGATAATAAAATCGCAGGGCGAAACGGAGAGAGCCCGCTGCGCGTTCAATCCCGTAACAGGTCAAGGCACTATAACTGCCGACATAACAAAGCAGTGCGCGCAAAGGGCTTTTCGTCTGTCGGAGGGGAAGCTCGTCCTTGGAAACACCGTATATGTCAGGAGTTTTGTGGAGCAAGACGACAGCGCTATAGCTGGAGTCTGGTATCACAAAGACGGCACTATGGGCGTGATACGTTTTTTAAGCGGAGGAAAAGCGGAACTCGAGCTTATGGGCAGCAAATACGAAGGAACATACGCGTTCAACAGCGCGAGCGGCGAGGGTACGGTATCCACGCTGTTCGGCGACAGGCGGTGGTCTTTTGATATAAGGCTGGAAGGCGAGAACCTCATCATAGAGACGGGAATGTTCGTCGCCGGAGAGGTTGTATATACGCGCGATATCGTGGAGCAGCGCTAGGCAGGCCAAAGAAATCATATACAAATAAATACCGGCTGCTCAGAGCCGGGTATTTTTAAGTCTTGCTGTATGCCTCTTTATAGGCTGAACGCTTTGCGTCAGTTCAGTATAAGATACGCGAAAACGGGATAGTGGTCTGAGTACTTGGTCTTGATTATCCTCGTGTTGACGACCTTTATGTTTTTTGAAACCACGATATTATCGATCTCGTTATAATCTATATCGCTTTTTGAATAGTCATAATACTTTGTTTCCTTGGTGTTAATAACAGTATAGTTCTTGAACACCGAAAACTCGGTTATGCTGGCGTTGAAATCTCCCATCAATATCTTATACTTGTTTTTGTCGGCGTCCATTATCTTTAAGACCTCGGCAAATTGTTTTTTCCTTACGGCCGCGGTGTTGTATGTAAAATGGGTGTTATAAACAGAGACCGTCTTTCCGGCTATAGTGACTACCGCCTTTTGCAGCAGACGCTTTTCATATTTGCCGCTGTCGAGCTTGAAGGTCTGAACATTTTTCAGCTTGTATCGGGACATAAGGCCGTTGCCGTATTTACCGCCTTTCGAATAGTTTATGGTGGGGGAGAGCAGTGTGTGCGACATGTCCTTAGTTCTCAGGCTGGCAAGGTTGTCGATAATGTCGTCGGCTTTGAGGTTCTGATACGCTTCCTGTATGCCCATGATATCGGGTTGCTGGTCGTATATAAGGCGCCCCTGCATCAACAGCTTTTTGTTGCCGCGTTTTATATTCCACGTGCCTACAGTGAGCACGTTCCTTGAAATATAGAGCGAGTATCTGATCTTGCCGTCCAGCGCTATGCGGACGGTTTTCATGCCCGCGGACGGTATCTCGACAGTATACTTGCTTTTCCCGGTGCCGTTGATGCTGATTTTTACTCCGCTGTTAGCCTTTGCTTTTATGGTGACTTTTGAACCGGCAGCCTTTACGACATAACCGTATTCGTTAGGCGAAAACGAGGGGAAAAGCGAACCGCCCGTTACAGACAGGCTGGAGAGCTGATTGTCATCCACTTTCACGCCTACATCAACATAATCGGCGTGAATGTAGGCTGCTTTGCTCTCATGCTCGACCTTATACCAGCCCTCGATATAGTTGTCATAGGGTATTATATTTAGGTTGCTGCCTTTTTTAGCGACGCCTACGATTTTCGATTTAGTGTTGGGTTCTCTCCTGATGTTAACGTCTTTATTACAGTTTATTATCGTTCCTACAAAGTCAAGCTTGTAACCGTCCAGCGAAGAGTCAAGGCAAACATACATCCGGCTCACATAACCGGTCTTGCCGTTGTAACTGACCTGGTGCCACTGCGCGTTTACGTTTGTTTTTACTATCTGCACAAACGTTCCTTTACCAAGCCTTCCTATTACTTGCGAGTCTTTGTTTGGCTCTTTCCTAAACGCGACGCTTGAGCCAATAATCTCACCGCTGTTTTTTACTAACCCCGCAGGCAACTTTGAAGGCGACGGACTGGGAGACGGCTCAGGCTTAACCGTCGGGGTTATATCCGGCGCAGTCGTAGGTATGGGCGTAAGCGAAGGAGTGGGCGAAGGCGCCTCGCTGACCACCGGCGTTTCAGTTGCTCTATTTGAAGGCTCGTCCGGTGTAGTTGTGGAGGATGAATAAGTCTGCGCAGCGCATCCGGTCAGCAGCAGCGCAAGAGTAATAGCTAATATTGCAGGAATGGCCTTGAGCATGTTCACCTCTTGTGTACTATCGTTAGACATCTAGTTATAACCATAATTATACAGTACTATACATATTAAAATCAATCATATTATAACATACGAGATACATTATCGCAGCGGACACTTTTGAACAATATGTAACTTCTGAGCATCAGTTTGCTATGCCTACCTAATAAGCTTCGCGTGTACTACAAAGCGCGCGCCCTCAAACTCGTATGTGCATGTGCTTAACGTCAGCACGACATCCCTGGAGGAAAGAACGGTATCAGTGTCATACATGCTCTTTCCCTTGATTTTGCCGAGGAAAATCTTCCACTCTTCGTCATTCTCAAACGCTGTCTCGATATAGTAAAAGTCAGTGCTTGTTATATACGCCGAGAATATCTCCCAGGTATGGTCCTCATAAAGCGTGTCGAAGCGTATGAATCGGTTGGCGTAAAACGTATCCCTTTCCTTGTATTCCATAAGGTTATGAAACATCGTGCCGTTTTTCATGTTGTGCCCGTAGAGTATATAGTGCCGCTTGAGAGGCTGGGCGCCTGCGTCGCAGCGGTAATCAAGAAAGACGGCGCCGCTTTTGCTTTCGCTGCCGGCATAGCCTTTATTTAAATAGCGTTCGTTGTCTTGCGCCTGAACGACGAGATATGCTATTCCTATGTCCTCGATAATTATCCTGCCTACAGTGTCAGGGTTTTCGGAAAGTGCTGTGTAAAAGCATTCGCGGGGCCTTGCCGGGCTGTCGAGCGACGCCCCGGGCTGAACGAACGCCGGCCGGGCGCTATTAGCGGGCCGCGGGCTTTCAAGAGTGCTTTCAAATATCTTATTGGCAAAGCTTCTGTCCAGCCTGTCGGAAGCGTCGGATATAATTGAGGGTATAATGAGGTAAACGCATATAATAAGCAGCAGAATACACATAACCGCCGCAAACAGCGATATCGCGATCTTTGTACGGCGGGCCTTTTCCGCCTGCGAATCAAACACCCATTTTCTTTTTTCTGTGCAATTATCCCGAGTGCCGTCCTTGTCCATATGCAGAATACCCCTAAACACTTAATGAACACAGCCGATTTACTGTTGTAACCGGCGCATTCAAATGGTGTTTATTAGTATTGTCAGACGGATAGATTTAAAGACCGCTTCCGCAAAGATGTATTTTTTTCAACAAAAAAAGCGGCTCTTGGCCGCTTGCGGGTTATCTTCTATCGTTATATCTAATACTCATGTATCTTTACATAGTCTTCTTGTTTTTTCTCTATGACAAAACGGGAACCCGAGCCAAAAAGCGACGCGTCGCGGGTAATGTCTATAACCATCCACTTGCCGTCCACATACACCTCGTTCCACGCGTGGTAAACGCTGGGGTTATAGCTTGCGTAACCTTTGACGAGCTTCGAGGGAACGTTTATGCTTCTTAGCATAGAAGCGAACAGAGAAGCGTAATCGTAACAGATACCCATGCCGTCCTTATATGTCTGCTCTATATCGGGAAGATAATCGTACTCAAGAGTGAATATCTTATCATCGTCATATTTTACGTTGCGTACGATATAGCTGTAGATATCCACGCCGCAATCGTACAGCAGGTTTTCAGGCATCTGTTTAAGAGTACCCGAAACGATGTACCTTACGTCCTTTATGGGCGTCTTTTCGTAGTTCCAGTCCACGTTCTGAATGGAATTAAGATAAGCGGATGTCTCGTCTGCCAGAGATACGCTGAACGACTTGCTTTCCACAGCAAAATAATCGCTGTCCTTGATATTCTGCCATATCCTCGCGGTATATTTTCCGCTGCCGTATTGCAGCGAGAAGTCCTCTATGCTCCCGTCGCCCTTGAGATTGTAAAAAACCTTTTCGCTTCCCGAGAGCACTTCGAGCTTGAGCTTCGCGTCAGTATCGTTTTGATAGCACACGCGCAAAAGCCCCCTGTCCGTATAATCCGTGCAGATTATCTCGTCCGGCTTATCGTAGGGAGGCAGGGAAGGACCCGGCAGACTAGCTTCAAACAGTTCGTCGAGCTTTACATCCGGGACCGTTGACAAAGGAGCGCTATTCTCAATTATGCTGCCCGAGCAGCCCGCAAGCAATGCGCAGGCGATAAGCAGCGCTAGTATGAATAGTTGTTTCATATCTGTATGAATAAGCTTTATATTATTGCTTTGACTATTGCTGTATTTCTTTCCACCGCACCGCGCGAAGGCTGTCTTTATCTTTGACATCAAGCGAGAGCATCACGCTTATGCCGATATCCCCGCTCCACGTTTCATAAGAAAACTCATATGCGTCTCCCAGCATTTCAACGGACACATCAAACGCGAGGCCTCTAACATATTCCTTTATACTGCCCGCAATGTCTGGGCCCTCTAAAAACGACTGTGCCACGGCTTTATCTATCTTAGCGTAACGCTCGCTAGCTTCGGCCTCCGCCGCGTAGTATTTCGCGTTCCAGCTCTGCACCTTCTGCCCGAGCCTAATGTTTGAAAGCGCGGTCGTCAGCGCCGCTACGCCGAATACGACGAGTACGATGAGCATCAGCATTACCATTATGGACGAGGCGCCCTTTTTCGAAGATAGTATATTTTTAGCCATTCTTGCCCTCCTTGTAGTACTTGGAGGTGTCTATGGAGGCAAAGGCTTTCCCTTCTCTTGAAGCCTCGACAAAGATATCGTACAGCGCTCCGGGGTATTCACCCTTTTTGCTGAACTTAAGGGTTACGTCATACCCATCCTTAGAAAACGTTATTTCACCGCTGTTCATATCATCGGGGCGCTGCGCTCCGAGAGCTGAGAGTCCTCCGCCAAACGTATCGGCGCCCGCGAGCGTTTCGACCACCGAGGCCGCGACAAGCCCGGCGCCCTGCATATCTGCAGCTTTGCTGTTCGTGTTGCCGGCGACCACAAAAAGGCGCAGCAGCACTGCGCATATGAGCCCGAGCGCCGCTATGGATATTATGACCTCTACGAGCGTAAACCCTTTTTTGTTACTCATGTTCTCAGTCCCACCGTGCCTTTAAATGCTTTGAGGCTGCCGCCGCTTTCGCTTATGCATGTTATGCTGATATATCCGCCGTCTGAGTATAGCTGAAACCCCGTAAGCGCTGTTATGATGTTTGAGGCGTCCGCTTCGGGTGAAGAACCCTTTCTTGTCAGGCACTCATAAAGAGCGCCGTCCGAAAAAAAGATGTACGTTGTAAACTCTCCGTCTGTAGTATCCAGCCTGAGCGTACTGCCGTACCGCGTGCCTATTACGCTGACAAGTCCTTGCGAATCGTTCTGCTTTATCTTCATATTGATATACGAGTAAGCGACTCTCGCGCTCTCGGTATTCTGTTTTTGGCTTATTATGTTTTTGTAAGCGCCGCTGCCCGAGCGTATTATTATAAAGACAACGAATGACAGCAGTATTAGCACGAACATTACGACGACAGATTCTATTGCGAGCGTTTTGTTACGTTTATACATGTCATTCACCCTTAGCGAATACCCGAACACTCGGGAAGACGTTTGACGCGAACATCTCATAGTGGTATCCGTAATTTTTCGTATCAAGCTGCAGGCCGTAATGGTCGGCAAGATAATAAAGGTCGGGAGGATACCTGCCTTCAAGCGCGTAACACTGCGCGATACTGCTGATAATAGTGTCCTGTATCTCCAGCGCCCGTTTATCGGCGTAGCCGCTTCCGTAATCGCCTATGCTGATAAAGATGATCGCGCCTGCTGCCGCGATTATCAGCGCCGCCGTTATTATGCAGATGAGAGGCAGATTCAACTTGTTCATCGCTTATCCTACCGTGTTCATTATCCTTGCGACGGGCAGTATCACCGATATAAGCACAATGCCTATAATTATCGAAAGGACGAGTATCAGAGCGGGCTCGAGCACCGTTGTAAGCCTTGCGAGCTTCGCGTCGAGTTCCTCTTCCATGATATCGGCGGCCCTGTCAAGCATATCGTCCGTATGCCCGGTGCTTTCGGCTACAGCGAGTATGCGAAGCAAAAGCTCCGGGAAAAACCCAAGCGATACAAGCGAAGCTTTAAGCGTTTCGCCTTTTTCTATCCTCTCGGCGGCTTTTAATACGAGTGACTTTATTCTCGCGTTAAGTATTGTGGCGCTCGTCATGCGCACGCTCTCGGCTACGCCTATACCGCTTCTGAGAAGCATCGAGAGGCTCCTTGAAAAGCGCACGCACGCCATGGTCTTGATTATGCCCTTTTGAATGGGCATCTTAAGTTTTATGGAGTCCAGGATTTCGGCGCCGCCCTTTGTCTGGCGTATTACGATAACCGCCAGCACTATGAGCGCTATAAGCGCAACAAGAATGTAGAAGTATGTGCTTATAAAGCTTCCTATCGCCATAAGCGCGCGCGTTATTCCCGGCATCTCTCCTCCGAGAGAGGAGAGAACGTCGTCAAACATAGGAAGCACTTCGGCAAGCAGCAGCACGATGACGCACAGCATCAAAGCGGCGAGTATGATGGGGTAGGTGACCGCCGAAACGACCTTGTTTTTAACTTCCGTCGCTTTGTCGTACGAGTCGGCGAGACGCCCCAATACCCTTTCGAGGTTTCCGCTCTGCTCGCCGACGTTCACCATCTGTATATAGTATTCGGGAAGGTAATCTTTTTCCTCCGAAAACGCGCGCCCCAGGGAATGGCCTTCGTTTAGCCGGGCCTGCACTCTCGTGAGAAGCTGCTTTATGGTTTTTGATTTTGTTTGTTCTATAATAAGTTCTATGCCTTCATGCAAAGACAGCTCGGAATCCACCACGAGAGCGAGCTGTCTTGACAGAGAGGATAGTTCTGCGTTTGCTAATACATCCCTCATCAATTTTCTCCTTTTACCGCTTGTTTATGCTGAGATACTGCTCAAACAGTTTTATATCCTGCGCTTTGAGTTTGGCGACTTTTTCCTCGATAGTTCCGGTAGACGCAAGGAACGCTAGGTTTCTTTCGAGCGAGCACATCCCAAGTTCTTTTCCTGTCTGAATTATATTGTTTATCTGATAATGCTTTCCTTCGCGTATCAGGTTGCGCACGGCGGGGGTGGAGATCATCACCTCACACGCGGGCACGAGCCCGTAGCCGTTCTTCTCGGGAAGCAGCTGCTGAGACACTATGCCTTCAAGCACAGTTGCAAGCTGACTCCTTACCTGATTCTGCTGGTCGGCAGGGAACGAGTCGAGCACCCTGTCTATAGTCTTGACCGCGCCCACGGTGTGCAGCGTTGAGAACACGAGATGACCCGTCTCGGCGGCCGAAAGCGCTATTGCCATCGTCTCCGTATCGCGCATCTCTCCGACCATTATAACGTCGGGGTCCTCGCGCAGCGCGCTTCGAAGAGCGCTTGAGAACGAAACGGCGTCCTCGCCTATCTCGCGTTGAGTAACAAGGCTCTTTTTGTGGCTGTGCAGATACTCAACAGGATCTTCAATAGTCAATATGTGATAATTATAGCTTTCGTTTATTATATCTACGAGGCTCGCGAGCGTCGTGGACTTTCCGCATCCTGTCGCTCCCGTGAACAGTACTAGCCCGCTCGTCTTGTTCGTGAACCGAAGTATGGTATCGGGCAGGCACAGCGACGAAAAATCGGGTATCTGCAAAGGCAGCATACGTATGGCTATCGCGTACGTTCCCCTTTGCTTGTATATGTTGCATCTGAAACGCCCGAGCCCGCTCTTAGAATAGGAAAAGTCTATGACCTTGTCGCGGAGCAGCGTATCCATTTTATCAAGGTCAAGGCTGCCGTTGACTATCTCGGAGACTTCATCCACGGATAAAGGATGCGTCCCCGGCAGCTTTTGAAGCTTTGAATTAATGCGCATAAGCGGGGGAGAGCCTACACAAATATGAAGGTCAGTCGCCCCTCGTTTTACCGTCTGCTCAAGAAAGCTGTTCAATAGTTCAAACTGCATGTGTCATCAATCCTCATAGTTAGCCTTAATAATATATAAACGGTTTCATTGAAAACAAAACGTTGATTTCCGTCTGCCTTGTTTTACCGCTACTATATATATCGGCTTTCCATATTAAGGAGATAACATTTTATTTCAAACCCGCCTCTGTAGGCGCGTTTTTTTTCTGATTTGTGGACTACACGGTGACAGGGAATAAGAAGCGGAAGGGGGTTAGCCTTCATGGCGCTGCCCACCGCGCGCATCGCGAGAGGGTACCCTGCGGCAAGAGCTACATCCGAATACGCCGCTACATGCCCGTAGGGTATGTCTATCGTTGCTTTGTATACGTTCCTTCTGAACTCCGTTCCGGGCAGCAGTATAGGAAGATCAAAGGTTTTCCTTTTTCCCGCGAAATACTCCTCTATCTGCGCTGCGAACGGGAGAGAGGCGTCTGTTACGGCGATATCAGCGCCCGGAAATTCGTCGGGGAACAGTACCCGCCGTATAATACCGTCTTCGTATATCGCCGTGAACACCCCAAGCGGCGTCTGCGCGGGGCAGGCTGCGCGGGTCATAGCAGCAGCAGGCTTACAGCCATCACGGCCATGCCTGCGACCATACCGTAGATGGAAAGGTGCGCGTGCCCGTACTCCCTTGCGGTAGGCAATATCTCGTCGAGCGATATGAAGACCATTATGCCCGCGATACAGGCAAACAGTATGCCAGTTACCGCGTCGCTCATTATGGGAGCGAGCACAGCGAACGCCACAAGAGCGCCGAGAGGCTCAGCGAGCCCCGATAACAGCGACCATTTAAAGGCTTTTTTCCTGTCGCCGGTAGCGTAATAAACCGGAACTGAAACTGCGATGCCTTCGGGTATGTTGTGTATAGCTATGGCCACAGCTATTGTTACGCCAAGGCTAGGGTCTTTCAGCGCGGCTAGGAACGCGGCTATGCCCTCGGGAAAGTTATGGATAGTGATAGCAAGCGCCGTAAAAAAGCCTACGCGCATCAGCTTGCCGCCCTGCGAAGAATCGGCTTGAGAGCCTCCCAAAATCTTGCGCCTTTTGCGCGCCTGGCACTTCTTGTCTGTTAAGCCCTCGCACTCGGCAGCCATTGTCTCTATCTTGCGTATCTCGTGAGGGTTGTCGGCGGCGGGCACAAGCCGGTCTATGACGCCGATTATAAGCATGCCTCCGAAAAACCCCGCGACCGCGAGCCACGGGCCTGTCGCGGCACCGAGAGATTCCGACAGCATGTCGTTAGATTCTTTGAGCAGCTCTACCATCGACACGTATATCATCACGCCTGCCGAGAAGCCGAGCATTACGGACAAAAACCGAGTGCCCGTCTTTTTCGCGAACAAAGCAATGAGGCTGCCAATGCCGGTTGAGAGGCCCGCGAACAGCGTGAGCGCGAATGCTGTTAAAACTGAATCGGCGCTGAAGTCCATAGAATCACCTTTACATATGTTTTCGACATATTCTATCATTTATCATAATACTGTTTCAAGCGCCCACAGCTTCATTTATAATAAAACCAAATATTTTTTATTACTATCGGACAAACGTCGCTTTCCGTTCGTTTATTATACAGGAGGTGAAACATGGCGGCAGATTCTTTATATGGAGGCCCCGTAACGACTGCAGTCTTTGCGGAGCGCAAGTTGAATACTGATAGAGAGTTTGCGTCGGTATATGGCCGGAATATAAAACGGGTATATCAGATATGCTTCCTGTATCTAAAAAACCACCATGACGCGCAGGACGCTTCCCAAATGATATTTGAAAGATATATCGGTCAAAACAAATGTTTTGAGGACGAGAGGCATGAGAAGGCATGGTTTATAACCGTATCAAAGAATTACTGCAAAGACGAGCTGAAGAAGTTCTGGAAGAAAAAACGGGTCTGCATTGAGGATATGGATGACCTGACCGTCAATGAAGAGACCGGCGACGGCCTAACCGACGCCCTTTTGAATCTGCCGTCAAAATATAAAGACGCGATCTACCTGTATTATATCGAAGGGTATTCGGTAAAAGAGATATCAAAGATGCTTAACAGGAATGAAAGCACCCTCAGGAACCATCTGTCGGACGGCCGCAGGCTTTTGAAAATAGATGTAGGAGGTTATTATGAAGAATAGTATAAAAGATACATTCGAATCCTTTTCTCCGTCGGAAGAGCAGAAGGCGGGGATATATAAATCTATAATCGAAAAACGGGAAAGCAATGATGTAAAAGCAGGCCTGAGCTTTAATGCAAAGCTCAGGTTTGCCACAGCCGCTTGTATTATAATAGGCGTGCTTGCGGTTATGCTGCTCGGCAATCAGAGCGGCGACAACAACGTTATATTGGACAGACCCGGCAATACGTATCGCGCGGATACACCTGCCACAAACAGCGCCTTGCCCGTTGATACCAATAAGAACAACGCGTTTAGCGGATTTGTTCTGACGGCATATTCGGCAAGGGGCCAGGCGTCGCACTTAAGCGCAAATTACGAGGACGAGAACGAAAAGGCGGTGCTTACGCCCGATGTAAAGGTATTGCTTGCAAAATACACGCCCGCCATGAGCAGCGTGCCCGGTCTTCCGTTCACCGTCGATTTGACCGGAGAAAATAACGATATAGAAGCCATAACCGTATCCGCAAACGGGGGAGGGCTGTGCAAATGGGATAGAGATACCGGTGTCGTATCGCCCGAGGGGTATACGACTTCGATAGGCAAAGGCGAGACGATATACTGGTCGCCTGTAGGCGGCGAAGCCTCGTCGAGCGTAAAGCAAATAACGATAACCGTTGAAGCGGTGGCCGGCGATGCCGTCATAGGAAGGCAGAACATATACATCAATCAGGATGAGCGGGGTTATTATTACGCGACAGTGGGGAAGCTGGAGCTGGTATGATTCTCGAGCCAGCATGATTATTGAATAAAGCAAAAAAAGTCCGGCGCGTGTCCGGACTTTTTGATGTAAGCAAACTTATTTGATCTCGCAGGTTGCTCCGACTTCCTTGAGCTTCTCGACCATAGCGGCGGCTTCTTCCTTCTGGACGCCTTCCTTGATAGTGCTGGGAGCGCCGTCTACGACGTCCTTTGCTTCCTTGAGGCCAAGGCCCGTAAGCTCGCGGACGACCTTGATGACCTTTATCTTCTCTGCGCCTACGTCTTTAAGAACAACGTCAAACTCGGTCTTTTCTTCTTCAGCCGCTGCCGCGGGGCCTGCCGCTGCGGGGCCTGCCGCCGCTACCGCGACGGGGGCAGCCGCGCTTACGCCGAATTTATCTTCGATTGCCTTTATGAGCTCGGAGAGCTCAAGAACGCTCATCTTCTCGATTGCTTCTAAAATCTGATTGTTATCCATTGTTTATTTCCTCCAAATAATTTCTTAAAATTTTTGTGCTGTTGCACAGCGGCGTTTTAAGCGCCCTTTTGTTCTTTTACAGCGTTTAGCGCGTATCCCAGCTTCGATATGATGCCGGACAGCGATCTTGCGAATCCCGTTATTGGCGCGTTCAGCGTGCCTGCGAGCTGCGCTAAAAGCTGCTCTCTCGACGGCAGTTCAGCAAGGCTGTTTATACCGGAAATGTCTATAACCCTGCCGCTGAGTACGCCCGCCTTGATCTGCGTTTTTTTGAGCTTTTTGACATACTCGACCAGTACTTTCGCGGGCGCGACGGGGTCGCTGTACCCGAACGCCACGGCGGTAGGGCCGGTAAGATGCTCTTCAAGCCCTTCGATTTTCAGCATTTGCGCGGCGCGCTTCATCATAGAGTTCTTTATGACGTGATACTCTACGCCGGCTTCACGGAACTTGTTGCGAAGGTCGGTGACTTCCGCGACGGTGAGTCCTCTGTAATCATAGAAGATCATACCCTGCGACTTTTCCATCTTGCCTTTGATGTCTTCTACTATCTGTTTTTTTACCTCGATGGCCTTTTCTCCCAAGTGTTTCACCTCCTGTAATTTACCCCAAAAAAACCAAAGCTTTTGGGGACCCCATTTTTAACTCAGGGGTTTGCGTTAAATCAAAAACCCTTTTTGCGCAGGAAAGCTACACAAAAAGGGTTATAATCCTTTAACCGCCCCGATGGGGGCTTGCATATACTCTCCTCGACAGGATATTAAGCTTTTTGGCTTTGCCTCAAAGCGCCTGTTGTCTTAGGCAGATAGGGTATTCAATTCCCGGTTATTTTACCAGCCCGATGCTTATATGTCAACCGTCAGCTCGTAAACCTGATAGGATTGATCTTTACGCCGGGGCCCATGGTTGACGAAACGACGACGCTTTTAAGGTACGTGCCCTTAGCGGCGGAGGGTTTCGCCTTTATTACGGCCTCCATAAGAGCGTTCATGTTGTCAAGCAGCTTCTCGCTGCCGAAGCTCTTTTTGCCTATAACGACGTGCACGATAGCGGTCTTATCGACGCGGTATTCGACCTTACCGGCCTTGATATCGCTTATAGCCTTTGCGACCTCTTTGGTGACCGTGCCGGACTTCGGGTTGGGCATAAGGCCCTTGGGGCCGAGCACGCGGCCTATCTTGCCGACTACGCCCATCATATCGGGCGTCGCTACGCAGACGTCGAAGTCAAACCAGTTTTCCTTCTGGATCTTCTCTACGAACTCGTCACCGCCGACAAAATCGGCGCCCGCCTCTTCGGCTTCCTTGGCGCTGTCGCCCTTGGCGAATACGAGAACGCGCATTGTTTTGCCTGTGCCGTGGGGGAGCACGATGGCTCCTCTTACCTGCTGGTCGGCGTGCCTCGGGTCTACGCCGAGACGTATCGAAGCCTCGATGGTCTCGTCGAAGTTGGCCTTAGCGGTATCTATTGCAAGCTGAAGCGCTTGTGCCGGATCATAGAGCACGGACTTATCGTACGCCGTTAAACTCTCTTTATATTTCTTTCCTCTTTTCATGCTTTTCCTCCTTGTGGTAAACGGCATCTAATTTCCTGTCAAAAGCTTGACGGGAATGCCTCCCACATGTTCCTTAATCGACAACTTCCACGCCCATGCTGCGGGCGGTGCCTGCGATCATGCTTGCAGCGGCATCAAGATCCGCCGCGTTGAGATCGGGCTGCTTTGTCTGCGCTATCTCTTTAAGCTGCGCGCGCGTAATCTTCGCGACTTTCTTGCGGTTAGGCTCTCCGCTGCCCTTTTCTATACCTATCGCTTTTTTGATAAGCACGGGGGCGGGGGGAGTCTTCATTATGAACGAGAACGTCCTGTCCGCGTACACTGTGATGACGACAGGTATGATATAGCCTGCCTGCTTAGCCGTTTTTTCGTTGAACTCCTTGCAAAACCCCATGATGTTGACGCCGTGCTGTCCGAGAGCCGGGCCGACAGGCGGGGCAGGAGTCGCTTTGCCTGCAGGTATCTGCAGTTTGATGTAGCCGGTAACCTTCTTTGCCATGGTTACGCCTCCTTAATACTTTTAATGTGGTACAAGCGGAATTCTAGCGCTTCAAAAGCATAGCTTCTGGCTGTCTTCCTCCCACTTGTTAAAAGAAGTAGAACCTCTTTATATACGTTTGATCTGTACGAAGTCAAGATCTACAAGCGTGTCTCTTCCGAACATCGACACCACGACCTTGACCTTCTGCTTCTCCGGATTGACCTCTTTGATAACACCCACGAAGCTTTCGAGAGGGCCCGACGTTACCATTACGTTTTCGCCGACCTCCACGCTGAGCTTTATAGGTATGTTCTCGACGCCCATAGCCCTTACTTCCTTGTCGGTAAGAGGGATAGGCTTTGAGCCGGGGCCCACGAATCCGGTAACGCCCCTCGTGTTGCGAACTACGTACCACGTCTCGTCGTCAAGTATCATCTTGACCATGACGTATCCGGGGTACATCTTCTTCATCACGTGCTTTTTCTTGCCGTTCTTGACCTCTATGGTCTCTTCCATAGGCACTTTTACTTCGAGTATGATATCCTCAAACCCGCGGTTGTGTATAGCCTTCTCAAGGTTGGCTTTAACCTTGTTTTCATAGCCGGAATAGGTATGTACGACATACCAATACGGTTTATCCGTCTTTTCCTGCTTGATAAACACGCCCTGAGGCTCGGGTTTTCTCGCTTCTTCGGTTGTTATTTCCGGCGTCTCGGTTACTCCGCCGATATCCACTTCGTCTGACATATAATGTGCACCGCTCATATATGGGCGGTACGCCTCCTTACGGTGTTTTTAGCACAAGCCTGAACAGCGCGGAGAGTCCCGTATCCATAAGAAATACGATCGCTGCAGTGACCAGAATAAATGCGATAACCGCGCCGCTGTACTTGACAAGGTCTTTGGCTGTAGGCCATGTTACCTTTTTCAGCTCGGAGACGATATCCTTAAAAAACCTTGCCGGGCTTTTTCTCTTTTTCTTGTTAGCTTTTTTCGCAATTTTTCTTTGCTGCTCAAGCTTTTCTTTACGGTCGCTGCCGAGTAACTTTGTTTTTGCCATAACCCTCACATCCTAATCGCAGATTGATTACCCAGACTTAACGCTTTATTTCGTTTCATTGTGCAGGGTATGTTTTTTGCAGAAACGACAATATTTATTCATTTCAAGCCTGTCAGGATCGTTCTTCTTGTTCTTCATCGTGTCATAGTTTCTCTGCTTGCACTCGGTGCATGCCAAAGTGATCTTTACGCGCATCGCTTTAACTCCAACCTTCCTGTATGGTGCCCGAACGCATGGCCCGGGGTCAATTAAGCACAATCTAAAAAAGGCCTTTCAGCCGTATTTTAAATCAACATTAGTAATCTATCACAACGCAATGCCGTTGTCAAATCATTTTAAGCGCCTATCAATGATATTATTGCCTGTTTAAATCCGGCTCAAACAACCGCTGTTAAAAAATAGCGATAAGCATTATGTTACTATTTATTAACGCATATTGACAATATATCAATACGGGATTATAATACATAGGAAGTCTATGCATAAGATAAATATGTATAAGGAGGTTTATGAAGTGAAAACAGGAGAGCTTGTTAAAGGTTCTGCGGGCATGCTTGTATTAAAATTGCTTGCGCAGGCCCCTATGCACGGGTATGAAATAATAAAAAAGATGGAGAAGAGAAGCCTCGGTGTTTTTTCGCTTAAGGAAGGCACGCTTTACCCAATACTGCATGCTCTCGAGGCTGAAGGGCTTACCAGCGCGCAGTGGGAGGGTGATACAGGCAGGAAGCGCAAAGTTTACAGTATTACGGCGAAGGGCGTAAAGAGGCTGAAGGAAAAGCATGAGGAATGGAATACGGTTAAGGTAGCCGTAGACAGGATAATGGAGGGCGCGCAGTATGCAGTCTGAAATCGAATCATATCTGGATACACTGTGCGGCGAGATAAGATGCAAATACGCCAGGCGTCTCGTGAGGGAAGAAATAAAGATACATATTGAAGATAACAAAAAGGAAGGAGAGTCAAGAGGCATGGATAGAATTGAAGCCGAAAAAAAGGCGGCGCAGGCCATGGGAGATCCCGAAGAGGTGGGAAGGATGATGGATAAACTCCACAGGCCAAAGACCGATATTCTGATGTTAATATCGATATCGGTGTTGTTATTTTTCGGGCTGGCCGTTTTTACAGTAAGGCATACTTCTTACATAGGTATCAAGGGTGTTCTTGAAATGATTTCAGGTAGACCGACCATCATGCTGTTCAGGGTGATCGGCATAGCTGCTTTTATATTATGCCTTTTTGTAGATCTCAGATCTCTGCTTAAAAAGAATATATTCATTATTATCGCGGGCTTGATCGGCATAGCGGGTCTGCTTTTTATTAACCTGACCAGCAAGCAGCACAGGTTCTGGGAAATGCCAAACGAATGGATTTCCTTTATAAGCTATATCTGTATTTGCTTATTTGTTATATCATTCGCGGGTTTGTTATCGCGCTTCAGGAAAAAAAGCTGGTTCACTGTGATAGCCGCGGCGGGAATCGCGCTCTCCGCCGCGTGTATAATGCTTTTCAGGGAGAACGGGCAAAGAATACTCGCTATGTGCATGCTTGCCTCTTTTGCTGTTATGTTCTGGTTCACAAATATTAAATTGCCGTGGAAGATAATCATATCCGTAGCGATAGTTGCATTTATGGTTAACTATTCGATAAAAAATTCCGAGTATAAGAACGTTTTGGCATATCTTGGAGGCTTCGATAAATATGATGAAGAACTAACCGCCTTGCTGAACGAGGGCCTTGCTAATATCCAGATCATCGGTGCGGTTCCGGGCGCAGCAGAAATATTTTTTGCTAATCATGTTGTTTTTATTCTCTTGAATTTCGGCATATTGCCCTTAGCATTACTGATAACGTCTCTCGCAGTGCTTGTTTGGAGGCTGATAAGAGTATGTATCCGTATCCGTGATACGCAGGGCAGGGTGCTTGCCACAGGGCTGGCTGCGTTTATTACCATCTCGGTAACAGCAAGTTTGCTGTTAACCCCGCTTTTGATCCGATCATCAGGCAGTTATATGCCTTTTCTGGGATCCGGCCCGGAGTTTGTACTTTTCAGCGTATTTCTGGGGCTGATAGCCGGGCTGTACAGGAGGAAGGATCTTTACACCGCAAAAGATACAGCCCCGCTTGATAAAACAAGGCCTCACATGATAGAAACAGCTTAATATATACAATAAAAAAAGAAAGAGGAAAGCCTCTTTCTTTTTTGTATCAGGGCGAAAACACATCTTGGTTATTTGAAGAAGAGCCCCAGCTATGTTCAAAAAAGCCAGAATCATCAAGAGTAAGTGCATTGTTTTAAGAGGTTAAGAAAAAAGTGTAGCCTGTCGCGCGGTGCTGTGATAAGAGCAAGATTACTATGCACAAATAGTTTGTAACGGTAAAGACTTTATGATAAAGAGTGCAAAGAAGTAATGAAATGACTTGCATGTAAAATTAGAAGCTGTTTTATATGAACAAACGATAAATATATGACTAACTCGTTGTTAACGCAGGCGGCGCATGGTAATATTATGGATATGGCTTCGTGAGGCTAGGAGAAGCGAATGTTCGGATATGTGCAGCCCTTGAAACCGGAGCTCAAGGTAAAGGAGCTCGAGGCGTTCAAAGGTTATTACTGCGGCCTGTGCAAGGCCATAAAACAAAAATATACAAACACCGCGCGGTTTATGCTAAACTACGATTGCGCCGTTTTGTCTGTGCTGCTTTCGTCGATGAGCGACGAGATGCCAAGCGCCGTGAGGGAAGTCTGCATCGCTAGCCCCGTCAGAAAAAAGACAGTGATACGCTCGCGCGAATCCGAATACGCCGCGGCGGTAAACATACTGCTCGGATACGGAAAGATAAGAGATGCTGCCAAGGACGACAGGAAGATATCGGCGGGAGCACTGTCGGTGTTTTATAAGCGCGTATATAGGCGTGCCGCTCGGGACTGCCCGGAGCTCGCGGGCGAGTTCTCCCTGAGGATGAAAAATCTTCACGGCCTTGAGAACAGCAAAAGCGCCGATGTCGACGCGGTGTCGGGAGAGTTCGGCCATTTGCTGGGCGCGGTGTTCTCACATGCTCCGTATGAGTTTATGGACGAGGCCGCGAGGAAAACGATGAGGCACTTAGGATATAATCTCGGGCGCTGGATATACATTGCCGACGCGTTTGATGACATAATAAAGGATGATAGGGCACACAGCTTTAATGTATTTTTACAACGCGAATATAAGAGCGCGGCACAGCTTAAAGAAAGCCTGCGTGAGGAGGCCGCGTTCAACCTCAATTTTTCGCTTGCGGAGGCCTGCAAGGCGTACGAGCTGCTCGGTATCAAGAGAGACAAGCCTCTTATCGACAACATAATGTACCTTGGGCTCGCGAAAAAGACGGAGGATGTTCTGAAAGGGGAAGTTGATGGATCCGTATAAAGTGTTGGGGGTAAGCCCTTCCGCAACCGACGCGGAGGTAAAGACCGCGTACAGGAATCTTGCGAAGAAATACCACCCGGACAGATACAAAGGCCACGAGCTTGAAGACCTCGCGGGCGAGAAGATAAAGCAGATAAACGAGGCGTACGACACAATAATGAAGGACCGCCAGTCAGGCTATCAGAGAGCGGGCGACGGATTCAACTCTTCATATTCAGGATCGTCTTATTCGGGCTCGGCGCAGTTCGCCGATATAAGAAGCGCCATACAGACGGG
The DNA here is from genome assembly GCA_023410475.1 of Bacillota bacterium. GTDB lineage: Bacteria > Bacillota > Clostridia > Christensenellales > SZUA-584 > DTFZ01. The sequence continues at coordinate 41,808 of JAEYPS010000025.1, read as the reverse complement.
CGACCTCACAAGGGCGGATTCCATGCTCGACGCGGTGAGTAACCGCAACGCCGAGTGGCACTATCTTAAGGGAATGGTGCTGCTCCGCAAAGGCTGGTACGACGGCGCGAGACAGCATTTCGCGACCGCTAACAGCATGGACCCAGCAAACGCCGAATACGCCAACGCCTACAGCACGCTTAACCGCAGCGCCTCGGGCTACGGCCAGACATATTACGGAACGCAGAACACGGGCGGAGGCGTCAATATGTGCAACATATGCGGAGGCCTTTTGTGCGCCGACTGCTGCTGCGAGTGCATGGGAGGCAACTGCTGCTGACGGCGGCAAAGGTTTACTTTTGGAGGTTAGAAAATGCCCAGATTCAGACGCACAGCCCACCGCATAAGCCTTACCGCGATGTTCGCATCGATGTCGCTGGTGTTCTTATACCTCGCGTCGATATTGCCCGCCGGGAGGGTGGCGGCCTACTTTTTAAGCTCGGTGTTCGTGATGGGGCTCGTGCTCGAAGAGGAGATAGGTCTCTCGTGGCTGATGTTCGCCGTCGTTTCCGCGCTGTCTCTGCTTCTTATGCCCAATATAATAAGAGTCGTTCCGTATGTGCTGTTTTTCGGGCACTACGGGATAGGCAAATACTACATACAGACACGCGTTAAGGATAAGATAGCGAGGTATATTCTGAAGCTGCTTTATTTCAACGCGTCGCTCGTGCTGATGTACCTTCTGGCAAAGCAGGTTATAGAGCAGGACCTGCTGAGGATAGTAAAAGAGTTCTGGATCGCGATAGTTCTCGCCGAGATTGCGTTCGTGGTATACGACTACGCGTTCACAAAAGTAACCGCTTACTATTTCAACAACATTCGCCGCTTTTTGATGAAGGGTTAAAGCCTAAAGCTTTGGGATGTTAACTCTTATCGTGAGTTTCTGCGCTGTCACCGAATATGGGTATCGTTTCGCCAAGGTACTTCGGCTCGGGCTGAAATACGTTGACAGTAAAGAAATCCTTCACACGGGCGAGGCTTTCCCTTACGGCGTCACGCGCCGCGTTCGTGTAAACCCTCGGGTCTGAGTTGACCCCGACCGCGTCAAGACCAAGCCCTCGCGCAATATATACCGCCCGCGACACATGGAACTTCTGCGTCACTATAATAAGCTTGTCGACGCAAAACACGTCCCTCGCGCGGCACATGCTCTCGTACGTCGAGAACCCCGCGTGGTCGAGGAATATGTCCTCTTTGGGCACGCCCTTTGAGACGGCGTAGTCCATCATCGCGTTTACTTCGTCGTAATCCGTCTGCCCGTGGTCTCCCGAAAACAGCAGCTTGTCCGCTTTGCCCGCTTCATAGATCTTTATGGCGTAGTCCACCCTGTCTTTAAGCACGAGCGACAGCCTGTCTTCGCTGTAGACTAGCGCGCCCAAAACGAGCACGCAGTCCGCCTTCTCAAGGCTTTCTGTCTCATCTATGGCGTAAACATAAGGCTCCGCTGCGCCTATGACAACGCAGTTGATGATGAAAAACGCCGCGGCAGCGGCAGCGGCCAGCGCCCCCAACACTATTACTGTCTTTAATACAGCTCTTATTCTATTCTTATGCTCTTTCATAATTTATACATTATAGCATAACTTGCGCCCTGATACATTATCATGTTAAGCAAAGAATATATTTTAACATAATAATAGCTTGGGAGATAATTTTATGCCGCTGTATCCCATGAGGTTCGCGTTCACGCCCGGTAAAAACGAGAGGATAGAAGCCGTCGTTACCATACCTGAAGAACAAAGGAGCATACTGCACGGAACGGTTTACGATAGCGACGGCAAAAAGGTAAAGGACGCAGTCGTTCGCCTGTTTTTAAGCGATGAGAAAAAGAGCGTTGCCGTATCCCACACGTTTACCGACGAAGGAGGGGAGTTTATATTCGGTCCGCTATACTCGGATAACAACTATGTAGTGAAGGTATACGTAAACGGCGTTACTCTGCGCGAGATGACGGTAAGGCCGAGGAAGAAGAAAGATTAGAGTTGGGGCAGGCAAAGGCGCTTATGTGTACAGGCGCTTTTTTGTTGCATTCGGACGGATTTTTTATTCATTCAGCGGTGCGTTTCGTGCTATAATGCCAGAGAAAGGGAAAGACATGAGAAGATTGTACATAGCAAACGGAAGCGACGCCAAAGAGATGGCGAGGCTCCTTCTTGAGTCGGCGCAGCCTGAGGCGGGAATCAGTAAGGAAGCGAAGATTGTTCTTAAGCCAAACCTTGTCGTGGCAAAGGGCTGGAAGAGCGGAGCGACTACAAACCCCGCGGTGTGCGAGGCCTGCATAGAATATTTTTTTGAGCGCGGGTTCAAAAACGTAAGCATAGTAGAGAGCTCGTGGCTCGGGTGCGACACAGCGCGAGCGTTTCGCGTATGCGGCTATGAGGAACTGTCAAAAAAGTACGGCGTTGAGCTAGTCGATGTAAAAAAAGATAAGTATGAGCCGCGCGAGTTCGGCGGGTTTAAGACAGAGATATCAAAGCGCGCGCTCGAGGCGGATTGTATTATAAACCTGCCTCTTATAAAAGGGCACTGCCAGACGAAGGTGACGTGCGCGCTGAAGAACTTAAAAGGGCTAATACCAGACGGGGAAAAGAGGCGATTCCATTCCATGGGGCTGCACAAGCCGATAGCCTGCCTCGGCGCGATGCTGCGCCCGGCGCTCACCATAGCGGACGGTATATACACCGACCCCGGCTTCGAGGAGGGCGGAAACCCAAGGCGCATGGACGTTATGATAGCAGGGATAGACAACGTGCTTGTGGACGCGTACGCCGCGGGGCTTTTAGGATATAGTCCGTATGATATAGAATATATAGCGCTCGCGGAGCAAGCGGGTGTCGGCAGCGCCGACGTTGACAAAGCCGAGATCATAAATATAAGCGGCGATAGACAGCAGATACAGAGTGTCAAGTCCGACGACATGGAGACCGCAAAAGCTCACATCGAAGAGCGCGACGCGTGCAGCGCTTGCTACGCCAATCTGCTGAGCGCGCTTATGCAACTTGGGGAGCAGCACGACCTTGGGGACACGAAAGTCTGCGTAGGGCAGGGCTTTAAAGGGAAGAGCGGCGAAATCGGCAGCGGGGACTGCACCGCTGGGTTTGCCCGCTGTATAAAGGGTTGCCCGCCGAGCGCGCAGGATATAAAACAAGAACTAACAGCGATAAGGAGAAATGCATGAAACGCTTTACGATATTATTGGACGGGATAGCGGACAGGCCGCAAAGCGCTTTGGGCGGCAGGACGCCTATGGAAGCGGCGGTGACGCCGGGGCTAGACAATCTGTTCGGGTCATCGAAGGCCGGAACGGTGCTGACGATTCCACCGGGGCTCGAGGTGGGAAGCGCTGTCGCGAACCTCGGGCTTCTCGGATACGACCCCGCGCTTTACAAAGGCCGCGCCGTTATTGAGGCAGCCGGCGCCGGTATACCGATAAAGCAGGACGACCTGTATATCAGGTGCAACTTCGTTACTCTGAGTGGAGATGAATATGAGACGAGCGTAATGCAAAGCTACGACGCTCACGGAGTAACGAGCGCCGAGTCTGGTCCGCTGACCGACATGCTCAATAAAGAAGTCTTCGAGCCGCCGTTCAGGCTCGTCAACATAGGCACGTTCCGCAATATACTCATCGTTGAAGGCGCGGCGCAGATAGCGGAGCAGCTTGAGTTCATGCCCGCTCACGACATGATAGGCGGAACAGTTTCGGATTACACTAAAGGCGGCGCGGTGATGGGGCAATATTTCGAGCTGATGAAAAAAGCATATAAAGCATTGAAAGAAGACAACGACACAAAAGCGAACGCCGTTTGGTTCTGGGGGGCGTCATACGCGCCTGAATTCAAAGAGAAGACTGGGGAGAAAAGAATCGTGCTTGCGGAGACGTCGCTTATGCAGGGCATCGCGGCGCTGACAAAAACGCAGTGCATAACGACCGGTGAAGACAAAGGCTTCACAGAGTTCCTTAAAGACAAAACTAAGAACGCTCTCGCTGCCGTCCGAGACTATGACTACGCTTATATACACATACAAAAGCTCGACGACCTTTCGCACGAGCTTAATCCGATTGAAAAAACAAAGGCAATATCCGAGATAGAAGAGCACTTCATACGTCCTTTCTTTGAGGAAGTGGAGGAGCCTTACAGCGCTTTTATAGCGTCAGACCATTATACGTTCTCGGACAGCGGAGGGCACGGCGCAGAGCCCGCCCCGTTCATGCTGTTGGGGCATGGCTCGGATGGCATTGCTGGCAGGTTCACCGAGCAGCATTGTAGCAATACGGGGCTGAGTGTGACCGCCAAAGAGCTTGTGGCCCTGCAAAACGGGGGTTGATATGGGATTCGAGTTTTCTTGTGCGGGAAGGATAGTGTTCGGCAGGAGAGCGGCAAAAAAGCTGCCCGAGCTGTGCGCCGGGATTGGGCGGCGGTTTCTTATCGTAGCTGGCGGAAGCGTAAAAGCGTCGGGCGTATTGGACGAACTTGCTGAAGGATTAAAGCAACAGGGCATAGATTGCGCCTTTTTTGACAGAGCGGCGGGAGAGCCCACAGTCGGGGCCGTGGACGCCGCAGTCAAGGCAGGAAAAGACGCCGGTGCGGACGCTGTTATAGGCATTGGCGGCGGCAGCGCTGTGGACACAGCCAAAGCAGCTTCGGCGGTCATAACGAACGGAGGAAGCATACGCGACTATCTCGAGGGCGTGGGTACGGCAAAGATAATAAACGACCCTCTGCCGCTTGTCGCACTGCCCACGACGTCGGGCACGGGTACGGAAGCCACGAAGAATGCCGTTATAATGTCGCGCGAAGAGGGCTTTAAAAAGAGCATACGCGACGACAGGCTGCTGCCCAGGCTCGCGCTGCTCGATCCCGAGCTTACAGCGTCGGCCCCGAAGAGCGTTACGGCAGCATCGGGCATGGACGCCATATGCCAGCTCATAGAGAGCCATACGGCAAAGCAGGCGAACGATTTTTGCGGAGCGATGTCGCTCTATCATACTCCTCTTGCGATGAGGGCAATAAAGAGGGCGTATAACGACGGCGGCGATATGGACGCCAGGGAGACTATGGCGCTCGCGTCGCTCGTGAGCGGGATGTGCCTCGCTAACGCCGGGCTTGGCGCTGCGCACGGCATAGGCGCGGGGCTAGGAGCGCTTTTGGGGACGCCTCACGGCATCGCCTGCGGCATGCTGCTGCCTCACGTCATGAGATACAACACAGAGCACGGCGTTACGAAATATGCCGATATATCCGAGGCTTTTTTTGGCAAACGGTTCGCGGACGGCAAACACGCGTCTCTCGCTCTCGCGGACGCGGTAGGCGAGCTTTGCGGATATCTCGGGCTGCCGTCAAAGCTGAGTGAGCTGGGCGTTACAACCGATATGGCGGACAAGCTTGCCGAAGCCTCAATGGGCTCGTCAATGAGCAAAAACCCGGTCGATATACCGCTCAATGATTGCAGGGATTTCATACTGTCGCTCATATAACCGCCGTATCGGCGCATATGCTTTACTGAAGCTTTTTGCGGGAGCATAATTCATGGAGTTGCAGACGGTACACAGAATGAGGCGGACCGACAGGCTCGAAACGCTGAGCGCTATCTATCATATTCCCGTCTGCATGATAATGCGGGCGAATTCGTTTGCCTGCCCGCAAGACTTATTCCTGTGCCGTGAGGTCAAAATACCCAAGAAATGCTACTGCAACAGGTGCGGCCATGAGCAACGACAGTCCGTGCATTACGAAGCGTATACCATCAAGCCTTCCGACACGCTGTACGGCATAGCGAAGACGTATGGACTTACTATGCATATAATACTCAGGGCGAACGGCATAAGCGACCCCGCCGCCATACGTCCGGGCGACAGACTGAATATCCCGCTGCTGTCGGGAGTGTTGTACTGCGTCCGCCCGGGAGATACCGTGGCGGATATAGCAAAGAGGCTCGGCTCATCTGAGAGAAGCGTAAGAGAAAAAAACTATCTTGGCCACAACGACGCAGTATTCGCAGGCATGCATCTGCTCGTCTGATCAAAGCTCTATTTTGATATAGCTAATCAATATTATAATACTGCTTTTTTTTATGCTCTGTGATACAATGCTAAAAGGAGGATTGGTTATGGACGATAAGATTCTTGAGATACTTGCGCTTTGCGTTTTTATTGCCGCAGGCACCGTATTTTGCTTTTTTGGGAACAGATGGCTCAAGGCGATACTCGCGATATACGGATTTATCACCGGTTTTCTATCCTCATACGCTCTGTTATCGGTTTTCTCATCTCTCGGAGGCGTAGAGCTTTTGCTGTGCAGCCTCGGCGCGGGCGCGCTCGTCGCGCTGCTGTTTGTACTGCTTTTGTATCTTGGTATTTTCCTTATTGGGTTTGGCGGCGGCGTGCTGCTCGGCCTGCTTATAATAGATGTCTTTAACCTTGACCTGTTTGATTGGGTCGTCTATATTTCGGTGCTGGTACTCGGCGCTGTCCTCGGCGCGCTTACGCTCAACCTGCGGCGCATATTCATTTCGATATTTACGTCGTTTATGGGAGCCTCGCTGCTTGGGGCCTCTATCTATAAAGTCGCAAACTGGGACACGCTTAATCTGCTTGAGTTCTTTAAAGACCGTGCGGCGCTGCACGGAGTATATACATCCACCATCTATCTGGCGTCACTCGCCGCGCTGTTTTTCATAGGCGTCGTGGTGCAGCTGAATATAACGAGTAAGAAGGACCTTCGTATTAAATGAGGTGAGAATAAATGGATATGTCTGTTGTTTTGCTGATATGCGGTAGCGCAGCTGTATTGTTGGGGCTTGTGTTCTGCTTTTTCGGGTACAAGCTCGCGAGGCTGCTTTTTCCGCTGTGCGGCCTTATAGTGGTCGAGGGATTGCTGTATATCTACGTCTACGATATGCTGAGGCTCGACACGTTTGAGACATGGCTGTTTTTCGCGGGGAGCGGCGTTGCCGTCTATGTGCTTCTGTTCTTTTTCAAACGCGCGGCGGGGTTCTTTACCGGTATACTCGGAAGCGCGCTGTTCCTGCTGTACGTCGTAAGCGCACTCGGGCTGCAGGGCATACCGTATATTTATCCGGCGTGCATGACTGTATGCGTTGTAAGCGGAATATTGACGGTATCTTATCAGAAGGCGGCGGTTGTTGTGTTTACGTCTCTGTTCGGGGCGTGCGTAGCCGCGTTTGCCGGGCTTTATACCTATATTCAGGGGGTGGACGCAATCTATCTTGCGGGCGGCGTATTAGCGGCTCTTTCAAATTTCCTGTCCGCAAATGCCGTCTTCATAGCGGGCATATCGGCTGGCTTTGCGCTTTCTGGTATACTCGTACAGTTCGCGGCGACGTCTTCGTCGTGCGTGCTCCCCGGCAAGCCGGGCGATGACGCAGGCTTCAGGTTTAAGAAAAAGCCTGTAATTAAGAAAGCCGAGGACGATTTGTTTTCCGACGACGACACTATGGCCGACAGCGGCTATTGATAAGCGCAGTTATAAAACAACAAAAAAAGAGCTTTATGCTCTTTTTTATATGGTTCAGCTTATGTTATGATAGCATTCATGTGCGGTAGCTGGCGTTTATCTTCACGTAGTCGAAAGAAAGATCGCATGTCCAAATAGTATCGCAGGCGTCCCCGTCGCCAAACTCAAGCGTATATGTGACTTCTTCGCGTTTGAGCGCCTCGAGAGCCTGCTTCTCGTCGAACGCGAGCCCTCCGCCGTCCCTGCACACCTGAACGTCACCTATATAGATATTGACCTTTTCAGGATCGAAATCCGCTCCTGAATAACCGGCAGCTGTAAGCAGCCTGCCCCAGTTAGCGTCGTTGCCGAACGCCGCCGTTTTGCATAGAGGCGATCTCGCTATAGCTGAGGCTATAAGATGAGCGTCTTTGCCGCTCTTCGCGCCTCTGACGCATACGGTCAAAAGTTTTGTAGCGCCTTCGCCGTCCGCCGCAAGCATTTTGGAAAGCCTCACGCACAGCGTTTCGAGCACACCGAGGAACAAAGCGTACTCCTTGGTTCCTTCGGTTATTACCTCGTTTCCCGCGAGGCCCGAAGCCATGATAAGCGTTTTGTCGCACACGCTCGTGTCCCCGTCAACTGAAATTCTGTTGAAAGACTTATCGGCTGCCGTTTTCAAAGCTGCTTTGAGTGCTGAGTGCGATATATTAGCGTCGGTGGTAATAACGGCTATCATCGTAGCCATATCGGGGTGTATCATGCCAGAGCCCTTCGCCATACCGCCTATACGCACCTCGGTGCCGTCGATGATAACGCTCTCTTGTACTTCCTTTACCGCAGTGTCGGTGGTCATTATAGCCAGAGCGGCATCATGCCCGCCCTCCCGGGAAAGCTGCGCCGCGTTTATGCCAGACTCTATCTTATCCATAGGCATAGGCATTCCTATAACGCCTGTGGAGGCGGTAAGCACGTCCCCGGGCAGGCAGCCGAATCTGTTTGCCGCCAGAGACGCCATAAGCAAAGCGTCGCGCTCGCCCCGCCCGGCGAGGCAGGCGTTAGCGTTTCCGGCGTTGATGATAACAAGCTGCGCTTTGCCGTCTTCGAGGTTTTTTTGCGCCAGCTGAAGCGAATGGCCTTTAACGACATTGCGCGTGAATATACCGGCTGCGTTTGCCTGCGCTTCGCATTTTATTACCGCAAGGTCTTTATCTGCGTTTTTCTTGATGCCGCACGCGACTCCCGCTGCGGTGAATCCTTTTGGATATGTGATTCCGCCGAAATCCTTCATGATATACGCCTTTCAAAAAGATACATAAGGCCAAATGAGGCCGCTATTCATTATTAAGTATGGCCTCAAGGCCTTCAAAATCGATTATCTTGAATTTTTCCTTGCGGAAACTCAAGATGCCTTCCTCAGCTATTTTGGAGAGCTCTCTCGAGAGCGCGCTCCTGTTTACGCAAAGGTAATCGGCGAGCCCCTGCCTGTCTAGCGCTATAGAAAATTCTTCTCCGCTTTTTTCGGCCTGCGCCAAAATGTAAGACGCGAGCTTCTGCTTCGTCGTCCTTTTCGAGACGTGGTCTATCTTGTCGCTCAGCGCTAGGTTTTTGCGGGCTATTATGCCCAGCATGTTTTCGATAAGAGAATTGTGATATCCGCAGCTTGACGGGCACGTCCTTAATATCTTTTCGAACGGTATAAGCAGCACGTCCGAATCGGCGCCTGCCTCAACAGTTACGGGGCTTGTCGTTATGCCCGCGCATAAAAACGACTCGGCGAACATGTCCGCGGGATGAAGAACCGTAAGAACGGAGCGGTTTCCGAGTATATCGTCTTTATACACCGCAGCCTGGCCGGTGAGCATTATGCCTATGCTGCGCGTTTCCTCGCCCGCGGTCAGTATATAGCCTCCCTTTTTAAAGCGCGCTATACGGGCTTTAAGGCAGTTGAGCATCGGTTTGATTTCGGATCTTTCTATACCCGAAAACAAAGGAGAATCTTTCAATAAATAAGAATGATCCATAACACTTCCTGTGCGTTGCAAATGCAACATACTTACTGCGGGCATTATAATACAATAAGCTCAGAAAAACAAGGAGGAATTTTATATGAAAAGAAATATAATAAGCATCGATGAGGATAAATGCAACGGCTGCGGGCTGTGCGTCACGGCCTGCCATGAAGGAGCGCTCAAAATCATCGACGGAAAGGCGAAGCTCGTTTCGGAATCGTACTGCGACGGGCTGGGAAACTGTCTGCCCGAATGCCCGACGGGCGCGATAACGATAGAAGAGCGCGAAGCGGCGCCATTTGACGAAGAAGCTGTATTAAAAGCGATTAAAATGAGAGAACACACAGAAGGCTGCCCGTCGTCGCGCGCTCAGACGTTTGACAGAACGGCTGAAAAAGGTGAGGAGAAGAAAACAAACACGCTGGCGTGCGGATGTCCGTCATCCCACGCGCAGGCTTTTGACAGAGCAGAAAAGCAAGTAACGGCTGTGCCTGAGACAGAGAACATATCAGAGCTTCGCCAGTGGCCGTGCCAGATAAAGCTCGTGCCGGTAAACGCGCCGTACTTTGACGGAGCGAAGCTTTTGATAGCCGCGGACTGCACTGCGTACGCGTACGCCGGCGTGCACAGCAGGTTTATGAAAGGAAAGATAACGCTGATTGGCTGCCCCAAGCTCGACACGGGTGACTATACGGAAAAATTGACGGAGATCATCGCAAACAACGATATAAAGAGCGTCGAGGTGCTGCGTATGAGCGTGCCTTGCTGCGGGGGCATAGAGCACGCGGTCAGGCAGGCGCTTGTTGCAAGCGGCAAGATGATACCGTGGGGCGTGACGGTAATTTCGACAAACGGAGAGATATTGGAATAAGGACGAAGAAAAGCGTTAAATTTAAGAGCCTTTGGCGGCTGCCACAGGCTTTTTTACTGTAACGGGCGTTTCGCGCATTTGAATTTGCGTAAGTTTGGTATATAATATTTTCTAATGCGTTATGAGGAGATATATGCTGCAATTTAAACTAATTGAACTTGGCGATAAACTGATGTACCAAAAATACTCGAAATGTCAGGGTCATCACAACATCGAGGCGTCGTTCGCGAACAAGTATATATGGCTTGAGACTTATAAAACGAGGATGGCCGTGGACGACGGGGCAATGTATCAGCTGCTTTGCGATGAGAAAAGACATTTCATGCTGCCTCCGTTCATGCTCGACTGCCACGCAAGCATCCGCCCGATGATGGAAAAGTGCGAGCAGTATATGGAGAAGGAATGCGGGGCTTTTATGATAAAGGGCGTGACCGCGGATATACTTGCCAAGATAGAGAACGACTGCCCCGGAATCTACGAGTTTACACCCGACCGCGACAACTTCGATTATATGTATCTTTCAGAAGACCTCGCGACGCTTCAGGGCAAGAAATTTCACGCCAAGCGCAACCATATAAATAAGCTGCTCAAAGACCACACGTATGAGTACAGGGCATACAGCGACGGGGATTATGACGCCTGCATAGCGCTGCACCGCAGGTGGACGGAGCAAAAAGGCGGGTGTTCTGAGAGCGACGAGGAGCTCATAGTTGTAGAGCGGGCGCTTCAAAACCTTGAAGTGCTTGAACTCATTTGCGGAGTGCTGTTCATAGACGGGCGGCTTGAAGCGTTTTCGGTGGGAGAAAAGGCAGGATGCGACATGGCGATAATTCACCTCGAAAAGGCTAACCCCGATATTCAGGGGGCGTATGCGCTTATCAACAGGGAATTCGTTCAGCACGAGTTTGCTGACGTTAAGTACATAAACAGGGAGGAAGATATGGGTATAGAGGGGCTGCGCAAGGCAAAGCTCTCATATAATCCCGTGTTCCTGCTCGAAAAATTCGACTGCGTGAGGAAGCGCTGATGCGAGTCCGTCTGCTTGAAAAAAACGATATTGTACAGGCAAAGTCGCTCTGGAAAGAGGCGTTTGGCGATTCGGACGCTTATATAGACTGGTACTTCACGAACAAAATACTGCCCGGCAACTCGCTCGGCCTATTCGACGGCGATCTTATTTCCGTAGTCCACATGATACCATACAGTATAAGCATTCAGGGAAAGAATCTCGAATCTGCATTCATCGCGGGGGCGGCCACCTCAAAGCGCAGGCAGGGAGAAGGGCTCATGCGCACTCTTCTGCTCGAATCGCTCAGGCTCATGAAAGAGCGCGGCATTGTCATAACGCATCTTTATCCTTTCAAGCACAGCTTTTACGAAAACTTCGGATGGGCGACATATTCGTACGTGCAGAACAGAACGGCCGCCAGGCCGACCGACCGGACGGATGTCGAGGTTATCGAAACTAAGAACTGGGAGCTGCTCACCCCGCTTTATGAAAGCATGATGAGTGCATATGACGGCTATGTTGTAAGAGGCGAGCGTGAATGGCGCTGGAGGCTCGAAGAGCTTTGGGCGGACAAAGGAAAAGCCGCGCTGCTTTTAAAAAGCGGAGCGCCTGCGGCGTATATGCTCTATTACAACGGCGAGGAAAAAGCCGAAGCCATAGAAACGGTATATTCAAATAAAGAGGATATACAGCCGCTGCTTTCGCACATACTCGAGCGCAATAAGCGCGTGGAATACTTCACTGCTGCTCACGCGGGCGACGCTTACGGCATGGCGAGAATAGTCGATGCTGAGGCATTTCTCAGATTGTTTGGGGCGCAGGACGCTCTTAAATGTATACGGGTAAGTGACAGCTTCGCGGCCTGGAACAATATCGGCGAAGGCGAGGAAATAACGATAGAGCAACTTGCCGTAATTGCGCATAAGGGGCTTTTGGACGATGCGCAAAGGCGTATGGCGAGCGTTTGTTACAGTATAATTAAGAAAGTATTTTTATTCAGAAGTACTTGCATTTTTGAACAGTACTGATTACAATGGATTGTTATGTGGGGAATACTTGTTGGTGTAGCCGTGGGCGGTTTGCAGCTGTTTGCGGTATATAAGCTGGGACGTATGATAATCGGGGGTGCTCCTTCGGCCAAACTGGCCGGAGTGCTGCTGTTTATCGCAAAAATGGCGGCTATAACAGTTATTCTATATTTAATATCCACCGTTTCGCTCGAGCATCTTATCTGGACGGCGGGCGGTATGCTTATAGGGCTCGTTGCGGCGTCGTTTTATGTGCTAAAGCGCCGCAGAAAGAGCGATGACAGTCCTTCAAAAAGCCGGGAGGCGTTTCGGAGTGACAATGGAGATGATGGCACCAAATGAACAATATCATGACTAGGTCTGCAGTCCGCTTTCAGGAAGCGGCGTACAACGTGACTCCAAACAAGATTAACATATTCGGCCTTGAGATCAGCGAAACGCTGGTCTACACATGGGCAGTGATGCTGATAATCATACTCGCCGCAGCAATAATTCGAATTACCGTACTGAGAAGATTTAAAATCGTGCCTAAAGGCATACAGAACGTGCTCGAGATGTTCGTCGAGTTTTCCGAGAAGTTCACGGTTTCCAACCTCGGCAAGCGAGGGCACGCCTTCGCTCCGTATGTGTTTGCGGTAGCGATAATGATTGTGGGAACAAGCTTTGTCGAGCTGTTCGGGTTCAGGCCTCCGGGCTCGGATATCAACTTTACGGTAGCGCTTGCGCTGATGTCGTTTGTTATCATAAACGCGTTCGGGTTTTATTACACGGGCTTTTTGGGAAGGATAAAGTGGTTTTTCAAACCCAAGGCGTTTATGTTTCCCATTAACCTTGCGACGCACGCCATCATACCGGTGTCTCTGGCGTTCCGTCTTTTCGGGAACATGTTCGCGGGCATGGTCGTCATGCATCTCATCTACAGCGTTACTTACCTCAGCTTTGTCATTCCCGCCGCACTGTCGATATATTTCAATCTGTTCCATGTGGGCATACAGACGTATATTTTCCTGGTACTTACGCTCTCGTTCATGGAGGAGACGGTTGTTTTCGGTACAAAAAGGTAATTATTAATTTATATAATACGGAGGTATAAAAACATGACAGCTCTTATAGCTATAGGTGCCGCTATCGCGGTCTTCACGGGCGTTGGCGCGGGTATCGGAATGGGACTCGCCACGAGCCGCGCAACAGAAGCGGTGGCAAGGCAGCCGGAAGCGAGCGGAAAGATAAACCAGATGCTGCTTATCGGGCTCGCTTTTGCCGAGACGACGGCTATCTACGGATTTGTTATCGCCATACTGCTGGTAGGCAGGATTGCTTAGTAACTGGAGGGCGGTTACAAACGTTAGCGGGGTGATGGTATGGAAATAAACTGGACTATTGGCGTTTATGTTTTAAATGTCATAATATTGTATGTGGCTTTGAGGCTGCTGCTATACAAGCCTGTGCTTAAGTTCATGAAAAAGCGCGAAAACATGTTTGCCGACAAGGTGGACGAGCTTGACGATCGCGAAAAACAGCTTATAAGGCAGAAGCAGCAGTATGACGATATGATGGCCGAGGCTGACGGCAAAGCGGCGGCTATAATAACAAAGAGCAACGAGATGGCGAGAGACCACGCCAAAGAAATAATGGACGACGCCAAGAAGTATTCGCGCGACCTCGTGTTGAAAGCCAAGAGAGAAATAGAGGCCGAAAAGGTGCAGACGCGCGCCGAGCTTAAAACAGAGATAACGGACATGGCCGTCAGTATCGCCGAAAAGGTGCTCGAGAGGGAAGTCTCGGTAGATGATAACCGCAGGATCATAGACGAGTTTTTTGAGAGGGTGGGATAATTGGCTATTGATGGAAAATTAAGATCCGCCGTCCAGCTCGACGAACTGACGATACAGTCGATAAAGAAACGGTTTGAGACAATAACGGGCGAACCTGTTAACTTTGAGGTAGAGGTCGACCCCGAGCTTCTCGGCGGCTTTGTAGTCATGCTTGGCAACAAGGTTTACGATAAAAGCGTGCGCTCGAACCTCGGAAGATTAAAGGACTATATCATCGACTCAGAGACGGAAATATACCGCGACTACGCCGCTGATGTAATAGACTTTGACCTTGATTTTAACGCGGATGAATTCAAACAGATAACAACAGACCGTATAAAAGAATACAGCGGGAATCTCGATTCCGCCGAGATAGGCACCGTCACATATTCGGGCGACGGCGTGGTCTATGTGGAAGGCATAGAGGGCTGCAGGTACGGCGAGCTGCTCCAGTTTGAAAGCGGCGCGTTCGGCATCGTTATGAACCTTTCGAAAGAAAAGGTGGGCGCGGTGCTTTTAAACGACGCCATAGAAGTCTCGGAGGGCTCTACGGCGAGGAATACGGGTACAGTCGTGCAGGTGCCGGTGGGGGAACAGCTTTTGGGCCGCGTAATAAACCCGCTGGGGGTACCGCTCGACGGAAAAGGAAAGATACCTTCATCCAAGCACAGAATGATAGAAGCGCAAGCGCCTAGCATAAACGACAGGCAGGGCGTAAAACAGCCGCTTGAGACTGGCATCATGTTCATAGACAGCATGATACCCATAGGAAAAGGGCAGCGAGAGCTTATAATAGGCGACCGGCAGACGGGTAAGACTGCCATAGCCATCGATACCATACTCAACCAGAAGGGCAAGAACGTTTTTTGCGTCTATGTGGCGATAGGGCAGAAGGCTTCTACTATCTCTACGATACTGAAAACTCTGGGAGAAGAGGGCGCGCTGGAATACACCGTCGTGGTGGCGTCAACGGGCAGCGACACTCCTTCGATGCAGTATATCGCTCCCTACGCGGGCTGCGCTATTGCAGAGGAGTTCATGTATTCCGGAAAAGACGCGCTCATAGTCTACGACGACCTTTCAAAGCATGCCGTCGCGTACCGCACGATGTCGCTGCTGCTCAGGCGTCCGCCGGGCAGGGAGGCATATCCGGGGGACGTGTTCTATCTGCACTCAAGGCTATTGGAACGGGCGGCAAAGATGAGCGACGCCCACGGAGGCGGCTCCGTTACGGCGCTTCCAATAATAGAAACGATGTCGGGCGACATATCGGCATACATACCGACTAACGTCATTTCTATAACGGACGGACAGATATATCTCGAGTCTGAGCTTTTCAACGCCGGTATTCGGCCTGCGGTCAACGTAGGGCTTTCCGTGTCACGCGTTGGCGGCAGCGCGCAGGTTAAGGCTATGAGGAAGGTCGCGGGGCGGCTGAGGCTTGATCTCGCGCAGTACAGAGAGCTCGCCGTGTTCGCAAGATTCGCTTCCGACCTCGACAGGGCGACGAGAGAAACGCTCGAACAGGGCGCGAGGCTTACGGAAACGCTGAAGCAGGCGCAGTATTCTCCTCTGCCTATGGCTAGTCAGGTAATTCTGCTGTACGCCGCTGTCAATAAGTTTCTTGTAAAGCTGCCTTTGGCGCATGTAAAGTCATTCAACGAACAATACTTGAAATATATAGATAACAACTATCCCGATGTAAGGATAAGCATAGACAAGACTGAAGACCTGTCCGATGAATCGGCCATGAAACTCAAAAAAGCGGCCGAGGAATTTCTGGAGGTTTACTGTGCCCAGAACGGCATAGAGCTCAAGAAAGAGGATGATGAGTAATGGCCAGCATGGGCGACATCAAGCACAGCATACGCTCTATATCCGAGACCGAGCAGATAACGCGCGCCATGCACCTCATATCAACGTCCAAGATGCGAAAGGCGATTGCCAAGTTTGAATCGAACCATATACACTTTGAGAGAGTGCAGTCGTGCATCAAGGACATACTTACGCACTCGAGGGACCTCAGCCATCCGTATATAGGCGAGAGCAGCGGCAGCCGCGCGGCGTATATCGTTATAGCGGCGGACAAGGGCCTTTGCGGAGGGTACAACCACAACGTATTGAACCTCGCTTATGAGTTCATGCAGAAGAGCGAGGAGAGATATATACTGACGGTGGGGCAGGAAGCGAGAGCGTTTTTCGACCGCAGAAAATACATGGTCGACGTCGAGTTTCTGCACGTATCGCAAAACCCGTCGCTTTATAACGCACGCAATATAACGAACGATATTTTCGAGCTTTACGAAAGCGGACTGATGGATGAGGTTTTTATAGTATATACTCACTTTCATTCCGTGCTTAAACAGGAGCCGAGAGTCTTAAAGCTGCTCCCGCTCTCGATGTCGAGCCTTATCGAAGTAGAGACGGAAACGCAGTATACGGCGGAGCTCGAATATCATCCATCCGTCAAAGAGGTATTCGACGTGCTCGTGCCGCAGTATATTATAGGTCTTGTCTACGGTTGTCTCGTGCAGTCGTACGCGAGCGAGCAGTGCGCGAGGATGACAGCGATGGAAAGCGCTACGAAAAACGCGGATGAGATGATAGAGAAGCTTACGAAGGATTACAACAGGGCGCGCCAGCAGGAGATTACGAAAGAGATCTCGGAGATAATGGGAGCTCTTGAAGCTTTATCATAGACTTGGAGAAACATATGCAGGATATAAGATCGGAAAACAAAGGAGAGCTTGTTCGGATAACCGGGCCGGTGCTGGATGTCAAATTTCCCGGCGGCCGTATACCGAAGATATATAACGCTCTTGTAATAAAGCTTCCCGACAGGGAGGTGTGGCTCGAGACGGCTATGCACATCGGCGACGATACCGTGCGCTGCATCGCGCTTCACGCGACGGAAGGGCTTTTCTGCGGGCTTGCCGTAACGGATACGGGAGACAGGATAAACATCCCCGTCGGGCAGCAGATGCTGGGCAGGGTAATAAACGTTATCGGGGAGCCGATAGACGGCAAGGGAGAAATTGTCACGGACAAAAGGCTTCCCATCCACAGGCAGCCCCCTAAGTTTGCGGAGCAGAACCCGGCGACAGAGATATTCGAGACGGGAATAAAGGTAATAGACCTCCTCGCGCCGTACGCCAAGGGCGGCAAGATAGGCCTGTTCGGCGGCGCCGGCGTGGGCAAGACCGTGCTTATAATGGAGCTGATACGCAATATTGCCACCGAGCACGGCGGTTATTCGGTGTTCGCGGGCGTAGGGGAGAGAAGCCGCGAGGGCAACGAACTTATAGAGGAGATGAACGATTCCGGCGTTATTGAGAAGGCGTGTCTCGCGTTCGGTCAGATGAACGAGCCCCCGGGCTCGAGGATGCGCGTAGCTTTTACCGGACTCACAATGGCGGAATATTTGCGCGACGAAGAGCATCAGGATGTTCTTTTGTTCATAGACAATATATACAGGTTCATACAGGCGGGCTCAGAGGTATCGGCGCTGCTCGGGCGCATACCCTCGGCGGTCGGCTACCAGCCCACGCTCGCCAACGAGCTGGGCTCTCTTCAGGAGAGGATAACGTCGACAAAAAGCGGCTCGATAACGTCGGTGCAGGCTGTTTATGTGCCCGCGGACGACCTTACAGACCCCGCTCCCGCGACGACGTTTACGCATCTTGACGCTACGACCGTGCTGTCAAGGCAGATAGCGGAACTTGGCATATATCCCGCGATCAACCCGCTCGAGTCTACATCGAGGATACTCGACCCTAGGATAGTGGGGGAAGAGCACTACAGCGTCGCGAGGCGTGTTCAGGAAGTGCTGCAGCGTTACCGCGAGCTGCAGGATATCATAGCGATACTCGGCATGGAAGAGCTCTCCGAAGACGATAAGACTATAGTTTTCCGCGCAAGGAAGATACAGCGTTTCCTGTCACAGCCGATGTGCGTCGCGGAGGTGTTCTGCGGTATATCCGGCAAATATGTGCCGGTAGAAAAGACTATAAAGAGCTTTAAGACGATAGTCGACGGAGAGGTTGACGACATCCCCGAAGGAGCGTTTTTCATGGTTGGGGATATCGAAGAAGTCAAGGCCAAGGTCAAGAAGGTTTAGAAGGTGGTAGCATGCCCGCGAAATACATGCTTGAGATAATAACGCCCGAAAGGATATTTTTCAAGGGAGACGTCGAGAGCGTTATCATACCTACATCCGACGGATACATGAGTATTCAGAGGATGCACGAGCCTATGGTCATAGTTTTGAGCATAGGCGTAATGAAGCTTAATATCGATGGTGTGTGGAAGGAATGCACGACGTCGTCCGGCTTTGTAGAGATAAGGCCGGATGAGACCATAATATTCTCTCAGGCTGTCGAGTGGCCCGAAGAGATAGACCTGCGGCGCGCTCAGGAGGCAAAGGAGCTGGCCGAAGAACGCATGCGCCAGCAGCAAAGCTATCAGGAATACATGCAGAACCAGATAGCCCTCGCCCGGGCGATGGTGCGTCTGCGAGTCGGGCGCAGGAGCCAGAACATCGACTGATATTTTTACTTTCAATATAACATCTATACACCAGAGCATACTCGCAATTAAATGTATAAAAATCTGACTTTGGTCGATAATTACAACAAATAATTATCGGCTGAAGCCAAAGGGCTTTTAGCCGCGCCGGGAGGTAAACATGGCAGGTGACAGAGCTACAAAAATGCTGATCTTAAGCAGCGCGAGAACCCTTTTTTCAGAAAAAGGGTATGATGAGACGGCGGTCGAGGAGATATGCGCGCTGGCAGGAGTCGCGAAAGGCACGTTCTTTTACTATTTTGAGAGCAAGCAGTATATCGTAAGGTATATACTCACGATGCAGCTCGAGGAATACCGCGACAAGCTTCGCGAACAGATGGAAACGCTCAAAGACGCTATCTCGAAGATGGAGTATTTTATATCCGCACTTATAGAGCAAAGCGAGATCGGTACGGAGCCCGAGACATACTTTAAGCACAACGATTCGGACTGGTTTAAGACGGTAGTCAACGAAGAAAGAATGAACGCGCTTTTCCCCCTGCTCGAGGACATTATATTTGAAGGCGTGAACCAGGGGTTTTTCAAGGTAAAGAATCCGGACGTCTGCGCGGCCATAGCGTTTCTTGGAATCGATTCATACCTTCACTACGATATGGGAAAGGACGACGACGCCAGGAGCGGTATCCGTGAAATGGCTGCGAAGACCCTTGGAATTAAGGAATCGATGCTGGCGATCTGACCCTGGGCCCAAAAGACCGAAAACACCGCAGGCAAATATGAAGGTCCGAATGTGAAATAATGACATTTGTTACAGATGTATTACATGATTATTGACACGGCGTTTATGTTAATGTATCATTGTAATACCTAAAGTGGGGAAGTGGCGTTAAGGAGAAAACTATGCCAGCCAAAGGCGTTTTTAAAAGAATATTCTGCAAGAATGCCAAACCGGTAAACGCGCAAAGGGTCGTTATATCCGATAAGCAAAAGCGCTTAAAAGACAACGATTCCGGCTCAGAAAAAGCCGGATTTGAGGCTATAGATTTCTCGGAACTTTATGAGGAGCCCGGGCTTGAAGAAACGCCTCCGGCGGGCTTTATGCTCAATCGGCTCCAAATGCATGAAAAAAACCGCCAAAAAGAATCAAAACAGCGATCTGCCCCTGAAACCACGGCGCCCGGTGTCGGGCACTACAGAACAACTCGGGCCAAGCGCAACAAAAAGAGCTTTTCAGCCGTAATGGGGTCTGTAGTTTCATTATTCAAAACGGAATCGCAAACGAGCAACAGCTCCGCGCTGGAGTTCGCGGGAAATAATAAGAGGTTGGGCAGGAAGGGAAGAAAGAACAGGCGAGTATTCATATACTCAGGTACAGGTGTGCTTGTAGCCGCAGTCCTTCTCCTTGTGGTACTTGTGCCCGGAGGCGCAGCTGCGCCTGCGGGAGCCGATAAAACGCCGGCGGAACAAACGCCGGGGGCTTTCATTGCGGCCATAAAAAGCTCTGCTTACTTTGCCAATCAAAGTGAAGATTTACTTTTCCCTGATATAAGCGCCGAGCTTTCTGGAGATAATATTGAGCAGCCTGTGATTACTGCAACGCCCGTAATCACAGCAGAGCCCGATCCTACGGCCATAGAGACGACCAAGCCCGATGTAACTCCTGTGCCCATCAATATCGACAAGGAAATCGAGAAATTTAAAGTCGAGGCCGATCGTTATTACAACGAGAAGGGATATTCCACTAACCATTACAAATATTCAGACGAAGAGTTTTATATGCTCGCGCAGGTCATACACGCGGAAGCTCGTGGCGAAGGAGCTAAAGGCATGCTGGCCGTAGGCAACGTAGTTATGAACAGGGTTCTCAACAGAGGCCAGTTTGGAAATACGATTAAAGCCGTTGTTACGGCGCCAAGCCAGTTTGCGTACAACTCAGGCACAAAGCCCGGCGTCGCGGCCAAAATAGCCGCGAGACAAGTGCTCGACTACGAAGTCTGGGTCGTTCCGCAGGATGTATACTTCTTCCGCGCGGTCTATAAGTTCAAGCATCTGGAAGGCCAGGCCTGGGGCAGCCATAAGTATTACGAGAAGATCGGCGGCCACTATTTTTACCGCCATTCGTACGCCGGCCGTGCTCGCGGGGGCGGCATACCGCCGTCGATGTACAACCGCACGTATAAATGGCCGGTTATGGGATGCAAGCCCGAAGCGAGGGTATACCGTCTGCAGTGGATGCTGAACAAGCTGGGCTATAAAGTGAAGGCGGACAAGTATTTCGGCGAGGATACTAGAGAGGCCATAAAACTATTTCAAAAGAAAAAAGGCCTGAAGGTCGACGGATCGGCGGGCCCCGCCACACTGAAGGCTCTGATAAAGGAGTTTGGCCTTAGGGAATATTATCTTAAGTTTTGTAAGTGATAATCATGCTGCCGCGGCAACAACGCCGCGGCTTTTTTAATGTTTCAATAACCGAGAAGCCTTCTTATGCCCCTCAAGTCATCCTTGCTTCCTTGCAGCGCGCCCATTGAAAGCTCGCCGAGCTTTTGCCTGTCTTCCGGCTTGGCAAGCAGCGCGCCTTTTGAAAGAAGCTCATACATCATATAAAGGCACTCGTTATCCTCGTATATCTCAAGCCCCGGCAATACGGGAAATACGCCGAGCGCCTCGGTTTTTTTCTGAACGCTTTCACGCAGCAGATACCCGGCAAACTCGGCGCATGCCTGCCGCTTCTTTTCATCTTCGCACGAGACGACGCTTATGAGCTGCACCATGTCTGTATAACCGCTCAGAGCGTACGGTCTGAACGAGGGAGAGCTGCTGTCCTCGAGCAGTTTCCCCAGCTCATACAGCTGATTGTGCGACGCTATCAGCATGCAGGCCTGCTCAGTTCTGAAAAGCCTCAGGCCGTCGGAAAATGCCACGACGGAAAGGTTGATAGCGGCTTCGGGCACGGCGGGCTTTTCCCATGTGAACGATTTTGCGTCTTGTGCATCAGGGTATTTGTGGGCAGCGATTGCCGGAAGCGAGGAATATCCTTCTTCTGAATCGAAACAGACGCCAAGCTTCGCGATATCTATAAGCTCGTCAGGGCGCACGCCCCAATCGGAGGGAGCGAACAAACCCTGCCTTTCAAGCATATCGGTATTGAGCATGACGCAGTAGCCTCCGCACATATAAGGATAAGCGCTGTCCGTTATATGCGGGAAGATAGTACTCTTATGAGGAAGAGAGGAAAACTTAAGTCCGGAGTCAAAACCGAGAGGATATGAGATCATATCGGGCGCTTCGCCGTTTTGTACGGCCGCGGCGGCTTCCTGCGGTGTCATATTTTCGACGTCGATAAATATATGGGCGCTGCGCGATTCAAACTCTGCCACCCTCTTTTTCAGGAAGGATAGCGGGGAAGACCCGCCCGTGCGCCAGTCGGTTATGTTCCAGAGCGTAAGCATCCCTTTATACGGAACGATTTCGGGTTCCTCGGAATAATACGACTGTATAAGCCAGGGTGAGACAGCTATGATTATTACAGCGAACGCAAATAAAAAACAGGTAAAAGGCTTTATTTTCATACGATACCTCTTACCTATTTATACTTGAGTTATCCTTCAATCATGACATCGCGAGCATCGCGGCTCCGATAAGCCCGGCGTCGTTGCCCGATTTCGCGAGCTTTATATCCGCGTATTTCTGATTTTCGAATATGCCCTTCCCTTCGCTGGCCTTTTCTATCTTATCAAGCAGGAAATCGCCCGCGCCCGAGAGCCCGCCTCCTATGGCGATAACATCCGGGTCGAGTACGTTTATGAGGTTGCATATCCCCATAGCGAGATATTGTACATATTCGTCCACTATGCTAAGCGCAACATAGTCGCCCTGCTTGGCGCAGTCTATTATCATCTCTGCCGTAACTTTCATATAGTCGCCTTGCGTGATATGATGGAGCATGCTTTCGGGGCGGTCAATAACACAGCGCCTTCCCATCCTTATGAGCGCGGGAGCCGACGTATAGACCTCAAGGCATCCCTTGTTGCCGCATGTACACTGCAGCCCGTCCCGCACTATAGCCATATGGCCTATTTCGGTGCCGAGCCCGTGCGCGCCGCTGAACGCTTTGCCGCCGATAACGACTCCGCCTCCTACGCCGGTGCCGAGTGTTATAAGCGCTCCCACGCTGCATCCCGAGAGCACACCGAGGTGATACTCGTATATCGCCGCAGCTGTCGCGTCGTTGTCTATAGTTACGGGTATATCAAGGTGCTTGCCCATCTCATCGCGCAGCGGAACGTCAAGCCAGTACAGGTTGTGCACTATCACCACGCCGTTCTTTGACACGCCGGGTATGCCTATACCTATGCTTTTTATCTCATTAAGACCTATGCCGTTATCGTTGGCGAGCCCGATTATCGCACCGGCCATGTCTTTTATGACTTCCTCGTAATTCCTGCCCGCCATCGTAGGAATGCTTGTCTTGCAGACAAGCGAGAGGTCTTCACCCACAAGCCCCGCTTTAATATATGTCCCCCCAAGGTCTATTCCGGCCAGATACATTCGTTAATCCTCTTTCTTTGTGTAGTTCGGCGATAGTAAGCCAAGAAGTTTGCTGTCAAGCTGCTCCGCCGTGACATGTCCCATACACTTCAATCTGAAGTTCATCGCGGCCACCTCAATTATTATAGCGAGGTTTCTGCCGGGTCGGACGGGTATCGTTATCGTGGGTAGCTGCACACCGAGCAGCGGTATATATTCGTCGGAGAGCCCCAGCCTGTCTATGTTGGTAACATCGCCGGGCTCAAGCTTAACCGCCAGCTCTATTGACTTTTCAATAAGCACCGCGCCTATGCCGTAAAGCGTGCGCACGTCTATTATGCCAAGGCCTCTTATCTCCATCATATGCCTTATTATTTCGGGCGACTGGCCTATAAGCTGGTTATCAGACAGCTTCGTTATCTCGACGACGTCGTCGGCGACGAGCCTGTGGCCGCGCTTTACGAGCTCTAAGGCCGTCTCACTCTTGCCTACGCCCGAATCTCCTATAAGCATTATACCAACGCCGTAGACGTCCATCAGCCCCGCGTGGCGGGTGATGCTGGGGGAGAGTACCTTGTCGAGGTACACCGTGGTCTTATGGCTGAGCTTCGTGGTGGTGAGCCCCGACATAAGCACGGGAGTGTTGTATTTTTTCGCGGCGTCGAGCATCTCTGACGGCGGGGTAAGGTTGCGGCCTATAAGCACGCAGGGAACATTGCTCTCGAAATACTTGTCGAGCCTTTCGCGTTTGAGCTCAGGGTCAAGGTTTTGCAGATACGTCATCTCAACCATGCCGAAAAGCTGTATACGGTTGACCGCGAAATACTCGAAAAAACCCGCCATCTGAAGACCGGGGCGGTTGAGGTCCGACGTGTCTACGTATATCTCGTCGACACCTTTATACAGTACGCTCAGGCAAAGCTCTTTCGCGAGGTCGTCTATCTTCAGTCTTGTTTTCACGTTATGCCTCCAGTATATATCTTTCTATTACATCCGCGACGCCGCCGTCTTTATTTGAGGCGCATACAAGATCTGCCGCCTGCTTCGTTTGTGGGTCGGCATTTTCAACGGCTACGCCGAGTCCGGCGAATTCCAGCATCGAGATGTCTATCTCAGTATCCCCAAACGCAATTATTTCTTCTCTTTGTATGCCGTAATATTTCGAGACGAATCGAAGCGCGCTTCCCTTGCTTACCTCCGGGTCGGAGAACTCTATAAAGTTTGCGCTTGAGCGCTGTACGGAAAGCATCGGGAACTCCTTTTTTGCTGTTTCCTGTATTTGAGATATGCTTTTGGCATCGACGATGAACAAGACCTTGGGAGTGACTATGTGCTTGTCCATGATATCGGGCATAACTATTCCGGGAAAGCCGTGACGTTTTTCGTACGCGTCCGTAAGGCTGTTTTTTTCTTTTATAACAAGTTTGCCATCAAGATACACGTTAGCCGTTATGCCGTTGTCACGGGCAAATATAAGCAGCCTTTTCGCCAGAGAAGGGTCGACGCTGCGCTCAAACAAAGCTTTTCCGCTTGAATCCAAAACCTGAGCGCCTCCCGAGACTATAAAAAGATCCTTAACTCCAAGTTCATCGTAAAACCTTTGAGCGCCCTGCTGCACCCTGCCTGTGCAAAGCACGACTTTAACGCCCCTTTCCGCCGCCCGTAGAAGCGAAGCCTTGGCTCTTGGATGCATTACCCTTTCTTCGCCCATCAGCACAGTGTCATCAAGGTCGGCAGCGATCAATTTGTATGCCATTATTTCCCCCAATACAAAGATGTATAAACTATTATACAATCCTGCGCCTGATTTGAAAACAATAAATATATTGAGCCGCTTTAGCCGCAGTCTAAGCATCGTGCGGTTATTACGGCATCACGAGCCCATGGCAATATAATCGTGACGGATATGTATGGCTGGCGCAATATGAACATTTTAAAATGGTATGTACAATGTATTACAAAACTGTTATACTTAACGTAATCATAATGCCCGTAACATATGGGCTAAACAGCAGCAGCATAATTTAAGGGGATGTAAAAAGTTGAAGAAAGTCATATCAATCTGTTTGGTTTTTTTTATAGCGCTTACGATGATGATGAGCGCCGCACTGGCGGCTCCCGAGTATACAGGAAAGATAAATTCTAAAATAGCCGTTTTGCTTATGGACGCCGATTCGGGCAGAGAGCTTTATTCTCAGAACAGAGACGCTCAGATATCTCCGGCAAGCACCACAAAGATACTTACATGCCTGCTGGCTATAGAAAATTCCAGTATGACCGACGTTGTTACGATAAGCAAAAAAGCCGGTTCAATGAAAACAGGGTCTATACTCGGAATAAAAAACGGTGAAAAAATAGTAATGAAAGACCTGCTTGTCGGGCTTATGCTTGTGTCGGGCAACGACGCGGCGATAGCGGTCGCTGAGCATGTTTCAGGCTCTGTCGATGAGTTTGTTGCCCTTATGAACTCAAAAGCGCAGGAAATCGGCATGACTTCAAGCAATTTTACAAACCCGAACGGCCTGCATGATGATAACCTCAAATCAAATGTTGTGGATATGGCAAAGCTTGCTCAGTATGCTATGAAGAATCCTACATTTATGGAAATAGTGGGTACAAAGGAATATAAACTTCCGAAAACGAACAAGCAACCCGAAAGAAAGCTAGAGAATTCAAACCAGCTGATGGACGAAAAATCGAAAAACTACTACAGCGGCGTAACAGGCATGAAAACGGGAAGGACAAGCAACGCCGGCGGATGCCTCGTGGCTTCGGCTACAAAAGACGGCATGAATCTTGTCTGCGTGGTGTTCAACGACCACACACCCAACAGGACGGACCGCTGGCCCGCTGCGAGATCTCTTTTCGATTACGGGTTTGATAACTTTATGACTATAGACGTCTCGCCGCTGCTTAAAAGCGCGGCGCCTGTTCAGACGCAGGTAGAGGGCTATGCCTTAGACGACTCGGCAAGCGGGCTATTAGTATTTAAAACGCCCAATGTCAGCAGCCTATACGTAACGCTCGATAAAACAGAAGCCCAGGCATTACTCGACGGAACCGATAGTATAGAGGTAGTGCCGGTCTTTGACAAAGAGCCGCCCTTGAAGGCGCCGGTGGAAGAAGGAGATATATTCGGCACCGTATCGTATAAGAGCAGCTCAACCGGCGAGATATTATATTCGGATAACCTTATCGCTTCGAGGAGCGTATTTGAAGAAGGCTCGCAAGGAGGAACAGCGGTTGTTACTTTGACGCCTTCGCCCACAAAAACCATTGAGGATGATCACAAAAAGAATGAAACGCTGACAATACTGATAGTAGTAGGCATTTCAGCCGCGCTTATTGTTTTCCTTGTTATACGCATGATTACGGTGAGAAGGAACAAAAGGTTCAAGAAACGCCGCAAGCCGCATTACAGCTACAGAATAAAATAGCTCCGGTCTATGAAAAAGTAAAAAACCGCCGCCGGCGGTTTTTTTGTCCAATACAATGTATTTACGAGATAAACGACCTGTACGCCGATACGACGTAGTCGCCGAGTACAGCCATAACGGCAGGGCTGCCTTTTGCGGTCCTGCCCGAGCGCTCAAGCTGCTCTGTCGACAGGTCACAGCTTGTGCCCGACTTTAAATTAACAACTATGCCGCACGGCTCGGATACCGGGAACGCGGCGGCTATGCCTGTGCCTGTAGAGCCGTTTTTGAGCAGAGCGAACGCTATGACGCCCTTGCCGCCCCTACGCTGCGACTCGAAGTTATAAACGCGCGTAAGCTTCGCGTAACCCAAATCGGTAAACATCGCGACATCGTCCTGCTCGCCGATAGGCGCCGCCATCACGACGCTGTCGCCTTTGCTCAGCGTCATTCCCTTTACGCCTTTTGCGGGCCGCCCCATAGAAGAAACCTCGGACGAAGAGAAGCGTATCGCCATTCCGTTTTTCGTGACGATGAGCCAGTCGCTGTCACTTTGCTGCAGGTTTACCGAAACTATGCTGTCGCCCGAAGCAAGCCCGCACGCGACAATCTTTTTATTGCGTACGTCGTATTCTGTGAGGGGCGTTCTCTTGATCATCCCCGTTTTTGTCGCGAACATGAGGCCTCCGGCGGAAAAATCGCAAACGGAGAAAACTCCTATTATGCTTTCGCTGGGGTTAATGCCTGCAAGTATGGCGGCGAGGGGTTTGCCCTTATCCTTGGGTTTGCATTCCGGAATGTCTCCTGCGGGCAGTGAATAAAGATTCCCGAGGTTCGTGAATATCTGCACCCGCCTGTCCGACGATGAGGGCACTATGCATTTCAACGCGTCGCCTTCGGCCACGGCCTGCGCCGATTTCTGATACGACTTTTGATTGACTCGCTTTAAAAAGTCATTTTGCGTTAGCATAATTACGCACTCTTCAACGGTTCTATACTCATCCTCGTTTATTATTATCTCATGGTTAGTTTCGAGTATCGCGGTCCTGCGCTTATCCGCGTATTTGTCCTTTATCTCCGTGAGCTCGTGGACAATGACGTTCATAAGCTTGCGCTCTGAAGCGAGTATGGCTTCAAGCCTCTCTATAGTTTCGAGTATGAACGCGTATTCCTTTTCTAGCGCTTCTATCTCAAGAGCGGTAAGGCGCGCGAGGCGCATATCGAGTATAGCCTGCGCCTGTATCTGCGTTAAATCGAAGCGCTCCATAAGCCTTTTGGCCGCTTCCTTGGGGGACGCGGACGACTTGATTATGCGTATGACCTCGTCGATGTTCTTAACGGCGATGATGAGGCCTTTCAAAATATGCTCTCTTTGTTTCGCACGCTCGAGGTCAAACTTCGTGCGCCTCGTGACGACGTCCTTTTGAAAGTTTATATAGTGGTCTATTATGCTCATCAGCGAGAGCTGCTTGGGCTGCCCGTCCGCAATGCAGACCATGTTGATGCCAAACGTCGTCTGAAGGTCTGAGTATTTGTAAAGGCAGTTCAGTATCTTTTTCGGGTCATAGTCCTTGCGGACCTCAACGACGGCGCGTATGCCCGTCCTGTCCGATTCGTCGCGTATATCGGCTATGCCGGCGAACATCTCTTTTTTCTGCTCGGTAATCTGCAGTATCCTCTCGAGCATGGACGCCTTGTTCACCTGATACGGCATTTCGGTAACGACAATCTTCGTCTTGCCGTTGAGCCCCTTTTCTATGACGGTCTTAGCGCGCAGCGTTATCTTGCCGCGGCCCGTTTCATACGCGGTCTTAAGCTCTTCCAGATTGAGCAGATAACCGCCGGTGGGGAAGTCAGGGCCCTTTATATGCTCCATAAGCTCTTCGAGCGTAAGCTTCGGGTTTCTTATACGCGCGACTACGCCGTCTATTACTTCGCCTAGGTTATGGGGCGGAATGTTCGTCGCTAGGCCTACGGCTATACCCGCGGCGCCGTTAACCAAAAGGTTCGGAAACCTGGCGGGCAGCATATCGGGCTCTTTTAGGGTATCGTCGAAGTTGAACGAGAAGCGCACGGTGTTCTTGTTTATGTGCGCGAGCATCTCCATGGCGATGGGGGAGAGCCTGGCCTCGGTATACCTCATAGCAGCCGCCGAGTCTCCGTCCATGCTGCCGAAATTGCCGTGTCCCGAAACGAGCGGCGCGCGCATAACGAAATCCTGTGCCATACGCACCATGGCGTCGTATACGGCTGTGTCGCCGTGAGGGTGGTATTTACCAAGAGTGTCTCCGACTATCCTCGCGGACTTTCTGTGAGGTTTGTCGGGCGTGAGCCCGAGCTCGAGCATAGTGTAGAGTATCCTTCGCTGAACAGGCTTCAAACCGTCCTCGACTCGGGGCAATGCTCTGTCCATTATGACATATTCCGCGAACGGTATCATTGAGTCGTGCATGATGTCGCTCATCGAGATAGGGGTAATTTCGCTGTTCATTACTTCTTTGTTGTCACTGGGCAATTTCTATCACCTTCTCTTTGAAAAAGCTGTCTTCTTTGTTGAAATTAGCGTGCTCCGAGATATAGAGTTTTCTAGGCTCGGGTTTGTCGCCCATCAAAAGCGTCACGAGCCTCTCCGCCTCGGCTCCGTCGTCGAGGTCCACCCGGTACAGCTTTCTCTCGGCCGGGTTCATCGTCGTTTCCCAGAGCTGCTCGGGGTTCATCTCTCCAAGCCCTTTATATCGCTGAACGCTGGCGTCACGCCCAAGAGATTCCTGCGCGGCTTTAAGCTCGGCGTCCGTATAAGCGTATATGGATTTCGCGCCTCTGTGTACGCGGTAAAGCGGAGGGCGTCCTATATAGATATGCCCAGCCGTCATAAGATCCCTGAAGTAGCGGTAGAAGAAAGTAAGCAGTATGGCGCGTATATGCGCTCCGTCCTGGTCGGCGTCGGCGAGTATTATTATCTTATGGTAGTTGAGCGCCGATTCCTCGAACACGCCGTCAAACCCCGTGCCTATAGCCGTTATTATAGAGCGGAACTCGACGTTCTCTATTACCTGGTCGAGCCGCTTCTTTTCGACGTTGAGAGGCTTTCCTCTAAGAGGGAGTATCGCCTGAAAGCGCCTGTCGCGCCCCTGCTTGGCGCTGCCGCCCGCGCTGTCGCCCTCAACTATAAAAAGCTCGTTCTTGCTCGCGTCCCGTCCGGTGCAGCTCGAAAGCTTGCCGACGAGAGGAGCGCCCTCAAGCTTGCTCCTCTGGCGCTCGAGTCTCTTTGCCTTCGTTGCGGCTTCTCTTGCCTTGGCGGCCTTGACGGCTTTGCCGACGAGCTCCTGCGCCATCGCGGTGTTGTTGAGGTCGGCGAGGAACAGCGACAGCTTGTCCTGCACGATGCTCTCAACGATGGTCTTGACCTCCGTATTTCCGAGCTTGCCTTTAGTCTGTCCCTCAAACTGCGCGTCCTTCATCTTTACGCTGATAATAGCGGATAGGCCCTCGCGGTAGTCGTCGCCCGCCAGGTTCTCTTCTTTATCCTTTAAAAGCCCTGCTTCGCGCGCGTATTCGTTCATAACCTTCGTATGAGCGGTCTTGAAGCCCGAAACGTGAGTGCCTCCGTCCGCCGTCTGTATGTTGTTGACGAACGACAATATGTTTTCGTTGTACGTGTCGTTGTATTGCAGCGCAATCTCTACCCTGATATCACCCTTTTCGCCGTCGAAATATATAGGAGTCTTATGCAGCACGGTCTTTTCCTCATTGAGGTACTGCACAAAATCGACGATGCCGCCCTGATAGTCGAAAACGACTTTTCTCGGTTTCCCGTCCTTTGTCTGACGCTCGTCGGTGAGCGTTATCTTTACGCCCTTAGTAAGGTATGATATTACTCGCAGATGAGAAGATACGGTGTCAAAGTTCATCGCTATCGTTTCAAACACCCGGTCGTCGGGCAGGAACGTGACCTTCGTGCCGCGGTTTTTCGTCGCGCCAACCTCCTCGAGCTTCGACGAGGGTCTGCCGCTTTCAACTTTGCCGTTTTTCATAAAGCTCTTGTAGCTTTGCTGATATATTCTTCCGTTAAGGTATACGGTAACATTCAGCCATCTTGAGAGCGCGTTGACGACCGAAGCGCCCACGCCGTGCAAACCGCCCGAATATGTATATGTGTCGTTGTTGAATTTGCCTCCCGCGTGCAGCTGCGTGAACACGACCTCCACGCCCGGTATCTTAAGCTCGGGGTGAAGCCCCACGGGAATGCCTCTGCCGTTGTCCTCTACCGTTACGGAATTGTCTTCATGCAGCGTAACGTTTATCCTGTCGGCGTAACCGTTTGCAGCTTCGTCTACCGCGTTGTCGACTATCTCCCATAAAAGATGATGAAGCCCTTTAGGGCCGGTGGAGCCTATGTACATACCGGGGCGCTTGCGGACGGCGTCCATCCCTTCGAGCACCTGAATATCCCCTGCGCTGTATTCCTTGGCCATATGTCCTCCTAAATCAGCGTAACTAAATATTGTATGGAATAAAAATCACACACACATTATATATTTCCATATTGCTTTTATCAATACATTTGTTTTAGGGAGCTCCAAAAGCTTTGAGCTTTTGATATATAGGGTTATGCTTTGTATTTTATCAGTCTGACGCCCGATTCCTTGAATATCTCGCTTGAGAACTCGTCGGGGTAGGGCTTTGAGTATATGACCTTTGTTATGCCCGCGTTTACGATTATCTTTGAGCATATAGCGCATGGCTGGTGAGTGCAGTAGAGCGTCGCGCCCTCGATACTCACTCCGAGCCGCGCGGCCTGTATTATGGCGTTTTGTTCAGCGTGTATGGCGTAACACAGCTCATGCTGTTTGCCTGAAGGGATATCAAGCTTTTTGCGAAGACACTCGCCACGCTCCTTGCAGCTCTTTACTCCCGAAGGGGCGCCGTTATAGCCTGTCGTGAGTATGCGCTTGTTTTTGACTATTATCGCGCCTACGCTTCTGTCATCCTTAAAACAGCTCGACCACTTCGCAATAGTCTCGGTGAGGTCCATAAAACGCTTGTCCCATTTATCCATATACTTACCCCTGCCCCTCTTTTGTGTACGTAAATAATTCCACATCAAATATAAAAGTCCTGCCATTGTAAGGGAATTATTATCTGATCAACAAAATAAATAGAATTTGCGTCATTCTTGTAGATATTAGAAGCAGATTGAAGATAATCAACAATAATCCTTAATAGTTGTATTTATTGCCCGAATTCTAAGTTTGCCATCAAATGCCTTATATATTATATTAATATCTGTTAGCACTCAAGCAAAGCGAGTGCTAACAATCAAAATGAGCTATCAATAATAAATCATCAATATAAGGAGGTTTCTCAGTTATGACGATAAAGCCGTTAGGTGACAGAGTCGTTATTAAAAGTCTTGAAAGCGAAGAAACAACAAAGAGCGGCATAGTGCTTACAGGAAGCGCCAAGGAAAAGCCGCAGACAGCCGAAGTGGTCGCGGTCGGCCCGGGCGGGCTTGTGGATGGCAAGGAAGTGAAGATGACCGTTAAGAAGGGCGACAAGGTAATATTCTCCAAATACTCGGGTACGGAAGTCAAAGTGGACGGAGAGGAATTCATCATCGTGCGTCAGAGCGATCTGCTTGCAACGGTAGAATAATGGAGGAGGAATAGATATGGCAAAACAGATTAAGTTTGGCGAAGATGCAAGGCGGCAGCTCGAGGCGGGAGTCAACAAGCTTGCCGATACGGTAAAGGTAACGCTCGGCCCCAAGGGCAGGAACGTGGTTCTCGATAAGAAGTTCGGTTCGCCGCTCATCACGAACGACGGCGTGACGATAGCAAAAGAGATAGAGCTTGAAGACCCATTTGAGAACATGGGCGCTCAGCTCGTAAAGGAAGTCGCGACTAAGACGAACGATGTGGCCGGCGACGGAACGACGACGGCGACGCTGCTCGCGCAGGCTATAATCCGCGAAGGGCTCAAGAACGTAGCCGCGGGCGCAAACCCGATGGTATTAAAGAAGGGCATCTTGAAATCTGCCGATATAGCGGTCGAGAGCTTAAAGAATCTTTCACATCCTATCGAGGATTCAAAAGCTATAGCTCAGGTAGCGGCTATCTCGGCGACGGACGAAGAGATAGGAAATCTCATTGCTGAGGCCATGGAGAAGGTTGGCAACGACGGCGTAATCACCGTTGAAGAGAGCAAGACCATGAAGACCGAATTAAAGGTCGTCGAAGGTATGCAGTTTGACAGAGGGTACGCCTCAGCGTACATGGTAACCGACACCGACAAGATGGAAGCGGTTCTCGACGATCCTCTGATACTTATAACCGACAAAAAGATCTCCAACATACAGGAGCTTCTGCCGGTGCTCGAGCAGGTAGTGCAGCAGGGCAAGAAAATGCTCATAATCGCCGAGGACGTTGAGGGCGAAGCGCTCGCCACACTCATAGTCAATAAGCTTCGCGGAACGTTCAACTGCGTTGCGGTAAAGGCTCCGGGCTTCGGTGACAGAAGAAAGGCGATGCTGCAGGATATAGCGATACTCACGGGCGGACAGGTGATATCCGAAGAAGTAGGCATAGAGCTCAAGGAAGCTAAGATAGAGATGATGGGACGCGCGCGCCAGGTAAAAGTCGACAAAGAGAACACGACCATCGTTGAAGGCAGCGGCGACCCCTCCGAGATAAAGGCGCGCATCAACTCCATAAAGTCGCAGATAGAAGAGACGACGTCCGATTACGACCGCGAGAAGCTTCAGGAGAGGCTCGCGAAGCTCGCCGGCGGCGTAGCGGTCATCCAGGTCGGCGCGGCTACCGAGACCGAGATGAAGGAAAGCAAGATGCGCATAGAGGACGCTCTCGCGGCCACACGCGCGGCTGTTGAGGAAGGCATAGTGCCGGGCGGCGGAATCGCTCTGCTGACGGCGGCTAAGGAAGTTGAGAAGGCTATAGCGGGCGAGGCCGGAGACGTCAAGACGGGAATGCAGATAGTGCTGCGCGCGCTTGAAGAGCCGGTGCGCCAGATAGCGCTTAACGCGGGGCTTGAGGGCAGCGTTATAGTCGACAAGATCAAATCCTCGGGCAACGCCAATTTCGGTTATGACGCTGCTAAGAACGAGTACGGCGATCTCGTAGCGAAGGGCATCATAGACCCGACGAAGGTAACGAGATCCGCTCTGCAGAACGCGGCGTCCATCGCTTCAATGCTGCTGACGACAGAGAGCATAGTAACGGACATCAAGGAAGAAAACCCGCCCGCAATGCCGGGAGGCGGCGGCGGAATGCCGGGAATGTATTAAGCCGGCGACCCTGAAAAGCAGCAGTTTTTCAGGGCTTCATATAGATTTTCAGCGAAGAGCGCAAGGCCAAAGCCCTGCGCTTTTTGCGTTGAACGGTAATCTTATGGCAATAGTTACGTTATTGTTACATTTATTGCAGTCGTTGCGAGTGTTGGTATATAATAAAGCATCATTATACCTTCATTGAAGCATCGCCATTTTTTAAGGGAGTGATAAAGTGGATATTATAAACGGAGCCTTTTTGTACATTGTCGGCGCGGTCATCGCTGTTTTCGTGCTCGTTCAGTCGCTGTACTTTCTCATAAGGGCTGTTAAGCACGGCAAACGCATAGGCGTCTCCGCAAAAGCTATGAAGGACGCGGCCATATCAAGCGCCACGTTCTCGGTAGTGCCGTCGATTCCCATAGTTATCGCTGTGATAACGCTTGCGGCCACTATCGGCGTACCGTTCTCGTGGATACGCCTTTCGGTGATAGGGTCTATGACATACGAGCTGTACGCGGCGGGCACGGTCGCAAGCAACGTGACGTCGCTTGCCGTGTTCGCGAGCATAATGTGGGTGATGACATTAGGCATAATAAGCGGGCCTGTATTCAACATATTCGGCCTTAAATGGTATCAGTCAAGGGTGGATAGAATAAACAGAAGAGACCCCAAATGGTCGGGCATTCTCATCGACGCTCTGTTCATGGGAATAATAGCCGTAATGGGAGGGCAGTTCATAGCAAAGGGAGTCGCTGCCTTCGGAGGGCTCGCGCCGGAGAAAACCATTACAAACGGTCAGGCTCAGCTGCTGACGTTGGTATCGGGCGCGCTTATAATGGCACTGTTCGGTGTTCTTTTAAAAGCCACAAAGGCAAAATGGCTAGAAAATTTCGCGCTGCCGATATCGATGATAGGGGCAATAGCGCTCTCGGTGCTTTATCACAGCATGTTTTCGGGGGTGAATTAAATGGAAAAGCGTGAAATGCTGATAAGCGATTACAACAGTATGACCCACAGACTCGGGCGTATATGGACGATATTCGCTCTGGCGCTGATAATCGCCGTGCCGCTTCTGTTCTGTCTGATATACGGCGTCACTCCCGAATGGACATCCATGTTTCGGGGCATTATAGCCGTTGTGCCAATGTACTGGGCAATAGGCCTTATAGAGGTGTTCAACTATTCTCCTATGATAGGCTCCGGAGGGACATACCTCGCCTTTGTTACGGGCAACCTTTTGAACATGAAGGTGCCGGCGGCAAAAGTGGCGCTCAACAAAGCGGGCGTCTCCGCTGCGACGGAAGAGGGAGAGGTGCTCTCGACGATAGCGGTCGCGGTTTCAACCATAGTTACCGACCTTATTATCATAATAGGCCTGCTGCTCGTGATACCCATAACAAACTGGATAAACTCAGACCCGGTGCTGTCGAGCGTGTTCAATCTTGCGGACGGTTACGTAATACCCGCACTGTTCGGCGCTCTCGGAGTTGTGTTCATATCGAAGAGCTGGAAGATAGCCGTGGCGCCTCTGCTGCTTATGATACTGATATTCCTGCTTTTGCCGTCGACCTACGGCATATCCGGCATACTGATACCCGTGATGTCGGTGCTCGCGGTCGTGCTCGCGAGATACATGTACAAGAAAAATATGATCTAGGAGACACACAATATGGTGCTATACGCCGTGCTGGCCGTAATATTGATGCTTGCCGCCATAATGACGGTGAACACGTTTTATAAGAGGCCGAAAAAAGAACAGTCAGCCGACACCGAGAGGATGCGGCTCGACGCCGATAAAATAGCGAAGAACCTTTCCGGAATGATAAAGATACGCACGGTCACATCCGATAACATGGAGGGCATTGACAAATACGCGTTCCTTAACTTCCACGCATATCTTGAGAAGACGTATCCTCTTATCCATAAAACACTCGAAAAAGAAGTAGTCAACGAATACGGGCTTATCTACAGGTGGAAAGCAGAGGGCTCAGGCAAAAAGCCGTTTCTTCTTATGGCGCATATGGACGTCGTGCCTGTCGACGAGAGGACGGAGGATAAATGGGAGCACGGCGCTTTTTCGGGAGACATCGCGGACGGTTATGTCTGGGGCAGGGGGGCTATCGACATGAAGGGCCAGCTCGCGGCCATAATGGAGAGTGTCGAGCATCTGCTGGAACATGGTTTTACCCCTGACCGCGACATATATCTCGCTTTCGGCTTCGACGAGGAGAGGATGGGGCTTTTGGGAGCTCAGAACATAGCGAAGCGTCTCGGGGAAAAGGGCGTTCACTTTGAGTTCGTGATAGACGAGGGCGGAGTGATGATGAACGGAGCAGAGATGGGCATTCGCGCTTTGGTAGCGACGATAGGCATATGCGAAAAGGGCTATGCCGACATCAGGCTAACCGCCGAGTCGAACGGAGGGCATGCCTCAAGGCCGCCGAAGCGTACGGCGGTGGGGGATCTCGCCAGGGCGATAGCCGCGCTCGAGAAGCGCCAGATGAAGCCGACGCTGAACGAAGTATTACGCCTTATGATGGAGCGTGTCGGCGGGTATATGAAGTTCCCTCTAAACGTTATAACGGCAAACCTGTTTATCACGAAGCCTCTGTTGATTAAAGGGCTCGTTTCAAAGCCAACCGGCGCGGCGATGGTGAGAACGACGACAGCGCCCACGATGCTTAAAGGCTCGGGCGCGCCCAACGTATTGGCCGAGAAGGCGGAGGCTGTAGTAAACTTTCGCATATCGCCAGACGACAATGTGGAAAAGCTTATAAGGCACATCAAAAGAGTTGTGGGCAAAGACATTGGAGTAGAGGCGCTCGTAGCTCACAATCCTTCGAGAATGTCGTCTGCGGACAGCGGCGCGTACCGTATGATAGAGCAGACGCTGAATGAGATGTTCGGCGAGTATGTGATAACGCCGTATCTGATGGTGGCCGCCACGGATTCAAGATGGTTCGCGGGCATCTCGGACGGCATCTACCAGCTCGAGCCGTTCCGCTCGCTCGCAGAGGATTACAGCACGATACACGCTGCGGGAGAGAGGCTAAAAATAGAGTCGCTGTGCGAAGGCGTGGAGTTTTTTATCCGCCTTGTAAAAAAGGCGGCCGGATGATAGTATAAAGATATATATACGAAGCTTTATGCTTTGCGGTATCATATATAAATTTATAGTAGGAGGTATACCATGCGCGATTTTGTTTTGGCGACAGATTCGGACACAGAGATACCCTATGCGTTTGCGGATAAGCACAACATACCCGTTTTTTTGATGCCTTATACCGTCAACTCAGAGGAGAAGCTTTTCGACCTCGGAAGAAATACGGATTACGTAGGCTTTTATGAAGGACTTAAGAAAGGCGACGACGCAATAACCTCTACGCGACCGCCCGCGGATATCGCGGAATTTTTCGGTGAGATAGTTAAAGAGGGCAAGGACGTGCTTTATCTCTCGTTTTCGTCCAAGCTTTCCGGGCACCACGACCTTGCGCTGATGGCGCGCGATATGGTGCTTGAGGAGTACCCGGGTTCAAGGGTCGAGGTAGTCGACACGCTTAAGATATCCATGGGGGCAGGGCTGCTCGTCATAGGAGCGCAAAAGCTCAAAGACGAAGGCAAATCTCTTGACGAGGTTAAGGAATGGGTCTTGAGCAACAGGAACAACGCGCACGCGTGGTTTTCGGTAGACGACTTAAACTATCTTAAAAAAGGCGGAAGGCTCTCGAGCACGGCGGCCGCTCTTGGGACCATACTCGATGTAAAGCCCATACTTATAATAAACAAAGAAGGTAAAATTGTTCCCGCGGATAAGATCAAGGGCACGAAAAAGGTATTGAAATACTTTATTGGCGTAATAGAGCAATACGCGGAAAAACCGCAGGAGCAGACGCTTTACGTGCTCCATGCGAACGATATTCATAACGCGGGTAAAATAGTGGAGATGGTAAAGGAAAGTTTTGCGTTCAAGGATATCGTGATACAGGACGTCGGGCCGGTAATAGGCTGCCACGCGGGCCCGGGAACGCTCGCGGTAGTGTTCATGGGTAAAGAGCTTCCGCAATAACCGAACCTGAGGCCGGGCAACCCGGCCTTTTTTATATTGGGTCCCCAAAAGTCGTGAGGTTTTTTGGGGTGTGTATATTTCCTATGTAAAGTGAGGTTTCAGGTCATAATATGATACGGGCACGTTTTTTCGGTATGCTATAATAAAGCCGGAGGATCAAAGTGGCAAATGAAAAATTGCGCGATATTATAGAGCGCAGCGACAATATAGTTTTTTTCGGCGGCGCGGGCGTTTCCACCGAGAGCGGCATACCAGATTTTCGTAGCGCGGACGGGCTTTATAACCAAAAATATAAATATCCGCCCGAGAGAATATTGAGCCGCAGCTTTTTTCAAAGCCGCACCGAAGTGTTTTATGAGTTTTACAGAGACAAGATATTATACCTTGAAGCAAAGCCGGGAAAGGCTCATGCGGCGCTCGCAAGTCTTGAGCTTGCGGGTAAGCTCAAAGCCATTATTACACAGAACATCGACGGGCTGCACCAGAAGGCGGGCAGCAAAAACGTTCTCGAGCTGCACGGCTCCGTATACCGTAACTACTGCGAAAAATGCGCAAAGCAATATGACGTGGAGTTTATACAAACGAGCTTTGGCGTACCGAAATGCGCCTGCGGCGGCACGGTCCGGCCGGACGTCGTGCTGTACGAAGAAGGCCTCGATAGCGGTGTGCTTCAAACGGCTGCGAAGTATATAGCGGATGCCGATGTGCTTATAGTCGGCGGCACATCGCTTGCCGTATACCCCGCGGCAGGGCTTGTAGACTATTACAAAGGCAAAAAACTCATATTGATAAACAAATCGCCGACGCCTTATGATTTAAGGGCCGATGTGCTTATAAACGCGGGACTTGGGGAAACGCTTGGGCAGATAATGGCCTGAACGTATCAAAATCAGTGCCGCACTAAAAAAAGCTTATATTTCTCTTGCACTATCTATTTTTATCACCGTATTAGCTGCTATATTAAATACCGCTTCGACGGCTTCAGGCTCTATGCTTTCCAGGGTGTCGCCAAGCGTATGGTATACATGGCCTTCGTCTAATAGCGACGTTGACATCGCTATAACGGTTACAGCCTTAGCTTTTGCTTTGGCAAACGCCGCGGCGTCCGTGCCCGACCCGAAAGGTAAAGTTAGCTTTTTTGCGTTATACCCAAGCTCTGAGGCGGTTTCCAGGCATATGCCGGCGAGCTCCCGTGAAAGCGGGACTATCCCGTGCCTGTCACGCAGCATTACGGCAAGCTCATCCTTCTTATACACACTGTCTATGTTTATCACATAAGTAGGTATATTTACCCATTCATGTCTGTGGCGCTTTGCATAATTTGCCGCTCCGCGCTGCCCCGCCTCTTCACCGTCGGTGCTCAGGGCAATAAGCCGGGTATGTTTAAGTCTGCGAGTTTTTGCGAAGTGTTTTACCACGTGTATCGCAATCGACGAACCGTTCAAATTGTCGCCGGCGCCGGGCGAAACTTTTCTGGAGATGAAAAAGAAAAGCGGCGCGGCAAAAAGCAGCCCCACGAGCGATATTATAAGCAGCGTACTTTCAAGCCTTACATCTTGGCCGACTGCGGTAATAATCGAAAATACCATGCTTACTATCGTTATGAACGTAAAAAAGATCACGCCGAGCAGAAGCCTAATCCCCGCAATCTTCTCAAACCTTGAAAAGAAGCTGAACGTATAGGCGCCGTCATGGTGGCCTGAAATTATAACTTGTCGTTTTACTGTGTCCAAAGGCTCAAGGACACCGAATACGTTGCAGCCGGTTTTCTTTTTGAAAAAAACGTCGAATACTCTTCCGTATAAAAAATAATGAGTTACAGCATATGCTAATGAAACGATGCATAGCACTGCTGCGGCGTAACTGAATGCATTTCCTAACACAAGAAGGGCAACTGACAGCACATAAACGGCGCCGACCACCCTTCCTATAGCGAACAGCGATCCGGGGTGCATATCAAATGTTTCTTTTTTAGCATTACTGCAAAACCCGCTCATGGCCTCATACAAATTGTCTGCGGCGTTAAGGCTGCCTTGAGAGCCCGGAGCGCGTTTTTTGCACTTGCCAAGAACTGAATTGGTTAAGCTTAATATTGTATCCACCGTAACCCTATCGGCTCGTATTTCACTCATTTCAATTTCCTGTAATATTAGTAATATGTGTTATTATAATGTGGTAATTTAAATAAGTAAATAACGAACATGAAAGAAATGCCAAGAATGAGGATATATATAATAAGATTTCATAAAGAATCCCAAATGAAAGCAGAGGCAATCCGCCAAAATGAGCAGGAATGCCTGTGCTTCAACGAAAGCGCAGGTTGCGCTTAAGCTTCAGCGCGAAGAGAGCAAGTTAAATCTTAAGTCTGCAATGGCGATAAAAAAAGAACTGGCATCCGATTATAAATACGCAATGCGTGTCCAAAAAAAGAAACAGAAGCGTAAAGGCAGATAACAGAGCAGAAAAAAGTATCAGTCTATACCCATATTTTAATCTGCTTGTTGTTTATTAATTTTGGCAAAAAGCATGTCTTCAGATTTGCTTTTCTTGTGCTTGTAATCGTGTTATAATACACAACAGGGTGCAAGGAGGAATTATGAAGAAGCTCGTTATATTTGCGATGATTTTGATAACAGCGCTGACGCTGGCGGCGTGCGGAAACGTTCCCGCGCAGGCGCCTGCCGGCTCTCAGCTTGATTCGGAGCCGGATGACACAGTCACCGAAACCGAATCGCCGAGCATTGACGTCGGGTTCAGCCTTGCCGGCGAAGGGCATTTTAGCGATCAGCTGGCTGCAGACATCAAAAGCGAATGCGCTTCTCTAAATATCGTACCGCAGGTATCGATAGCCTCCAGCGCCGAACAGCAGAAAAGTGATATAAGCTCTATGCTTTTGGCAGGGGCTTCCGTAGTGGTAGTTGTTCCGCTTGACGCGGACTCTCTCGATTCGATGTTGTCGGAGTGCGAAACATACGATGTACGAGTCATAAACGCGCTTGACCCCGTAAACGGAACCGTGAGCATGCTTATTTCCCCGGACTATAAAGAGATAGGCAAAAAAGCCGGGCAGGCCGCCGCAGGACTTCTGGGATCACCCGGAGGAAGATGCATGCTGCTGAAAACAGATTATGACAGCTTCACGATGCAGATGATGACCGACGGTTTCGGCGCCGGGATCGCCAAGAACAAGAACATATCTATAGTTTCCGAGCCGTATTGCGGCAGCGACGAAGAGCTGGCATACAGCACGACTAAAGACGAGCTTTCGAGGAAAGACGTCAGTTTCATATTCGCGCAAAGCGCCGCACTGGGCAGGGGAGCAATGCGCGCGATTGAAGAATCCGGAAAGGACGTCAAGGTCGTCGTCTTTGGCGGAGATATGGACATAATAAACGCGGTGTCCTCGGGAAAGGCATACGCTTCTATATTCTTTGGCCCTCGCGTTCTGGCACGAGAAGCGGCATCTCACGCGGACAAGTTTGTTAAATCGGGTTCTTACGCGCCTCCGCAGTACGTCGAGGTGCCTGTAGTGGTCGTAAAACAGGCGGACGCTTCGACATATTACTCCGAAAACGAGCGCCACGCTCAAGCGGGATAAAATTATCAATATAAATAGCCGGCTTATCAGCCGGTTCAGGTTAATGACAAACACCCCGTTTTCAGGAGAAGACGGGGTGTTAATTTTAGTAAGAACAGGCTTGCACTTGAATAAAACCACGAATGAGAAACAGAAACTGAGATAAGAACTGCCCGCCCA
>JAEYPS010000019.1 GCA_023410475.1 Bacillota bacterium | reverse complement strand
ACCGTGCACGGCAAGTTGCGGCACCACTCGATGCAAAGAGGCTTAATAAAAATACGCCATGTGTAAAACTCGGTAAATGCATTGATTGCAAACATGAGCAGCGTATCTGTAATGACTTTGTTTTGATCTCTAGACAATTTATAAAGGATAGGATTAAAGTCATTTTTATAAACGAGCGTTATGGATATTGATGTGTGGCTGGCAAACCTTCATTTTCCTACAATTTAGGGATATCAAGTATTTTTATTTCTCACAAAAGGTCTTGATTTCCGTACGAATTTAGCGGTGCATTTGAATAATCATTTCGGTTGTTCCATCTTCAAATTGTTTTTTATGGGTAAGCACAAAACCATGTTTTTCATAAAATTGTATTGCCTTAATATTTTTTTCTAGAACCCATAAATGATCGCAATTCATTTGCTCAATAACATATTCTACAAGCTTACTACCAATACCTTGATTTTCAAAAAAAGTGTCTACATAAAGTTCTACAATTTGTGTCCCATCTATATGTATCATTCCTTTAACAAATTCATCATCATAAACATATATATTTTCTAGTTTATCTGGATGATTAATATATTCACTAGCTAAAGGATAAACTTGCATATCTCCAAATGACACTTTATCATTTTGAAAAATCTTTCTATAATTCACTCGCTTTGTAAAAATCAATATTTCTGCTATTCTTGAAGCATCATTTAACGTTGCACATCGGATCATTTTGCACATTCCCTTCCACAATTTCAACTTTGCTACATTATACCTTTCATCAAAATCTCCGTCAATAAAATAGAACATACCTTAATGGCATACGACCTTGTAAAAATCAAAAAGGTAAAGGACGAAGAACTAGGGCTTAAAAAACATACATCATGTTTTTAAAATAGATTTTGATTGTTCATGTTAGAAAGAGTGATATAATGACAGATAAATAAAAATATGAATTGTGGAGGATAGACAATGGAGAAGATTTTTTCTAAATGTGGTATGCGATGTGACTTATGTTTGATATATCGTCCTAATGTAGAAAAAGAAGATAGACGTATTGAAATTTGTAATGCGTGGAAAAAGATATGGAAAGGTTTTGAACCCGACCCAAACACAACTATATGTGATGGTTGTAATTGTGAAGGTGAAAATGCGATATTGTTTAGCCCATCGTGTGAAACACGAAAGTGTGTGATAGAAAAAGGTTTTATACATTGTGGGTATTGTGAACAATATCCGTGTAATATTTTCCCGGCAGAGCCAACACAAGAAGAAACTATTCAAAAGATAGAAGTTGAAAAGCAATGGACTTGGGAAGATGAAAAACTAATGGAAGCATATACTTGTAAAAAGAATATGGATGAATTTAAAAGAAATAAATAAATATCAATTTCTGTCTTCTGATTCGTCATCATCAAAGATATAATAAGTGAGGTGGAATATGGCAATTATAAAAGGGTTGGAATGGACATTTGATACTGTTGCTACTACATACGAAAAGTTAAGACCTGGGTATAGCGATGAACTTTATGAAATGATTTTTAATTATACTCCAATTAATCAATTAAGTAATGTTGTTGAAGTAGGAATAGGAGGCGGTCAAGCAACTTTACCAATTTTAAAGACGGGGTGTAATCTTACTGCAGTTGAATATGGAGAAAAATTTTCGGAATTATGTAGAGATAAATTTAGAACTTTCCCAAATTTCAAAGTTGTTACTAATAAATTCGAACTTACTGATTTTGAATACAGTGCATATGATTTGGTTTATTCTGCGTCAGCATTTCATTGGGTTCCAGAAGAAATTGGTTATACAAAAGTGTTTTCAATGCTAAAAAAAGGAGGAGTGTTTGCACGTTTTGCAAACCACCCTTCTCGAGATAAGGGGAAACCTGCACTTTCAAAAGAAATAGATGATATATATGCTAGATACTACTATAAATTT
This sequence comes from Bacillota bacterium, assembly GCA_023410475.1. Taxonomy (GTDB): domain Bacteria; phylum Bacillota; class Clostridia; order Christensenellales; family SZUA-584; genus DTFZ01. The sequence goes on along the minus strand of JAEYPS010000019.1, from coordinate 1,257 downwards.
CATAACAGAAAACAGGAAGAACCAACAGAATATAATGAAGAGCAGGCTAAAAGAACAGCAATGATTGCCGAAAAATATGGTTTTACTGATATTCAATATTCGTTATTCTATCGAACAAGAACCTTTTCAGCAAATGAGTATATTACATTACTTGGTACATATTCTGACCATATTGCTATAGAAGAGAAAATAAGAAATAGATTTTTTGCGGAAATTGAAGAAGCGATTAATAGACATGGTGGAGAAATTACCATATATGACACAATGGATTTACAACTAGCAAGAAAAGGATAAATAAAGACAATGCGGAAGTTTTTACATTTCAAGATGATGTGTGAAAAGCCCTTTTAGGAGAAAGTATATGGCAAACATAATAACAGGCAGTCGAATTTTGTGTAGTATACTGATGTTGTTTTCTCCTGTGTGTTCAGTTGGGTTCTATGTTTTATATCTGATCTGTGGATTAACCGATATGATTGATGGAACTATTGCAAGGAAAACAAATACTGCCAGCCAGTTTGGAGCAAGATTGGATACTGTTGCTGACTTCATATTTGTAATGGCATCTTTGGTTAAATTATTGCCAGTGATGCATATCCCAAGGTGGCTATGGATATGGATTATTGTAATTATGATCATTAAAATCAGTAATATAATATTCGGATTTATTTACAAGAAAAAATTTATTGTTGAGCATACTATTATGAATAAAATCACGGGGCTGTTACTGTTTTTGTCGCCTTTGACTCTAAATTACATTGAATTAAAATACATTGCTTCAGTAGTATGTTTCGTGGCAATATTTTCGGCAATTCAAGAAGGACATTTTATTAGAATAGGACGAGAAATTGTCTAATTTTACAATTCCAATTGTGAGATTACGCTACCTCTCCCAGTTACATAAATAAAGTTACACTGTCCTTCCTTATAATAAAATCCATGGGCGATTTTCCAAATAGAGCTAAAATGACTTTATTTTATACAATTATGCTTGTTTTGAACTAGAAAAAGACATCATTTTTCCAAAATGAGCAATATCAAGAGGATTTTGGACACAAAAACGTAGATATGAGAAAATATTTTGTAAAAACAAGGAAAAAACGGTCAAGTCCTATTTTGTGTGTAAATTGATGATTTTAGGTATAAGGTGCGTTACTTATGCTGCTTCCAGTTGTTTGAGCTGTTCAAGTGCTATTAGTTCTAGTTTATTTGAGTTGTCTAACATTTCAATATAATCAGGTTTAAAGAAGATCCTAT
>JAEYPS010000005.1 GCA_023410475.1 Bacillota bacterium | reverse complement strand
TTTTCTATCCTTCTGAGCAGGTGATCTTGAGGAACCAGTTCATCAATCATGACTAGTTCCACTTCGGCTTGATGACTGTTTTGTTCTTCTAACATGGTATTCTCCGGCGTTTCTTTTATTTTACCATACTTTTGAACAATGAAAAAGGCTGCTGATACTTTGTCAGCAGCCTGAGGAGCCGAAAGGCTCCTTTTTTATCCTGATGACAAACTCAATATTACAAATGCATAACAAACCAATAATTGAAGGCCGTTGAAAAGCACCAAATACTAGGCGTTTTGAGCATTGCGACGAAATGTAGCGGCGCTACTTAGAGGAGCAAGCGGAAAAACAACGAAGCAGTTGGGCTTTGTCAGCGGCCTTAATAGGAGCCGAAAGGCTCCTTTTAATTGTTACCGCGATAAGTTTTATAACATGTTTATTGCGCGGGCTGTGTTTCTACAATCGTCTGCTCTTTTAGGGGTTCGCAGCCGATGCTGCGAAAGGCGCTTTCACAAATCAAAAGCTGCGCTCTTCGCAATGGTTTTCTTCATTTTTTATGATATAATAGTCAAAACCAGTTTTAAAGGGATAGTATGGATATACAATGGTACCCCGGGCATATGGCCAAGGCCAAACGGCTGCTCGGCGAAAAACTAAAGATAATCGACGTCGCAGTAATCGTTGTGGACGCAAGGGCGCCCGGCTCGACGTTTAACCCCGACCTTTTCGGCATGCTCTCGGGCAAGGAATGCATAATCGTGCTCAACAAGGCGGACCTCGCGGATGAAGAGCTGACGAGGGCATGGACGCATCATTACTTAAAAGACCATCACGCTTTGGCTTTCAGCGCGCTAAACTCCAAAAAAGAGGTGCTTATAGGCGCTATAAACAAAGCGGCGGCTACCATAGTCAAGCGGTACGCTGCGAAGGGCATGAGAAAGACGATACGCGTGCTCGTCTGCGGGATACCCAACACGGGAAAGTCGGCTATAATAAACCGCCTTATAGGGCGCAGCGGAGCAAAAGCTGGTAACAAGCCGGGCGTGACAAAGGGGCTGCAGTGGCTTAAGGTCTCAAATACTCTCGAGCTTCTCGACTCTCCGGGTTTGCTGTGGCCCAAGATAGAGTCGGAGCAAAACGCCGTAAACATAGTGCTGGCGGGCTGCCTGAAGCAGGAGATAACCGACACGCCGGCATTGGCGCTCAAACTGATAGAGCTTCTCGATACTATGGCGCCGGGCGCGGTATCCTCAAGATACGGCACGGTAACGGGCGAACCGCGCACGATTCTAGAAGATTTATGTAAAAAAAGAGGGTTTTTGTTAAGAGAAGGCGAAATTGACATAGAGAGAGGCGCAAAAACGCTGCTCGACGAATTCAAAGGAGGGAAGCTCGGGAGGATTACTCTCGAGCGGCCGCAAGATGCCAGCTGATATTATGTCTCGTGAAAATAAACCTTCGCGTGGTAAAAGCGTTACGCCATCAAAAAAGAGAGCGGTGCAGGACAGCGGTACGGTGGAGCTCGAAAGGCTCAAGGCATTGAGCATTTTTGAGAAGCCTTACTGGGACAAGGGGCTGCTCGTTGCGGGGGTGGACGAAGCGGGCAGAGGCCCGCTTGCGGGGCCGTGCGTCGCTGCGGCGGTCATCATGCCTCCCGGGGTGCTTATTCCGGGTATAGACGATTCTAAGAAGCTTTCCGAAAAGAAGAGAGCGGAGCTTTACTCTCTGATAACCGCGCAGGCGGTATGCTTTGCGGTGGGCATATCGGACAGCGGCACTATAGACGAAATAAACATATTGAACGCTGCGAAGCGCGCTTTTGCGGAAGCCTGCGGGAATCTTCGCGTGAAGCCCTATTTTGTCTTCTGCGACAGGATAGGCGGTATAGACATTGACATACCGTATCTTGAAGTAACGGGAGGAGACCGGCTCTGCTACAGCATAGCCGCAGCGTCTATAATAGCTAAAGAAACCCGTGACGCCATTATGCGAGACTACTCGGCTCTCTACCCGCAGTACGGTTTTGACAAACATAAAGGTTACGCCACAAAAGAGCATTGCGAGCTGATAGTCAGATACGGCGCCTGCGAGATACACAGGGCATCGTTCCTCAAAAAGCTGTATGAACGCAAGGGATAGGGGCAACAGGGGAGAGAGCAGAGCGGCGGAGTTTATTCGCCTTTGCGGACACGAAATAATAGCTCAAAACTACTGTATTCGCGGTGGAGAGGTGGACATAATCTTCCGCGACGACGACCGCGTTGTATTCTGCGAGGTAAAGACGAGGACTCAAAGCAGGTTCGGCTCGCCGGCCGAGGCGGTGGACAGACGCAAGCAAGAGCGCATATGCAAAGCCGCGCTCGACTACGCTTCGAAAAATAAAAACATTGATGAAAGTTACAGATTTGATATAATAGAGGTCGATAACGGCAGAATAAACCATTTGAAGAATGCCTTTGAGTTTATTGAGACGAGCTAGGGAGCTTATTAAATGTTACGCAGGATGATCTGTTTGCTTTTGGCAGCAGTAGTTTTTTTAAGTTTTGGCGGGACGGCATATGCCGCCGTTACTGAAGCGACGCCGTCGCAGACGGTACTCGCTACTGGCCTTACCGTTATTGTATCATGCCTTTTCATAATCTTTTCCGTGATGCTCACAATGCGCACCCCCGCCGTCTCAGACGGAGGCAGAGGATGGCCTGTATTCGTTATGGCCGCCGCTTTGGCGGTAGCCTTCAGGCTTTTTATCGCTGCCGCGCACCCCGGCTACGCAATAGACATGGGCTGTTTTAAAGCCTGGGCGCATGGAGTTTACGAACACGGCCCAGCCGGATTTTATGAGAACATAAGTTTTTGCGACTATCCCCCGGGATATATGTATATTCTTTGGATACTCGGCTTTATCAGGAGCGTATTCTCTGTCGATTATAATTCAGCACTGTTTACGGCGATGATAAAACTGCCCGCCATAATATCAGAAGTGGTGATGGCCGCGTTCGTGTACAAAATAGCCTCGCGCGAGTGGGGTAAGATGTTCGCGGTTATGTGCGCGTCGCTGCTGCTGTTTAACCCGGCGCTGTTTTTAAACAGCAGCGTATGGGGGCAGATAGACGCGGTGTTCACGCTGTTCATGGTATTTTCACTGTATTATCTTAAAAAAGAGAGCTACCTCGCGGGCGCGTTTTTCTTTGCCGTTGGTCTTTTGATAAAACCTCAGGCGATAATGTTCCTGCCCGTTGTTGGGCTGGCTTATCTTTACGCGCTGTTTAAAAGGGGAGGGCTAAAAAAAGCCGTTACCGGGACTGCTGGCGCGCTTGCGATAGGCGCGGCTGTAATTTTTTTAGGCTCGTTGCCCTTCACCGGGAACCAACCGACGCTTTGGATCGTCGATAGATATGCGAGCACGATGGGCTCATACCCTTACGGCACGCTCAACGCGTTCAACCTCTTTGCGCTGCTTGGCGGCAACTGGAAGCCGTACGAGGAAACGGCCTTCATACTCGACTTTAAAACGTGGGGCATGATATTCCTTATTGTGATCTGCGTTGCGGTCGTGATAGTGCAGTGGCGCTCGAGGGACAGAAGGCCGTATTTCGATATATCGGCGTTTCTCATAATATCGCTGTTCATGCTTATGCACATGGTGCACGAGCGATATATCGTGCCCGCGTGTGTGCTGCTAGTGTTCGCGTATGCGTACTCGAGAGATCTGTCGACTCTGATATTTACTGTGCTTTGGTCGGCGGCCGCGCTGCTTAACCAGATGGTGGTGCTTTACGCCGAGTCAAGCTACGCGCCGGGGACTGCGCTCATGGCGCTGTCCGCCGTGAATATCGTACTGTATATCGTATACGCGCTTATCACGGTAAGGAAACTTTACAGCGGCAAGGTGCTGATAAAAAGCCCCGCTATGCTCGGATAAACGGTCCCGTAAGCGAGAGCTTGCGGGCAGAGATATTTTAAGGAGTGCAATGAAAGACTTACAGCAGATGAAAAACTGGCAGAAGAGCGCAAAACGCAGGCTTTTCGTGGGCGACGAGCGCTCAAAAATGACCAGGCGGGACTGGCTTGTCATGCTCGCCGTAACTCTGATATACGCGGCGGTAGCTTTCACTAATCTCGGAGCGCACGATATACCGGATACGTATTTTGCTATGGATAATGCGGGCGAGGAAATAACGATAGAGTTTGAGAAGCCCGAGACTATACACTCCGTAAGATATTTTACATCGCTTGGCAGCGGAACATTCTCGTTTTTCTATTCGGAAGACGGCGAAGGTTATATGCCCGTGCTCATAGAGAAAGAAACCGGTGAGTATGAAGAAGGCGACCCGGTAAGCACCATAGAGCCTTTTTCGATAGACCACAACGCAATAGGCATGTACGAGTGGCAGTTCAAATATCCGGAAAGCTTTACGGCAAGGTATATATCCGTGATTGTCGACAAACCCGGCACGAGGATGCTCGAGATGGGTTTCTGCGACGAGGAGGGAGCGCCTGTTGCCATAAGATCGGCATACAGCTTAGAACCCGGCTCAGAGAGTCTCGTCTCAAACATGTTCGACGAGCAGCATCATGTTCCAAAGCAAACGTATTATATGACCGAGATGTACTTCGACGAGGTCTATCACGCACGGACGGCGTACGAGGCGATAACTCATAACCACCCGTATGAGATAACACATCCGCCGCTAGGCAAAACGTTCATCAGTATCGGTATATCGATATTCGGTATGAACCCGTTCGGGTGGAGGTTTATGGGCACGCTGTTCGGTGTGATGCTGCTGCCGCTGATGTACCTGTTCGCGAAACGGCTGTTTAACCGAACGCTGTTCGCGTTTATACCGACGTTTCTTTTTGCCGTGGACTTCATGCACTTCTCGCAGACGCGCATAGCGACTATAGACAGCTACAGCCTGTTTTTCGTGCTGCTGATGTTCTACTTCATGTACAAATATACCGAGACGAATTATAACCGTGAGCCTCTCAGGCGCTCGCTCATACCTCTCGCTCTGTGCGGGATATCGTTCGGCCTCGGTGCCGCGACGAAGTGGCTTTGTATTTACGCGGGGCTCGGGCTCGCTGCGTTGCTGTTTATACAGATTGGCAAACGCTACCGCGAGTATGTATTTGTTGAGGGCGTGCTCGCCAGCGACGAGCAGCGCGAAGCGATGGACGCTTCAAAGCGGGGCTATTTCGCCGACATAATGCACGGGTTCAAGAAAAAGACGACGGCAACACTGCTGTGGTGCGCGCTGTTCTTCATAGTAGTGCCGGTGATCATATACGTTATGGCTTACACTCCGTATATGGCGAAGCCCGCGGACACTGCGGGATATGCGCTGCGCGGGTTCTTCTTCGCGGCTGCGGCGGGAGTCACCGCGCTGCTGTTCATACTGAAGATTAGAGACATGAGAGCCGAAGTTTCAGACAGCGAGGATGCAGAGGAGAAGCGCTCAAGGCCGCGCTCAAAGAGAATACTTTTCATGGTGCTCGCGTGCGTGCTTGCGATAGCGGCGGTATGGGCGCTGATATGGTATTCGTCCTTCGTGCTCTATACTGATGACAGGCCTTACGACTTAAACGGAGTGCTCGGCAATCAGGAATATATGTTCAATTACCACTCGAAGCTGACGACGGACAGGCCTCATCCGTTCGCGTCAAAGTGGTGGTCGTGGCCCCTCAACATTCGGCCGGTGTTCCTGTTCCAGGGAGAGGGCTACGATCCGGAATACATGTCATCAATGTCTACCATGGGCAACCCCGCCGTATGGTGGGGCGCTTTAGGGGCGGTAATAACACTCGTGGTAATACGACTGCGGCGAGGAAAGCTCGGCAAGCGCACGTTCTTTTTGGGCATCGCGGCGGCGTCTCAGTACGTGCCGTGGGTCATAATATCGCGCGAGACGTTTATATATCACTACTTCGAGACCATACCGTTTTTGATATTGCTGACGGCGATACTCGCCAAATACTTAATCGAGCGCACGCGCCACGGCAAAAAGGCGGTGTTCATATACCTCGGGGTATGCCTCGCGTTGTTTATAATGTTCTACCCGGTTACAACGGGCTTCGTTATACCCCGCAGCTACGCGGATGTAATACGCTGGCTGCCTACATGGCCGTTCTATTAACGGTATCCCCGAAACGCCGGGGCTTTCTGAAGGCATGAGGGGTCTGTATGCGACTCATAAAAAAATATAAAAAGAGCATAGGGCATTTTATAAAGTTCATGGCGGTCGGCGGCGTTAACTTTTTTGTCGACCTCGGTATATTTACGCTGCTCCATACCGTTATTGGGTTTGACCCCGTTCCCTCGAATATCGTGTCGTATTCGTGCGGTGTGATAAACAGCTATCTCTTAAACCGTTTCTGGACGTTCAAGTTAAAGCTCGATTTCTTTTCCGTGTATAAACTTAAAAGCGGCGCAAGGATAAGGTTTTTCTCCGTTCCGTTTTTGAAGTTCGTTTTCGTAAATCTCGTTTCACTGGGAGTAAACACACTTGCCGTGCACATATTTATAGACCTTTATTCTCTCGACCCGACGCTGTCAAAACTGATGGCGACCGTGTTCTCGTTCGTCGTCAATTTCGCGGGCAGCAAGCTGCTGGTGTTCAGGGACAGTAATACTATAACGCCCGAAGGGAAGTAAAATAACAAGGAATCGTTCCGATAATCGCATAAACCTTGAGGCAGAAAGGGCAATCGGCTTATAGAGGTATTTGTTTGATGATCGGTAATATTGTAGGAGCCTTCCTTTTTTCTCTTGCGTGTGCTGCTCTGTTTGTTGTTGCCTATTTGGGGCCTTTCGGTACAATGCTCAGTGACGATATCGAAATTGTTTCAGGCAAGAAAGCTGCGAGACGCAGGTGGAAGATAAGCAAAGGTAATTTTATTCAAAAGCTTTTTTATGTCCGCTTTATCGATAAAATCAAAAAATGGCACTATTTCTTATTGATCTGTTTTATGATCTCATTCCCGATAGCTGTAATCTCATTCGACATATTGATTATTTTTGGAAATAACATTATTATAAGGTATATACTTATAGTATCTGGAGGTATATGCCTTCTATCAACGATAATCGATTCGTTTGACCGTCATAACCTGTACTGGTATAGCGTGAGGAGAAGGCCAAGGAAACAAGGTAAGCGTTAGATTATATTCTTGTGTGAGGTTTTGGGGTGCTTTCAAAGATAACAAGCTTTGGGCTTTTGGGACTCTGCGGCTTTCCGGTGTTCGTCGAGGCGGACATCTCTTCGGGCATGCCCTCATATGAGACCGTCGGCCTTCCGGGCGAGGCGGTGCGCGAGTCTAAAGAGCGCGTGCGCTCGGCGATAAAGAACTCGGGCCTTTGTTACCCTCAGCAAAGGATAACCATCAACCTTGCCCCCGCGGACACCAAGAAACAGGGGCCTATATACGACCTTGCCATAGCGCTCGGGCTGCTGTGCGCGAGCGGACAGATAAACCCGCCCGGCGAAGACAGCGTATTCCTCGGCGAACTGTCGCTTGACGGTAACCTTAGGGGCATAGCGGGGGCGCTGCCTATGGCGATATCCGCGAGAGAGGCTGGCTATAAAAGCCTGTTCATATCCGAAGAAAACGCCGAGGAAGCGAGCTACATAGAAGGCCTTGCCGTATATCCCGTGCAAAGCCTGTCGCAGATAGCGGCGCACCTCGGCGGGGGAGAGAAGATATATCCCTGCGAGACAAGAAAATATACTCCCGACTTAAGCGGTGTATGCAAAAACGATATGTCGTATGTGCGCGGTCAGCAGCACGCGAAGCGCGCTCTCGAGATAGCGGCGGCGGGCGGGCATAACATACTGTTCATAGGGCCTCCCGGCTCCGGTAAGACCATGCTCGCAAGGGCCGTGCCCGGCATAATGCCCGAGCTTACGTTTGAGGAGGCGCTCGAGATATCAAAGATACAGTCAGTCTGCGGGCAAGGCTCAGGCGGTCTTGCGGCAGCGCGCCCGTTCCGAAGCCCGCACCATACGCTCTCGACTGCGGCGCTGACGGGCGGCGGGCACAACGTGATGCCGGGTGAGGTGAGCCTCGCGCACGGGGGAGTGCTTTTCCTCGACGAGCTGGCCGAGTTTAAGAGAGAGGCGCTTGAGGCGCTGCGCCAGCCGCTTGAGGACAAACAGATAAGCATAGCGAGGGCAAACGCGAAAGTAACATACCCGGCGGGCGTCATGCTGATAGCCTCTATGAACCCCTGCCCGTGCGGCAACTTCGGGAGCTCTGAAAAAGCATGCCGCTGTACGCCTCTCGAGATAAAGAGGTATCTGTCGCGCATATCGGGGCCGCTGCTTGACAGGATAGACATGCACATAGGCATGGAGGAAGTGACGTACGGCGAGCTTACGGGAGAGAGGACGGGCGAGACGTCCGGCAGGATAAGGCAGAGGGTAAACGCCGCGAGAAGGCTTCAGAGACGCCGCTACACTGGTGAGGGAATATACAGCAACGCAGAGCTCACGGGCGAGATGACGGACAGGCACTGCCCGCTCTCCAAAGAGTGCAAAGAACTTATGGAGGCGGCGTACAACCGATTTGCCTTGAGTGCGAGAGCAGTAAACAGGGTTCTTAAGGTGTCGCGCACTATAGCCGACCTCGCGTGCGCGCAGGATATTGAAAAGGCCCATATCGCGGAGGCGATACAGTACCGGACGGACGTGAAGTATTGGGGATGAATTAGGAGCAGGTTTATGAAAAGAGCTATTCCGCTAATGTTGATATCTTGTATATTATTCTTCTTTGCTGCGGCGGCAAACGCAGAATCGCCCGATTGGACGCTCGTTTCGCTGCCCGCATCGGAGGGTACGAGCGCTCTCGTGTTCATTGACACAGATTCTATGTCGGATATAACCACGGACATAAACGACAACCTGTATGTCATGAGCGGTTCAAGGATAATGAGGTTTACCTCGGACGGCAAGCTCGATGTATCGTGGGGCAATAACGGCATAATATACGACGCCGACATTGAAAAGACGTGGTCTGAGCAGCTGAAAATAGCGGCTGACAGCAAAGGCTATGTCTACGCGGAATGCCGTATATGCGTCGACGGGAGCCCGACATATATCAAACGCTATTCCCCCGACGGAATAATCGATACGTCGTGGTACGGTGACGGAGTGATGGGAGGGAAAGTCGGAGAAGAAGAGATTTTAGACGACGAGACCGAGTCTGAAGAGGGCATATGCTATCAGGACGATATAGCGCTTGACAGCAAAGACAACCTCTATGTTCTTTACGACAGGCAGGTCTACAGGTTCCTGCCCGACGGCAGGCGCGACAAAAGCTGGCGCCCGCTTAAGATGGAACAGCCTCAGGCTGAATATGACGAGGAAGACAGCGTCTGGTTTCCGAACGCGCTGCGGATAGACCGGAGCGACAACATATATCTTTTCAACGGATATGACCGTACAGTATCGAAACATGACCCCAGCGGCAAGCTCAAGAAAAAGCAAAAGTGCGCTCTTTATTACTATGACGACGAATGTGAGTGTTACACGATCAGCCAGATAGCGTTTGACCCTGAAGGAAATATATTTTACGGCAAATACGAAGGTGATTCGATATTAAAATACTCACCTGCTTTCAAGCTAAAAACAGACTGGTGTGAACGCGGCACTATTACCCTCGGAGGACCCGCTTTGATGATAAGCAGCTACGCTTCCGACACTAAAGGCAATCTGTATGTGCTGGACGAAAAAAACGCGCTCGTATGCAAATATAACAGCGACGGCAGCGCCGCGGTCGAGTGGGGCGATGGCGGCAGTATGGGAAGCGTAAACCGCGACGGAAAAACGATGGCGAATATAACCGATATAGTGTTCGATACCGACGGCAGTATATATATAAATGCCCAAATCGGTTACGCGACGGCGTCGTTCATAAAATTCGGGGCGGATCTTATGCCTGATGAAAACTGGGCCGCGGCGTTTGATATGACGGGCGAGTGGGAAACAGGCTATGACGCCGCCATGGCCGCTTACGGAGGGATGCTGTATGTCGGACAGGATAATGCCGGTGTGCAGGGCAGCCGGGTAATACGCGTAAACAGCGGCGGACAGGCGGGCGAACTTGGGATAGAAACGCAGGGAGTCGTTCGCGCCATGTATGCGGATAAAGACGGTTTTATCTATATAGCCGATTCAACGCTCTCGGTCAGCAGACACACAGCCGACGGCAAACTGGATGCCGGTTGGAGCTTTGAGGGCACTGTATCAGATGAATATTTCAGCGGTATGACATCGGATCCAAGAGGCAATTTGTACGTGTGTAAAAAAGAGGACAACAGCGTCTCGCGGTATACGCCGGGCGGAGCATGCGATGTGAGCTGGGGTGAACAGGGCACCATATACATACCCGGCGTCAAAGAAGACTCGTATGAAGACGAAACTATTTACATTGCGGCCGACGACGCGTGCAACCTGTATGTCAGCGATTCTTCGAACAACAGGATACTGAGGTACGACAGCGAAGGGCATCAGGACACAGCGTGGTGCGACGGAGGCGAATGGAAATCGGAAGAGACGCTGGCGGGTTCGATTATGCCTTTGATAAACCCGAAGAACATAGTGATATATGGGGGCAAGCTTTATGCAGTGTGGAACGACAAGCTTTACGTCATGAGCGATTCTGCAGCCATGCTCGGCACGAAGCAGGAAGATAACGTGGCTCCAAATGGGGAGCCTGTCAAGGAACCGCTGCAGCCCGCAAGCAGCCCGGAAGTAAAGAATGAGACTGATAATTGGCCGGTAATCATAGCGGCCGGGGCGGTGGCGCTGCTTATAGGCGCGGTGATTACGGTTATTCTATTAAGAAAAAAGAAGGCTAACTAGGCGTTATTCAATACAGCACTGTTATTGATGGTAATTAAAATGAAAAATATGTTGGACAGATTAAAAAAGTCAACAATTAAAAGCATAATAAGCATACACGATTACTGGCAAATATACCTGGACATCGGTGTAATGAATATATATAATCCTTTATATTTTTATCATGATAATATAAAAGAGCCTTTTAGCAATGATCTATCAGGAGAGTGCGCCGGACAAAAAATAACACGTATTGTATTTAAAGACTCCGAACATATATCTTTGAAATTGAGCAATAAAAATTTTCTAGTTATATCTTTGCGAGATATGGATTATACGGGGCCAGAAGCTGTGGTTATATACTCCAGAGAAATCATTGTTATTTAATAAGATGATGAGCGGCATTTTCTAGTTCATACTTCTATGAGCGATGAAACAACCAATATCCAAGCATATTCCTTTTTAAAGGCGGTACTAATATGCTCAGTTGTCCGAAATGTTAAACGCTGGCCCGCAGAGGAGGCTTTAAAGCCTGGCAGATAATAATAGCGGTTATATTCTTTCCGATAGGCCTGCTCGCGCTGCTTGCGGGCACGGAGCCTGCAAGATGCCCAAGCTGCGGCTTTTCTTGGCTGGTTTGATCGAAACCAGTTATTTTTGCCTTGGGCAATAATGCGCCCTCGCCGAGGAAGGCAGCGCAGCGGTCATTCCTTGCGCACGGATATAGTCTCTTTTAAGGTTATATTGAAGTTTTGAAGTATCCACGCCGGCGTTTCTCCGCCGCATAGTTCCGTTTGCTTTCTTATAAACGCGTGAGCCGTGCTGGGATGTATCGTCGGCTTTACGTATTCTCCGAACCCTCTGCGCCTCATCACTCTTATGGTCTTCTCGTCCTTCGCGCTTGCCGTGAATTTAAGCACCGGCTTTAAAACATGGCCTGCCGCCGAAACGGTATCAAGTTTCTCGGCGGCAAGCATACGCAAGAGCCCTTTTTCGGCATCGGCGATACTGTTTTCCAGCTCGTCAAGCTCGCTTTGCAGAGCCCTTTTCTTTTTTATCAGCTCGACAAGCCCGACCGCTTTTTCGTAAATACCCATAACATCACCTAATTATACATATTTATGTTGTGCAATATATATTCCGGAAACTGATGCCGGGCACCCCTAACAGCCTATAGCTTTATGTGGCATATATATTAGAGCTGGCAATGCTATTACCGTCGGAAACATTAGGGATCCAGGATGCTGCCCGATTCTTCCGAAGCGCTTTGTTTTCTGTCAACGCCACAATAAAACTGATACCCCTAAGAATAGGGGCGTAATCTTGGCTCGTTTTTGTTTTTTGTGTAAGCATTTTTTCACATATTATTATGATGTAAAAAAAGTCTCAATAACGTGTTATTGAGACTTTCAGACTGTCAAAAAAGCCAGCGTAGAGCTGGTTTTTTTGGTACAATGAAATAGGGTGATTGAGGTTGCTTAACAAGAATGAAGAGAACAGAAAAACACTTGAGATCGTGAATCTGGATGATTTAATTCCTAAGGAACATCTTCTAAGGAAGATAGATTCAGCGGTGAATTTCGAGCGAATATATGAACTGGTGGAAGACCTGTACTGCCCGGATAATGGCAGGCCGAGCATTGACCCTGTGGTGCTGTTCAAGATTGTTTTGATTCAGCATTTGTATGGAATACGTTCTCTTCGGCAGACAGCGGCTGATGTAGAGATGAACATCGCATACCGTTGGTTTATTGGATACCCCATAAATAAGACAACCCCTCACTTCGCAACAATCAGCTACAACTTCCGGCATCGATTTACAGAAAGAACCGTGGAACAGATATTTGAATGGATATTGAGCGAGGTAGAATACGCCGGATATCTGGCACCGGAAGTCGTATTTGTTGATGGAACGCATATTAAGGCCAATGCGAATATGAAAAAGAATATCAAACAAGCAATACCCGTTGCTGCCAAGGTATATGAAAAGCAGCTGCGCGAGGAGATCAACAAGGATCGTGAAGAGCATGGTAAAAAGCCTTTTGATGACGATCCTCCGAACCAGCCACCCGAAGAAAAGGTCGTAACCAAATCCACAACCGACCCAGACAGCGGCGTATTTCACAAGGGTGAGCATAAGAAATGCTTTGCCTATTGTGTTCAAACAGCTTGTGACAGCCATAATTTCGTATTGGGCGTGACCGTAAATCCGGGCAACATGCACGACAGCGTGGCATTCGACGAATTATATGACAAGGTGACCGGACGGTTTCCTCAAATTAATGTAGTAACGGCGGATGCAGCATACAAGACACCTTGGATATGTAAGAAGATATTCGATGATAAACGTCTTCCATCCATGCCATACAAACGTCCTATGACCAAGAAAGGTAATCTGGAATGGTACAAGTATGTCTATGACGAATACTACGATTGTGTAATTTGTCCTGAGTATCAGATACTCAAATACTCAACGACCAACAAAGACGGCTATCGGGAATACAAAAGCGATCCCAATATTTGCAGAGATTGTCCTTCTAGGGTACGGTGTACTGCCAGCAAGAACTACCAGAAGACAGTTGCGATTCACATCTGGAGGGACTATATCGAGCAGGCCGAGGACATCAGGCATTCTCCGATAGGCAAAGAAACCTATGAAAAGCGAGGGGAAACAATCGAGCGTGTTTTCGCGGATGGTAAAGAGAAGTACGCGATGCGGTATACGCCATACCGAGGGCTTGTCCAAGTTACTAACTGGGTGAAGCTCAAATATGCTGCCATGAATCTTAAAAAGCTGGCAATGTGGAGATGGAGAGATGGATTACCCCCATTATCCTCATATTTGAATCGAGCTTTATATCTACTTCTTTCGGTTTTTCAAATGAAAAACCCCGTTTTTCGTTTATTGAAAACAGGGTTTATCGACAGTCTGAAAGTCTCAATAACGTGTTATTGAGACTTTGTCGACAGACTGATTTAGTAATATTATTAAGCATTTTTATATGCCCGAAAATATCAGTTGCTTATCCAGCACCCCGATTATGAAATATCTTCACAGTTGCGATTCCTGTTAAAAACTTGTGTTGCACAGTGTTACCGCTACTATCTCGGATATCGGGATTACTGTTACTTTGCCAAAGATACTACAGCCGGGGCATCCAAAATTATGCTTGGTTATTAACCTGACGCAATCACAATCTACGCTACACAACAATCCTGTAAAACAACAAGCTTCTGTACAAATCGATACCACTTCGTCTATATTTTTACAAAGTGTTTCAAATAAACATTCTCTTCTATCAGAAAAATCACCCATAGCAATTTACTCCTTTCAGCCAGTGTTTATATTGTATAGTATTATAAATCACGCTTTTATGTTACAAGAAGAAAGTCATTTAATATTTACAGTAGATATAATTATGTTTTCACAACACGCGAATTGTCTTAAGAAAATATAAAAAGATTTATGTACATTGATTATAAAGCAATCTATGTATGACTCGCCCGGGCGGCGAGTCGATCTATTATTATTAGCCGAAGAAACCACCGAAACAGCCACAACGACCGCATTTACCGCATCCACAGCCGCCAAATCCGCAGCCGCCAAATCCGCAGCCGCCAAATCCCCAGCCGCCAAATCCGCGGCTGCCGAATCCACAGCCGCCAAATCCACGGCTGCCGAATCCACAGCCGCCAAATCCACGGCTGCAAAATCTGCCGAATTCGCAACCACAACAAAATCTATTGCCGCAAAAACACATTATTTATCACCTCCTATATAACCATATATATTCAGTATTAGTGAATATGTTCAAAGTTAGTTTTCTTCATTATATACTTTAACCATATGAAGCAAGAAGCAACTTTCGTAACTGTATAAGATATGAAAAATGTAATTGTATGTTTTAGTTCGGTATGTTTATTTTTCTAAATACTTGTATTGCAGAAAGTAACCGCCTCGATTTCTCGTACTAAAATAATGGTTGTTTTGCCAAAAAGGCTGTGGCCTGGGCATCCATAATTACGCTTAGTTATGATCTTAACGATAAAGTTCTCTATAGCAACCAATAAGCCGGTAAAGCAGCTGCTTTGCGTATAGATTGTAACCACTTCATCAATATGATTACATAGTTCTTGAACAAGACAATCTTCTACAGAACAATCTTCACATGACATGGCTTTATCTCCTTATTATTTTTGCTATAATATTTTATGTTATCCCGGTTTATCCTGTTACTGAACCTATTGTATAACATTTAAGAGCAGGTTTATTAACATAAAAAGGAAGAGTCGCTGGGCTCTTCCTTTTTAACTGAGACGTATCTCCTATGTTTTTCAACTAAAATAGTTTAGCCGTGTTGGTTGAAACCTAAGTATTTTCGCGTTAGACGCCTACAAAGCCGTTACCGCAGCAGCAACAGAGTATCAGTATGATGAATATCACACAGAAGCAGTTATTGCCGGCGAAGCCGCTGACGCCGCCGACTTTGTCATTTCCGCAGCAGAAGCAAATAAGCAGTATGATGATTATCCAGCAGCAGTTACCGCCGCCGAACCCCCCGAAGCCTCCGAAGTTTTCGCCGCCCATTAATAGTTCCTCCTTAAAATATGTTGATGTTTCCTTTGATCAAAGGTCTAATTTATATTACGTGGTTATAATTTTTTTGTGATTAAATCACCAGTCGTTTTTGGCGGCGGGCAGAACTGTCATAAAACGGGTTACATTTTTATGTTAATATTGACGAATTTAGTATCAGGGGTGTTATAATAAGAACGCTTGTACGATATTTAAGATGAATTTGGCGGGAGCGGAATGAAAGGCTGCGCAAACGAGGAAAAATACTGGATATGGCTGGCGTCATTGGGCATGGGCCCCAAAACCTTTTATTATATATTGAAGGAATATGGGTGCGCCGAGGGCTTCTTCGACGCTGTAAAAAACGGCGCTGATGCTAAGATACCTGCCGACGCGTTGAAAGCCGCCAGGGCAGCCTGCTCTGAGCAGCGAGTTGCTGAGATATTGTCCGGGCTTGCCTCAAAGGGCATAACCGCAGTTACGAGGCTTTCAGGCGAATATCCGGAGCCGCTCTCACAAATACCGTTTCCGCCGCCCGTACTGTTTGTAAAGGGCAGCCTTACCGGTGTTTTTAATTCCGGGCATAAACTCGGTTGCCTAGCTATAGTAGGAACGAGGCGCTGTACGCGAAGGGGTGCCGAGTTTGCCAGCTCCGCCGCAAAAGAGCTTGCCGAAGCGGGTGTCACGGTGGTTTCGGGAATGGCGCGCGGCATAGATACAGCGGCGCACTCAGGAGCTCTTGAAGGGGGCGGAAAGACGATAGCAGTGCTCGGATGCGGAGCCGATGTAATCTATCCCCCCGAAAGCGCCGATATATATTACAGTATTACCGAAAATGGGGCGGTGATATCAGAGCTGCCGCCCGGCGCGAAGCCTGTCGCCGCGAATTTTCCCGTAAGGAACAGGATTATAGCGGGGTTGTCGCGGGGGACGCTCGTCGTGGAATCAGAGACGGAAGGCGGAACTGCCATAACTGCGCTTATGGCGGTATCAATGGGACGAGATGTGTTCGCCGTACCGGGAGCGCCGTATCTATCCGCGTCGGGGCTATCAAATATGCTTATACAGCAAGGGGCGTATGCTGTTCGAAGCGCGTCGGATATACTTGAGTTTTACGGTATGCGCGGAGAAGAAAAGGCCGGCTTTTCCATCTTAAAGCATATTCAGCTTGATTTTTTGCAGCGTCAAATATATAATTTGCTCTTGCAAGGCGATACCAGTGTTGAAAGCATGGCCTCACGCATACAATATCCCCAAAGCGAGATAAACTCGGCGCTGACGATGATGGAGCTTGGCGGTCTTATAAGGCGGTTTCCGGGAGGAAAATACGGTATATAGACTGCCCCGATAACGTTCGTTTCACGTAAACGGAACAAAAGAGGTAAAGCAACAAAAAACTGTTTGGAGAGAGAAATGGCATCTGTACAGAAAAGCACTGTAAAGAAGACCACGGCAAAGAAGACAACGGCAAAGAAGACCGCATCAAAGAAAACGGCTGCAAAAGCAGGCGGAGCCGCGGCCAAAAAGAAGTATGACCTGGTTATCGTAGAGTCGCCCGCTAAGGCCAAGACAATAAGCAAGTTTCTTGGAGCCGGCTACAAGGTCCAGGCGAGCGGCGGGCATGTGAGAGACCTGCCCAAAAGTACGCTCGGTGTCGATATCGACAACGACTTTGAGCCAAAGTACATACAGATAAGGGGTAAAAAAGACGTTGTATCAGGCCTTAAAGCCGGAGCTGCGGGCGCAAAGAAGATATATCTCGCGACCGACCCCGACCGCGAGGGCGAGGCTATTTCCTGGCACATAGCCGCTATGCTCGGCGAGGAAGCCGACGTCAGCCGCATAGAGTTCAATGAGATAACACGCAGCGCGGTAACAAACGCCATACACCACCCCAGAAGCATAAACCTCGACCTCGTAGACGCCCAGCAGGCGCGCCGCGTACTCGACAGGCTCGTGGGCTACAAGCTTTCGCCCCTGCTTTGGCGCAAGGTTAAAAAAGGCCTCTCCGCAGGGAGGGTGCAGTCGGTAGCCGTCAGAATAATCTGCGACCGCGAGGAAGAGATAGCGGCGTTCGTGCCCGAAGAATATTGGACGATAACCGCGCTTTTGAACGACGCCGCCGGCACGCAGCAGTTCGAGGCGAAGTTTTTTGAGAGAAACGGGCTCAAGAAGCTCGAAAACAAGCAGCAGACGGACGAAGTGCTCGAAGCGATAAAAGGAAAGGACTTTATCGTCGCCGGTGTAAAGAAGGGCGAAAAGAAAAAGAGCGCTCCTCCTCCGTTTACCACGAGCCAGCTTCAGCAGGCCGCGGCGGGCGCGCTGGGATTTACCGCGAAGCGCACTATGCTTGTCGCGCAGCAGCTGTATGAAGGCGTCGAGATAGCGGGCGAGGGCTCGGTAGGGCTCGTTACGTATATAAGGACGGACTCGACAAGGGTGTCCGACGAGGCGCTGACAGCCGTCCGCGGTCATATCGAAAAGACATACGGCAAGCAGTACCTTCCCGATACGCCCAATTATTTCAAGCGCTCAAAAAAGGCGCAGGACGCGCACGAGGCCATACGCCCCTCTCATATGGATTATGCCCCCGATAATTTAAAGGACATGCTTTCGAGAGACCAGTACAAATTGTACAAGCTGATATACAGCCGGTTCGTAGCAAGCCAGATGAAACCTTCCGAGTACGAAACCATGGCGGTGACTCTAAACGCGGGAGACAGCGTGTTTAAGGCGTCGGGCTCAAGACTTGCGTTCAAGGGCTACACGGCAGCATACTCGGGTGACGAGGAGCAAAAGGACAGTTTACTGCCAAAATTAAGTGAAGGCGATATTTGCCCCGTTGTCAGCATAACCCCGAAGCAGAACTTTACGCAGCCCCCGAGCCGTTACACCGAAGCGACGCTCGTAAAGGCGCTAGAGGAAAAGGGCATAGGCCGTCCGAGCACATACGCGCCTATAATATCCACGATACAGGAACGTCGCTATATCGCCAAAGAGGGCAAGGCATTAAAGCCGACAGAGCTTGGCGTTATTGTCAACGATCTTATGAAAAAGAACTTTTCGGACATCGTGGATGTAGAGTTTACCGCGGAGCTTGAAAACGAGCTGGACGACATAGAGAACGGCGGCAAGCAGTGGAAAAAGCTGCTCAGAGATTTCTACGAGCCTTTTGAGAAGACGCTCGAGGAGGCGGACAAGACCGTCGAGCGTGTCGAGCTTCCGGTTAGGGAATCCGACGTCGTGTGCGAAAAGTGCGGCAGGACTATGGTATACAAGGATGGCAGATTCGGCCAGTTCCTCGCGTGCCCCGGTTACCCCGAATGCCGCAACACGAAGCCGATAGTAAAATATATAGAAGCGCCCTGCCCGAAGTGCGGCAAGCGCATAGTGGAGAAAAAGTCCGCGAAGACGAAAAAGACGTTTTACGGCTGCGAGGGCTACCCCGAATGCGATTTCGTATCGTGGGATATGCCTATTGCCGACAAGTGCGAGTCTTGCGGAAGCATGATGGTGCTGCGGCGGATGTCTAACGGCAAGAGCTACAAGAAATGCTCGAACCCCGAATGCGCAAAAAACCATAAGAAGAAGAATGACGAAGAATAAAGCTGTCGTAATAGGCGCGGGGCTCGCGGGCTGCGAAGCCGCGTGGCAGCTCTCGCGCTTCGGTATAGACGTTAAGCTTTTTGAGCAAAAGCCGCTGCATTTTTCCCCGGCTCATAGCTCCGAAAAGTTCGCCGAGCTCGTGTGCTCGAACTCGCTTCGAGCGGAAGGGCTCGCTAACGCTGTCGGCCTTTTAAAGCAGGAGATGAGGGAGCTCAGCTCTCTCATAATGCAGGCCGCGGATGCGACAAGCGTTCCCGCGGGCGGCGCGCTCGCTGTGGACAGGCACAGGTTCTCGGATCATATCACGGGCGCTGTGCGCTCAAATAAACATATAGAAATAGTTACAGAGCAGATAAGCGCTGTCCCCGACGATGAAACTGTCATAGTCGCGGCGGGGCCGCTCGTCTCCGACGAGCTTGCGAAGGATATCGCGCGTATCACAGGCGGCATGCTGTCGTTCTACGACGCGGCTGCTCCCATAGTCACAGCGGAATCAATAGATATGGAAAAGGCGTTTTGGGCCTCGAGGTACGGCAGGGGAAGCGATTATCTCAACTGCGCGATGGACGAGCGGCAGTACATACAGTTCCACGAGGCGCTGATTAACGCCGAAACGGCGCATGTGCACGGCTTTGAGGACGAAAAGGTGTTCGAAGGCTGCATGCCCGTTGAGACCATGGCGAAAAGGGGTTTCAAGACGCTTGCGTTCGGGCCGTTAAAGCCGGTTGGCATCACCACGCCGGACGGGAAAAAGCCGTACGCCGTCGTGCAGCTTAGGCGCGAGGACGCGGAAGGAAGGCTGTTCAACCTCGTAGGGTTCCAGACGCATCTGAAGTTCGGTGAGCAAAAGAGAGTTTTCTCTATGATACCCGGCCTCGAGAATGCCGAGTTCGCGCGATATGGCGTGATGCACAGGAACACGTACATCAAAAGCCCGCGGCTTTTAAATGAGTATTACGAGATGAAAAGCCGCCCGGGGCTTTACTTCGCGGGGCAGATAACGGGCGTCGAGGGATATGTGGAAAGCGCTTCGTCCGGGCTTCTCGCGGGGCTGTTCGCTGCATGTGATATACTTGGCAAACAAAAACCCTCTTTCAGCCGCAATACGGCGTGCGGCGCGCTTGCCCAGTACGTTTCCGGTTATATCGGTGAAGATTTCCAGCCAATGAACATAACATTTGGTATAATGAATACTATAGAAACAAGGGCAAAAAGAAGAGACAGAAAGCTTGCGGTGTCCGATAGGGCCATAGAAGAGATAAGGCGCATACGGGAAGAACTTTTATCAGCAGTTCAAATGCATTGAGAAGAGCAAACGAATGCGGTGTTGAGGGGAGCTGTATTACACTGGATTGCGGGCCTTGCGTTTTGCAGTGCGATCCAGTGTATGACTGAAGGGTGTATAGGGATAAATCGGGAGGATTCAAACATGATGGAAGGAACGACGATAGTCGCGGTAAGGAAGGACGGAAAATGCGCGGTGGCGGGCGACGGGCAGGTCACGTTCGGGCAGAACACCATAATGAAGCACAACGCCAAGAAGGTACGCCGCCTGTTCGACGACAAGGTCGTCGTGGGCTTCGCAGGCTCTGTGGCGGACGCGTTTACGCTTTGCGAGAGGTTTGAGGCAAAGCTCGAACAGTACAGCGGAAGCCTTCAGCGCGCGGCGGTCGAGCTGGCGCAGGAGTGGCGCGGAGACAAGATACTCCGCAAGCTCGAGGCTATGCTTATTGCAGCCGACAAAGACGAACTGCTCGTGATTTCGGGCAGCGGGGAAGTCATAACGCCCGACGACGAGATAGCGGCAATCGGCTCGGGCGGAAGCTACGCGCTCGCGGCGGCGAAGGCGCTTAAAGAGAATACCGGACTTTCGGCGCTCGACATAGCGAAAAAGGCGATAACCATTGCCGGGGACATATGCGTATTCACGAACAACGTCATAACCGTTGAGGAGGTTTAATATGTCGAACCTTACGCCCAAAGAGATAGTAAGCGAGCTTGATAAATACATAATAGGGCAGGATAAGGCCAAACGCGCCGTTGCCGTGGCGCTGCGCAACAGATACCGCCGCAATAAGGTCGATAAGGAGATGCAGGAGGAAATAACTCCTAAGAACATAATCATGGTAGGGCCCACGGGCGTCGGCAAGACGGAGATAGCGAGAAGGCTCTCAAAGCTCATGAACGCCCCGTTTATAAAGGTTGAGGCCACGAAGTTCACTGAGGTAGGCTATGTGGGGCGCGACGTGGAATCTATGGTGCGCGACCTCGTTGAGGCGTCCATACGCATGGTGAAGTCGTCGAGGCACGAGACGGTGCTCTCAAAGGCCGAGAAGATGGCCGAGGAAAGGCTCGCAGATATACTCGCGCCTCTCGGGCGCAAGGCCGCTCCTCCGTCCAACCCTTTTCAGGCGCTGCTTGGCCAGGGCCCGACGCCTCCCGCCGAGACGCAGGAGGAGCGCCAGAAGCGCATGACGAAGAGGGAAGAGACAATGGGGCTGCTGCGCGCGGGCAGGCTCGAGGATACTATGATAGAGGTCGAGGTGCAGGACAATTCGTCCATAGGCATAGAGATAGCGGGCATAGGCAGCGACATAAACATACAGGATATGCTGGGAGGCATACTGCCTAAAAAGACGAAGAAGCGCAGGGTGACGGTATCCGAGGCTAGGAAGATTTTCACGCAGGAGGAGGCCGACAAACTCATTGACATGGACGAGGTGATAAGCACCGCCATAGAGCGCGCTGAGCAGGACGGCATTATATTCCTCGATGAGATAGACAAGATAGCGGGCAAGAACATGGGGCAGGGCCCCGATGTGTCGCGCGAGGGCGTCCAAAGAGACATACTGCCCATAGTCGAGGGTTCGACGGTAGTTACAAAGTACGGACCCGTGAAGACAGACTACATGCTGTTCATAGCGGCAGGCGCGTTCCATGTATCAAAGATATCAGATCTTATACCCGAGCTGCAGGGCAGGTTCCCGATAAAGGTGGAGCTCAAGAGCCTGACGACCGAGGATATGAAGCGCATACTGACGCAGCCCAAAAACGCCATAATAAAGCAGTACGAGGCGCTGCTAGAGGCCGACAACATACGCCTTGTATTCAAAGAAGACGCAATAGACGCCATAGCCAAGTACGCTGTCATGGTAAACGAGACGTCGGAAAACATAGGCGCGAGAAGGCTGCACACCGTAGTGGAGTCTATGCTTGAGGACATATCTTACAACGCGAGCGGAGACCACCCCATGCTCGATGTCGAGATAGACGCGGCGTATGTAAAAGAGCATTTGAAAGAGCAGATAAGGGACAACGACCTGCAAAAGTATATATTGTAAAAACAGAGCGGCGGGAACATTATAGCCCGCCGCTTTTATACGGGGTCCACAAAAAGCCGTGAGGCTTTTTAGGGTGTGTATACACCGTTCAAGAATAAAATCATAATGTAATTATCAGCATAAGTTCCGTCGGCATATTTCAATGCGGGCTTCTTTGTACCACAAATCTTAAAACCTAAATTCTTATACATTGAAACAGCGCGATCATTTTGAGTAACTACTTCCAGTTCAAGTTGTTCAACACCTTTTTCTTTGCACCATTTGATACATTCGCGCATCAGCTTTTTACCGATACCATTACTCCAGTAATCCTTACGTACAGCAATACCCATTGCTGCTCTGTGAAGCTGCCTCTTATTATTTGAAACTACACCAACCGAACAATTAGCTACGATCCTGCCGTCTATTTCCCCGATCAGGAAAAGGCGGTTCTCATCGTTAATACTGTTCTTGATAAATTCTCTTTCCTGTTCCAATGTAAAATTGAACTCACCGGGCTCGCGGGCTAGGAATTTTGTTTCACTATCAACGATCTTCATTTGATTTATTAACCCTTGTTCATCACCCAACTCCGGTTTTTGCACAATAAGCTTTTGACCGTCTTTTAATTGATACTCATTCTTGTAAAGTCCATTGGATACGCTCTTTTCGTCATCCAAAATAGGTTCCTCCTATTCTTAACTTTGCGTGTGACTGCCTAGTAATATTTACGGTACATGTTAATATGTGTTGTTATTTATATTCGTATAATATCAGTTATTAATAATTAGTTCCATAACTATCCAACATTTTCGCTGAATTAAAAATCCTCTGGAATAGTGCCTATGCCGCTGAAACATAATAATGCCGTAATAAGAATTTGAAAGGCATTATTATGAAAGCGATAGTCATGGCAGGCGGCGAAGGCACGCGCCTGCGCCCTTTAACCTGCACTGTTCCAAAACCAATGGTAACGCTGCTCGACAAGCCTCTTGTCGAATACGCTGTCGAGCATCTTGTGCGTCACGGCATACGCGACATGGCGTTTACGCTCATGTACAGGCCGGGCGTCATTATAGAGCATTTCGAAGATTACAGGAACGTTAATATAGAGCATTATATCGAGGATGAGCCGCTCGGCACCGCGGGCAGCGTTAAAAACGCCGCAGCGTTCGTCGACGGCACGTTTATTATAATAAGCGGAGACGCGCTCTGCGACATAGACCTTACTGACGCCGTGCTGTTCCACAGGAACATGCAGGCAAAGGCCACCATCGTGCTCAAAAAGATGGGCAGCCCTCTTGAGTACGGAGTGGTAATATCAAACGACGACGGAAGCGTGGAGAGGTTCCTCGAGAAGCCGGGCTGGGAGGACGTGTTCAGCGATACGGTAAACACCGGCATATACATACTCGAGCCCGAGGTGCTGGACATGATACCCGACGCGCAGCAGTATGACTTCGCGAAGGACCTGTTTCCTCTGATGCTCGATAGAAGGATACGCATGGCGGGTTACCTCGCCGAAGGATACTGGTGTGACGTGGGGAACATCGAGAGCTATATAAAGGCGCACGAAGACCTTTTGAACGGCAGCGTAAAGGCGGACATAAAGGGCAGGAACGCCGCGGGCATATATGTCGGCGAAGGCGCTGACATAAGCAGCTCTGCGCTTATACAGTCGCCGTGCTATATCGGTGAGGGCGCCGTTATCGGCGAGGGCGCGAGGATAGGAAGATACACCGCTGTGGGCAAGGGAGTGCGCGTCGGCGGACACGCTAATATAAAGCGCAGCGTGCTGCTAAGCGGCTCCGCTGTGGGCAGAAACGCGAAACTCAGCTCGTGCGTAGTCGCGGCAGGCAGCACCGTAGGCGACAAATGCAGCGTTTACGAAGGGGCGGTCGTGGGAGAGAGGTGCACGCTTTCGGGCGACAACACCGTATCGCCACATGTGAAGATCTGGCCCGATAAGTGGCTCTCGGCCGGAGTCTCGGCCAACGAGAACATCGTCTGGGGCTTCGGGGAGCGCTCAAGCTTCCTTGGCAAGCACGGCTTTGCGGGGGACATTGGCGCGGACATAACGCCCCTCAGGCTGGGCAGGATATTCGGCGCGGCAGCGGAATATATGTCGGGGAAAAGCGCGGCGATAATATCCGACGGCACGGCGTACGGCGACGCCGTAATGAAGCAGGCGGCAGGGATATTCACGCAGAGCGGAGTGGACGTATACTCCATGAGAGGGGCGTCAAAGTCGGTATGCGCGCACGCGGCGGACATGCTCGGCGCGGGGCTATGCGTCTCAATTAAGTCGCAAAAAAAGATAAAGCTTTTGGTCGACCTCTTTGAGCCGGACATATTCATGCTGTCCAAGAGCGCGAGACGTAAGATAGAATCGAAGTACTTCGCGCAGGGAGAGCAGCTTGCGCAAAAGGAGTGCGGCAAAGAGGTGTTTATGGAAGCGGCGGAAGCGCTGTATCTAAACACTGTCTACCGCACTATTGACAGCGCGTCCATAAAAAACGCCGGACTTGGCATAGTCGTTCGCGGCGGAAAGGACGTCGACGCGTTTGCGGCAAAGGCGTTCGAGCAATGCGGCATAAGCGTAAGCCGCCTGCAGAGCGACCCGGACGTGCCGATAACGAGCGTGCTGCACGATGAGGCGGCAGGTTTTGCGGTGCGTATGTCGCGCAACGCAACGTTCTGCTCGCTGTACCTGCCGGACGGGCGTGTCATCGGCGAAGGCGAGTTCGAGGCGATTGCCTACTACCTTATCTTCAGCGCGGTGGGCGGCGATATCGTCAGCCTGCCTTCCGGAGTATCGAGAAGCGTAGTGCTCATCGCACAGATAATGGGGCTCAAAGTATCTTACGTCTCCGAAGAAGAAGCTCTGCGCGCGATGAGCCTCGACTCGCGGCGCATGCTCTTTGACGGAATTTACGCCGTCTGCCGCCTCGCGGAGCATATAGCGAGAACGGGACTGACATTATCAGAGATAGCGGGAATGATAGAGCCGGAGCACAAGCGCGTGCGTGAGATAAGCTGCGGCTGGGACGATATAGGCCGCGTGATAAAAGAGGTATACCGCGAGGGAGCGACCGCGGCCTACGAGGGCCTGCGGCTCGACGTCGACAACGGCTACGGCTACATCTGCCCTCACACTACGCACCCAAAGATAATAATACGAACCGAGGGATTCACAGAGGAATACGCCGAAGAGCTTTGCGAGAAGTACACGGGCATGGTAAAGAAGATAATCAAGAAGTAGGGGCAAACATTGTTCGTCCGACAGTATGCTGCGTCATGCCTTGACCGGATGTGCTGGCATCCGTAACATTTATTATGATTGTATGCATATAGGAATTATTCTTGACTTTCATGAGTGATTATTGTATAAATTGTTATTGGGAATGAAGTTCTCCCCGGCGAAAGCCAAAATGCATTGACAGCTGATGACTTCTGATATAAAAGGAGTATCGGCTTTTTTATTGCCGAAAATAGAAACGAAAGGAATCATCTTGATGTTACTCAGCATAGCGCTCATTTTGATCTGCGGCTTCACCCTAAGCGGGATATTTCAAAAGATCCATATTCCCGGGCTTTTAGGAATGCTTGTATCAGGGATTATCCTTGGACCATATGCGTTGAACCTGATCGACGCAAGCATTCTTGAGATCTCCGCCGACTTGAGGGAGATTGCGCTTATAGTCATACTGGTGCGCGCGGGCATATCGCTCGATATTAAAGACTTAAAGAAAGTCGGAAGACCGGCGGTACTTATGTCTTTTGTTCCGGCTACGTTTGAGATCATAGGCGCCGTCTTGCTGGCTCCTTTGCTGCTCGGAGTAACAGTGGTCGAAGCGGCAATAATCGGCTCGATGCTTGCCGCGGTATCTCCCGCGATAATCGTGCCCAAAATGCTGACGCTGATGGAAAAAGGCTATGGGAAAAACAAGCGTGTGCCCCAGCTTATTATGGCGGGCGCTTCCGCCGACGATATTTACGCCATAGTTTTGTTCACGTCATTCATAGGCCTGTATAAAGGGGAGTCTTTCAGCGTAATGTCGCTGATAAGCATTCCCGTATCTATAATAACAGGCTTTGCAGTTGGCATAGGGGTCGGCTTTTTGCTCGTTAAGATATTCAAAAAGTTTCATATACGCGATACCATTAAGGTGCTGATTATTTTGGGCGCGGCTTTTCTCCTTGTAGGGGCGGAAGGATATATTTGCGGTATCGTTCCGTTTTCAGGCCTGCTTTCCGCAATGGCGCTGGGCGGCACGGTTTTGAAGCTAAGAGAAGTCGTCGCAAAAAGAATGACAGGAAAGTTCGCAAAGATATGGGTAGGGGCAGAGCTGCTTTTGTTTGTACTTTTGGGAGCGGCAGTTGATATCCGATACGTTTTCGGGGCGGGCATAGCAGCGGTTGTTGTAATTTTGGGCGCTCTGATATTCCGTGCCGCAGGCACATCGCTTAGCCTGATAAAGTCGGCACTGAACTCAAAAGAGGCGCTGTTCTGCAATATAGGATATCTGCCGAAAGCGACCGTTCAGGCCGCAGTCGGAGCGATCCCATTGGCCGCCGGTATTTCAGCGGGAAACATAATACTCAGCATAGCGGTCCTTTCCATATTAATCACTGCGCCGCTTGGAGCGATCGGTATCGATTTATCGTACAAACGGCTGCTGAAAAAGTAAGAGGATAGGAATGAAAAGCATCAAGTTGTCAGGATAGTGGTTAATATGATGGAAGTTATCTGCTCTTGCTTGTTATCTGCGTATGACTGATGAATGACATGACTGTATAAAATAGTAGGGGCGTCCTTTGGACGCCCGAGCTATTATTTATCAACGTGTCCATGCGGTATGTGCTTCTTCAAGGGCGTTTTCGCTTTGTCCCGTTCTTGGCATAATAGTTTATATCTGCCTCAAGCCCCGCAAACAATTGGTCAAGGCCTTTCTCCTCAAGATGCTTAACATATGCCTTTCCTTTCGCGCCGTATCCCGTAGCGTTGTATACCGCGTCAATTTTTGATCTGCCGCCTGTCGTATCGCTTACTGCCATGTGCCAAATAATAACGGCCTTTCCGGTGAGATGCTTTACGTATTCTATCTCGCATTTTTCGGCGTCGTATTTGCTGCATATCCAGACGGCGTGGCCCTCGAGAGGAATATCCGTTTCGAATATGCACGCTTCTTCCGCTATTCCCGAGTCCGTGTAGATAATATTGCATACCTCCTCCCAGCCGTCTATCCAGTCAACCTCTTTTACCGGGCAAAGCAGCGGAAAAACTGTCTTGGCGTCGGCGTTTAGATGCATCTCGGCCTTCCTGATTACTCGTGATACCGTGTCTTTATTTTTCATTGAAACCTCCTTGCGCCATTCTTTAAAAGACAATGCTTTTTTAATGGCAGCTGTTTATTATTTCTTCTCTTTATGGTAAACTGTAAAGCGATAGACAGGTCAACATCAATTTTTAATAATTATCCTTGTACGGAGGAAAAAATGATAACGGTAGGAAAAGCGGCAAAGATGTTCGGACTTTCTCGAACGGCGCTGCTGTACTACGACAGCATAGGTCTTATGAAGCCCAAGCGGGCCGATAACGGATACAGGCTCTACAGCGACGAGGACATAGAACGCTTAAGGAAGATAATATCGCTGCGAAACGCCGGCGTACCGTTGCATGAAATATCAGGATATCTCGAAACGCCGGGATCGGATATAGCGTCAATTCTCTTAAAAAGGCTCGGCGATATAAACCGGGAGATCGAGAAAAACAAAGATCAGCAGGAGATAATAATAAAACTGCTCAGCAGCACAGACCTTAAGCAAAAAAGACAGCTTAAGCACGAGGAATGGATGGATATACTGCGCGAAGCGGGCTTGAACAAAGGCAACGCGCTCGAGTGGCATTTGCATTTCGAAGAACAGTCGCCCGAGCAGCATCACAGCCTTCTCGTTGCGCTCGGGTTCAGCCAAAATGAAATGGCTAAATTCAGGAAGATATTCGACGAGCATTTCAAAGCGCCCGCATCATTGCCGCTTGGCTCCGGGCATACTGAATCTTAAAGCCGCAAGTATTTTTGCAGATATTTTAACAATTGAGTTAAGGATGGTAAACCTATGTCTGATAACGAATTAAGATTGGATGTAAAGCCCTGCGCCGATTATGAGGCAAGCACCGCGGTGATACGCGAGTCGTTCATGACCGTAGCGGAGGAGTTCGGGCTGACAAAACAAAACGCGGCGTCGAACGGCGCGTTTCTCGAGGCGGACAAATTAAAGGAGCTGGGTGACAAAGGCACAGCGCTTTTCGACGTGTTTCGGGGGGATAAGCTCATTGGCTTTTTCGCCCTTGAAGACGCTGGCTCGGGTGTGTATTACCTTGAAAAGCTCGCAGTGTTGCCCCAAATGAGGCATCTTGGGATAGGAAGGCGCATACTCGATTTCACGGCTGAATACGTCCGCAGCCATAGCGGCAAGACCATATCCATCGCCATCATAGACGAAAACAGCGTACTTAAGCGTTGGTATGAGCATTACGGTTTTACCGAGACTCAGGTAAAGACATACCCGCACCTGCCGTTTACGGTATGCTTCATGTCGCTTGCCGTTTAATTTTAATCTTTAAATTTTATAACTTAACGTTATTAGGAATAATATTACTGCCGGCGGCGGAAGCCTACAGCAGCTTGCTTTAAAATTATAAATGTTTTATTATATTAGTTGCAGGAAGAGAGAGAGGAATATATTTGACAAAACAGAATAGCATACGCATAGTGCCGCTGGGCGGCATAGGCGAAATAGGAAAAAACATGTGGGTCATCGAATACGGCGAGGACATTATCGTTATCGACTGCGGCCTTTCATTCCCCCGAGAGGACATGCTGGGTGTCGACTACGTTATACCCGACGCGGCGTATTTGAAAAAAAACAAGGATAAGATAAAAGCCGTGCTTATAACGCACGGACACGAAGACCATATAGGAGCGACGCCCTACCTTTTGCAGGACCTCGGCGCTCCGGTATACGGTACCGACCTGTCTTTGGCGCTTATAGAGACAAAGCTCGCCGAGAGGAAGGTCGAAGGCATAGAACTGACCACTATAAAGCCGGGGGACACGCTCCAGGCGGGAGTGTTCAAGGTAGAGGCCATACAGGTAACGCACAGCATAGACGCTGCGCTAGCGTACGCGATTCACACCCCTATCGGCACAATAATACACACCGGCGACTTCAAGGTGGACTATACTCCGACAGACGGCAGGGTAATAGACCTTGCGAAATTCGCGGCGCTCGGAGAAAAGGGGGTGCTCGCGCTGCTGTCCGACTCGACAAACGCCGAAAACCCCGGCTTTACAATGTCGGAGAGCAAGGTAGGCGAGTCGTTCGAGAACTTCTTTAAAAAAGCTGACGGCAGGATAATAGTCGCTACGTTTGCCTCAAACATACACAGGCTCCAGCAGGTGATATCGGCGTCCAAACGCTTTGGCAGGAAGGTTTGCCTCTCGGGGCGCAGCATGCTCAAGATAGCAAAAGTTGCGACTGAGCTCGGGTATCTCGATTTTGACGAAGACATGCTCGTAGAGCCGGAGGAGCTCGACAAGCTCAGTAACTCGAAGATAGTCATACTGACCACGGGCAGCCAGGGCGAGACGATGTCGGGGCTCGTGCGCATGGCGGCGGGAGAGCACAAAAAACTGCAGATAATACCGGGAGACCTCGTTATAATATCGGCGTCGGCGATACCCGGCAACGAGAGGTATGTCTCCGACGTTATAAACATGCTGTACCGCAAGGGCGCGAACGTGATTAACGAAGGCATGGCGGATATACACGTT
Organism: Bacillota bacterium; assembly: GCA_023410475.1. Lineage (GTDB taxonomy): Bacteria > Bacillota > Clostridia > Christensenellales > SZUA-584 > DTFZ01. The sequence continues at coordinate 128,330 of JAEYPS010000005.1, read as the reverse complement.
TCGGGGCACGCCTGCGAAGAAGAGTTAAAGCTTATGCTTACGATAACGAAGCCAAAATACTTCATTCCGGTGCACGGCGAATACCGCCATCTGTACCGGCACGCGGCGCTCGCCGAGAGCGTAGGCATCAAGAAGAAAAACATATTCATACCGGAGCTGGGCAAGGTGATCGAGCTTGGTAAAAAGTTTTCGCGGTTTTCGGAGACGGTGCCCTCGGGGAGCATAATAATAGACGGACTCGGCGTGGGCGACGTTGGCAACGTTGTTCTCAGAGACCGCAGGCTGCTATCTCAGGACGGCCTTTTCATAGTGGTCGTGACGATATCGTCCGAAACGGGAGAGCTTATATCAGGGCCCGATATTGTTTCGAGGGGCTTCGTGTATATGCGTGAGTCGGGCGACCTCCTGGAAGCCGCGAAGAAGATAATAATAGATATCATCGAAGACTGTGAAAAGAACAAAGTAACCGAATGGACGACGATAAAGAACCGCATCAAGAAAGCGCTTCGCACCTACCTTTACGACACCACGAAGCGCAACCCGATGATACTGCCCATAATAATAGATGTTTAACGGAGGTTTCAAAGGTTATGTTGGTTTATGACAAGGCGCATGAGCTTGCCAATGAGATAAAGGCGAGCGCTGAATACAAAGAATACTCAAGGCTTAAAGAAAGTGTTACGGCGGACGACAAGACGAAGGCTCTGCTCAAGGATTATAAAAAGCTGCAGCTCGAGGCTCAAGCGGCGTATCTGTCCGGCGGCGAGCCGGGCGCAGAGTCTATGGACAAGCTTAAAAAGCTGGGCGAGGTGCTCGCCTTCAACCATGAGGTCACGGAATTCTTCACTGCGGAGTACAAGTTCCAGACGCTTATCAGCGACGTATACAGCATTATAGGCGACGCGTGCGACCTGGGGCTCGATTTTTTAAAGGAATAGCTTAATGTGGCGTAAAAGTGGCCGCGTCGATTATATCGGCGGGGACGACAACAAAACAGCGCAGCCGGAAGGCCCGGGCGGCGAGACGCGGCAGTTTTCGGTGGCAGGAGGCAGGGAGCCCGCCGAAATGTGCGAGGAGAGAGGCTCGATAACGGATTATACGCTTCCGGCGTTTATCTGGAGATTCGCGCGGCCTTTGATTATACTGCTCTTAAGCGCCGCCCTTGTGATATATCTCGGGTTTGCCGCGTACGGTTATGTGAAAGAAAATTATTTTGACCCGGCGGGCACCGACCCCGCGGTGACGAAAACGGTGCAGATAAAGACGGGCTCTTCGCTCTCGGCGATAGCGACAAAGCTGTATGAGGAAGGGCTGATACGCAACAAATTCGTGTTCCAGATGTACGCCGACTTCAACGACATGGGCTCAAGTTTGCAGGCGGGCACATATAAACTGTCTCCCGCTATGACGATGGACGAGATAATAGACCTGCTGGCGGCGGGCGACGGAGGCAGGAAGATAGCGAAGATCGTGCTTACCGAGGGAATGACGGTTGAGGACATGGCGCAGACGCTTGTAACCAAAGGCGTGTTCGACAACACCGAGAAGGAAAAATTCCTCGCGCTGTGCAGAGATTTGGGCGCTTATGAAAAATACGAGTTTGTAAGGCAGGTCGCGGACAGGGAAGACGCCGTTCAGCGCAGGTATATACTCGAAGGCTACCTGTTCCCGGATACATACGAGGTCTACATGGACGCAAAGCCCGAGGACGTTATAAAGAAGCTGCTCGACAGGTTTAACGTGATATTTACGCTTGAATACGAGGACCGTGCCGAGGCGCTTGGGCTGAGCATAGACCAGGTAATGGCACTTGCGTCCATGATAGAATGGGAAGGGCTGCCGCAGGACTTCAAAAAGGTATCGGCGGTGTTCCACAACAGGCTTGCCGAAGGTATGCCCATGCAGTCGGGCGCGACGCTGCGCTATGTGACCGGACTGAAAAAGCTTTTCTATACGGCGGAAGAGCTTGCGATAGATGACCCGTACAATACGGAGAAAACGCTTGGGCTGCCGCTCGGCCCTGTCTGCAACCCCGGCAAGCAGGCTATAGAGGCAGCACTGTACCCCGACGAGGAATATGTTGAAGGCAAATACCTCTACTTCAGCAACAGAGCTCCTGATTCGGGAGAGCTGGTTTTCGCAAAGACGCTGAGCGAACACCATAAAAACGTAGAGGCTTATAAAGAGCTGGCCGCGGCGCAGGCGAGCCCGAAACCGGCCGAATGACAGAGCTTTTAGCCCCCGCAGGCAGCAGGCAGGCGCTCGAGGCAGCGGCATATTTCGGGGCTGACGCCGTATATGCGTCGGGCAAGGCATACGGCCTCAGGGCGTTCGCCGACAATTTCTCGCCGGACGAGATAAAGGACGCGGCGGCTTTCCTGCACGGCCTTGGCAAACGCCTGTATATAACGCTGAACGCGGTGTTCAGGAACAGCGATTTTGAGGGCCTTGAAGGTTACATAGAACAATTAAGAGACGCTCGTGTTGACGCTCTCATCATAACAGACCCGGGTGTTTTGACGGCGGTCAAGCGCGTAGCGCCCGGCGTTCCTGTACACCTGTCTACGCAGGCAAACACAACGAATACGCGAAGCGCGCTTTTTTGGCACGCGCAGGGGGTTTCGCGCGTGATACTGTCGCGCGAGCTCACACTCGAAGAAATCGCGCAAATGAAAAGAGAGATACCCGCCTCGCTTGAGCTCGAGGCGTTCGTGCACGGCGCTATGTGCATATCGTACTCGGGCAGGTGTCTTCTATCCAACGTTTTCACGGGCAGGAGCGGCAACAAAGGAGAGTGCGCACAACCGTGCCGCTGGGAGTACCATGTGAGCGAGAGGGGCTATGAGGGAGAATATCTCCCGGTTTACGCGGACGACCACGGAACGTATATTTTCAACTCGAAGGACCTTTGCATGATAAGCCGCCTAGGCGACATGATAAACGCGGGCATAACGTCGCTGAAGATTGAAGGGCGGATGAAGTCGGAATATTACGTCGCCTGCGTTACCCGGGCTTACCGGCGCGCTCTTGACGATGCCCTTGAAGGAAAGCCTTTCGACAGGACGCTTTTGGACGAGGTCATAAAGGCGGGCAGCCGGGCTTACACTACGGGGTTTTATTACGGCAATCCCCGTGAGAGCGGGCAGGATACGGTCAGAAGCTCGCCTTCGAGGACATACGACTTCGTCGCGGTCGTCAAAGCCTCCAGGGATGTAAGAGGGCTAATGCTCATAGAACAGCGCGGCAAATTTGTTGCGGGCGACGAGCTTGAGGTGCTGTCTCCTTCATTAAGCGGGTCGTTTGGCGTTACCGATATTATCACCCCCGAGGGAGAGAGGCGCGAAAGCGCTCCTCATCCGAAAGAGGCGCTATACATCAACTGTCCCTTTAACCTTATGCCCGGCGATATGCTGAGAAAGAAAAAATAAACCGCGCGAAAGCTTAACTGTCAATCCCCGCAATAAACAGGCGGTTAACAAGGGAAGTTGTAAACTTTTCTTAGCATGTTTTTATTGATATTTACATTGACAGAAACTTGATATATATTATGACTAATAAAAATACTAAGGAGAGGCAATATGCAGGAAACCTCCAGAAGACCGGCAAAAGTATTGGCTGTAATATTATGCGTATTGGTAGTATTGCTTTTAATATGCGGCGTTTTTATATGGCTTGGCGTATCTAAGATATGGGAAAAACCCGAGGTCGGGCCGATCGAGGTAGAGGAGTTTGAGCCTGACCCGGAAGCAAGCGGACTACCCGAGGTAAGCTATAAGGGCGGAGAAGCGCCCGAGATAGGAAAGAGCGAGGGCATAACGGACATACTGCTTATCGGAGTTGACAACAGGCACATCGGTAAGTTTTCGGGTCTCTCCGACGTTATGATTTATCTTAGGATAGATATGAACAGCAACAGCTTAAAGCTCGCGTCGTTCATGCGCGATACGCTTGTTCCCATAGAGGGGCGCAGCAGGAACAAGCTCAACGCGGCGTTCAGCTTCGGGGGAATAGACCTTACGAAAAAGACGTTCAAATCGAACTTCGGGCTTGAGCCTGACCACTATATCATAGTCAACTTCTACGGTATGGAGGAAATAATAAACGGCCTTGGCGGAGTTGATGTTGATATCAAAAGCAACGAGCTTCCGAGCATGAACTCTTCCATCAAAGAGCTAAACGGTATAGACAAGCGCAAGAGTTCCGACACGCTGCAGTCGGAGGGGCGTCAGCGCCTTGACGGCAGGCAGGCGGTAGCGTATATGAGGATAAGGAACCCGGGCGGTGACGCGGGCAGGATAGAGCGTCAGCAGACTGTGCTTACGGCGCTGTTCCGAAAGGCGAAAGACATAGGCCTTGGGCAGATACCCGGCCTTGCGGGTGCTATGATAAACTACGTACGCACGGACATGCCTCTCGACAAGATGATAGACATCGCGGGCACTATAAAGGGCATGGAGAACGAGGAGCTTAAAAAGTTCAGATACCCGCTCGAGTTCGAGCCCGGCAGCTACAAGAGCATGTCGGTTGTGCAGCCCAAGGTGTTTGAAGACGAGATAAAAAAGCTGCACGACTTTTTGAATAAGTAACACAAGAGCGCTTCGAAAGGGGCGCTTTTTTGTATGGCGGAAAACATTGGTTTTTCGTCTTGGTTTTTCGGACTTTGTACGCTTCACTTCCCTGCTTGTAGTTAGCAAGATTAAAAATGTAATCATAATTCTTTAAATTACAAAATAATGCAGACTGTGATATAATCTTTATAGAGTAGGTTATTTGGGAGGGTAGTAAGTGAATCCTAAAGAAACGGCAAATGATATTGAGATAAAACGTAATAATAAGTTTATTGCTTTTTATAATAGAATCAATAATAAACTTACTAAATGGTATGATAAAACAGTAAAAAAACATGTATTATTAAGGGCTACTTTAAAAGTGCTAGGAAGCTTGGCGTTAGCGATATTGATAGCCTTATCAATAGATATGATAAACCAAAACACTCAAAATGTGCAGAAAAAAGAATTCGATGAAAAAGTAATCAATAATCTATGTATTGGAACTAATGAGGAATATGTAAATTCGGTATTAGGGCCTCCATTTTTAAAGAACAAAAATGAAGTAACAAATATGACAGATTGTTTTTATAAAACTGATGAAGCAATAGTGAGGTTGTTTTATGAAAACAATAGTGCAAAAGGTATATTTATAACTATTACTAAAAAAAGTGCAATTGGACGCTTCATGTTTGAAAAATACTCTTTAACTGAAAAAAAGAAGCTCGGGACATTTACATTTGAAGAAACAGAAGCAGGAAATAGTGGTAACTATTTCCTCTATTCGAGTCTTGGTACTACATTTTATATAGAAGCATATTCTCTCGGACGTGTTTTTAGTGATTATGATCATTACTTCGCTATTTTACCTTATGGTACTTTTCTTGTTCCAAACGAAACAAGCAACAATGAAGCAGAGCATTGTCATTGGGAAGCTGGGCAAATGGGCGGCTACTTTCCAAATACTGTTGGATTAACTGATCAAGAATATATGGAAAAGATTTGCGCGATGCTTATAGACATTGATAGATTTGATTATAGAAGTATGAACATATTCGAAGAAGAAATGTGGGACTATTATGATAGCTTTCCGGAAGTAGAAGAAGAAACAGAAGAGGAGGATATCAATATTGTAAAAGAACCTACTGATTTTGAAGTAAGTTTGGAAGAATATTTACACGATGTTTATTATAAAGACTATTATGGCGAGATAAATGGAAACGATGAATCGTGATATAGATTAAGCGTAGTCCAACAAATCTGTTGATTCTCATTTACCCCTGTGTTATAATTCCATCTGTATTTCACACCGTAGCGGATTTTTGCGGCAGTGCCTGCCGGTCAAATACTTTTAAGGCCGAAGGTTCCGCAAAGAGTTGAAGCGCGGGAGGAAAAAACTAGGAGGAAAATAAATTGTCAGTCATTTCAATGAAGCAGCTTTTAGAAGCGGGCGTCCATTTCGGGCACCAGACGAGACGCTGGAACCCCAAAATGAAAAAGTACATCTTCACGGAGCGCAACGGCATCTACATCATCGACCTTCAGAAAACGGTCAAGATGGTGGAGCAGGCGTATTTTTTTGTGCGCGACGCGGTGATGGAAGGGAAAACGGTACTTTTCGTAGGCACGAAGAAACAGGCGCAGGAATCCGTTGAGCAGGAAGCTCAGCGCTGCGGTATGTATTTCGTCAGCCAGAGGTGGCTCGGCGGCATGCTTACAAACTTCAAAACGATAAGGAGCCGCGTGAGAAGGCTCGAAAAGATAGAAAAGATGGAGGAGACGGGCGAGTTTGCGCTGCTTCCCAAAAAAGAAGTAATAAAGCTTATGAACGAGCATGAAAAACTTCAGAAAAACCTCGGCGGCATAAGGGATATGAGAGAGCTTCCAGGAGTGCTGTTCGTGGTAGACCCGAGAAAAGAACACATCGCGATACTCGAGGCAAGGTCACTCGGGATTCCGATAGTGGGAATAGTCGATACAAACTGCGACCCCGATGAAGTTGACTGCGTCATACCCGGCAACGACGACGCCATCCGCGCCGTTAAGCTGCTGGCCTCAAAGATGGCCGACGCAGTGCTTGAAGCTAAGCAGGGCGAGCAGATGGAAGACACATCCGCGCCCGCGCCCGCGGCCGTGCAGGAAGAGGAAGATGTCGATCTTATAGGAGCGATGGACGAACCCTCGGATGAACCGGAGACCGAGGCTTAACACGGGGCCCCCAAAAGCCGCAAGACTTTAAGGGTATGGATAAGACGCCCTTAATTGTCCGCTTTTTTGGGCAGAATAAGGGCATAAGATAGTTTAAGGAGATTTATTTGATATGATTACTGCTAGTGATGTTAAGGCGCTTAGAGAGAAGACGGGCGCCGGCATGATGGACTGCAAAAACGCGCTGACTACGGCGAACGGAGACTTTGAGGAGGCAATAAAGATACTGCGCGAGAAGGGGCTTGCATCCGCCGCGAAGAAAGCCGACAGGATAGCGGCCGAAGGCGTTGTAGAGAGCTTTGTTGAGGCGGACGGCGGCGCTATGGTAGAGATAAACTGCGAGACCGACTTCGTAGCGAAAACGCCTGTGTTCAAAGATTTTGTGCGCGGCATAGCCGGGCATATAAAGAAGAACGACCCCGCCGATGTCGACGCGCTGCTTGCTCAGAGCGCGGGCGCCGGCACGGTGTCGGATGTTGTGAAAGAGAAGATAGGCGAGATTGGCGAAAAGATAGACGTGCGCCGTTTCACGCGCTATCAGCTTCAGGGAACAGGTCTTGTGGACAGCTACATCCACCTCGGCGGCAAGATTGGCGTTATTATCGAGGTCGGATGCGGCTCGGCAGCGACGGCGGGCAGTGACGACTTCAAGGCATTCGTGCACGACACGGCTATGCAGGTCGCGGCGGCTAATCCGCTGTATCTCGAGCCCAAAGACGTGCCCGAGTCGGTGATTACTAACGAAAAGGAAATACTTCGCGCTCAGGCCTTAAACGAGGGCAAACCCGAGAACATCGTAGACAAGATGGTCGAAGGCCGTATACAAAAATACTTCAAGGACTTCTGCCTCGTTGAGCAGCTTTTCGTCAAAGACCAGGATAAGACGATAAAGCAGCTTGTAAAAGAGCTGTCCGCCAAACTTGGCGATACTATCGAGATCAGGCGTTTTGCGCGCTACGAAATGGGCGAAGGCCTTGAAAAACGCAAAGACGACTTTGCGCAAGAGGTAATGAAACAGACGTCCAAATAACGTAAAGCTTTTGGGAGAGTGGCAAAGGGCGCACTCTCCCTTTTTGCAAATAAGCAAAAAGCGATGCAGCCTAGTAAAAAATATGTTATTATAAGGAGTATGCCTATGTCGCCGAAATACAAACGCGTTATACTTAAGATAAGCGGGGAAGCACTCGCGGGAAACTCCGGGATAGGGTTCGATTTTGACGTTATGTCTTCCGTAGCCGACCAGGTGATAGAGGTCGCAAGGATGGGCGTAGAGATAGGCATTATAGTCGGGGGAGGCAACATATGGCGCGGCCGCAGCGGCGTCGGGATGGACAGGACTACAGCCGACCACATGGGCATGCTGGCTACGGTAATCAACGCTCTTGCGATGCAGGACGCTCTTGAAAACAAAGGCATGCAAACGAGGGTGCAGACAGCGATAGAGATGCGCTCTATCGCCGAGCCTTATATCCGCCGGCGCGCTATGAGGCATCTTGAAAAGGGAAGGGTCGTAGTGTTCGCGTGCGGCACGGGCAACCCGTATTTCTCAACTGACACGGCCGCGGCGCTGAGAGCCGCGGAGATCGAGGCCGAGCTGATACTTTTCGCGAAGAATGTTGACGGCGTCTACGACAGCGACCCTAAGCTCAACAGCAGCGCCAAGAAATATGACCATATAAGCTATATCGACGTCATTAACCAGAAACTCACTGTTATGGACACGACGGCGGTGTCGCTGTGCATGGACAACAGCATACCGATAGTGTGCTTCGGTCTCGATGTCAAGGACGGCATAAAAAAAGTAGTTATGGGCGACAAAATAGGAACAAGGATAAACTAGAACGTTTACACAACAGAGCTTAATACGGGATACCCAAAAAGTCTTGAGACTATTTGGGGTGTATAAAAATCTTCAAAGGAGGTTAGGTATGTACGTAAAACACGAGGCGCTAGACGCCGCAAAAACAAAGATGGAAAAATCGATAGCCGCGCTTAAAAAGGAGCTCTCGCATATACGCGCGGGCAGGGCAAACCCTCAGCTGCTTGACGGCATACATGTAGACTATTACGGAACGCCGACGCCCATAAACCAGCTCGGCAACATATCCGCGCCCGAGCCTCGCATGATAGTGGTCTCCGTTTGGGATACGAAGATACTCTCCGATGTCGAGAAGGCGATAATGAAATCCGACCTTGGCATAAACCCCTCTAACGACGGTAAGGTGATAAGGCTTGTAATACCCGAGCTCACGCAGGAAAGAAGGGCGGAGCTTGCAAAGACGGTAAAGAAAAAAGGCGAAGACGCAAAAGTAGCGGTAAGGGTTGTCCGCCGGGACGCGAACGAGGCGTTCAAAAAGAGCCAGAAATCAAGCGAGATAACTGAAGACGATTATAAAGACCTCGAAAAAGAAGTGCAGGAACTGACGGACGAATATATCAAGAAAATAGACGCGGCCGTCAAGGAAAAAGAACAGGAAATCATGGAAGTATGACCCATGAGGGCGATGCTTTTAAGTTTCTGCTCGGCCTTGAGGCGCGGGAAGCCGAGGAAAAGCTTCGCGGGCAGGGGCTTAGCGCAGTGCGCATAGACTATGCGTCAAAGCGCGGCGTCCCGGGCGCCGATTCCGAAAGGGTTATACGTGTGCGCCCGATTGGAAACAATAGTATTGAAATAACGGTATCACGTTTTAAGACGAGGATCTAGGGCGGGCATTGTTTGCCGATATGTATTATCAGGAGCAGGAAAGGGATTTTTCTGTTGAGCGGAATTACGAACATGTTGTTCGGTAAAAAAAAGACAGACGAAAGCGTTTACGCGGGGATTGACCGCGAAAGGCTTCCCGTTCATGTCGCGGTCATAATGGACGGCAACGGCAGATGGGCAAAAAAGCGCGGCCTTCCGCGCGCTGCGGGCCACAGGGCAGGCGTCGAGCGCGTACGTACGATTATACGCATGAGCTCTGATATAGGCATTAAGTATCTGACGCTGTACGCGTTTTCCACCGAGAACTGGAAGCGGCCTACAGAGGAAGTGGGCACGCTGATGGGGCTGCTTCTCGAGTATTTAAAGAAAGAACTTGCCGAGTTGCATGAGAAAAATGTACGTATACTTACTCTGGGAGATATCTCAAAGCTCCCTCTGGAAGTTACAAAAGAGATAGAGCGCGCGAAACGCACCACGAAAGACAACACCGGTCTCACCGTAAACATGGCAATCAACTACGGAGGACGAAGTGAAATTGTGGACGCCTTTAAAAAGGCGTTGAGCGAAGCCAGGAACGCCGACGACGTTACCGAAGAATATATATCGTCGCTGCTGACTACTGCCGGCCAGCCCGACCCGGATATCATGATACGCACGAGCGGCGAAGCCCGCATAAGCAACTTTCTGCTTTACCAGCTCGCTTACGCCGAGCTTTACTTTACGGACACTCTGTGGCCGGATTTTGACGAAACGGAATATAAGAAGGCTCTTGGCGTCTACGCGGAGCGCGACCGCCGTTTCGGGGGTGTTTAGCGCCGTCGGGGCATGATTTTGGAGGAGTTTCGTTGATTAAAAGAACGCTTTTTGCAATACCGGCTCTCGTGCTGCTGGTTTCGTCCGTATACTTCGGCGGTTTGTTCGCGAGAATCGTGGTAGCGGCGGTCGGGGTGCTTTGCATGCATGAGATGCTCGGAATGGTGTCTGCGGGCTCAAAACCTCTGCGAGCCGTTGCATACGGTTTTGCCGCGCTTTCTTTTCCGGCGTTCAACTACGCGGGCGGCTTCGCGGGAATAGCCATGCTGTTCATACTCTCGGCTGTAGTAATATTCACAATCATCGTGCTTAAGGACAGGGACGCCAAAGACGGTTTTATGACCGTATTTTCCATAGCGTATCCGGGAATGTTCTACGCGTTTTTGATTGCTCTTTCGTGTGTGGGAGATATTAACGCGTTCAGGTTCTTAATGATAATCGTCTTCGCCTCGGCGGTCATAACCGATTCTTTTGCGTACTTTACGGGAATGCTAATAGGCAGGCACAAGTTAGCCCCGAGCATCAGCCCAAAAAAGACCGTGGAAGGCGCGATAGGGGGAACGTTCTTCGGCATATGCGCCGTCTATATGTTCGGTTTTTTCGGACAGGGAGCTTTCGGCGTTAATATACCCGCGTACTGGTATCTTGCTCTCGGCGCGGTGCTGTCGATTCTAGCGCAGATAGGAGATCTCGCGGCATCCAAGATAAAGAGGCATTACGGCGTAAAGGACTTCGGCAGGATAATGGGTACGCACGGCGGCGCTATGGACAGGCTCGACTCAATGCTATTCGTAGTTCCCGCAGTGTATGCGTTTTATGGATTTGTAGTATAACATCCCGGGCAAACGAAACGCCGACGGGAGCATAAAGGAATATTGAATGAAGAAGATTGCAATCTTAGGCGCGACGGGCTCAATAGGCCGTCAGGCGCTGGACATAATAGAAAAAAACCCCGGACGCTTCAGCGTCACGGCGGTGACGGCTCACAGAAGCGGTGACGAGATAATTAAGACCGCTAAGAAGTTCGGCGCGGGCTATATAGGACTCACGGGGTGCGCGGGCGACATCGAGTTCGAAAAGAAAGTTCCGAAGGGAATAAAAGTCGGGTTTGGCATACAGGGGCTGCTCGAATCGTGCAGCGCGGGCGACCCCGATATTGTATTGATAGCCGTTGTAGGCATAGCGGGGCTTCCGCCGCTAATAGAATGCCTCGACAGGGGGACGAACGTCGCGCTCGCAAACAAGGAGTCGCTCGTGTGCGGAGGGCACATAGTAACCGAGAGGCTTAAAAGCTCAAAGTCGGAGATTTTCCCCGTGGACAGCGAGCTATGCGCGGTGTATCAGTGCCTCAAAGGGCTCGATACCACAGGTCTTAGACGCGTGATACTTACCGCGTCGGGCGGGCCGTTTCTCAGTTGGAGCAAGGAAGACATAGAAAAGGCCACCGTTGAGCAGGCTTTAAGGCACCCTAACTGGCGTATGGGCAAAAAGGTCACGGTCGACTGCGCGACATACATGAACAAAGGGATTGAGGTCATAGAGACGAAATGGCTGTTTGGCATAACGCCCGACATGATAGACGTTACCGTTCACCGGCAGAGCATTATACACTCGATGATAGAATACAATGACGGCGCTGTGATAGCTCAGATGGGCCCGACGGACATGCGCCAGGCGATACAGTACGCGTTCGGCCATCCCGAGAGGCTTAATAGCGTAGTGGGGCATCTTGATTTTACAGCAATAAAGACTCTTACGTTCGAAGAGCCTGACACGGATAAATTCCCGTGCTTCAGGCACGCGAGAGAGGCCCTTCGCGAAGGCGGCTCCCTGCCTCTTATAATGAACGCGGCCAACGAGGCGGCGGTAGACCTGTTCCTCGAAAAGAGGATAGCGTTCGGCGATATAGAAAAAAGTGTGGCTTTTGCTATGAACAAGTTTTCTCACCTCAAGGGCAACACGCTCATAGAGATATACAACACGGATAAGGAAGTCAAAAACTACATATACGACAATTTTGACAAAGTACGTATTTCAGCACACGCGTGAAATATAATTAATACGGGGTCCCCGAAAAGCGTAAGCTTTTAGGGGTAGAAATACGGCCCCCCAAAAAGCGTAAGCTTTTAGGGGTGTAGAATAAAGTAATAAAGTTTGAAAGGAGGGCGCAGTTGGAATTTCTGGTTTCGGCGATAAGCATCCTGGGTGCTGTTATCGTCATTGGCATAATAATAATGGTGCACGAGCTTGGCCACTACGGCATAGGTCGCGCCTGCAACATAAAGATAGTTGAATTCGCTATAGGCTTTGGCCCGAAGTTTAAGCAGTGGGTCAAAAACGACATAATATACTCCATACGCTGGTTTTTTATCGGGGGCTTTACGAAGTTTTACGGCGAGGATGAGGAAATGGGCGACAAGCTCGCCTTCAACAACCAGCCCGCTGGAAGGCGCGCGCTTACCATAGCGGCGGGCCCTGTCTTCAACATAATATTCGCGTTCGTACTTGTGATATTCACTCTTTGCGTGTTCGGAGACGCGGTGCCTACAGTGGGCAAGGTATGGGAAGGAAGCCCGGCGCAGGCTGCAGGCCTTGAGGCGGGCGACGTTATCGTGGAGATAAACGGCCAGAAACTCGACTTCTCGATGGAGATATACGATCTTCCGACCTCGCCCGATTACCTTAACATCACCGTGCTCAAGGACGGGCGCGAGCAGGCTTATTCCATACCGAAGGTATCCGGCCTTACGGACATAGGGCAGGACGGTAAGCCCAAAGTCTATGATGACAAGATGGCGGGCATCACATTCGGAGGCCAGCCGGTAACATACGGCTTTTTCGAGGCTATAGCGCTTTCGTTCAAATATATGTACTTTATCGTAAAGTCTACGATACTTGCCGTTATCGGGCTTTTCGCGGGGAAAGGCACACAGGACATTGCCAGTCTGCCGACTATAGTTGTCTATCTCGGGCAGGCCATACGAAACAGCCTGCAAAGCGTGATGCAGCTTGGCATAGCTATCAGCATCAGCCTCGCTATCATGAACCTGCTGCCGCTGCCCGCGCTCGACGGGGGAAGGCTCGTGTTCATAGCTATAGAGAAGATATTCAGGAAGCCGGTCCCGAGGAACGTAGAGGGCATTATACACTTCGCGGGGTTCGTGGCGTTTATCGTTATATTTATACTCATCACATACCGTGATCTGGCGAGGTTGTTCGGTGGATAGCTCGGAGGCAAAACGGACGAGAGAGGTCGTGTTCGGCGGGGCCGCGATAGGCGCAAATAACCCCGTGCTCGTCCAGTCGATGACTAATACGTTAACCGCGGACACAGAGGCGACTTTAGAGCAGATATCACTGCTGGAAGGCGCCGGCTGCGAGGCGGTAAGGTGCGCGTTTTACGACAGCGAGTGCGCCCCGGCGCTGCGAGCGATCAAAGACGGCATTTGCATTCCGCTTATAGCCGACGTGCATTTCGACGCTAAGCTCGCGGTGATGGCCATCGAGAGCGGCGCGGACAAGGTCAGGGTAAACCCCGGTAATCTCGGAGGGTACGACGCTCTTCGAACTGTCATAGAGTGCGCGAGAAGCAATTCCGCGGCTGTTAGGATAGGCGTAAACTCAGGCTCTCTTGAAAAGGAGCTGCTCAAAAAATACGGAAGTCCCGTGCCTGTGGCGCTCGCCGAGAGCGCTATGAGTGCTGTGCGCTATGTCTACGACATGGGCTTCTACGACGTCGTCGTTTCTATTAAAGCGTCGTCCGTGCCAGTCACTATAGCAGCTAACCGCATGTTTTCGGACGCATGCGACGCTCCGCTTCATATAGGGATAACCGAGGCGGGGACATATAACAACGCGGTAATAAAGTCTGCCGTGGGGCTCGGCGCGCTGCTCGTTGACGGTATTGGCGACACGGTGCGCGTGTCGATAACCGGCGACCCGGTTAAGGAAATAGAGGCCGCGAGGCGCATACTCCAGGCGGCGGGCGTAAGGCAGTTTTACCCCGAGGTCATAAGCTGCCCGACGTGCGCAAGGACAAAGATAGACGTATCGGGGCTCGCGCAGAGCGTTGAGAGTATACTGCTCGAAATTGGCAAGCCGATAACGGCAGCCGTGATGGGCTGTGTCGTGAACGGCCCCGGCGAGGCGAAACACGCCGACATAGGCATAGCGGGCGGAGCCAAAGCCGCGCTCTTTTCAAAGGGGGCGCTCATTGGCACATACGATGAGCGCGAGATACTCAGCGTATTTAAAAGTTACATAGAGAAGGAATATGGGGGTCCCCAAAAAGCCTAAAGCTTTTTGGGGTATGTTTAGGGAGGACGCCGTGCAGAAGAAGGCTGATTTTTTCAACGCGCTTAAAAACAGCGTGCAGATAGACGAATGCTTTGGGTTTGAATTTGAAAAGATACAGCGCGACGTTAAAAAGGGAGAATTCCTGATACACTTTAAAAGCAACCTTCTTCCAGCCGATGTCTACCTTCATATAGAGCGATACCTCAAGGATACCGTGAGCGACAAGACGAAGCTCTTTGTCGCGTACAGGGACGCCGGCGCGGCGGAGCCCGAGGACTTGGAGACTCATATAAAGGAGCTTTGCTGCCAGCTTAAAAGGGCGCTCACGCCGTTCATATCAAAATCGAGGATGTATTTTCAAAACAGCGTATTTCATATCGATTTCGCGGACGACTTTGGAAGGGATCTTTTCGACGCCTCGGGGCTCAAGGAATACCTGGAGGGCTATTTCCTGCGCTGCTTCGGCATCGAGGCCCGCATAGTGTACGGGCGCTGTGAGGCGCGTCCCGCGCCTAAAAAGCTCGCCAAAGCAGATGTGATGCTTCAGGAGATAATCAAAGCCCCGCCTGCAAAAGAGCCGGAGCAAAGAGAGACGACTGCGAAAAAGGGGAAGGAAAAGGATCCGAATATAATACATGGGAATGGCGTCTCGGGCGACGTCGTAGGCATTAGGGACATAAACGAGACCACCGGGCTCTGCGTCGTGTGCGGAAACGTGTTGTCTGTGGACTCGTTCGACATAAAGAACGAGGCGAGGGGAAAGCGCTCTATAGTTGTGTTCAGCGTGACCGACAACACGTCGACGATAACGTGCAAGGCTTTCGTATCGCGCGACAAGTGCCCCGACATAAAAGAGCGGCTAGCCAAGGCGGCGGTAAAGGTGCTCGGAACGGCGGCTTACGACAGCTATTCCAAGGAAGTCTGCATCAATGTAAAGGCAATAGAGCAGACCGAGGCGGCAAAGCGGCAGGACAACGCCGAGGTAAAGCGCATAGAGCTTCACATGCATACGAACATGAGCGCGCTAGACGCGGTCGCGGACGAAGCAGAAGTGGTAAAGCGAGCAGCGGAGTTTGGGCATGAGGCCGTCGCAATTACGGATCACGGAGTCGTTCAGGCGTTTCCGCGAGCGTTCGATGCCGCAAAGAAGACCGGCATTAAAGTAATATACGGTATGGAAGCGTATTTGATAAACGACGTTTCCAAAAGTTACCGCGAGAAATTTGAAGATGAGTATATAGTGTTCGACCTTGAGACAACAGGGTTTAACCCGTACTCGTGCGGCATCACCGAGATAGGGGCGGTAAGGCTGCGGCACGGCGATGTCGTCGATACGTTCAGCACGTTCGTTAACCCCGGCTGCCCTATAAGCCGCCAGATAACGGACACCACGGGAATAACGGACGAGATGGTCAAAGACGCGCCCCGGGCAGCCGAGGCGCTTACAATGTTCAAGGAATATATAGGGGACGCGCACCTCGCTGCGCACAACGCACCGTTTGATCTCGGTTTTCTCAAAAAACACGGTAAAGACAGCGGCATAGAATTTAAAAACAAATGCCTCGACACCATCTGGCTGTTCCGGCGCATGCTGCCGGGGCACAAGTCATACGGGCTCGGCAAGCTTGCGGGGGATCTCGGGATAGAGCTGCGTCATCACAGGGCGCTCGACGACGCACTCTGCACGGCGAAGATAATGAGCATGTGCATGGAAAAGGCGTCCCTATCCGCAAAGGCAAAAAAGGCAGACGAGAAGGAGCTTGTCGCCTACCACGTTATACTGCTTTGCAAAGACAAAAAAGGGCTGTTCAACCTCTACAAGCTCGTCAGCGAGTCGCACATGAACCATTTCTACAGAAGGCCGCGCGTGCCCCGCTCGCTGCTCGAAAAGCACCGCGAAGGGCTTATAATAGGCTCGGCGTGTGAGCAGGGAGAGCTCATACAGGCGATACTAAGATACGCTTCGGACGGAGAGCTTGAGCAGATAGCAAGTCTTTACGACTACCTCGAGATACAGCCGGACGGCAACAATTCGTTTATGATACGCGAAGGGCGCTTTCGTGACATCGAAGGCGTGCGCGACATAACGCGCAAGGTCATAGAGCTCGGCGAAAGGCTGAAAATGCCCGTCTGCGCCACATGCGACGTTCACTTCCTTGAGCCGCAGGACGAGTATTTCAGGCGAATACTGATGCACGGGCAGGGCTTTTCGGATGCCGACCATCAGGCGCCGCTGTATTTTCGCACTACGGCAGAAATGCTTGCGGAGTTCGCGTATCTCGGTGCGGACAAGGCTAAAGAAGTGGTTATAGACAACACGCGTGAAATAGCGAGCCGCGTTGAGGCGATAAAGCTGCTGCCCGATGAGCCCGCCATGCCCGAGATACCCGGCGCGGCGGAAAAGCTTGTGGATATGTGCTATAAGCGCGCTAAGGAAATATACGGCGGTCCTCTGCCCAAGATAGTGGAAGACAGGCTGAAGTTTGAGCTGGACTCAATAACGAAGCACGGATACGGCGTGCTGTATTACATAGCATACGAACTCGTGAGCCACTCTCTGGAAGACGGATACCTCGTGGGTTCCAGGGGCTCGGTAGGCTCTTCGCTCGCCGCGACTATGGCGGGCATAACCGAGGTTAACCCGCTGCCGCCGCATTACGTCTGCCCGAACTGCAAAACAAGCGAGTTTTCGGATAACAAGGACATCGCCTGCGGCCCCGACCTGCCGGCAAAAAACTGTCCTGTCTGCGGCAACGAGATGAGGCGGGACGGCTACGATATACCGTTCGCGGTGTTCCTTGGCATAAACGCCGACAAGGTCCCCGACATAGACCTTAACTTTTCGGGCGACTACCAGCCCAAGGCACACAAGTTCATACTCGACTATTTCGGAGAGGACCACGTTTTCCGCGCCGGCACTATAAGCAGCATAAAGGAACAGACAGCATATGGTTTCGTCAAGAATTATCTTGATGAGAAGGGCATAAACGCGAACCGCGCCGAGATAGACAGACTCGCGAAGGGTGTCTCGGGCACGAAGCGCACGACAGGGCAGCACCCGGGCGGCATGGTCATACTGCCCAAGAGCCGCGACATACACGAGTTCACGCCCATACAGTACCCCGCGAACGACTCGGAATCGGGCAGCGTAACGACGCATTACAACTTCGGCTCGCTGCATGACAGGCTTATTAAGCTCGACATACTCGGCCACGACGATCCGACGGCGCTCTATATGCTTAAAGAGATAACGGGCATAGACCCCAAGGACATACCGCTTTCCGACCCGGATACGCTGTCGCTGTTCTCGTCGACAAAGGCTCTCGGCATATCTCCCGAGCAGATAATGGGCTGCCAGACAGGGAGCCTCGGCATACCCGAATTCGGAACGAAGTTCGTGCGCCAGATGCTGCTCGACACGATGCCGACGACTATAGGCGAGCTTATCAGGATAAGCGGTCTTTCGCACGGCACGGACGTGTGGCTCAACAACGCTCAGGACGTTATAAAGCAGGGCAAGGCAACGCTGCGCGAGGTTATTTGCACGCGCGACGACATAATGAACTACCTCGTCTCAAAGGGAATGGACGCTACGGAAGCGTTCTATATAATGGAGTCTGTAAGAAAGGGCAAAGGCCTTAAGGAAGACTGGAAGAAGAGCATGAAGGCCGCGGGCGCGCCCGCGTGGTTCATAGACTCGTGCGAGAAGATAGCGTATATGTTCCCGAAGGCGCACGCGGTAGCGTATGTTACCATGGCGCTAAGGATAGCGTATTTCAAGGTGCATTATCCAAAGGCGTTTTACGCCACGTATTTTTCGGTAAGGGCCGACAACCTTGACGCCGCCCATCTTCACTCGGCGGAGACAGTGCGCTCTAAGATAGCCGCAATAGAAGCGATGGGCAAGGCGGCATCCGCGCTCGACAACTCGCAGCTCACCATACTCGAGGTGGCGCTTGAGATGATGGAGCGCGGCATAGATTTCCTGCCCGTCGACCTTTACAAATCCGACGCGACAAGATGCGTCATAGAGGACTCAGGCATACGCCTTCCGTTCACCGCTCTCGGCGGTACGGGCGAGGCGGCGGCAAGGGGTATCGTGCGCGCGAGAGAAGAGGGAGAATTCCTGTCTGTCGAGGACGTCAAAAAGCGCAGCGGAATATCGAGCGCCGTCATCGGCAAGCTCGAGGAAAACGGCTGCCTTAAAGGGCTTATGAAGAGCAACCAGTTAAGCCTGTTCGACTAACACCTCTATTTTAAAAGACATTCCGCGTCTGTTGTATTTTGTTGACTATTCCGATGCGCATGGTTATAATGGAGTGAGTTTTTCTGCGGTTATTTGGCAGCGGCACTAACGCCTCTGCAATTGATATAACGGCCAACTAAGCAGATACCCGGCCGGTATGACAAGATAATAATCAGTATTACATAAGGAGGAAGCGGTTATACATGAAAACACGCAGGCTGATAACGCTGGTGGTACTTCTGATCCTCGGCGTGATCGTGTATTTTACCATGACCGGCTTTACGGTGGATATACAAAGGTTCGATCCTCTGCCGAAGCAGGTGAGCCTCGGGCTTGACCTCACGGGCGGCGTATACGCGGTATTCGAGGGAGAACCCGGTGAGCTTGACGAGTACGAGTTTGACGCCAAGATGTACACTACTATAAGCGTGCTGAGGAACAGGCTCGACAAAAAGGGCTACACCGAGGCCACGATAGTGCAGCAGGGCCGTGACAGGATAAGGGTAGAGGTTCCGATAAACGAGACGAGCCAAATAAAAAACCCCGATCAGATACTCGCTTTCATAAGCGAGACAGGGCTTTTGGAGTTCAAGAACGACAAAGGTGAAACGAAGCTGACGGGAGCGCATGTAAGTCAGGCTTACGCGTCGTCGTCCACAGACCCGAGAACGAATATCACCGAATACGTGGTTTCGCTCCGGTTCGACTCGGAGGGCGCGCAGCTATTCGGCGAACTGACGGATGACGCATATAAAAAAGGCACCGCCATAACGATGACTCTTGACGGAGATACAATATCGACGGCGAGTGTTAAGGATGGGGCTATATACGGCGGGCAGGCGCAGATAAGCGGAGGCTTCACGCTGCAGCAGGCAGCCGACCTCGCGATGCAGATAGAATCGGGCGCGCTGCCGCTCGTTTTGAACGAGATAGAGAACCGCTCTATAAGCGCGACGCTCGGCCAGGACGCTCTTAACAAGAGCCTTTTCGCGGGGCTCATAGGTATCGCGGTGCTGTTCCTTTTCATGATAGTTTATTACCGGCTGCCGGGGCTTGTGGCGTGCATAGCGCTGTCGATATACATGTATCTTATAGTATTTCTGCTGGCGCTGTTCCCGGCGATACAATTAACGCTGCCGGGCATAGCGGGCATCATACTCGGAATAGGCATGGCCGTCGACGCGAACGTCATCATATTCGAGAGGTTCAAGGACGAGCTCTCCACCGGCAAGACGCTGCGAGTGTCCATGAAGTCGGGATTCCATAAGGCAATGAGCACGATACTTGACGCAAATATAACGACGGTGCTTGTCGGTATAGTAATCGCCTGGTTTGGAGTGGGCGCCGTAAAGGGCTTTGGATATATGCTTATAATAAGCATAATAGTGTCCATGTTCTCAGCCGTGGTAATAACTAGGTGGCTGCTCAACATCGTACTCGGCTTCAATCTTAAAAACGTGAAGATGTATTCGGCGCGAAGAATCGTTCCGCAGCTTGCTGTAAAGGAAGGTGAGTAGCATGAAACTTATGTTTTTGGGCAAGACGAAGTATTTTGTCATATTTTCAATAGCCGTAATACTCGCCGGATTAATAGCGGGCATCATAAACGGCGGGCTCAACCTAGGCATAGACTTTACGGGAGGAAGCCTGCTCACTATAGAGGGAGGCCCGTTTGAGGACGCCGATATAAACGCGGCTCTCAGCGAAAACGGTATAAGCCCGGCAGCCGCTCAGATAGTACACAGCGGCGACGACGCGATACTGCGTATACAGCAGCTTCCGGAAGACCAAAACGCCGTTAAGCTGCGCGAGTCTATAATCGATTCTCTGCTGGAAAAATACCCTGAGGCAAACGCTGGCGAGATAGAGAACGTCGGCGGAGTGACCTCAAGAGAGATAGTGACTAACGCGTTCCTGTCCGTCGTTATTGCCGCGGTGCTGATGCTTGTATATATAACTATACGGTTCGCGCTCTTTTCGGGCATAGCCGGAGTTGTAGCCATTATCCACGACGTTCTTATAATGACGGCGTTCGTGAGCATAGCAAGGATACAGATAAACAGCTCGTATATCGCCGCGTGCCTCACGATAGTCGGTTATTCCATCAACGACACGATAGTGTTGTTCGACAGGATAAGAGAAAACAACAGGCGGTACGGCGCCAAGGAGCTGCCGAGGAAGCAGATAGCCGACCTCAGCATCAGGGAAACACTGCCGAGAACTATCAATACCTCGCTTACCACGTTCATTACTATAACCGCCGTATACGTGTTCGGCGTACAGTCGATAAGGGAGTTCGCTCTTCCGATAATGATTGGGCTTCTGAGCGGTACGTACTCTTCTATATTCATAGCAAGCTCGATTGGGGTATGGCTTGAAGACAGAAGGGGCAAAAAGCCAGAGTTCAAGCCCGCGGCACAGAAATCAAAAGCATAAACAAAGCCATAAAGCCTTTCCTTAACGGGAGAGGCTTTAAAATGTCAAAAGAGATATATAAAACAATTTGTGGGCATGTGCTTTGCACGCGCAGCCCACACCTTGCAGTTTTGCGCAGCTTCGAGTGAAGCGAGGAACAAGGCGAAGCGAATAAAACTGAAAACTGGCGGAAAACCGAAGGTTTTTCGGCAAGCTGAAGCCTTTCCTTTACGGGAGAGGCTTTTTAGTTTATTATGTGATAATAAATGTTTTTTGGCAGTGTGAGGTCTTGGGTGGTCAGGTTTGAACAGAGGAAAGCGGCGCGTGTGTGCGGCGCGGATATAACAGAGCATATCGCAAAAGCTGCGGGGCTGCCGCTGCCGGTCGCAAGGCTGCTTTGCGAGAGAGGGATAGACACTCCCGAAGAGGCAAAGAGGTTCCTTCATCCTGGGCCGGAGCAGCTTCTAGACCCATTCCTTTTGCCCGATATGGCCGAGAGCGTATCGCGCATAAAACGGGCCGTTGCCTCCAGAGAGCGCATAACGGTGTTCTGCGACTACGACGCGGACGGCACATGCGGAGGCAGCGCGCTGCTGCTTCACCTTAGGGATATGGGCGCCAAGGCGGGTATTATGACGCCAAACCGCCATCGCGAGGGCTACGGGCTGTCTCTGGACGCTGTAGACGCTATTGCGAAAGGCGGAACAAAGCTTATCATAACGGTGGACTGCGGCATAACGAATGTAGCGGAGGTCGCTCTCGCGAAAAGCCTCGGCGTCGATGTCATAATAACAGACCACCACGAGTGCGGCGAGCTCCCGGGGACGCCGTATATAATAAACCCGAAACGGCAGGACAGCGCATACCCCTGCCCTTATCTCGCGGGCTGCGGAGTGGCGTTCAAGCTTATCCAGGCTCTGTCGTCTCTTGCCGAGGCTGCGGCTTATATAGACCTCGTAGCGGTGGGTACGGTTACGGATATCGTTCCTCTGCTCGGCGAAAACAGGGCGATAGCCCATATGGGCATAAGGAAGCTGCGCACCGAGCCGTGCGTTGGGCTCAGCGCGCTTGCGGAAGCGGCGGGCATTGATCTCACGAAAATTAACTCGTTCGGCGTAAGCTTCGGACTCGGCCCGCGCATAAACGCCGCGGGTCGTATGGACACGGCGGAGCTCGCGATAGAGATACTCGGCGCAAAGAAAGCTTCTGCAAAGCTTCGGGAAAACGCGAAGGCACTGTGCGAATTGAACGAGAGGCGCAGGAAAGAGGTAGAGGATATAGAGTCGGCCGCCGAGGCTATGATAAAGCGCGGAGCATATATGAACGACAGCGCGATACTCCTCGCGGACGAGAGTTGGAACCCGGGAGTCATAGGCATTGCGGCGGCGAAGATAGCCGAGAGGTATACCCGCCCGTGCGTACTGTTCGGGGGCAGCGGCGGCAGTCTCGTAGGCTCAGCGAGAAGCATAGAGGGCGTCAGTATATACGAAGTGCTATCGGTGTTCGCGGACAGATACGAGAAGTTCGGCGGCCACGCACAGGCGGCTGGCCTTACGATCGCTCCTTGCGTGCTTGAGGGCTTAAGGCGCGACGTGTGCGCTTATATAGACGCTCACTATGACGAAAGCGTTTTTATTCCGAAAAAGTTTTACGACATACAGCTTGGCGTCGGGGACGTCACCCATGAGCTTACAAAGAACCTTGAAAAGCTCGAGCCGTTCGGCCAGTGCAACGAAAAGCCAGTTATTGCGGTTAAGGGCGCCGACATAGCTGAATCGAAGTTCGTGGGCAACGGCAGAAAGCCTCATCTGAAGTTCAATATGAGGCAGGGTAAGCACTCGATAGACGCCATCTGCTTTTTCTATAAGGACTCGCATTCTTTCTCGTCCAAAACGTGCGATTTTCTGTGCGAGGCGGGCATAAACGACTTTTCGGGGATGCCGCAGCTCGTGGTGCGCGACATAGCGGCGAGATACGACGCGGCGCTCGTCAATGGTTTTCTGGCATCGAACTCTCGCGATATGATACATGGCTTTATTGACGAGGTGGCAAACCTTAGCGAAACGCCAAACTATGCAAGCATGAGCGAAGACGAATTTATCGGCACTGTCGAAGAGGAGATGAGAAGGAGCAGGTTCGGGCTTTGTATCGAGGTATCCACCGTGCCCGCTTTCAAACGGCTGATAAACATAAAGACGATCGCGGTCGCATTGAAAGGCGGAGAGCTTACATTGTTCGACGACAGAGCGTACTCCTCCGACAACTGCGTAGCGTGCCGTGCCCCCTCCGGGCACGATAGGGTTATAAGAATAGGAGCGAAGGGATTTTTTGACGCGGCTCTTGCTGAAAGCTACAGCAGGGAGGCAGAGGCTATGTTCGCGTCAAGGGAAGAACTTCTGCGGGCGTTTAGAACGATAGAGTCAAAAAGCCCCGCTGATATAAAAGAGGCGGAAAAACGTATAAGCAAAACCCCGGAGAAGTCGGCGTTTATGCTGAGGGTTCTGGGTGAGCTTGAGTTGATTGACGCCGACAAAAGTGGTAGAATACATGCAATAAAGGCTCCTAAAAAGGAACTGCGGCAGAGCGCCGCCTACAGGAGCTTTGAAGATTTCTTGCGGAGATAGCGCTTTGGAAGAACTGACAGACAAGCTAAAAAAGAAGAATTACAGCCAGGCGGACCAGGCGTTTTTCAAAAAAGCCTATATGTTCGCGAAAAACGCTCACGAAGGCCAGATGCGGCTCTCGGGAGAGCCTTTTTTCATGCACCCGTACGAGGTCGCGAGCATACTCATAGACCTTCAGCTCGATATATCCACAATCGTTGCGGGGCTTTTCCACGACATAGTGGAAGACACGAACGTGACGATAGGTCAGCTTAAAGATGAGTTCGGCGAGGAGATAGCCAAACTCGTCGACGGCGTGACAAAGGTGGGGCGGGTCGACTTCCTTTCAAAGGAGGAAAACCAGGCCGAGAACTTAAGAAAGATGTTCCTCGCTATGGCGAGCGATATACGCGTGATACTCGTCAAGCTCGCGGACAGGCTGCACAATATGCGCACGCTCAAGTTCCAGAGCAAGGAAAAGCAGGTAGAGAAGGCAAAGGAGACGCTCGAGATATACGCGCCTCTGGCGCACCGCCTCGGTATCAACGCTATAAAGTGGCAGCTTGAGGACCTCGCTTTAAAATATATCGACGAGAAGGGCTATTTCGATATCGCCGACAAGATATCAGAGACCCGTTCTCAGCGCGACGAGTATATAAGCGCGGTAATAGAGCAGATAAAGGATATGCTTAAAAAGATTAGGGTCGAGGCCGAGGTGGAAGGCCGCCCAAAGCATATATACAGCATATACAACAAGATACACAACAAACAACGCGAATTTGAAGAGGTCTATGACCTCACCGCCATAAGGATAGTCGTAAAGACGGTGCGCGACTGCTATGCGGTGCTGGGAACGATACATACCGAATGGAAGCCCATACCCGGCCGCTTCAAGGACTATATAGCCGTCCCGAAACAGAACATGTACCAGTCCATCCATACTACGGTGCTCGGCAAGGACGGACGTCCGTTCGAGGTGCAGATAAGGACGAAGGAGATGCACTCAACGGCCGAGTACGGTATCGCGGCGCACTGGCATTATAAAGAGGGCGGAGCGGCCGACAAGGATATGGACAAGAAGCTCGCGTGGCTCAGAGAGCTTCTCGAGTGGCAGACGGACATGCGAGACTCCAAGGAGTTCATGGAGTCGCTCAAAGTCGACTTTTACAGCGACAGGGTGTTCGTGTTCACCCCGAAGGGAGACGTAAAGGAGTTCGTGCAGGGCTCGACGCCTCTCGACTTCGCGTACGGCATACACAGCGAGATAGGCAACAAATGCACGGGCGCGAAGGTGAACGGCAAGATAGTGCCGCTGGGGCATGTATTGAAAACAGGCGACATCGTCGAGATAATAACGTCCTCCGCCTCAAAAGGCCCTTCAAGGGATTGGCTCAAGACGGTAAAGACGTCGCAGGCAAAGAGCAAGATAAAAAACTGGTTCCGCAAGGAGCTTAAAGAGGAGAACATAGCCAAAGGCCGCGACATGCTCGAAAAAGAGGCAAAGCACCGCGGCTACGAGTTCAAAGCGCTTTTCAGGCCGGAATGGCTGAAGGGCGTTTTCAAGAAGTTCTCGCTGCAGTCGGCTGACGACATGTACGCTGCGGTGGGCTATGGGGGAATAGCTACCGGCCAGATACTCTCAAAGCTGATACAGGAGTACAACCAGTTAAGCAAGCCCGCCGAGGCAAAGCCGGAGTTAAAAAAGCCGCGCCGGACGGACTCTAGCGGCGTTATCGTAAAAGGTTACGACGATATGGTCGTAAGGTTTGCGAGGTGCTGCAATCCCGTGCCGGGAGACAACATAGTGGGCTATATAACGCGAGGCAGGGGAGTATCCGTGCACAGGGAAGACTGCTCAAACATAGTCACGGCGGATTTTGAAAAGGGGCGCATGATAGACGTCGCGTGGTCAAAAGACGAGAACTCGTCGTACAGCGTCGAGATACAGGTCAACGCCGAGGATAAGCGAGGGCTAATAGCCGAGGTGTCAAATAAGATATTCAGCTTAGGCGTGCCTATGACGTCGGTAAACGCTCGAATGGGAAAAGGCAGCGCGGCCGTTATAATAATAGGTATCGAGATAAACGATATAGGACAGCTCGAAGGGATATTCAAAAGCTTAAAGAGCATACCCGGCGTGCACGAGGTGTTCAGGATACACAAGTAGGAGGATAAATGTTAGCTGTCGTGGAACGGGTATCGCAGGCTATGGTGACGGTGGACGAAAGAGAGACCGGAAGCATAAGAGCAGGTCTGCTCGTGCTGCTCGGAGTAGAGAAGGGCGACACGGATGAGGATCTCGATTATATAGTGCGCAAGGTGTCGGGGCTGAGGATATTCAGCAGCAACGGCAAGATGGACAAGAGCGTGACGGATATCGGCGGGCAGATACTCGTCGTGTCTCAGTTCACGCTTGCGGGAGACGCGAGAAAGGGCAAGCGGCCAGACTTTACGCGCGCTGCCGAGCCTCAGACGGCAAAGGATATGTACGAAAAATGCATCGCCGCTTTTCGCGCAATGGGCATAATAACAGGTGAGGGCGAATTCGGAGCGCATATGAGCGTCCGGTCGACGGGCGACGGCCCGGTCACGATATTGCTCAGCTCAAAGCGCGCGTTCTGAAAGCGCCCGGCGGTGCAGGTACGGGAGGTAGATATGAGAGTAATTCGCATCGACGCAGGCGGTATGGGAGCGAACGCTTACGCGGCATACCGCGAAGGCTCGGAGAAAGCGTTCGTAGTCGACCCCGGCGACTGCAAAGCGATACTGGAGAAGCTGGACGAATGCGGTATCGAGGACGTTACGCATATACTTCTCACACACGGGCATTTCGACCACACAGGCGCAGCGGCGGAGCTCAGGAGGGCTACGGGAGCGAAGGTCTGCGTTCACGAGCGCGACCTCTTCATGCTCAAGAGCTCAAGAGACAGCCTCGCGTCTATGGTGGGGCTGAGGCTGCAGCCCTGCGAGGCCGACATCGTGCTTCGGGGCGGTGAGATCATAGACGCAGCGGATATCGAGGTAAGCGTGCTGCACACTCCGGGGCACTCGGGAGGAAGCGTATGCTACCTAGCCGAAGACGCTATGTTCTCGGGCGACACGCTTTTCTATATGTCGTGCGGCAGGACCGATCTTCCGGGCGGCGATCCCGTCGAATACTTCGATACTCTCAACTCGGTGCTAAGAGGCCTTGCTGCCGATTATACCGTATACACCGGGCACGGGCCCGAGACGACGCTTTGGAACGAGTTTCGCAGAAACCCGTTCTTTAAAAGGACGAAATGACGGGACTGTTTACGGATACAGCGTTTTTCAGCGACATCTGCGAAGAGATAAGGCTGTTCATAGATACGAGAAGGATAGAAAAGCTTGAGCAGGACAAGCCTTTTGCCCAAGGGTTGAGCGTGCTTCATCACTTAGCAGAAAAGGATGGAACGATAAGCAGCGGCGCAGAGGTGTTTTTGGACGGCAACCCCGTTTCAGCATACGAATACGTCTGTCCGGACGAAGAAGGGGAGCTTGGGAAAAAGCGCGCCGCCAAGAGGGCGGCCAAGATAAGCGTGTACCGCGCTCTCTCGAAGCTGTTCAAAGTGTCGATGCCGTGGGGTTCGCTCACCGGCATAAGGCCGACGAAGCTGCTGCGCGACAGCGAAGCAAGGCAAGCGGAGCAAAGCGCGCGGGCGCTTTTTGTGGGCGAATTTAACGTGTCACCCGATAAATACGCGTTCGCTAAAGGCATAGTCGACATACAAAAGCCGCTTATGCCCCGGGATGATGAAATAGATATATACATCGGCATACCTTTTTGCACGACGAGGTGCGCGTACTGTTCGTTCGCGTCCAACACTCCGGGCGTATTCAAAGGAGCGGAGGAAAACTATGTAAAGGCTCTGCTCTTTGAGCTGTCGGCGGCGGAAGAGCTGCTTTGCGGTTACCGCGTGCGCTCTGTGTACGTCGGCGGAGGCACACCTACAGCGCTCAGCGAAGAAAGCTTAAAAGCGGTGCTGACAAGGGCGGGAGAGATAGCTGCGTGTGGGGACGAGTTCACCGTGGAGGCAGGGCGCCCCGATACGATAACGGAAGAGAAGCTGCGCATCATAAAGCAATCGGGCGCAGGCCGGGTCAGCGTCAATACGCAGACGCTGTCCGACGCGACGCTTGCCCGCATAGGGAGGCGGCACACCGCGCAGGATTTTTACAGGGCTTACAGCATGGCAAAGGAAGCCGGCTTTTCAGTAAACACGGACGTGATAGCCGGGCTTCCCGGAGAGTCCGAAAAAGACTTATGTTCAACGCTGGAAGGGATGATCGAGCTATATCCCGAAAACATAACCGTGCACACGCTCGCGGTAAAGCGTGCGTCGAAATTCGCCGAGGATAACATGGACGCTCTGCCGGGAGACTCGCAGGCTGCAGGTATGATAAGCTTGTCGCAGGATCTGCTTGAAAGCGCAGGATACAGAGCGTACTACATGTACCGCCAGAAGTACATGAGAGGCAGCCTTGAGAACGCGGGGTATTCCAAACCCGGATTCGAATGTCTCTACAACATAGACAACATGGAAGAGCTTTGCGGAGTATTGGCGTTCGGGGCGGGCGCCATCTCGAAACGAGTGTTTAAAAAAGGCGAGCGAATCGAGCGCTCGGCCAATATAAAGGACCTGCGGCTCTATATAGACAAAGCGGAAGAAATGATACAAAGAAAGCGTATTCTTTTGGGCATTCAGCCGCTTTCCGAGCCAAAAAAATGTTGACATAAAAGCTTCGTTAAAATATAATCTTGAATGTTGACTTATCCGGAGCGGTTTTTCTTTGATTGCGCTCAGGATCACTGAAAACGTGTTTTTTCAGGGCGAGTCGTGAGGCCGATTGGAGTATTGTCATGAAGATAGATATCGCTGACGCAATAAAAAACGAGGGCGAAGTCTATAGCGAGGTTTACGACGGACAGCTTCAGGACATCGAGTTTATGGGCGAAGTGTTCAGGTTCCCCGATGTACATGTCGAGGCGGATTACAGCTTTGACGGGGAAGGAGTGCCCGTAGAGGGCAGCTTCAGGGCTGCGACGCAGGTCAGCTGCTCAAGGTGTTTAAAGCCGCTCAGATACGCCGTAGAATTTGGATTTTCGGAGTATTTTGCGAAGGACCCTGAGCAGGATGAAGGTATATATCCTTACACAGCCGACGTTATCGAGCTCGATACGATGCTGGAGGATAATATAGTGATGAGCCTGCCCATGAGGTTTCTTTGCAGGGAGGACTGCAAAGGCCTGTGCCCGGTTTGCGGCAGGGATCTTAACGAAGGCGAATGCGGCTGCGTCCCCGAAAACGGCGACAATCCGTTTAAAAAGGCCTTTGGGGACAAAAGCGATAACGAGGAGGAATAGATATGGCATTACCGAAGAACAGGATTTCAAAACAGCGCAAGCGCACCAGAAGGGCTGCAAACTGGAAGCTTAGCGCTCCCGGTATATCCGAGTGCCCTCAGTGCCACGCGATGAAGCTTTCGCACAGGGCTTGCCCCACATGCGGCTTCTATAACGGCAGGCACGTAATGGACACGGAAAAGAAAGAAAAAGCCGAATAACGACAATGTTTATTTAACGTTCTTAAAGCGCACATGTTTTGTGCGTTTTTTATTTAATAAACCGTAAACACTCTGTTTACAGGCGTTTTATTAATACTACAAAATATGTTGCATTGTTTTTATATTTTATTATATACTACCCATATACAATTTTATGGTGAGGTGGCGGTTTGAAAGTAATCGTGGACGCAATGGGCGGCGACAACGCTCCGCAGGCAATTGTCGAGGGATGCGTAATGGCGCTCGCTGAAAACCCTTCACTTGAGATCACACTTGTCGGAAAAGAAGACGATATTTCAATTGAGCTTGCAAAACACAATTATGATACACGGCGTATAAATGTCGTTCACGCGACAGAAGTTATAGATATGGCGGAGCCGCCGGTCGATGCTATACGCAACAAGCGCGATTCTTCGCTCGTCAGGGGAATGAGGCTTCTTCGCGAAGGGGAAGGTCAGGTGTTCATTACCGCGGGAAACACGGGCGCGACTATTGCGGGAGCTACCCTTGTCGTTAAGCGCATACCCGGAGTGAAGCGCTGTGCGCTTGCGCCTCTTCTGCCCAGCGAAAAGGGAAAGGTGCTGCTTATAGACGCTGGCGCAAATACAGAGTGCCGTCCGTCTTATCTTGCGCAATTCGCGCTGATGGGCAGCATATATATGCAGAAGATGGAGGGCATCGCCTCTCCTCGCGTCGGGCTCGTAAACAACGGCGCCGAATCGGAAAAGGGTACGGAGCTTACGAAAGCAACTTACAAGCTGCTCGAATCGATGCCGGTGAATTTCGCGGGAAACGCGGAGGGCAGAGACCTTCTGTCAGGAGATTACGACGTAATAGTCTGCGACGGGTTTACAGGCAACGTTATACTAAAGTTCCTTGAGGGCGTTGCGGGCACGCTGTTCTCGATGCTCAAAAAAGAGCTTAAGAGCGGCTTTCGCACAAAGCTCGGCGCGGCGCTCGCTATGCCCGCGTTCAAAGCATTCAAGAAAAACCTCGACTACACCGAGTACGGCGGAGCGCTGCTTCTCGGCGTAGGAGGCGGCGTAATGAAGGCTCACGGCTCTTCGAACGCCAAGGCCATAAAGAGTACACTGCGGCAGGCGGCGGGTTTTATCGATGCCGATGTCGTTAATGTAATAAAAACGGAGATTTCGAAGATATCACTAGACGATTAATTTATTGTACAGGAGGCTCAAAGATGGTATTCGAAAAAGTAAGGAAAATATTATCGGACCAGCTGGAGATCGACGAAGAGAGCATCACGATGGAGTCCGACCTCGTTGAGGATCTCAAGGCGGATTCTCTGGCGATAGTCGAGCTGATAATGGACCTTGAGCAGGAGTTTGACCTTGACATTCCTGACGAGGAGCTGCCCAAGGTGGTCACCGTAAAAGACGTCGTTTCCTACATCGAGAAAAACGTCGGAGGGTATTAGATTTGACGATTCCCAAATAGGGTATCGTATTGTTTATGGTGGTGTGTGTCGCCCCAAGGAGCGTTAACGTTCTTTGGGGCAAGCTCTAGTTAAGGCAAATATGAGGCTTATGCCGCGAGGCGCCAGCCAAAAGGGGTAAAGATTCCTCCAAAAGCGCAAGCTTTTTTGGGTTATGTTTAATGGATCGGGATTTAACTAAACTGCAGAATAAAATAGGATATTCGTTTTCTGACGAGAAGCTTTTGAAACGAGCTTTCATACATTCCTCGGCAGACATGGGCGAGAGCTATGAAAGGCTTGAGTTCTTAGGGGACGCGGTGCTGGAGCTTGCCGTCAGCGAACTGATATTTTTTGAAAGGCCTGACTTCGCGGAAGGCGAGCTTACAAAGAGCCGCGCGGCAGTAGTCAACGAAGGCGTGCTCGTAGCCGCGGCAAGAGAGCTTGAACTCGGGGACTATATCGTACTTGGCAGAGGCGAGCAAAATTCGGGCGGCGCTGACAAGCCCTCCATACTCGCGGACGTCGTCGAGGCGATGATAGGAGCTGTCTACATAGACGGCGGTATGGTGCCTGCAAAAGCGCTGGTGCAAAAGCTGCTGCGAGGCGCCATAGAGGACGTGTTCTCGGGCGCCGGGCTCAAAGATTATAAGACGAGGCTGCAGGAGCATTTTCACAAGAAGGGTATAAGCGACATAAAATACGCAGTGTATAAAGAGGAAGGCCCCCCGCATGACAAGACGTTTTATGTTAAGCTGTATGTGGCGGGAGAAGAACTCTCTCAGGGCCAGGGTCCCTCTAAAAAAATCGCGGAACAAAGGGCTGCGAAGCAAGCTCTTTTGAATATTTGAATAAAGTTTCTTTTTTGAAGCGGAAAAGGTGAGCGATGATAGACTTTTTAAGAGTAAAGGCGGCTGACGAAGAAATATACGCCGCGATGATGGATGAGCTCGAGCGCCAACAGACGAACATAGAGCTTATAGCTTCCGAAAACTTCGTATCCGAAGCGGTTATGAGCGCCATGGGCTCGCATCTTACAAATAAGTACGCCGAAGGTTATCCCGGCAAGCGCTACTACGGCGGCTGCGAGTTTGTGGATGTCGCGGAGAACCTCGCTATAGAGCGCGCCAAAGCGCTGTTCGGCGCTGAGCACGCGAACGTTCAGCCGCACTCGGGAGCGCAGGCAAACACCGCCGTTTACTTCGCTGTGCTTGAGCCGGGCGACACGGTCGTCGGCATGAACCTTGCGCACGGCGGGCATCTTACGCACGGAAGCCACGTTAATATCTCGGGCAAATACTACAAGTTCGTTCCTTACGGCGTCAGCCCCGATACAGAGCAGATAGACTACGACGAACTTCGCAGAATCGTTCTTGAGGCAAAGCCAAAGCTCATTGTCGCAGGCGCGAGCGCTTACCCGAGGAGCATAGACTTTCAAAAGTTCAAAGAGATAGCCGACGAGGCGGGCGCTATGTTTATGGTAGACATGGCGCACATAGCGGGGCTCGTAGCTGCGGGGCAGCACCAGAGCCCGGTGCCTTACGCCGACTTTGTAACAACGACGACGCACAAGACGCTTAGAGGCCCGCGGGGCGGGATGATACTGTGCAAAGAGCAGTACGCCAAAGCCATAGACAAGGCTATATTCCCGGGAATTCAGGGCGGCCCGCTCATGCACGTTATCGCTGCTAAAGCCGTCTGCTTTAAAGAAGCTATGACGCCGGAGTTCAAAGATTATCAAAAGCAGATAATTAAAAACGCCGGGGCGCTTGCATCAAGCCTTACTGGCAACGGAGTAAGGCTCGTATCAGGCGGCACGGACAACCACCTGATGCTAGTCGACCTTACCGAAAAGGGCATAACGGGCAAAGACTTAGAGGCGATGCTGGGTCGGGCTAATATAACCGTCAACAAAAACGCCATTCCGAACGAGACGAGAAGCCCGTTTATAACGAGCGGTATACGCATAGGAACTCCAGCCGTGACTACGCGCGGCATGGACGAGGCTGACATGAAAGAGATAGGCGAGCTGATATCGGCGGTAATAGACGGCGGGGAAGATGCTGTCGAGGCCGTAAAACAAAAAGTATTGGCGCTGTGCTCGAGAAGGCCGCTTTATAAGTAAGTAAAAAGCCCGGCAAGGGCTTTTTTCTTGCTATGTAACCATTAAAGCATCAGCCTTGCGGAAATAACGCCGCATTGAAAAACGCGATCACTCTAGACTCATACTCATCAGGGTAAAGATGAAAAGCCTGTGTGTGCCCCGCTTCCGGAACCACCCAAAGCTCGGAGCGTCCTTTGGCTGCCTCGGCGAATACAGTGTTATATTCGACTTCTTCTTCCGTATCCTCAGCCGCGATAAACACAAAGCGGGTATCCTTTGACGCTTTTATGGAGTCAAGCATCGTTGTCACCGGCGGAGTCTGCCCGGTAAACAGCTGCGCGCTGGCGTACATTACGCGCGTCGTCCAGCTGCGAACGAGGCTTTCGCGGGAAGGGAGCACAAGATAATCGGCAAGGGAACTGTGCGTCGCGCCGTCGCTGACTACCGCCTTTATCTCGGGGGACGCCCAGCACTCGCCGAGCAGAGACTCTCCTCCGAGCGACAGCCCGAGCGCGCCTATATTCTCTATTCCTTCGTTTCTGAGGAACTCAAGCACCGCCTCGATGTCCTTGCCGCGCTGCCATCCCAGAGCGTTCGCAGCGCCTTGGCTTTCTCCGTGGCCGCGAAGGTCTATGGCGATAACGCCGTAGCCGTGCTCCGCCAGGAACTCGGCATACGGCCTTGCTGTCTCGCGCGAGCAGTTGCTGCCGTGTATCACGAGCACCGCCGCGCCGTTCTCGGGCGCCTTATACCACGCGGCAAGATTAACGCTGTCGGTTGTCTTAAGCGTCGTTTCTGCAAACCCATCGGGCGGCTCTCCCACGCTTTGTGTTATACGCACCGAGGTGAACAGACCGAAGAGGGCGGGCATGATAACGTACAGCGCAAACGCGATGCTCAGCATTATGATTATGACAACACGCAGTATTTTTCTCTTTTTCGACGCCATATAAGCCTCCGTAGTGTATAGAATAACTTTATAATATTAATGTATTTTTATAATCAGCACAACTATTTTAAAAGCCGCACGAGTCTGTTCCAATTTGTTCAAACTTTGTTTATTTCTTTTTAAAAACTGCTATGCTATAGTAGATGTTGGATTTTAACATACGGAGGATATGCATATGAAAAAGATATTTCTGGCCGCCGCGCTTATAGCTGCGCTGCTGCTTTTGTTTTCGGGCTGCGCCGCGGGTGAACCCGAGACGTCGCCGCTGCCGGAAGACGAGGATACGACCCCGTTGCCTGAAGACATAGAAGAAACGCTGGTAACGGTAAACGTGGAAGGCTCTGACTACGTCGCAAAGCTGGTGGACGGGCTTGCCCAGACATATATGCAAGCCAATGAGGGCGTATCGATAGAGGTTCTCGATACAAGCTCCAATTTCGGCATAGCCGCGCTTGCCAAAGACGAAGCGGACATCGCTCTGTCTTCAAGGACGCTGAAAGAATCGGAGAAAACAGTGTTCCCGGGCATGAAGGAGACCGTGCTGTGCATGGACGGCATTGCCGTTATCGTGAATGCAGGCAGCCCCGTGGGCTCGCTCACACCAGAGCAGGTAAAGGACATCTTTACGGGCAAAATAAAAGACTGGAACGAGGTCGGAGGAGCGGCAGGCGAGATTACGGTATATACGATGAGCTCCGATACGGAAGTCAGAAAGATATTCAACTCGCTGTTTCTCGGCGCCGACGAGCAGGGCAATCAGATAGATACCGACGACTACGAGAACTTCGCTGTAGAATCCGGTGAAGAGATGATCGCGGCGCTGTTGGAAGATGGCACGGCGATAGGCTACGTTCCGCTGAGCGAGATCGCCGGCAATACGGTAAAGACCGTTTCCATAGACGGCGTAGCGGCGAGCGCGGACAACATAAAGAGCGGCAGCTATCCCTACGTCCTCGACCATATACTGATGACGACTGATCCGTCTGACGAAGCGAAGGCATTTTTAGATTACATCAAAGGCGCCGAAGCGAAGGCGTATATTATAACGCAAAGGCTTATAGTTCAGTAATAAAACGAAATTAATTTTTCAAAGGCTCTTAAAGGGCCTTTTTCATGCTTCGATTGCAATATCCGAAAATATTGGTGCCGCTTTACGGGAAAGCTAAACATGTCCTGATATAAAAAGGACAAATAAAGGCGGATACTTTTTGAGGTCGATATAAAGGAGCGGTTATGGATATTTCGTTTATTGTTATTTTGGGCTTGCCCGTGCTTTATGTTACCGGCAGCCTTAAGAAGATAGTCAAAAACGCAGGTGTCGGAGGCGCGGCGTTCGTGCTCTATTTCGCTTGTACGGCGGCGCTGTCGTTTGTTCCGGTTTTAAAGCTGATGCAGGGTATAAAGATAGACATTTCGGGGGCGTTTTTCTGTGTGGCGCCCGCGGTATATCTCGCGGTGAAGAAGCGCTATTCTTACAGGTATTATCTCGCATTTGTGCTGACAACGCTGTTCGCGGTGGCGGTCTCGTTTTTTACAAACACAAACACATTGCCATACCTGCCATACCTCGTAGTGCTTGTTATATCCATAGCGGCTGTGCTGTGCTTTAAGCGCAGTGCCCCTCTGTTCGCTCCCGTGATGATGGGAGTCTACGGCATAGCGTCGGGGTTAATGCAGCTGTTCGCGGGTATGGACGACTCGATAACGCTTTTCAGCGGCATAGGCATGATCTCGCTTAGCGCTGCGCTGTGCCTCTTCGCTGCGTACCCGCTGTCGAGGCAGCGGGGAAAGCATGCCGTGCGCCAGGAGGCATAAAACCCGTTAGAACGACTCTGATTTAAAAATACCCGGGGCTGGCATAAGAAAGCGAATTAATGTATAATAACGCGAACAGCCTTTGGGAGGGTATGATTTTGTTTGAGGCTCTTTTCGTTGAGGAGGGCAGCCCGGCGTATCGCGCAGGATTAAAAGCCGGAGACGGAATAATATCGATAAACGGCGAAGAGCTTGTAGATTATATAGACTACATCTATTTCAGCGCACTTAAAAAGCTTAAGATAAAGGTAATGAGGCAAGGCAAGGTGTTACCCCTTCATATACACAAAGACGAAGAAGAAAGCCTTGGTATTGAGTTCTCTTCGCCGCTGCTCGGAAAAAAGCGCGTCTGCGGCAACAAGTGCGTATTCTGCTTTGTTGACCAGCTGCCAAAGGGTTTAAGGCAAAGCCTGCGAGTAAAGGACGAGGACTGGCGCTATTCTCTGATTATGGGCAACTACGTTACACTATCGACCATATTTAAGGAAGAAATTGACAGGATAATAAAGCGCAAGGCGTCTCCTCTCTATATATCCGTGCACACCGTTGACGAGCGCTTAAGGCGCGATATGCTGGGCAATCCTGATTCGGTTCCAATAAAACCTCTCTTAAAAAGGCTCGCCTCCCGCGGTATCAGCTTTCACGCGCAGACAGTCGTTTGCCCGGGATACAACGACGGCGACAAGCTGGTGGAGACTTATGAATTCTTAAGAAGGCTGCATCCTGCCGTGATATCACTCGCCGTTGTGCCGGT
The DNA here is from genome assembly GCA_023410475.1 of Bacillota bacterium. Taxonomy (GTDB): domain Bacteria; phylum Bacillota; class Clostridia; order Christensenellales; family SZUA-584; genus DTFZ01. Next base: position 91,858 of record JAEYPS010000005.1, on the reverse strand, counting down.
AGGCCTTACGGGGCACAGGGAGGGACTTACAGATATAAAACCGATTACAAAAACGGGCGCGGAAGAGATAATCAAAAGGGTTGAAAATTGGCAAAAAGAATGTTTAAATAAGTGCAGCACTCGCTTCGTGTTCGCTGCGGACGAGCTTTACATCAAAGCGGGCGTAAGCCTGCCGCCCGCCCGAGACTACGAGTCGTTCCCTCAGATAGAGAACGGAGTGGGCATGATGGCAAAGCTTCTTTGCGAGGCGGAAGAGGCGCTGGCGGGATGCAATGCTGCAAAAAAGCGATTCAGCATAGCGACCGGCGCAGACGCATATCCATTTTTTAAGAAGATTGCGTCGCGCATCGAAGGCGTAAGGCCGGACGTATACAGCGTTAAGAACCTAACGTTCGGGGGCGGTGTGACCGTTTCAGGGCTGCTTTGCGGAAGGGATTACCTTGCGGCGCTTTTGGGGAAAGAGCTCGGAGAAGCGCTGCTGATATCTGCGGACTCTCTGCGAGAAGACATGTTTTTGGACGACATGAAGCTCTGCGAGCTCGAGGAAGCGCTCGGTGTAGAAATATTTCCCGTGGCAGACGGGTATGAGCTTATAGAATTGATAACAAGCGCCCGGCAATAGATCGTTTGCCGAAACGAGGCTTTACGATATAGCGGGCATGATATGAAAGGAAAATAATGGCAAAACCATTTGTGGCGGTAGTCGGCAGGCCAAACGTCGGCAAGTCCACTTTTTTCAACAGGATAGCGGGGAAGAGGATATCGATAGTGGAGGATACTCCCGGCGTTACCCGCGACAGGATATACGCCGATGCGGAGTGGCTGGGGCGTCAGTTCACGCTTATCGATACGGGGGGCATAGACCCTGACAGCAGCGACGAGATACTCGTTCAGATGAGGCATCAGGCGGCGCTTGCCGTCGATATCGCGGACGTCATACTGTTTTTTGTGGATGCGAAACAGGGCATCGTTCCCGCTGATTACGAGGTAGCCGACATGCTGCGCCGTGCGGGCAAGCCTATAATCACCGTCGTAAACAAGGCGGACAACAAAAGCGACGAGCAGGCGGTGTACGACTTTTACGCTCTGGGCACCGATAGCCTGTTTGCGATTTCCTCGGCTCAGGGATTAGGCCTTGGAGACCTGCTCGACGAGGTGATAAAGAACTTCAACGTCACCGAAGAAGAGGAAAGCAAGGCGGTAAAAATAGCCGTCGTGGGCAAGCCAAACGTAGGAAAGTCGTCGCTCGTAAATGCGATAATAGGTGAGCAGAGAACTATCGTCTCCGACGTCGCCGGCACAACGCGCGACGCCATAGACGTGCCCTTCTCGCAGGGCGGAGTCGACTATGTACTGATAGACACCGCCGGTATACGCAAGAAAGCGCGCATAGAGGACAAATCGATAGAGCGTTTCAGCGTTATACGCTCGTTCGCCGCGGTAAGGCGTGCCGACGCGGTAATAGTCATGATAGACGCTGTTGAGGGCATAACGGAGCAGGACGTAAAGATAGCGGGCTTCGTACACGATGAGGGAAAGCCGTGCGTCATTGCGGTAAACAAATGGGACGCTGTCGAAAAAGATACTCACACCACTGTCAGATTCGACAAGGAGATAGCGGCGGAGCTTGCTTTTATGAGCTACGCCAAGACGGTATACATCTCCGCGAAAACGGGGCAGAGGCTGGGCAAGCTGTTTGAGGAGCTCGCAAAGGCGAGGGAGAACAGCTTGCGCCGCGTAACTACAGGCCTCTTGAACGAGTGTATTTCAGAAGCAGTCGCTATCGTATCACCGCCGTCCGACAAGGGCAGGAACCTTAAGATATATTACGCTACACAGGTAAGCACGTTGCCGCCGTATTTTGTTATATTTGTAAACGACGGGCGCCTGATGCATTTTTCTTATCTTAGATATCTGGAGAACTATTTAAGAAAGTCGTTCGACTTTTCGGGGACGCCTATAAAGGTGGTTGCCCGCAACAGGAACAATAAAGATTCAAGGGAGTCTTAAGCTATGGAATGGATGTGGATTATAAGCGGGGTCATCGGCTATATTATCGGTTGTATTTCTTTCGGATACATAACCGGCAAGATATTCAAGGGCAGGGACATTCGCGAGGTAGGAAGCGGCAACGCGGGCACGGCGAACGTCATCAGGAATTACGGCTGGGTGCCGGGTCTCATCACGTTCGCGGGCGACGTGCTAAAAGGCGTGGCCGCGAGCATGATAGGGTATTACCTCGCAGGTTGGGAAGGCGCGTGCATAGGCGGGCTCGCGGCGGTGCTGGGGCACATCTGGCCGGTATTTTTAAAATTCAAGGGCGGCAAGGGAGTCGCCACGAGCTTTGGCGTCTTTCTCGTATTGATGTCGTGGCAGGCGCTGCTCGTATTCGCGCTGTGCATAATACTGATAGCATTAACGAAGACAATGTCGGTCGGCTCTCTGACGGGCACCGCTGTCATGGCCGGGCTGGCTTGGGTATTTTTTCTGACGCGCTGGTGGCTGCCTGTTACGAGTATATGGATCCCGATAACATGCACCGTGCTGGTGGTGCTTGTGTTTTACTCGCACAGGGCTAACTTAAAAAGGCTCGCCGAGGGAAAAGAAAACCAGCTGTAGCGAAAGCTTGCTTTATATATTTTGGAGGAACAGATGCTGCAAATAATTATAATAATCTTATCGGTCGCGGCCGACCAGCTGACGAAGCTGTTTTTTGTGCCGATGCTTTCAGAGCTTCCTGACAAGACAATGACAATCATACCCGGAGTCTTCAATTTAAGGTATGTTGAGAATACAGGAGCTTCTTTTGGAATGTTTCAGGGCGCCCGGGTGTTCTTCATAATTGTCACTATACTGGTGCTTGCGGCAGGGGCGGTGCTTATGATCAAGACGCGTCACAGGCAGTCGCTGTTTTTAAAGATAAGCCTGTCTCTCGTAATCGGAGGCGCGATAGGCAACTTTATAGACCGTGTGGCGTTCGGTTATGTACGCGACTTGTTTGACTTTGAGCAGGTTCACTTTCCCTGGGTGTTCAACGTTGCCGACATGTGCCTTGTGATAGGCGCCATAATGCTGGGAATATTCGTGATATTCATGTACAAACCAAAGGACGGCAAGGCGGTAAAGGACGAAGAAGAGCCTGAACCGGGTGAAGAACAACAACAATAATTTAAAGCCTCCCCCGGATAATTAGTTGGATGGAAGCGGGCATTACACAGACAACAAGAACCCAAATGATGAGAGCAGAACGATAGTTCTTGAACAACGGTACGGTCTGAAGGTGCTACGTTTTACGAACCTTGAAGTCATCAAGAATTTTGAAGCTGTATGTTTGGTTGTCGACAAAATGGTTGGAGCCGAGTATCCCTCCCTCAGTCGCCAAAGGCGCCAGCTCCCTCATCTGAGGGAGCCAATTGATCGAGATAATCCCTCTTCGGTTTTGGACGGGGAGCTGATAAAACCAAACTGTTAAGCCTCCCTCGGATGAGGGAGGTGCCCCAAAGGGACGGAGGGAGTGACGCATATATCCCTCGAAAATATTTAAGACTTGATTTACATGCCTTGATGATTTATCACTTATATTATACAGCTCAATATTTCTTCAGCCGTGATATTATAAAAGCATTCTTCCGCATGCGCTTCGGCAAGCGCATTTTTCATGTCTTCCTCGTTATACTTACACCCGACGAGGCTCTTCTCCAAAGCTTCGATTCCCTCGGAGGCAAAGAAGTCACCGTAAAACTTGATGCTCTGTATGCGGCCGTTCTCGACGAACGATTTTACCGAAAGTTTACCTCCCGCAAACCTTTGTTCCTTTGTAACGTTGAACTTGGGGTCGCTGCCAAAGTTCCATTCCCAGCTGCCGAACTGTGAGCCTTTTATCGCGCTTACTGCTTCTATATCGCTCTCACTCAGCTCGTACGTTTCCATGCCTTTAAGCAGATAGGAAAGCATAACATCGCGGAACTCGGTGCTCGTCATCTTCTTATCAAGATGCTCGGCGATATTCGTTACCCGCTGTCGCACAGATTTTATGCCCTTCGATATTATCTTCTCGTCGTCGACGGATAGCGAGCGCACCAAAGCCTCAAGGTCGGTGTCAAACAGCAGCGAGCCGTGATGCAGCATTACGTCCTTGCCCGAATACTGCGCGTTGCCCGAAAACTTCCTTCCGCCGATCGTCAAATCGTTCCGTCCGGAAAGCTGCGCGTCTACGCCGAGCGAGCGCAGCGCGTCAAGTATCGGCCGCGTGAACGTCTCAAACTCCATCTTGCCCTTGCGCTTTACGATGAACGAGAACTGCCAGCCGTTCATATCGGTATATATAGTGCCTCCGCCCGTTATTCGGCGCACTATGTCTATGTCATGCTTCTTCGCATACGGCATGTTTATCTCGGCGAGCGTGTTCTGAAACTTGCCTATCATAAGCGTAGGGGCGGTCCTCCAAAACATGAAGTATTCATCCGAGATATTAAGATCGTGCATGGCGTATTTTTCGAGCGCGAAGTTGAACTTAGCGTCAGTGCTGTCGCATTTTAGGTATATCATTTTTGTATTGCCTCCATTCCCTCGGCGGCGTTGTAAGAGCTCCGGACCAGCGGAGCGCTCGCCACATATTTTATTCCTTTCTCGAGAGCAGCGCTTTTATACCGCTCAAACGTTTCAGGCCGTATGTATTCCGTAACGGGCAGATGCCCCTTAGACGGCGCGAGGTACTGCCCTATTGTCAGCATATCGCAGCCGATATCCGCTATATCGTCAAACAGCGAGAAAACCTCGCTCTGCGTTTCGCCGAGGCCGACCATTATGCCGGTCTTAGCAATAATTCCGCTTTGCTTGACTCTCTTTAAAAGCTCAAGCGACCTTGCGTAAACGGCCTGCGGCCGCACCGCACTGTACAGCGACGGCACGGTCTCGAGATTGTGATTTATGATATCGGGCTTTGAGCAGATCACGGTATTCAGGGCTTGCTCGCTGCCCTTAAAGTCGGGTATAAGAACCTCGACGGTGCTTTTCGGTAGCCGGCTTTTCAGGGCTCTCACCGTAGCCGCGAAATGCGAAGCGCCTCCGTCAGCAAGGTCGTCCCGCGTTACGCTCGTCACGACAACGTGCCTAAGTCCTAGCTTTTCGGCAGCGTCCGCGACATGCTCCGGCTCATCGGGGTCGGGGGAAAGGGGTGTTCCTTTGCCGACTGCGCAAAACCGGCAGCCCCTCGTGCACACGTCGCCGAGTATCATGAACGTTGCGGTGCCTGCCTTGAAGCATTCGCCCCTGTTCGGGCAGTCAGCGCCTTCGCAGACGGTGTGCAGAGACAGCGAGCGCAGCATGGTCTGCATCCTGCCTAACTCTTTGAGGTCTATCTTTTTCTTTAGCCATTCGGGTTTGCGTTCCATAAAGCCTCCTTGCTTAGCTTTATGATAACGCACGGGGGAGATAAAAGCAACGCCGCAGTACTCATATACGGCGGCGTTTATCTTTGCTTTAACTTTTTATGACTCCATTAGCTGTTTCTCTTTTTTCAGCTGTTTTATCTTCCTCCTCAGCGGCCATGCGACCGTGAGCAGCATAACACCGACAACTGTCAGGAATGTTCCCATTACCAAATTTAAATCAGACACTCCCCAGTTCTTTATGCCAAGAGAAACGTTGGATAACCCTATAGCCAACTCCGCGAGCGCGAGCGTCAGCCAGAATGTGAAGACCTTCTTATAATGCGCTATCTTCGAAACGATGTCAGAGTAAAGGTCGAAAGGACCGTCCGCCGCTTTCTTTCTGAAGTACGCCCAGCGCATATAAGACGTCACGAATTCCACTCCCGCTTCTTCAAGGAACCGTATATAGTTTTGGCTCTCGGGGTGCGGTGCCCAGTGCTCGAGCAGCTCTATGCGGTAAATGTACTCTCCCTTGGGAGCTTCCTCGAATACGTATCTGCACCACGAATAGTCGCAGAGCGCAAGTCCCTTTGCAGACATGTCGTTGAGCCATTTTTCCTCTTTTTCATAGTTCCAGTATGGTTTTCTTATAACGTGCTTCATTACTCAGCACCCCCCGTTACCTGCCTGCCGTTCGCTAGCAGCTCCTCAAGCCTTCTAAGCTCAGCCTCAACGGCCGATCTGCCTTTTGACGTTATCGCGTATTCCTTCTTGCGCGATTCAAGATCTTCTCCGCTCGGAGAGATCCAGCCTTTTTCCACGAGCGTGTTTATCGCTCCGTACAGCGTCCCCGCGCCGAGAGTCACTCGTCCGCGGCTCAGCGCGCTTACATTCTGCATTATTCCGTAACCATGCAGCGGTTTGTAGAGTGATAAAAGAATGTAGTATACCGCTTCGGTCAATGCGCCTGTGCTTTCAGGCATTACTATCACCTCTGTTTAAGTTATTACGATTGTCGATATATCGGCTTACGATATAAATTATATCGGCAGCCGATATAATTGTCAATACAATAATTACGATTGTTTATGTAACAAAATCTTGACACCGTATAGGAGACATAATAACTTTACTGTAGAAAATCACCGCAAAATCGGTCAAGAAATAAAGACGACGCTTTGGTATCCTATGCTCGGAGGTAAACGCATGGAACGCTGGGAGAAGCTGCTCGCGGTGCAGCGGATGCAATATTACATCGAGTCGCACATTACCGAGCCTATAACGCTCGGCGACCTCGCGCGCAGGGCAGGATATTCGCCATGGCACGCCGCGCGCGTATTCAAAGAGCTGACGGGGAAGGCGCCTTTTGACTACTTAAGAGCGCTCAGGCTGTCCCGGGCGGCCGAGAGGCTGCAAAACGGGGATAGCCGTGTGGTCGACGTGGCGTTCGATTTCCTGTTTGGCTCGCACGAGGGCTTCACGCGCGCGTTTTCGAAATACTTCGGAACGACGCCCAAAAACTGTTCTAAGGGCGAGAGCGTAAAGCTGTTCATGCCTTCCGGCGCCAGCGATTATTACCTCAAAATGCAAGAAGGAGAAGGAGAAAAAGAAATGTCAAACGTAAATACGGTATTCGTACAGGTCGTTGAGAGGCCGAAAAGAAGCGTCATATTAAAGCGCGGAGTGAAGGCGGCGCACTATTTCGAGTATTGCGAGGAAGTGGGCTGCGACGTGTGGGAGGTGCTGTCCGGGATAAAGGACGCTCTCTACGAGCCTATAGGAATGTGGCTGCCCGAAGGGATGATCAAACCCGGAACGTCGAAGTACGCTCAGGGCGTAGAGGTAGCGGCGGACTATAACGGGCCCGTACCCGAAGGCTACGAGGTGATGGAGCTTGCGCCCTGCAAGATGATGGTGTTCCAGGGGCAGCCGTTCGACGACGAAAAGTTCGAGGACGCCATCGGCGGTCTGTGGGACGTAATGAAAAAGTACGATCCCGCGGTATACGGCTTCGAGTGGGCGGACGAGGACGCGCCGCGGTTCCAGTTAGCGCCGCTTGGATACAGAGGTTACATCGAAGCGCGGCCGGTAAGGGCGCTGAAGTAATCGTAAATTGCCTCCCTCGGTTCGAGAGTATTTCCGGGGGAGGCGCCCCTGAAGGGCGGCAATGCCTGGATTGTTTCATGTTTTGGGGGGCTTCGATATCTGTTTTAAGATATAGGTATCGGTTTTTTTATCGTAACACCTAAACGCGAAGGTATTTCAAAGTTTTTCTTGTGCGAAAAGCTCAATAATGTGATAGTTCCGACATTGTCTATTAAGAACTCAGCCTCATCATAACCGACAGGATAATGCGGCCCTAAATAAGGTTCTATGCCAATTTTGATATTGTACCCTTGCTTAGTCCTGTGGATATCTATTATTCTACCTGAATAGTTTGCCACGCTTGGGTTATCGGATAAATATTCAGAATAAAAATCATCGGATGCCCTCTGAAGCTCAGGCGTAAACAATGTTAAAATCAGTCCATGCTGGTTGCCTAGATGATTCAGAAAAACTATACTTGCTGCCGCATATATAACAAAAACGATTATTATTATGACATATTTCTTAAACATCGGGTTCCTCATATATTATGTTCCACATTCCGGAGTTAAAGTAATTAGCTACTGTCTTAAGAAATTTAGCGCCATATTTTATTTATATTAGTTTTTGTATCGGTTATGATTTGATTGTTTTTTACTATGAAGTTTGTGCTATAATTATGCAAGCAAACGCTGGGGGTGGCCAATGAATAAGGACGTATCTGTAGCGGTTATAGGCGCCGGAGCTATTGGAGGCATAACCGCCGCGTATCTAGCTATAGCGGGTTACGATGTGGAGCTTGTGTGCAAGCACGCTGAAAAGGCACAAGTAATCAGCACTAAAGGGCTCCATATCACGGGCGTCAGGGGAGAGCGGTATATTCCGGTGAAGGCTGTCGCGGAGACGGGCGAGCTTTCAGGTAAAAAGGATATAGTTCTGTTGGCAGTGAAGGCATACGACATGCCGGACGCGGCCAAGGCCGTGACTCCTTTCCTGAAGAATGACTCTTTGGTCGTATCTATGCAAAACGGCATATGCGTCGAAGCACTGGCCGAAGTGGTGGGGAAGCAGCGCGCGGTCGGATGCGTTATCGACTGGGGCGCGGCCATGCTCGCGGACGGCACGCTCAATATGAAGTCGGAAGGGCTGTTCATTATAGGAACGCTCGATGCAAAAAAGGACCTATTGCTGCTTAAAGAAGCATTCGAACACGTGATGCCGACTGTCGTCTCAGGCAGCATCATCGCAGACCTCTACTCAAAGATGATAATAAACTCGTGCATAACGTCCACAGGGGTGCTAAGCGGCCTCTGCCTTGGCGACATACTTAAAACGCAAGCCGGAAGGAGCATATTCATATCCATCATACGGGAGGCGGTGGCAGTCGCAGACGCCATGAAACTTTGCGTCAAGCCGTACGGCAAGATAGATTATTACTCGTTCCTAAGTGACGGCGGATTAGTGGGAAGGCTTAAACGACGCGTGATAATAAGCGTGATGAGAGCGAAGCACAGGACGTTCAGATCGTCTAGTATAGAGGCTCTCATGCGGGGAAAGCCAACCGAGGTCGATTATTTCAACGGCTATATCGCAAAAAAGGGCGAAGAGCTGGGGGTGCCGACCCCCGTCAACAGGCGCATCACACAGATGATAAAAGAGATAGAATCGGGCAAACGAAGCATAGATGCAGAAAACCTCTGCGACGAAGCATTAAATTGCAGATAACATATCGTAGACACATTTATTTCTTCAAAGTCTTGAGCTTGAGCAGCTTTTTTACGTCTTCGAGCACATCCTCGCCCGAAACGTTTATCATAAGCCACTTCGTATTATTGAAAGGCTTGCAGTCCTCAAAAAGCGATACAACATAAGGCGTATAATTTTCCTTGACCGCATTGAATATGTCCATATCCGCCGCGCCCAGCACTACGAGCGCTATAAAGCCGTCCTTCTCGGGATACAGCGTGCAGAGCGCCTTGCCGCCTTTTTTGTATTTTACATTCCATCCGGGCTTGCCCGCACACACACTGTATGTTATCAGCGGCGCTGACGAATAAGCGTCCTCGATATGCTTTGTCAGAGCACGCCATCTTGAACCCGCACCGCCGCTTACATACCGGCAGATATCTTCAAAGCATGGCTCCTTTGTTTTATCCAGTATCATGTCCATATGAAAGCTCCTTTTTATACTTACACTAATAATGACTATTATTGATAATAACATATCCGCATTATTATAACTACCATTCTTATGCATTAAGCATACGCGCATGTAATAAGAGAATGCCCGCTGCGTGTAACCGCTTATACAGCAATAACAGATAAATTGATTAACACAAGATGACTGAGTTGAATAGTATGTATTATCATAGACGGATTCTTATACCTGAGCAACCAAAAGTACAGATCTGAATGGAAAGGCTCCGTCGCGAAAACTAATATTAGTGGGAGATTAAATATATGAGTTATATGAATAAAAGCATGTTCGGAGGACGCGACTTTGAATGTGATCACCGCGATAAAAAAGACTGTTGTGATGACCGCGGGTTTATCTGTGATATTTGCAAGCGTGATGGTTGCCGGGATGTCTGCCGTAAAGACTTTTGCGATGACCGCAAGGATTCGGTCGGGGTAGTCCTTAACGCTTCAACCGGCGGCGCAGGGCCGCTGCCGATAATCACAACGCTGCTGGCGGACCCAATTTCAGTGGTAAGCGTAACGTTGGATACCGACAAAATGTGCAAACCGTCGATACTGCTTAATTTTACAGGTATAATCAGCCTGCCTCTCGGAATCTCGGTGACGCTTAACTTCGAGGTGCTTCGTATTAAAAACTGCGGCGCCCCGATAAAGGTAGGCTCGACGTATACGTTCTCGACCATAGCGACAGTACTCGAGTCCGAATCGTTCGCGTTCCAGCTGTTTGACGCCAACCTTGATCCGGGCACTTACACGTACTCCGTAGTGCTGTCCACGAACTCTATAATAGACATCACTCCGGGGCTCACCATAGTAAACGCCACGCTGAGCGGCCTTGCTGTGGACGCGGATTGCTGCAAATGCAAAAAGAAATGTTAGAAGCGATAATATAAGGCGGCTTATCTTGGCCGCCATTTTTTTTATACGTACTCCCAATAACGAACACAAAATATGCGTATGGCCGTTCGTAAGATTTATATGATAGCGCATTTTTATTTTAATCCCTGATAAACATTAGCAAAAGTATATTTTTTAGAATAGGATGTATTAACATAGACGGACTCTTATGCCTTCGCATATAAACATAGCGTTGAAAAACGGCGAAAATTTCCGTCAAAATCTATATAAATGGGAGAATTAAATATGAGTAATATGAATAGAAGCCTTTTTGGCAGATGTGAGTTTGAACGGGATCACCGTGATGAAAGGCGTGACCACCGTGATTCGGTTGGTGCAGTGCTGAATGCATCTACGGGCGGCGCCGGGCCGCTGCCGATAATCACTACGCTGCTGGCCGATCCTATTTCAGTGGTGAGCGTAACGCTGGACGCCGACAGATTATGCAAACCGTCGATACTGCTTACTTTTACAGGCATAATCAGTTTGCCTCTCGGAGTCTCTGTGACGCTTAACTTCGAGGTGCTTCGTATCAAGAACGGTGGCGCCCCGATAAAGGTAGGCTCGACGTATACGTTCTCGACAATAGTCTCAGTGCTTGAATCCGAGTCGTTCGCGTTCCAGTTGTTCGACGCAAACCTTGATCCGGGCACATACACGTACTCTGTGGTGTTGTCTACAAACTCTATTATAGACGTAACGCCCGGGCTTACTATTGTCAACGCTACACTGAGCGGACTGGCCGTTGATGAAGGCTGCTCCAAGTAAAAAGGTTGAAACGATAAATGTAAGGCGGTTTATATAAGCCGCCATTATTTTTTGCCCAATAGATTGAAAAAAGTGTTATTATAATGGTAAGTGATTTTAGTGTTGTATAAGAGAAATGCCGCTGTATTGCTGGCGCAGACGATGGCTATAATAATTCTTGGCTGAGCAAAAAGAAAGGAAGTATTTTTATGTTTACGATCGTAGATGTTTTTGCTAGGGAGATACTTGACAGCAGAGGGAACCCCACTGTAGAGGCGCAGGTAGAGCTTGAGGGCGGAGCGAGAGCGCACGCCGCCGTTCCCTCGGGCGCGTCAACAGGAAAGTTTGAGGCTGTGGAGCTGCGGGACGGAGACAAGGAGCGTTACCTTGGGCGCGGCGTTAAAAACGCGGTGGAGAACGTCAACAACGATATCGCAGAGCTGGTCATTGGAATGGACGCCCAGAACCAGGCGGATATAGACATAGCTATGAACGCTCTCGACGGCACGCCCAACAAAGGCAAGCTCGGAGCAAACGCGATACTCGCGGTATCGCTTGCGGTGGCTAAAGCGGCTGCGATACAGTCGGACATGCCCCTTTACCGCTACATAGGAGGGTGCAACGCGAGGACGCTGCCCGTGCCTATGATGAACATTTTGAACGGCGGCAAGCACGCGGACAACAGCGTCGACATACAGGAGTTCATGATAATGCCTGTCGGCGCGTCGTCGTTCAGGAACGCGCTTCGCATGAGCGCAGAGGTGTTTCACCATTTAAAGAGCGTGCTCAAAGGCAAAGGCTACAGCACTTCCGTGGGCGACGAGGGAGGATACGCTCCGAATCTTAAATCCAACGAGGAAGCGATAGAAGTAATACTCGAAGCGCTCAATAAGGCGGGTTACAGCGCCGGGACAGATTTTATGATTGCGATAGACGCCGCCGCTACGGAAATGTACGAGGCCGCCAAGGATAACGGCGAGGACGGCAAGTATTTCTTCTGGAAGTCAGATATGATGAAGACGCCCGAAGAGATGGTAACGTTCTGGGAGAACCTTTGCGGGCAGTACCCGATAATTTCTCTCGAGGACGGGCTTGCGGAGGAGGACTGGCACGGCTGGAAGGTGCTCACGCAAAGGCTCAAAGGAAAGATCCAGCTCGTTGGAGACGACCTTTTTGTCACGAATACCGAGCGCCTGTCCCGCGGCATAAAGGAAGGCATCGCCAACAGCATACTCATAAAAGTAAACCAGATTGGCACGCTTACCGAGACGCTAGAAGCCGTTACGATGGCGAACCGTGCGGGCTATACCGCCGTCATCAGCCACCGCTCGGGAGAGACGGAGGACGTGACGATAGCAGACCTTGCCGTAGCGGTAGGGGCGGGGCAGATAAAGACGGGAGCGCCGTCAAGGACGGACCGCGTAGCCAAATACAACCAGCTTTTGCGCATAGACGAAGAGCTCGCGCTGACCGCCGTCTATCCCGGAAGAAACGCGTTTTTCAACCTTAAATGATTATTTAAGCGCGTCTCTCTTTTTGATCCATACATATACGGCGCCTGCGAAAAACAGCAGAGCCCCGTAGCCGACGGCGGGGTAGAGAAACAGGACAAGATTCGAGAATCCGAGCTGCCCCGCTGAAAAGGCGCCCGCGGCCACGAGAGCTATAAGCAAGGGCTTTGGTATATCAGGCGCTACCCTCTGCGTAAAACCGTAAAGGTTGCCCACCGCCGTCGAGTATATTTCAGTGAATATAACGGCTGCGAACAGCAGACGCACGCCCGCAGATATATTTCTGGCGACGGCTATCATCGGCACTTCAAGCCCCGCGATGTCAAATATATTAGTAAGAAGGCAAAAGTTTATCGCGGCTATGCCCACCCCGAGGCCGAGCGCCCCGAGCAGCGCTCCGCGCAGCAGGTGCTTTTTGTTTTGCACTTTAGCGCCTATGGGCGCAAGCACCGCGATTGCTACAACAAGGTTATACGAAGCGTAGTTTACAGCCGAGATAAACCAGTTAGGCGTCGCTCCGGCTATGCTTTTGCCGGCCTCCATTTCATCGGTAGTCAGAGGGTTACCGAAAAGATTGATGAGAAATATATATAAAAGCACGATGATAAGCAGCGGCACGACGGCGCTTATCGCGTTGACGACTCCTTTTGTGCCCGTAACGACCGTAAGCATGGATATGACGGCCATGGCGAGCATGCCCCACACGGGCGCTAAACCGAACTGCTCATTAACTACCGCCCCGGCTCCCGCGAGCATCGCCCCGAGCGCCCCGAACAAAAAAATCGTTATAACGGCGTCTATAGCGCCTCCCATCAGCTTGCCGTTTGTAAAGCGCACTATATCCACATGCGACTTGGCGTTAAGATTCCTGCCAAGAACGAGCGCCGTATAACCGAAAAAAAAGAACAGCGCTGTCACGATTATTATTCCTATCATGCCGCCTTCGCCGTGAGCGCTGAAAAACCTTAATATCTCCTGCCCCGAAGAAAAACCCGCCCCCACAACGGTGCCTATATAAGCAAACGCTATCCTCATCGTGCCAAGGGAACCGCTCTTCATACCCGCCCTCCAATGATACATTCTACTGCGCTTTATACGGGATATATGACTCGTATGTGTTATACCGTTATGCAGGGAATCAGGCAATAACATAAAAAGCTGCGCCGTCATACTATAAAATATCAATGAAGGAGGTTTTTTTCTGATGCCGGTTCAAAACTCATACATACAGGATTCGCTGGAGGTCAATCTGTTCTATCTGCGTATAATGAAAGAACACGCGTTGTTTCTGCAGCTCGGATTTACCCCCAAGGACAAAGACCTTGCGGATCAGGCCGAAAACATAAGGCTGAGATTCAATGACCTGATGCGCCATGCCATACAGGCCGCGAAAGGCTACATCAGCGATTCGGTTCTCTCGTCCGGCGAGCTTTACACGCGCTTTACGGAGGAGGCGGAGCGACAGACAGAGATGTTTACAGGCGCCGATATAGATACGCAGCTGACGCTCGAAGAATACAACATCGCAGGTTCTGCGGTGCCGCCCGATTCCATGCAGAACTTCGCCGACAGGCTGAACTACAATGCCCTTGGCCTTGCCGGTGAGCTATTGCAGTTTAAACAGAATGTATTCAGAGACGTCACCGCGTGCAGGATGATAACGATGATATACCCCACGCAGATAGAGCACATAATACACGAGGCGGAAGACTATATAGATATGCTTGAGAGGCTTATGCAAAGGCGGCTCGAAATGGGGCCGGGAGAGCTTGCCGAAGAGGAGGCTTTTTGGAACCACATCATGGAAGAACACGCCGAATTCATAGACGGGCTGCTCGATCCCTCCGAGAAGGAGCTGAAGAAGAAAGCAAGAGGCTTCGCTGCGGAATTCGGGAGGCTGACACATCAGGCGCAGGCCGCCACGAGGGCGCTTCAGACACTTCCGGTAATTACAAGGAGGACGGTCCCCGTAGCCGAGAGCTTCAGAGATTTCAAGGCGCAGGGCACGAACGGCATACTGTCCTGCAAGGTAAAATCCATAATACTGCCGCTGCTTGCCGACCACGTACTGAGAGAGAACAATTACTATCTGCGCGTGCTGAGAGAGACTCTGAGCTAGAAAACCGCTCAATTGCAAAAGGCTGTCCGCAGCTTCGAACAGCCTTGTTTAGCATTTTTACTTTCCCCGCTCGCAGTATGGAAGGCTCTTTCTTGGCGGGCTGTGCTTTGCGCGGCATGGGCCGCAAAGCTTATGGTTTTTGCAGTCACCTTGGGGCAGGGGCAACCTCGCTACAGTATCAGTCGTGACCTGTTTTGGCTTTTCTTTCTTCGGTCTCTGCTTCGCTCTCTTGTCATATATGACTCCGCGCAATGTAATAAAGGAGGCGATGACGCCTCCAATATACTATCACTGCTTCGTTTTGAATTTCATCCCGTTCTGTATGCACAGCCTGTGCGCCGCGAATCTTCCCGAAGCGGCCGCGCCCACCACTCCTCCCGGCGACAGCGTCCACATGCCTGCCATTATGAAGTTATCAAGGCCGGGCAGCAACCCCGGGAAATACTGCGGAGCGTCTTTGACGACTCCCACCCACGACATCCATGAGCCTCTCCACGCGCTGCAGTACTTTTCATACGTTATGGGAGTGACTACGTCAGTCACTTCTATTTTTCCTTCAGCCTCGGGGAACCTTGCCGTGACTGCGGCTATCGCGTCCTGTTCGAGCGCTTTCTTTTCCGCCGCGTATTTATCCGCGTCAAGCGCTTTCCAATAATCGTAATCCGCGCTGTAGTAACACGCCATAACCGTCTTTCCCTCGGGCGCGAACCGCTTTTCATACCCGTAGTTTAATATGCTTACGCAGTCCGTCTGCACGCCTCCCAGCGATATCGTTTCTTTGCGCCGGATGTTGGTGCTGCGGCTGCCGCCTTCGATCTTTGCGCTTACACCAAGGAACACGAGCGAACACGTGGGGGTTAGGTATTTATCGGGGCTTCCGAACAGCTTGTCGTATACTTCTGGGGTATACCTGTCGTCCAGCATGAACTTCAGCGTCGCGTACCCGTCCGCGCACGATACTATATGGTCTCCCGTAACCTCTCTTCCGTCCGCGAGCCTTATGCCCGCCGCCCTGCCTGACTCTGCAAGCACCTTCTCGACCCTGGACTTATAGAAAACTTTGCCGCCAAGCCCGATGTATTTTTGCTCCATCCTCTTGGCGAACGCGCGAGAGCCTCCCTCCGGGCATCCGTAGTCGCCTGCGTTCATGCCCGCAAGCGTCGAGACGAACGCCATACAGGAATAGCCTTCGGGAAACGCCGCAAGTATCGCGCGCCTGAGGAAAGGGTTCTTAAAGCCCTTAACAAACTCTCCTATATTCATTTTGCCGTATTTCATGACATACTTTAAAGAGCGGATGTTCTTTGCGGCAAATTTCATTCCGTCGCCCGCCGTCATCATGTCCATCGGCTTATCGATGGGCATCGCCATGGTTCCCATGCGGCGAATAGCCTTGCAGAGCTTCTTTATCTGCTTTCTGTCCTCCGGAGCGATTTCGAGAAGATGCTCTTCAAGTTTGTCCGCGTTCGTGTAGAATATAACGGCTTTATCATCCTCTTCATATGTGCAATAGGCGGCGTGGTTGATGATGCCAACGGAATCATCAAGCGCGCCCGTTTCGCGCCACATCTCGTTTATTGGAGTGCCGTTCTTTGTGCCCACTAGCCAGTGTATGCAGCCGTCGAAGTGATAGCCTTTCCTGTCCCAGCCGGTGCACTCTCCGCCGGGTATGGTATGCGCTTCGTAGATCTCGGTATCAAACCCGCTCTGCCTCGCGTATATGCCGCATGTAAGCCCGGCAATGCCTGCGCCGATTATTATTACCTTCTTCACTTTAAACCTCCAAATATATAAACTTATTATTTCTTTACTATGTTAACTAGTATCTCGGGATCGGGCATCTTAAAATCCCCATACGCTATTTTGTACAGAGCAAGCCCTTGTATAGCTGCAAAAAATGTCATAGCCATCTCGTATGGGTTGCCTTCCCTTATCTCTCCTGACCGCTGGCCTTCGGTAAGTATCCTCACCATAGACTCTACGGCTGCAA
The DNA here is from genome assembly GCA_023410475.1 of Bacillota bacterium. Taxonomy (GTDB): domain Bacteria; phylum Bacillota; class Clostridia; order Christensenellales; family SZUA-584; genus DTFZ01. The sequence goes on along the minus strand of JAEYPS010000005.1, from coordinate 74,938 downwards.
GTGACTTGCCGAGGATACCGCCGTTTTTTTTGCCGGGGCCCTCCATAATAGAGGCGTGCATCACGATCAGAAAGTAATACGCCGAGTCCGCGTAGTTTTCTATGCCGCCGAGTATATACTTCGCAGTCTCGCGCACCTTATCAACGGGGGAGAGGGGAAGCTGTTCGACCATCAGCAGAGACTGCGCAGATGTTAGCAGCGCGCGCTCCAGCAGCGCAAGAAATATCTGCTCCTTCGAGCTGAAGTAGTGATACACGAGGCCGTGGCTGAGCCCCGCCCGCGAAGCGATATCACTTATCTTCGCTGCCGCGAAGCCCTTTGCGGCGAATACTTTCAGCGCCGCGGAGAGTAGCTGCTCCCTGCGTTCGTCCTTTATTTGCTCGTTCTGCTCTTCGTTTCTCGGGCTCATCAATAATACCTCATTTATGATTGATTAATCAGTCAATCAAAGAATATCAGTTTGAGGGGTTGATGTCAATACCTAAATAAAAAGACTCCCGGAATTAATTCCGGGAATCATAGGACGCCAGTTTTACGCGGTCGCCTGCTTCATTTTTCTCATCGCCCAAAAGAAGGACAGCGCCGTGAGCGCGAGGAGCAGCGCGAACGCCTGCCAAACGGCGGGATTGCTCATATCTGCGTTAAATATCGCGCGGGTGGCGTCTACGGCGTATTTAATTGGGTTCGCCGAGCTCAGCGCCCGAAGCCACAGAGGCGCGAGCGTCAGAGGCAGCAGCACTCCCGAAAGCAGCAGCAAAGGCTGAGAGAAAAAGTTGAGTATGGGCCCCAGCGCGTCCTCAGACTTTACAGCAAGCGCGAGCGCGTAGGAGGCGGGGGAGATGCAAAGCCCAATAAGAGCCATCATCAGCAGCGATAACAGTATGCCCAAGGCCGATATCTCGAGCCCGAGCGGCAGCGCAAGCAATATGACTATAAGCGCCTGTACAATAAGCGTGGAAACATCGCGCAGCACTATGCCGAGAAGCAGCGCCGTCCTGCTGGCCGTAGTAACGCGCAGCCTCTCTATAACACCGCTTCTTAAGTAATCAATCATGGCGTACCCTACGAACATGACAGAGAACAGGCTCAGGATGACCATAAGCCCCGGCGTGAACATGTTTATCGCGCTGGAACTACCCGCCAGCCCCGGAATATTGCTGAGCAGCGGAGCGAACAGGTAAAGATAGCATACGGGCTGGAACAGCGCGGCTATCATCCAGAACGGATTGCGTAAAAGCAGCTTTTCGTAGTGCAGGAACAGCACTCCTGTTTCTTTCAATGTCTTCATTGTATCTCCTCCGTTTCACCGTTTTTGATGGAATGGCCTGTGGTCTTTAAGAATACCTCGTCCAGCGACGGCCTTGTGAGCTCCGCCGACAGTATAGTTATTCCGTCGCTTATAAGCATAGGCAGTATGACGGGCAGAGCTTTTTCCCCGCTTTCGACGTACAGCTTTACGGAACTTACGCCCGTGACTATCTCTTTTACATCCTTGCACGGAAGCAGCAGCGCTTTAGCTTTCTCAACAAACGCCTCTTCCAAGCCTATCTTTATTATGTCTCCCGCTATCTGCCTTTTGAGGTCAAGCGCGGTGCCCTGCGCCGCCACCGAACCCCTGTCCATTATACAGATAGTGTCGCACAGCGAATCCGCTTCGTCGAGGTAATGCGTCGTGAGGAACACCGTTATGCCCGTTTCTCTGAGGCCCTTTATCTCTTCCCAGAAGTTCGCCCGCGAGGTGGGGTCGAGCCCCGTTGTGGGCTCGTCGAGGTACAGCAGCTGAGGGCTGTGCATGACTCCGAGACCGAGGTCAATATGCCTGCGCTGCCCGCCCGAATACGTCATGACCTTTCTGTGACAGTAATCCTCCATGCCAAAGGCCTTGACGAGCTTTGCCGCTTTCTCGGCCGCGGCGCTCCTTGTAAGGCCGTACAGCCTTCCCTGAAGCACGAGGTTTTCAAACCCCGTAGCAAATTCATAGCAGCCGCCCTTCTGGCTGACATAGCCTATCTTTTGGCGTATCTGCTTCGATTGGGCGAGATCGAGCCCCACTACGGTCGCCTTGCCGGACGTCGGCTTCATCAGCGTTGTAAGCATCCTCATCGTAGTAGTCTTTCCAGCTCCGTTAGGGCCTAGGAACCCGAAGATCTCGCCCCGCTTTACCGTGAGACTCACACCCTTTACGGCCTCAACAGTATTCTTTTTGTTTCTGAACGTCTTGCATAGGTTCATTGTTTCAAGCATTTCCATAAACATCACTCCGTTTTTTTTAAAGTTAAAAAATAAAGGCCTTGCGCTTAGCAAGGCCTCGATACACGTAAAGTATTCATTGCTGCTCCTCCAACTCGGGCCTTGATAATAATTTTTTGCTCATCCTGTCCATAAACCACGCTATGGCGAAGCCGATTATAAAGCAGACTGCCCAGAGTATAATAACGCGAAAATCGACGGCGCTGTAATCTATTCCTATAGTTTCTCCGCTCGCCCCGGTGTTGCCCGACGAAGGAAGGATTATGCCTATGGTCGAAGCTATGACGAAACCCAGTATCGCGTGAGACGACGAAGAATAATGCTTTTCAAACATATAGCTGATGGCGCGCGCCGAAATAAATATCACGAGAGCTATTCCGGCGACCATCGGCAATATTACGCCCAGCGAGAAATGCGCTATTCCCGCCGTCATGGCCTGATAGAGCCCGAGAAACAGCAGCAGCGAGGAGGAGCTCAGGCCCGGCACCACAAGGCTTAATCCCCAGAAGATACCGCACACAAAAAACCACCATAAATTCGGCTCTATCTGTATCTTCGTGCCGTACTGAAGTATAACGAGCAGCGTTAGTATCAAAGACATGCTTATGCCGAGCGCTATCCACGCTTTAAACGTCCTGCCCTGTTTTTTAGCTTCGCGGAACAGCTGAGGCATCATACCTGCTATAAGTCCCACGAAAAGCCATGTAGCGGGGCTCGAAGACGTGGGGTTGTTAAACAGAAGGTTTAAAAGCCGCGCGATGAGGAAAAATCCCAAAACCCAGCCGATGAGCACCGGCAATAGCAGCAGCGCGTATTTTTTAAATGTACGGAAAGGATGGGCGAGCAGCGCCATCATAGGCTGGTATATGCCGAACACGACGCACAGAGCGCCTCCGCTAACGCCGGGGAGTATCGCGCCCGCGCCTATCAAAGCGCCCTGCAGTATACGCAGCAGCCACTTAAAAGCGTTGAAGGGCATAAGGGGCTTTTTTGTGTTTTCAGGCGTCCGGCTGTGTTGCTCGTTCCGATCCATGTGTTTCTCCTGTGCGGCAAAGTTGGGTGTATATAGCATTATAGAATGCCGCCGGTAGTTACGTCAATCAAAAATCAAGACAAAATTCACCAAATTTTCATAAAGACCGGAAACGAGTGTATTGTTAACACATATCACCCTGACTGCAGTCAGATCTTTTTCTCTTCCGCAACCTTTGCGCCCATGTTCTTTCTGTACGAGCCTTTGTATTCAACAAGCTTTATATCGCAGCCGGCGCCTACCACGACATTGTTGCCGCGAACGACCTTCGCAATAGTGTTTTCAAGCGTTATGTCGTCGCCTTCTATAATGTCCGCTTCAAGGGAAGGGAATGTCGCGCTCTGGAAAAGCGCCTTTATCACTCCGAGGCCCGCTTTGCCCAGCGCCACGGATATCCTTTTGCCGCCTATCTCTCTTGCGCGGCTCCTGTGCCAGTAAAGCCTTATATCTATGTCTTCGGCGTTTAAAAGCCCGCCTATCTCAAACATGCCGCTCGATTTGAACGTCTCGGCGCTGCAGTTATCCTGCGCCTTCATAGAGCCGTCGATATCTACGGTATGCGCCTGCACGCTCTTTTTGATATCGGCGGAGCCGTTTATATTCAGCGTTTCGCAAAAGATGCCTCCGTCAAAATTCGCGCTTCCGTAAACCTTGACGTCAGCGGACCTCGTGTCTCCGCCGATATGGCCCGAGCCGTTGACCTTAACTGTCCCGCTTTGCACGTTGCCGTTCGCGTCGCCCGAGCCGTTGATTATAAAATTGCCGCAGTCTATATCGCCTGTTATCCTGCCCGCTCCGTTTATCCGGACGAGGTTGTAAAACCCTCCGGACGCCGTGCCCGAGCCGTTTATCTTAAGGTCGGGCGCCTGTGTATAATCTTTCACTATAGAATCCTCCTTATATAAGCTTTAATTTCAATTCTTCAATTTCCGCGGGAACGCTTATGGCCCCCACGACGCGCACGCCTTTGTCAAAGCACGCCTCACACGGCGGCGTCACCGCGAAGCAGCTGAACACCCCGAGCTTCCTTATCAAATAGACCTGCGAAGGCTTTCCGGCAAACCTTACTATCTGCTCTCTCAAAACCTCGAGCATCAGCCGCCCTTCGTCGAGGCTGAGATCGCCCGATGTTAAGCGCTTGCCCAGCACATAAGCGCAGAGCAAATCGTTGAAGTCTAGAGCCTCGTCGCCGCCTCTGAACTCAAGGTAAAGCTTCAAAACTTCCATAGAAGCAACTCCTTTGGCCGAGGCTTCTTCGGCACTGAGCGCCATTCCGCTTTCGGCGGGGGAGAACGCGTCCGCGAGGTCGTCGAGAGACAGGTCTTCCTTCCTGCTTAGTATCTTGTCTATACGGGGCAATACTTTGTATTTTGGGAAAAACGTTTCCTGCCCGGTAAACGTTGATTTTCTTATGAACCAATCCTCGGGTATAAGGCCTTTGCGCTTCCATCTGTAGAGCTGGCCGTAAGAGATGTTCGTAAGTTCAAGCAAATCTTTCTTCGATATGAGTTCTTCTTCCATAATTGCCCTCCTTTATACGACAGTAGCGTAACATAACACTGTTACGCTGTCAAGGCCTTCCTAAAAATAAAAATTGAAATTTAAAAAGTAACTGTTTATATTAAGCGGCAGATTCCCGCCATTTTCCAAAAACATATAAATGATATTTTGACGGCGGCTGGGGAAAATAATCATTGAAAGGTGGTGATATGCTTTGGACGCGCCGAAAATGAAGGTTAAATGCAGCGTGGATAACTGCCGTTACAACAAAGAGCATCTTTGTTTTGCTCACGGACTTGAAGTGAGCGCGATGGGCAGCAATAAGGCGGATACGAGCGACGGAACATGCTGCGAAACGTTTATAGGAAAGTAACATTTATCATCAATGCGGCGAAAAGCCGCTTTTTCTATTGGTAATAATTATTTTTATGTAATAAATCTTATCATTTTGATACCACTTTAATAAAATTGTAAGCTTTTATTAATACTTTTGATTTGCCAACTTCAATAAAAAATGATAGTATAAATTTGAATTTATATGTATAAATTCAGAATTTTTTAGGAGGTATTATTCATGGACGCACCCGGAAAAGGAATGTTAAAGGTCGTAAGTATTTTGTTCATTATCTTTGGGGCTATCGCGACATTACTATCGCTGATTGCCCTTCTTGGTTCGGCGTGGCTAACGTCGATTACAGGAGGCTTGGCCGGTATACTGATAGTAGCTACTGTACTGATGTTGATCGTCAGTGTGCTTGAGCTCATTATCGGGATAATAGGAGTCAAAAAGGCCGCCGATCCTTCACAGGCCGGGTTCTTTATCGTCACGGGCATCGTGCTTTGCGTACTTGCGTTTATAAGCGTGGTTCTTGGAATTACGAACGGTGCTTTTGATTTCACCGGCGTTATCGGGTTCGTACTGCCGATACTATACATAGTGGGCGGCAATATGAATAAAAAAGCTGTAGCAGCATAACTAAAAATCATTCTGAAACTTAACGTCAGGCCGGCATTTGCCGGCCTGTTCTTTTGTACGGGGGCCCAAAAAAGTCGCGAGGCTTTTGGGGGCGTGCATCCAATATATGAAACGCTTAATTTCAAAGGATGGCAATATCAAGTGCCGCTCTGTTTTTTCTTGTCGTTGCAGCTGCCTGCCATTGGGCAGCCCTCGCATGCGCCCGATGAGTCGCATTCTCCCTTTTTTCTGCGCCGGCGCATATATATTATTACCGACACCGCGGCGGTCAGTATGACTGCCAGCAGCAAAACGTCTATAAATCCCATAATACAACCCCTGTTATAGTATGCCCAAAAGGCTTCCGCCCTGATACACTATGAACGCTATTATCCACGCTACGCCCGTTTGATATGCCATTGCGGCCAGCGCGGCTCTCATAGAGCCAAGCTCCCTTTTTGAAGCCGCCAAAGCCGCGACGCAGGGCATATACAGCAGCGTGAAGCACAGGAACGCGAACGCGGTAAGCGGCGAGAATATGGCCTGAAGCCCCGAGGCGTCGCCTGTGGTAAGCACCGCCAGCGTGCTGACTACCGCCTCTTTGGCTGTAAACCCTGTTATGAGCGCGGTGGAAGCCCGCCAGTCGCCGAAACCGAGCGGAGCGAACACGGGCGCGACAAGCGAGCCGATGGAAGCGAGTATGCTCTGCGAGCTGTCTTCCACCATATCGAACGACCAGTTGAAACCCTGCAGGAACCATATCACTATCGTGGCCACGAATATTATCGTGAACGCACGGCGTATAAACCCTTTCGCTTTGTCCCACATGTGCAGAAACACGCTTTTCGGTGAGGGGAAGCGGTAGGCGGGAAGCTCCATCAGAAACGGCATAGAGCTGCCCTTGAATACTGTCTTCTTTAGCAGAAGCCCCGAGAGTATGGCGACGATTATCCCCAGCACATACAGCGTTATCATAATGACGGCCTGCCCGCTGCTGAAAAACGCCGCAGTAAATATAGCATATATGGGCAGCTTGGCGCTGCACGACATGAACGGCGCTATGACTATCGTCATCTTGCGGTCGCGCTCGCTCGGCAACGTCCTTGTCGCCATTATCGCGGGCACGCTGCACCCGAAGCCGATGAGCATAGGTACGAACGAGCGCCCCGATAATCCTATCTTTCGCAGCAGCTTATCCATAACGAACGCCACTCTTGCCATGTATCCCGTGTCCTCGAGTATCGACAGGAAGAAGAACAGCAAAAGTATCACGGGCAGGAACGACAGCACACTGCCTACGCCCGCGAGCACTCCGTCCACAATCAGCGAGTTCATCCAGCCGCTGACGTTAAGCCCCTTCAGCGCGCCGTCAACAAGCTCTGTTACCGCCTCAATGCCCGATTCAAAAAGGTCGCTGAGCAGCGCCCCAAGGCTGCCGAACGTAAGCCAGAATATAGCGAACATTATGCAAAGGAATATTGGAATAGCGAACACCCTGTGCGTCAAGACGCTGTCTATTCTAAGCGAGCGCAGCTGCTCCCGCGACTGCCTGGGTTTTACTACGGCTTTTGATACGAGTTTGTCTATATAGCTGTAACGCATGTCGGCGAGCGCGGCCTCGCGGTCGGTGCCCGTCGCCTTTTCCATTCCCTCCACGAAGTGGCCCAGTATATCGTAATCCGCTTCTGAAAGCCCGAGCCGCTTTTCGAGAAGAGGGTCTCCCTCTATGAGCTTCGTCGCGGCGAACCTCGCGGAAAACCCTTGGGCCAGCGCTTTGTCCTCAATAAGATGCGACACGGCGTGGATGGCTTTGTGCACCTCGCCCGAGCAAAAATCGAGCCGCTTCGGCTGATGTTTTGACCGGGCTGTGTCAACAGCGACGCGTATCAGCTCGCCTATGCCCTCGTTTTTGCTCGCAGATATGGGCACGACGGGCACGCCCAGCTCTTTCTCCAGCTCCTTAACGTTTATGTATCCCTCGTTCGCCCGCACCTCATCCATCATGTTTAGCGCTATGACCATAGGCACGCGCAGCTCTATAAGCTGCAGCGAGAGGTAGAGGTTGCGCTCAAGGTTCATCGCGTCCACGATATTTATTATCGCGTCGGGATGTTCGTCCACTATGAAGTTGCGCGAAACTATTTCTTCGGGCGAATACGGCGATAGAGAATATATGCCGGGAAGGTCTACAACGGTAACGTCCTTGTGTTTTCTTACCGTGCCTTCCTTCTTTTCCACGGTCACTCCGGGAAAGTTGCCTACATGCTGGTTGCTTCCCGTCAGCTGGTTAAACAGCGTAGTCTTGCCGCTGTTCTGGTTTCCCGCAAGAGCGAACAGGAGTTTCATACCCTGCCTCCTCTGAAGCCGCGGCGGCGTCTGCCGTGACAAGCGTTAAAAGCGTTCGGCAGTTCCTCCAAGGGAAGCTTTGCGACGGTTATACTGGCGGCGTCTTCCTTGCGAAGCGTAAGCTCATAGCCCCTTAAGTGAAGCACGATAGGATCGCCCAGCGGCGCGACCTTTCGTACAAAAACACCTGTGCCGGGCGTAAGCCCCATGTCCATAAGACGGCGGCGCAGCGCTCCCGACCCCTCTACAAACAGTATCCGGCCCTGCTCCCCGGCTGATAGTTCATTAAGTCTCATAGTTATGCACCTCGTTTGTTAGCTATAATTAACAATTAATATAAAAAAATATGTTTGCCTCGGTTAACATATTATCAATATTGTCTTGGTTTGTCAATATATTTATGATAATATTATAGTGTGTTATAAAAAAGCAAAAGCTTATATACACGACCCTGAAATGCTCTTGGATTTGTTGGGGGAAAAATAAAGGTTTGCATTACGCAGACGGATGCGGGTGAGATATGGATAACGAAAATGTCACTACATCCAGCGAAGACTATCTGGAGGCGATACTTCTGCTGTCCAAAAAGGACAGCTGCGTGCGGTCTGTAGACGTCGCGAGGACGAAGCAGGTGTCGCGTGCAAGCGTAAACAAGGCGCTGGGCGTACTAAAGGAAAAAGGACTTATAACGCAGGAAAAATACGGCACCGTTTCTCTGACGGAAGAGGGAGAAAAGGTGGCGGATTCCGTGATGCAAAGGCATGTTACGCTGAAAAGCTTTTTAATTGACGTCTTGGGCGTAGATCCCAAAACGGCCGAGATCGACGCGTGCCAGATGGAGCACGCCATAAGCAGCGAGACGATGGGCAAGCTCGAGGAGTTCATGCGAAGGCAATAACTTGCCTGTTGCTGATATCGCCAATAGTATCAGATCACAAAAGCAGTTGAATTCACAGCTGCTTTTTTCTTCGCCAAAGTTAAGGCGTGGCCGGCGTATCACATCGCCCAGCGCACGAATATAATGAATGGACGCTTAATTGACAGAAGGAGGAATGTATGAGGGTTTTGCGCATAGGCATGAGGGGAACCGACGTAATGCAGATACAGGCGACGCTCGAAAAGCTGGGTTATGATGTAGGCCCTATAGACGGGATATTCGGGCTTCAGACCAGAAGAGCCGTGATAATGTTTCAGCGGGCTCAAGGGCTCAGCCCCGACGGGATAATAGGACAAAACACGCACAGCGCCCTTCAGAGATATCTTTTGGGATATGATACATACACGGTGAGACAGGGCGACACGTTTTATAACATTGCGCAAAGGTTTGGCACGAACGCCGCGCTTGTCGCGGCCGCGAACCCGGGGGTAGACCCCGGCAGCCTGATACCCGGCCAGAGTATAACCGTGCCCTACGGCTACGCAGTGGTGGATACGAATATATCATATACGTACGACGTTCTTGAGAGAGACATACAAGGGCTTATCGCGCGGTATCCGTTTTTGGAGACGGGCGTAGCGGGAACAAGTGTGCTCGGAAGGAATCTATATTACCTGCGGCTCGGCAGCGGCGCAAATCAGGTCTTTTATACCGGGGCGATACACGCGCTGGAGTGGATTACAAGCCCGGTGCTTATGAAATTCGCCGAAGACCTGCTGTCGGCGGCAGCGACGGGAGGACGGATAGGCGGCTATGACTCAGGGGATATCTGGAACACGAGCAGCATATACATAGTGCCTATGGTCAACCCGGACGGAGTAGACCTCGTACTGAACGGACTCGGGCAGGATAACCCGTATTATAACGAACTTATCAGATGGAACAGGGGCAGCACGGATTTTTCGGCAGTCTGGCAGGCAAACAACCGCGGAGTCGACCTTAACCACAATTTCAACGCCGCTTGGGAGCAGTCCCGTCAGGCATCGATAGAGCTTGGGATAACGGGGCCCGGCCCTACAAGATATCCTGGGCCGTATCCCGAGTCGGAGCCTGAAAGCAGTGCGATCGCGGACTTCGCGCGCAGCCGTAACTTCAGGCTCGTGCTTGCCTACCACAGCCAAGGAGAAGTGATATTCTGGGATTTCATGGGCCTCGAGCCTCCCGAATCGCTTGAGATCGCAGAGCGGCTGGCGCAGGTAAGCGGCTATGCTCTTGAGCAGCCTACAGGAATTACATCGTACGCCGGGTTCAAGGACTGGTTCATACAGGACTTTGGAAGGCCGGGGTTTACGATAGAGGTAGGCCGGGGGACGAACCCACTTCCCATATCGCAGTTCCCGAAGATATACCGCGATAACCTGCCGCTGCTGCTGCTGGCCGCTGTGATATAGCGAAAGGCATTTAGTGTTGTCATAAGCCCCGAATATTATTCTGCATATAAGGAGGTTTAATAATGAATCGTTTCTTAATCATAACGCTGTCGGCATTACTGACGCTGGCGCTGGTTTCTTGCGTGTCTTCTCAGGGGCTGCAGGCTGCGTCTCCTGCGCTGACGACAAATACAAGCGAAATGACGGCTGCCGGCGAAAGCCCCGCTTACATCACGGCTTTGACAATGCGCTCCGACGGGCAGGCGGACATAACATTCGATTTTGTGGAATGGCTTTCTGGTGACGAGGCCAAGGTAAAGTATCTAGAGGATCACCCCGGAGCGACTGAAGAGGAGACAGAGGGCGAAGGTATATATGAGATGGGGTATATACGCAACATAAGCGGCGCCCTGCGAACGCTCCGCACAACCTCGGGAACAAAATATTTCCTGCCCGATGCCTTGGATATGAGCGAAAACATTGAGGTCGGCTACGATGAGTTCAAGAGCAAAATGCTTCAGGCAATAGACATGGGCATAGACGAACATCTTACGTTTGTAAATGTAAGCTTTATGGGTGAAGAGATACTTAAAATAGAATGGCTCTATACTCCTTAAATGATACAATAAAATCAAATGTACCAGAGGTTAATGAATGCTGGAAATCCTTTTCATGCTTTGTACAAGTTTAGTTATACATAGCATAATAGATAAAACCAAGGTTAATAACTACAAAGGCGTAACATTTTCGCGAATAAAACCGTAGTGCTTTATTTTTAGTAACAGCTTAGCACCAAGCTCATTATGTACGAACTTTAGATTTTCCAACAAGTTCATAGAATTTTTCACTTCTTTAAGTGATTGCCTAACTTGCCACCAACCCACATCCCAAAATCCTATTTTATAAATTCCCCAATGTATATTATGTACATTCTCATAAAACATTTCATATATTTGCTTACCTAGATTAAACACTTTTTGGCTCTCTGTTGATAGCGTTTTATCTAATAACCAATTGGCTAAAAATCGGTCTTCGTTTGCAGATATTATCTGCAATTCTATATTATCTAAATGGCATTTCCAACTTTTGACCATACTTAACGTGTATGGGTATAAATTATTTATTATTTGATATGTCTTGCCATTATAATTTACATCTTTCATTGAAACTGTATTATTAGAGTCGGAAAATGCACTCCATATAACACAGTCAATAATAAAATCTTCTGATAAATCATTAGTACTGGGCTGGTAAAATTGGTCTCTATCATTTGTCCAATCTGCTAAAGGTAAACGTCGTACAGTATGGATAATCATTGATTTAGTAAAATTTTCTGCAGTAACAGAGAAAGCACCTGCACTCACATAAGGACCCGACAATAGAGCTGTACTATTTTGGTGCTGAAAATCATTACCTCCACACATTAGAGAACATAAGAATCCATCTGAAACGCGATTCCTTGTATCAGTCATGTTTTTTCCAATAGAAACAGCACTGCTAAAGGGCGGCATTATATGTTGTGCCTTTGGTCGATTAACCCATTTACTTAGATAAACATCTCTATTCTCAGCTTGTATTTGCTTAACTCCATATTTTCCCTCTGTGCCTTCATATTTACCAAATACATCAACAACAATTTTTTGAGATTCTAATGGAACCTGCTTACTCAAATCCCACACTAAGAATCCAATAGGGAATTTTCCTTTACTCCCGTAAAAATATTCTGATGAAAACATAAATCCGTTTTTAAACTCATATTTAAACACATTATCTCGAAGTTTTTGATCGTTGTTCGAGCTTAGGTACTTTAATTTAGAGAATAAACCTAGGTATGCAGTTTTTCCTTTAAACTCTTTATATATACGATAAAGATATTGTGCAAACAATTCACGACTTGTTTCACCTAATCCGTCTTGTGTCATGACTTGTCTTATTTTCGTCATTGAGACGTTATACTTCGATTGTTTTCCTGTTTCTTTATTTGCATTATTACTTGTTGCAAACGGGGGATTAATAAATATTATCCACTTGATTTTTGGATTTGCTAGATCTTCTATTAGCTGTTTAGGCATTATTGGGACAACGCCATGAGAAAGAAGATCAGGATGAATAAGCGTATTAATATCATCATTTAAATAATCATATTGGAAAACAGTAGCTGTAGGGAAAATACGCTTGCAGTAATTGGCGTCATCTTCTAATAGAGTAGAGATATAGCAATACTGCAATGCAGAACTTGGCAAGGGAAACTCGAGATTTCCGGTCCTGCTGCCATATCCCAAATCCGCCAATTGCCTTTCGCCCACCAATTATTACCACATGATTTTTCTATATACCGCCATGCTTTTTCAGCATATTCGACTGGGGTATAGAATTCACCTGTAAAGCGTCTTTGGTAATCCTCGGATATTCTATCGATTTTCTGCCTTATGGAATAAATAACGTTCAAATCATCAACTTTTTCGTAAATACTCCAAAAATAATCATAGTCTTTTCTTGGAATATTTTTATTTTTTGAAATGTCATTTCCCAAGTCAAAATTTACGATGCTTTCCCCTATTTTATTAGATCGTCCCTTCTCAATATCAGAAATAAAGTATTCTGAAGATTTTTTACCATTCTCAACATATTGCCCAAAAAGAGATTGCCAATGAGAATATGTTTCTAAAAAATTATTTTCATTTATTACTTTTTTCTCTAAATCAAACTGGATTTGTGTTGCTGCATAATTCTTGAGAGTAATTACAAATTGCTCTTCCTCATGATGGTTAATAAGTTCATATACATGAATTAACTTAGTAGTTGAAAAATTTTCAATATCAGCTACCAGTTTAGGGCAAGGCAAGCTAGCTGTGCGATCCCAGTCATACTTATTTTTATTATTTGTATAAAATTTATGATACTCTTTTGTTTCAAAAATAAATGCTTCGTCTTTATCTACAACACAAACATAAGGTGGTATCGGTTTGGCATTTTTACCGTACTTTATATCACGTATATAATAGATTGTTTGCGCAATAACAGTAGCTCGAGCCTTTAGGTTTTTAAAATTTTTGCTAAGTTTGAACTCATACAGTATCTGTTTTGAATAATGGTCATATCTTTTATCGGCGTTTATTTTAAATTTAAAATATTTAGCGAACTCGGCTTTAACTTCTTCTTCTTTTTTACATGAGCTCAGAATTGTATACAATCTCGCCATAGTGCACTCCATACAGACTAATCTTGAGAGGGCTTTAATTTAAGATAACATAATATGAAGAAGTATGCATTGTTTTTGTCTATATATTTAATATCATTTATTAATTTACTATAATTGTTTGTCCCGATGCTAAATGTTGATATATTTGTGCATACCACGAACAGCCTTATGATACAGTTTGTCGATAACAACAAGCTCTGACTCTATTTTGCGGCATTGTCCGTCATCTTCGCTAGGAATCTGCCCATAGCTAGCGGGAACAGATACGACATCTTAACGGAAAAAGCGCTGCCGGATGAGGGGGTTATTACAAACTTCTTGCTGCCCATGTGCCTTACGAGCCCTTTTCCAACTCTCTCAGGTGTAGCTTTAAACTCCTTCGGTACGGGCAGGGGCGAGGACGATTTCGTATCGGTAAGCGGCGGATGCATAATGTGAAACGTGACGCCGCTGGTTTTATACTCTATATTAAGGCATTTGGCAAGCGACTCTATCGCGCCTTTGCTGGCGGCGTACGAACTGATTCCGGTAAAGCCGGTCACGCCCACGCCTGAGCTCGTAAAGAATATCCTGCCTGAGCCCCGCGCGGTCATAAAAGGCAGCACCGCCTTTGCGACGTTAACCGCGCCCAGCAAATTCACGCTCATCACATACTCATAATCCGCTCTCGTATGCTCCTCAAAGCTTTTAAACGGGCAGACGCAGGCGTTATGCACAGCGTAATCGATGCATCCATACGCCGCAGCGGCCGTTTGTGCTGCCTTTTTCATGTCCGCTTCGCTTCGTACGTCGCACTCGATCGCTGTCAGCCTTTCTTTATAAAGCTCCTTATAACCTTCAAGATTATGGCAGCTAAGATCGACGACGGCGGCGCTGTTGCCTCTCTCGAGCCATTCCTTGACCATATAAAAGCCTATGCCGCTGTTGCCGCCTGTAAGAAAAAGAGTTTTCATGCTTTTACACCTCATATGCTATTTGTCCCCATAAGAAATATGATAACAGAACGCCTCGAAAAAAGGTATATTATAAGCTGTAAGCTGCTGTCAATTTTATGTTTACAAAAAACTTTCGTGTATGTATACTGTACATTATCAACAAATGGTATGAAATATTTCTTGTAGCGGGTAAATATCAACTATGAACAAAAACAATTATTTCAGCACAGGCCGGGGCTCGCGGACGAGGGGCGGGGTAAACAGCTTTTTTGACGAGCCTAGCAAAAAAAGCGTCTCAGGCGTACGCAAGAGCGGGGGATATAAGAACGCACCAAAGCGCAGGCTGCCGCTTTGGATTATTATAGCGGCTGACGTACTTGCCGCGGCGCTGATACTATTGCTGTTCTATTTCATCAATTATGAATGGCAGGGGGATGTTGACAGCGAGCCGCTCTCAACGCCTTCGCAGGCGGTGGTCAGCGTATCGCCAACGGCCACTCCGGCAGGCGCCGAACCCTCACCGACAGTCGCCACCTCGGATGACCCTGCGCCGGTCGTTGATATGACGGTTTGGAGGAACAAGTTCGAGGACAAGTTCACGAACGGTGAGGTCGAGAAGACTGAGACATCATACAGGAGCGCGAATGTAAGCGTAAACATAAACAGGGTTGAGGATAACGGCGTAGTTTACTTTGTGGCCGATATCTATGTGGCGGATATCAAATACCTAAAGACCGCTTTTGGACAGAATAAGCAAGGAAAGAGCGGATTTGTCTATGAGGACCTTAAAGCCAAAGGAGGGGTGATCGGTATTAACGGCGACAACTGCTGGAATAACCCATGCCTTCTTATCCGCAACGGCGTTTATTATAAGAAGTGGTCAAAGTCGTCTTCCGACGCACTCGTGATGTATAACGATGGGACAATGAAGACTATATCGGCCAAAGACTTCGATTTCAACTCTGTAAAGGCTGAAGCGCCGTATCAGGTGTGGGGATTCGGGCCTATGCTGCTCGACAGCGAAGGCCAGCCTATGACAAAGTTCAACACCAGTGTTTCAACCTATAACCCCAGAACCGCGATAGGATATTATGAGCCGGGGCATTACTGCTTCGTGGTCGTGGACGGAAGGCAGTCGGGTTATTCAAAAGGGTATAACATGAAGGAGATGTCCGAGCTCATGTACAAGCTGGGCTGCAAAGCGGCTTTCAACCTCGACGGCGGCCAGTCTTCACAGATGGCGTTTATGGGCAAGACGATAAACAAGCCTAGCGGCGACAGGAGAGTAAACGATATGATATATATAACGGACATTGAGGAGTAAGCCATGATAAAGAAATTGATGCCTCACATCTGCATAATACTCGCGCTCGTAACGATTACGCTCTTTATTCTTACTCAGTTCAACCCGGGGATAAATGATCTGGGGTTTTACGCGGCCTGCGTCTACCTGTTCGGCGTTTCTGCCATCATTGTATCGGGTATAATGATATTTCAGAACAGAAGGGATTAACCGGGCGCAATAGGTGCAACACAGGCGCCCCGTTTTAAACGGGGCGTTTTCTGAATACGGGGTCCCCAATAAGCCTATAGCTTTTGGGGTATAAATACGCGCCCAAATAAAGTCGTGATTTTTAGGATGCGGATGGCTCGCTATTATAGCAATTGACAGTAATAAAGCATATGCATTATTATTGGGCAATAGACAATCAGACCGATAGAAAGCAGCGGTAGAGTTCGTGAAGGATAACAGCGATCAGAAAATCAAAGCGCAGCGCGTTACGCTGGGCACCATGACGATAGACACAAATAACAAGGCGGCCGTACGCAAGCGCGGCGTGCCCAAATGGATGGTCGTACTTTTTTGCGCGGCTGTCTTTGCGTTTATAGCCATATCACTGTATGTTTTCGGTTTATCCGGGGAGACAGGGCAAGCTTTTGCCGCCGCATCCCCGTCGCCTGAAGTAACGGCTACCCCCGCGCCGACGCCTACTCCAACGCCTGCCCCGTCGCCGACGCTAACTCCAACGCCGACACCCGAACCCACGCCCGAGCCGACGCCCTCAACGATGTGGGGCGCAAACTTCCCCGGCAAATTCACGGATGGTGAAATAATACAGGATGAAAACTCGTATAAAAGCGCGAATGTAAACGTAACCGTTACGAAAATGGAGGAAAACGGAACAGTATACTTCGTGGCCGATATATATATCACGGATATTAAATACTTCACCGCCCCGTTCTCGAGCGGCAAGTATAACAAAGGCGAGCGCAAATTCATCTATAAGATTGCGCAGGACAACGACGCCATAGTAGCTATAAACGGAGATTTTTACACCTCAAACCGCGGTCCGGTCTTGCGCGACGGAGACTTGTACAGGAACGAAGTTAAGCTCGACATACTTGTTATGTTCAAAGACGGAACGATGAAGACCTATTCGAAAAAAGAATACGACAAAGCGATGATAAAGTCTATTAAGGACGACGTGTGGCAGATATGGACGTTCGGGCCTATGCTTCTTAAAGACGGCGAGGTTATGACGAAGTTTGATCTGCCTAATCCTATAGGGAGAGCAAACCCGCGCTCGGCTATAGGCTACTATGAGCCGGGGCACTACGTGTTTGTAAACGTTGACGGAAGGCAGCGAGGGTATTCAAAGGGCCTCAGTATGAAAGAACTCTCAAAACTCATGTATGACCTCGGATGCAAAGTGGCGTTCAACCTCGACGGCGGAGGCAGCGCTCAGATAGCGTTTATGGGAGAAGAGATAAACCAGCCTTGCTCCACATACAGGAAAGACCGTGACGCCCTTTGTATAATCGACGGGCCCGCGCCCGGCCAATAAGACATAAGGCATAAAAAATTATTTCAATAGATAAAAACACGCGCCCGGAGCATGCTTCGGGTTTTCTATTATTCCGCGCTGGCGGCAATTGACATTATATAGTCCTTATATTATGATATTGACCGATAACGATTTTATGCCTGCAGTGCGGAAAGACAGGATCCTGTGAAAGAGAACAACAGCAGACCGAACGTTAAGACGCAGCGCGTCACGCTCGGAACTATGACGATAGACGTAAAGCCAAAGCCTAAAAGAGGATTTCCGAAATGGGCGATCATTTTGGTTTGCGCGGCCGCCGTCGTTCTTGCGGCCATAACTTTGTATGCTTTTGTATTTTCGGGTGAGCCCGAGCAGCAGGCTGCTGCTCCCGCACCGACGCGGACGGAAACACCTGCACCGACGCAGACGCCCGTGGCGCCTACACAGACACCGGATCCGACGCCTACCCAGACCGAGGCACCCTCGCCAACGCCCGAGCCAACGCCGTCCACAATGTGGGGCGCCAAGTTTCCCGGCAAGTTCACGGACGCAGAGGTGATACAAGAGGGAAATTCGTATATGAGCCCGCATATAAACGTGTCGGTGGAAAAGGTGCAGAAAGACAAAGTGACATACTATGTTGCTGACATATACATCACCGATATAGAGTACTTCAAGACAGGGCTTGCCAAAGACAAGTTCGGCAGCAGCCAGACGACGGACAAGCAGGCCAGGAATAAAAATGCCGTTATAGCCATCAACGGCGACTACTGCACCTACAATAAAGGGCTTGTGGTACGCAACGGAGAGGTTTACCGCAGCAAGGTGTACCATCGTGATATACTCGTGATGTACAACGACGGAACTATGGAGACATATCAAAAAGGCGAATATGACAGCAAAGAGATACTTGCCAAAAACCCTTATCAGATATGGACATTCGGACCTCAGCTGCTTCAGGACGGGCAGCCTATGAGCAAGTTCAACTCGTCCGTTACAAAGAGGAACCCTAGGACGGCCATAGGCTATTACGAGCCGGGGCATTACGTGTTTGTGACGGTTGACGGAAGGCAGTCGGGCTATTCGAGAGGGCTTGAGATGGAGCAGCTTTCGCAGCTTTTCTATGACCTTGGCTGCAAAGTTGCGTTCAATCTTGACGGAGGCCAGACTTCCGTTATGGCGTTTATGGGCAAAATAGCGAACAAGCCTTTCAGAGGCGGCAGAGCGGTAAGCGACATATTATACATCGTCGACGGGCTGGCGCCTGGTGAAACTCAGGAGTCTTAGCCGTTTTACAAATAATAATTTTATAGCCCGAAGGATTCTTCGGGTTTTTACTTATCGTTGAAAAAACCACACGCTAAGCGTGTGGAGCAAAGGATAGCTTTAGCGTTGAAAAGAAGAACCTCCAAAAGTAGAATAGAAAAGGTTTCGCCAGCCGTTTCTAAAACTACAGAGGAGGTGTATCCATAATGGATGAGAGTAGTCTATCACAAACGAGGTGGGACTGCAAATACCACATAGTGTTTTCCCCGAAATATCGAAGGAAAGAGATATATGGGAAACTGAAGAAAGATATAGGGCAGATCCTACGAGAGTTATGTGAGCATAAGGACGTAGAAATAGTTGAGGCAAACGCATGTGTAGACCATATACACATGCTGGTAAGAATACCGCCAAAGATGAGTGTATCGTACTTTATGGGGAACTTAAAAGGAAAAAGCACGCTGATGATATTTGAGCGGCATGCAAATCTAAAGTATAAGTACGGCAGGAGGCAGTTCTGGTGTAAGGGCTATTATGTAAGTACTGTAGGGCTGAACAAGGAGAAAATAAGCAAATACATCAGAGAACAGCATGATGAAGACATGAAGAACGATAAGGCAACCGTAATAGAATATGTAGACCCTTTTAAGGGTTGCCAGTAACAAGCCCCATGCGGTTGGCGAAACCGTGATATGCCTTTAGGCATGGCTAGTAATAGTCCCTTATAGGGCTCCAATAAAGACCACCCCTTGAAGGGGTGGATGATTATTAGAATAACACAAAGGGTGACTTTTAAACATAACTCTGTTATGATAAACGCCTGGACAAACCATACAGGGGGTATTGTTTTGCGCAAGCAAACGTATGTAATATGGCTACTTGCGGCAGCGCTGATAATGACGCTGGCCGGCTGCGGCAGCAATACGACCGATCAGCCGCCCGGTTATGAGATAAACACGGGTGAAGAGACGCTCAAGGCGTTTTTCCTCGATGCCGGAAAAGCGGACGCGGCACTGATACGCATACCCGGCGGGCATTGGGTGATGATAGACACCGGGCTCAACAAGGGTTTCGGCGAGACAGGAAGGCAGCTCGTTCTCAACGGCGTCGACGAGCTCTCGGCGGTGTTTTTAACACACGGGCACTCCGACCATATAGGAGGGATTACGAACGTGCTGACGATAGCCCGTTGTAAAAAACTTTACACAAACGGCGACGGCATGAAGGAGAATCGCGTACAGCAGGCTGCGGATCTTACGCAGCTCGTTCAGATAAAAACAGGCGACGTCATAAACATAGGAGAGGCGTCATTTACCGTAATCGGGCCTGTCGGCAGCTACTCAAAAGAGAACGACAACAGCCTTGTGATAATGCTGCAGTATAAGGATGTTAAGCTGCTGTTTGCGGCCGACCAGCTTTCCGAGTCGGAGAATGATATTCTCGGCCTCGGGGACAGCCTCAAAGCCGACGTGCTTAAAGTTGCCCACCATGGTGAGGACGACTCATCGTCTCTTGAGTTTATCAAAGCCGTAAGCCCGCGGTATGCGGTCATACCTACAGACCTAGAAAACCCTCCGTCCAAGAGCGTGCTCAGCAATATCGCCGCTGCGGGAGCGAAGGCGTTCGTGCTGGGAGAGACGGGTACAATGGTCTTTGAAAGCGACGGGAAACAGTCGAAAATATCGCCGCTGCCCGCGGCTGAGGGGGCGCCTGCCGACATAAGAGTAGACGCTTTCAGCTCATCGGCGGAATACGTTAAGATAAAGAACTACTCGGGCGAAACCGTCGATCTTACAGGCTGGCACATCTATTCCGACAAGGGAGGTCAGTATTATTTCTTCCCCAAAGGCACGGCGCTGTCTCCCGGTGAGGGTTTGACTGTTTACAGCGCAGACGCGGCGGCTTCTCGTACGGACGGCCTTATCTGGACTACCGATAAGGTATGGCGCAAAAAAGACGTCTGCATGCTGTTTGATAACTGGGGCAGGCAGGTTCGGCCAAACTAGCCATTTTGATAAGGCGCAAAACGGTAAACAGATAATTAGATTTCTTATGCGGCGCTCTACGGGCGCTGCTTTTTTATGCAATGTGCAAACGAATAAAGGCTGTTTGGTAAGGAGAGAATATCTGTCAAAAGGGAGGCGCTTATATGCATGACACCACAAAACTTTTTCTCAGAATAGTGAGCGCTGTATTTATAATCTTTGGAGTGATAGCCTCAGTTGCTGTCGTAATAGGGCTGACAACACGTCGGGACGCGGACTCAGGCTGGATGACGGCTGCCTTAGTGCTGCTGATATCCACGGTGGCCGAAACGGCAATAGGGTTTATCGGCCTTCGAAAAAGCAAGGAACCGTCGCAGGCGACCTTCTTTGTGGTATCGGGCATCGCTGTTGGAATACTGATGCTTTTGAGCATGATACTCGGGTTTTCAGTGTGGAGCCTTATAGGATTGATACTTCCTGTGGCGTACATCGTAGGAGGATACATGCTTCGCGTCCGAGAGGAATAGCGAACAATATCACCTCTAGGCAGCAACGACTTTTGAGTATGTTAAAAAGCAGGTTTGCGCACGGCTTTTGGCTCGCAAGGTCTGTCAAACTAAAACAGACGGATTGAACAGCAGAACCGAAAGCCATGTAACATGGGAGATATTGATAAGCGCGTAAGCTATGAGCAAAGCGGCGATAGGGGCGTTCGCTCTTTTGCGCTGCCGTTCGGTCGCTTTTTGAAGTCTGAAGTATAGATAAACAAGCAGCGCGGCGGGCACAACGCACTTGGCGAGCATCGCCGCCGCAGTGTTGCCCACAAACAGCGCCGCAAAAGGATTTGCTTCTATAAAAACCCCGGTTCCGCAAAGTATCAGCGTGAATATTATGTCCGTAACGTTGAGCACATACACTAATATCATTTTGCTTTTGAGGTCTTCCATCGAAGAGCATTTTAAATACGAGATCATACAGCCTCCAGCACAAAGAATTATTTCCTAAGACCCCGAACCGTAAAACGCCTTCGGTAGAAAGCCTAAGCTTTTCACCCCTGAAAGCAAAACAAATAATACTCAAAGAGAGATTGAAATAAACATTGTTTTTTTAAGTGCTGTGAGTAAGGTGCGGATAATACTGTGAATAGTTTTTGATATTATACCATACTTTCCTGTATATACAAATGTTTTTGCTATTTATCATTACCCGCGCTATAATTTAAAAATAACGGTTTGCAGGAGGCAACAATGAGTTCAAAAGTTTTATTTTCATCGGTCAGGTTTAAAAATTACGACGCTAAGGGCACGCTTCCCGCAAAGTTTGAGCGGCTTCTTGACAAAACGGGGCTGAAGGACGTTGTGGGCGGCAAATGGACGGCGGTAAAGATGCATCTTGGCAGAGAGATAGGAACGACGACTGTACATCCTTTGTATGTAAAGATACTGGTAGATAAGCTAAAATCGTGGGGCGCAAAGCCTTTTATTACCGACCAGATCACGAAAGGCGCCAAGGTAAGGGGCTATACAGAAGAAATGCTGGGCGCGCCTATAGTGCCCGTATGCGGAGTTATGGATAAATATTTCTACGAACAGGCGGTCGATTTCAGGACGTTCAAAAACGTGGATGTTGGCGGCAATATTAATGACGCCGAAGTCATGATCGACCTTTCGCATGTAAAGGGGCACGGCACATGCGGCTACGGCGGGGCGTGCAAGAACATCGCTATGGGCTGCGTCACCGACAGGACGAGGCACCAGATACACAGCCTCGAGGGCGGGCTCGTATGGAACGAAGAGCTGTGCACTCACTGCGAGGCCTGCGTCGCAAGCTGCAACCACAACGCGAGCAGCTTTGAGGACGGGAAATACTCGGTGTTCTATCACAACTGCACTACATGCCAGCACTGCGTGAAGGTCTGCCCGACGGGCGCTATATCGCTCGATTCGCATAACTACACTGACTTTCAGACCGGGATGGCCATCTGTACTGACGAGGTTTTAAAAACGTTCGAGCCGGGGCACGTGTACTATATCAATTTTTTAACGAACATTACGATAATATGCGACTGCTGGGGCATGTCCACCCCTGCGCTCGTTCCTGATATAGGCGTGATGGCTTCAAATGACATTGTCGCCATAGAGAGGGCCTGCCTTGACGCGATTAAAACTGAGAACCTCATCAGTGACGGGCTGCCGCAGGGCATGGAGCTTGGCGGTAAGGGACATCTTTTTGAGAGGATACACGGTAAAGACCCGTTTGTGCAGCTCGAAGAGCTTGAAAAACGCGGTCTTGGCACGCAAGAATACGTTATCGATGAAGTGGAATAGCAACCATACAAGATTGAGAGGCGCGGCGGAAAAGTTCTATTCGAGCAAATCCCATATCTGAGTCTCTTCAAATGCTCTGACAAGCGTTTCGGCCCTGCCTACGATGCTGCTGTCAAACTCCATATGCTCGAGGAGCCGGATGGCGTTCTTTGTTTTTGACGGGCCATGCTTTATTTTGTAATCAAAGACGATTCCGTTATCTGTTATTTGCTCGTTGAAATGATAGTTTTTAAAAGAAGTAAGCATGCGTGTGAGCTCTATATCATGCGTGGCAACAACGCAAATGCATTTTATTCCTCGGATAAATTTCAGCACCGCTGCGGATGCGGCTATCCTCTCTATCGTGTTTGTTCCCTTCAATATCTCGTCAATATAGCAGGCGCAGTAAACTTTGGGCAGCTTGCGTATTATGCGCCGCAGAGACTTTATCTCTTTTATGAAATAGCTTTCGCCTTCCGTGATGTCGTCGCGTACCGCCATAGACGAAATTACAAGGGCCAAAGGCGTAACGAACCTGCGCGCGGTGCACGTGTGTATAGTCTGAGCGAGAATACCGTTTACCGCCGCCGCTTTGATAAACGTAGACTTTCCCGAAGCGTTTGATCCTGACACAAGGTTGTAACATAATGAGGCAGAGTTTATGACAGGATTGATAAGCAAAGGATGATATATATCCTGGGTCTCAATACCGCCGCTTTCTGTGAACTCGGGAAGGCAGTGAAAGGGAAGGCTTACTCTGAAAGACGAAACCGCGATAGCCGCATCCACCTCGCCTATACTCTCATATAAGCTGCGAAACGCTTCGGTTTCCTTGCCCAGCGTATCAACGACCTTATTGTAGTTTCTTATATTGCGCAAAAATATTATCCTGACATATTCCGCCAGATAATCCAACTCCGAAACGCGCTGCTCCATTAAGCCCGACAAGCGGCCTCCAAGCTTTTTGAACTTATTGAAGCCTTTTTCAATAGCTTCGTCTGTCGGGTGATTACCCAGAAGATGGTTCTTTGTTATCTTTCCGGCACACCACAGCAGTGCAGAGAAATAACGTATCGATACCAACTCGCGGTCTATCTTTCTTTTTGTTCTGTAATACACGATACCGTTTGATATTATTGTTGCAGCAAGACATATGATTCCAGCCGCCGGATTAACAAAGATTAATCCAGCGAAAAGAAGGGGAAGAATAGCAAGCATTTTATATACATTCGGGTTTTTTATTCTTTTTGAGGAGACTTCATAGCAGAACGTAGCAAGAGAACCGCCGTCCAGTTTGCCCAGCTTGTGCAGGTACATTTGCAGCGCTAAACGGAGCTCTTTGTTATCAGATACAGTTCTAATAAGGCTTTCCTTATTTGAAAGACTGGCTTTATCAAACAGCGGCTCGCGAAGCATGGCGTATAGGCATTCTTCCCCGACACTTGACTGACACGAGTCAATGAGAGAGTATACTCTGTCCATTTCAAGGTCATCCCATGTTATGTCGTCTATATAATGGCCGACATCATGATTCACCAGCTTTTCCTTCCAGTAGACGCCTTTAAGCGTCTGGTTTTCCTTATTCGGGGTTTTACCAAATTGCGCTTCAAGCTTTTTCTTCAGCTTTTTGTCGCTTGTAAGCAACGTGTACGCGATATAAATTGCCGCTAATACGGCAAACGCTATAAGTATATATAAAGGATTCATACTACCGCCAGCCAGATAAACTTAACAGACAGATTATATACTACATATTACCAATACACAACCTTTAACGGTAAAAAGAGGGATTTAGATGCTGGCATAGAAGTAATATTTTCTGGTGATTAATCTCAGGAGGGGTGAAATATGAAAACGGTGCTGTGCTTTGGAGACTCGAACACATGGGGTTATATATCGGGAACGGGGGAGCGCTTTTCAACGTCACGGAGGTGGGGCGGCATTATGCGCAAGATGCTGGGCGGAAGGTACTCTGTGATCGAAGAAGGGCTGTGCGGCAGGACGACGTGCTTTGACGACCCGGACAACGCGTTTCGCAGCGGCATAGAGTATCTTGCGCCCTGCCTCGAATCGCACGCCCCGATAGACGTAGTGATTATAATGCTGGGTACAAACGACCTCAAAGATAAATTCTCCCTCGAAGCGAGCAGTGTTGCCGCAGGCATGGAGAAACTTCTGGAACTGACAGAAAAAAGCTGCGCGGGCAGGGGAGGTGTCTCTCCCAAAACGCTAATCATATGCCCGCCTCACATTGCTCCTGTCACTGCTTTTGACGAGTTTACATACTCCCACGGCAAATCGACGCAGCTTGGCGGCCATTATAAGGCGCTGGCAGAAAAGCGCGGGTGCGCATTTGTTGACGCATCCGCGTTCATAACTGAATCCGATCTGCCCGACGGCGTACACCTTAGCGAAGAAGCCCATTTAAGACTGGGCGTGAGAGCCGCAAAGATGGTCAAAGCTTTGCTGAGCCAATCATAAAAGTTGAAGGCCGCCAGACGGCAGCCTTCACTGGTCAATGCTTAGGCGCGAATGTGCCGCAGTCCGTATCCTGCATGTCTGTCGCGTCCCTGGGAAGCACTTCGATCCTGTCAGCCGTGCACTTGTCGCCGTCCATGTAGTAATAGCATGCCGTTACCTGGCACTTTATCCCCGGATTGGGATGGTTCATCTTATGCGATTGCATTTCTTGTCCTCCTTCATGATTGATCTCTCAAAGTCGTATGACTTGTCGGCAGCCCTTATTTGATACCAATATTTTGGATCGGCATTCAGCAGGGTATACGGTTAATTTCCCTCAGGACAAGCTTGCGTATTCACATTCTGATATTTTGCTTTTAATCATTTGTTTTACTATCAGAGGCTTTGTTTTTTCGCGCATGTAAAAAGGCAAAGCATCATTACTCGAAAAATCGCGGCAAAGAAGGAATATCAAAATAACCGCGGCAGATCGAACGATACGGCAAGCCGGATGTGCGCGCTTACATGCTGCTCCATACGGTAATGTTACCGGGCCTGCTACAGCCCGTACCAATAAGACGGCAGCCAAAAAACTATATTGTTATTCGGGTTAGAAGTCGGTTATTGCTGATATTGCGGATTGCCTGTTTCGAGTATCTTGGCAGTTACAGCCTCAAGGTCAAGGGGCTTGATAAAATAAAAATCAGCTCCGAGCTCAATTGCCTTTTTGGCTATTTCTTCACTGCCGAGCGCGGAGATAACGAGGACCTTAGGCTTGTTTGTACTCGAAGATATCCTTCTCATTACCTCAAGGCCGTCGACCCTTGGCATTACGAGATCGAGAAGAAGTACGTCAGGCTTGGTCTTCTGCAGGAGTTCGATAGTTTCGGCTCCGTCCTGAGCGATTCCCGCGATGTTGATATCCGGATTCAGGGACAGATACTGGCTGATTAGTTGTGTAAACTCACTGCAGTTGTCGGCGATCAAAACGTTAATCTGTTTCATCATTCCATCCCAAAAATATAATGTTGTATATCAAGTTTATCATATATATACATCTATTACAAGGTATGAATATATGGCTTTATATATATTGAGATACAGTGAATCTCGCCAGGCCGGCATCACCTATTTTAACGTATTTAATATAATAGAGAAGGAGCAATTTGTGAGGAGGCACCGATATGATACCCAACAAGGAAGTGCAGGAACTTGCGCAGGCGCTAAAGCGTTCTGCCGAATACAGCGAAATGATGAGGCTTCGCCGCAAAGTGATGGAACATCCGAGATTCGGAAGGCAGATGCTTATGTTTGAGCGTGAGCATTCAAGGCTCTATAGCTTGGGCCCGCAGCAGCCGGATGTTGCTCAGCGCCTGAAAAAGCTGTACTCAGACTTCAGAGGCGTACTAGCCGAGGAGGAAGTCAAGAAGTTTATTGACTCCTCGCGCGCATACCAAAAACTAATCAGCGAGACCATAACTTACTTAAACAAGCTTTTGGATTCCGGCAGGATATACTGATCGCTTATATGATATTATAAGCGCCGAGCAATTACGGCTCTTGCGCCCTCGGCCGACGTCTTAGATATTGAACACCCCGGTGATTGAAGGTAAAGGCCGGTTTTAAAATCCGGCTGTCTTATACTATGGCATCAGCTTAAAGCGCCGTAACAGCCGTATACACCACTTTGCGTGTCCTGTCATTCCAATACAGGGCTCGCCGGGGCGTCACTCTTACTATTTTCATCATCATTTTATTATGCCGTATTCTTATTGATACTTGGTGTTGCATGAATAAAAGCATTATTCGGCCGGATAGCATTATCTGTATTTATGTCATTAATGATTTTGCACAGGCCGCCAAGCTAAAATTGCGTCGGCGATTTTTCTCCGCCGCTTAGCATAAAGGGTAGAGAAAGCCGCGTTGTTAGGTTATACTATATTCGTTCACAAAAAATCAAGAGGTGGTCAATGAGTTGTTATGTATCATATGACGGACAAGAGTACAAAGAGTATGCTATAGAGCCCGGTTTGACGCTTAGCGAAATGGCAAAAAACGTAAACGCCTCGGATGCCGTTTGCGCGCTTATGGAAGGCAATCTCGTATCTATGGCGGAATTGCCGCAGGAAGGGTCAAACATAACATTCCTTTCTCCGCAAAAAAGCCAGCTTGCCTCAAGGCTGTTTTTGCGCGGAGCCACGTTTGTGCTGTTCTGCGCGGCAAAAGCGCTGTTCCCGCAGCGACCTCTCAGGGTCGATCATACCCTTTACGGCGGCATGTTCTGCCGAATCCCGGATATCACACCCGACGAAATAGCGCTGCTCGAAAAAAAGGTATTGGAATATGTTAAGCGCGACGAAGAATTCGTGCTGTCGGTGATGCCGCTGGGCGAAGCAAAAAAGATAATGCTCGACGAAGGGCTTGCCGCTAAAGCGGCGCTGCTGGCATACCGCCCGTTCGATTATTACAGGCTATACGAATTCGACGGCCAGAAAAACTATTTCCACGGGATAATGCCCAAAAGCTCAGGGTATCTTAAAGGGATTCAGCTTTTTCCTTATTCAAACGGTTTTATTTTGAAATATCCTGCGCCGTTTGTGGAGGCGTCTACCCCAATAACCGGCCAGCCAAAATACTCCGCGGTGTTCAGAGAGGCGGAAAGGTGGGCCGCTGTGCTTTCCGCGTCGTATGTAGCGGACATAAACGACATGTTCCGAAACGGCGGCATCGTAGATTTTATAGACGTCAACGAAGCGCTGCATGAAAAAACGATAGCGGGCATCGCCCAGCAGATAGCCGACCGTGGGGGAGTGCGCATAGTGCTGGTCGCTGGGCCGTCGTCGTCGGGGAAGACGACGTTCGCCTCAAGGCTCGCCGTGCATCTTAAAGCCATTGGCAAAAAGTGCAAACCTATTTCCGTTGACGATTATTACAAAAACCGCGAGGACATTCCGTTTGACGAGTACGGCAAGCCCGACCTTGAGTCGATAAGCGCGCTCGACGTCGAAAAGCTTAACGAAGACCTCGTAAAGCTTCTTGCCTGCGAGGTCGCCCAAATGCCAAGGTACGATTTTTATACGGGAAGCCGCAAAGAGCAGAGCGTACCGTTGTGTATAGATGACGATATTCTTATTATAGAAGGCATACACGGCCTTAACGATGATTTGACCAGAAACATACCCGCACAGCTCAAGTTCAAGGTGTTTATTTCTCCTCTTACAGCTCTGAATATCGACGAGCATAACGTCGTCTTTCCCGATGACCTGCGGCTGCTTCGCAGACTCGCGCGGGACAGGCGCACGAGAGGCTTTTCCTTCGAGCAGACGCTTGCGATATGGGATTCGGTAAGAAGAGGGGAATACCGTTATATACTCCCGTATCAGGAAACGACGGACGTAATGTTCAACTCTACGCTGCTGTATGAGCCTCTCGTACTCAAAAAGCACTGCTACAGCGAACTGATGAAGTTTAAGCCCGGGATGCCTCATTACCCTGAGGCGCAAAGCCTGATTAAATTTTTAAATTATGTGCTCAGTTTCGACGACGAAAGCGCGATACCGCCGAGAAGCATATTGAGAGAATTTATCGGTTCGATAAAAAATTGAAAAAATAACAATATAAAATGATTATAATTAGCCTCCGTTTAGTCAAAAATAAGTTCAAAGGAGGCGATTTAATGAAAAAACTGATTATTGCAATAATGGTTATTTTCGTGCTGGCAGCGGTATTTGCCGGATGCGCGGACGACAGGAACCAGAACAACCAGGCGCCCGGACAACCCCAGGTTTCACCCATGGTGTCTCCTATAATGAGCCCGGATGTGGAATTGAGCCCAGTGGAGATAACACCGTTGCTGCCGCCGGCGGACGTATCACCGGCAGAGCCAGTTTCGCCAATGCCGCAAGTCTCGCCTAGCTAGTACCCAGTAACGAGGCAAATAGGGATTTATGGCAGATAGGAAGATGCCTTCGAATTTTCGGGGCATTTTCTTTTTTCGCCTGTCTCGGCTAATACATTTGCAGCTAAGGAATTAATTAATATACGTATGTATAAAACCTCTTTAATATGTATATAATAATATGTTACGCAATAACGCTGTGATGAGATAAATACGCGTGTTATAGAACATGATGGGAGAGGGCGCTATGGAATTTATGGCGGTAATGAAAAGGCATGAGGATGTCGACGGAGCGTATGTTGAGATACCCTTAGGCGTTATGCAGACGTTCGGAGGGAAGCGCGTTAAGGTTAAAGCGCAGTTCGACGGCGAGCCGTATCGCGGTTCTATAGTGACTATGGGCACATGTACGCTTATAGGCATAACAAAGCAGATACGTTCAAAAATAGGCAAAGGCCCGGGCGATACGGTACGCGTCAGAGTGGAGAAGGACGAAGAAGAGCGGACTGTGATTCTGCCTGAAGATTTTGAAAAGATGCTTGACGCCGACGCTGAGGCAAAGGCGTTTTATGACTCTCTTTCATATACGAATAAAAAGAGTTATATTGCATGGATAGAATCCGCTAAAAGAAGCGAGACGCGCGGGTCGCGAATAGAAAAGGCGGCCCGTATGCTTCGCAATAAAGAAAAGCGAATCTGAACTCTTTAAGCAAAAAGCGCCGGGTACTCAAACCGACGCTTTCAATAAAACTTCAATCGCTTCCTCTTCGGTGTTTTTGAAAAACACCTGCTTGCCTTTGTTGCACTCATATATAAAATCGGCAAGGCTCTTGCTTCCGATATTGCTAAAATCGCCGACTATAGCGAGCCTCATACTGTAGTTCGAGAATTTCTGCAGTATTTCACCCGCGAGTCCGGTCTTAAGAGAGAAGAAGCCGTCTGGCAGCAACTCCTTTCTTATCGTCATCATGTCGCAGCCGCTGAAAAACACCTCGGCCATAATATCGAGCATATCCCCGGCACAGCTTATCGCGCGGCTTGACACGACCGCGACGGTTTTGCCGCCGTATTCCCTGTAGTCAATCATTAACGCTCTGCCTGTCTATAAATTCAGCTATATCGTCAGCAAGGCCTATGAGTGCGTGCGGCCGCCCTTCTAGCACTCTGATATCGGCGTGAGGTACAAGCTGCTTTAGCCTTGCGGCATTTTTCTTTGTGGGCATCAGCGCGTCACTGTCTCCGGCGATATACAGCACAGGCATGCTCAGCTTGCTTAGCACATTATCGGGATACGCACCGTATCCTTTCGTACGCGGAATATAATTAGCGCCGACCAGCTTGCCGAACGATAACACCTCTTCGGGCATCTCAATATCTCCGTAAACGAGATTATTTAGTTTTTTCTCTCCTCTTTTACCCAAAAGGCTGTAGGTCAGAGCCTTAAGCATAAAAGAAGAAAGGCGAATGGAGGATAGCCCTCCCGAAGCAATAAGAACGATGCTCTCAACCCGCTCCGGCGCGAAAGCGGCAAGATTCAGCGCCATCCAGCCGCCAAGGGAGTTGCCCACAACGGCGGCCTTGTCTATGCCAAGCCCGTCCATTACCTCTGAAAGCCACTGCCCGTAGTTCGTTCCCCGCGGGTCAGGCCTAGTTTCAGCGCTGTTGCCGGGCTCGCCGATGATGTCTACCGCGTACACTCTGCGCTTTTTGCCGAGCGTTGCCGCATCTCCCATCCACATCGCGGAGTTTGTAGACGAGCCGTGCAGCAGCACTACCGCTTTATCCGTGTCGGCGCCGCACGCGATTACGAACGTATCACCGAAACTTGTAGGAACGGTTATCTTTTCGCACGGCATCGGCCAGTATTTCAATATCTCGTTATACCGGTTCAATATCTTTTCTTTTCCTTCGGGTGACCTGTATACAGACTTCATATAAACTCTCCTTTTATTCATCCGGGCTTGTCAAAGCCGATATGCATTCCAGCATCGCCGTAATAAAACCCGCCCCGCCCCAAAGCATCACTCGAAGTTTGTTTTCGCCCGCAGATCGCTGTATGCTGACGCTGCTCTCGCCGTATGAGGCGTCCTTAGAGTTAAGAGCGGCTATAAGCGTTCTTTCTATCCTGTCAGCTTCGTCACGTCCCGGCACGGTTATGTCCGCGACTGCGGAGACGTCCACGGACCAAATGTACGGTTCCTGATTATCAATATCATTAATGGACAAGCCGCTGCCTTCCACAAATACGCTGAGGTCATGACCGCTTATGCGGTACTGTTTGCCTAACTTGCCGGCTCGCAGCCTTCCTTGCGTTATATAACGCCGAAGCGTTTTGGGGTGAAGCCCGAGCATCCCGGACACCTGCTCCACCGAAAACCATTTATCTTTCATATCATCCTCCTGCAAGGCGTAGTGTAACATATTATTACCTAAATAGCAATACTTAAAGTAATAATAGGGAATAATAAATACCACCACAAAGAGCTCATATTTATCTGACTGATTATAACGGGCACAAATATACGGCGCAGTATTCTATTTATGCGGACTATTCAAATATGATGTAATAGACCATATTATTGGAGGCCATATGATGTTTTGTCCAAGATGCGGTAACCAGACAGCGCAAGGCGCGGCCTTTTGCGAAAACTGCGGCCGCGCTTTGCTTTCTGATTTTCAGCCAGATTATTCTCCTCAAAGCTATCAAGCTCAGCTACATTACGGGCTCCAGCCGCAGCCGAGGAGACGAATAGGGCTCGTTATCGGGCTGATATCAGCCGCTGTCGTTTTTGCGGCGTCTGTGATAATAGCTTTGATATTGCTGACAGCGGGGAATCCCATAACAGGCCTGTGGTACAGCATCGAGCGCGCCCAGGTTATAGAGTTTAAAGACAGTAACGCCTGCATTATCTATACGCCCGGATTAAGGCAGAAAGGCAAATATACGTATGACAAGGCAAAAGGCAAAGGCGTGTTAAACTTCGGCGGAACAGATTATACTTTTACAGCGGGAAAGAGCGATATTAAAATAAAAGACCTTGGAGAGTATATGCGGGCGGATGAAGGCTTTGATATGGGCGAGTTCTTTGACGAGTTCGCGCTGAGCCCGACTCCTGCGCCTGTACCGTCGCCTGAGCCGTCGCCTGAGCCGTCGAACATGGCTAAAACCGTCATCAACGAAAATATGACGCTATCGCTCGCCTTCGGGCAGATATCGGGAAATTATACTGGCGAAACTGTTGAAGGACTGCCGGACGGATACGGAATATTCACGAGCGCCGATTATGAAAACGGCGGCTGGATGTATGAAGGGGATTGGGTATCGGGCCACATGTGCGGCGATGGGTTTACTTCCTGGGGCAGCGGATACTATCAGGCAGGAGTATACTCAGATGATTACCTTAACGGACAGGGCAGCGAATACTGGAGCGATACGTTATACTACGAGGGCTTCTTTACGAACGGACTTTTCCATGGACAGGGCACGATATACAACATACACGGCGAAATCATCTACTCGGGCGATTGGGCATACGGGTTTATCAAGGAGCCTCCCGGCGAGCGCAGCGCTAGAGTGGGCGCTTTTAAGGAAGAGTGTGTCTGCGTTACGCGTGAACAGCTTTATGAATCATGCGAAAAAGGGGAAAGCACCCGTGTTAAGATAGAAGGAGTAGTGTTTGACGTGTTTCAGTACGATGGGCAGGAGTATTACTGTGATTTTCTGATGTATTTTGAGGGCGTTGAGGATAAGGGAAAGATAATACAGGTGTATTACCAGCTGAGCGAAGGAGAAAGCCGTGTTTCAAACGGCCAGAAGGTTACGGTATGGGGAACGGGCGAACACCTGTATTCATACCTTGCGGGGAACAACGAATATCTGACCGTTCCTCTCGTAGAGGCGTGGAGCGTGGAATAACGGTTATTTCTGTAAAATGCCGTCATATAAGTGCCGCGGTCGGAAGCGATGGACGCTTCCTTTTTTATGCGTTTAATATTATACCTTAAGGCTGTTATTTTCTCACAATATATTCGCCTGTTCATATTATATATATTATGAAGCTGTATATAAAGCTGTATATAAAGCTTGAAAGAAGGAGAATGATGTTATGAATCAAGATAGATACCCTGACTTGTGTATGCCGATGGGGATCAACGAAAGGCCCCCGCGAGGCGATGCTTCATGGGGGGTAAACCCGATGGGTATAAATGAAAGGCCCCCGCGAGGCGATGCTTCATGGGGAGTAAACCCGATGATGGGAAAAATGCCTGTGGACTGTGTAGACCATGAAACAGAAATATTGGATGTGAAGCTGGCTCATGCGTACGTGCCCTATCAGGAGTTCTGCCCGACGTTTTCGCCGATGACATCCCTTAAAAAAGGCACCGCCTTTCCCGGACTGAAAGGCGTATACGGATGGGAAAGAAGACGGGAATTGGTAGGAGGAGAATATGTATGAACAGAGATGAATTGTTAAGGCAGCTAACGGCTCTCGACTTTTATACGCTTGACCTGCATTTGTATCTTAATACTCACCCGGACGACCGGGACGCTTTGAATAAATACAATGCGGTCATAACCGAAGCCAGCGCTCTGCGCAGAGAATACGAAGACACGTACGGCCCGCTGACCCAGAACCAGCCGAGCAGGTTTCCCTGGCAGTGGATAGAGAACCCGTGGCCGTGGCAGTACCAGTTTAATTTTAGCTTGGCAGGAGATGATGATAATGTGGCTATACGATAAAAAACTTCAATTTCCGGTAAAGATAAAGAAGCCCGACCCCAAGATGGCAAAGGTTATAATCACACAGTATGGAGGGCCCGACGGCGAACTCGCGGCCTCGCTGCGCTATCTCAGCCAGCGGTTCACAATGGTAACGCCCGAGGCGAAAGCAACGCTTAACGACATAGGCACCGAGGAGATGGCTCACCTCGAGATGGTCGGGTCGATGGTAAAACAGCTGACGGAAAACGCAAGCATAGAAGAGATAAAGAAAGCCGGGATGGACCCGTATTACGCTGACCACGACAGAGCCGTATATCCGGTAAGCGCTGCAGGAGTGCCGTTTACCGCCGCGTATATACAGTCAAAGGGAGATCCGATGACCGACCTTTACGAGGATATGGCCGCTGAGCAAAAGGCCCGCTCTACTTATGAGTACCTATTAAACCTGGCCTCTGACCCGGATGTGATAGAACCTTTAAAGTTCTTAAGACAGAGAGAAATAGTACACTTCCAGCGCTTCGGCGAATCGCTCCGGCTTGTGCAGGAATACCTCGAGAACAAGAAACGTTTCAGTATGTCTAAGGCCATAATGCCAAAAACTCTTCCGAAGCTTGAGAAAACGAACGCTCCGAACAGAGGCGACATGCCCGTAATGAAAATGGAGCCGAATGTGAGAATGCCGGCGGTGCCGGGCACGAGGCCGATAGAAAGGGGCATGCCGAACGTAGGCGAGATGCCGGACATGAGAAGAATGCCGGAGAATATCATGCCGGATATGAGAAGGCCAAACATAGGCGAGATGCCGGACATGAGAAGAATGCCGGAGAATATTATGCCGGAAACGAGGAGAATGCCCGAGAATATTATGCCGGATATGAGAAGGCCAAACGTAGGCGAGATGCCGGATATGAGAAGAATGCCGGAGAATATTATGCCGGAAACGAGGGATATGAAGAAACCCAACGTTGGGCCAGCTATAAGAGACATGCAGAATGTTCCCGGTACTCCCTTGATGCCAAACCGCAGGATACAGACGCCAAGAGACATGACGACGGCGCCAAGACGGCAGTAGTAAACCGCAAAATTCCGGAATATTGATAATAAAACAGGCCGCCCGGCCTGTTTTTCATGTATCTTCTGTTTACTTTTCATGCTTCTCTTTCATATACCGTCGGGCGTTTTTGACTCCGCCGAACGCCGCGAACATCTCCTTTGTCTTCTTTTCCTGGATCTGCCGCGAGTTAAGTCCCTCATAGCCCGACTCTTTCTTGAGCTTGAGATAGCTTGCCAACCTGTCTTCGCTCATTGTTCCTTCTTCGATAGCAGCGAGCACCGCGCAACCCGGCTCGCATGTGTGCGAGCAGTCACGAAAACGGCAGCCGGCCGAAAGCTCTTCGATGTCCGAAAACGCCGATGAAACGTCGGTGCTCTCAAGGCCTAGCTCGCGCATTCCGGGAGTGTCTATTACCGCGCCGCGGCAAACGGACATAAGCTCACGGCTCGTTGTTGTATGCCGCCCTTTGCCGTCGCCACGCGTTTCTCCCGTCTTCATCAGCTCGCCGCCCGCGAGAGCGTTTATCAGCGTGGATTTACCCACGCCCGACGAGCCTATGAAAGCCGCCGTTTTGCCGGCGATATACGGAATCAACGCTTGCGTGCCGTCTGTTCCGAAAGCGCCGGTCACTATTATTTGCGCTCCTACAGCCGCGGCCTCGGCGAGCGCGAGCTTTGCCGCTTTATCCTCACAGAGATCCGATTTTGTAAGAACCACTACCGGAACAGCTCCGCTGTCCCACGCGATGGAAAGATACCTCTCGAGCCTTCTTATATTGAAGTCGCTGTCCATGCCCATGCAAAGGAATACGACGTCTATGTTCGCGGCTACCGCCTGGATGGCGCGCGAAGTGCCTGCCGCCTTCCTTACGAACACGCTGCTGCGGCTCAAAACATGGTGTATCACCGCACTGGCGCCATCCGTCCTGTCGACCATTACGTAATCTCCCGCTGTAGGGAAATCGAGAGGGGAGGCCGCACGCTGTCTCAGCCTTCCCGAGACCTCCGCGAAAAACTCAGCGCCCCCGGCGACTACACGGTAGATGTGCTTCGACTGTGAAACGACGCGTCCGGCAAAAAGGCCGGGATACTGCGAGGCCTCTTCGGCGCGCTTATCCAAACATATGGTTGTAAAGTCATTGTTCAATTTTTACCTCCTGAAGTGTAAACCGCGGGAGGCGTATAAGTTAAAGTATTTGCGCCTCCCTGATTCCGACGAGCACAATCTCCATACTCATAATGAACATCTCCTTTCTTATCCGATGGGTTATTTATCATATATCTACCCGTATATTCTACGCAGTTCTGTAAATTTTGCAAGCGAAAATTGCGCTGGTGTATGAGCAGCAGCAAAAGCGCCAGGCTTCCAGTATGCATCCTGGCTTGAAGGAGCTGGATGAGGGTGATAAAATATATAACGGTAATAACCATATCTTATTTTTCTTCATTATGGGAATGTTCCAGTACGGGTTTGCCGAGATACTTGAAAATCTGGCTTCGATGCGCAAAAAGACCGAGGAGCAGCTGTTTTATCTTAACGCTGCGGTTAACCGTCTCGCGGCTCCGCCCACTCAGAGTACGCCCGAGATCAACAGCGGGACGGCGTCCGCGGAATAACGCAAGTTTCTGCAGCCCTAAAAGGAGTCTGTATGCCAAAAAACAAAAAAGCGCTTCTGATAGTTATTGTTTGTGTATTGATTATTATCGCTGTTTGCGCCTCTTTATACTGGCTCATGAACCATCGGGATTTTCAGCTTGCCGGGAAGATAGTGAGCCGCGTGGAAACCAACAGAAAAGTTGTAGCTTTAACGTTTGACGACGGGCCTACGGACAAGACGCCGCAGATACTTAAAATACTGGACGAACTAGGCGTAAAGTGCACGTTCTTTCTTACAGGCAGGCAGATAGAGGAGAACCCGGGCTTCACCCGGGCTATAGCGCAAGCAGGGCATCAGATAGGGAATCATTCATATTCCCACGAGAGGATGATTTTCAAAAGCAAGGCGTTTATCGACAGCGAGATAGACACGACAAACAGTCTCATACGTGAAACGGGATATGAAGGCGAGATAGTATTCAGGCCTCCGTATTGTAAGAAGCTGCTTTTGCTGCCCGCGGCTCTTGAGGAGAGGGGCATGATAACGGTCACGTGCGACACAGAGCCCGAATCACAGCTTGCCGGAGGTTCAGCCGCGATCGCCGAGTACGCACTGGAACATGCGCATGAAGGCTCTATAATACTGCTGCACGTAATGTATGACAGCACTCATGCTTCGCTGGGCGCGCTGCCCCGGATAGTTAACGGCCTTCGTGAAAAAGGCTACGATTTTGTGACAATAAACGAACTTCTCGCGCTTTGCTCAGACGACTTGCCGCGCTGAGCCTATTGTCGTGACCGGCAATATAGGTTAACAAATACATAAGAATACAGGGGGAAACGTAAATGACAGACACGAAGAAGACCTATAAGGTCTGCAAGAGCCGGTGGCTCACGCTCGCTATGCTTATCCCGATAATAGTAGCATCCGAGCTGTTCTGGCTGACGTTCGCGCCGATAGAATCGGCGGCTATGAGCTTCTACAACACATCAAGCTTCAACATATCGCTGTTTTCACTGAGTTACATGCTTATGTACATACTGTTCACGATACCGGCCTCGCTGGTAATAGAGAGGTTTGGCTACAAGGCGTCGGTCGTTATCGGCGCGGCTCTTACAGTGGTGTTCGGGGCAACGCGGTACGTCTTCGCGGAGAGCTTCACTATAGTCCTCATATCTCAGTTTCTTATCGCTGCAGGGCAGCCGTTTCTCGTCAACATATCCACTAAGGTGCCCGCAAACTGGTTTCCCGTCCACGAGCGCTCCACTGCTTCGGGGCTGCTAGTAATGGCGCAGTATGTGGGCTTCATCGCCGCGATGATACTCTCTACCGTGCTGATAGACATGATAAGCATAAAAGACATACTAGGAGTATACGCTCTGTTCGCGCTGCTGTGCGCTGTGCCCGCGCTGTTTGCGAAGGAAAGGCCTCCCGCCGCGCCCGGCCCCGAAGCGCCCAAAGAGTCGTTGAACTTCGCTAATATGCGAAAGCTTTTCAGGAGCAGGCATTTTTTGCCCGTGCTTATAATAAGCTTCATATCGATGGGGCTTTTCAACACGATTATGACTAAAGTAGACCAGATATTCAGCCCCAAGGGCGCCGACGCCGGTATGATAGGAGCGATATTTATCGTGTGCGGTATAATCGGGGCGGTGGCGCTGCCAATAGTGTCCGACAAACTTAGAAAGCGGGTACCGTTCTTTATAGGGGGAGTGATACTTATCGCGCTTCTGCTGGGAGGGATAACGGCATTCGCGGGCTTCGGTGCGCTCGCGGCGCTTGCGGCCGTTCTCGGCTTTGTCGTAATGGGGCTCGCGCCCATACTGTTCCAGCACGGAGCCGAGACTGCCTACCCTGTGCAGGAGGGCGCGTCGTTCGGAACTATAATGCTTATGGGACAGATATCGGGCATACTGTTCGTAGGATTGTTCGAAATGATCCAAGGCGAAACGGGCCGGGCGCTGTGGCCTATGCTGTTCCTCATAGCTCTCGCGCTGATCCAGATACCCTTCTCGGCATCGATGAGGGAGTCTGCGCTGTTCAAAGCTGACGATAACAGCTTGACCGGCTGAGCAAGCCGATTATAATCGGGAGTATGAAGCCGGAAGAGCTGCTTTTAATACCGATAGGAGGGAGCTTTGAAGGTATTCCTGTACGGCTGTCGCGGGTCGGGCAAGTCGACGATAATCCAAAAGCTGCTCTTTGAGCTTGGTGTTAAGCCCTGTGGATTTATGACCGTCTGCGATACCGCCGATAACTCGGGATCCAGGAGCGTTCATATCATAAACGCCGCGGGCGGGGATATGCCTTGCGACGGAAACAGGGCAGGGCGTTGCTATGCGGACGGAAGCTGGCAGTCTTACCCCGAGGTGTTCGACGAAACGGGCGTTGAGCTGCTGACGTTCGGCGTAAGGCCGGATTTGGTAGTCATGGACGAGATAGGCTTTATGGAAGCGGACGCGGCGCGGTTTCAGAAACGCGTGCTGGATATACTCGATTCGGATTATACCGTAATAGGCGTGATAAAGCCCTTGCACGATGCGTTCATGCAAAGAGTATTGGGCCGCTCCGATGTAAAAACAATCGAAGTAACAAAGAGCGGCAGGGAAAAGGTCTTCAGTGAGTTGACCGAAATGTATTATAATGAACAGCGATACGGCAAAGATCTATATTGACGCGGCAGCGTGTCTGCGGCAGGGTGAGAGCGTTGTGCTGGCGACCGTCATAGAGGGCGCGGGCTCGTCGCCGAGAGGCGCGGGCGCTAAAATGCTCGTGCGGGAAAACGGACGGACAAGCGGCAGCGTGGGCGGCGGCATACTCGAGGCAAAGGTTATAGGGCTGTGTCAAAAAGCACTTTTGGATAAACGTTCGTTCACAGCGGCGTTCAGCCTGAGCAAAGAAGATATCTCTGCCATAGGGATGGCCTGCGGCGGCAGCGTAACGGTATTCGTACAGCACGTAAGCAGTAAAGATGGTGAGACCCAAAAGCTGTTCAAATCGGCTTCTTCC
This sequence comes from Bacillota bacterium, assembly GCA_023410475.1. Lineage (GTDB taxonomy): Bacteria > Bacillota > Clostridia > Christensenellales > SZUA-584 > DTFZ01. The sequence continues at coordinate 35,287 of JAEYPS010000005.1, read as the reverse complement.
GCTGGCGGCAGACAGTCGTGGCTCGTAACGAAGCTGCCGGAGCGCGGCAGCCGCCACGATATATATATCTACGATCCGCGCGAAGAGGTTCCGCCGGGATTGGCAAACGACATACGCCTGCTGAATGAGCATTTCAGGCGCGAGTTCCAATGCGTAAGCATAGAAGACAATATGTATCTAATCGAGCCTCTTATGCGCTGCAAGGCTTTTGTTTTCGGCGGCGGGCATATTGGCTTCGCGCTGGCGCCACTGCTTAGCGCGCTTGGGTTTTATACCGTTATCATAGACGACAGGGAGGAGTTTTGCTGCAGGAGCCGTTTCCCTTTGGCCGACGAATTAGCATCCGGGGGATATGGCGATGTCTCTTCGCTCGGGATAAACGAAAACGGCTATGTCGTGATAGTAACTCCAGGGCACCTGCACGATAAAGAGGTGCTTTGGGGCGCTTTGAAAACGAACGCCGCGTACATAGGCATGATGGGCAGCAAGGCGAAACGGGAATCCGTATACGGCAGCCTTTTGGAGCAAGGGTTTACGCAAAGAGACCTTAGCCGCGTGCATTCGCCTATAGGCCTTCCTATAGGGGCTAAGACGCCCGAAGAGATAGCCGTAAGCATAGCGGCTGAGATGATACAGGAAAGAGCGGGGGCAGATGGTTAGCTTCGCGGGCCTGATATTCGCGGCAGGGCTGTCAACGCGGATGGGGCGGACAAAGGCATTGCTTCCGTTCGGCGATAATTCCCTTATTGTGAGGCAGATAAAATGTTTCCTCGGCGCGGGCGTTGAGGACATATTCATAGTGACGGGGCACGACGCGAAGAACGTGGAGGCTGAGGCAGGAGCATACCCTGTTAAAATAGTGTATAACACCGATTATAAACTTGGCATGTTCTCGTCCGTTAAGGCGGGGCTGAGAGAAGTTATGAGAGGAGGCACGCGCGCCGTGTATTTACTGCCCGCGGACTGCGCTCTTGTAACGCCGCGGATACTAATAGCGCTGGCGAAAGCATATAACGAGGGTGAAGCTGATATAGTATATCCTTGCCATCATGGCCGAAAAGGACATCCGCCTCTTATCTCGTCCTGCCTGATAAACAGCATTATGCAATACGATGGGGAAGGCGGGGTTAAAGCGGCCTTGTCCGGACTTCGCGGACATGCGGCCTTTGTTGAATCGGGAGCCGGGTGCCTTTTTGATATAGACACAAAGAAGGACTACTCAAAAGCGTTGAAGCTGCTGAATATAAAAAAGCGCCCGAAAGCGCTCGTTAATTGAAATAACTATATGGTTATCATGCGGGCCTTTACGCCGTCCATATCATTAAGAGCCTTTTCGAGCTTGTTCATCTCATCCTTGTCTCCGGTAAGCTGAAGTATCAGAAGCCCTTCGTCCGAGCATACGTTCTGTGTTTCATGCAGCCCGAGCCTCATCTTTATTGAACACCCGAAACTGGATAGTACCTTTTGCACATCGGGCGAGATCTTTCTTCTTTCGTCTATTCTTACGGCCATTATGTTGTATTCCATACCATTTCTCCTATCTTTGTTTTTTACATGAATCTCTCGAACCTCTCCGCGCCAGCCTTGCATATAGGGCAAACGCGCGGGGGATTGTTGTTCGCGCAAAGATACCCGCACACTCCGCAGCGATAAACCGGATAAGGCAGAGACGAGGGAGCCGTTTGCTTTATATCCTCCCTTTTTGCGCGCTCGCTTGCGGGCGGCCTGCGCTCGGGGACCTGCTTTTGCGCGTTCTCATCGCCCGTAACGTACAGCGCGCAAAAGCACGCTCCGTATTCGGCTAAATCGTCGTCGCGGTATACGCACGGGCAAACGATGTCGAGGTTGTCCTCCGGCTTGCCGGTGATAAGGCGGCACGGACAGCTTTCCATGCCGTAGCGGTCGTTGTTTGAAAGAAGGCCTTCCACGAGCCCCTCGACAAATTCCTCGTCCGGGTTAAGCTTATACCCGCCGGCCGCGGCGTCTTTTTTCAGCTTTTCAAGCCTTTTTCTCACGCGCTCGTCCGCCATGTTATTCACCAATGAGCCTTTTTAGCTTGCTCTCGTCATAGCCAACGATGCAGTAGTCCGAATCGACCACTATTGTGGGGTACGACCCGGTGGGGTTGTGCCAGCGCTGCTCCTTGAGTATGGCGACCTGCTCACCCGGCGGCAGCAGGTCGACGTCGATATACGAAAAGTCGACGTTGTGATCCTTCAAAAACGCCTTTGTCTTTTTGCACCATCCGCAGGTGCTGAGCGCGAACATCTTTATATCCCCATATTTTTTGCCGTCTACATGCGTATACTCCGCCATGCTATTTCCTTTCTAAAAATCGCCCGCCTTATTTCATTGCTGAGTTTATTTGAACCTAACAGCCGTTCCGTAGGCCATTACTTCCGCCGCGCCCGCCATAATAGTGGAGGAGGCATACCGAATGTTTACAACCGCGTCAGCGCCCAAATGCTCCGCTTCTTCGACCATCCGCTTTGTCGCAAGCGCACGCGCGCTGTTCATCATCTCATTATAGGCTTTAAGCTCGCCGCCCACCAGTGTCTTGAACCCCTGAGTGATATCGCGCCCGATATTTTTGCTCTGTATCGTGCTGCCCTTCACAAGCCCCAGCATCTCAAACGTTTTGCCTTCGATATAGTCAGTATTTACTAAGATCATCTTCTTCACCGCTCCTTATTTCCTTTATTCTTTCAATCAGAACAAACACGCCTACTCCGATAAGAGCAACAGGTATCACTATCCCGGCGACCTTTAACAGCAGCGGCAGCGCTACGCTCGACCAGAATACAGCCACTGCCACAAGATATGCCGACAGCAGTGTTACTATCACAATGGGGGCTATAAGCTTCCCTGTGTGCTTTTTCATAATACCGCCTCCTGACATGTGAAACGTAAACGGTTATGTGTTTACGGATTTTTTATCCGGTCACCGTAAACATTTTTAAAAACCCGCAGCAACTAATATTCTATGAACTTTTTGCCCGGCGCTCCGCATATGGGGCACCTTTCGGGCACGGCTTTCTCGATGTTGCCGCACACGGGGCAGAGGTAGTAAAACACTTCCTCGGTGCTGTCTATGTTTTCGAGCGCCTCGGCGTAAAGCCTCGCGTGAACCTCTTCAGCCCTCATGGCAAACGTAAACGAGACAACGGCTGCCTTGTTGCCCTCGTCCTCGGCAGCACAGAGAAAGTCGGGGTACATGCTCTTATACTCGTGAGTCTCGCCTTCCACCGCGTCTTTTAAATTTTCTTGCGTGCTTAAGACTTTCCCGGCGACGTCAAAGTGCTTGAGCGCGTGTATCGTCTCGGCGTCAGAAGCCGCGCGGAACAGCTTTGCGGCGTTCTTTTTGCCTTCGGCTTCGGCCTTTTTGGCGTACGCCGTATATTTGCGGTTGGCCTGAGCCTCTCCCGCGAAGGCCTCCATCAGGTTATCCAAAGTCTTGTTTTTACCCATACCGTTATCCTTTCTTTTGAATTATATTGATATATATTTTATGCCATAGTGTTGGAATAATTACGTAGATCCTTGCCGATATTATATCATTGTTTTCTTGGAGAGGGCAAGGACGTAAAGGACAAAGATGATAAGGAGAAAGTGAGAGCGTCACATATTACTGCCGAGCTCGTAAGCTCTTTTAAGATGCAGCTGCGCTTTTAAATTTCGCAGCCCCATATCGTGCCTCGATGTGCCGCCTAAGATAATCATCTCTTTGTGCTTTGCTCTATCCCTTATCCTGTCGCCCAGCATCACCGTAGCCATCGCCTGCGCTTCTCCCGTTTCTTCGAGCGCCTCGGCGGTCTTTCCGGCCACCGCTATAACGAGCGCCTTTTCTAGCTGCTTAATGACGCGCCCTGTGCCGTACGCGAATCCGCACGTCCACACGCGGTCGAACCAGCCTTTGAGCTTGGCGGGCGCCTCCGTCCAAAACACGGGGTAGATGAACGCAACTGCGTCCGCCGCCTGCAGCTTATCCTGCTCGGCAAGCACGTCGGCGTCAACAAGCCCGTCCTCATGGTAAAACCCGTCGCGAAGGTATTCCCTCTCTGAGAAGTCGGAGCTAAAGCCCATAGCGTAGAGGTCGGACACTTCAGCGCTGTGCCCCGCTTGCGAGAGGCCGCGCAGAAACTCGTTTTTTACCTCGTGTGTGAGGCTCTGACCGCTTGGGTGGCAGTAAACTATGAATACATGCATACTATCATTTCCTTACGACTTTATTGCTACGCATTATACGCCAAATCAAGAAAAACGGCAATAAAGAAACATTTGCGGGGCTATTGAGGAATACAGTTATATATTGTATACTATTATTTGAATATAGTCTTAATATTTGGAGGTATGGGAATGAAAACGGCAAGCATGGTCCTGGGTATCGTTGGGGGCGCGATAGCGATAATAGTCGGGCTTCTCTATGTATTTGGCCTATCAACGTTCTTCAGCGGCTTTTTTGAAGCATTTACCGATTTTGACAGCAGTTTTAATTTCAGCGTATTTTCAAACATTTATAATATTATGTTCGTCATATTAGGGATACTGTCAGTCGCGGGCGGCGTTTTGGGGCTCATAGGCGGCATCATCGTCAAGAAGCATAACGTTGCCGCCGGTGTTATGATGATAATCGCAGCCGTGATGAGCGTATCGTTTTTATTGTTCTTGCTGGGCGGGATATTCGCGCTGATAAAAGAAAAGCAGCAGCTGCAGCCTTATCCGCAATATCCGCAGGTTCCGCCGGCACCGCCGCAGGCATAGCGGCAGTAATATAAAGTTTTGGAGGTAATAGTATGAAAACAGCAAGTATGGTTATGGGCATCATAGGGGGGTCTATTGCCCTGATAGTGGCACTGGTCATGATAGTGGCCGGAGCAGCGTTTTATTCGATAACCGATTATTCCCTCAGCGATTGGAGCAATCAATGGAACTTCGAGTATAGTGATTCCCTTGGCGGATACGATTTCCAGCTGAACCCAAGTTCGCTGACGGGCTTCGCGGGAGGGGCGATTATCTTTTTCGCTATACTCTCACTTTTTGCGGGCGTGCTGGGGCTCGTCGGGGGGATAATAGCCAAAAAACGAAATGTCGCTGCCGGAGTGCTTATGATAATAGCGGCTCCGCTCAGCCTGTTCGGCTATTTTAACTTACTGTCGATGATACTGTTTATTTTGGGTGCCGTGTTCGCGTTCGTGAAAGAGAAGCCTCAGTATGTTCCGGCGCCGTATCAGCAATATCCGCAGTACCCGCAGTATCCTCAGGCTCAGCCGCAGTATCCTCAGCCTCCGGAACCCCAGACTCCGCCTCAGGATGAGCCAAAGCTGTAAGGGCTAGAACATAAAACGTTTTAAAGGCAGGCGTCTTATTGATGTCTGCCTTACTTTATCTCCTGATCAAGACCCGCAAACAGCGGGGAATCGAAGAACTCGCGAACGTCTATTTCAAGGCCGTCGCAAAGCTTTTTGATGGTCGAAATTCCAGGGTTGTACGTAGTCCCGTTGACGATATCGCTGACGGTGGATTGCGTAACGCCTGATATGTTGCACAGAGCGTTAACAGTAAGCTCTTCTTGACGGCACAACTCCAGTATGCGCCGTACAACTGCCTCGGAAATGTTCACAAAAGCTCCTCCAGTTATAGGAATTCCGTTTAATAAATAAGTTACCATTTTAACGACAAAAAGATTAACGAAATACCGTAGACATAAGCCCGAAATTATTGTATGCTAACGGCGAACCGTTAATACGGTACTGAAGGGGGGAGCATGGAAGAAAGCGACGATTCAGAATTGCAGGCTGAACGAGAGAAACTTAACCGGCTTGTCGGCGAAGCTCTTGAAAAAGGCCTGCCATTATCAGGCGAGGTTTTAAAGTGCCAAAACGACAAGGTAAACAGGATGATAATAAAAATCATAAAAAAGGCGGGGTGATTTCACCAGGGGTTACCGTTTCATATGAATTATCCGGCGTGCAAACCCCAGGATGGTATCTATTCCTTTTCGCTTGAAACTCCCAGCAGGTAATCAACCGACACGTTATGAAATTTTGAGAGTTTAATCAAAACCTCTGTTGGAACGTCGATATCTCCTCGCTCATAGTTGCTGTAGACTCTCTGGCTACAACCTAAAACGGCGGCGATCTCCCTTTGCGTGAGGTCTTTATCCTCACGCAAATCCCTTATACGTTTATAAAACGGCATAAATTATTCATCCTCAAAAACGGATTCGTTCAATAACTTAAAATCGAGAAGCTCAGCTACCGTCATGTTTAGCCCGACCGCTATGCGGTGAAGCGTTCGCAGCGTTGGGTTTATCGTATTCCCTTTTACGATGTTCTCTAAGGTAGACTGCCGAAGCCCCGAAAGATCGGCAAGTTTATTCAATGTTATATGCTTTTCTTGCATATCTGGTGTATGCGTCTTGCGACTGCGTCTGCGTAGGTGATAGTATACACCTTCTTTCAACCGTATGGCGGACGTTTACCTGTTTTTCCGGTTTAACAATTCTTCAACTGAAATGCCGAGCGCCTCTGCCAAGATAACGACCTCATAATCCTGCACCAATCGGTATTGCCCTTCAAGCCGCGATAAGCTGGTAGGGCTGATATCAAGCCCCAGCGTTTGTAATCTGGCAAGGAAGTCCTTTTGCTTTATATGCTTTGCCTTACGTATGGCTACAACTTTTTCGCCGATAATATTTTTCTTTCCCGGAGGGCTTTTTCTGGGTTTCATATAATGCTGCCTTTATCAAACAAGATGATTCAATTTTATGCCAAAAACATATTGATATAATGCGAAATACGCAGTAAAATAAAATAAACCGATAATCGCATTAAAAATTCGAAGATGTGATCAACACGGAGGGCACTTATGAAACCCGACTATAACAAAAAACTAGAAGCCGAGCGCGAGAAGTTAAACCGCCTCGTGGACGAGGCGCTCAAAAAAGGTACGCCGTTATCCGAGACTCACGAGATAATGAAGCAATATAAAAAAGTGAATGAGATAATCATGGAGATGAAGCGGGGGGCGGAGAGCTCGATTTGAGTATAGTAAAGAGTTCGAAAGAAATATGGGGGATATTATGAATATAGATAGTATTAATCTGATTTTGACAATTCAGTATCTAAATGCATTTTAAATCCACTATATATTAGTTTTCTTGCTTCACTAGCTTCTTTTTTATAAGACTTTAATATGTCTTGTAATTTATCTACTGCTTCCTTAGGTTTCAATTTAAAGTTTTGTACCATATAAATAGCATATATTATTTTCTGCTCTGACATTACAATATCTGGCCTATGTTTTTTATAGAAAATCTCAAATCTACGATATATCGTTGTCAGTTTCAAAGCAAATTCTACATTGAAAGTTCCATTTTTAAATATAGAGTTATACCAATCAAGAAACAATCTTCTTTTCTTATTAATTGCTCTATCGGGGTAACCCATAATAGAATATATTATCTTTGCTAGGCGTTCCATAGAAATTCTATATTTATAGTCAATTGTTGAATCACCTGTATGTCCCGCTTTTCTAACATATAGAATTTTTTCTTCTCTTAAATACCTTTCAATCTGTATTTGTAAATAATCAACAGATTTCAAATCCATAGGCGAAATTGAATTTTGGCTATTTGTGTATTCAGCGATATTATTTTTTAATAAATCATCCTTACTTATTTTAAAGAACCTAACAAGAATATATGCCTCTCTTAAATTGGAATACTTATTTGGTGATTCTGATTTATGTAAATAATTATAAATGGAACGAATAGTTTGACCACCATTTACTATTTGGAAATTATAAACCTCGAATAAATACCTTTGTCCACTATTTATGTCAGTGCATTCGATATCTTTTGCGGTAATTGTAATACCGTTATTAAAAAGAAAAAAGTTTTTATGACTTTTCTCTAAAGTTTGATAGATATTCAAATTGTATTTCGTATTTCCTAAATATCCTCTTACATTATCATATAGTAATGATAAATCAAGATAACATTCCTTTATCATGGCATCATTTTCTAAATTATAATTATTTGCCATTTCAGAATTTGATGATGTTATACGAATAAGATCAATAAGTGACATTTTTATTATATATGATTTTTTTGTAGTTTTCTCATCAGCATTAAAGGGGAAACAATCGTCTCGTGAAACATTAAATTTACATTTTTGATCCTCCTTAACTTCACTAAAGAAACCAATAATCTCATCTAATGAAATACTTACGACTTTCATTCCATAAGAATTTTCAAGAAGTCTAATATAATCATCTGAGCTAGCATTAAAACCTTTTGGCTCGTTGGAAACCATATAAAGAGTAATATTACATATAGTATTTCCATTAAGAAATGTACGTATCTTTTTAATTTTTTCTTGAATTATTTTATTAACTTTATAAAGTCTAACGCTTGATGTAATATAATGTAAGAACTTGGTGCTTATTGATAAATCATTTTCACTTTTTGTTTTTTCAGGTTTAAAATTTTCTCTAAACTTAAAATTAAACAGGCTGATTTCTATTTCATCTTTATTATCGTCATTGATATATACGGCATCTATTCCCAAATCATCTATTTCAACATTATTAACGATTTTATTATAATCAGTATCAATTATAATTTCATTTATTTCATCTTTTTCATTTAGGCCTGTTATATTTTCTAAAATTAAATGATAGAAACCTAATCGGGTTTTTTGTACTTCAGTTAATTCTAATGAATTATCTAAACCAATAAGATCATACATTTTACGACTTTTTATATTAATCGTTTTAAAATCATTAATATCAGCCATGAATGTGCACCTCCAATAAACCATATTAATTATACAAAAATAAACAAAATATAACAAGTAATTAAACTAAAAAGAAAAAACCATCCCACCATCCCTTGAGCGGGGGAGTGGGGGCAGAGTCCCCATGTGCCGTCAGGCACGAATTTTCTTCATGCCTGCTCCTCACAGTCCCTGCCCAGAACATGCCCCCCTTGTAAAAGGGGGGAAGCGGGCATAGCCCGCAGGGGGGATTTATTTCCCAAGCAAATCTGGGAATCCCTCCGGCGCTTTACGCCACATCCCTTTAACAAAGGAGACTATTTTTTGCTTATCCTCAACTCCTCTGTTCGCAATAGTCGCCTGCATTCGCTGCCGCTCTGCATGCTCCTTTGCTTACAGAGCTTCCGGTTCGCTTTATCTTCCACTGGCAGCGCTCACCTTCAACTCCCCGTTCTTCTCCTCAATCCTCACACTATCTCCGTCCTTCAGCTGCCCGCTTATGATGAGCTTGCCAATCTCGGTCTCGATGAACCTTTGCAGATAGCGCTTCACCGGCCGCGCGCCGTACGCGGGCGCGTAAGACTTGTCGGCTATAAGCCCCTTCGCAGAGTCGGTCACGTCCATCGTTATGTTCCTGTCGTCAAGCCGCTTTTGTATCTGCGCGAGCGCAAGCCCGATTATCTCTATTATGTCGCTCTTCTTGAGCGGGCGGAACAGCACCGTGTCGTCTACTCGGTTCAAAAACTCCGGCCTGAAATGAAGGTGCAGGTCTCCGAAAACCTTTTGCCGCACGTCCTCACCCAAGTCGCCCTGCGCGTCTATCCCTGAGAGCAGATACTCGCTGCCAATGTTGCTCGTCATTATGACTACGGTGTTCTTAAAGCTCACGGTGCGCCCCTGCGCGTCCGTCAGGCGCCCGTCGTCCAGCAGCTGCAGCAGCACGTTGAATACGTCGTGATGAGCCTTCTCTATCTCGTCGAACAGTATCACACAGTAGGGCTTTCTGCGCACGGCCTCGGTAAGCTGCCCGCCCTCGTCGTAGCCGACGTACCCCGGAGGGGCGCCGATGAGCCTCGCCACGGCGTGCTTCTCCATGTACTCCGACATGTCTATCCTCACCATGTTCTCGTCACTGTCGAACAGCGCCTCCGCCACCGCCCGCGCAAGCTCAGTTTTGCCTACGCCCGTGGGTCCTAAGAAAATGAACGAGCCTATGGGGCGGCCCGGGTCTTTTAAACCCGACCGGGCGCGTATCACAGCGTCGCTGACGGCGGTCACCGCCTCGTCCTGCCCGATTACGCGCCTGTGCAGTATGCTCTCGAGGCCGAGCAGCTTATCCTTTTCCTTCTCCACGAGCTTGCTGACCGGTATGCCCGACCACCGCGAAACGATCTCCGCGACCTCCTCCTCGGTCACTTCCTCCTTTACGAGCACGTTGTCGTTTTTGGAATTGCGGTCCTTCTCGGCCTCAAGCTGCTTCTCGAGCGCCGGAAGCTCGCCGTACTCGAGCTTCGCCGCCGCCTCAAAGTCATAGCTGCGCTTGGCTTCTTCTATCTGCCGCCTTACGTCCTCAATGCTTTGCTTTATGTCCTTCTCGCGTGAGAGATTCACCTTTTCGAGCTCCCACTGCGCTTTCAGTTTGTCGGCCTGCTCCTTCTGCGCCGCGAGCTCCTTTTCGAGCGCCGTGAGGCGTGCCTTGCTTGCCGCGTCGCTTTCCTTCTTCAGAGCCTGCCGCTCTATCTCAAGCTGCATGACCTTGCGCGATATCTCGTCCAATTCCGTCGGCATGCTGTCTATCTCCGTGCGTATCATTGCCGCCGCCTCGTCCATGAGGTCTATAGCCTTATCAGGCAGGAACCTGTCGGATATATACCTGTCTGAAAGCACCGCGCACGCGATAAGCGCGCCGTCCGTTATCTTGACGCCGTGGTGTATCTCGAAGCGCTCCTTGAGCCCGCGCAGTATCGATATGGTGTCCTCGACGGTGGGGGCGTCCACGAGTATGGGCTGGAACCTGCGCTCCAATGCCGCGTCCTTCTCGATGTACTTGCGGTACTCGTCGAGCGTCGTCGCTCCTATGCAGTGCAGCTCTCCTCGCGCGAGCATAGGCTTTAATATGTTGCCCGCGTCCATCGCGCCCTCGGCCTTGCCCGCGCCCACGATATTGTGCAGCTCGTCTATGAACAGTATTATCTGCCCATTCGACTGGTTGACGTCATTAAGCACGGCCTTCAGCCTCTCCTCGAACTCTCCGCGGTATTTCGCGCCCGCTATGAGAGCGCCCATGTCTAGCGCGAATATGGTCTTGTCCTTGAGCCCTTCGGGCACGTCGCCCGCGAGTATGCGTTGCGCAAGGCCTTCCACGACCGCCGTCTTGCCGACGCCCGGCTCTCCTATAAGCACCGGGTTGTTCTTCGTACGGCGCGAGAGTATGCGAACAGCGCGGCGTATCTCCGCGTCGCGCCCTATAACCGGGTCTATCTTGCCCTGTTTCGCCAATTCCACGAGGTCGCGCCCAAATCGCTTTAATGAGTCGTACGTGCCTTCCGGGTTCTGCGACGTCACGCGCTGGCTGCCGCGCACCTTCTGCAGCGCCTCCATGAAGTTTTCGAGCGTTATCCCGTAGCGCTTGAATATCGCCGTCGAGGGAGTGTTTCTCTCCTTCAGCAGCGCAATGTACAGGTGCTCGGCGCCCGAGTAGTCGTCCTTGAAGCGTTTCGCCTCGTCCTGCGCGCGTATCAAAAGCTCGCTCATCCTGCGAGTCGCGTAAACACCCGAAACGTTGCCTCCCTGTATGCTGGGCAGCTTTTTAAGCTCGCTCTCGACGTCTTTAACATACAGCGCGGTGTCATGCCCCATATAGCCGAGCAGCTTCGGTATAAGCCCGTCCTGCTGCGTCGCGAGAGCGTAGTGTATATGCTCGCCGTCCACCTGCTGGTGACCCATCCTTATAGCGGTCTCCTGCGCTGCGCCGATGGCGGCCATTGCTTTTTCCGTAAATCTGTCCATATCCATTGTTGTATCCTCCTAAATATAATTGCTCAAAGGCTCCCCTCCCAGGGGAGATGCCGCCTTTGGCGGCTGAAGGGTATATAGGGTTCTTACAAAACCTCACCCTTCCGACACTCCGTGTCACCTTCCCTTCAGGGGAGGCTTTTCGGCCTTGTCATTTCACCGTTTTTTTCAGCTTTTCGTACAGCCCCTTCTGCTCGGCCGTCAGGTGCTTCGGGTTCACGATGCGTACGCGGATATAGAGGTCTCCCTGCTTGCCGCTGCGCGATGGGTATCCCTTTCCGGCGACGCGTATTCTGCTGTCCGTCTGTACGCCTTCGGGGATCTTGACCATTATGCGCCCGTCCAGCGTCTCCACCGAGACTTTCTCAGAAAGCGCCGCGTCCCAAGGGTAAACGTCCACATTGGTCATGAGGTCGCCGCCTTCAAGCGAGAAGCGTTCGCTCGGCTTTATGCGTACTTTCATAAGAAGGTCGCCCGCCTTGCCTCCGCCCGAGCCGGCGTAGCCCTGCCCTTTAAGGCGTATAGTCTCTCCGCTCCCTACCCCCTTTGGCACCTTGAAGTTTATGCTCTTCGTGCCGCTCTCCGCCTGCAGCGATATACGCTTTTCGACGCCCGCGGCGCCCTCCTCGGGCGTTATCTCTATCTCGGCCTCTACGTTCTGCCCGTCATGTATATGCTGCCTGCCCGCGCCCGCCTGCGCTCCGAATATGTCCCCGAAATCGGAGGTATTATACACTCTCGTTGTCCTTGCGCCGCCGCGTCCCTGCCCGAATATGCTGCCGAGGTCGAAAGCGTCCGAAAAGAACATATTGAAAAAATCGCTGTGGTCGCCGCTGCCAGCGTATTCATAACGCACGTTTCCGTCCGTCCAGCCGTACTGAGCGGGGTCGAAGTCCGCGCCGTGAGCGAAATTCGCCTGGCTGCCGAACGTATCGTATTTCTGACGCTTTTGCGCGTCGCCAAGCACCTCGTATGCCTCGCTTACGTCCTTGAATTTTTCCTCGGCCTGTTTGTTGCCGGGGTTCATGTCCGGGTGATATTTCTTCGCGAGCTTCCTGTATTGTTTTTTTATATCGTCCTGCGATGCCGTTTTTTCGACGCCGAGGATGCTGTAATAATCCTTGTATTGCATGATGTTTCTCCTTTTCGGGGCGACTTTGACTATCTTTGACCTTTATAATATAATACAAATGTTTGCAAAATGCAATATATATTCGTTAGTTTTTTCCTTATTATTTCTTAAGTTGCATGACGTCTTCAAAATATATATGCCCAGACCCCAAACAACATAATTAAGCGTTGAAAAGAAATGTTTTATTGGTATAATTATATAAAACCAAGTTTTTATTTTAAGCGGAGGTATTGACTAATGGGCGAACTTAAAGGCGCATGCGTATTCGGACAGTCGGGAGGGCCGACGTCGGTCATAAACGCCAGCGCGGCAGGGGTATTTCAGGAAGCGTTGAAACAGGGATGCATAACTAATGTTTACGGCATGGCTCACGGCATTAAAGGGCTTTTGACCGAGCAGCTTTACGACATCGGGCAGGAAGATATGGCGGAGCTCGATCTTTTGAAGACGACGCCGTCGTCGGCGCTTGGCTCCGTTCGGTACAAGCTAAAAAACGCTGAAGACGACGAGACCGATTACAAGAAGATGCTCGAGGTATTCAAAAAGTTCAACATCAGGTATTTCTTCTACAACGGCGGCAACGACTCTATGGACACGTGCAATAAGGTCAGCAAATACATGCTGGGGCACGGTTACGAATGCCGCGTTATGGGCGTCCCCAAGACAATAGATAACGATCTGTGGGGAACGGACCACTGCCCGGGCTACGGCAGCGCCGCGAAATACGTCGCCACATCCACTATGGAAGTCTACCGCGACGCGAGGGTATACGACAAGGGCACGATAACGATACTCGAGATAATGGGAAGAAACGCGGGATGGCTGACCGCCGCGTCGGCGCTCGCGTCTCACAACGGAACCGGCCCCGATCTTATATATCTTCCCGAGACCGCGTTTGATATAGACAGTTTCTATGACCGCGTGACAGAGATATACAAAAAGCACAACTACGTTATAGTCGCGGTTTCCGAAGGCATAAAGGACAAGAACGGAAAATACATCTCCGAGTACGGCTCTGACCTTGCTAAGATGACGGACTCTTTCGGCCACGCACAGCTCGGCGGACTTGCCGCCACGCTCGGCAGCCTGACGCAGCAGAAGACGGGCGCAAAAGTGCGCTCCATTGAGTTCAGCCTGCTGCAAAGATGCGCGGCGCACCTTGCCTCTAAGACGGACGTCGACGAAGCTTATATGGCGGGGCAGACAGCGGTGCGCGCGGCAGTCGAGGGCAAGACGGACTATATGGTCGCGTTCGAGCGTGCTGATGGGGCGGACTATAAGTGCGGCGTAAAGCTTGTGGCGCTTGATGAAGTCGCCAACAAAGAGAAAAAGGTGCCGGCGGAATGGATAATCAACGACGGAACGGCACTGAGCGAGGAATATGTAAAATACGCTCTTCCTCTCATACAGGGAGAATCGCAGCCTCCGTTCGAGAACGGCATGCCGAGGTTCGCAAGGCTCAAAAAGGCCATCGCTAGGCCGTAATCAATATAGTATTGTTACAAAAAGACGGTTTCACTACCGTCTTTTTTGCGCGTCCATACATCGGTATTGTTAAAAAATACGTATAGTGATATATTAAAGCAGGTGATTTTTTATGACTCTGTCGATTATCTTTATGTTCGTTTCGGCGGCTCTGTGCATACTCGTTCCCGCCACAGCAGCTATTGCAATGATTATAAGACGCAAAGCAAACCCGCTGATATTCGTGCTCGGCGTTGTTTCGTTCACCGTGTCACAGCTGCTGCTGCGTATACCGATATTTGAGGAGCTTCATAAAACCGCGTGGTTCAGTCTGTTCTCCATAACTCAGCCTGTCCTTTATGTAATGCTGCTCGCGCTAAGCGCGGGCGTTTTCGAGGAATCGGGAAGATATGTCGCGTTGAGGTTTATGAAAACAGACCTTTTAACGTGGGAGAACGGCGTTGTTTTCGGTCTCGGGCACGGTGGCATGGAAGCGTTCTGGCTTGTGGGCCTCCAATATATCAACATGATCACGGCTGTTCTTGCGGGTGAGCATACCGCCGAGGTGCTGAATACGGCTTCCTATTTTTATCTTATAGGAGGCATCGAGAGGATACTGGCGGTGTTGCTGCATATAGGCTTTACAATGCTGGTGCTGTACGCGGTAAAGCGCAGGAATATATGGTTCTTCTTGCTCGCGGTACTGTTTCACTTTTCCGTCAACGCCATCGCGGTAATCATTCCGCCAATGGAACCAAATACATACTATCTTATAGTCGAGGGGATAATCGCAGTCTTTGCCGCACTGGCGCTGTTTATTACATTTAAAGTGAAGCCGAAGCTGAAAAGCTCAGGCTCCCGGAAAGGATAAAAATGAAAAAGCTTTATCTATCTGTATTGATAGTTTTATTGATTGCTGCGGCCTTTGCCGGATGCGCAGGCAGCGAGCCCGATTATGCAGAGCCGATCGTAGAAAACATACTCGCTTCTATAGACAGCGGGGATTATGAGGCGTTCAGCCGCGATCTTGGCGACACCCTTAAAAGCGCGATGACCGAGGATGCGTTCAACTCACTCAAAGATCTGCTTGACTCGAAAGCAGGGCGCTATCAGCAAAAAAGCTTCAGGGACGCCGCCCAAACTACTCAAAACGGTATAAAGATGACGGTAGCGGTCTATACGGCTAAATACTCGGACGAGCCCGGAGACGTAATCGTAACTGTCACATTCGCCGGAGACGAGCAAAAGAAGGTGGAAGGGCTGTTCTTCAACTCCCCGAAGCTCAGAGAACAGTAACCTGGGCGAAGCTTAGCCCTGCCGCTTAAATACTTAAAAGCTTTATCGGTTAATTCTGGTTTGAAAAATACGGCTTTGCGCTTGAAATAGTATCACGTGTATGTCATTATATAATATGTATAGGGGAAAAATGTCACACTCCGCGGTAATGGAGGGGTTACAGCGGGGCTTTAAAAGGTTAACAGAATACCATACAACAAAAACATAAGCTGCGGTCTTATGCTTCATTATATTTAACTGTAACAAGGACGGTATATGAAAGAAGAAACAAAAGTGTCCTGGATAAAAATCGCATTGCTCATTGCGCTGACAGCCGCGATTGTTCTTGTTGCTGTCTTCGCGTTTCCAAGGCCCGCTATGGCTCCCGAACCGGAACCTACAGCAACGCCTGTTCCCGAGCCGGAGCCGATGATGACGGAATCAGAGCCTTCACCTACCGTGCGTGCCGCGTTTATTCCAGACCCCGACGAGATGCAGGCTATTCCGGCGGTTACAGAGCTTACGCTCAAAGAGGATTATATAACGTTCAGATATGAGGACGAAGACCTCATTGTAACATGGCCCGAGCAGAAAGACTCGGATTACAGCGTGCTGTGCGTGCTCGACAGCGAGGGAGCGATACTTCAAAAGGACGTGCTCTGGGCGGAGATTACAGAATGGGAGTTCCCCGATTTTGAAGGAACGTCAGTGCTGCTGCTTTGTTATAAGGATATGGGGGAGGACAGCGCGAAAGACGACAAGATAGTAGGTACGTATATCCTGAACATAGTTCCGACTGAGCCTGAGCCTACGCAAGGGCCGACGAAAAAACCCGCACCCACTAAAAAGATTAATAAATATTACATAATCGTGGATAAGGCCGACCATACGTTTTCGGTGTTTACGCACGACGATAACGGTGAATATACAAAGAAAGTAATATCTTTCCCCTGCGCCATAGGCAAATCATCGAGCAGTACGCCCACAGGAAAGTTTAAGATAAGCAGCAAAGGCCCCTGGAAAAGATGGGGCAGCGGGCATTATTCCCCTTATTATGTCCGTTATACGAGCGGGCTCTTCTTCCACGGCCCCACTTACAATAAAAAAGACCGCAGCACGATGATAAAAAAATCGTACGAGGAGATAGGCAAAAACGCTTCGGGGGGCTGCATACGCACGACGATCGCGGGCGCGTACTGGGTCTATAAAAACTGTCCTCAGGGCACCGTGGTGGAAATAGTAAAAAGCTCAGGCAAGGTCGATAAGGTTACAAAACCAGCTATCGACCCTGATTTCCCGACGTGGGACCCCACAGATCCAAAAAAGCCCAAAACTTCTGAGACATCGTCTCCGCCGTCGGCTAGTCCGTCGGCTAGTCCGTCGGAAAGTCCCTCGGCAAGCCCGTCGCAGAGCCCAGCCGATCCCGAAGGCGATGAGTAATCGAGCATTGACAGCAGAAACATTAATGAAAAAGGAGAACACCAATGAAGATGCGTTTAATGGTTTTGATCACAGCACTTATACTCACGCTTGCGTCCTGCTCGGCGCCCGCCGCTAAACCCGCTGACAGCGTACCCGCGGAGCCCGGATTTGACGAAACAGACCTTGTGTTTACTCTGGACGGAGTAAAATATCCGCTTTGCTCCGACGTAGAACCTCTGCTTGAAGCCCTCGACGATGATTACGAAATGGAAGCCGCCGAAAGCTGCGTATACGTGGGGGAAGACAAGGTGTTCGCCTATTCCGATATCGTAATATACACGAACCCGATAGACGGCAAGGATGCTTTCTTCCTGATAGAGATAACGGGCGGCGGTTATCAGACGTCGAAGGGCATAAAAGTGGGCAGCACGCTTGACGAAGTCAAGGCAGCGTACGGAGACGGAGGATTTCAAAAGGACGACATGTATATTTATTCGCTGTCCGGAGACAAGGAAGAATTAAAAAGCCGCAGGCTCATGTTTGAGCTTGACGATAACGGTAATGTCACGATAATAAGCTTTATCGACCCGTCCACGAATTTAAGATAGCGACATAAGGGGTATTGCATGGTTTTCAGCTCCACCGTATTTCTGTTTCTTTTTCTGCCTGTAGTATTTATCGCGGACAAGGTGCTGCCCCAAAAGGCGAGGAATCCGCTGCTCACCGCAGCGAGTTTGTTCTTTTACGCCTGGGGAGAGCCTGTTTATGTTCTGCTGATGATAGTGTCGGTCACGATGAACTACGTTTTCGCCCGCGGCATAGGCGGCAGGCGTGAAAGAAACCTTTCGGCGAAGCTGCTTGTAACCGTGTCTGTAATACTCAACATAGGCATGCTGTTCGTGTTCAAATACGCAAATTTCTTTGTGGGCAACGTTAACGGCATTTTTGGGGCGGCGCTTGAGATACCTGTGATACGACTGCCTATAGGCATCTCGTTCTTTACGTTTCAGGCGATGTCTTACGTCATAGACGTTTACAGGGGAACGAGCAAGGCTCAGAAGAATTTCGGCAACGTGATGCTTTATATATCGTTTTTCCCGCAGCTTATCGCCGGGCCCATAGTAAAATACCACGACATAGACCTTCAGATACAGAGCAGGACGGAGACGGCAGAGAAGACCGCCGCCGGGCTTAAGCGCTTTACCGTAGGGCTCGCCAAAAAGCTTATTATAGCGAACGCGATGGGAAGCGTGGCCGACAAGGTGTTCGCGCTCTCCTCCGGCAATATAAACATATCCATAGCGTGGCTCGGGGCGCTCACGTACGCACTGCAGATATACTTCGACTTTTCCGGATACTCTGATATGGCGATAGGGCTAGCAAAGCTGTTCGGCTTCGAGCTGAAAGAAAACTTCGATTATCCGTACACCGCGCCAAGCATAAAGGTGTTTTGGAGGAAGTGGCACATCTCGCTTTCGACGTGGTTCAAGGAATACCTCTATATACCCCTTGGCGGGAACCGCAAAGGTGAATTCCGGACTGCGATGAATCTTATAATAGTGTTTTTCTGCACGGGCCTGTGGCACGGCGCAGAGTGGACGTTCGTCGTGTGGGGGATGATGCACGGCATGTTCCTGATGTTTGAAAGGCTCGGCATAATTAAGCCGCAAAGGTTCCCGAAGTGGCTCGCGCACGCGTATACGGTTCTTATTGCGGTGACTGCGTTTACTATATTCCGGGCCGAGACGCTGCCTCAGGGCTTCGATTTTATCGCAAAGATGTTTACCGGGTTTACCACCAGCGTTACCTCGCAGGCGTTTCTGTCCGAGACGCTGACGCCTCAGGTAATAGCTCTCGGGGCGGCGGGTATAATAGGCGCTACGCCGCTGCTCAAAAATGCGTACGGAGCGCTCAGGCATAAATTTACGGGACAGGCGCTCGAGATAGGCTCGATGGCGGCAACGCTCTTAATTCTTCTAGTGTGCATTATGGCGCTGTCCGGACAGTCTTACAACCCGTTCATTTACTTTAGGTTTTAGGGAGCAGCCGCATGAAAAAAGCGTTGAGTATAGCATTTATAACACTGTTTTTCGCAATGTGCGCCGTCCCTCTTATAGGGCGGATATTTGGTTATGTCAATGTAAACTCCGAAAAGCGCGCTTTAGCGGAGGCCCCCGCTGTGTTCAATGAAGGAGGGTTCAACGAGGGTTTTACCCGTGAGTTCGACGATTACTTTACAGACAACTTCGCTTTCAGGCCGAATCTCGTGACGATGTACGCCTATATGAACGAAGGGCTGCTAAAGGAATCCATTTCCGACCAGGTCATAATCGGCAAAGACGGTTGGCTGTTCTTTGAACCCACTCTAGACGATTATCTTAAGGTAAACACGCTGTCTGAAAACGACATATACCGCCTTACCAAAACGCTCGATTTGCAAAGACGCTGGCTTGAAGGGAGGGGAGTAGCGTTCCTTTTTACGGCCGCGCCCAACAAGGCGTCTCTGTACGGGCAGTATATGCCCGACAGGCTGAAGCCTATAGGCAGTATGAGCAACGTTGAAATGCTCTATCAGCAGTTACAAAATACCCCGGTTAATTATATAGACCTGCACAGCGAGCTTCGCGGCAGGGAAGAGCAGCTTTACCACAAGCTCGACACGCACTGGAACGGTACAGGCGCGCTTATTGCGTATAATGTTATTTTGGGGAGCGTTAAAGAGCTTATTCCTGAGTTTGAGTTCGACTCACACAAAGGCGCCCTGCCCGTCGTTGAAAGAACGTGGGAAGGAGACCTGTCCGCGATGCTGTATCCGGCGGCGGGCATGCTCGACGAGCAGGCCGATTACGCAATAGAAAAGGAATTTACAACAAAACGGCCGATGAAATCGCTTGAGGATATTACGATACAAACAAAGAGCGAATACGGCAAACTTCGCCTGCTTATGTTCCGCGACTCTTTCGCGAACGCTTTGATACCTATTTTGTCAAACGAGTTTGCGTCAGTGACGTATTCGCGTGCTGTGCCGTACGACTACAGGCTGATGGATGAAGGCGCCGATGTTGTGATAATGGAGATAGCGGAACGCAACATTCCGAATATGCTCAAAAAAGCCCCGCTGATGCAAGCGCTCGAGGCCGAACTAACGGATGAGCCGGTTCCTGCTGATATTGAGATCACGCTTGATATAAAGGACACAAAAGACTATGTAAAGCTGACGGGTATAGCGCTGCCGCCCGGCTACAGCGCCGGTGAAAACTATGATTATTACGTCCGGCTAAGCATGGGCGGGCAATACTATACGTTCGAGCCTTTCCCGATACTCGAAGAGGGATATTTTGAAGAGTACGCTGATAAGAGCAACGCCGCGTTCAGTATGATATTATACAAGGGAACGCTGCCGCCGGGCGAATATAGTGTGCAGGTCATCGTTTCACACAGCGGGCGTTATCTAATTGACGAAGCTGGATACGTCAGCCTGAATCTTTAGAAGTGGTTTTGTTCCCCTTGGGATATACGACGTAGCCCGGCAGCTTGGTGAGAGGGCCTTCCGCGGCTTTAGCTGCCATAAAGGCCTCATACTCTTCCGCCGGTATCCACTGCACATCCTCGGCTAGGTTATAGTCAACAACCATAAACTTGTTTTTGTCCTTGTCGTTATAATGCCACCACTCCGTTGATATCGTCGTAAAGCCGCATTTTCTCATTACCTTTGTCATATAGTCAACGTTTCGCTTCGCCTCACGTGTCCTCCTAGGGTATTTTAATATATCAGGGTATTTTTTAAGTATGGCGTTATAATCAGGGCTGCCATTCTCAAACGCCCTTATATCGGGAAGCTCGCGCATCGAAGATATATTGAACGTATGCATAAGAGAATACATAGGTATTTGCTCGCCGGTTTTTATTTTCTCAAGCGTTATGTCCACCGCGGCGCCTCTGTTGTGTGTAGAATACGAGCTGCTTGTGTTGGCGACAAATCTTTTATCCTTGACATGTTTGTAAAGATACTTTGAAACGGAGTACGGCCGATAGCCGTCGTAAAGCCTTATTCTGTAGCCGTCCTTCTTGAATATCTCGTTGGCCTTTTTCAGCTTCTCGGCTGTGCTTTTCTGCAGCAGGCACGCTCCGGCGGGGTAGAGCACCTTGTTGAGCACATTGTCCTGCGAAGCCCATGTCAGAAAAATCTTTATATCCGGTATAACGGAGCGTATGTCTACCATATCGCTTATATACGTCTTGCCCTTGATAGTCGTCTTGAGCGCGGGAACGTAAGCGTAATGAATGGGCACGTTTGTGATATACGCCGCGAACACATACGCTTCGCCGTCGTTGTACGATATCTTATGCCAAACGTCGCCCTGCTCTATAATTGTTACCGGATCGCCGTCTTTCAGCGCGCCCAGCTTTTGGGTGTTCGTGCCAGGGCCTTTGCGTACGGAAAGCTCCGAGCCGGGGTCGGAAAGCTTGACGCACGGCGTGGGTGTAGGCTCGGGCGTCGGCTCCGGAGTCGGTGTTTCGGTGGGCTCGGGGGTTGGCGTCGGCGTCGGCGCGGCAGCCGTTTGAGTCGGGCTGGGTAAAGACTCAGGCGTATGCGTAGGGTCTTGAACATCTGCAGGCACCGAGTTGCATGACGCGAGCATCATTGCCGCGGCCAATACTAAAAACAAAACTTTTTTCATATAACATTCCTCTGTGTATTAATCGTATATAACCCTCAGCACAGAATTAAGATCGTAATCTGTGCGCAGGTACTGATTGCTGTCGACGTCGACGAAATGCCACCACTCGGTCTCTATGGTACGAAAGCCGCAGCTTTTCATGATTTTTGTCATATAGTTCATATTCGCCCTCGCGGCTGCGCTCATCTTTTTGCTGTTCCTGTTGGACGTAGAATTGAGCGTGTGTATGGGGGAGGGCATCTCTATCGGCACTCCGTTCTCATCGAGCAGCGACATATCTATAGCGGCCCCCTTGTTGTGGTTTGAGCCGGGACGAAGCGGCGCCACATATTTATTGCGGTATTTCTCGTACAGCTTCACCGTAACGCTGTAGGGGCGGTAAGCGTCAAATATTACTATCTTATACCCGTCTTCTTTAAACTTTTTAGCTGCTTTGAGAAGCTTATCAAGAGTACCCTTTTGCAAAAGGCATACCTCATAGTCGTAGATCCTGTCTCCTAAAAGATTGCCGTCCTTGGCGAATAGTACATCTATCTCAATTTCTTTAGTATAAAGCGCCACGTCCACCAGATTGTTTTTTAGCTTCTTTGGCGTAAGATAAGCTTCGGGCCTTATTTCCACCTCGCCGTCCTCGCCGTATATCGTACCTCTCGTTACCTTAACGGTCGCGCCCGTTATGAACATGCCATCAAATTCTATAACGGTATTGTCCTTGGCGGCAACCTTTCCCATATCGCTCGCGGCGTCAAACTCTTCTGTCTGTTCGAGAGTTATACCTTCGGATGCGGTAACCTGGCCGTTCTTTATAACTATCTTAACCGGCGCGTGAGCGGCAGCGGGAGCCGATGTAACCTCAGACTGGACTATAGGCGGGGCAGATATAACGCCTTCCGTAATTTCAAGCGTCGCGTCCTTTGCAAGCAGCGTTCCGCTCTTCGTATATATATCTATGCTCTGCCTTGCCTTGCCGCTGCGGGTGTACGTTACGTTTTCGATCTTAAGCATGTTGTCGAACTTCGTCTCATTAAACCCTGACTGCTTTTTTTCTGGAATAATAAAATAAATATCGTGGCGCGGTAGAGGCTCCTTGCCGGGTTTCATCTCAATGTAGCGCTTTTCTATAAAGCCGGCCCTGTCACCGTGTATCACACGGTACCATTCTTCGGTATGCCCGGTGAGCGCGAGCTCAACGCCCATTGCCGCGGCGCCTATGATGTCAGATTTGAGCGTGCCTTCCTTACGCACATACGCGAATTCGCTGTCCTCAAGCGCGATAACCGTTCCTATATGGTATTCCGGCTCAGGCGTAGGTGTCGGCTCCGCCGACGCCAAAGGAACATCTGTCGAAACCGCCCCGAGCGAAGGATGAGGCTTTGCGGTACCCGCACTGCAAGCCGGCAAAAGCAGCAGCAATGATATTAAGACAAAAACGGCAGCCTTCATTATCACCTCATAACCTCTACATGTAAAGCTTGTACATGTAAATCTTAACATATCGGGCATAAAAACTCAACATGCGCCGTCAAGTTTACATTTTGTTCCGCGTTTTTTAATTTTCGTATTTTTATTGAACGGCCTTGAGTTAGATATAATATACCTTAATTTAAAATAAAATGGCAGCAAGTATACACACTAAAAAGGAGAAGTATATGAAAAGATCCTTTGTTGTCATTCTCATGTTAATCACACTTATTTGCCTGCCTGCCTGCTCAATACCTGAAGCCCCCCCGACCGAGACTCCGACCGCTGAAGCATCTGTGCCGCCCACGGCGCAGACGACGCAAACGCCCGCGCCGACTGCTGAGCCCTCTCCGTCACCGTCGACTGAGCAAACCCCCTATGGAGAGGAGCCCGACCACGCGGGAAGCGGAGACATGCCGTTCGACATCTATCAGCACACAGCTCTCGCAGACCTTAACATGGACGGAACTTGCGAGCAGCTGAAGTTTACGGCCGGAAAAAAATCTTCTGAGCTCCAGATAAACGGCGAAACGTTTACTATCGATCTTGACGGACAGGCGCAGCTGTTCGCGGTGACAGATATAGACGTCTCGGATAATATACTCGAGCTTGCGTTCACCGACAAATACAGCAGCGAGCTTGCCGATACTGAATTTCCTTTCACGTATCTTTACTGGTGGAACGGGACAGAACTAAAAAAGATGGGCGGTCTTATGGACGTGAAATTCGACGGCGCTTGGCGAAACACGTTTGACCCGGCGAAACACTTTGACGCCCGCGGCATGGTCATGTGCCTCACGCGCACGCAGAACTTCTCTGACGTCTGGTACACAGGGCATTATAAGCCTGACGTAGCGGCCAGGAAGCTCAAAGAAGACCTCTATGCAGCGCCCGTGCTTTATAAACAGGAGCCGCTCACGCTCAAACACTATATGCTTTTGCTTAAAAAAATAGACAATAAATACTTTGACTCCTCATATGCGGTAATCTGGGATTACGCAAGCGACAGCGGAGGGTACGGCTCAAGGCCAAGGGAATATTCCGATGAGGCAGTAGCGTTCATTCCTCAGGCGGGGGAGAAGCTTACGATTGTCAAGGTCTACGGCAAAAAATGGTTCAAACTTAAAGCCTCCGACGGCAAGCAGGGCTGGCTCAAGTGTGAAGACAGCAAGGTTTTTGACTATTGGAAGGTAATGCAGTATAAAGCTGAAGATCTGTTTGACGGCATAGTGATAGCCGGATAACTATACGCGGCCACCTGAAGGAAGTCAGAGAGACGTTCGGCAGCTGAGCAATATAGATCGGCGGTTTATACTAAGGCTGCCATTTTTATTAGGTAAACAAAACATCATATGTTATACTGTCATTACAGATTTATTCGTAAGGAGCTCTCATGGATAAGATAGTTGATAAGATCAAATCCGGCAAAATACTTGTCTCCGACGGCGCGTGGGGGACGTTTCTGTATAAGAAAGGGCTCAAAAGCACAGAATGCCCCGAGGCGTGGAATATAGAAAGGTTCGACGACGTCTTTGATATCGCGAAGAGCTACATAGACGCCGGCGCAGATATGGTAGAGACGAACAGCTTCGGAGGCTCTAGCATAAAGCTCGCTTTGTACGGGCTCGATGGCCGGGCGTTTGAGATAAATGAGGCAGCCGCGAGGGCGTCGCGCAAGGCCGCGGGCGAGTACAGGCACGTCATAGCATCGGTAGGCCCCACTGGAAAGATGCTTATTATGGGCGATGTAACCCCGCAGGAGCTTTACGAATCATTCAGCGGGCAGTGCAGAGCGCTCTGCAGCGGAGGCGCGGACGCCGTATGCATAGAGACTATGATGGACAAGGACGAGGCGGCTATAGCCGTTAAGGCGGCCAAAGACAGCACGCCGCTCGAAGTCATTTGCACGTTTACGTTCTCGAAGAATGCCAAAGGCGGCTACAGGACAATGATGGGTGTGTCGCCCGCCGAGGCCGCGGCTGCCGTTTTGGAAGCGGGTGCGGACATCATAGGCGCCAACTGCGGCAACGGTATTGAAGATATGACAGGCATTGTGGAGGAACTGCGAGCCGCGTTTCCCGACAAGCCCATACTTGTGCAGGCTAACGCAGGGTTGCCGAGCAATATCGACGGCGTCGACGTATATCCCGAGACTCCTGAGACTATGGCGACATTCGCGTCAAGGCTAGTAAACTGCGGCGCGAACATCATCGGCGGCTGCTGCGGCACGACCCCCGAGCATATAAGAGCTATAAAAGCCAAAATCACCCGTATCAGCAAGGCCGTTTAACACGGTTTTGACCTGTTTTTCATTGACAAACGCATAGTTTTAATCTAACATGTAAGCATGAAGCGGGCGCATAGCAACAAAGTTCCACATAAAGCCACATGCCCGACAAAAATGTTTATTTGTTTTTGTTTGGATAGTGCTTTTTAAATATCTTTTTATTTTATATCAAAGAAAGGAATAAATAATGCAGCGATTAACGGGTAAAAAAGTTGTGATAACGGGCGCGGCTCAGGGGCTTGGGCAGGCGCTCGCGCAGAGGATGTCGGACGAAGGCGCCATGGTGGCCATAGGCGATGTCAATCTCGAAGGCGCAAATCAAACCGCGGCTCAGCTAAGGGGCGGGGCGGCGTTTCAGCTCGACGTTACAGATTACGCGTCTTGCGAAGCGTGCATAAAGGGCGCTGTGCGTCATCTCGGCGGGCTCGATATACTCGTGTCCAATGCCGCGATACTGCTTTCGGGCGCTATTGAGGAGTTTGATTCGGACAAATGGAAGAAGGTAATTGACGTGAACCTTTGCGGGTTCTACAATGTCGCGAAAGCCGCCGTTCCTTATATGAAGGAAAAAGGCGGCTCAATAATACAGATTAACTCAAAGTCGGGCAAAAAGGGCTCGTTCAAAAACTCGGCGTACGCGGCGTCGAAGTTCGGGGGCATAGGCCTCGTTCAGAGCCTGGCGCTCGAGCTCGCGCAGTACAAACTGCGCGTAAACGCTATATGCCCGGGAAATCTTCTCGATTCGCCGCTGTGGGTCAACAGCCTGTTCAAGCAGTACGCGAAAAATCAAGGCATATCGGAAGAAGAGGTAAGGCAGAAATACATAGACCAGGTGCCGCTCGGGCGCGGCTGCAGCTATGACGACGTCGCTAACGTTCTCGTGTTCCTAGCGAGCGACGAAGCTTCCTACATGACAGGCCAGGCGGTCAATGTGACCGGCGGGCAGCAGATGGACTGACGGCTATGGATAAAAACATACTTATAGAGCGGCTGAACGCCGGCACGAAAGAGCTGCGCCTCGAGGCGCTGAGAGGGCTAAAAAAGCTTCTGGACACAGGCGATATAGATTCCCCCGTTCAGCAGGGCTGCACGAACAACCACGTGCATACAAAATACTCATTTTCGCCGTACTCGCCCTCCATGGCGGTGTGGATGGCGTTTATGAGCGGGCTAAGTACTGTCGGCATAATAGACCACGACGCCGTGAACGGCTCGGAAGAGTTCATAGAGGCCGGCAAGATACTCGGCATAGCTACTACATGCGGCTTTGAGATACGCACCGACTGGAGCGCGACAAGCCTCAAAGGAAAGAGGATAAACAACCCGGATCAGATATCTAGCGCGTATATATGCGCCCACGGGCTGCCGTATACCCAGATAGAAAAAGCGGACGCTTTTCTGGCACCGATAAGAAGCGCGCGCGCAAAGCGCAACAGGGCGATGACGGAGAAACTTAATGAACTGACAAAACCTCACGGCATTGTCATCGATTACGACAGCGAGGTTCTGCCTCTCTCATACGCCGCTTTCGGCGGAGAAGTGACGGAACGGCACATGCTGTACGCGCTATCAATGAAGATCACGCAAAAGCTGGGGAAGGGGCCCGCGGTCGCAAGTTTCGTGTCGGACAGCCTTCGCATACCTCTCAGCGAAAAACAAAAAGAGTTTCTTGCGGACGCCGGAAACGAAGCGTATGAATACGATCTGCTGAACATACTGAAGGGAAGTTTCGTCTCAAACATATACATCGACGCCGATACACGCGAAACGCCCCAGATCGCCGGTACGGTCGAATTCATAAAGCAGCTTGGGGCGATACCTACATACTGCTATCTCGGCGACGTAGGCGCTTCGCCGACGGGCGACAAGAAAGCTCAGAAGTTTGAGGACGACTATCTTGAGGATGTGTTCGAAGAGTGCAGGAAAATAGGCTTTCAGGCAATCGCGTTCATGCCGTCGAGGAACACGAAACAGCAGCTGAAAAGAGTAATGGCGCTTTGCGGCAGGTACGGCTTCATGCAGATAAGCGGCGAGGACATCAATCAGCCGAGGCAGTCGTTCGTTTGCCAAGAGCTAAAGGACGACGAGTTCGCGCATCTCATAGACTCAACGTGGGCGCTGGTCGGCCATGAAAAGATCGCCGCGCGGGATATTAACAAAGGTATATTCGCGGCCGAGCCGCTCAGCGCCGCCGTGATTAGCGAGAGGATAAAAACATACAGCAGAATCGGATTGGGAGATAATCAGGAGGAGATGAAATGAAAACAACAGCTGTAAGGATTTACGGAAAGAAGGATCTGAGGCTCGAGAGCTTTGAGCTGCCGCCGATAAAAGACGACGAGATACTCGCAAAAGTAGTCTCCGACTCGCTTTGCATGTCGTCATACAAGGCGGCTATGCAGGGAACGGATCACAAGCGCATCCCCGACGACGTTGCCGAGAACCCCACGATACTAGGGCACGAATTCTCCGGCGAGATCATCGAGGTAGGGCAAAAGTGGAAAGACAAGTTCAAGCCGGGCGACAGGTTTTCCATACAGCCCGCGCACAACAAAAACGATTCGCAGGACGCTCCCGGTTATTCGTATCCGTACTGCGGCGGCGACGCGACGTATGTCATAATACCTCCCGAGATAATGGAGATGGACTGCCTTATAAAGTTCGACTCGGATGTGTTTTTCCCCGGCTCGCTCGCCGAGCCGATGTCATGCATAGTAGGCACATACCACGCGATGTATCATACGAAGCAGGGCTCTTACGTGCATATCATGGGCATAAAGAAGGGCGGGAATATGGCTATACTCGCGGGAGCGGGCCCGATGGGGCTCGGCGCCATAGACTACGCCATAAACAACCCGGATATTAACCCGTCGCTGCTCGTAGTCACGGACGTTGACGAAGCGAGGCTCAAGCGCGCGTCCGAGCTGTTTACGTCCGAAGACGCGGCGAGAAAAGGCATAAAGCTAATATATCTCAACACAAGGGACATAAACGCGGTGGAGAGCCTAATGGCTCTGACCGGAGGTAAAGGATACGACGACGTGTTCGTTATGGCACCGGTGAGGCCGGTGATAGAGCAGGGAGACGCGATACTCACCAAGGACGGATGCCTCAACTTTTTCGCAGGGCCCGCGGATCCAAACTTTAAGGCGGAGTTCAATTTCTACAACGTGCATTATTCGTATACACACATCGTGGGTACAAGCGGCGGCAACATAGACGACATGCGCGAATCGCTCGACCTGATGTCTAAAGGGCTGTTGAACCCGACCACTATGGTCACGCATATAGGCGGGCTGGACAGCGCAATAGAGGCGACGCTCAACCTCCCGAAGATACCCGGAGGAAAGAAGCTTATCTATACGCAGATATCGCTCGAGCTTACGGCGATAGACGACTTTGCAAAGAAGGGCGAGACGGACCCGCTGTTCGCCGAGCTCGCGAGACTCGTCGCCAAGACGAACAACCTTTGGAACGCAGAGGCTGAAAAATACCTGCTTGCAAACGCGAAGCCTATAGCGTAAACCAAACGGATTGTCTGCCCTAGAGTAAAAACAAACCTTGGGAGGAAGTACATGCGAAAGGAATCGGTCGCTCCGGGAATAGTAAGGTATTCGTTCGACCCGCTGCCGGAGCGACATTTCTCAAACAGCATATACGCCGTTGTTTCGGGCGCAAAAGCGCTGCTGATAGACGCCGGATGGGAGCACGAGGGGGCGCTGATAGCGAAAGATTTAAAGCGGTGCAGTCTTGGGCTTGAGGCGGTGATTATTTCGCACTTTCATGACGATCACATGGAAGGGCTCAAGGCACTGCCGAAAGCGACAGTTTACGGAAGCGCTCAAAATAAGGTAACGCTCGGCTTATGGACGGACGAAAACGAACATCCATACTACACGCCCACTGTGGCAATTGAAGATGCCGTTTCTATGGAATTCGGGAAACACAGTATACGCCTGATACCATTTCCCGGGCATTCCGCGTGTACGATGCTAACGCTGATAGACGGAGTGTATCTGCATATAGCGGATGAGATCATGTTTTCCGACAACGGAGAGCCTATACTGCCCGGCGTCGAACCGGGAGAGATAGAGCGGCATGTCGAGTCTCTAAAAACGCTTAAGTCATACTACAGCTTGTATACATTTTTACCCGCCCACGGCAGGCCGCTGAGCGGAGCGGACGAGATTGAGAGGCAGGCAGACAAAAGGATCTCTTACCTGAGCGCCATTCTCAAGGCTGGCGGAGGCATACCATACGAGCAGGCCATAACTGAAAGCGGAGGCTTCCTGCACAGCGAGTGGCATGAATACAATTGTTATAGTTCAGCACAATAAAGAGGGCTCAAAGCCCTCTTTTAACATCTCGGGCTTATTCTCTGACAGCCCCAGAAGTGATTCTGCATATGACTTAAGTTGCATATGATAAAAATCAAATGTGTTGTTTATTATGCAACCGAATATACTATAATGCATTGAATCAGCTTAAAACGTACGTTATACTGCCCTTATTGCTAGTTATTACAGAACAACCTTCCAAGCCAGTTCAAAATATATTCAAAATAAGAAATATGGGGATGACAGATATGAAACTTACGGGCGGTCAAACTATCATCAAATACCTTGAAAGCGAGGGCGTGCCTTATGCTCTGGGCATTCCCGGACACGGCATACTGGGTTTTTTTGACGCACTTCGCGAATCGGTAAACGCCGGAAAAATGAAATATATTCAGGTGATGCACGAACAGTCGGCCGTGCATATTGCGGACGGTTATTTTCGCATCAAGGGCGAGCCTCTTTGCGTTTTTACATCGATAGGTCCCGGTACGCTGAATACCGCTATAGGCCTGGCGACGGCGTATGTCGATTCCTCGGCGGTGTTTCAGGTATCAGGCGATACGCACGTGCACATGAAGGGCGTCGGAGTGCTGCAGGAGATTGAACGCTATCAGGATAGCAACATAGTTAGGTCTCTTGAGCCGCTGGCAAAACGAGCGTGGCGGGTTGAATCCGCAGCCCAGCTGCCAAGGCTGATGCAAAGAAGCTTCAACCAGATGCTGACCGGACGCAGGGGGCCTGTGGTATTGACGCTGCCCATGGACATACAGGCGGACGAAATAGACGCGGAGCTGCCAGTGCCCGGTCTTCATCGCGCGGCAGGCAAGCCCGCGGGCGACGCCGCTCTTATAGTGCAGGCCGTAAGGGTGATGAGCGGGGCGAAAAGGCCTGTAATACTGTCCGGAGGCGCGACGCTCACCGGCAATCTTCAGGATAAGCTGATAAGGCTTGCAGAGCTTTGGGGAGCCGCGGTGGTTACGAACATGGCGAGCAAAAGCGTATTTCCCGAGGATCATCCCCTCAACGCGTTCCACACCGGCTCGAAAGGGACGCCCGTTGGGCTAAAGTATACGTCGGGCGCCGATGTTGTACTCGCGCTGGGCACGCGGTTTGCCGATGAGAATACCTGCTCTTATAAGGAGGGCGTCGGGTTCAGCTTTAAAAAGGCAAAGCTTATCCATGTCGACATAGACCCGGCTGAGATAGGAAAGAACTATCCGGCGAGCGTGGGCATAATAGGCGACGCGGGAACCGTTATAGATCAGCTTATAGCGCAGTACGAGCAAGACGTCACGGATAAACCGTCGTATATGGAGAGCGCATATGTAAACGAGCTGATAAGCGACAAAGAGGAATGGTTTGCGGCTATAGAAAAAAAACGCTCTGTGGTTCGGGATGAAATAACGATATCCCAGCTAATAGGCGAGCTTCAGGAAAGCGTGCCGGACAACGTCATCATATCCTCGTCGTCGGGCAACACGCAGGCACAGCTGTTCCAGGAGTTCATATTCAAAAAAGGACAGAGGCATCTTACCACCGGAGGCTTTTCAACGATGGGCTGGGCGATGCCCGCTGCTATAGGAGCAAAGCTTGCCGAGCCCTCAAGGCCGGTGCTGGCGCTGCTGGGAGACGGCGATTTCATGATGACTATGCAGGAACTTTCGGTATTAGCGAGATACGAGATACCTGTCGTCGTGCTTGTGGCAAACAACAGCGGATGGATGGCTATAAAAGACCTTCAGGAGGGAATGCTCGGCCACGACTATGTGTTCGGAAACGACTTCTTGCATAGAGGCGAGCCGTATACACCCGACTTCGCTAAGGCCGCGGCTTCGTTCGGGGTAGACTCGCTGCGTATTTCACAGCCCGGCGAAGTAAAAGAGGCAGTCAAGCAAGCGTTTGGCTTAAACAAACCGGTGCTGATACATGTCGACGTATGCCGCGAATACCCGGATTCCGGCGGCGACGCGTACGGGTGGTGGGACGTGCCCATACCCGCGTATATAGAAGACCGCAGAAAGAAGTATCTCGACGAAAAGCGGGGGGAAACGGTGTAATGAAAAAGCTTAATGTATACATTGCCGCTGCGGCAGGATAACGACTCTCAACGTTCTGGGTATACAAGGATAACCCGGGCGCAAGAGTATGCAGTCTGTGATACGGACGAGGTGAACCCCGTGCTATGGCGGCTGATACAGGCGTGCATAGAGTTTATACTGATTACCGGAGGTATGCGCCTATCCTGATTAGTGAAGCACTCCATATGGTATGTGAGACAGCAAAATAATGAACTAAGGCGTAAACAAGATATGTCTTAAAGGAGCAATGAGAATGCAGATTACAAAATTAAAGCCGTTCATAAACGGAAGATTTGCAGACAGCCAAACGGATAAATATATGGATATATACGACCCGAGCACAGGCGAAGTCATAGCGAAAACGCCCTGCTGTACGCAGGAAGAGGTCAAAGCGTCCATCATGGCGGCAAAAGCGGCGTTTCCCGGGTGGTCGGACACTCCGTGCGCGAAGCGCGTCGAGGTGCTTTACCGCTTTCGCGAGCTGCTTGTAGAGCATATGGATGAGCTTGCGTACATACTCTGCCGCGAAAACGGCAAGAACTGGGACGAAGCTATAGGCGACATACTGAAGGTAAAGGAGCCCGTCGAGGCGGCGTGCGCAGCGCCGTCGCTGATGATGGGGGAGAGCCTGATGAACGTCACTCCGGGCTTTGACTCCACTCTGTACCGCGAGCCCCTCGGCGTGTTTGCGGGCATAGCGCCCTTCAATTTTCCCGCGATGATACCTATGGGATGGATGATGCCTATGTGTATCGCGACGGGCAACACTCTTGTCATAAAGGCGGCGAGCATGACGCCGATGACGTCACTGCGTCTCGTAGAGCTGCTCAAGGAAGCGGGGCTGCCCGACGGCGTCGTCAATATAGTCACGTGTTCGCGCAGGGAGGCTGAGCTTTTCCTTACGCACCCCGACGTTAAGGGCGTGACGTTCGTCGGCTCTACGTCTATAGGCAAACACATATACAGGGTGGCTTCGGAGCACGGCAAACGCGTACAATGCCTGTGCGAAGCCAAAAACCACGCGCTTGTGCTCGAAGACGCGCCTATAGAGCGCACCGCGGCGGGGATACTCAATTCCTCCTTCGGCTGCGCGGGTGAGCGCTGCATGGCGCTGCCCGCCATCGTTGTGCAGCAAAGCATAGCCGACAAGCTGGTGGCCGAGCTGCTAAAGCAGATAAAGGACAAAAAGATAGGCCCGGCATACGACAAGACGACCGATCTCGGCCCCGTCGTTTCGGCTGACCACAGAAAATTCGTTATCGACTGGATAAACAAGGGCGTCTCTGAGGGCGCTGAGCTGGTGCTCGACGGCAGGAACGTCACAGTGCCCGGATATGAAAACGGGTTTTATCTCGGGCACACTATATTCGACCGCGTTACGCCCGAAATGTCGGTGGGCCGCGAAGAGATATTCGGGCCTGTGCTTTGCATAAAGCGCGTACGCGATTTTGAGGAAGGGCTTGCGCTCATGAACGACAGTCCGTTCGCGAACGGTTCGGTCATATTTACGCAAAACGGCTATTACGCGCGTGAGTTCGCGAAGCGCACGCACGGGGGCATGGTAGGCATAAACGTAGGCATACCGGTTCCGTCCGGCATATTCCCGTTCTGCGGACATAAAGACTCGTTCCTTGGCGACCTGCACACGCTCGGAAAGGACGGACTGAGGTTCTACACGGAATCGAAGACGGTAACCGCACGCTGGTTCAACCAGGACGAGATGACAAAGACGAACATCAGCACATGGGACGGCGCGCTGTAAGCAAAGATTATGCTGAAAGAACGGATACGCCGTTCTTTTTCATTTAATATCAAAAACAATGGACAGAAAAACCGCCGAATCTCTTCGGCGGCCAGGTTAATGACAAACACCCCGTTTTCAGGAGAAGACGGGGTGTTAATTTTAGTAAGAACAGGCTTGCACTTGAATAAAACCACGAATGAGAAACAGAAACTGAGATAAGAACTGCCCGCCCAGTGTCAGGGCTATCTTCTTCATGTTTTGTACTGCCGCGGTCAGCAGGCATTGTTCTGAAACCTTTGCAAGTCCGCGCATTCGACAGTAACGAAGCCCATGAAGCTCTTTGGAATCTGCGAAGCTTCGTTCTATTGTTTCTTTTCTTCGGGCATATATCTTCTTACCTTGCTCCGTGTGTGTGAATTCGTACATCTCGTCCCTGTAACCTTCCCAAACATGGCGGCGCAGCACTTTAAATTTTTGTTTTTCTGCAAGACACTCTTCCCGCCTTGCACAACAACCGCAATGATTTTCATCCGATATATATTCACGATAACCTATGCCTGTTGTTGTCCGGTAGCGTAGATAACATCGCTCAGGACAGATATATACATCCCATTCCGGAAGATATCTGAACTTGTGTTTGCTATACTTACCCTTCTGCTGGCAGCCCCGACGATAACCCATAGCAGCTAGTATTCCCATTTTAGAAAGGTCGCGGCTGATAATGTTTGTGTTGTAACCTGCATCCAGACCGACGTATTCTGTCTCAAACCCAAACTTTGAAATCTGGGTTTTGAGCCGTTCAATGTACGGATCAACATCGTTGACGTTTCCTGGCGTAACAAATACATCCGTAATGATATTTGCTTTACTGTCCACCGTTCGATGGTCAAGATAGAAAAATCCCTTGGGTTTGCCGTCCCGGTGCATGAAACCGCTCTGCGGGTCGGTAGTGGATTGCTTTATCTCCTTCATAGCCGGAGGATTACTGTTGTCATCATCCTTGTTCTTTAGAGGCTTCTTCTCATGGCCTTTCCGGTCTTCCTCGATAGCCTTGTCCAATTCCTCCATATATCCTTTAGTACTTTGAGTAACATACGCTTTGGTATACTTACTTTTATTAGCATTGGCTTTCAAATGCGTTGAATCAGAGTATAGTGTCTTTCCCTCAACCAGCCCCTTATCTATGGCCTGCCATACGATATTATCGAATATCTTTTGTGGAATATCCGTACCTTTATACCGTCTGCGCCGGTTCTGCCATATAACGCTCGCGTCCGGTATCTTATCCGTCAGCTTGTAATTCAAAAACCATCTATACGCGATATTGACTTTCACTTCTTCAACTAAACGCCGTTCTGAGCGTATCCCAAAAAGGTATCCAATGAACAGCATCTTAAATAGTATAACGGGCTCTACAGCTGGGCGTCCATTATCCGGACAGTAATACTCCCGGCATATTTCATTAATGAAACTGAAATCTATATACTTTTCTATCCTTCTGAGCAGGTGATCTTGAGGAACCAGTTCATCAATCATGACTAGTTCCACTTCGGCTTGATGACTGTTTTGTTCTTCTAACATGGTATTCTCCGGCGTTTCTTTTATTTTACCAT
>JAEYPS010000040.1 GCA_023410475.1 Bacillota bacterium | reverse complement strand
CGAAATAACCGTAATACCATTCTTATTGACATTCAGATTAAAGTTATTGAAAATCTTTTTATCTCCAAAAGCAAAAGAGACTTTCTCTAATTCAACAGATACTTCTGAACCTTCCATCAAATCAGTCTGGCTTACTTCTTCAAGTGTTAATCGTTCACCAAAATCTTGTATTCTTGATATGGAGGCTTTCGTACGATTCAAGCCATCCAATATAAATGGAAACCATACCATTGGTCCTAACACATAATCTAATAATTGATCGATAGACACCATGACGCCTAATGTAAGATGATTATGAAGTATCAGCCAGCTTGCAAAAATGTAAAATACAATATGAGGTACAGCATATACCATGGAAGCAGCGGTTTGCATCATACCATCATATTTTGAAATAGCAAAACCAAATTTTTGAATATTCATATACTGTTCTTTTACTTTACTCAATCTGAGTTCACTCATCTTAAAAACCTTTACTACCGCAATTTGGGAAAAAATTTGTTCTAATGCTCCTGTTGATTTACCTTCTGCCTCTGCAATTTTAGGATAATAAACTGACATTCGTTTATTTATCTGATATGTTAGGTACATCCCGATGGGGGAATAGGCAAAAGTGATAAGTCCAATAATGGGACTTTTAATAAAAAGATAAATTAATACTACAATAAACAGGACAAACTGGGATAAAAGATTGATCATATCGTTACTCAAAAAGTTACTTGCTGTTTCTACATCATTATTAATTGTTTTTAAAACATCCCCACTGCTTTCTTCACTAATATCTTCATATTTACTATGTAAAATCTTATAACTGATACTGCTTTTCATATAGTAACTGCACGACGCACCAAAATTGGTAGACAATTTTATTTTCCAATGATTAATGACAATACTAACTACAACAATTACTATTAGAAAAAAAAGCTGTTTTATCATATGATCCCATCGAAATTCTGTTGTTGCATCAATTAAATTCTCTATTACTTTTGCTTTTATGATGGTAACAATTGATAAAACAAGTATCAAAAATGAGCTACCAAAAAAAATTCGTTTATTAACTAGTATTAATTCTTTAAAGAAATAGATCCATGATTTCTTCATGTAAAATCCTCACAATCATTTTAAGTTATTTCACACAGCTTTAAGCCATAAAAAAAGCTGCGGTACACCCGCAGCAAATAAACACCTTAAAATGTTATGAGAATAATTTTCTCATAAATTAAGGTATCATCATGCTATTTATGCGGGAGAACAAAGTCTAATAAATTTGGGTACAACAAAAAAGGCTTATCGCCCTAAACTGTGTACTACATTTTATTAGCGCATTCTCCCACATGTAATAATTAACATGATAATACCTCTCTTCGTAAATATTTACCAAATTATAACATAAATCTAATATCTAAACAATATTTATTAAATAAAAAAGTACACACCAATAATTAAAGCTTGTTCGTTTGACGTTATAATCTGATTACCAGTGATAATCGATTAATCCATACTTGGTATTTGTCATCGTAATTTACTGTTGGAAATGTATAACTACTATATACGCCCAGATAATCTACAACCTCTTGGGCAATGTTCAGTAAGCTTTCTCTGTTTCTTATACTACGTTCCTTAATATATAAATATATGTACTTTTTAAAATCAATGAAACATATTCATATATAGTTTGTTTATATAACTAGAAACAAATAATCTATTATCTTATAAGATAAGTGTTGCCACCAAAAATCCTGTATAAATCTACTAATTGCGTGTATAAAAAGTGAATAGCATAAAAAGCATACGCAATAAATCCAAAAGGCATATCCGTTCATTCGGGTGTGCCTATTTTTATGCTTCCAGATATAGTAAGTAAATATTTATATTTAGGAGGTACAAAATGTCAGCATTAGAAAGCATTCTAGGAATGTTCCCAGACAGAGTTTCATCTGGCAAACAGGAGCAGATTTTATCTGGAATAGGCATACAACCTTTTTTGACCCAAGTATATCATGGATAAAGAATGCCATAATACATGTATCGTTGAGAACAAATGTAATGCCCAGCCATCATGAGATTTTTTATTCTGATGAACATTTCAAAACTTACCGGAGTTATTTGTGATGAATGCGTTCGATTCGTCCCAGCCCCTCCTTCCGGTAAATTTGACCACATCTACACCGATATGAGGAACTTTACAAAACATTCAATCTTCCGCAGAAATACATAGATGTCATTGAAGCAGTCATAAAAGAGCGAAAATAGCTGAATGTAGTATGACAAGTTATTAACAACCTCATTATTTTTTGATATAATGTAATTTATACTACACGATGAGGGGGTATTATTATGGCACTTGTCAAGTGTCCAGAATGTGGAAAAGAAAATGTGTCAGACAGCGCAATAAGTTGTCCAAATTGTGGTTATGGAATAAAGGCACATTACGAAAAACTTGAAAATTAAAAAAAGAAGCAAGGAAATAGAAAAAGCACGTAAAGAGAGATTAGAAAGAGAAGTAAAGAAAACAGTAGAACAAGAACGTTCAAATATTGTAATGCCTAAGAAACCCATATTTCTTCCTGTTATTTCTATTAGTATGTTTATAATAGCAATTTTATCATCTGTATGGTTTGAAGAAATAAAGAGTTTCTTCGTTTTTGGTTTTATAGCACTATTGTTTATGGGAGTTGAATTTAATAAGTATAGTGATCGTAAAAAAACATACGAATTAGCTCAAAGAGATTTTACAGAATATCAAAATAGAATTATTCAAAAGAAGAAACGGGAAGCACAAAAATTAAGAGAACAACAAGAAAAATACCCCAACACATGGAAACCAGATATTAAATGTCCTATATGCAATTCAACAAACATTGAGAAAATTTCAACAGCAAACAGAGCCGTATCTGTTGCAATGGTTGGTGTTGCATCTGGAAAAATTGGAAAACAATATAAATGCAAAAAATGTAAGCATATGTGGTAAATGGTTTGGTAACCAGAAATGGTTTAGAACATTTTGGAAGAATCATTCGGATGGAATAGTTTCCAAACTGAACAGCAACGGAGTAGAATCCACACGATAGCAGAAATACTTTTACAAGAGGCAGCAGAAAAACAAGCAGATGTTTTTAGAGTTCAGCAACAAGCAATGGCATTACAAAAATCAGCCCTACTGAAAAATCTTGAATATGGCTGAAGGGAAGTCTCCGAACATGTATTGGAAGGAGCGAATATGACAGATTTTTATGAGCAGTTTATCAACAGCCTTGATAATTTATCTGTTGAAGAACCATATCATCTTTATATGCTTTCTTCGATACCAAAATGGATATGCCAAAGCCAATGCATATAAGTATTACACAAAGTAAAATAATTGCTAAAAGAGCATACAGTTTATTTGAATTTTCTGTGAGTTCTCCAAACAACCCACAACCATATCCGATAGCAATACAAATAAATGCAAATCTATTCATTCTTGGGAAAGGATAGAAATAGGCCAGCTACAAAGTATTTTGACTTATGGATTATGTTCTATATTTGGTTAGAAAAGTATAAGGACTTAAATACTTACGAAAAACAAGATTTACTATTTGATTTAATTTCAGACAATCGCCACAATATGAGTATGAATTATAATAGACACGCAGTACGTAAACTTACGCTCAATACAAAAGGTTTATACCCAACAAGTGTATAAAAACAGGGGAAAGGAAACCAAAACATAATGAAAAGTTGAGGTTTCCTTTTTTGTGTGAATGCTCCGAAGCGATAACCAATCTGATTGATGGGATGAAATCGATTATGCTTGGAGTGAATAATTATAAGCTCGTTGTAACTAATTAAGCATTAGGTACACTTATCTTATAAGATATATAATCTATTATTTAAACTCTGTAGAATAATAAGGAATCACCAGATACTGACCTGCAGAAACGAATTCATCCTTTAAATGATTGATTTCCATAACTTCATGGATATAGTCTTTAGCGGATGCATACTCACTTCCCAAATAATCTTCTGCTATGGACCACAGTGTGTCCCCATACTTTACTTCTATGCTGGTATAATACTTAAATATGTTTTCTTCTCCTGTATTAGCTTCAGACGATATAGCATGATAAGATAATGAAAGCACTAAAACAAGTACAATTGTTAAAGCTAATAAAATGCATCTCCTGCGAATTAATCTCATTCTTCTGATTTTATTCCTTCTTCTTCTATATGCATTTCTTTCTAAAGATTCATACACACAGCTATTCATCTTCATTCTCCCATATATATCATACGTAAATAATCGTTTCAGAACGTTTGTTCTTATTTGTATTATATCGAACATACTTTCGTATGTCAATACAAATATTAAATTTTTCGAACATATTTTCAGAATATATGTTTGCTTTTTAAAATCTGGTATGTTATACTTTTGGTATCAATTACAAGGAGGGATAGCCAATGAGTCAAGGAAAGATAACTGATAAACAGTTGGAAATCTTAGAATATATTAAAGAAGAAATCTTAAAAAGAGGATATCCGCCTGCTGTTCGTGAAATCTGTGAAGCAGTTCATTTAAAGTCCACATCTTCTGTTCATTCACACTTAGAAACATTAGAGAAGAATGGTTACATAAAAAGAGATCCTACCAAACCCCGAGCCATAGAGATTTGTGATGACAGTTTTCAAATGGTACGTACAGAAATGGTTAGTATTCCCGTAGTTGGCACTGTAGCTGCCGGCCAGCCTATTTTGGCTCAGGAAAATATTGAGAGTTACTTCCCTGTTCCTGCTGAAGTGG
This sequence comes from Bacillota bacterium, assembly GCA_023410475.1. GTDB lineage: Bacteria > Bacillota > Clostridia > Christensenellales > SZUA-584 > DTFZ01. The sequence continues at coordinate 1,381 of JAEYPS010000040.1, read as the reverse complement.
TTCCTTCGGGTGAATCTTTTGTATTAAAGGTGAAGGGTGACTCCATGATCAACGCTGGTATATTCAGTGGTGATCAGATCTTTGTACAAAGTTGTAATACTGCCAAGAATGGAGATATGGTTGTTGCTTTGATTGATGATTCTGCTACAGTGAAGACTTTTTACAAGGAAAATGGACATATTCGTCTTCAGCCTGAAAATGATAACATGGATCCAATCATTGTGGACAATTGTCAGATTCTAGGTAAGGTATACGGTATTTTCCGTTTATACAAATAAGTAAACTTTCTTTTCGAAATTGTGTATCTGAGTAAAAGTCGTGAATAATTCTACATTATGAAATTTGCTTTGACTTGCCATTAAGGAGACTCTGTCATGCCGTTTGATTTTAAGAAAGAATATAAAGAATTTTATATGCCAAAGAACAAACCGGAGATTGTAAATGTTCCAAAAGCCAATTATATTGCAGTAAGAGGAAACGGTAATCCTAACGAAGAAGGTGGAGCATATCAACAAGCAATCAGCGTTCTGTATGCAGTAGCATATATCTTGAAAATGAGTTATAAGACAGATTACAAAATTGAGGGATTCTTTGAGTATGTTGTACCACCTCTTGAGGGTTTTTGGTGGCAAGAAAATGTAGACGGCGTTGATTACAAAAACAAAGATAAGTTTAATTGGATTTCAGTTATACGCTTACCTGATTTTATAACAGAAAAGGATTTTAATTGGGCAATAGAAACTGCTACAAAAAAGAATAAACTGGATTGCTCATCAGCAGAGTTTATGACCATTGATAAAGGTATGTGTGTTCAAATAATGCACTATGGTTCGTTTGATGATGAGCCTGCAACAGTTGTTTTGATGGATGAAAACTTGGAACATAATGGATATATAAATGATATAAACAAAGATAGATTGCACCATGAGATTTATCTGTCTGACACAAAAAAGGTTGCTCCAGAAAAATGGAAAACTGTCATAAGACATCCAATCAAAAAAGTTTAAGATATGTATAAAAGCTACCCAGTCAAAATGATTGGATAGCTTTTCTTTATACTCTGAAAAATAAATTGAATTGCTTTTCATATACTAAAAAACGTCACCGAAACGTACCTTTATGTATGCTTTGATTTCTTCCACACAACGTTCAAATCCAAGCTTGGAGCTGTTTAGGCATAAGTCATAATTTCTGGCATCGGTCCATTCACGTCCTGTATAATACTTATAGTAATCTGCTCTTCTTTTATCTGTTTTTGCTATGAATTTTTCCAGATCTTTTTTACTCATACTGTGCTTTAAGGCAGCCTGTTCCAGACAAAAATCTTTGGGTGCATGAATAAAAACACTTAATACATTATCATAGTCTTTCAGTACATAAT
>JAEYPS010000029.1 GCA_023410475.1 Bacillota bacterium | reverse complement strand
GCGCAGCTCGCCCCGCCCGCGACTCCCCCTACTATCAAAACCTTCTTTGACATATAAACCTCCTTACGCAAAAAGCCTCACAGCTATTTCGTTATCCCCGTACTCAGCGAAAGCGCTCCCATTGGGCAGCGCCGCACGCACTTTGCGCAGCTTGTGCACTTATCCTCGTCTACCTCCGGCGCCGCGTATCCTTGCTGCCTTAGCGCCCCCGCGGGGCAGACGGCCACCGCCGGGCAACGGTGGTTTTGCGGGCACCGCTTTTCATTAACGTCAATGCTCATTTTCTCTCCTTATATTATACCGCTTTGCAGCGTTATCACAGCTTTATCAATCCAAAACTTTGTGAAAATTTAATCTAAAGCGATTATAATTCAATCCTTCACAGACTACCGTGACATAATCACCAACCGTCCAGATGCACCTGCAAAATAAAGTATTATGGATAGTATTGATTAACATGGATTTATATAGTATTGTTATGATATAAAAGTAAAGGGAAAATATTATGGAATTGACACCACAAACGGTATATGAACATGATTCTGCAATCAACTATCCCAATGACTATGACCCTTCTCTTAACGGAATTGGCGGTTGGCTGGTTTTGGTTATAATCGGAAGGATTATCTCTATTATTTTGGGCGCTAAGGACTTCTTTGACTTGACAAAACTAATAGGCCAAGATCCAAATTTTGAAGGTATCATAATTTTTGGCATTGTAATGGATATCACATTAGTTATACTGTTGTCCGCTGTAATACTCTACTTTCTCTTTAAGCGAAACATACTATTCAGAAATCTGTTTGTAATTCAGGTATCATTGGGTTTCTTGTTTAATGTTTTCGTACTTGTCTACTTTTCCAGCCTTGGCGTGAATTTGGGAGCAGCTTCCTTGATCAGCCCATTGATCAGCGGCGTTATTTGGATATTATATTTGTATAAATCAAAACGCGTAAAGAACACTTACATTTATCCGAAGATATATAATAACTGAAACTATTATTGTTAAAATTGTTCTAGGGCGCAAAACCCTCTTTTTATTATAAAGTTTCCGCGAAACATGATTTATCAATGCATTAATTAACAGATTATTATGCCGCACTTCCGTGCAAAATATTATTGAAAGCTTTTTGTTGTCTTATTGGATACAAGAGCGGAAAGGAGGATAATATGTCGTCAAGATTGCGTAAATACGGCCCCGAACATCCGTGGACGAAATTCAAAATGGAGTGCGCTCAGGAAGTTGGCGCGCTGCAGTACTGCAAGGAGTTCAACGATGAATATAAGGGAGACCTTCCGAGCAAGGTCAACGGCGCTCAGGGCGGCCCGATAGGCGGCCAGATGGTAAAGAAGATGATAGAAATGGCAGAGCGGCAGCAGGGTCTGTAATGCGCCGCCGCAAAGTATTCTCATGAACGTCACCCTTATAAGCTTTGAACATAAGGGTGATTTTTTTATGCGGGTTTCGCCTTAAAAAGCCCGAGTTATCCACATTATTTGTGGATAACCTGTACTTTTCAGTGGATAACCACGATAGAATGTTCTATATTACTGAAGCGAGACCGCCTGCCCCACCGAGAGAAAATATACTGTTTTCTCTTTAACAGGACACCCTGTTATCTCTTCGAGCGCCCGGGCGTACAGCGAAAGCTGGGTGTTGTATTTTGCCGCTGCTTCTTCCAAAGAGCCTCTGATGCTGTCCGTTTTGTAGTCAACTACGACCCATCGCCCATCCTCTAAAAAGCACATGTCTATGACTCCCTGCACGATGACGCTCTCGTCCGATTCCCGAAGCCCGAGCTCGCTCGCTTTCACGCCGAGGCAGAACGGAGCCTCGACAAGCCGCCTTGCCGCGTTTCGCGCGCGCTCCGCGAGCGGGCTATGCAAAAACCGCGATATGCTCATAGGGTCGGCATACTCCGCAAGCCGCGCGTCTATTGTCCCTTCCCGAGCCAGCTCTTCTATGCGCGCTCTCACCTGATGTTCGCTTTTACTTTCGAACCCTATCTTTTGCAGCAGCCTGTGCATGAGCGTGCCCCTCTCGGCGGCGGAGACGGTATCATCGCTCGGCGCATACTGAGGCCTTATTACTTGCGGCTCGTGCACCCTCTTGAGCGCCGAGACGCTTACCTTTGACGGCACCCCGAGGTCGCTCTCATACCTGTATACGGCGCACATATCCGCTTCGGGAGCGGAAACCGCCGTCTCAAACAGCGCGGCTAGCCTCTCAGCCTTGCCGCATGTCTGAGCTTCGGGCGGAGCTTCGTTCATTAATCTTACCGTGTTGTTGATGTCAGACCCCTGCTGCGCGCACATCGCAGCGGCCGCTGGCATTATGAGATCGAAATACGTCGTTGCTTTAAGCTGCCAGCCCTCCGGCAGCGGCCCCAGCCACCTCTCCTTTATCCCGTCCCCCGCTCCAAGCACAGCGAGCCTTTTTGAGGCGCGCGTCATGCCCACATACAAAAGCCTTACCGTCTCGGATATCGTCTCGTGCTTCATTGCGCGCGCCACAGCCATCCTGTGCAGCGTCTGCTTTCTTACGCGCGACTTCCCGTCCACGATGTCCAGCGCAAGCCCGAGCGCCCTTCCCACAAGCACCGGCCCCGCTGCGTCCCTCTGGTTTATCGTCTTATGCATGCCCGAGAGTATGACCGCGGGGAACTCGAGGCCTTTCGATTTGTGTATCGTCGTCAGGTATACGGCGTCCGCTTCTCCCGGCTTTTGCTGCTGCTTTGCGGCTCCCATCCGCTCTGCTATACCGCTTATATCGCCGAGCCGAGCTCCGTCTATCGCCGAAACCGTGCTAATAAGCGAGCTTATGGCGCTGTCGCTCGCTGCGCCCCCCGGCGACGTCAGCGCGTATTCGCAAAACTCTGCCTCTCGCCTTAGCCTCATCAAAAAGTCGGGCAGCTTCAAGCACCGAGAAAGCAGCCTCAATCGCTCAATCTCCGCAAAGAAACGCTTCAGCTTAAGGCCGAGAACGTCTTCTTTGTCATATGTCTGCGCTGCGCAGTAAAAGCTTGCGTCTTCGGGCTCGCCGCTCTGAGCCAGCCGCACGGCGGCAAGCTCGGGCTCGGTAAACCCGAAGTGCGGATACCTCATAACACAGAGCAGCGCAGTATCTCCCGCCGAACCGTCCACGAGCGCCACGAGATTCAGAAACACCCCGAGTTCGCTGAAACGCGCGTCCGCGTCCGAGACGCTTAAGACCGGTATGCCGGAATCCTCGAGCGCCTTAGCTATATGCCTTCCCGAGGCCGACACCTCGTGGCGCAGCACCGCAATATCCCCAAAGCGATAACCTTCGCGTACAAGCTCCTTTATATAAGCCGCTATCGCCGCTCCTTCCGCTTCAAGGCTGCCTTTTTGCTCCCTGCTGGCCAGCAATATATCGGCATGTCCTTCTCCGCAGCGCCCCGCTTCGAGCATCTGGCCTCCGGAGTACTCGACACCCCCCGCTTCCGGCGTCATCATATGCTTCATAACGCCGTTTATAAAGCTTATAACCCCCGGCTCGCTTCGGTAGTTAGTGTTCATCTCCACGAGCCCTTTGTTTCTAAGCTCTGCGCACCTCAAATTCAACAGCTCCGGGTTCGACTCCCTGAACATGTATATACACTGCTTGACGTCGCCCACGGTAAAGGCGTTGCTCTCGCGCTGCACGAGCTTCAATATAGCGTTCTGGGCGTCGTTTATATCCTGATACTCGTCCACGAACACATGCGAGTACTTCTCGCGGTATCTGGCCGCTATTTCGGGAACGCTGAGCGCCCTGAGCGCGAAGTGTATCAAATCGTCGTGGTCGAGCACTCCTTTTTGCCTTTTGAGCGCAGCGTACCGCTTCATAAAATCCCGCGTTATGTCCAAAAACGCCTTGGCGTCGTCTTTAGCCGCGGTCAGCTCCGAGCGCGCCTTGCCGTAAAAATCTCCCTCGTAAGCCTCGAGCCCCGCGAAGCATTTATTGGCCCTGTTCGTGTGCGTCCTGCTATCCCTGTTAGGAGCGCCTTTCTGAGCAACATTTATTTGCGCTATCCTAGGTATGCAGACGCTTTGCATACAAATGCCCTGCGCCGTGCGCAGCATCTGCATTCGCTCGTTCTCGCTCATGCCGGCATCCTCGCAAAACCCGCGCTCCGCCCATATCGCCGACCTTTTTTCAAGGTGCAGCGACGCTTCCGCCGCCGCTTCGCATACCATCTGCTTGTACTCATCAAACAGAACTTTTACAAACTCGTCCGTGCTGAAATTTGCCTCGGCTCGCTCAAGCCACGCAAGAGGTTCCTTCTGGCTTATTACTCTGTCGTATATCGCAAACGCCGCGTCCTTTATGCGCTGCATGTCACCGCGGGAAGAAAACGCCTCGAGAAAACCTCTCAGTGCTTTGCTGCGCGCCGCGCTCTCGGCCGCGTCGTCCATCGCGCGCTCCTTCATGGCTCTTATCGTAGCCTCGTCGGCTACCGATGCTGAGGGTGAGACCCCCGCCTGCTCGAAATTGTCGCGTATCACCCTGCCGCAAAACGCGTGTATCGTCGATATGTCGGCGAACGCGCACTTCTCGGCCTGCGCCGCGAGCCTTGCGCCTCCCGCCTCCTGGAGCCTGCGGAATATCCTCTCTTTCATCTCTCCCGCCGCGAGGTTCGTGAACGTTACGATGAGCATCCACTCTATGTCTTCGCCCTCTTCTATGAGCCGAAGCACTCTCTCTGTAAGCACGCTCGTCTTTCCGCTGCCCGCAGCCGCCGATATAACGACGCTGCTTCCCCTTGCGGTTATTGCCTCAAGCTGGCGCTCATTCCAACTCATCGACGTCCTCCTCGTTTCCGAAAAGCGGGCCCGCTGAGACCGTTCTTGCAGCATTTCCTTCATATGCCGCGTCCATCCTGCAAACGCTGCCGTACCCGCAATAGGCGCACGCGTCTCCTCCCGTTATGCCTTCCGCCGGATTTATTGCGTTGCAGCCTGCGTATATCGCCTCCGCGGCGCTCTTTATCATACCGTCTGCGTATTCGAGCAGCCTCGCCATCTCCTCTGCTGTAAAGTGCCTGTTCTTACTGCGCAGACCGCCCGAAGCCTTGAGAGCCTGGTCTATGGCGGCAAAGCTGCCGTCCTCATTCACCGCGCTCAGCGACGAGAGAGCCTCAGCATCGCTCAATGATATACCCGAAAGCCTCGCCGCCTTGGCGACCGCCTCCTCGCTGTCCCGGTATGCGTCGCCTATCCTCATGTAATAGCCTCCGGCTGGCTCAAGGCCCGTCCCCGCGCTCTCCATAAGCCTCTTTGCCGCGCCTATATAGACGGGAAGCTGTATTTTAACGCCTCCCGCGAAATCCTTTAATGAGAAATCCGCCGCGGACGATTTGTAATCGACTACGCGAAAGTAGCCCTCGGCGGCGTCAATCCTGTCTATCTTGCCTGTTATCATAACCTCGCCGGATTCCGTATCGACGCTGTAGCCCAAAAACTCCTGCTCGCTCGAGATTATCTTCGCCCCGCTGCCGGCAAAGTGCGCCCTTATACGAAGCGCCGTGTTCACAAGCTCGTTTTGCAATAACTCGTATTGCAGCGCGAACCTCTCGTCGAGCATCAGTTTGCCTCCATCGTGCCGCGCCGCCGCCTGCGCAGCTGCCTCTCTCATGCGATATTCCGTATCGGCTTCTGAAAGCTGCTTTATATCCGCTCCATCCTCAAGCAGCTTCTTAGTGAAGATGTCGAGCGCAAGGTGCATGTACGTTCCCGTATCCACCTTGTCGTTTGTATAATCGCGCTCGGGCTGCGCCTTTACGCCGAAGTCAAGGAAGTGCTTGAACGGGCAGCGGTAATAGTCCTCTATCCTCGTTGCGCTGCACCGTATGCCGCCGTACAAAGCAGCCGCTTCGGTTTCGTCCAGCGGTATCGCTGCGTTGTCCCTCAGCAGCATCCGCTCAGCCTTCTCGCTCCAGCCCGGCCGCTTCATCAGCGCCGAGCATACGCCGAGCATGTTTTCCGAAACCCTTGCTCCGGTAAGAGCAGCCGCCATCTGCCCCAGAACTCCTGCCTGCGCATCCGGTTTAACAGCGTTTTGCGGATCAATACGTTTAAGCCCCGGGAACAGCCTCTTTACCCTGTCTACCATGATAGAAGGCTGTCCGGTCTTGGAGTTCCAGCTTATATACAGCCTCTGCTTCGGCTTGCTGAGCGCCGTGTAGACCTTGAGCTTTTCCGACGACGGATCGTAGACGCCGATATCGAGCCCCGCCGCAAAAAGAGCCTCCCTCTCCGCGCGCGACATTATTCCCGCTCCGTCGTCCTTCGCGGGCCACACGCCGTCGTGCACGCCTATCGCGAACAGCACGTCTGTGTCGGAAGGCCTCCATACGGAAATATCGTATATGCCGACCTCATCTGTCGATGGTGGTATCAGCGCTATCTTCGTCGCCGAAAACGCAGTCTTTACGGCGCTGCACAGCGTTTTGGGCTCTATATGCCTGTCACCGTATACTTCGGCAATGCCATCCAATGCTTCAGCGGACTTCTCCCATACCTGAGAGAAGTACTCGTGCTCAGCGCGGGTGTCCTCTCGGTTAATACTTTCGCAGAACGCTTCGAGAGCCTCATTCGCGCCGCAGGCCTCAAAAAAGCTCTTCACGGCTTCTATCTGTTCGTATGCTGTCTTTGCGGCAATGCCTCGTGTGAGCATTCCAAGAGGCCTCATTGCTTTTTGCCTTATGGCTTCCGCGGCTTCGCTGTCCCCCCTGAAAAACGGATTGAGAAAGTGCCACCCTCGAAGAGCGTATGCTTTGGCGTATTTCCTTATCCGCTGCCTTTCGCCGGCCTCAAGAGGAGAATACGCGCTGTAGACATAGCCCTCAATTGCCGCCGCATCTCCCGCCGCCGCCGATATAGCGTCATGCAAAAACTCAAAGAGCGTGTTGCCTGAAAGCGCCCTTCTCTCGTCGTAAAACCAAGCTATGCCGCACTGCGCGAACGCTTGCTTTATAGCGGGCAGGTAAGCGTCAACTCCTCCGCCCACGACCGCAATATCGCGAAAACGCCTTCCCTCCCGCAGCTCCTCGAGTATGCCCAGTGCCAGCATATCCACCTCTTCATCGGCGCTGCGGGCTTCTATGAGCCTTATATTCGCGGCTTCGCCCTCATAAGGCTTGTACGGATATCTGTACAGATTAGCTTCAAGGTACGCGAGCTCTTCGCAGCCGTATCTCGCGGGCTGTTGCGCCTTTATCTGCTTTACGCTCTTGCCGCCTCTCTTCGCCGCTTCTATGAAGCGCCTCATGTCGGCCTCCTCGGATGAGAAGAGATCCCCGTAGTTTTCGCCGCCTCCCCTGAACGCCGCGACGGCATCGGACGAAAGCCTTATGACCTCGGTCAAAAACTTCATCACCGCGGGAGAAGCGCTGTCGAGGCCGTCGATAACAATATGGGCGCCTTTAAGGAACTCCGCCTTTGCCGCGGCTGCCGCCGCAATACCATATATGTCGGAAAGATCCGGCCTTCCGGCGCACAGCTCCGTATACCGCTCATACAGACGCGCTGTTTTTAAAAGCTTTCTTTGAAGCTCCCCGTCATTTATGTTTTTTGCGGCGTCTTTTAAGCTTTTTGGTGTCTGGCAGAAGCTTTTGAGCCTCGTCATAAGCTCGGCCGTGCATTCCTCGAGGCCTTCTATAGCCCCGAAGCCCTCTTGCTCAAGCGCCCTTCCCACGATCAGCGCTTTTTGGGCGTTTGAAATGAACGAACAGCTTCCGGCCTCACTGAGCACGCTGAAGGCGAGCCTTTGTATGCTCGTTACTTCGAGGCCGAGTATGCCCGCCACGCCGCAGCTTTGCATTATTTTCTTTTCTGTCTCGAAAGTAAGCTGTCCGGGCACGACAACAAAGATTTTCGCGAACGGGTCTTTAATAATGTTCTTTATATGCGCCATCAGAAAGCGGCTCTTTCCGCTACCCGAGCGCCCCGTTATCACCGTTACACCCATATAAACCCCGGCAAAATGAAAATTTTTAATGATTATATTATAATGACTGTTCCAAAATATGGACAGAAAATAGCTTTAAAATAAAAAAGCCACTCAAAAAGCGGCTTAGACTTAGCTCCTTTCTTATCCTCTTACGAGATAATTGAGAAGCAGGCTCAGATCCTCGGGTTCCGAAACCAAAAGCTCGATTTCGCCGATCTTAGCTTCCGAAAACATCTGTGTCAGCATAATGTACTGGCAAAGCGTTGATTTCAGATTAAGCCTGTCGCCTTCTGATGTAACCAGTTCTACCTTGCCCTTGCACTTCTGCAGCATTTCGAAAAACTTCTGGGGCTGGGTAATGTTTTTGATCTTCATGTATATTCCTCCTTATGTTATTTAGCACCATAGTTGCCATGTATAATATATACCACACTACTTGCCCGCGTGTCAATTGAATACAGGCCGTTTCCGGCTATTTACAAAAAATAAATATAACATTTATGCAATCTTTCAAACGGCCTTTAATCCGAGTATTCCCGCCAGCTTTATGTTCTTTGCCGAAAGGTTTTTCTTGTCTATGCTCTTCTCGCCAAGAGCGTACGCAAGCAGCACTCTCGTCATCCCCGCAGCAAGGTTTCTTCTGTCTTTTGCTGCTTTTGCGAGAGCTTCCCTCGCCTTTTCTAAGTTGTCCTTCGTCTTAGTCAGCAGCAGAGCGATGGCGTACGTGTTGACGATATAGCCAGCGCTTGCCCTCGAGAGCAGCGCCGCCGCCTTGCTCTGCCTCCCAAGGATTATATTAGCCCAGGCTATCTTCTCGCTTATATGCCACGTATTTCTCTTTTTGTCGGTACACCTGTCGGAGACGTTCTTCGCCGCTTCGAGGTAATATAGCGCCTGCTTCGCCTGAGCAGCCGATTTGTCGGCGTTGCCCTCGGCGAGCGAAATGAACGCCATGCCGCTGTGGGCGCACCCCAGCCGGTAGAGCTTTTCTATGGGCGAGCGCGTCCAGTTCTTAATCTGTGAGGCGAGTATATTTATATCGAGCTTTGTAAGAGGCATATCCGTCTCGGCGTAAAAGCACTTCTCGAGGTTTTCCCTCGCGCTGTCCATATCCATCTTTGATATGGGCTGTATGGTGACTTTGCTGTCTTTTCCCGCTATCCTGCTCAGGAAAAACTCATGCACAGGCAGGTAAGCGTCATCGAGATAGTAACCGCCCAGCACAAACAGCGCTTTTGCGTACTCGCGCCTGCTCGCCTCTTTGGCGTGAGCGTCCTCGAGCGATTCGTATACCGCTATTGCGCTAGCGAGGTGCTCCTCTCCCACCTCGCGTATCTCGCGCAGCAGCCTTGCCTCCCCTTCTCCAAACGAGCGCTTTGCGAAAAGCAGATATGGCGCCTGCTTCTCGATGATGAGCTTGCCTTTGCGGTAGTTGTTGTAAACGCTCTGGGGATAAACTTCTATCGCGCGGCTCAGCCACTCGTTCGCTTTTTCTATCTGCTCCTCAAGATTCTGGTCGCGCCGCTCTCCCGGCCTTGTAAGCTCGTGCACGTTTGAGTAATACCTGTACGCGAGCGCCGACGCGCACCTTGCGCCCTCCTCTATCTCGGCGCCCCTCGAGAGGAATTCAACGCAGTAATCCCTGTACTGTCTCGCAATGCCAAGCTTCTTCGTCTCGCTTGCCTTAACTTTCAGCGTCACAGCCATCCTGCTGCAAGCAACGCCCAGCCGGTACAATATCCCCTCGTTGTTCCAGAAGCGCGCGTCGTTCTTGACCTCCCCTAAGGGCTTAAATTCGTTCAGCGCCCCCTTATAATCCTTTTGCAGCATCAGTGAATCGAGCTTGTCTTTGAGCCGGGCGCATTCGCACATGTCCTCGCATGCTTTTTTATCCGCAAACAAAACGGCGGGTGGCATGCCGTCTTTTAGCCATTTGTTTTTGCCTGACAGTTCCCTTGTCTCTTCGGCTATATAGCCGCTCTTTATATCCGTCTGAAGAGCAGGCTCAAATTCAAGCGTAATCTCGGAATCCTTTATCTCATACGACTTTATTTTGAGTGACAGCGCGTTATCCTTCGCGCAGCCGCCGCCAGCGAAATACCCGAGGCACGCTTTTGTTTTTGTCAGCATCTGCTTATAATCGGGAAAAGACGCGGTAAAATGCTCGAGGTGTTTGCCCCTGAGCCTGTAGCGCTCAGCCTTTTTATCAAAAATCGCTGCGACAATATACATAACGATTCTCCTTTAATTTTCATCTTATGTGCATTATGGGGAATAAAAGGTTATAATGTAGAAATAAGTCTAGCATATTTTTCTTTAATAAACAACCGCATCCATAATGATCTGTATAAATTCACGCAAAATGTTAATGATTTTCCTTTAACATTATGCCGATTAGGTATATAATTTGTTACGGATTAATTTAACAGGAGCAATCTATGAAATATTCCGTTATCATCCCGATGTTCAACGAGCAGGACGTGCTGCCTCTTACATACCCGCGCCTCAAAACCGTCATGGACAGCCTCGGAGACTACGAGCTTATCTTCGTGGACGACGGCTCGCGTGACAATACGCTGAACATGCTGAGAGATATCTCCGCAAAGGACGCGGCTGTTAAAGTCATCAGCTTTTCGAGAAACTTCGGACATCAGGAGGCGGTTTCCGCGGGCATGGCGGAGAGCAGCGGCGACGCAATCATTATAATCGACTGCGACCTGCAGGACCCGCCAGAGGTCATACCCGAGATGGCAGAGAAGTGGAAAAACGGCGCGGACATCGTTTACGGGCAGCGTGTGAAGCGTAAGGGAGAAAGCGCTTTTAAAAAGCTCACCGCGTGGCTGTATTACAGGATATTAAAAGCGCTCGGCGGGCAGTACATACCCGCGAACACGGGCGACTTTCGGCTCATAGACAGGAGGGTATGCGACATGCTCGTCTCTATGCCCGAGAGAAACAGGTTCCTTCGCGGCATGGCTGCGTGGTCGGGCTTTAAAGCGGAGCCCGCGCCGTTCGTGCGAGAGGAGCGCGCCGCGGGCAAGACGAAGTATTCGATGAAAAAGATGCTCAAGCTCGCGGGCGACGGCGTAACGTCGTTTTCAAATAGGCCGCTGAGGTTTCCGATGGCTCTGGGCATAGCCTTGTTTATACTCTCTTTTGTTTATCTTCTCGTGTCGATAGTTCTTTGCTGCCTTGACATATGGGCGCTCACGCACGTGCTGTTTGCCGCCGTATTTACGCTTATCTCTTTGCTGTTCATATCGCTTGGCATTTTCGGGCTTTATCTGGGAAGAATATACGACGAGGCGAAGGGGCGTCCGGTATACATAATCAACGAGAAGATAAATTTCTAATAAGCAGTAATACAGAATCAGGAGGGCAATATGACGGACATAAGAATGGAGAGGCTCGCGGACATAATCATCAACTATTCGCTTGAGCTGAAAAAGGGAGAAAAGATACTTATAGAGACGACCGACACGGGCGACGAGATGGCAAAGCTGCTTGTGGGAAAGGCGTATACGGCGGGCGCGATACCACTTGTCAACACTTACTATATGTCTGTCCGGCGCGCGATAATCATGGGGACGAACAAGGACGCCGTGGATGTGTGGTCGCGCCACGATGAAGAGAAGATGAAGGACATGGATGCCTATGTGTCTGTGCGCGGCAACTACAACAACTTAGAGCTCATAGACATACCGCACGACAAGATGGACTTCTATGAGTCCGTATACTACAAAAGAGTGCATTTCGACAACCGCATACCCAATACGAAGTGGGTCGTTTTAAGATACCCAAACCCCTCTATGGCGCAGCTTGCCGAAATGAGCACCGAGGCGTTCGAGGATTTCTATTTCAACGTCTGTACGCTCGATTACGCGAATATGGACAGGGCGATGGATGCGCTGAAAAAGCGCATGGAAGCCGCGGACAAGGTTCACATAAAAGGCAAGGACACCGACCTTACGTTCTCGATCAAGGGCATAAACGTTATAAAATGCTCGGGTCATATGAATCTTCCCGACGGCGAAATTTACACTGCACCGGTGAAGAACAGCGTAAACGGCCGCATAACATATAACACGCCTTCGATAGAGGGCGGCTTTAAGTATGAGAATATATCGTTTGAGTTCAAGGACGGCAAGATAGTAAAAGCCACGTGCAACGACACCGCCCGCATAAACCGCCTGCTCGACACCGACGAGGGCGCGCGCTATGTGGGCGAGTTCGCGTTCGGGGTAAACCCGTATATCACAAAGCCTATGTACGACACGCTGTTCGACGAGAAGATAGCGGGCTCGATACACTTCACGCCGGGCGCGGCCTACAAGGACGCCGACAACGGCAACCGCAGCGCTCAGCACTGGGACCTTGTTTATATACAGCGCCCCGAGTATGGCGGAGGCGAGATATACTTTGACGGAGAGCTTATCCGCAAGGACGGAAGGTTCGTCCCCAAAGACTTAGGCTGTCTGAACGAAGAGAATCTGAAATAACAAACATATCGAAAGGAGCCGAAACAGCTTTAGACTATGACAAGGGCAAGATCAGCCTTGCCCTTTAACACTATAATATACTATCTGAGTATTTGTAGATACATTTAATTTTCGGCACTAGCTAGACTTTTGTTAGTTAATTTTATAACTATCTTAAAAGATTTTTATTTCAGCAGTAGTTCTTAATTCTTTTACCCAGTTAATAAATATATCATCCTGAAACTATTTTGTACTATTTATAAGTTTTGTTACAAAATTCTTAAAATCTGCTTGATCTAATTTATTGGATTCAACGTATATATGAGTATCACTTATATCAAATTCAGCTATATTAACATCATACCCTAATTTATAATCACTCTTATTATCATTATAATGTATAAAATTAACGCTAGCGCCATATATGTCTGATTTTACCATATCATTAATTCCTTCATCATCATAAAAATAATCAATAGCGGAATAGCTTAACTCAGACCATCCTTCCTTTGAATCAACTGCAATAGAAATAGGCCAGCCGTTATTTTCTTCACCAATACCAACAGAAATGTTTAATATTTTATTATTTTTATCGTAGGAGGCAAAATAAACTATATTTTCATTTTTGAAATCTTCCGGAAGGCTATCCAGTATATTTATACCTGTCAATTTTTTAAAATCATCAGCTTCAATTTTTTGGCTGAATTCTCCCTCAATATAAGGAGCTTTTGCATTTATTAATCGATCAATTTCATTATAAGTAATATTTAAATCTTGTGTACAGGATACAAATATCAATATTACTATAATTACAATAATACATATTATATATAATTTATACATATATACCATCCTTAATCTTTCCTATTTAATTAGTAATTCCTTTATTATCTATTAAATATATTATTATACTTAAATAATCTAATTCCTTCTTTTTTATTTTATAAAACCCTTACGCTAACATTTTTATTTCTAATAATTCCGATTTCTTTCTATGTAATAAAATCACTTTTCTTTTTGATGATTATGTGTAGACTTATATATAAAGGAGGCGGAGATCATGAAAAAATATATACGTTTTGTATTGACGGCTTTTACTCTCATCATTTTGTTTTCCGCCTGCACAAGCGATACAAATGATGCGGTTCCGTCAACGATACCTTCAGAGGAGACAGCTATTATACCCGTTTATAAAACCATCAGCGCCGCTGACGCAAAAGAGCTTATAGCCAGCGGGGGCGCAGTGCTTATGGATGTAAGGACGCCCGAAGAATATACTGAAGCGTACATCCCCGGCGCCGTGCTGCTGCCGCTCGACGATATAGCTCAAAAGGCAGAAACCGTTCTGCCCGATAAAGACGCCGTTATAATTTTATATTGCCGCAGCGGAAGAAGAAGCGCCATAGCCGCGGAAGAGCTTATGGACATGGGGTACAAAACCGTATACGACCTCGGGGGCATAATAGACTGGCCGTATGAGACGACAGGCGGTTGAAATCAAATTCATGCTTTAATCGTTATATTCGAATGGGAGGGGTTGTGCACATTCAGGACATCTCCTCCCGAATATATTTTCAACTGAATATCCCCCTATACTCCCTCCTCAATACCCCCCTTATGACCTCCGTCGGTATCAGAAACTCGGGCTCTCCCGTCATGCCCGAAGCCACCTCGTATTTCGCGAACGTTATATAGAGCTTGCCTTCCCTGACGAAGAATTTCGTTTTGCCCGACACTCCCGAAAACGGCTCGTCGCCAAGATACCTGTCAGGGTCTTTGGACATCTCGCCCATGATAACGGCGTTTATCTTCTTCTTATACGCCTCGTTTTTAAAAAGATCGCCGAGAGTCAAAAGGGCGTTTTTTTCTGTATCAGCGTTGTAGCAAACCGTCTCGGGCATGCCGGGGCCGCCGGTGTAAAGCAGCGTGGTAACGCGCAAAGAAAATATGCCCTCCGCGGACATAACGTCATATTCTGCGTAAAACGTGTACGGCCACGGCTCATATCCCCTCGCTTTAAAATCGCTCCAAAACTCGTCCGCCGCTTTTTCTGCCGAGCGCAGCGCGCTAAAAACCTGAGTCTCTATCATTGCGTTGAGGCTTCTCTCAAACCCCGGGTCTCTAAACCCCGAGACAACAGGCAGCCTTATGTCTATCGTAAGTTTCTCGCTGCCGCTGTTTATGTTTTTCTCCGTTACAGTTATCCCGCCCTGCGGCGTTTCTCTTTCCCCGCCCGAAAGCAGACAAACAGCTGTCACTATCCAAACCGCCGCCATGGCCACGGCGGCCGCCTTATACCTTCTGTGCATCGCCGTTACCTCATATATCACTTTATATGAGAATATACTTTTACGGGAGGCGGCAATATGCAGCAACAAGAAAAGAAATCATCACCCAAAAAACCTCCGCGCGTTTTCGGGGGGACGAGGCTCAAAATAGCTTACTGCGTCTTGTTCATGGTTTCAGTCGCCAATCTTGGCTTTGCGTTTATGGACACGTCGTCCGATTGGTATCGTCAGCTTTTAAAGCCCGAGCTCATGCCGCCGGCCATAGCGCTGCCTGTTGCGTGGACGGCGCTTTGCGCTCTTACCGCCGCTTCCATGTCGCTTGTGAATACACACCCCGGCGTACGCAAAAAAACGCTTATACTGTACGCGCTCACCGCTGTTTCGGGTGTGCTGTGGATATACGTATTTTTCTGCCGCAACAACGCGGGCGGCGCGGTGTTCCTGCTGATAGCTATAATAGCGGCGGCCGGCCTGCTGTATTCCGATGCTTACCGGACGAGCAGGACGGCCGCTTATCTTCTCATACCGTGTATTCTATGGCAGTGCTATACGCTGTACTTAAATTACGAGATAGCGTTCTTTAATCCGTAATGATGCCTTAAAGGCATTCGCGTAATTTCGGGGCAACTTTCAGTTCTTCCGTTAGCTCAAGATGCTCTCCATCCGGGCCGCGGAACGTGATATATTTGACGCCGCCGCCCAGCAAACCCGGCAGCTCTATCGGCTTTTCCGTCTCAAACTCGACGCCTTTCTCCCGAAGGCCCTCAATAACGGCTTCTATGCCGGTCACTTTCAGCGCTATATGATCGACAAGCCCGTCTCCTCTTTGTTCGCTGACGGGCCGCTGCACCAGCTCTATTATGCATGTGCCCTGCCTTAAAAACGCGATCCTTGTTTTTTCGGCTTCGCCGACATCAGCCCTGTAATAGCATTCAAACCCGAGCGTATTCGTATAATAATCAAGAGACTTGTCTATATCCCTTATAAATACGCCTATATGGGAAAGTCCCGTAATGTCTCCCCCGCACCTGCAGCATTCGCAATTGCATCCCATATACATACCTCCGTTTTTTATTTTTTATCGTACCACTTCACGGCTCTTCGCGCTACAGTATTTTTCCGTATACCCGATTTTTGTTTTTGGACTTTCGCGCACGCGCTTTTGTATGCTATAATACAAAAAACGACACGAGGAACGCTATGAACACAAAGATAATAAAGCTCATATCTACTATAACGTTCTGGATAGGCATAGCTCTTTCCGCCTTTTCCATATACACTCTGATATCCTCGAGCATAGGTCTGCCCCCGGGCGCCTGCCCCATAAACGACGGCCGCCCGTTTATGATAGCCGCGGTCGTGTTCCTTGTGGCGTCTTTCGTAACTTCGTTCTTTACAGGTAAAAAAAGCAGGAACGGCGGCAGCGAGACAAATCATAAAGATGGTTAAAGAAGTACTGAAGCTCGGCAACGAGCTCCTTTATCGAAAGAGCAGTCCTGTTAAAAAAGACGATATGCCCGCACTCGAAATCACGGTAAAGGATCTTCATGACACTTTGTTTGAATTCCGCGCAAGATACGGCGCCGGGAGGGCGATAGCTGCTCCTCAGATCGGAGTATTTAAGCGTCTTATCTATATGCATATAGATAAGCCCGTAGTGTTGATAAACCCGTCTCTGTCGTTTGACGACGATGAGACGATGACCGTATACGATGACTGTATGTGCTTTCCCGGACTGCATGTGAAAATAAGTCGCTTCAAGCGTTGCACCGTTCGTTACAAGGATATTGAGTTTGCCGACTATTCCATGATGCTTGAAGGAAGCCTGTCCGAACTGATACAGCACGAGTACGACCATCTCAATGGCATACTTGCGACTATGAGAGCCCTCGACGACAGATCGTTCTATTTAAAATCCGAACATGTTTAGTACTGGGATATCCTATAATCCTGGAGCTAAAAACAAAAGTGACTCTCGTATAAACCTCCTGTAATACTACCGAGCAGAAGGAAACGTCTTTCTGCCTTTTCTTATTGCTGATGTATATACATACAATTGACACCATCCATTATCATATTAAGGTTTTATTTACCTGTAGTTTTTGGTTTTCTGTCACATTATACTTAATGTTGTCTTATTGCGTTAATTTAATGGAAAGGAGCTGACGGCTGCGTATTAGAATGATGTGGCCCTAAGGAGGGTAAAACGCCGAAATATAAACCTATCGTAATTATTCGTTATTATTCAAAAAAACAGTAAAGTATGATGCTGTTGAAACTACAAAGAAATCAAATGTGCCAGCCCAGTGAGGCACGGTTTTTCATTTTTGCAACCCGCGCATAATTTGACCGCTCTAACAAACAATAACAACAAAACAGCATAGTTTTTAAGGAGGACAAAATATGAAAGCAACAGGTATAGTTAGAAGAATCGACGAGCTTGGCAGAATTGTCATACCAAAGGAAATACGGCGGACGCTGAGAATTCGCGAAGGCGACCCGCTGGAGATATATACGGACAGGGAGGGCGGGATAATACTCAAAAAGTATTCCCCCATCGGCGAGCTTGCAGCGTTCGCGCTTGATTTCGCTGAAGCGCTTTCCACCACCCTTGGCCTGACGACAATCATCTGCGACAGAGACACGGTGCTCGCGGCGGGCGGCGAGCATAAGCGCGACTATTTCGAACGCCCGGTAAGCAGCGCTCTTGAGGACAGCATGAATCTAAGGTCTGTAACGAAAAAGGAAGGCAGCGGAACGATACCGCTTGTCAGCGGAGAAGACCAGAGCCTGACCACCTCTCAGGTGATAGCGCCCATCTCTATGGACGGCCAGCCCATAGGCGCGATAGCGGTCGTGTCGCGTAACGGCTCCGTGATAGGCGACGCCGAGCAGAAGGCCGCGGAAGCGGCGGCGGCGTTCCTAGGAAGGCAAATGGAGCAATAACCAAACAAGAGTATAAGGTACTGCCAAGCCCCGCCGGGCAAAAGCTTAAGACCCAAAATCCGGTTTCAAATGTGCGGCAGCACTGGGAATCAGGCTTTTGGGTATTGTTTTTGTTCCGGTTGATTTTTTCTGCCGCAAATTGTAGAATTGATAGAACTAATATGTTTGGAGGCAAATTGTGAGCAGGACGCTGGCGGAAAAAATAATCGAAAAACATCTTAAGAGCGGCCGCATGACGGCGGGAGAAGAGATTTCTATAGGCATAGACTATACGCTGACGCAGGATTCAACGGGAACTATGGCTTATCTTCAATTCGAGGCGATGGGAGTGCCCAGAGTCAAGACGAAGAAGTCTGTAGCTTATATAGATCATAATATGCTGCAGTCGGGTTTTGAAAACGCCGACGACCATAAATATATAGAAACGGTAGCGAAAAAGCACGGCGTATACTTCAGCCGTCCGGGCAACGGCATATGCCATCAGGTAAACCTAGAGCGTTTCGGCGTTCCCGGCGCGACGCTGCTCGGCTCGGACAGCCACACCCCCACGGGAGGCGGCATAGGCATGATAGCTATAGGCGCGGGCGGCCTCGACGTGGCGGTGGCAATGGCGGGCGGCGCTTATTACCTCTCGATGCCAAGCATACTCGGCGTCGAGCTTAAAGGAAAGCTGCGGTTCGGCGTTTCCGCCAAGGATGTTATACTCGAGCTTCTGCGCGTCTTGAGCGTAAAAGGCGGCGTAGGCAAGATAGTGGAATACTTCGGCGAGGGCGTAAAGACGCTCACTGTGCCCGAGCGCGCCACTATAACGAATATGGGCGCGGAGCTTGGCGCGACAACGTCGATATTCCCGAGTGACGAAGTAACCCGCGCGTTCCTTAAGGCTCAGGGGCGCGAAAGCGATTATACGGAGCTTTCCGCCGACCCCGGAGCCGTTTACAGCGATATTATCACTATAGACCTCTCAGGCATCGAGCCTATGGCCGCTGCGCCTCACAGCCCGGACGCGGTCAAAAGTGTACGCGATTTGAAAGATCTCAAGGTGGACCAGGTCTGCATAGGAAGCTGCACGAACTCGTCGTATCTCGACATGATGCGCGTCGCGGCGATACTGAAAGGAAAGACGATAGCGGACGGCGTAAGCCTCGTAATATCCCCCGGCTCTCGGCAGGTGATGACGATGATGTCAAATAGCGGCGCTCTTTCGGATCTCATCTCGGCGGGCTCCCGGATACTCGAATGCGCCTGCGGCCCCTGCATAGGAATGGGCCAGTCTCCGAAGACTGACGCGGTTTCCGTGCGCACGTTCAACAGAAACTTCTACGGCCGCTCCGGAACAAAGAGCGCGAACGTATATCTTGTCAGCCCCGAGACCGCTGCCGCAACGGCGCTCACGGGATATCTCACCGACCCGCGCGACATAGCGCTTGCTCCGGAAGTTCTTGATATAGACATGCCCGAAACGTTCCTTATAAACGACAACATGATAGCGGCGCCTGACGCAAACGGCGAAACCGAAGTAGTTCGCGGCCCTAACATAAAGCCGTTTCCGCTGGGCGAGGCGCTTAAAGGTACCGTCGCGGGAGAGGTGCTTTTGAAGATGGAGGACAACATAACTACCGACCACATAATGCCGTCGGGAGCGAGTCTTCTTCCCTACCGCTCCAACATACCGCACCTTTCAAGCTTCTGCCTGAGCCCGGTCGACGACGCGTTCCCGGCAAGAGCGAATGAAAAGGGCGGCGGGTTCCTTATAGCGGGCCACAACTACGGCCAGGGCTCATCGAGAGAGCACGCCGCGCTCGTGCCGCTTTACCTTGGCATAAAGGGCGTTATAGCTAAGTCGTTCGCGCGCATACACATGGCCAACCTCATAAACTCGGGGATACTCCCGCTGGTGTTCGCTGATGAGGCGGACTACGACAGAATAGATCAGGGCGACGAGCTCGTTATAAGCGGGGCTATACAAAAGGTAAAAGGAACAGAAACGTTTACGATAGAAAATAAATCGAAGGGTTTCGAATTCGAAGCAAGGCTCGACGCGTCGGAGCGCCTGCGGCGCATACTCATCGACGGCGGGCTTTTGAACCATACAAAAAAGGCAGCCCAGAAATGACAAAAATAAAACTGTGGTCGCTCTTTTGGATAACGTTCAAACTGGGAGCTATAACGTTCGGAGGGGGCTATGTTATGGTGCCCCTCTTTGAAAACGAATTCGTCCAAAAGCGCAGTTGGGTCAAGCAGGAAGACATGCTCAACATGGTGGCGCTGTCGCAGTCGGTGCCGGGCGCTATCGCTATAAACTGCAGCGTGCTCGTCGGCTACAGGCTGCGAAAGGTAAAGGGCGCTGTCGCGGCCGTACTCGGCTCTATGCTGCCCTCGCTCATAGTATTGACACTGCTCACGTTCGTTTATACCGAGTTCCGTGACAACATATACGTAGCCTCGGCGCTGCGCGGCGTACGCGCAGCGGTCGTAGCTCTGCTCGTATCGGCGTTCTGGAAGTTCACAAAGCCGTTTAGAAGAGACGTCGTCGCCATAGCCGCGTTTTTTATAGCGCTCGCTTTGTCGCTGCTCGTCGACATGAACAGCATATACATTATAGCCGGAGCTATAATATACGGAATAGTACTGGGCATCTGGCGCATAAAAGACGCCTCAAAGCCAAAGACAGGCGGTGACGCTTCATGATGCTGCAGATGTTCTGGATATTCTTTAAAATAGGGCTGTTCTCCATAGGCGGCGGCTACGCCATGATACCCCTTATAAACAGCGAGCTCGTGGCGTACGGCCTAATGACGCAGCTCGAGGTGTCGGACATCGTCGCCATATCGCAGATGACGCCGGGGCCGTTCGCGATAAACGCCGCAACGTTCTCGGGCGTAAAGATACTCGGGCTCTACGGCGGCATAGTGACTACGATAGGCGTCGTGCTTCCGTCGTTCATAATATCGCTGCTGCTCGCGAAATACTTCTTTAAGTTCGAAGACAATATAATAGTGCGCCGCGCGATGTGGGGCCTGAGGCCGGCGGTCACAGGGCTTATCGCGGCTGCCGCCGTGTTCATGGCGCTACCGGCGCTGCTCGGCGCGGACAGTTTTGCGGCAATAAACTGGGGCGGATTGTTTGAGACCATAGACATACCGGCGATAGTAATAGCCCTCGGCGCCGGTATAGCGATAATGAAGTTCAAGGTATCGTCGATACTCGTGCTCGGCATAGCCGCCGTGCTCGGCCTGCTGCTGGGTGTGATAGGGATATGATTTGCAGGGGCGGTCTCAGGCCGCCCGTTATCGCACATAAAAGGCGCCGAAATCAACGCCTTTTTTTTCGATTGCAGGGAACGAACTGCGTGTCGTTCCGCATTATTAATACCCCTTCTGCACGCTTATAAGGTTATCAAGTTCCCCCGTATCCGTATACTTCCTTAAATTGTCGAGGAATATCTTCACCGAGCGCCCTTTGTTGGCGGGAGAACGGCCGCTCGTGTGCGGCGTTATAACGCAGTTCGGGATATGCCAAAGCTCGTGCCCTTTCGGCAGCGGCTCCGTGTCGAAAACGTCGATTCCCGCCGCGGCCACCTTGCCGCTTTTAAGAGCGTCCGCGAGCGCCTCCAAATCTATCGCGCTTCCTCGACCAATGTTGACAATGTAAACCCCCGTTTTGAGCTTCTCTATACGCTGTTTCGACAGCGTCCCCGCCGTATCTCCAGTTCCCGGCATGCACAGCGCGAGAAAGTCGCATCTTGGCAGAACGTCGTCTATGCTGTCTGCGGTAACAAGCTCGTCTACATAATCCGGCTTTTGGGCGGGAGTGTTCTTGACCGCAATCACGTTCGCGCCCAGTGCGCTGCATTTCTTCGCGAGCGTGCTCCCTATGTCTCCAAAGCCTATGATCCCGACCATTGAGCCCGAGAATTCTATTTCGGGCGTTCTGGGCTGCCAGACCTCCTCGTGCTGTTCGTCGCGGTGAAGGTGAAGCTTGTGCTTCATGGAAAGGAACATGGCTAGTATGTATTCCGATATCGGCGGGCCGTAGACACCCCTAGCGTTCGTGAGCTTAAGCCTTCCGCTTTTTATCTCGTCCATCTCAAGAAAAGGCTCGACGCCCGCCCACGGCAAGTGTATCCACTTAAGGTTCGGTATTCCCCTCAATACTTCGGGCTTTACATATCCGAAGATTATTTCTGCCTTCTCCCTTAAAGAGGGGTCAGTCTTGAGCCCTCCTCTGACGATCTCGTGCTCGGGAAAGTCCTTTCTTATCTGTTTAAGCTCATCGTCGTCTATTGTAAAGTCTATAAAAGAGGTTATATATACAAGCGCCATTATAATCTCCGTAGTTTAGTACTTGTCGTAATGCACCTTGTCTTCGTGAAAGGTTCTGTGCGGCCTTTTTGTCTCGGCAGGGTAACCTATCGATATGAGCGAGAACGGTATTATATCGCCCGGTATGCCGAAGATATCCCTTATCCCCTGCATCCTGTCCTTCTTGGGGTAGAGCCCCAGCCATACAGCGCCCAGCCCCTGCGCGTGCGCCGCGAGCAGTATGTTCTGCGTCGCCGCAGAGCAGTCCTGAATAAAGAATTCGCGCGACGATGCTTTATAGCTTTTAAGGTTCGCCATCACAAGTATCCCCAGCGGCGCGTCCCTCAGCATGTTCCAGTACCTTCCGAGCTGTGATGCGGCGGCTTTTTTGCCGGGCTCACGTATTACGAGGAACTCCCACGGCTGCGAGTTCATAGCTGAAGGAGCGTACATGCCCGCCCGCAGAAGGTTTTCTGTGACCTCTTCGGGAATCTGCTCGTCTGTGTAAGCCCTTATGCTTCGCCTTTCGAGAATCGCGTTTAAAGCGTCCATACTATTTCTCCTTGAATTGCTTGTCGAACGTCCACATGGCGTGCGCATCGGGATCGTTTTTAAGATATACCGAGCGGATAGCCGACTCTTTAATCCTCCACGACGCCAGCCTCGACAGGCAGTAAACAAGCTTGTACAGCAATCCGGGCGTCACCCTCGCGGGCGGGTTTTTCATCCTCGCCACTCTCAACACGGCTTTTGCGCAAGTATCGGGGCTGTAAGCCGCCCTCTCGGAATTTATCACGCACAGCGCGCGCTCAAGAGGCTGTCTGTAGGCGGTATAGCATGTCTTCTTCGTATACCTGCGGCTTTGTATAAAACCGGATATCGTGTTGCCCGGCTCGATGGTACAGGCCCTTATGCCGAAAGGTTTTAGCTCAATGCGAAGAAGCGTCGTCATCGAGAACAGCGCGGCCTTGCAGGCGCTGTACATCGCCTGGAACGGCACCGGCAGGCATGCGGACAGCGAGCCTATGTTTATTATCATTCCGCTTCGCTGTGCACGCATGACAGGCAGCACATAGTTGAGCACCCTCACTATACCGAAGAAGCAAACGTCGAACTGCTCCTTCGCCTCCTCAGCCGTCGTTTCTTCTATCGCTCCGGCTGTTCCGCGCCCCGCGGCGTTTACAACTATATCTATCCTGCCGCTTTGTTTTATTACATAATCGACCGCGGTCTTTACGGACTCATCGTCCTCGACCGTCATAGGGATCATCGTTACATTTACACCTTCCACATCCACCAACTCATAGTTAGCGGATCTCGACGTACCGTATACCGTGTATCCGTTTTTCGCCATCAGTATAGCGGCTGCTCTGCCTATGCCCGAGCTCGCCCCTGTTACAAGCGTGACTTTACTTACTTCATTTTTCATGATGTTTATTTTATACAAACAGGCTGTTTTTTTCAACATGATTATAATTACGAAAGTATGTTGTTTTGCATTACGGGCGCTTGTGCTAGTACCGTTCATGTGATACAATACCGCAAAACCAGCATAGGAGCTTCTATGGAAAAGCATAATAAAAATATATCTTTTACAGCGCTCGGGCTTATATTCGGGACTGCGCTCGGCGCGGCGCTCGCGCTGCTTTTAGGAGCGGATATTTACTGGGCAGGGGCGGGAACGGCATTAGGGCTCGTTACCGGCGCCGCAATAGACTCATTGGTAAAACGGGAGCGCTAGCCTTCTTAACAAGGCAGCGTAGCGTTTCCGGCTCCGGTGCTATAATCACTTAAACAAGTCTGACAGAGGGTAATAAATGAACGCAGAGATACTTTGCATAGGAACCGAGATACTGCTTGGAAGCATCATAAACACTAACGGCGCGTTTTTGGCGCAGCAGCTCGCGATGCTCGGCATAGACATCTACCATCAGTCGGTGGTTGGCGACAATACCGAAAGGCTCAAAAGCAGCCTTAAGCTTGCGCTTTCGCGGGCTGATATGGTAATAACAACGGGCGGACTCGGGCCGACGTACGACGACGTTACAAAAAAGACTGTCGCCGATTATTTCAGCGTGGGCATGGAGCTGCACGAGCCGTCGATGGAAAAGATACGCGCGCTCGAAGCAAAGTTTAAAAGGTCTGTCGCCTCCAACGCGCTGCAGGCGATGGTGCCCGAAGGCTCCGCCGTGTTCTTCAACGACACGGGCTTCGCGCCCGGAATAGCTATCGAGAAGGAAGGTAAAACCGTAATAATGCTTCCGGGGCCTCCGCGCGAAATGCAGCCCATGTTTTTGAATAAAGTCGTCCCTTATCTTCGGCGCAGCTCAAGCGACACTCTGATATCCAAGACCGTGCACATATTCGGCATGGGCGAGTCTCAGGTAGCCGAAACGCTCAATGACATGATGACTTCATATACAAACCCCACAATAGCGCCGTACGCAAAAACGGGAGAGGTTCAGATAAGGGTGAGCGCCAAAGCTCAAAGCGAAGAGCTGGCGCTCGAGATGATAGCCCCTGTGCTGGGCGAGATAACGAAGCGGCTCGGCGACGTCATATACGGTATAGACGCTCTGAGCCTTCAAAACGCCGTTGTACAGACGCTCCGAGGCAAAGGCTTAAAGGCGGCTACGGCTGAGAGCTGCACGGGCGGAGGGCTGTCTCACGCCATAACGGACATACCCGGCTCGTCATCCGTATTCGAGTGCGGAGTGTGCGCCTATTCAAACGCTATGAAGATAGAATTGCTTGGCGTCGATGAGGACACGCTTTCTAAACACGGCGCGGTATCAGCCGAGACGGCAGAAGAGATGGCTGCGGGAGTAAGAGCCTTGAGCGGCGCCGATATAGGAGTGGGAGTAACGGGAATAGCGGGCCCCGACGGCGGCAGCGAGGAAAAGCCCGTGGGCCTCGTTTACGTTTCGGTAGACAGCGACTCGTATTGTGAGACAAAGAAGCTTCTTCTCTCAAGAGGCCACAGCGAAGAGAGGGACAGCATACGGTATCTATCCGTTTTGAACGCGCTCTCGCTTATACTGAAGGCTGCGAACGCCTCCTGATACTATAAACATCCGAACAAGCAAACAGCCCGGCAGCTCCGGGCTGTTTTTTCGTCTTTTTTATATGACAACAGGACTGCTAAGTTCATAGCAGCCCTGTTTTATTAAACTATATTGCTATTGCTTCGCTCCGCATTTTGCGCAGAATGCCGCGCCGGGCGCTACATCCGCTCCGCAGCTCGCGCACTTTGGCGCGGCCTCGGTCGCAGGGGCAGCCTCGGGCATTGGGGCAGCCTCGGGCGCTGGTGGTGCGGCCTGCGGCGGAACCGGAGGCGCATACTGCGGCTGCGGGGGCGCGTACTGCGGCATCGGAACAGCCTGCTGCACCGGCCCGTACTGCTGCGTGGCGGGGTTCTGGATGCCGCACGCGGGGCAGAACGCCGCGTTCATGGGCACGAACGCTCCGCATCTCGGACAGGTTATACCGGCCGTCTGCCTTGCCGCCGCGGAAGCGGCCCTCATCTGTTTGAACTTTTCGGCTTTGATGAAGACCAATACTGCCAGCGTACCCAAGGCAAGGAAGTAGAAGAGCGGCCCGAACAAAAACATCCCACCGGCCTGAAATCCGTATACCCTTGTTCCAACAAGAGCAATTATCCATGCTATAAGGCTTCCCAGCGATATCACGGCGCTTGTAATCACCATTGTCATCACGTCTTCGCGTATTATTGTCAGAAGAAGACCTGTATACATCAGTATCACGCCTATTATGGAAAACGGCTCATAAACGCCAAGAATAAACGCTCCCAGCAAATAGAGCAAGCCACCAAGCGCGAATATAAAGATATACGCGGATAATAGGAATCTTAGAAATCCGTTGGTGTTAAAGTATTGTCTAACATTGTTCAAAAAAGCTTTATACGGAGACATGATAAAACCTCCTTAAGTTTATATGTATTTATATTACATCATCCTTATAGTTATTCGCAAGCGGTTAGACAATAAATCCAACCATATTTTTTACGGATCCTTTTATTTTTTTCCTGTCGACATTATCACCGTTGATTCAGCAGCAATATTCTGATTGTTCTTCGAAGATAACGCATGATATTGCCGTTTAAGCGTTTTGTGACATTCTTTTCAGTATCCTCAGCGCCAAAAACGTCAGCCACGCCGACGGCTGTTTTTTCTGCCCGAACTCATACGCCTTCCAAGCCTGCCATACCGATTCGGGCGTAAACGCTCCGCCGCTCTCCTTAGACTTTATTACACCCGTCATGTCCGCAAGCCTTTTGTCTGCCGCAGCCCATTTAAACCTCGAAAGCACGTCCGCGACGTGCAATATGTCATACCAAACGAACGGCGCCTTGAGCTTTCTGAAGTCCGTACCCATGTAGAATATGTAAGGGTGTGCTTCCCTGCTCCTCTCCCAAAGGTCAAGAAGGCTATTGACTCCCGCACGCGCCTCTGCGCATTCCGTTTCCCCCGCCGAGCTTAACGCTTTTAGCATAATCAGCGAAGCGTACGGGCACGGGTCGTCCTTCTTCCCCGGCCCTCTGAACGTCCCCAGCTCGAGCGATACCGCGCACGGCCAACCGTTATTGCGCGCAAGCGCTTTGAGTCTGCCCAAGCCCTTGAGAGCAATCACATCGTTTCTGTCGAAACACAGCAGAGCGTAAATGATGTTGGGCGCGTCGCACAGCGACCACCCGAATATATCCTAGCCCGCTCCACCGTAGTGCTTCGGGATGTTTCCCTTTACCTGCGGCACACCGCCGTCGTTATGCTCATGTATCTTTTTGATTATGCTGTTTATATTCGGGTCGCCCGCTTTAAGTCCGATCTCGGCAAGGAACGATAGTTTATGCATCATCAGCCCCGCGCTCTTATGGCTCGAGAACGCAACTCCCGGCCATTCCTTAAGCTCCTCTTTAAGGTGCGCTATCTGGGGGTGAGAGAGCATCATCTGCCTTGCGCGCGACACATCGTCTTCATCCTCGCGCTGCCCCAGCAGATCGAGCCTTGTACGGTATTCCACCCACGGGTCGGCGCCAAGAAGCCATGTTAGTACCTCATCCATGATTTTTGACCTCATAAATATATATCTGCGCTTGCATTTTCCATACTTTTTCATCTATAATTTACATAAATATCCCGCGTGTGTAAATACTCCATAGCAGTGCTTTGCGGATAAACATGTAAAGGAGTCTGGCTATGGATGTTCACCTTGACGCTGAGCAAGCGGGAAATATATTGACAAACCTCGAGGACATACGGGATAAGCTTACTCTAGCTAACGCTCGCCTCGGCTATCTCGAGCGCTACAACGCCATGAAGCGTGAGATAACAGAGCAAGGCTGGTCTGCCGTCTGCGCGAAATACCACCCCGACATAAACATCGGCGACTCCGCCGCCCACGAGCTTTTCCAGATGTACAAGTTCGTATATGAGACTATGGACAGATAGACACTAGGATTACGGGAACGGCCTCTGTATCTTCCGTAAATTGTGTAGGGAACGACCCCCGTGTCGTTCCGCAAAGCAATCTTTGGCAATGTATCCCTAAAGGATATGCGAAAGAAAGTCTTGCTGCAGGGAGCGGCCTTTCACGTGCACCCGCACAGCCTTGTTTAATCCATATCCTCGTTTATCAGCACCATATGTATATGGTCTTCCCACACTCCGTTTATTTTAAGGTACTTTCTGGCATAACCTTCGTTAGAAAATCCCAGCTTCTCGGCAACCCTTAAAGAGCGCTTGTTTTTCGGCATTATGTTGGCTTCTATCCTGTGCAGCCCGTACTCCCCAAACATGACGCCTATGCCCGCCCTTATGGCCTCGGTCATATAGCCCTTATTGAGTTCGTCTTTATCCAGACGGTATCCGAGAAAGCACGACAGAAACGCTCCGCGAACGATGCTGCCGAACGTCAGCGAGCCTATTATATTATCTTCACCCTTTTTGAACACCCACAGTTTGAGCATCCGGCCTTCGTCCATCTCGGCCTGCTCGCGCGCAAGCTCGCCGCGCTGATACTCCTCAGTATAGAATGTCTCGTCGCGCCTTGGCTCCCACTCTTCAAGAAACTCTTTGTTGCGCTTAAGATATTCGGCCGCTCTCGGCGCGTAAGACTCATCAAGCGCTTTCAGCAAGAGCCGCTGTGTTTCTATGACCCGCCTCATAAGCGCCCCTTTGTTACTGTTGCTGCGCCAGTTCAACAAGCGCCTCGTGCACAGCCGACATGTTTTCGGGAGGCGTCAATATGGGCACTTCGCATCCCGCCGCTATGAACGTGCGCTCGTTGCCCTGCTTAACGCAGATCTTGACCGCCTCTTTTACAGTTTCCGGGCTTCCCTGCAGCAGCACCTCCACCGGGCTGAAGTTTCCGCACGCGCTGCGGCCCGCAAACGCGCTGTTCGCCGCGGCAAAATCGACCATAAAATCGACGTCTATCATATCCGCGCCGCTGTCCGATATTATGTCGAGTATTGAAGTGATGTTGCCGCAGATATGCAGCTTCGCTTTAGCCCCCAGCTTATGTACGGCGTCGACAATCCGTTTCTCATACGGCAGCGCGAATTCTTCGTACCCCACAGGCCCTATAAGCGACGCCGCAGCGTCACCTATGCCAATGAAGTCCGCGCCCGCTTTTATCTGCTCCCCGGCGAACAATATCGCCTGCTGCGTGCAGACCTCAAGCAAGTCCTTGACCGCATCGGGCTCATCGAACATATCCATCATCAAATCGTTAAGCCCGCGAAGGTCCGCTGCCTCCGCGAACGCGCCCTCTACCCAGCCGAGTATCGGATATTCCTCTCCGACCTTCTCTTTATAGCGCTCCACCGCCTTTACCCTGTCCGACATCCTCTCTCCCTCTCCGGGGTCGCGGGGCTTCAGCCTGCTTATATCTTTTATATCCTTTATTAAATATTCCTTGCAATAGGGCACGCCGTCCTCCGGAAAGATCACGCTCGCTCCGAAATCGTGAGTTTCTCTCATAGAGTCGGATATAGCGCTCACCATATCTATGCCGTACGTTTCGCAGCAGTATATGTTAGCGTCGGTAAGCAGCTTATAGTCTCTCACATAGTCGCCGTATTTGACGCCCATCCGCCTTGCGGCGAATGTCATAATGATATTAAGGTTTGGAATCTTGTCTACCGGTTCGCCGTTCAGTCTTCTTAACACGCGCTGTTTTGGATTCAGTTTCATATGATTCACCTCAAAAGTTTTATCCATGCTGAACTGTTGCTTATACGAATAATAATATCAACATGGCTCCGATTAATAATTCGATTATTTTCGCTGTTTTCCTTTTCACACAGAAAAAAGATACCAGCGGCGTCCTGATATCTTTACATCGAGTCTAAAAATATTTCTGTCAGATTTTCAATCGACGGCGTTTACATCCCTGTTCACGCCGCGCCTTACGGACAGCAGCACAGGGTCAAAATGCTTTCTCCAAAATCTGTTGGCATAAGGGTTCGCGGTCTCAAAATCGACATGGATCCGCTCTATGCCTTCGCGCGCGCAGCAGTCCTTGATTGCCATAAGAAGCCTCTCGCCTATTCCACTGCCCCGGTGCTCCGGCCTTATATATGCCCCTATCTCGTCTATAAGCGCAGTGCCTTCCGTTTCCAGCGTTACGGCATAGCCTTCCTTTGCTACGCTTGCGTTCATGAAGCCGGCCGCCTCTCCGTCAGCTTCAGCAATAAATACAAAACCTTCGTTTATGAGCCGCGCGATGTCCTCTTTTTCAATAACGTCACGCTTAAGGAAGATTGGCGCCGCTTTATAATACAGCCTCGACTCCTCCGCGAGCTCATAAACAGCGTCAGCGTCGGCCTGCAACGCTCGCCTTACACCGCAGTTTCCGCCGCTCGGCGACGATAGGCAAAAAGCGTCCATAACGTAAGAGCCGAAGCCAAGGTCGAAAATAAGATTTATAAGCTCTTTGTCGTTATAAAACAGCGTCAGCATATGATTGAATATATCTTTTGATACCCAAAGCCGAGAAACGTGGTTATACAGCGCGAGGTACACGCTCTCCCTGTTCTCCTCCTGCACCCCGTGCGCGAATACGGGGCAGTATGCGGTGTTTTCCCCGTGGAACGGTGCCTCCCAGAACGCGAGATATCCGGCAAGCCCTTCCTCCGTCCGGGCGGCAAACGCGCACCCAGCTTCGCACATGCCTTCAAGCAAACGCTCTATACTGCCGGTATTATCCCGCCAATATAACGGATATGAGGGCTTGCCGCTGCAATACAGCTCGTACTGCCGCGTCCACAACTCCATAGCCTTCTTTATATCCTGTTTCTTTAGCTCGTCTACTTTTATAGGTATCATTAGCCTGACCCCCATTTTTGCTCGCCATGTTCACAGGCTCATATATTCTATTTATCATTTTTATTTTTGTAAACGTGAGTTTGTCATCGGATTCTACTCCACCGTCACGCTCTTCGCGAGATTCCTCGGCTTATCGACGTCACAGCCCTTGTCTACCGCCATGTAATAAGCGAATAGCTGCATGGGTATTACGGCTAGCATGGGAGCGAATACCCCGTCCGTGTTGGGAAGGTGCACCACCTCGTCCGCGAGCCCGTCGAACCTATCGCAGCCCTCAAAGCACACGGCCATAACGTGCGCGCCCCTCGCCTTCACTTCCTTAATGTTGCTCACCGTCTTTTCCAAGAGCCTCTGCTGCGTCGCTATAGCGACAACGAGCGTCCCCTCTTCTATAAGCGCTATGGTGCCGTGTTTGAGTTCCCCCGCCGCGTATGCCTCGGAATGGATATAGGATATCTCCTTGAGCTTGAGCGAAGCCTCCATAGACAGCACGTAATCGAGCCCTCT
Source organism: Bacillota bacterium (assembly GCA_023410475.1). GTDB lineage: Bacteria > Bacillota > Clostridia > Christensenellales > SZUA-584 > DTFZ01. The sequence continues at coordinate 74,577 of JAEYPS010000029.1, read as the reverse complement.
GCCTATGAAAAACACGCTGTTCTTCGTAAAATGCTCGTAGGCCGTACGCTGCATAAGCTCCTTCGTTTCGAGCACGCCGCTCAAAAGCACGGGCATTTCGGATAAGCCCTTCACACACGCTTCATACCGCTCAGCGTCCATATTGCCCGACAGCCTCGCAAGCTCGAGCGCAATCATATAAACAGCCATAAGCTGAGTGTTATAAGCCTTTGTGGAAGCCACGGCTATCTCGGGCCCGGCGTGCGTGTACAGCACAGCGTCCGCTTCTCTCGCTATAGAGCTGCCCACCGCGTTCACAACGGCGGCTACTTTCGCTCCTCGTTTTTTAGCCTCGCGCATGGCGGCAAGCGTGTCCGCCGTCTCTCCCGACTGGCTTATGACTATCACGAGCTGACCAGGGTCGATTATGGGGTTGCGGTACCTGAACTCGGACGCGACCTCCACCTCCACGGGTATCCTCGCGAGCTCCTCTATGATATATTTGCCCACCATGCCCGCGTGATACGCCGTTCCGCAAGCGATGATGTTTATCTTCTTTATGCTGCTGGCAAGCGCTTCGTCTATCCCCGCTTCCGACATATCGAGAACGCCTTCCTTTATCCTCGGGAACAGCGTGTCTGCCATTGCGCGCGGCTGCTCATGGATCTCCTTTATCATGAAGTGCTCGTATCCGCCCTTTTCGGCCCTCGATACGTCCCAGTCGACGTGATAGCACTCGTGGCCCGTGGGAGCCCCGAACTCGTCGTAAACGCTGACCGCTCCTTTTGTAATGACCGCCACTTCCATGTCGTTCAAAAAGTATACGTCGCGCGTGTATTCCAGCAGCGCCGGAATGTCGGACGCTATTATGTTCTCGCCGTCGCCGAGCCCGATAACGAGCGGGCTGTCCTTCCTCGCCGCTATTATCATATCGGGGTGCCTGTTAGAGACAACTCCCAGCGCGTACGAGCCTTCGAGCCTCGGCAGCGCCTTTAACACCGCATCTAAAAGATCGCCCTCATAATAATGGTTTATAAGGTGCGCGATGACCTCTGTGTCCGTCTCGGACGCGAACTCTGCGCCCTCGGCGGCAAGCCAGGATTTAAGCTTCATGTAGTTTTCTATTATTCCGTTGTGAACTATGGCGATATCGCCCGCAAGATTCGTATGTGGATGTGAATTCTCGAATGACGGCTCTCCGTGCGTCGCCCAGCGCGTATGCCCTATGCCGACGGTATCCCGGGCCTGCGTTCCCTGCGCGAGCCCGACAAGTTCTGAAAGCCTGCCCTTTGTCTTTTTTACCATCAGAGCGCCGTCCTTGACGACGGCGAGACCCGCGCTGTCGTACCCTCTGTACTCAAGCTTCGCAAGCCCGCCCAGCAGCACCGGAACGGCGTCCCTGCCTCCAACGTATCCCACTATTCCGCACAAAATATTTGTCCTCCTTTAATCTCCCACAAAGCAATACTTCATGAGTCTATTGGTTTCCCACCCCAATTACTCCCCAATAGAATGGCCCCGAAAACTTTCCAGAGCCACAAAGAAGAACTTTGAATCTGAGTTTTCGGCTATGCTAATCGGCTTTCGATGACCGCAGCCATCTCCACCGCATGTCGTTCTATTTCTCTTTTATCCTGCCCCTCTATCATTACGCGAACAAGAGGCTCTGTGCCCGAGGGCCTTATCAGCACCCTTCCGTTACCGTGAAACTGCTTTTCGAGCGCCTTTATGCGCTTCTTGACCTGGTCGTCCTCCATTATGTGATCCTTGTGCTCATCCTTGACGCGCACGTTCACAAGCACCTGCGGCAATATCGTGACCGCGGACGCCAGCTTTGAAAGCGTCTTGCCGCTGCGCATGACTATTGCGGCAAGCTGTATCGCGGTCAATATTCCGTCTCCCGTCGTGCATTTGTCGAGGAATATGACATGGCCGGACTGCTCTCCGCCGAGAGAATATCCTTCCTTCATCATCTCCTCAAGCACATACCTGTCGCCCACCTTCGTCTTAACGGTCTTAATGCCGTTTTCCCGCATAGCTATGTCGAGGCCAAGGTTGCTCATAACGGTGCAGACAAGCGTGTTCTTCTTTAAAGCACCTCTCTCTTTAAGGTCGAGGGCGCATATCGCCATTATCTCGTCGCCGCCCACTATCACGCCGTGCTCGTCAACGGCTATCACCCTGTCGGCGTCTCCGTCAAACGCGAACCCCATGTCCGCGCCAAGCTCCGCCACGAGCTGCGTTAGCTTCTGAGGATATGTTGAGCCGCAGTTGTCGTTTATGTTCGTGCCGTCCGGCGTGTTGTAGTAGGGAACGACCTCTGCTCCAAGCTCCCTGAACGCCCGCGGGCCCACCACCGATGCCGCCCCGTGCGCGCAGTCGAGCACGATCTTGAGTCCTCTTAGGTTCGTTTCCGTTGACGCCAGCAGGAACTCCTTGTATTCCGCGAGAGCGTTGAGCGCGCTCACCTTCCTGCCTACATCCACTCCCGTCTTTGCCCGAAGCTCTTCGGTGCCGTCGAGTATTATGCTCTCTATGCGGTTCTCTATCTCGTCCGGCAGCTTCCTGCCCTCCGGGCCGAAGAATTTTATGCCGTTATACTCCGAGGAGTTATGGGACGCAGATATCACGACGCCGGCGTCCGCGCCGTAGTCTCTTGTAAGATACGCTATACCGGATGTGGGTATCACACCCGCTACTATCGCCTCGGCGCCTGCCGAGCATATTCCCGCCACGAGCGCGGATTCGAGCATATCCCCCGATATCCTCGTATCCCTTCCTATCAGTATTCTTGCCTTATGCACCTTGCTCGTCAGCACATAGGCCCCCGCGTGCCCCATCTTAAACGCAAGCTCGCACGAAAGCTTTTCATTGGCGACGCCTCTGACGCCGTCCGTTCCAAAAAGTCTGCCCATTTTTTCCTCCACGAGCGGGCTACTGTATTATACCCGCAATTATACCAATATGCAAACTGGTATAGTCCTGTATCGCCTCAAAATCTGAGGTTATTTTTCCCTTATATACTCAAGAGCGGAATACACAGCCACCGCTCCGTCCGCCGCCGCCGTCACAACCTGGCGCAGCGGTTTGGCAACCACGTCGCCCGCCGCGAACACTCCCGGCAGGTTCGTTCTCATCTTGACATCAGTAATAATGTATCCCGACTCATCCGTATTTACTTTACCTTTTATCGTCTCGGTTTCGGGGTTTATGCCTATCGCTACGAACACCCCCGAAACGTTTATGTCCCGAAGCTCCTCCGTCTTGTTGTTTCTAAGGCGCACGCCCTCCACAACAGACTTCCCGAGTACGGTCTCGACCTCGCAGTTCCAAAGGAACTCTATCTTAGGGTTTGCCATCGCAGCCTTTTGAATCGCCTGCTGAGCGCGCAGCTCATCCCTCCTGTGCACTACGTATATATGATTCACAAGGGGCGCTAGATACAGCGAATCCTCTATGGCGGTATCTCCGCCGCCGATCACTGCAACATCTTTTCCCCTGAAAAACGCGCCGTCGCACGTCGCGCAGTACGACACGCCCGAACCTGAAAGCTTTTTCTCGGATCTGAGCCCTAAAGACTTATACTTTGCCCCCATCGCGAGAATAACCGTTTTGGCGGTGTATGTTTTCTCGGAGGTTATAATTCTTTTTACGTCGCCCTCAAGCTCAAAATCCGTTATCTCGGCGTTCTCGATTACGGCTCCCAGCCTTTCGGCCTGTTCCTTGAACTTCATCGCGAGCTCGGCTCCCGATAAACTTTCGGGAAACCCCGGATAGTTCTCGACGACGTGCGCCCTCGCGATCTGCCCGCCCGCAAACACCTTTTCGATTATCAGTGAGGACAAGCCCGCCCTTGTTGCGTATATTCCCGCGGTAAGCCCGGCCGAGCCCGCGCCCGCTATGATAACGTCGTACATCTCTTACTCCTCAGCTTCTGCAGCAGCGTTTTTCTTTCGTACAAATAATACCCTATTTGCGGTGAAAAAGCCACACCCCTAAGGGTCAGTCATTTTTGCGCATAACAGAGCTTGCGCGTACTAAAAAGCAACGCACTACTGGTTAATGTTATGCCCCAGCACTTCTATAGCCTTTTTTATCTGCGCGTCTTCCTCAAATTTATAGCTTTGAGGGTCTTCCAGAAACTCGCGCTGAATATTGACATAATGGTCGGGATATATGCCGTTTCTGTCTATCGTCCTGCCGCTCGGTGTATAGTACTGCGACGTCGTTATCTTGAGCCCCGCGCCCGTAGACGGTATAGGCACCACTACCTGCACGACTCCCTTGCCGTATGTTTTTGTGCCCACGACCACGCCGTATCCGAAATCCTGCACAGCCCCCGCGAATATCTCAGCCGCAGACGCGGTATTGCCGTTTACCACTACCGCCAGCGGTATGTTTATGCTGGAGCTGTCGCTTTCCCAAACTTCCCTCAGCCCTTTTTTATCCTCGGTATATACCACCGTTCCTTCGGGAAGAAGCACGTCGAGCATGTGCACCACCGTTGCAAGATACCCTCCCGGATTGTCCCTAAGGTCGACAACTACTCCAGCCGCGCCGTTGCCTTTAAAAAAGTCCATAGCCTCTTTAAAGAGCTTCTCGCTGTTCCCTCCGAACTGGATTATACGCATATACCCTATGGAACCTTCAAGCATCCTGTATGTCAGCATATCCTTGTTGACAGCTCTGCGAACGATCTCAAATTCAAGAGTCTCGCTTGCGCGCAGCACGCCCAGCCTTATGGCGGTGCCGTTTTCCCCGAGGCACATTATGCTTATCTCCTGAAGCGTCCTGTTTGTAACATCCTCGCCGTCTATGCTGATTATATAGTCTCCTGCTTTGACGCCAGCTTTCTCGGCGGCAGAATCCTCAAAGAAATATTCAATCTTTGCGAGCCCTCTCTCTTCGTCCATGCTGATAACCATGCCGAGCCCGTAGTACTCTCCCGAGGCGTCCTGCTTGAACGATGCAAATTCCTCGGGCGTGTAATATACGCTGTAAGGGTCGCCCAGCGCGCCTACCATCGCCTTTAAGCCCGCATACTGTAATACCTCCATGTCGTAATCATGAAGATAGTAGTTGTCGATTATATCCTCTACGCGCGTAAACTCGGATATCGGCAGCGCCCTTACGTCCGGATCGAGCTGAAACAGCCTGAGCCTGAACACCACAGACATCACCAATATCGTCATCAGCGACGATATTACCCCAACTATTGCAGCCAGCATTATTACTGACTTTCTTCTCATAAAATCCCTCCAAAAACACATACGTATATAAATATGTGTGCCGCTAAGCAGAATATTCACTGTGCGCGCAAACCTTGAGGCGCAGGCAGTCCATCCTCGCTCTTAACCTCCGGCGTTAAGATCCCGCGCAGGCCATACAAATACTTTATAAACAAAAAGCCTTAAAAAGACTCGTCACATTTCAATCTTCTTATGCGCCTGTCAGTAAAGTTTACTGCTGAATCTTTTGGTTATTATACACCCGCGAAAAATGCGTGTCAAAATCAAGGAATAAATGTTATTAGAATATTCAAACACGTATTGACATTACAATGTATGTAACGTTATAATATATGTAACGTTAGGAGGCAAGCGCATGACGAATAAAATCATTTCGCTGTCAACAAAAGAAGAACTAAAAGTATATATGAGCCCCCGGCGGCAGCAATTGCTGCGTGTGATGCGCGCAGAGGGTCAGCCTGTGACCGCGAAGCGTATCGCGGATGCGCTCGGAATCTCAGCGTCATCCGCCTCGCACCACATATCTAAGCTCTCTGGCCTTGGGATTGTCGAGGAGGACCACACCGAGCTAATAAACGGTATACTCGCGCGCTATTACCGGCTGGCGGACGTCACCGTCAATATCGGGATTCAGCTTGACGACGGACTTGAAAGCGAACGTAATGCCGTGACGCAAAACATACTTCTCAACGCTTTAAAAGGCATGAATAAAGGAATAGCGCACGCTAAAAGCAGCGGCATACCACCAGGCAGGCTGCATGAATACGGCGACGTTTTAAGCGGCGTCGTCCACCTTACGCCTGAAGACTCTCAGAAACTTTTGAAGCTGATACGCGACTATATCGATGCCCACAAACAATATCGGCAAGGTGCCGAGCCGTGGGAATATGCCCTGATACTTTATAATTCGCGGTTCTCGCAATGAAAAAGTCATACTGGATGCTGCTTCTGGCAAGCTGCTTCTCGATGGGGCTTATGGTGCCGGTGCTGAGCCTCGCGCTGCTCGAGAGGGGAATATCGCTTTCCGATCTCGCCGTTGTCTTCGGCTTTTATTCTCTTACCGTTTTTATACTAGAAGTCCCGAGCGGGGTGCTCGCAGACCTTGCCGGGCGAAAGCGCGTATTCCTTTTGTCAAATATATTTTATCTTGCGGCAGTGCTTTTGCTGCTGTTTGCGGATTCATTGGCACTGCTGATACCCGTCATAATACTCTGGGGCGCGGGCAAGGCGTTCGCTTCGGGCTCCATAGACGCGCTTATTATAGACGCTTACACAAAAACTCACGGTATAGGCAGCATGCCGGTTGTAACGTCGCGCCTTGCGCTGATTGAGACCGCGGGGATAGCGGCCGGAGCTTTCTTCGGCGGCTTCCTTCCCGGCATCGCGAGAAGCGCTTTCCCATCCCTTGGCTCATACGACCTTAATATGATTATGAGATGCGCCTTTTGCGCCGCGGTCATCCTTGCCGGCGCCGTGTTGCTGCGTGAACCCGGCATTCGAACGAAGCAGTCCATACCCTTGAAACAGCACATATCGGAAAGCGTTCGGTTTGTAAAGAAAAGCCGAATCGTTCTGCTGCTGACGCTGGGCATGTTTTTCGGAGGCTTTTTCATATTTACAGTCGAGACGTACTGGCAGCCCGCATATACGGCGCTGCTTCCTGAAGGCGCCGACTGGTCGCTCGGGCTTTTGAGTTTCGGGTGCTTTTTATTCGCGTCTCTGGGCAACCTTCTTGTCAAGCGCATATTTTTTAAAAGGCAGCAGCAGCTTTATATCGGGTATATTGCGGCAAAGCTTTTGCTGTTTGCCGCAGCCGCTGTGTTTTCCCTGCAGCGCAGCGCCATCGGGTTCGGCGCAATGTTTTTTATTGTCTATTTCCTGTTTGGCGGAGCTAACGTAGCCGAAAGCACTATGCTCAATATAGAGATACCCGCGTGCAAGCGCGCTAGCCTGTTGTCATTTTCCTCGTTCGCGTTTCAGGCCGGCGGTCTCGCTGCCCCTCTTGGCGCTCTCATAGCGTACTCCACAGAGGGCATAAGAACGCTGTGGGGCGGTACCGGAATCGCGTTCTTTGCCGTATCAGCCGCGATAGGATATTTTATCATTTCACACCGTAAAAAACGCTCTGACACGCAAGAAACCTTCGCCGAAAACATTGTATCAGAAACGGTAAAACGTGAAAAAACTGCCGGTGCGTAATTGTGTTTTTCTTTGAAAAAACATATTGGCAGTCCAGAATTATTGTGATATAATTCGATACTGCCGGTGTTTCAGTGACTGTATTTATGCGCCGGAACGCTGCGCCAATGTAGCTCAGTCGGTAGAGCAGCTGATTCGTAATCAGCAGGTCAGCGGTTCGAATCCGCTCATTGGCTCCATTTTTTTGTTAAGCCTTGTTACGCGTATATCACTGACAAGGCGCATATCGGGGTGTAGCGCAGTTTGGTAGCGCGTTTGGTTCGGGACTAAAAGGTCGCAGGTTCAAATCCTGTCACCCCGACCAATTAAAAATCCGCCTTAAATGGCGGTTTTTTAATTGGAATGAGATTGAGAGGATTTGAAGCGAGCGATAACCACCCCAAAAAGCACGGCTTTTTGGGGACCCCGGTGAAAACGCCACACTGTGGCGTTTTTAGCGAGACGGCTCGGCACTCTGTTGCTGCTTGGCAGAAGCAACGGCGCAGGCTGTCGGTTTATATCACAACCATACCTGTCACCCCGACCACGTCAGAGCAAAGTTCGCTTTGCTCCGTTTTTTCATTGACCGAAAAAACTTTGACCGCTCCCTTGCTCCTCCTTTCCCGCAAAACCTTACGGATTTGCGGGGGCCCCATGTCCGCCCTAAATGGCGTTTTTTTAATTGGAATGAGGTTGAGAGGATTTGAAGCAAGCGATAACCAGCGCCTTAATAAAAGATAGAACGATACGAAAAGACGATGGTACCTATAGAAAAAGAGCTGATAACGAATGCTCTCAGCTTAGTAAGCATTAGACTATAGGGCGCCGTTTAATAGTTATAATTTTATATTATTTAAAAGCCGCAGGACGGCTTTTTATTTTAAGACAGCATTAACCATTATCTCGTATAGATTTTTCGGCGCTTTATGTTAAAATATATTCGAGGTGCTATAAATGAGAAATATCATGTTGGAAAGCCGGTTTGGTTTTATATCAGATTCAGACAAAGAATTCATGATTGCCTTTGATAGTAAAATGAAAGCGCTGGGGTATGACTTCGGCGGCAGCATCGGCAGCGGTTACTGCTGGGGCAGATTTATGATCATCTACGCAAAGGCAGGCGTAAAAAGCAGGAAAGTCATAGCGCGCATATACATACGGGCGGACGTTATCGTTCTTAGGCTTTTTTTCAGCAATATCGACAAACACCGCGCCTATATCGAAAACGCTCCTGCGCATATCAAAGACGTGTTCACGGGAGCGCACGGCGACTGCACTCATTGCAAGAATGATAAAAACGGAGTGTGTAAGTTTCGAAAATCCTACACGCTGGGTGGCCGCCTTTCCGAAAAGTGCAACGGGCTTGTGTTTGAATTCCATCAGCCCGATCTTTCGAAGCTGCCGGATTATATGGGCCTGCTCTTCGAGTTTTACAGATCGAAAAGGCCGGCATAACAATACTTATTGCGAGGTAATCTATGAATATCTATCCTCTCACAGAATCCAATATCCCCCGCGTCGCCGAGTTTATGGCTTCGATCAAGCCCGACTGGTGGGATTATAAAGGGGCTCTGGGGCAGCTGTCCGACATACGCAACACAACGCACAACGTCGGCTGGTTCATGGGCGAGGAGGAGACACGCCCCGAAGGCTGGCTGCTCTGCGCCGACTACGAGTGCTACTCGTGCCTTAGCATCGAGTGCCTCGGCTTTGATGATGACGGTAAGTTCGTCATGGAGCATCAGATACGCCCGCTTTTAGAGCAGGCCGAATGTTATGCGCTCGGCAAGGGCTACCGAATACTGCGCTACATGATAGGCTCGGCGGGTATGTCATGTCATGGCCGCCCCTTGGGCCAATACTGGCAGGAGCTTCATGACCTTGAATCTTTCGGGCGCGAGCATTTCGATTTTTTCGTGGAATACGGCTTTAAGCCCGCCGGTTTCATGCCCCACTGCCTCGGGCAAGACTACCACTGCATAATAATGATAAAGGAACTTATATAACTGTTAATACAAAGATAACTTGGTCACAAACTTAATCTTACTGTCATAAGCGTCATTCTTCAGGCAAGCCATTCGTATTGTAAATCAGTCAGAATCTATGTATACTTAGTTTATTCACATGTTCTATTTCATAATATGGAGGTAGAAAATGATACCTGTAATATTGGGGCTTCCGCTTCATTTCTGGCTGGGTATTGCGTTGTTTTTATCTATCGTCTTCCAGATTGCCATAGCAAAAAAGCTAATACGTGTTAATTTTAAAGTGCACCGCGTTTTGGGATACGTGATACTGCTGCTGGCTGCAATCCACGGCTTTATAGCGATAGGGCTCAGCTTTGGGTTTCTCACCCTTATCTAGTCCCGCGTTCCATGCAGTACGCCGCCCCGGCGTCTGCAAACCGTAACTATATATAACAAGGAGGCGAACTTATGAGAAAAAAGCTTATTTTGGTCGGTTTATTGCTGCTGCTTATCGCCGCTGTCGCAGCATGCGGTAATGGCGGCGAATCGCAGGCATCGGCTATACCGGCGGACGGGAATACCGTCGTTATTAAGGATTTTAAATTTCAGCCTGCCGAGATGACCATACAGAAGGGCGATACGATTACATGGATAAATCAAGACTCGGCAAGGCACAACGCAGCAGGTGATTCTTTTGATACCGGGCTGTTGGGAAAAGGCGAATCTTCCACACTGACGTTTGATGAAGCGGGAACGTTTGATTATATTTGCACACCCCATCCCTATATGAAAGGAAAAGTCATTGTAGAATAAACAATTTGCCGTCAGGCGATTATGAATTCGGGTCCAGAGAATTTTCGCAAAAAGCATTGGATGCGAATAAGCCTTTTTATCTGTGCCCGTTTGTGATAATATATAAAACACTATACATAGGATGGTGATGATTTTTGGATATTCGAAATGTCGACAGGAAAAAGGCAAAGAAAATTGTCGTTTCTCTCGTCGTTGCCGTGCTGGTTATTATTTTCGCCGCCACGTGCTGGTACACGGTAGACGACAAGCAGCGCGGAGTCGTTACCACTTTTGGCAGGGTGACGGATATAACGGAGGCGGGCATACACTTCAAGCTGCCGTTCGGCATACAAGAGGCGTATAAGGTAGACGTAAACGTTTTTCAGAAGATAGAGCTCGGCTACCGGACCAACCAATCGGCTCCAGGGGGTTATGATCTGGTGCGAAGCGAAAGTAATATGATAACTGGCGATTACAATATCGTAAACGTGGAGTTTTTTGTTGAGTACAAGATCTCGGACCCGGTAAAATATCTGTTCTCGTCGTACGAGCCTGAGCAGATTCTCAGGAACCTTATACAGAGCCAAGTAAGAAACGTAGTCGGTTCAACCAACGTCGACGCGGTGCTGACGAACGGCAAGGAGCTCATACAGCAGCAGGTAAAGGAGCTCATTACCGACGTGCTCACAAAGTATGATATAGGCCTGATGCTAACGGACGTAAAGATCCAGGACAGCGAGCCCCCCACCGATGAGGTCACTGCCGCGTTCAAACAGGTCGAAACCGCGAAACAGGGAGCGGAAACAGTAGTCAACCAGGCGAAGGCTTACGAGAATGCTCAGCTTCCCGAGGCAAAGGCCCAGGCGGACAAGCTTTTGCGAAACTCCGAGTATTTAAAGCAGAGCAGGATAAACGAAGCCGTGGAGAAGATAGCGATGTTCGAGGCGATGTACAAGGAATACGCGATCAACCCGGCGATAACCCGCTCGCGCATGTACTACGAGGTCATTACTGCGCTTCTGCCGGGCGTTAAGGTATATATAAACACGTCCGAAGGCGGCGTAGACATGATGCTGCCGCTTGAGAGCTTCTTCGGCTCGGCGCAGGGAACGGGGGTACAATAACATGAAAAAGAAGATAGTAAAAGCGCTTGTAATATTATTCGTTCTAATCGCGATAATAGTGCTCACTTCGAGCTTCTATGTCGTTCAGGAAAACGAATACGCTTGCACGGTAAGGTTCTCTAAGATAATAGACACAAAAGAGACTCCCGGCATATACTTCAAGACGCCGTTCGTAGACACGGTAAGGACGTTCCCTAAAGCCATAATGTTCTATGATATCCCGCCTTCAGAGGTTTTAACCGCGGACAAGCAGAATATGACTGTAGACAGCTATGTGCTGTGGCGCATAACCGAGCCGCTTAAGTTCTTTCAGTCTCTGGGCAGCGTAAGTGTCGCCGAGGAGCGCCTCGACACAATGACGTACAACTCGCTCAAAAATGTAATGGGCACTCTGGCGCAGCGCGATATCATCAATATGGACGACCCGTCAGGAAGAAACGATATTTACGCCGGTATTTCCTTGAGCGTTGACGCCATCGCCAACAACTACGGCATAGACGTCGTGGACGTAAAGATAAAGAGATTCGACCTGCCCGAGGCAAACGAGCAGGCGGTGTATCAGCGCATGATATCCGAACGCAACCAGATATCCGAGAAGTTCACGGCGGACGGCGAATACCTCGCGTCAGTTATACGCAACGACGTAGACAAGCAGGTCGGCATAATAATCTCAAACGCCGAAGCCGATGCCGCGAAAATAGTTGCCGAGGGCGAGCAGGAATATATGAGAATGCTTGCCGAGGCGTACAACTCAGACGACAAACGCGAGTTTTACGAATATATGCTGGCGCTCGACGCTCTTAAGTCCTCGCTGGGCGGCGATAATAAGACAGTGATACTCGGCCGTGACTCGTTCCTCGCGAAGCTTCTGCTGGGCGTCAAATAGTAACCGCAGTTTAATCTCGGGCGGCCTTTGGCCGCCTTTTTATTATCCGCGTACTGTAATTATGGTATAATAATAAAAAATCTAAAAGGCGGTAGTTCTATGAGAGATGATATCATTATTCGCCAGGCCGCGATAAGCGACTGTCCGCGCTTCTGCCAGCTAAACCGAGACGCTCTCGGCTACGACTATCCTTATGAAAAAACGCTTGTGAGGCTCAGGCTGATACTGTCAAGGCCGTCCGACAAGATTTATGTTGCCGAATGCGAAGGCATAGTCGCCGGCTATGTTCACGCCGCCGATTATGAATGCACGTACTGCGGCCCGCTTAAAAACATAATGGCGATAGCGGTGGACGAGCGCCTGCGCGGGCTCGGCATAGGCAAAAAGCTGCTCTTAGCCGCGCAGGGCTGGGCTAAAGAGTGCGGCTGTGAAGGCGTCCGCCTGTCCTCCGGCTTTGCGAGAACCCAGGCTCACGAGTTCTACCAGCACTGCGGATATACTCTTCGCAAAGAGCATAAAAACTTTGTTAAGATATTTGATGGTATATAGATTTAAGGAGACGCTTTGTGGTATTGTTCTTTGCCGCCGCGTTGCTGAACGATTGGTCTGCCTAATCTTGATAGCCCGCCCGCTGCGGGGTATAATAAAACCGCCTCCGCAGTTAGTTCGGCAGAATATGCCGCCATTTATACATTGACAGAAAGGAACGAACCGGTTTGAAGGTATTACGCGCAAGGCTTAAAGAGGTATTGCTCGCTGTAGCCCCAGTTACGGTAATGGTGCTGGTGCTGGGTTTTACGTTTACGCCATTAAGTCCGGTTCTGCTTGTAAGGTTTTTAATAGGCGCTTCCCTGATAGTAATTGGGCTGACCGCTTTTTTATTCGGCGTTGATATCGGCATCACCCCCATAGGAAATTCTATGGGTTTTGCCATAGCCAAGTCAAACAAGCTTTGGATAGTTGCTGTCTCGGCGCTCGCTCTCGGGTTTTTTATCTCCATTGCCGAGCCCGATCTTCATATACTCGCGGGAGAGGTGGATTCGGTAACGTCCGGCCTTATATCACAGTTAAAGCTTATAGTGGTAGTCTCCGCGGGCATAGCGGTGATGCTTTCTTTGGGTTTTATCAGGATACTGTACAATATACCGCTGTATATCATACTCGGCGTCTGTTACTTAATTATACTCGTGCTCGCGCTTTTTACTTCGCGTGAGCTTCTGGCGATATCGTTCGACGCTTCGGGCGCGACAACGGGAGCGCTTACCGTTCCTTTCATATTAGCGCTCGCTATGGGCGTGACACGGCTCAAAAAGGACAGCAAAGCCTCCGAGAAGGACAGCTTCGGCCTCGTAGCCATAGTATCAGCCGGAGCGATAATGTCCGTTATGATAATGAGCATCGCCTCAGGCGGCGCTCAGCTTACGGGAAGCATGCCGGCCCATAAGGCGTCGGAGTCTGTGATTGAGCCGTTTTTGAGCAGCCTTCCCGTGGCCGCAGGCAACGTGCTGCTTGCGCTTTTGCCTATAATGCTTATGTTTTTGGTGCTGAAAAGGATAGCGTTCGGGATGTCCAAAAAGGCTGCGCTGCGCGTGCTCATCGGGCTTTTGTTCACGTTTGCCGGATTAGTCGTGTTTTTGACCGGCGTCAGCGCGGGCTTCATGGAGGTAGGCGGCAAGATAGGCTTTGCGCTTGCGTCGATGGAAAATAAATCGTTCCTGGTGATAATCGCGTTTGTAATAGGCTTTGCCACAATACTGTCCGAGCCCGCGGTGCACGTGCTCACAAGGCAGATAGAGGACGTAACGAGCGGATACGTTAAAAGAAAAGCGGTCCTTATCATGCTTTCTATCGGCGTAGGCGCCGCTATCGCTCTTTCGATGCTGCGCATAATAATCCCCGAGATACAGCTTTGGCACTATCTGCTGCCCGGCTATGCGATAGCTATTGCCATGACGTTTTTCGTGCCAAAGCTGTTCGTAGGCATTGCTTTTGACTCGGGAGGCGTAGCGTCGGGGCCGATGACGGCCACATTCGTGCTTGCGTTCGCGCATGGCGCAGCCGACGCCACCACAGGCGCCGACGTGCTCGCGGACGGGTTCGGTATGATCGCGATGGTGGCGTTAACGCCCCTTATCGCGCTTCAGATAATGGGATTGGTATATAAAATAAAAACCGTTAAGGGAGGTATCGGCGGTGTCAAGTGACATAGAAGAAGCCTCGTATGAGCTTATATACGTAGTGGTGAGCAACGGGCTTGGCAGCAAGGTTATAAAGGAGGCAAAGCGCTCTGGGATAACGGGCGCTACGGTGATGCTGGGCAGGGGCACTGTAAAAACCCCCTCGCTGGGCTATCTCGGCCTAGGGGACGTCAGGAGGGAACTCGTGCTGATGGTCTCGGGCAGAGACACTGCCCGCGCCGCTATAGAAGCGCTCCATGAAAAATTCAGGTTCGACAAGCCGGGCCACGGCATAGCGTTTGCGACCGCCGTTTGCGAAGTGACGGGGACAAGCAGCTGCAGCAGCTGCATTACAGGAGAAAGAGGTGGAGACACTGTGTATAACGTAATAACGATAATAGTAGACAAAGGCAAGGCCGAAGACGTAATAGACGCCGCCGTTAAGGCGGGCTCTAAAGGCGGCACTATAGTAAACGCGCGCGGCTCGGGCATGCACGAGACGAGCAAGCTGTTTTCGATGAGCATAGAGCCGGAGAAAGAGATAGTTCTTATAATATCCGAGCGCAAAGGAACCGAGGCAATAATAGACTCGATACGCAAGGACCTTAAAATTGAAGAGCCGGGCAACGGTATAATCTATGTCCAGCAGGTGAGCAGCGCTTACGGGCTGTACGAATAGGCGGCTTTGAGCCTTATTGTTTGACAACGCCCCGCATTGAAACTATTATTATCATGACATTAGACTGAAAGGATAAAACATGAGCGTAGACATCGTAAAGAAAGACGGAAAGATATCACTTGAGAATTTAGTGTGCGATTGCGGCTATAAACACAACAAGCCCGAAATGGACATACATATAAAGCGCGGCATCATCGACGGCTGCCCGGACCTCATAGCGGCCTCGGGGCTGGGCAAAAATGTTGTTTTGGTCGCCGACGGCATCACATGGGATGTCGCCGGAAGCGCAATAGAAAAGAGGCTTTCAGCGGCGGGCTATTCCTGCCGCGTCTGCGTTCTGCCGGGAAGCAAGGTCGACCCAACTCCAGAGATGTCCGGACTCGCGGTTGACGCTTCGGGCGGCGCGGATTTTCTGCTCGGCGTGGGCTCGGGCGTCGTGACCGACGTCACAAGGCAGGCGGCTTATATCGCGGGGCTTCCTTTCGCCGTTTTCGGCACGGCGGCTTCCATGGACGCCTATACAGCCGTAACCTCGTCTATGATCGTTAACGGCATGAAGGTTTCGCTGCCGGGCAGCGCGGCAAAGCTGCTTTTGTTCGACCCCGACGTGCTTGCATCCGCGCCGATGCTTATGCAGGCGGGCGGTGTGGGCGACATGTTCGCCAAATACACGGTGCTAGTCGACTGGAAGCTCGGAAGCGCGGTATCCGGCGAGACGTTCTGCCCTGCGTGCGGTCATATACTTGAAACGGCTCTTGAAATGTGCTCCTCAAATATAGATGAAATAGTAAACCGCAGCGATAAAGGCATGGAGGCGCTCATAGAGTCGCTGATACTCGCCGGCCTTACGATGCTTATCATAGGAGAGACCCGCTCTTGCTCGTCAGTAGAGCACAGCATGTCGCACTACTGGGAGATGTCCCATCTCGCTTACGGTACCCCCGCCCCGTCCCACGGCATAAGCGCGGGCATAGGACTAATCTACACGCTCGTGTTTCACGACATACTCAAAGGCATCGACGTCTCAAAGCTTGACAAAGAGAAGATCAAGAGCGGACGCATGACAAGGGACGAGAAATTTGCGTTCCTCAAAGAATACTTCCCGGGCAGCGTGGGAGAAGAGGTAACACACGTCAATAAATACTGGTATCTCGAATGGCCTGAGCACGAAAAACGCATAGATAATATCGCTGCGTATCATGAGCAGTATAAGGCCGACTGCGCCATACTGCCCGCTTACAGGGATATCGCAAAGACCTATGAGCTGTTCGGCGCTCCCACATGCGCCACAAAGGCGGGGATAGACACGGAGCTTCTTCGCAAAACGCTGCTTTGCACGAAAGACTTCCGCTCGAGATACAGCTGCGCCACGGCGCTTTACGAGCTCGGAATGTTGGAGCAAAGCGTAGAGCGCGTACTCGAGATAGAAAAAACGCTGTAAATAAATGCCCCCGTGAAGCAAATTTCATCGGGGGCGTTTTTATGTCTTAAAACTTTTTGGTTTTTCCGTTTCCGCTAAACCGGATGTATTGTGATGCGTTCGGCTGAGGTGTCAACGTCCTCGAGCATAAGCAGAGCCTTATAGTTGTCAACCCTCTTCTTTTCGGGCGCTCTTGTCGCTATAGCCACGCCGCACCCGACTACAGTTATGCTGAGCTCCTTCATCATGCCGCAAAGGGCGTTCAGCGTCCCGCCGCCCGCAATGAAGTCGTCGATCAAAAGCGCCTTTTGTCCTGCGCTCAGCGCACGCCTCGATATGGACATCGTGCGCATCCTTCTCGACGTGCCTGTCACATAGTTTATGGTTACCGCCGAGCCTTCCGTTATTATAGAGTCGCTCCGGGCTATAACAAGAGGCTTTGCGAGCGATCTTGCGACCTCGAACGCTAGAGCCACTCCCTTCGTTTCCACGGTCACTATAAAGTCCGGGTTCGTTTTAAGGTACATTCCCGCGAGTATCTCCGCCATAGCGCATACATACTTAGGGTCGGAAAATATATCGACGGTGTATATATAGCCGCCGGACAATATCCTCCACGGGTTTGACAGCTTTTCTGCGACCTCAGAAAGCACTTGCGCCCTTATCTCCCCCGTCACGGTAGGAATATACTTAACGCCTCCCGTCGCCCCCACCGCTACTTCTATCTCGCCCAGTGCCTGCTCGGAAAGTATCGCCTTTATCATCGAAATGTCTTCGCTGATAGACGATTTCGCGGCGCCGAACATATCACAAAATGCCTGCAGCGGATAAGGCTTTGAAGGATTCTTTGTCAGTATCGCCGTTATGGCCGTTATCCTTGTTTTTCTGTCGGTCTTCTCCATAGTGCACCTCTTACGAATTTCTCATATACTATTATAGGGTTTTTTGCATCAATTTTAAATAGCCGCAAAGCTTTTTATTGATATTGCCGAGGCGTTTGGAGTATAATGCATTACGTGCCTTCAAAAGACTTACAGTGAGGTATGTATGGTAGATCTTAAACAATACACAGGCAAAAGCGTTCATTTCATAGCAATAGGCGGATGCAGCATGAGCGGGCTTGCTGTAATACTGAAGAATCTGGGCCTTAAACCTAAGGGCAGCGATATAAACGAATCCGCGTTTACGAAAAAACTCGAAAGCGAAGGCATACCGTTCGTGCTTGGACACAGCGCGGACAATATAGGCGACGCAGAGCTTGTTATATACAACGCGGCGATAAAGCCGGGTAACCCCGAATACGACAGAGCAAAAGAACTTGGACTTCCCATGCTGACGAGAGCGGAGCTTTTAGGGCTTATAAGCAGACAGTTTGGAACGGTTATTGGCATCGCGGGGTGCCACGGCAAGACAACTATAACATCCATGAGCGCTCTCATACTGCGCGAATGCGGCGTAGACCTAACCGTCCATATAGGCGGCATGGTTGATTTTCTTGGAGGCGGCGTTGCGATAGGCGAATATCCGGCGTTTCTCACCGAAGCGTGTGAGTACGTCAAAAGCTTCCTGGAGCTTCGCCCGACATACGCTCTTATAAACAACATAGACGACGACCACCTCGATTACTACAAAAGCATCACTGATATCTATAAGGCTTTCTTCAAGTTCGCGTCGCTGCTGCCGGAGGACGGGATACTCTTCGCGTACGTGCACGACCCGCTTGTCAGGAAACTTGCGAAGGAATGCGGGCGAAAATATATTACTTACGGCTTTGATAGCGAAGACTATGTCGCGGCGAACATAGAGTACGACGAGGGAGGCTGCCCGTCTTTCGATGTCGTTTCTCCCAAGGGCACGGCAAGGATAAAGCTCAGCGTCGTCGGCAAGCACAACATGGCCAACGCCCTTGCCGCAATAACGGTGTGCAGCGAGGTGTTCGGAATAGACCCGGCCGATATGGCGGCTCCTCTTTTGAAATATAATCTCGTCGGACGCAGGTTTGAGGAGATGGGCGAAAAGAACGGCGTTAAAATAATACACGACTACGCTCATCATCCGACAGAAATCGAGGCTTGTCTTGAAGCCGCTTCGAAATACCCTCATAAAAAGCTGTGGGCAGTGTTCCAGTGCAACTCGTACACGCGTGCCAAGACGCTTAAATACAAATACGCCTTATGCTTCAAAAGCGCTGATATGGTCATAGTTCCCGACATCTATCCGGGCCGCGATATAGACACAGGTGAGATACACGCAAGAGACCTCGCGGAGGCGATATCCAAAAACACGCCCTGCGAGTATGTACCGACGTTCGAGCAGATTAGCGAGTATCTCGGTAAAAACGCCTCTCCGGGCGACGTCGTGATAACGCTCGGCTCGGGCAGCGTCAACAAGGAAACGAAAAAGCTGCTGTAAAAATAAATTTGTAGTCTAAAGGCCTTTCTTACAAGGCCTTTTTATTTTGCGAGAGCTGTAACACCTTGAAAACATATACGTATTATAAAACAGGGAGTTGATGACCGTGCCGGGCGAAGTTCACACGCACGAATTCAAGGGCGTTACAGTATATATAGACGGACACCTGCATCTGTTTTCGGGTGTATCGGGCTTTGCACCGAATGTGCCGGGGCATACTCACACCATAAGCGGCGTTACCACGGTAAACGGCGGCCATTCGCACGCGTATTTCATGCGGACAATAGAACCGACATACGTGGACCGCGAGCAGTATAAGCACTATCACTATTTTGAAGGCACAACGGACACAGCGCTGTTTCACAGCCATCCCATGAGCGCCACTACGTTCGTGCTGGGAGAGTGATAAAAAATGACCCGCTTCTTTTTACACAAAAAAGCTGACCTAATCAAGTCAGCTATTGTTCTTTGTGTTGCTTATTTCAAACCATCCCCCCGGGCTGGCCGCCTTGAGCCCCGCCCTGTGCCTGGCCGCCCTGCGATCCCTGCCCCATCTGAGGGTTCATGCTGCTTATTATCTGCGGTATTTTGTTGATGACCTGACTCACGCTGCCCGCCTGAGCGTTTACGGGTGCCATAAGAACGTTGTCCTTATCTATTACTATTACCGCGTCCGTGCAGAGCTTAGCGCCTATACCCAGCGCTCCGCCGAACACACCGCCGCCCATCGTGCTTGCGTTTCCGGCATTCTGCTTGCTCTTGGCCTGCGTATCCCCGCCGCCGTATCCTAGCGTAATCGACATCACGGGCAAAAACGTCTTGTCGCCCTGTATGACCGGCTTGCCTATAAGGCCGTCCTTTTGCGAAAAGTTCTCCATGTTAGTAAAAAGCGTGTCCACATACTGGTTTATGCTTTGCTCCATTCCTTGTTCCTCCTAGGTTCGTTTCTTTTATTTTTTACAAAATTGACGATAGTATTCCCGAGAGCAATATCAGCAGACGCGTTTATCCTTAAATAATCGCTTTGGGCAAAAAAATCCGGGTGAATGCCCAGCTCGTCGATTTTAAAAAACCCCGACGCTATACCCAGCGCGCCGCTGACAATTCCTGTAGAAAACGGGCTCTTCATTCCGTAATACACGTCTGCCTTGACGCGCGATATATCTGCGGACTTCAGCCAAAGCATGGAATTGCCTGTCTCTTTTCTCTTTTTGAGCCTAGTATTATATATCCTGTTATTAAATAGGTATATGCGAAGATACGGCTTGCCGTCGCCCAGCGTTACGTTTACGCGGACGAAGCGAAGCAACACCGCTTTTACGTATTTTCCTTCGCCGCTGAGATTTGCTCGCACGCGCACCTTGAGAGGCAGCATCAGCAAAACGATAAGTATTATAGCCAGTATCAGCAGAAAATGAATAAAACCCATATTAATAGTTTGGGTTTTGATATGGTTTTTATTCTTTAGATATAATTGTAATGCTAAGCTTTCCGAATAAGCTCTAATGCTAAGCTTTCCGTATAAGCTCTGCTTTAAAATCAATCTTTTGTTTTTGAGAACCTTGATCAACGTCAATCTTTATACTTTTATTATATATCAAATGGTTTTTACACCCCTTCAGATGGTTAAATTTCCTGACGGCCTCTTCATTAAACGGCATCCAGTTTTCTTTTAATATATTCATCTGTGTTTTTATTTCATTGCCATCCCTCGCAAGTATCTCTATGTATGGTTTGCAATGATCCAGATCACATGAATAGTCCATAATGAACATATTACGGCAAACATTGATCTTTTCTTCAAGCATTTGTTTTGTAATGCAGACAATACCGTTATCATCGCTGTAATTGGAGATAACCCAATAGTCATTTTTATAGTCTGCAAAAATATGTACCATAAGTACGATACCTTCTATCGGTTGCTTGTTCTTCTTGTCAATAATTTTGATTTCAAACTCTTGCGGAAAAACAGTCAATCTATTTCTCCTTTTTTCGTTTATTCAGAATTGTTATCCGTTAATAGCATTATTCTGAAAGCTTATTCCAGCTATTATTAAGCAATATATTCAGAAATTAATGTCTTTTGAACAGCGCCTTGATTCGTGAAACCAATCCGGTTTTTTCTGTTTCATAAGGATAATATCCCGGATCATCCCCTCTTTCAATCACCCATGGCAGGTCTGCGAATATATCCATCTGAAAACAAGGCTTAGCAAAACTATCTGGCAGTAAATCACATTCATTCTTAAATCCGACTTCAAAATTATCTCCGATCTTTATCAGATTAGTTTCATCATAAGGGTACTCGGTTGGATGAACTTCTCGAAAATTATCCGGCCTCGCTCCCGATATTATTTTACCGCAGATATGATAGAAACCCATATAGCTGATCAAGCCGTTTTCAAGCTCAAACGGAATCATCAGTTCAGACGCCTTGTAGATATCTACGCCAAGCGATTCCATAAATGCCTTGACATCATCTGATACGCAAGCCATCGCCACGTTATAATTCCTGCATCCGTCACAGCTGCATTGTACATCCGGAGGCATATTAATAAATGCCTGCTTCGTGGCGTCTATATCTATATCGAGCACATAATTACCGATATTGCGAAGCATTGAGTCTACTCACCTATCATCTCTTCAAACCGCTTCTCGTCTATCACCGTAACGCCGAGCTTAGCCGCCTTTTCGAGCTTGCTTCCCGCCTCCTCGCCCGCCAGCACGTAGTCGGTATTCTTGCTGACCGAGGACGAAACTTCTCCGCCAAGGCTCTCTATTATGTCCGAAGCCTCCTTGCGCGTGTACTTTTCGAGCGTGCCCGTCAAAACGACCTTTTTGCCCGAAAACGCGCTGCCCGTGACCGCCCGGCGCTCGAACACCGGCTTTACGCCCGCCGACTCCATGCGCTCTATTATCTTAAGCGCGCGCTCGTTCGCGAAGAACTCTACTATGTTTTGCGCTAGCGTGAGCCCGATGCCGTCTATCGAGACGAGGCCTTCTATGTCGGCCTTCATCAGGGCGTCCACGCTGCCATATCTCTCCGCGAGGTCCTTCGCCGTCTTCGAGCCTATGCCCGCAATGCCAAGAGCGTATATGTAGCTCGATAGCGGCCTTGATTTGCTCGCCTCTATCGCTTTTCGCAGATTCTCGGCCTTTTTCTTGCCGAACCCCGGCAGCTTTTCTATGCGCTCATAGTCGAGGTAATAAAGGTCTGATACGTCCGCGAGCCCTAAGTTGTCGTAAAACGCCTCCGCCGTCCTGTCCGAAAACGTCGTTATGTCCATCGCGTCTCTCGAAGCGAAGTGCGCAATGGATCTTGTGAGCTGCGGTCGGCAATACAGCATGTTCTCGCAGAATATATTCGCGCCCTTTTCGGTGAGGTGGTATCCGCACGCGGGGCATTTATCGGGAACAATTATATCCTCCGACTCGGGCAGGCACTCGGCAACGCCCATTATCTCGGGGATAACGTCACCCGATCGCCGCAGGAACACGCGGCAGTTCTTTTTAACGCCCTTTTTTTGAATGTCGCCGTAGTTGTTGAGCGTCGCGCGGCTCACCGTTACGCCCGCTATGTCCACAGACTCGAGCACGGCGTTCGGTGTAAGCTTGCCCGTACGCCCTACCTGCCATATAACGTCCCGCAAAAGCGTCGTCTTCTCAACCGCGGCGAATTTGTAGGCTACAGCCCACCGCGGGAACTTCTGCGTGAACCCGAGCCGCTCCCTCGCGGCGAAGCTGTCTATCTTTATGACTAACCCGTCTATGAGGTAATCGAGCGTGTTTCTCTCCCGCTCCGCTTCCTCCGCGAGGCTCATTACCTCGTCTATGCTGCGCGCTTCCCTCACATATTCGCTGACGGGGAAACGGTTTTCGCGAAGGAACGCTATCATCTCTCTGTGCGTTTTGAACGGCTCGCCCTGCTTATAGCCCGCGCTGTAGCAGAACAGGCTGAGCTTCCTTCTAGCCGTCTCGGCGGTGTCGAGGTTTCTGAGCGCCCCCGCCGCTCCGTTCCTTGCGTTCTTCAAAGGCTCGGCAGCCGTCTCGTTATACTCCCTCAGCGCAGAAAGCCTCATCATTCCCTCGCCCTGCACCTCGAGCACGCCCTTGAAAGGGATAGACAGCGGGACGCTTTTTATCGTCTTCACCTGTGCCGTTATCACCTCGCCTACGGCGCCGTCTCCCCTCGTGGCGGCGGATACGAGCATGCCGTTTTCGTAGCGAATGTTTATTGTCAAACCGTCAAACTTATACTCTACGATATACAGGAATTCCTCATTCGTGAATTTGCGTGCGCGCTCCTCCCATGCGAGAAGCTCCTCCCTCGTCCTTGCCTTGTCGAGGCTGTACAGCGGCACGAGATGCCGTATCTTCTCGAAGCCTGACAGTATCTCGCCGCCGACCCGCCGCGTCGGCGAATCGGGGCGAACGTAGCCCGTCTCTTCTTCGAGCCTTGAAAGCTCGTCGTAAAGCTCGTCATATTCGGCGTCGCTGACGGTTGGGTCGTCCAGCGTATAGTAGTTGTATATGTGCCTTGTGAGCTCGGCTACGAGCGTATCTATTTTTGACTTCTTTTCTTCCATACCGTTACCCGACTATCTTTAACGGCGCGAACGCTACGAACATCTTCTTCTCGCCCGCGCTATCGAAATTCACAACCGCTATTTTCTCCTCGCCCTCGCCGTTCGTCGATATTATTATACCCTTTCCGAACTTAGGATGCTCAACCCTGCCGCCCGCCGAAAACTCGCCCGGCACGTGCTCGCTTGACTGTTTTGGTTTTGAGGGCATCTCAAACTTCGGGAACTGGAACGTACTGTGCTGCGCTCTCTCTGGCGCGGGTGAATACGGCGTTTTTACCTCCGCCGGTTCAATGCACCCTTTGGGTATCTCGCCGAGAAACCTCGAACGAACTCCCGGAACGTAGTTAAAGCCACCCGACGCGCGCACCATCCTCAAAGCGCTCCACGTGAGATATAGCCTCTTTTTCGCTCTGGTCATTCCCACGTAGCAGAGCCGCCGCTCCTCCTCTATGTCGCCTTCCTGTATGCTCATCTGGTGAGGCAGCAGCCCTTCCTGCACTCCCGCTATGAACACCACCGGGAACTCCAATCCCTTAGCGCTGTGCAGCGTCATCAGCATTATAGATTCTTCCTCGTCGCCTATGGCGTCGACGTCGGATATGAGCGCGTTCCTCTCGAGGAACGCCTCAAGCGTCGGCTGGGGTATGCTCTTCTCGAAGTCCGCGACGCTGCGCAGGAACTCCTCTATGTTGAGCACCCTCATTTTACCCTCGGGCGACGTGTCCGAAGCGTACTCGGCTTTGAGGCCCGAGCGCTCAAGCACGCTCTCCACAACGTCGAACACGTTTTGATGCCGCATCTCTTCGCGAAGGCCGTTTATCATATCCGCGAAGCTCTTGAGAGAGTTTGCCGCTTTTTTGGACAGCACCTCGCCCGCGTATCCGCACGCCTGCAGCAGGCACATATTCCTCCCGTATGCCAAGCCGCCCAGCTTTTCGAGCGTCACGCCGCCTATGCCCCTCTTTGGCTCGCCCACGGCGCGCATAAAACAAAGGTCCGCGTACGGGTTGCACAGCAGATTAAGATACGCGAGTATGTCCTTTATTTCCTTGCGCTCATAGAAGCTTAGTCCCCCGTATATCACATAGGGCACTCCGCGCTCCTTCAGCTTGTTTTCGAGCATCCTCGACTGGCTGTTCATGCGGTAAAGCACGGCAATGTCGCTCGCCTTATACTTTCCCTCTTCTATAATGCTCTGAGCCTTAGCCGCAATATACCTCGCCTCCTCGTCGTCGCTGCGCGCCTCGAACTCGAGAGGCTTCTGCCCTGTTTCCGTAAGCGTCCAGAGTTCCTTGCCCATGCGACCGCTGTTGTGCCTTATTACGGCGTTGGCGGCATTGAGTATATGCTGGTGAGAGCGGTAATTCTGCTCGAGCCTTATAACCTTCGCTCCGGGGAAGTCCTTTTCGAACTCGAGTATATTAGTTATGTCCGCACCCCGCCAGCCGTAAATAGACTGGTCGTCGTCTCCCACGACGAATATGTTGCCGCTGCCCTTGGCGAGCATGCTCACTATATCGTATTGTACTGTATTCGTGTCCTGATATTCGTCCACCATTATATATTTGAACTTGCGCTGATATTTTTCCAGCACATCCGGGTTTTCCTCAAAAAGCATCAGCGTCTTTAACAAAAGGTCGTCAAAGTCGAGAGCGTTGCTTGCTTTAAGCCTGTCCTCATACTTTGCGTAGACCCTCGCCGTCATCTTGTTTACGTCGCCTTCGCCGTAAACGTCTCTGAACCTCGCGGGGGTTATCTTGTCGTTCTTGGCGCGGCTGATCATAGCTCTTGCGGCCTTGGGGTTAATAAAGTCCTTTGAGACGTTCATCTCCTTAAGTATGCCCTTGACCAGAGTCAGAGAGTCTCCCGAATCGTATATCGAAAAACCGGGCTCGTAGCCAAGCCTCTCGCCCTCCACGCGCAATATCCTTGCGCACATGGCGTGAAACGTGCACACCCACATATCGCGCGCTTCAAGAGATATAGCGGCGATGCGCTCCTTCATTTCGTCCGCTGCTTTGTTTGTGAACGTAATCGCGAGTATGTTCCACGGCATAACACCCTTTTCTAGAAGATACGCCGCCCTTGTAGTCAAAACGCGAGTCTTGCCGCTGCCCGCGCCCGCAAGCACAAGCACGGGCCCCTCGGTAGCGAGCACAGCCTTTCGCTGCATGTCGTTAAGTCCGCTCAGATCCATCAGTCCTCCCGGCCCTGAAGCCGCTTTAAAACTATATCATATCCGCCCGCGCCGTAATGAAGGCACTTGTTGACGCGGCTTATCGTGGCCGTGCTTGCGCCCGTGCTCTGCGATATGTCATGGCACGTATGCTTGTCCTTCAGCAGCGCGGCTACTTTCAGCCTCTGCGCTATGGATTTGAGCTCTGAGATCGTGCAGATATCTTCAAAGAACATATAGCATTCCTCTGCGCTTTCAAGGCTCAGCACCGCTTTGAACAGCATGTCCATCTCTTGCGATTTCAGCATTGACTCGTGCATATTTCCCTCCCTATATAACGGTGTTTCTGAGTGTCTCGAGTCCTTCTATCCTTATCTCTATCGTGTCGCCCCTCTGCATGGGCCCTACGCCAACCGGCGTGCCGGTTGCTATAACATCGCCCGGCAAAAGCGTCATGCACGAGCTGATAAAACTTATAAGCTCAGGCACTTTAAAAAGCATGTCCGACGTGCTGCCACTTTGCTTTACCTCACCGCCAAGCACGCTTTTGATACTCTTGTTTTCGGGATCGAATTGCGTGTCTATGTACGGCCCTATCGGGCAAAACGTATCGAAAGACTTCGCCCGTGTCCACTGTCCGTCATTCTTTTGCAGGTCGCGGGCCGTAACGTCGTTAAGTGCGGTAAACCCAAGTATATAGTCGCGCGCTTTATCAGCTGAAATATTGCGGCATGTTTTTTTGATTACGACCGCCAGCTCCGCCTCATAATCCACGCGCGAGGAATCGGAAGGATATACTATGCTCTGCCCGTGCGCTATAACAGCCGTCGAGGGCTTTATAAAAAGCACAGGGCTGCCGATCAGCTTCTCGTCGAGCTCTTTGGCGTGATCAGAATAGTTGAGCCCCACCGCCACCACCTTTGTGGGCTCGCACGGCGCCAGCAGCACCAAAGAGCCAAGCTCGTATTCCTCTCTTGTATACGATAACTCGCCGAAAGGCCCGCCCGCTATGCGCAGCGCTCGCCCTTCATTAAGCACCGCGTAAAAAGTTTGTCCATCCTTAGACGCCCTTAATATCTTCATCAAAACGCTCCTTACATTACACAAATATGGCGCAGTCTCAGACTGCTCCTCGTCACCCCAAAGGCTTTGCGTACAAAAAAATAACAGCGGCTTTTAGCCTCTGTTATTTTATCACATTAGCACGTCAACAAAAAGGTCTATTCTTCTTTTTGCAGCCTCGAGACGGATACCTCGTAAGCGGTGCGAGTCAACTTCTCCCCGTTTTCCATCACCTTTTCGTACTCCCTCGACTGCACCCTGCCAAATACGCTTATCTTGTCTCCCACTTCAAAATCAGCGGCATACCTCGCGTTTCTGCCCCATACTATACAGGGAATGTAATCAGACTTGTTGTAAGCCCTGTTGACCGCCACGAGCATGTCGGTTATCTCGCGCCCAAAGGGCGTCACGCGGTATACCGGCGGCTTGCAGACAAACCCTAAGAGCTCTATCTCGTTTACCGGGCGCGCTTTATCCTCTATCTCCCGTGCGAATACCGTAAGATAAAGCCTTACCTTTCCGTCCACAAGCTTGTTATACGAGCGCAGCTGTCCCCTGACGCAGATATCGGAGCCGTCGCCAAGAGGATGCTTCATAAGCAGCCTCTCCGATACGGTAACTGGGAGTATATCCGCCTTCTCGCTGAGCCTCTCGCATTCAAGGAAAAATGTATAAAAGGCTTCCCCGAATATCTTATGCGACAGCATTAGCCCGTTTAGCTTTCCGGCAATGCTGACGCTGTTAGCCGATTCATTCATATCTTACCCTCATCGCAACCCAAAACCTCTTTCAGAGCCTTGTTCACATAGTCAGCCCCAGCGTCCAAGCGCGCGCAAGCGAAGGTCTGCGGGCCGTGGCTTTTCATAAAAAGAGGTTTTCCGGTAAATCAATCCTGAAAATATCTCTGCGTGCCCTGCGAGTCTACGAAGCTGTTCTCTTCGAGCAGCAGATCCGACACGGTAACTATCTTAAACCCTTCTTCGCGCAGTCCGAGAATTATTGCGGGAAGCGCCTCAGGCGTAGCGGCGACGTTGTTCTGAAACATAATTATGTCTCCGCTCTTGACCTTTGAGAGCACTTCGTCGGTTATCTTTTTTGCGTCAAGCCCTTTCCAGTCCTTTGCGTCGAGGCTCCACTTTACGGGTATGTAGCCCTCTCTTTGCAGCGCCGCTATGGTCTCCGTGTCAAACGCGCCGTATGGCGGCCTTATCACCTTGGTGTCGTAGCCCGTAAGCTGGAATATGATATCCGAGGCGTCGTTGGCGTCGCCCGTTATCTCGCTTGTCATAAGATCGGGATACCTTGTGTGATTCATCGAGTGGTTTGCTATCTCATGTCCCGCCTCGGCTATCTTGCCCGTCATCTCCTGATTGTCGTTTGCCCACAGCCCCATTACAAAAAACGTAACCCGTACATTCTCACCGCGCAAAGACTCAAGTATCTGCTGTGTGTAATCGGCGTCGCCAAACGCCGTGTCTACAGTTATGGCTACTGCCTTTTCGTTTGAGGCCACGCGGCAAATCGGCATGTTTTCTGCCGTGCTCGAGACGGGCGCGGCGTCACTGAACGCCACCTGCGTGTAAACTATGGCTCCTATCACGAGCAGTACAAATACTGCAGCCCTTATCAAGGTGTTTTTCTTTACAACGAATATGCGCATACTAACACCGCCTGATTAACTTAAATAGATATAATAATTTGTATTTTTGAATTGATTCAAATATGCTTAAAGAGCTAAATATGGTAGCCGATACGACCGTTCGCCTGATTTGTGTTTATTATGGTGTTGCTATATAAGTTTATTCAGATCAAATCCGATTAAATAGTTTTAATAGCTTTATTTGAACGTGACATGCTGATGTCATGTTCAGTGTTGTACAATCGTACAATCAAAGCATTTTAAGGAGATAGGTATGGAAAACAGCGAAAAATACTGCCAGAGCTGCGGAATGCCCATGGGCGGAGGCGGAATGTACGGAACGAACGAGGACGGCAGCAAGAGCGAAGACTACTGCTCATACTGCTATCAGTCGGGAAAGTTCACATCGCAGATGAGCATGGACGAGATGATAGAGTTCTGCGTTCCGTTCGTGGTTGAAACGGGCATGAGCGAGAGCGACGCCCGACAAATGCTGCGCGAGACTTATCCGCAGCTGAAACGGTGGAAACAGTAAAGCCGCGCGTTATTACTTGGTTTCATTCTTTACACCCGGGCGGCCCTGGATGCCGCCCGTTTCTACACTTATAATGTTCAGTCACTTAATAAAAATCCATAATCAGATTTTTTTCAACATTTTATTAGCACTTTTTATACATTTTAATGTACATTTTTGTTTAAATATGTGCTATAATTCAGATACCATTTTGTGTGTGCTAAGCTGTTGCCATTTGGGTACCTCCTTTTGGTGTGGCTGGCCATCCGCCGGCGTTGCCGGCGGTTTTTTTACACTCAGAAAACATGTGTTTCGATTAATAACTATACATATTGAAATTTATTTCTCGTGTGGTTTATATGCACTTTATTAATATATTTTATTCCGGTTTACATCTTCATATATATGTGGTATTATATACCTGTTACTTATCATACATTGCCGATGAAAGTATGGGCAAGCCGATATACAATACCAAGGTGATCTTACGTCGGTGTCAGATCAAAATGGGGACCGTATGGTTTATATGAGCATAGAATTCTTGACTGTCCATATATAAAAAATGCCTCTGTTAGTTTTTGGAAGTAGTTTTTATAAATCATTGTCCTTAATTAATATTAACATAGTGCAAAATTATTGTTTATTGGAGGTCCTTATGAAAAAGTATTCAGCGAATAAATTTTGTTCTGTAATGATTTTTATATTTATTTTATTACTGAGCGCTTGTGCGGATCCTATATATTCTATTGTCGGTACTTACGAATATGAAGACGTTATAATAGCAGACCTTTCTCCCGAAGGGCGCGATTATCTGCGCGAGCATAAGGCCGGAACGGAATATATAATCGAACCCAGCGCCTTCGCTGTAGTACAGGCCGATAACGAAGATAAGTACACGAATATTAGCTACAAAAAAGAAGTGTTGGACGATAAAATCATTGAAGATAGATACGATTGCTTGAAGGAAATGTTCGATAAGTACAAAGAGCGCTACAGGTACAGCCTGTACGACGAACAGGGTGAAAAGATCCGCTACCACATATTCCAGCTCGATGAAGATGTTTATATTTGCAGATACGACAGATCCGATATGCTCTTTCATTGGTTTGACAAGGTGCGGAAGAAGGCATAAATAAACCCGTTTGCAATCGGAGGTTTTTATGAGGAAGCATTTCAGTCAGATAATATGTTATACATTGATTCTAATATTTATAGCTTTACTAAGCGGCTGTGAGAATACTATAGAATCCATTGGAACTGCCTCTGCAAAAGATACGGGGAACGACAAATATACGATAACCGAAGCATATCAGTACCCTGTAGTGCCCGGTACCGCAACATGGGCAGGATTCAGATCCCGAATGGAAAAAGCGGAAGCTTGTCAGATTCCCCAATCGATTTTAAAGAGTATGACGACAAAGGCGTTGGTCGAAACCGTAATGAATTATCCGCTGTTGGTCGATATGTTTGTACGGGATACTAAGGAAGAGGCGTTTGATGCCATCTGCGATTTTAACGGATTGCAGGAATTGACCATAAGACAAGACGCTTTACACGAACTCAAAAATTTTGCGAATAAGCTGACCTTATCCGAAGCTGATTCACAGTCTTCAAAAGAAACGTATCAAAAATACGTAGTCCAAAGCGGAAGCATAGAAATACTTCTTTTTTATTTTAATCAAACGGAAGCCGTTGTCGGTGAATATGAACTCTCAGAAGTTGTTTTCGCTGCTATCTCTTCCTCTGCGCTAGAAGACAGATCTGGAACAAAATATATAATCAAAGATGATGCCTTCACCATAACCCAAGGCGAAAGCAAAGAAGCGTATATAAACATAAGCTATAAATGCGAACTGCTGGACGAAGATTTAATAGAAAATTGCTATGCCACTGAATCAACGCTAAAAGAGGTATTCTATAAGTATTTAGCACGCTATAGATACAGTCTGTACGACGAACAGTGCGAAAAGATCCCCTATTACATATTTCTCTTGGGTAAAGATATTTATATCTGCAAATACGATATATCGGGTAACCTCATTTTATGGTTTGACAAGGTGCGTAAAAATGATACCGCTGCGTAAAAAAAGAACGCCCTCAGGCGTTCTTCAGCTTGTGATTACTCTTTTGGCTCATCAGGCGTTTCATCTTTAGGAGCGCCCTCGTCCTTCTTCTTATCGCCGGGCAGCAGCCCTTTTCTCGTAAGGTTCACCCTGCCCTGCTTGTCTATCTCCGTGACGCGCACGAGTATCTCGTCGCCGATGTTGACAACGTCTTCGACCCTTTTAACGTGCTCGTTCGCGAGCTTAGATATGTGCACGAGCCCGTCTTTTCCGGGCGCGAGTTCAACGAACGCTCCGAAGTTCATTATGCGAACCACCTTGCCGAGGTACACGTTGCCAACCTCGACGTCCTTGACAATGGCGTCGATAGCGGCTTTCGCCTTTTCCGAAGCTTCCTTGTCGGGTGACGTTATAAACACCCTGCCGTCGTCCTCAAGGTCTATCTTGACGCCCGTGTCGGCTATTATCTTGTTGATAACTTTGCCGCCCGAGCCTATGACCTCTCTTATTTTCTCAGGGTCAATGGTAAACTGCATTATTCTCGGTGCGTACTTCGACAGGTCGTCTCTTGGCGCCTCAAGCACGGCGTTCATCTTGTCAAGTATGAACATCCTCGCTTCATTTGCCTGCGCGAGCGCCCTCGTCAAAACCTGCTCGTCGATGCCCTTTATCTTTATATCCATCTGTATCGCGGTTATGCCCTTCGATGTTCCCGCAACCTTGAAGTCCATGTCGCCGAGGAAGTCCTCAAGCCCCTGTATGTCCGTCAGTATCGCTATGTTGCCGGTGCTTTCGTCTTTAATGAGCCCCATTGCCGCGCCCGCGACCGGTGCGCTAAGCGGCACGCCCGCGTCCATCAGCGACAGCGAGCTCGCGCATACGCTTGCCATAGAGGTAGAGCCGTTAGAACTGATGCACTCTGACACCGTCCTTATCGCGTACGGAAAATCGAGTTCGCTGGGCAATACCGGCATGAGCGCCCTCTCCGCGAGAGCCCCGTGTCCTATCTCCCTCCTGCTGGCAGAGCGCAAAAACTTTGCTTCGCCTGTCGAATACGGAGGCATATTGTAATGGTGCATATAACGCTTGAACGAATCGTCCGAAAGCCCTTCAATTCTCTGCATGTCGCTAATCGCGCCCAGAGTCGTCAGCGTCAACGCCTGCGTCTCACCTCGCGTGAACACGGCGCTGCCGTGCGTTCTCGCGAACACTCCCACCTCGCACCATATCGGGCGTATCTCGGTAAACTTTCTGCCGTCCGGGCGTATCTCGTGGTTGATTATCTTGTCGCGCACGATCTCTTTTTTAAGATCGTACAATATGCTTCCTATATCGCCTTTGCTTTCCGGGTACTCTTCCGCGAAATGCGCGATCACGTCAGCCTTTACTTCCTCGTTGCGCTCATCTCTGACTCCACGCTCTGTGGTGTCTACGCTCCATCTTACCTTATCGGCTGCGTATTCGCGCACTTTGGCCTCAAGCTCGGGGTCTATCACGTATGGCGTAAACTCGGCCTTAGGTTTGCCGACTTCCTTTACGATGTCCTCTATAAACGAGATGATCTTCTTTATCTCTTCATGAGCGAACAGTATCGCTCCCAGCATCTCGCTTTCGGAAATCTCGTTTGCGCCAGCTTCCACCATCATCACGGCGTCCTTCGTGCCCGAGACCGTAAGGTCAAGCACGCTTTTCTCACGCTGCGCGGTGTCCGGGTTTGCGACATATTCTCCGTCTACCATGCCTATGACCACCGAAGCCGTGGGCCCAAGGAACGGTATATCCGATATGCTCAGCGCTATCGATGAGCCTATCATTCCGTAAACCGCGGGAGGCAGTTCGGTGTCAACGCTCATCACTGTGCATATTACCTGCACGTCGTTGTAATAGCCTTTGGGGAACAGCGGCCTGAGCGGCCTGTCTATAAGCCTCGAGGTCAATACCGCTTTCTCAGACGGCCTTCCTTCCCTCTTGATAAATCCTCCGGGTATCTTCCCCACGGAATACATCTTCTCCTCAAACTCGATGCTTAACGGGAAAAAATCGATTCCTTCTCTTTGCTCCTTTGACGCCGTAGCCGTTACGAGCACGGCCGTGTCTCCGCAGCGCACTATGCAGCTTCCGCCCGCCTGCTGCGCATACTTTCCTGTCTCTACCGTCAGCGTTCTGCCGGCGATATCCATCTCAAATACTCTGTGTTCCATTGTGTTTTATTTTTCCTTCCTTACCTTAACAGATGACGCGCTCCCTTGCGCGCACCTTTTATGCCTCAAAGTTTTTTGAGGTTCGATAATAATAGAGCGGTCGCCCGCTCTATCAAAAATCCTTATTTTCTTAAGTTCAAGCTCTTTATTACTTCCCTATACCTTTCGATATCTTTCTTTTTCAAATAGTTGAGAAGGCCCCTTCTCTTTCCTACCATCTTTAAGAGTCCTCTTCGCGAGTGGTGATCCTTGTTGTGGACCTTAAGATGTTCGTTCAAATGGTTTATCCTCTCCGTCAGAAGAGCTATCTGCACCTCGGGAGAGCCCGTGTCGCCCGTTGTGACGGCAAATTTCTCGATTATCGCCGATTTTGTTTCCTTATCCATTCTATCCTCCAGATTATATCCCCGGCAAACATAGTAAAGCGTCGGATAATCGCCAAACAATGTAAACGGTTAAGATTCAAAAATCATAATAGCATAGAGATAAGCGTTTGTAAACAACTGCTTTTCGGCTTATGATCGTAAATCTTTTATCTTATTATTGTTCTTCATGAGCTTTTTTTATGCAGAAGGCTTTATTATTTATGCCCCTTTCCATAAAATAAAAATCATAAAACGGTCTTTATCGGGTGGAATTTTATTTCCGAAGTGATATAATAACTGACTGGGTATAAAAATCATGCAGCAAACTGGTAAGGAGAGATTATGGGCAAGTTATCGTTCAAGGGCGGCGTACATCCGCTTAAGCGCATACATCACGGAAAGTATCTGACCGACCGGCGCCCCATTGAGAAATGCGGCATACCGGACGAGATCGTGCTTCCTCTCTCGCAGCATACAGGAGCGCCGTCCGAGCCTATAGTGCAGCCGGGAGACAACGTAGACCTCGGCCAGATGATAGCCGAGGCGGGAGGGTTCGTCAGCGTTCCTTTGTATTCGAGCGTATCAGGGACCGTTAAGGAGATAGCGCCCAGGCCTCATATACTCGGCTCAACGTCAATGTCCATTATCATCACTAATGACCATGAGGACAGATTAAGCCCCGATATAAGAAGCAAAGGCAGTGTCGACAGCCTGTCGCCTAAAGATATTGTAGACATAATAAAGAACGCGGGGCTTGTGGGCCTTGGCGGAGCGGCGTTCCCGACGCATGTAAAGCTGACGCCTCCGCCCGAGAAAAATATAGACACTGTAATAGTAAACGGCGCTGAGTGCGAGCCCTACCTTACCGCCGATCACAGGATAATGCTGGAGAACCCCGAAGGCGTAGTCTCAGGGCTCAAAGCAGTAATGAAGGTGCTGGACGTTAAAAACGCCGTTATCGCAATAGAGGCCAACAAAAAGGACGCGATAGCCGCGATAGAAAAAGCGGCTGAGCGCACCGGGGTCAACGTAGCGACGCTGAAGGTCAAATATCCGCAGGGCGCCGAGAAACAGCTGATATACGCGGTCACGAAACGGCAGGTGCCCTCAGGCAAACTGCCCATGGACGTGGGCGCGGTCGTCATAAACGCGGGAACGGCATATCAGATAGCTCTCGCTATTGAGAAGGGGCTGCCGCTCTATGAGCGCGTGGTCACGGTGACGGGAAGCGTGATGAACCCATCCAATTTCCTTGTTAGGCTGGGCACGCCTATGACTTACGTCATCGAGCAGGCGGGCGGCTTTTCGGGCGAGGTGGAAAAGGTTATAGCCGGGGGCCCGATGATGGGCATAGCTCAGTCCAGTCTCGACGCTCCGGTTATGAAAGGCACGTCGGGCATACTCGTTCTCGGCAAAGGAATGGCGCGTTCTATGGAAGAATCGCCGTGCATACGCTGCGGCAAATGCGTCGACGTCTGCCCGATGGGGCTGATGCCCTGCCTTATTAGCGCTTATGCCGAGAACAATGACTTCGATACCGCAGAGAAGCTGCACGCGCTCGACTGCATGGAATGCGGCGGCTGCGCGTATATCTGCCCCGCAAACAGGCACGTTACCCAAGGCATCAGGCTTGCCAAGGGCGAGATATTGAAGATACGCAAAAAGGCTGCCAAGTGATTGTTATTTGATTTTGTGGGGAGGTATTTATGGATAAATTCATAATGTCTTCGTCGCCTCATGTCCGGTCCCCCGAGTCGACAAGGCGAATAATGCTCGACGTTATTATAGCGCTGCTGCCCGCTACTGCGTTCGGTATTTATTTCTTTGGAACAAACGCGCTTTATACAGTTCTTTTATGCGTAACAGCCGCAATGGCCACAGAGGCGCTGCTGCAGTTATTGATGAAGAGACAAATAACCGCGTTTGACGGAAGCGCCGCGGTAACCGGTCTGCTGCTGGCGCTCAATCTGCCGCCCGCCGTTCCGTGGTGGATACCCGTCATAGGCGCGGTGTTCGCGATAGCGATAGTAAAGATAGCATTCGGCGGACTCGGGCACAACTTTTTGAATCCGGCGCTCGCCGCGAGAGCGTTCCTCGTAATATCATGGACGTCGATAATGACGACATGGTCGCTGCCCGCAGACGCCGTCACATCGGCCACACCTCTTGACGCTCTCAAGCAAACAGGCGTTTACGGCGCTACGTATATGGACATGTTCATAGGAAGAGTGGGAGGCTGCATAGGCGAGACGAGCGCGGCCGCGCTGCTCGCGGGAGCGGCGTACCTTCTTATAAGAAAGGTCATAAACTGGCGCATACCCATAGTTTACATAGGCACGGTAGCGCTGTTCGCATGGGCTGCCGGCAGAGACGGCCTCTTTACCGGTGACGCGCTCTACCACGTGCTCGCGGGAGGGCTCATACTCGGAGCGTTCTATATGGCGACCGACTACACGACGTCGCCTATGACGAACCGCGGCAAGGTCATATTCGCCGCGGGATGCGGTGTGCTGACCGGGGTCATACGGTTATGGGGAGGATATCCCGAGGGCGTTTCGTACTCTATACTTCTCATGAACCTTGTAGTGCCGCTGCTCGACAGGAAGTTCATGCCGAGGGTATTCGGAGGTGCCGCGAAATGAATAATATAGTCAAGGTCACGATAAAGCTGCTGCTTATAACGATCGTCGCGGGCGCGCTGCTCGGCGCGGTCTACAGCGTCACGAAAGAGCCTATAGCACAGCAGATGGAAAAAGCGGCCACCGAGGCCCGGCTCGCTGCGTTCCCTGATGCTGCGGACTTCGAAGAATACGGCGCGGATATACCCAATGAATATTCGATAATCAAAAACGTATTCTACGCCAAGGATTCTGGCGGCAATATTATAGGCGCCACATTCGGGATAACGACAAAGGGCTACAACGCCGGGCTCAACCTGACGGTGGGCATAAGCGCAGACGGCACTGTTAAACGCGTAGTAATAGGCGACAACAGCGAGACTCCCGGCCTCGGCAAAAAGGCCGAAAAACCGTCGGAGCTTTCGGACAAGTTTTCGGGCAAGCCTATAGACAAGCCGTTCCAGATGGTCAAAGCTGCTTCGGGCGAATACGACATAGAGGCCATAGCGGGCGCGACGGTAACGTCGAAGGCTATAACAAACGCAGTCAACACAGCCGCGGAATTCTATAAACAGATGGCCGGAGGTGTGAAATGAAGACAAAACAAAGGCCTTTGGCCATACTGAAAAACGGAATACTTGATGAAAACCCGATATTCAAGCTGCTGCTCGGCATGTGCCCCACGCTCGCGGTATCGACGGAGGGCATAAACGGCATAGGCATGGGCCTCGCGGCTACGTTCGTGCTCGTCTGCTCAAACGTATTCATATCGCTGCTTCGAAATTTCATACCGCCGAAAGTCAGGATACCGGCGTTTATAGTAATAATAGCGACGTTCGTGACGATAGTGCAGCTTGTGTTGAAGGGCTTCGTGCCGGCATTGGACAAGTCGCTCGGGCTGTTCATACCGCTTATAGTCGTCAACTGCATCATACTCGCCAGAGGCGAGGCGTACGCGTATAAAAACAGCGTACCGGCGGCGTTTATGGACGGCATCGCGATGGGCATAGGCTTTACACTGGCTCTCACGCTTCTCGCCGTCATACGTGAGATATTGGGTTCCGGCTCGATTATGGGCGTTTCCCTTTTCGGAGAGGAATTCCAGGCCGCGCTCTATATGGGCATGGCTCCCGGAGGGTTCATAATCCTCGGCCTGCTCATAGGCCTTATGAACAAGCTCACATCGCTGAAAAAGAAGAAAGGAGCGCACTAAGCCATGGAAGGATTCGCAGGCATAATGCTGATACTTTTAAGCTCTATACTCGTAAACAACTTCGTGCTCTCTAAGATACTCGGTATCTGCCCGTTCCTCGGCGTATCGAAACGCGTCGAAACGGCTGTCGGAATGGGTCTCGCGGTAACGTTCGTGATGGCGCTCGCTTCGGTGATATCGTATCTCGTGCAGTATTTCATACTCGTGCCGCTGGGGATAGAATACATGCAGACGATAGCGTTCATACTCGTCATAGCGGCGCTCGTGCAGCTCGTCGAGCTGATGCTGCAAAAGGCTGTGCCCGCGCTTTACAAGGCGCTCGGCGTATATCTGCCTCTTATAACGACAAACTGCGCGGTGCTCGGCGTAGCGATAATAAACATAAACGAAGGCTATAACCTGATTCAGACGCTTGTGAACGGCGTCGGAGCCGCTGTCGGGTTCATGCTCGCCATAGTGCTGTTCGCGGGCATAAGGGAGAGGCTCGAGCTTGCTCCCATACCTGCTCCTCTAAAGGACTTCCCCATCGCGCTTATATCCGCCGGACTGATGGCTTCCGCGTTCATGGGGTTTCAGGGCCTCATATAGGCAAATGAAAGGACGATACTTATGCTAAACGATATTCTGTGGCCTGCGATAGCTCTCGGCGGGCTCGGGCTGCTATTAGGGCTCGGGCTCGCGGTAGCGTCAAAGGTATTTGCGGTAAAGACCGATCCCAACGTTGAGAAGGTCCGCGACCTTCTGCCCGGCGCCAACTGCGGAGGCTGCGGCTTCCCCGGCTGTGAAGGGTTTGCGAAGGCCGTCGCAGCGGGTGAGATAAAACCCGCCGCATGCGTAGCGTTATCCGCCGACGGATTAAAGGCTATAGCGGAGGCGCTCGGCGTCGAGGCGGAAGAGGGCGAAAAGAACGTGGCTCGCGTATTGTGCTCGGGCGGCTCAGAAAACTGCGTTCCCAAGTACGTGTACACAGGGCTGCATGACTGCCGCGCGGCCGCCGCGCTCGCGGGCGGCCCTCAGTCTTGCAAGTACGGCTGTGTCGGGCTTCTGACATGCGCCAAGGCTTGCCCGTTCGGCGCCATACACCTCGGCAAAAGCGGCGTAGCCGAGATTGACGAAGATATCTGCACGGGCTGCGGAATATGCGCCGAGGCCTGTCCCAAGAAGAGTATAGTCGTTATGCCCAAAGACCAGCAGGTTTTCGTACGCTGCCACGCTCCCGAAAAGGGCAAGGCGGTCACGGTAGCCTGCAAGGCGGGCTGCATAGCTTGCGGCATATGCGCGAAGAAATGCCCCGAGGGCGCTATCACTATGGTGGGCAACCTGCCCGTGATAGACCATGATAAATGCACGGGCTGCGGAGTATGCGTAGCCGCCTGCCCAAAGAAGGTAATAGCGGGTACTCCGGCGGTTAAAGAGGAACCGGCAAGCAAATAATACAGCATGTGAGGCGGCTCTATATTGCCGCCTTTTTTATAAAGCCGATACGTTTTAATGTAATGCAAGGGGTATGGATATGGCAGATAAACGCATAATACTGGCTTCAGGCTCTCCGAGAAGAAAAGAGCTGCTGTCTTTTATTGTGGATGAATTCGAGGTGAACCCCAGCAATCTTGAAGAGACGGCGCACGGCACTCCGAAGCAGCAGACACTTCAGCTCGCGAAAGACAAGGCGCTCGACATCGCAAAGTCATACCCTGAAGCCGTAGTCATAGGCGCGGACACGCTCGTCGCGGTGGGCGGCAGGATACTCGGAAAGCCGAAGGATAATGCTGAAGCCGCGAGTATGCTGGGTATGCTCTCGGGCAGGACGCATAAGGTCTATACGGGAATAGCTATTGTCTGCGGCGGCAAAGCGCTGACGGACTGCGTCGTGACCGAGGTCACGTTCGATATAATGACGAGTGATGAGATAAAGACCTATATCGATACGGGAGAGCCCATGGACAAGGCCGGCGCTTACGGCATACAAGGCTACTGCGGAAAGTTCATACGAGGCATTCAGGGATGCTACTTCAACGTGATGGGGCTGCCTCAGAACACGGTATACGGTATGCTTAAAAAGCTGGATGTAATATAATTATCTTCTAATATTAGGATGAAAGAAAACGGCCATGCAAAAGGCCGTTTCCGTTTATTCTGATATAAACAAACAATATAATCGACTTTGCGTCTACCGCCATAAAAACCAGACGATAAGATAGCCCGCCGTAACCGCCGCCAGCGTGAACGGAACGCCTATCCTCATGAACTGCCCCGCTTTTACCTCATAGCCCTCTTTGCGAAGAATGCCCAGCGCGGTTATGTTAGCGGACGCTCCTATCGGCGTTATGTTGCCGCCGAGCGTCGCCCCTACCAGCAGCCCGAAATACAAAAGATTCGGGCTTACGCCCATTATCTGAGATATCCCCGCCGCCACGGGCAGCATCGTCGCCACATACGGTATGTTGTCTATGAACGCCGACAGCAGCACCGAAGCCCATACTATAAGCGTATATGTGATAAATATGTTGTCGCCGCTTATCGAGACGAACAGCGCGCTTATGTCCTTTACAATACCCGCTTCCGTTATCCCTCCCACAACTACGAACAATCCCGTCAGAAGCAGCACCGTAAAATAATCTATCTCCTTTATCGCTTCACGGCACTCTTTGGTACATTTTGATCTGAACAGGCTGCGCGCCAAACCTATTATAAGCACGCCCATGCATATGAGCCCGTTTGTCACAGCCGGCCTGCCCGGTATAAACGACGCCGCTATCAGCAGCGCTACCATTCCGACAAGCAGGAATGTGGGAAAATAGTCCGTTACCTTCGTTGTCTCAGTGAGATGAATAGCTTGCTTGTCCCTCCTGAACAGGAACATCAGTATAAGAACCGAAGCCAGCGCTCCCGCCTGCACGACAAAGAACAACCCTATCTTCCCCTGGAAAAAGAAAAAGTCGAGAAAGTCCATGTTCGCGTGGCCTCCGAGAAGTATGGATGTAGTGTCCCCGACCAGAGTCGCCGCGCCCTGAAGGTTTGACGACACCGCTATGGCGATTATGCCGGGCACAGGAGAGATTTCGAGCTTTTTCGATATCGTCAGCGCGACGGGCGCCACTATCAGTACCGTAGCCACATTGTCGATGAACGCAGATATTACCCCTGAAAATATCGAAAGAGCGATAACTGCCCATTTTACATTAGGCATCCTGTCTATCAGCATATCTGCGAGCAATGCGGGCATCTTAGACTTGATGAACAGCGATACTATGCCCATAGTGCCCGCGATCATCATCAGGACATTCCAGTCTATGGCGTAAGGCAGCCTTTCGAGCGGCATTATGCCGAGTATCACGAACAGAGCCGCCGATCCGAGAGCGATATAAGCCCTGATTTTTGGGAACACCAGCAAAAGTACGTATGTTGCGGCAAAGATTATAAGCGCTTCTGTTTTCAAATGATTTGCTCCTTGGTTTTTTCGACTATGTATTCTACCATAACCGTAGCCATATTGAAATAATATAAACCACTCTGTTTACCGCATTTACTTTTTTCATTTCAGCATATATAAAAAAGCGGCGTCTCCGCCCACTCTCAGCTTGATGAAAAACTCAAAATCAAAATACAATATTGACTTGACAAAATGAAGGCCGCTGAAAAGTCCCAGATACAAGGCGTTTTGAGCATTGCGACAAGACGTAGCAGCGCTACTTCGAGGAGCAAGCGGAAAAACAACGAAGTAGATGGGCTTTGTCAGCGGCCTGAGCGGCGTCTCCGCCGCGCTCTTTATTTATACTACATAGGTATCACAGGTATACAGATGTCCACCTTCATTTTACCGTTCTGCGTTTCGCAGTCTGCCCCGTACCGCTCAAAAGGAGCGCTGTCTGCGGGCTGGTATCCGCTTGTGGGCAGCCATTCCCCGCACATATAACCCCACGCCTCACCGAACTCGTCGGCACCCACCGCAAAGCTTCCTACGGCGTACTGCCCTCCTCCTATCTCCATATCGCATACCTCGCCCGAAACCTTCACGTCGCCCGCTATAGGAACGCACACGCTTACCCTGAGCTTGCTCTCCTCCGTCACCGCCGGGTCGTCGTGATAAAGTATATACGTTGTGGACGTATCAACGCCCCTCGGCTCCGCCCAGTTAAACAGCCTTTTATACAGGTTCCCGAACAACTCGGCATTACCCGCGTAAGGACCTATATACCTTACATACGCCACCCTCATTTTATCAATGCTTTCGATTTTTACTTCAGCCTTCATATCCTGCCTCCTGTTTTGATTATTCCCGCTCTGGGTAGCCCCATTATAGAGCGCGCCGAGGGGAAAATCTCCTCCGCTGTTGCGGAGCAGTTGACCGAGGCTGCTTATCGTTTGACTTCTGTTGCGGCTGCGGAACTCGGACGGGCTGCAGTCAAACCTCTTCCTGAACATGCGCGAAAACACCGCTTGTGACGAAAAACCATATTCGCTTGAAATTTCTGCAACCGTCTGCGAAGCATTCACGCAAAGCTGCACGGCGGCCCGCTCGACCCTGAGCCTCCATATAAAGCTGAACAAAGTCTCACCCGTCATCGCCGCAAATATCCTGTGAAAATGAAACTCGGAAAAACCGGCGACGCTTGCTAGCTCCTGAAGCGTCATCTCTTCTTTAAGGTTCGAGTCTATATAGTCGCATACTCTGTTTATTCGGCTTAAGTATTCAAACGCCTGATTTTTATCCATCTCAGCTTGGCTCCTATAACGTAATCGCATATTTCAGCTTGATAAATTGCCCGGATTATATGTATAAAAACTACCCATATAGGAAGAATTATACCATATCAGAATGCGGAGGTTATATATGTTTTCACTTTTTGCGCCCTGCCTCGGTATAGACCTTGGCACGGCCAATACGCTTGTTTATATGAAAGGCAAGGGCATTATTTTGCGGGAACCCTCTGTTGTTGCAATGAAGACGAACAGAAAAGATATACTAGCGGTAGGCGAGGAAGCGAAAAAAATGATAGGCAAGACTCCGGGCAACATCGTCGCCGTGCGCCCGATGAAAGATGGGGTTATTGCGGACTACGGCACAACGGAGATTATGTTGAGGTATTTTATCAGAAAGACCGTTCCTCAGGGAATGTTCTTCAGGCGCAGCCCGCGGCTTGTCATATGCGTGCCCTGCGGCATAACCGAGGTCGAAAAACGCGCTGTTGAAGAAGCAGCAAGGTCTGCCGGCGCCCGCGAGGTTTTTCTTCTCGAAGAGCCCATGGCGGCAGCGATAGGCTCGGGGCTCGACGTATACCAGGCCAAGGGCTCGATGGTAGTCGATATAGGCGGCGGGACGACGGAGGTCGCGGTAATTTCGCTCGGCGGTATCGTAACGTCAAGGTCGCTTCGCGTGGGGGGCAACCATATGGACGAAGCTATAATGAGATATGTCAAAAAGACGCACAGCATGGTGATAGGAGAGGCTTCTGCAGAGCATGTCAAGATTGAGCTTGGGTGTGTCGTAGACCGCGGCAAAGAGCTTACGATGGAACTCAGGGGGCGCAGTATAACATCCGGCCTGCCCGTTTCAATAACCGTCACATCCTCTGACATCAGAGAGGCTCTTGCGGAGCCGGTGCAGAGCATAATTGACACGATAAAAAACGTGCTTGAAAACACTCCTCCCGAGCTCGCCGCCGATATAATAACGGAAGGAATAGTGATGTCGGGCGGAGGCTCGATGCTGCACGGGCTTAACCGTCTGGTCGCAAAGGCGACGGGGATGCCTGTGAGGCGTTCGGAATACCCTCTCGACGCGGTGGCGACAGGAGCCGGCCTTGCTCTCGATCAGCTTGAGAGAGGCACGTTCGGGCGCGAGCCCGCTGCGGAGACGATACAGTAAAATCCTTCTTTATAACATAAACCCAATTTATTCGGCCTGAATAAGAGTTCGGGCCTTTTTTATCGCCAAAAACACCCCTAAAGGTTGACCGTTTCTACAAAAGTATATATAATAGTGGACTGGGCATGAGTAAAAATTCACAGCCTAAAAAATCGCGCGACAGTTTTAAAAACACTATTTTCGCAAGATTTTATGGGCAAACTGGTTACATAGTCAATATTTATTTATGATAACTTTTTAAGGAGGATAAAATGTCTGTAAAACAAACGATCGATGGAAATACCGCCGCCGCGCATGTAGCATATGCGTTTTCGGACGTCGGCGCTATCTACCCCATCACGCCTTCGTCAGGAATGGCGGAAATATGCGACGAGTGGGCGGCTCATGATAGAAAAAACATGTTCGGCCAGAGGATGAGAGTTGCCGAGATGCAGTCTGAGGCGGGCGCAGCGGGCGCCGTGCACGGCTCTTTGGTATCGGGCGCT
This sequence comes from Bacillota bacterium, assembly GCA_023410475.1. GTDB lineage: Bacteria > Bacillota > Clostridia > Christensenellales > SZUA-584 > DTFZ01. The sequence continues at coordinate 30,923 of JAEYPS010000029.1, read as the reverse complement.
TTCACATCCACATTCACGGCCTCGCAGGGCCTGCTGCTTATGATACCCAACATGTATAAAATTGCGGGCGAGCTGCTCCCCTGCGTGTTCCACGTATCGGCAAGGGCGCTTGCGGCGCACGCTCTTTCCATATTCGGCGACCATAGCGACGTAATGTCTACAAGGCAGACGGGCTTCGCTCAGATAGCGTCAAACAGCGTTCAGGAGGTAATGGACATCGCGGCCATCGCCCATCTCGCGACGCTTAAGGCAAAGGTTCCTTTCCTGCATTTCTTCGACGGCTTCAGGACATCGCACGAGGTGCAAAGAGTAGAAATGCTCGAATATGACAAGCTTGCCGAGCTTGCCGATAAAGAGGCTATAGCCGATTTCAGAAAGCGCGCTATGAACCCCGAGCACCCCCATCTTCAGGGTACGGCACAGAACCCCGATATCTACTTCCAGAACAGGGAAGCGGCTAATAAATACTACGACGCTACGCCGGGTATCGTCGAGCAGACGATGCAGGAGTTCTACAAAGCGTTCGGCAGAAAATACGGATTGTTTGATTATGTGGGCGCGCCCGACGCCGACCGTATCATAATCATGATGGGAAGCGGATGCGAAGCCACTGAGGAAACGATAAACTATCTCAACGCAAGAGGCGAGAAGCTCGGGCTCGTTAAGGTAAGGCTTTACCGCCCGTTTTCCGCGAAGCACCTGCTCGCCGTCATCCCCAAGACCGCGACGAAAATAACTGTTCTCGACAGGACGAAAGAGCCGGGCAGCGAAGGCGAGCCTCTCTACAAAGACGTCGTTACCGCGCTGGCCGAAGCGGGAAGGGCCGCGGCTATCGTAGGCGGAAGGTACGGACTCTCGTCCAAGGAGTTCACACCGTCCATGGTCAAGGCTGTTTTCGACAATATGAAAGGCGCTATGAAAAACCACTTCACCGTGGGCATAAAGGACGACGTGACGCACCTCAGCCTCGACTACTCCGACAAGATAGACGCCGCGCCCGAGGGTATATTCCGCTGCAAGTTCTACGGCCTTGGCTCCGACGGCACCGTAGGCGCCAACAAGAACACGATAAAGATCTTGGGCGATCACACCGACATGCACGTTCAGGGCTTCTTCTATTACGACTCCAAGAAGTCGGGCGGCCTTACGATATCGCACCTCAGGTTCGGCAAAAAGCCTATTCAGTCAACATACCTCATAGACGTCGCGGACCTTATCGCCTGCCACAACCCGGCGTTCGTGAACGTGCTCGACATGCTCGCCGACATCAAGGAAGGCGGCGTGTTCCTTCTCAACTCCCCATGGTCTCTTGAAGAGATGGAAAAAGAGCTTCCCGCCGTTATGAAAAACGCGATAGCGAAAAAGAAGGTCAGATTCTACAACGTAGACGCCATAAAGCTCGCGCAGCAGGCAGGCATGGGCGGAAGGATAAACACCGTGATGCAGTCGGCGTTCTTCAAGATAGCGGGCATAATACCCGAAGCCGACGCCATGGACTACATGAAGCAGGCCGTTGAAAAGACGTACGGCAAAAAAGGCGAGAAGATAGTCAGGATGAACAACACGGCTATCGACCTTGGCGCGACGGGTATGGAAGAGATAAAATATCCCGAAAGCTGGGCTACGACCACCGAGGGCGCCGCGTTCGCGACTCCTCCGGCGGAAGCGTTCGAATACTTCAAAGACGTGCTGTTCCCGATAATAATGCAGAAGGGCGACGAGCTTCCCGTATCGGCGTTCGACCCGAGGGGATTCTTCCCTACGGGAACTACGAAATACGAGAAGCGCGGCATAGCAGTCAACGTCCCCGACTGGATACCCGACAACTGCATAATGTGCAACCAGTGCTCGTTCGTCTGCCCGCACGCCACCATAAGGCCGTTCCTTGCGAAGGAGGAAGACCTCAAGGGAGCTCCGGAAGCGTTTGTCACGAAGGACGCAAGGGGCAAGGAAGTCGCGGGTCTCAAATACAGGATGCAGCTCACGCCTTACGACTGCACGGGCTGCGGAAACTGCGCGGACATCTGCCCGGCGAAAGAAAAGGCGCTCGTAATGAGGCCGCTTGCCGAAATAGGCCCGAGAGAATGCGAGAACTGGGAGTTCGCGAACAGCCTTCCGAGACCGGAAGTAAACGTAAACAAAAATACGGTGATAGGCTCTCAGTACCAGCAGCCGCTGTTCGAGTTCTCGGGCGCGTGCGGTGGTTGCGGAGAGACTCCTTACCTTAAGCTTATAACACAGCTGTACGGCGACAGGATGCTGATAGCCAATGCTACGGGCTGCTCGTCGATATACGGCGCGAACACGCCTACCTGCCCGTACACTAAGAACGATAAGGGACACGGGCCCGCATGGGCAAACTCACTGTTCGAGGACAACGCGGAGTTCGGCTTTGGCATGAACCTCGCGCTGACACAGCGCCGCGCGCGCCTTGCCGACCTCGTAGCAGAGTTCGGCGATAAAGCAGGAGGAGACGCGAAAGCCGTCTGCGACGCATGGCTGGCCGTCAAGGACGAAGGAGAAGCGAGCAAAGCGGCTTCTGAGGATCTGAAAAAGCTCGTACAGGGCTCAAACGACGCGCTCGCAAACGAGATAGCAACTATGGATGACCTGTTCGTCAAGAAATCTATCTGGATAATCGGCGGCGACGGCTGGGCATACGACATAGGCTACGGCGGACTTGACCATGTTATAGCCATGGGCGAAGACGTCAACATACTCGTGCTCGACACCGAGGTGTACTCCAACACGGGAGGACAGTCGAGCAAGGCGACGCCTACCGGCTCCGTCGCTAAGTTCGCGGCGGCGGGCAAGCGCACAAAGAAGAAGGATTTAGGCGCAATAGCCATGACATACGGCTACGTCTATGTCGCGCAGGTCGCGATGGGCGCGAACCACAACCAGCTGTTAAAGGCGCTCGCGGAGGCCGAGAGCTATCCCGGCCCGTCTATAGTCATAGCCTACTCACCCTGCATAAATCACGGCATAAACATGAGCAAGGCTCAGGCCGAGCAGAAGCTGGCCGTCGAGGCGGGTTATTGGCACCTGTTCCGCTTCAACCCGGAACTCAAGAAACAAGGCAAAAACCCGTTCACACTCGACAGCAAAGAGCCTACTGCGGACTATAAGGAATTCATCAGCAGCGAGATACGCTACAACACGCTGCAAAAGCAGTTCCCCGAGCTAGCCGCGGAGCTGTTTGAAGTAGCCGAGCAGGACGCGAAAGACCGCTACGAATACTACAAGAGAATGTCTGAAGTCTGATAAAACAGACACAGCGATTACAAAACGACCCTCCTGCCATTCGGCAGGAGGGTCTTGCTTTTTCGGTTATATTTTTAATCCGTAGGGGCGGCCTGAGGCCGCCCGTTAACGTTAGTCCACAGTTCGTTTTTTATTCTCCGGAGTACGCCTTTTTGTAGATGTCCATCAGCTCGGTCACAAGGGGATAGCGCGGGTTCGCTGTAGTGCACTGGTCCTCGAACGCTCTTTCGCCAAGCTCAGGCAGCTTCTTTAAAAAGTCCGCTTCCTTTACGCCGCACTCCGCTATCGTCTTAGGCATCCCGAGGTCGTCCATCAGCTTCTTGACCTCTCTTATAAGCGCCTTAACCTGCTCCTCTTTTGTGTCTCCGCCGAATCCGAGGTATCTCGCGATCTGGGCGTAGCGCTCGTCGGCAACGAATTTGCCGTACTTCGGGAATATCGCGAACTTCGCGGGCTCCCCCGCGTTAAACTCGATAACATGCGGCAGCATTATGGCATTGGCGCGGCCGTGCGGTATGTGGTATTCTCCGCCGAGCTTGTGCGCGAGAGAGTGGTTTATGCCAAGGAACGCGTTCGTGAACGCCATGCCCGCTATGCACGACGCGTTGTGCATCTTCTCTCGGGCAAGCGTGTCTCCGGGGTCGCTGAACGAGCGGCGCAGGTATTTGAACACGAGCTCTATAGCCTTTATCGCGAGCCCGTTCGTGTAGTCGGACGCTAGTATGGACACGTACGCCTCAATCGCGTGCGTCAGCACGTCAAGCCCTGTGTCGGCTACGATGGATTTGGGCATAGTGGCCGTAAACTGCGGGTCGATTATAGCGACGTCGGGCGTCAGCTCGTAATCGGCCAGAGGGTATTTTACGTTGTTCTGTTTGTCCGTTATAACCGAAAACGACGTCACCTCGCTTCCCGTGCCCGACGTAGTGGGTATGGCCACGAACTGCGCCTTTTTTCCGAGATTCGGGAAGTTGAACGCACGCTTGCGGATGTCTAGGAATTTAAGGCGAAGTCCCTCAAAGTCGGTGTCGGGGTGCTCGTAGAACAGCCACATGCCCTTGGCAGCGTCTATTGCGCTGCCTCCGCCGAGAGCGATTATCACGTCTGGATTGAACCTGTTCATCTCCTCTACGCCCTTCATTATTGTCTCAACGGAAGGGTCGGGCTCGACATCAGAGTATATCTCGCTGTGGCAGTACCGCTCTCTCTTGCGAAGGTAATACAGCGCCTTGTCTACGTATCCGAGCTTCATCATAACGGGGTCGGTCACGATGAACGCGCGGGATATATTCGGCATAGACTCGAGGTACTGTATTGAGCCCTTCTCAAAGTAGATCTTGGGCGGTATTTTGAACCACTGCATATTTACCCTCCGCTGCGCTATACGCTTTTTGTTTATGAGGTTGACGGACGAGATATTGCTCGTCGTGGAGTTGCGCCCGAAGCTTCCGCAGCCAAGCGTCAGCGACGGCGTGTTCGTGTTGTAAATATCGCCTATAGCGCCCTGCGACGACGGAGAGTTTACGATAACGCGGCCAACCTTCATCGCCTTGCCGAACTCCACGCACAGGTCCTCGTCGTTTGAGTGTATGACTGCGCTGTGCCCGAGACCGCCGAGCTCGAGCATGCGGTTGCAAAAGTCGAAGCCCTGCTTCTCGTTCCTGGCGACAAAGTATGCGAGCACGGGAGATAGCTTTTCGAGCGACAGCGGGTATTCCAGCCCCGGCTTTTCCAGCTTCACGATGAGCATCTTCGTTTTCTCCGGTACGTCTATGCCCGCTTTTTTTGCTATCCAGTGCGCCGTCTTGCCAACGACCTCGGGATTTACCGCCTTTTTCTCTCTGTTTACGACGTAATCCGCAAGCTTATCCGCGTCTTCTCCCTCGACGAAAACGCAGCCGTGCTTTTTCATAACGCTCTCAAACTCGTCCGCGACGTCTGTATGAACTATCGCGGCCTGTTCGGAAGCGCATATCATGCCATTGTCGAATGTCTTTGAAATTATGAGGTCCGTGCAGGCGCGCTCTACGTCCACGTCCTTGTGGATGTAGCAGGGCACGTTTCCGGGGCCAACGCCCAGCGCAGGTTTGCCCGCGCTGTAAGCGGATCTCACCATGCCCGCGCCGCCCGTCGCGAGAATCAGCGATACGCTGGGGTGGTTCATCAGCGCGTTAGTCGCTTCGACGCTTGGGCTCTCTATCCACTGCACGCAGTGCTTCGGGCCGCCGTGCCTGACGGCAGCATCACGCAGCACCCTCGCGGACTCAGCGGAGCATTTCTGCGCAGACGGGTGAAAAGCGAATATGATGGGGTTTCGGGTCTTTGCCGCTATAAGCGCCTTGAACATTGTGGTGGACGTAGGATTCGTTACCGGCGTCACGCCCGCAATTATGCCCACCGGCTCGGCAACCTCCACATAGCCTTCCATCTCGCTCTCGTCTACGATACCTACAGTCTTTAAGTCCTTGATGCTGTGCCAGATGTATTCTGTCGCAAATATATTCTTTATAACCTTGTCTTCAAACACGCCGCGGCCGGTTTCCTCAACCGCGAGCTTCGCGAGCCGCATATGTTCGTCGAGACCCTCAAGCGTCATCGCGTGCACCATCTCGTCTACCTGCTCCTGATCCATCTTCATGTATTGCGCAAGAGCCTCACCCGCGTTTTTGACTAGCCGGTCTATCATCGCGGTCACGTCGACGTTTCCTGCCGGTTTTTCCGACATATTAGTCGGAATGTCAGTTTTCTTTTTTTCAGCCATAACCCTTTCTCCAATCTTAAAATTTTATATATAAACCTCATCAGGCTTATTGTTTCCAACAGTCAGCGATTAACACAACCGCCTTGCATGTTTGCTGTAATCCTAATATTGTGAATCATTTCACAATTAAATAATACAACATTGTGAAATAGTTGTCAATCTATATTTACGCTAATTCATAATCTTTTTATGACTGAAGTCAGGATATAGGTTTATCACTGATTACGTATATGCGTTTTTAAGCCGTGAAAAAAAGAAGCCCCGTCAGGACTCCTTCTCTTCCTTCCAATATCTCGAGCCGTCCGGCTCCCTATGCATGAGTCCGCTGTCTATAAGCTCCCTTCTCAGTACAAAGTAGTCGCCGAACGTATGCCAGCTCTCTATAATGGCGTTCACTTCCTTCTCAGTGTAGTCCCTGCATTCAAATTTATCCGCAAGATATGAAAGCACTGCGAGCCTGGGCTCCCTCCTTGCCGGAAGCTGCTTTATCCTGCCTTCTTCATCGAGAAATCTTTCTGTGATATCCATCGCTTGTTCTTTTCAATACAATTCTTCCGGGTCCATGCCCTCGAGCAGCAGAGTGTAAAGAGCGTCTATCTCCCTCTTGAAATCTTCGCCCGTCTGCCCTTCCTTTTGCTCGAGCTCTTCAATTATCTCGAATGAGAACGCCTCTGCGCCATACTTTTTATAATCCTCCTGCAATGGCTTGAACGCGCAGCCTCCCGTAGCCCGCGAGAACTCAAATCTGTTTTTGCTTCCCCGAATGTCCGCTGTTGCCTGCATGAGTCGTTTTCCGCTTGCCGCGTTGAGCACGGCAAACACGCCGCCCTGCGCTCTTTTCGCTTTATAAGAATCTATTATCTGCTTCCTTGATTGTTTATCCACCTAATATCCCATCTCCTTCAGTATCCTTGACAGCACCGCGAGACGCTCTCCTATAAGCTCTGCGTCCTTGGCGAGCACGCCCTCAAACAGCTTTATATCCTCGCCTATCATTGGGTTGTCTGCGCACACAGAGACGCTCATGGCATCTCCCTGCAGTCCTACGCGGTCTATCAAAGGCTTTTCAAGGTCATACGGCTTTTCCATCCTGTAAACCTCGCGGAAATACTGCATAGAGCGGCACACGAGTATCGCAAGATCCATTACGCGGTGCAGCGGCAGCTCCTCCGACTGTCTCGACCATTTCTCTCCCGTATAGCGCCATACCTTCGCCGATATATCAACCTTTCCCCTGTCGTTCCACTGCGCGAGGCCGAGCGAGAGCCCTTTCGCGTCCGAGTTATACGCGTATCTGCCGTCGACGTTCTCGTAGTTTTCCGAGACTATGACAGGCTTGTGCTTTAAAAACGTAGGTATTTTCATTGTATCATCTCCATTTACTTATTTACTACGTTTATAATATACTAGTTTACTAAATAGCGCAACAAAATTTTTTAGAAATCCCATAATAGGCTGCTCTGATGTAGCTTTTTCGAACAAACGATTATATTTAAATGACATGCAAGCGATTCAGATATGTGTCGGCTCGCCCTACTCTTATTACTTTATTAAATTTTTCCGTGGCGTGTTCATCTCCAAACTTTCTGTAACCGTTTGGATACGACAGTTTAGTCGGCGTCTCCTATCTCGATGATATGACCGTCGGGATCATATACTCTAAAAACACTTTCGCCCCAATGACACTTTTGTATGCCGTGGATGAATGTAACGCCCGCGGAGCGCAGCTTTTTTTCGGCTTCCCCGAGGTCATCAGTCGTAAAGTAAAGGTCGAGATTATCCCGGCCAAGAGGTTCGCCCTTATACTGCTTTTTCATATACTCATAGAACACATCCGCACGGTGAAGCCCTATAGGGCCTTCCAGCAGCACGAATGTATCGGAATCATGCAAGACACCAAGGCCTATCAGTCCGTGATAAAAAGCTTTGGACGCGGTTAGATCTTTTGTAAAGATTATGGAGTTGCGAAACCGTATTTTCATGCGTATATCCCCTTAAAAAAGTTTCAGGCACCATTATAGCACGGACAAGCCGCATGGGAAAGACTGGATAACAAGTCTTTATGATATATATTCAGACTATACTTATACTAAAAAGGGCACCGGTTCATCGGTACCCAGCTATCTCTTCTATCGCTTCCTCTATCTTCTCCGCCGTAGGCACGGCGCTTTTCTCAAGCTCTTTCGAAAACGGGATAGGTATGTCGAGCCCCGCCAGCCTCTTCACCGGCGCTTTGAGATATAAAAATGCACCCTCTGCTATTATCGCCGCTATCTCGCCCCCAAGCCCGCCTGTCTTGCATGCTTCGTGCACTATGAGCGCCCTGCCCGTCTTTTTTACGGAGCATATAATCGCGTCCGTGTCGAGAGGCTTGAGCGTTCTGAGGTCTAAAACTTCCGCGCTTATCCCTTTAGTCGCGAGCTTCTCAGCCGCCGAGAGGCAGCGCGGCGTCATGCCGCTGTACGTTATAACAGTAACATCGCTTCCTTCTCGCTTAATATCCGCCTTGCCTATGGGTATCACATAATCGGCTTCGGGCACTTCGCCTTCTTCCTTATAGAGAAGCTTGTGCTCAAGGAATATCACAGGATTGTCGTCGCGTATCGCGGCCTTCAAAAGCCCTTTTGCGTCGTAAGGCGTTGAAGGAGCGATCACCTTTAAGCCCGGAATGTGGCAGAACCAGCCTTCCAGGCTCTGGCTGTGCTGCGCCGCGGCTCCCGTACCGCTTCCTCCCGCCGCCCGCAGCACGAGAGGCACTCTCGCCTGCCCGCCGAACATATAGCGCATCTTAGCCGCCTGATTCACTATCTGGTTCATTGTGATGGTCACGAAATCCGAGAACATTATCTCAAATATAGGCCGAAGCCCCGCGACTGCCGCGCCTACGGCCGTGCCCGCGATAGCCGCCTCGGATATGGGGGTGTCCATAACACGCTCCGCGCCGAACTCCTCAATGAGCCCCGCGCTCACGCCGAACGCTCCTCCGTAGACACCTACGTCCTCGCCCATTAAAAATACGTCCTTATCGCGCAGCATCTCTTCGCGCATAGCCTCGTTTACCGCCTGCGCGTACGTTATCCTTCTCATATCCTCACGCATAAACGTCATCCATTATACCTTCCACAGAAGGGTACGGGCTGTTCTTTGCAAACCTCACCGCTTCGTCTATCTCTTCGGTCGTCTCTTTGTCGATAGTGTCTATGTCATCACAGGAGAATCCGCTTTCGAGCATATACGCTTCGAACCTAATTATCGGGTCTTTTCTGCGCCACTCTTCTATCTCTCTCTCGTCCCGGTATACGTTCTTGTCGCTCTTCGAATGCCCCGAAATCCTGTACGTGTCGCACACGAGCAGCATAGGCCCTTTTTCCTTTACATATTCTCTCGACTCTTTGGCCGCTAAATACACCGCTGCGGCGTCGTTGCCGTCCACAGTCTTTCCCGGCATACCATACGACGACGCGCGAGTCTCTAGCTTTTCTATCTTCATCGACCTCTCGACGGGCATCGACATGCCGTACCTGTTGTTCTCACACACGAAAAGCAAAGGCAGATCCCATACGGCGGCAAGGTTCGCCGACTCATGGAAGCTGCCCTCGTTTGACGCCCCGTCGCCGAAGAAACACACAGCGATATTGCCGTTGCCCTTCTTCTTGGCAGCGAGCGCCGCGCCTGCCGCTATAGGGCATCCTCCGCCTACTATTCCGTTCTCGCCCAAATTGCCTCCGCTTATGTCCGCCATGTGCATAGAGCCGCCGCGTCCACGGCTGCAGCCCGTCTCACGGCCCAACAGCTCGGCCATCATAGAGCTTAAGCTCATTCCCTTCGATATGCAGTGGCCGTGCCCCCTGTGCGTAGAGGTCATATAATCTGTCGGCTCAAGCGCCGCGCAGACGCCGGCAGCCACAGCCTCTTCTCCTATATAAAGATGTGTTGTGCCGTGTATAAGCCCTTGCGCGAAAAGCTCGGCGGCTTTCTCCTCAAATTTTCTTGTCAGATACATGTGCTTTAATATTGTAGATATTGTGTTCCTGTCAGGGCTCAAACCATACCTCCCAAACGTGACTTACAGATATTCTATGTGCATCGAGAGGCAATGTCAACACTAAATTTAATGTTATTCAATAAATGTTTGTTATTATTCAATAATTCACACGTATAAAGTAAAACCTGATTCCAGAGTTGCTCCAGCCTAAGTCCCAAGGCACTCTGTACCGGTCGGTGTTGTGGCAGTTGACGAGCGCGTAGCCCTTCGAATCCGCGCCCGTGACTACGGACACATGCACTACCTTTCCTTTTTTGTAATAAGCGACGATATCCCCCGGCAGCAGCTCGTACGACAGCGAAAGCACATCGCTGTAAGAGCCGCTCTTTATCAGCGAGCCTCTGCCGCTGTTCAGCATAAAATCCTTAAGGTACGCAGACTTCAGCCACGCCCGGCTGCCGTCCTTCTGATAGTTCCACGAGCCGGTCTTTTTAAACCCTCCCGCAAGCAACACCTGAGAGACGAAATTGGCGCAGTCTCCGCCCACGTTGTTGTAGTTTTTGAATTCCGTATTATAGCTGTAGTTGTTCTCGCCCGAATCCGCCGCGCCAACGTATTTGTCGGCGTACTCGAGAGCTGCCTTCCTTCTCTCGTTCATGTCCGCAAACTCCCTTGGCCCGTGAGAGAGTATCTTAGCCAGTATATCATCAGTTTTGAGCTTTTCGAGATCGAGCGAATCGGCAAACGGGTCGGTATACCATTCCCTTGTTATAAGCCAACCGTCCTCATGAGGCTCTATATCCATCTCGTGATACGTGCCTATCCTCATTTCGTTGACAACGCCCGGAGCATCGTTATATATATACCAGTACTCCGTAGACATCAAGAAGTTTACGGTGCAGCTTCCGCTCGGGTTCATCCTGTCCCATTTAACGACCGAGGTCGAATCAATCTTTGTGAATTTTACTCCCTGCTTTTCCGACCAGTTCGCGATATACTTTATCTTCTTTACCTCATGGTCATAAGCGTAAAGCCCGTTCCTTTTTTTTGTGTTGTATAGCTTTTTTACCGTCTCGGTGTCGCCCTTTAAAAGAGCCTTGTTTCTTATACCGGATATGCCGTCTATCAGCAGCTCTATCTCTCCCTCCGCCATATTCGCCACCGTCGCCGCCTCGCGCGGGGTTATAAGATAAAGCGCGGCTATCTCGGCGGCAAGCACAAGCAAAGCGCAAAGCGTGAGCATAATCCGTTTTGCTTTGATGACCAGAAACATGCAAACCTCACCTAAAAAACAAAATAAAAAAGCAGCCTTTTAGAATTAATATGCTGCTCATACTTGTAAAAACACAATATTTGATAAACGAGTATTACTTAACGCTGTTCCTCATGGAATAAACACCTATTGTTGCGCGCGTAATGGAACAGGTATTGCTGGGCAAGCCCCGCGTTCTTCCCGAACTTATTATCGATAAACTCGCGCATCTTTTTATCGCTGCCCTTAAAGCCGTAAACGCAGTTTAAAACCTTCTTCATCCACACGTCGCCGGGGAACGCCTCTGTAAACCCGAGAGAGTATAACGCTACGCAGTCCGCTACCTTAGGCCCCACTCCGGGCAGCTCCTGCAGCTTTTGCCTAGCCTCGGCGTACGGCATTGCCGCGACCGCTTCAAGATCGAATCCGTCCCTTACCATCCTTGCCGCCCCTGATATATATGCCGCGCGGTAGCCCGCCCCACAGTTAACAAGATCGTCATCGCACAGACAGCTGAGCGCCTCAGGCGTCGGAAAGTCGAAGTCTTCGCCCAAAGGCTTGCCGTACTTTTTGCACAGCCTCTCTATTATGCCCGATATGCGCTTTACATTGTTGTTCTGTGATATTATAAACGATATCAGCGTCTCGAACGGAGGCTGCCTCAGTACGCGGATGCCACCTGCGTACTCCATCCCCTCGGACAAGAAAGGATCTCCCGCGTAAGATTCCTTTATAGCGCCATAATCTCTCTCAAGGTCGAAGTAGCGGATAAAATCTTTGCCCGCGCTCTCGTCCACGCCCCGCAGCGTCAGCATATCGCCCTGCTGCTCGGCGTAAACTACGCGGCCTAAAACGACGCCGTGAAATCCATTTCCTTCGCCCTTCCATCTGAACGCCTGGCCGCAGCAAAGACACTGCTCTAGCGAGAAGTGCTCAAGGCCGCTTATTATCATACTGTTGTCTTTATACTCTATATTCATTGTAATCACACTTTACCTAAAACCCGGTATTATAGGTAGCCGTAATAAAAACAGGCCCTGCTATGCAAGACCTGCGTGTGTCAGAATAACTCAGTTCGGGTAAACGCTGACCTGCTTTTTGTCGCGGCCCTTGCGCTCAAACTTGACGTTGCCCGTTACCAGTGAAAACAGCGTATCGTCGCTGCCTCTTCCTACGTTATTGCCGGGGTAGATCTTCGTCCCTCTCTGGCGCACGAGTATATTTCCAGCGAGCACATACTGGCCGTCTCCGCGTTTGACGCCGAGCCGCTTGCTCTCGCTGTCTCTTCCGTTTCTGGAACTACCGACACCTTTCTTATGTGCCATTGTCTGCACCTCGCTTTCGCTATGAGGCTGTTAAGCCTCTTTCTCAGTCTCTTTCTTTGCCGCGGGCTTAGCTTTCGGTTTAGCCTCAGCGGTTTCCTTCGCCTCAGCCGGTTTTGCCGTCTTAGCCGCCGTAGATTTTGCGGCGGTCTTCGCTTCAGCCGGCTTTGCCGCCGTAGCCTTCGCCGCAGGCTTAGTTGCCTGCTTCTCTGCCACAGCTATTTCCGCTGCCGCTTCTTCAGCCACTTTTTCTTTCGCCGTCGTTATGCCGGTTATCTCGATCTTCGTGAACGGCTGCCTGTGTCCCTGCTTTTTGCGGTAATCCTTTTTAGGCTTGAATTTGAACACGATTATCTTTCTCGCTTTGCCGTGCTCTACAACCTTGGCTTTAACCTTAGCGCCCTTCACGGTGGGCGTTCCAATCATAATATTGTCGCCGTCCGATATCATAAGAGCGTCAAAGCTTACTGCCTTGCCTGGCTCAACGTCCAGCTTCTCAACATGCACAACGTCGCCTTTTGCCGCCTTATACTGCTTTCCGCCTGTCTCAAAAACTGCATACATATGCTGCTACCTCCTCTTCCCAGTCTCGCCGTTACGGTACCTTTTCAGCTCAAAATGCATAAAGGATTTACATACCGTTTCCGCGCGGCTCAGTTTTAGATAATATCATAAACGAATTGCGCTGTCAACAAAACACCTTTGCTTTGCCGATCAGTTTATCGCGCTCTTTAGTAGAAGTTATCTCTGTGACGCGAAAATCCGAAATATGCATTGCCTCGTCGCTTACAATATAAAACTTTACTCCGCTGACTTTGGGTATAATAGGCTCTTCATCGGGCGCTCTGTTTTGAATGAATTTTGCAACATTCGGATTCGCTTCTATAAGGTATTCCCTTATGTCCGAGTTCGCGGTCTGCCTTAACAGCAGACGCCTTATGTTCATGGCGGCCGTTTCCTCGCTGTCCACAAGGCCGCTTCCCGCGCAGTAAGGGCACGTGCGTTTGACAATGCTCGAGAGCTTGCGCCTTACCTTCTTCCTCGTCATCTCCACGAGCCCGAGGCTCGTAATGCCAAGAACATTTGTCTTTGTCCTGTCTTTAGTGAGCGCTGTCTCCAAAGCCTCGACGACCTTCAGCTTGTTGTCTTCGACCTCCATGTCGATAAAGTCTATAACAATGATACCGCTTATGTCGCGCAGTCTTAACTGGCGCGCTATCTCCTTTGCGGCCTCTATGTTTACCTCGAGTATAGTCTCCTGAAGGTCGGTGTCGCCAACGAACTTTCCGGTGTTGACGTCTATGACTGTCAGCGCCTCCGTTTCATCGATGATGATATACGCCCCGTTCTTCATCCAGACCTTTTTTTCGAGCGCCTTGTCTATCCTCGCCTGTATGCCGTAATCGTCGAATATGCTGTTGCCCGTCGTATATAGCTTAACCCTGTCCTTCATGTAAGGCGCAATGATGCCGGCGACGGCAGCCACCTTGTCAAAATACTCGCTGTCGTTTATCACGAACTCGTCGACGTCGGGTGTAAACATGTCGCGCACAGTGCGGAATAACAGCGACTCCTCCGCGTGTATCAGCCGGGGGGCGCGCAGTATCTCGCTCCTGCTGTTTATGCGCTGCCAGAGCCTCTCTAAAAATTTAAGCTCTCCCGCAAACTCGTCCGCCGTCTTGTATGCTGCCGCGGTGCGCACGATGACGCCCATATCCTTTGGCTTTATGGACTCAAGCGCGTTTTTGAGCCTGCTGCGCTCTTCTTCGTCCTCTATCCTTCTTGAAACTCCCACATGGTTTACCGTGGGCATAAGCACGAGCATCCTGCCCGGCAGCGTCACGTGCGTTGTTATGCGCGCGCCTTTCGCGCCGCCCGGCTGCTTCAATACCTGAACAACAATCTCCTGGCCTTCCTTTACCATGTCTTCTATGCTCTTGGGCTTTAAGTTCGGGTGCTCAGTGCCGTTTCCGAACTCGAAATCCGACGTGTCCGCGAGTATGTCTCCCGCGTACAGGAACGCGTTTCTCTCGAGCCCGATATCCACAAACGCCGCCTGCATCCCGGGCAGCACGTTCGCGACCCTTCCCTTATAGATGTTTCCTACAAGACGTTCCTTGCCCCTGCGCTCGACATGTATCTCTACGAGCTTGTCGTCCTCGAGCAGCGCGATACGAGCCTCGAGAGGGTTAACGTCCGCGATGATTTTTTTATTCATCCGTCAAATACTCCAAACCAGTTTAAAAAATATTTATAAAGGCGTTGCCGCCTGTTATTTCAAACCTTATACGCTTCAAACAAGCCTGTACTGCGCCCGTCGTCCCCGGCCATCAGCCTTGTGCGCACTATGCGGCACGAAAAATCGCGGGAGCGCTTTTTGAGCTGCGCTATAACGATGTCGGGGCGAAGGCTTCCCGAAGGCGCCGCGGCAAGCCGCATTACCAAAACCTCGCCGTAAAAGTCAAGAGCGAATATCATGCGCCTGATGTCGCTTTCTTTGCCGTCTTTGCATACGATGACTTTATCCTCGCCCATTATATCACAAGCTGCGTTTTTTATGTTGTCTAAATCTTCCGCTCCCAAAAAAACGCTGTATTCGGCCTCGCGCACCGACGCCGCGAGCTTGGGCGCGCCTTCGCGCAGCTGCGCCGCCCGCTTGGCTGCAAGCCCCGGAGGAAGCGCGTTTTTCATGGCACTCAAAAACTCATCGGCGCTTATTTGCTTATCCATCGCCATCTCGACGCACTCGCACTCGCTCTCTATGCCAAGCGCCAGTGCCGAGGCGAACGAAACGACGTAGTGAGGGTTAAAACCCTTCGACAGCGAAACGGGCAGCCCCGAGCGCCTTATTGCTCTTGAAAACGCCCTCTGTAAATCAAGATGCGAGATATATTTTGCGGCTCCGCTTTTTTCAAATTCGAGCACCATCCTCATAGGCAAAGCCCCGCTTCCCTAAGGCCGCAGCCGATGCAGCCCTCGCGGCAGTCGGGCGTTGTCTTTCCCTCCAGCGACGCCTGACGCTCGCTCCATAAAAATTCCTTGCTGACTCCCGAGTCGATAACATCCCACGGTAATATCTCGTCTTTT
This sequence comes from Bacillota bacterium, assembly GCA_023410475.1. Taxonomy (GTDB): domain Bacteria; phylum Bacillota; class Clostridia; order Christensenellales; family SZUA-584; genus DTFZ01. The sequence continues at coordinate 15,252 of JAEYPS010000029.1, read as the reverse complement.
TCTCTTTTCCTGTTCGCGTAGAACTCAGCGTTTATTCCCGTGTTTTCAAAAGCTTGCGTCCATCTGTCAAAGCTGAACATCTCCATCCAGCTGTCAAACCTGCATCCTAGGTCATGCGCCTCTTTCAAAACGCCGGACAGCCTTCTGTCGCCGCGCGAGAACACAGCCTCGAGCATCGAAAGCCTTGAGTCGTGCCAGTTATAGCTTACTCCCTTTATCCTCTTCAGCGCGTCTTTTAGCAGCATCTGCTTTTCTCTAAGAGTATCCATGCCGTCCTGAGGGTCCCACTGAAACGGGGTGTGGGGTTTGGGCACAAAGTTCGACACGCTTACGGTAAGCTTGAAGCCTCCGCGCCGCTTCTCCTTTGGCACAGCGTAATAGATGTCCCTTATGCTCTGAGCTATTCCGGCTATGCCGAGCACGTCTTCCTTCGTTTCGCCCGGCAGCCCTATCATAAAGTAGAGCTTTACGCCGTTCGTGCCGCTCTCAAACGCTTCCCTTACGGCAGAGAATATATCTTCCTCAGTTATGTTTTTGTTTATTATATCACGCAGGCGCTGCGTTCCCGCCTCGGGGGCGAACGTAAGGCCTGTGTTCCTAACCTTCTTCAGCCTCTCGGCGTATTCTCCCTGATACGAGTCGACGCGCAGCGACGGCACTGCGACGGACACCCCGCCGCCTTCGAACTCGTCCGAGAGTGAGCAGACGAGCTTCGCTACCTCCGAGTGATCGCCCGTTGACAGCGAGCACAACGAGACTTCCTCGTGCCCGGTATTCTCTATGCTTCTTTTTGCCTGCTCAAGCAGCCTTTCCGCGCCGCGCTCACGCACGGGCCGGTATACGAACCCCGCCTGGCAGAACCGGCATCCTCTGGTACAGCCCCGCATTATCTCGAGCGTCACCCTGTCGTGCACTACGCCAAGGTACGGCACTATCGGGAATTCGGGAAAAAAGCTATTATCAAAATCAACCGCTATGCGCTTCATGGCTTTCTCGGGCACGCCGTCCTTCGCGGTTATGCTCTTCAATGTGCCGTCCGCGTTATATTCTATTTCGTACAGCGACGGCGCGTATACTCCGCTTATGCTTGCCGCCTTTTTTATAAACTCACTTCGGGCAAGCCCTTCGTCTTTGCACTTTTTATAAAGCGTCAAAAGCTCGAGCAGAGACTCCTCCGCCTCGCCGATGACAAAGAGATCAATAAAGTCCGCGACGGGCTCCGGATTGTAGACGCAGCCCCCGCCCGCTATGACGACAGGTGAATCTTCGCTCCTGTCTGCAGCAAAAAGCGGTATGCGCGAAAGCGACAGCATCGAGATCATATTTGTGTAACACATCTCGTACGACAGGCTGAATCCCACGATATCAAATTGGCTCAAAGGTGTCTTTGTTTCAAGCGAAAACAGCGGCATATCCGCGTCCTTAAGCGCCTGCTCCATGTCGGGCCACGGGCAAAAGCAGCGTTCTGCGTATACGCCCTCCATGCCGTTTACAAGGTGATAAAGAATGCTCGTTCCCATGTGAGACATCCCGACCTCATACACGTCGGGAAAGCACAGCGCGAATCGAAGCGTCACTTTTTCTGTATTCTTATGTACCTCGCCCAGCTCGCCGCCAGTATATCTCGCGGGCTTCTGCACTCCGGGCAGTATGCTCTCAAGCTTTTCCGTGTCGGTCATCGTTCCTCTTTTTCTGTCTTGCGCTATTTTATGGAGCGCTTTACTTCCTGCCAGTAGCCGTCCGGGTCCTCTATAAAGTAAACTCCCATTTCCTTGTTCTCATACACTACGATTCCCATATCTTTGTGCAGATTATACGCAGCGTCAAAGTCGTCAGCCGCGAAGCAGATATGGCTTTCGTTGTCTCCGAGGTTATACGGGCCCTGCTTGTCCTTAAGCCACGTAAGCTCTATCATAAACCCGGCTTCGTCCGATAAAAATACTATCAAGAACTCGTCCTTCGTTATGCGGCGAACCTCTTTAAGCCCGAACGCCTCGTCGTAAAACTTGACGCTTTTCTCAATGTCCGTTACGTTTATATTCACGTGGTCTATTTTAAACATACTCTCACCTCAAACAAGCCTCTGGCCGTTTTTATACACGTTGATTATTTCGGTTCCCTCAAACCGTTTTTCACTGAAAGCCCGCGAGTCCTCAAAGCCGTTCATGTGTATCGGTATGAACACCTTGGGCTTCATCGCTTCGATAAACATGACCGCTCCCTCGTCGTGTCCGCTGCCTATCCTTGAGTCCACCGGAAAGAACGCGCAGTCTATCCCGCGTATGCCTTCCTTCAGCCGCTCTATATGCCTCTCAAAGCTCTTCGTCATCACGCGCGTATACCTCTCGTCGCCGTCGTCCCGCCAGTGCCAGTAGTTAAGGTCGCCCGCGTGGAAAAAGCTTGTTCCCTCGCACTCAACGTAAAAACTTCCGCCTATGTCCGTCGAGCCAAACTCTCTCACCGATATGTATCCGTCCTCAAACGCTTCACCGGGGCTCAGCTTAACTATGTTAGCACCCGAGTCATTTATCGTCGAGTCGAGTATATACGTGATATTGGGGTGTACGGCCGCCCACATGAGCACCGCTTTGTTGTAGTGGTCGTGGTGAGCGTGCGACGCGAACACATAGACCCTGTCGGCCGCCAGAAGGTCGTTCTCTCCTATCGATCCTTCTTCGATTCCTTTGCCGTCGTTCTTGAAGTGGTCAAATACAAGCAATGACTTGTCCAGTACTGCCGCGACTGCGCTGTGATGAAGGTAGTATACTCGCATGTTTTATCCTTTCAACAAAATATTCTAGCACAGCGTTCCCCTGCGCACAACCTTTAACTCCTGCCGTATATGCTCGAAAGCGTCGCGTGCGTACCCTTTTCCAGCATGCCGTCGAGTATCTGGCGCTCGTCGAGCTCGCCCAATACTCCCATATCCTTATCCAAGACCGTAACGATGTTGTACTTGCCCGCTTCAAATTCTCTCATTATATCGCTGATCTTCTCTCCGCGCATGGCGGCGAACCTGTTTATGCTGAGCGTCTTTCTTTTGTCAAGCGTCTGCCTCTTTCCCGAAAGGTCGCGTATAAGGGTATACGGCGCGCTCCTCATCTCTTTCACAGACGACAGGCACAGAAAAAAGCCCATAACAAAAAAACTGGGGTTAACCGCGCCCTCAACCGCGGCGTATATACCTACGCTCACTATTATCAAGGCAAAAAAAACACCCATCAGTGACGTGAACTTCGTTGCCCGCCTGTAGCCCATGAACGACGCAAACGCCGCTCTCGCTATCCTTCCTCCGTCAAGCGGCAGCGCGGGCAGCATGTTTACCGTGGCTATCGCGATATTTGCCGAGATAAGCTTACCGGCATACTCGAACGGCGAATATCTGTCTATTATAAAAATGGCGCATGCGGCTATCATGTTTGCCGCGGGGCCTGCCGATGCTACTATTATCTCTTTTGCGCGCGACATGGCAAAGCACTGCATCTTCGCCGCGCATCCGAACGGAAAAAGCTCCATCTCGGTTATCGTCATTCCCACGGCCGCCGCCGCGAGTATATGCGCCCATTCGTGCAGTATTAGTGCAGGTATAGTGCACAGCACAACGTCGCCGAGACCCGCGGCTATAAGTATGATGACGGCGGGTATCATAAGAAGGTTGATCTTAAGACGCCCGCCGAAAAGCCTTATGCACTTCATACTGTTCTATTCCGGCACGGGAGCGGTCCACTTCTCAATATATACTACCGGGTCTACGTATATGTCTCCGTCCCTTATCTCTACGTACAGATACTCTCCCTCAAGATTGCCTATCTGCTGTCCGGGTTTTACTATGTCGTTTATGGCTACACTGGGCGCTACGTTGTAATAGAGCGCCGTTTCCCCTGTGTCGAGCTTAATCTTGATATAGCCTCTGTCGTCTATCTTTCCTGTTTGCTCTACCGTTCCTTTTGCAATGCTGACTATCTCTGTGCTGACGGGTACTATCCTTATGCCCTTCGAGCCTGCCTGCCCGAACGTGGTTATCACCTCGCCCTCCGCGGGATATACGACCATCTCGTCGGGAAGCGGGCTGAACACGCTCTGCAGCTCGTCGTTCAGATTGTCTACGAATTTCAGCCTTCCAATGTCCTCGTCGATGTCAAACTTGTGGTTCACGGCGTCGCCCACGGTCTCGGTAACAGCGTCCGTCGTCGGTGTGTTGATGCTGGCTATTCCAAGTATCACGACGGCTATAGCCGCGCAGACTCCCGTCTTTATAAGCAGCCTTCTGTATTTTATATCGTCGTCTTTCATCTCCGGTTTTTCAGCGCGGTTGTTTTCTCTCGCGGCCTTTGCAGTAGCGCCCGCCCTTCTCACTATTTCGTATATCTTTGTCTTTCTTTCAGCAGGCTCCGGGGCCTTTTTATCGCTGGTGAATCCTTCTAACTCAAGCTTAGGTAGATTGTCTTTTTCCATATTTCACGCCTCCTTGCAATTACGCTGTAAATCCTCAGCCTTTCAGGCAGCCGGGCACTTCAATCCGGCCTTTTTTGTAACCCCGCATGATATGTATATTGCGAAAATTAGCGGGTAATTCAGAAAACTTGGAACATTTAATCAGCAGCTGTAATATAATGATGCCTGCAAAAATGCCTGAAGGAATACTCCATAAACGCTTGGTGAGAGCGCGTGTTATAATATAAAAAACACGAACACGGAGGATGTATGGCGCAAAAGACTGTTATATGGGATTTCGACGGCACGCTTGCCGTGAGGCCTGGCTATTGGAGCGGCACTATGGCCGAAGTTCTTAACGAGCAGTATCCCGGAAGCGGTGTCACAAGGGAACACATAAGGCCGCACATGAAAAACGTTTATCCCTGGGACACGCCGCAAATGCCCCACCCCGAGCTGTCGGCAGCGGGAGCCTGGTGGGCATATCTCGAGTCCGCGATGGCAAACGCATATGAGGCTGTCGGCGTCGAAAAAGAAAAGGCGATAAATCTCGCAAGCCTTGCGCATCTTATGTACGTTGACCCGAGCGGCTTCATATTATACGAAGATGCCGTTTCTACGCTTGAGCGTCTCTCCCGAAGCGGATGGAATCATGTGATACTCTCAAACCACGTGCCCGAGCTTTCCGATATCGTAAACGCTCTCGGTATAGGCGGTTTTTTCTCATACTGCATATCGTCCGCGCACACAGGCTTTGAAAAGCCTCATCCCGAAGCGTTCAAAATCGCGCTCGTCGCGTGCGGCAGCCCACGGACGGTGTGGATGGCAGGCGACAACATAAAAGCCGATGTCGAGGGTGCGGCGGCGATGGGCATACCCGCCGTGCTGGTGCATACCCCAAACCCCGGCAATGTGAAATATCACGCTGATACGCTGACGGGTCTAGCGGATATCATCGAGAATAACAGTTAAAACAGCAAAAAAACAAGGCCCGCAAAGGCCTCAGATCTATTCGTATACTATTGCACTTTTGTACCGCACCCGGGACAGAAAGGATCTGCACCGTTAAGCCCGTGCCCGCATTTTGAGCAGTAGCTGTTGAAATGCCCGGGCTGTGCGTACGGCTGCTGATACGGCTGATTCTGCGGCGGGGCATAATAGGCCTGCGTCGTCTTGTCCGTAATGCAGGCGGCAATAATAAGACCAACTATGAAAGACGCGAAAAAGCTTATGCACCAGAATGCCGCAAAGCTGTATCCCTTATTCTTGGCCATATATGCCGGTATAAAAGCAAGTCCCGCATTTGCTCCTATAGCTACAATAAAAATCAATATCCCGAACATTGGAAAACCGTAATCAAAACTGGCAACCATGGCCAACCTCCAAAGAATACTTTATTTGCATTATAACAATTATCATATACGTTAACAATAACAACAAACTTAAATTAGTTATCTACCAACAAACTGCTTAACATACTCAAGAGGGTGCATCGTGCGCTCCGCTACCTGCTCCGCGCTCATGCCTTCTTTATAAAAGCGTCTGAAAACGCTCCGCATGCTCTCGCCCACCTCTATTATGTGACAGTCGGGGTCAAAGAAGCGAACCACCCTTTGCCCCCACGGGTATTCCTTAGCTTTGTGCACGTACTCGATATCAGGGAACGTTTCGAGATGATTAACAAAGCCGTCAAAGTCCTCCTCCTCGAAATAAAGCTCGTGGTCATTTGCCTTTGTTCCTATGCATACGCTTGTGCCCGCGAGCCCGGCGTAGTCCTCCTGCAGAGCGAACGCCCCGTTTTCAAACGAAAGATTTGTCCCGAGGTCCATTGTCGCTTTCTGCGACAGCACGTTTTCATAGAACGCTCTCGACGTCTTAAGATCGCTGACTGCGATCAGCGGCAGCTGAAATTTCATAATTACCTCCAAAAAGGACTCCTTACGGAGCCCTTTTGATCAAGCCTTTACTGCTTCTATTATCTTACCCGCCGCCTCGTCGGCGCTTAGTTCCCCGGCCTCTGCGGATTTTCTCGGCTTGTATTCAACGACGCCCTCAGCCGCCCTGCGCCCTACGGTTATCCTGTGCGGTATGCCGATAAGGTCGGCGTCCTTGAATTTCACGCCCGCGCGCTCGTCACGGTCGTCGAGAAGAGTCTCTATGCCCGCGGCTTTGAGCTTTTTGTAGATTTGCTCCGCGAGCGCCGTCTGCTCTGCGTTCGCCGCGCTGACGGGTATCACTATAGCGCTGTAGGGAGCGACGCTGTCCGGCCATATTATGCCGTCCTTATCGCACATCTGCTCTATAATAGCCTGCATCGTGCGGTTGAGGCCTATGCCGTAGCTGCCCATAATGCAAGGCTTCTCTTTGCCGTCCTGGTCGAGGTATTTGCAGCCCATAGCCTCGCTGTACTTCGTTCCGAGCTTGAATATATGCCCGACCTCTATTGCGTTTGCTATACGCATCACGGCGCCGCACTTCGGGCACGGGTCGCCGTCTGCCACAGTCCTTATATCGATAACCTCTTCAGACTTAAAGTCGCGCCCGTAGTTCACGTTCTTGTAGTGATAATCCGTCTCGTTGGCGCCTATCAGGAAGTTGCCCATCCCGGGTATCTCTTTATCGACGATTATCCTGTCCGCCTTTATGCCGACAGGCCCCGCGAACCCAACCACGGCGCCCGTGGCCGCCATCACGTCTTCAGCGCCCGCAAGCTCAAGGCTCGTGCACTTAAGATAGTTCTTAAGCTTAGTCTCATTGAGCTCCCTGTCGCCCCTCACCATCGCCGCGACGATCTTTCCGTCCGCTATGTACAGAAGCGTCTTCGCGAACCTGCCCGGCCCGTATCCGAAAAATCCCGTAAGCTCCTCTATAGTTCCGGCATTCGGGGTATGCACCTTCTCCATCGCGTCCTGCGCGCCGTCATACGGAGCGACTGCCGGGCAGGGCGCAAGCTCTGAGTTGGCGGCGTACCCGCATTTGCCGCATATCGCTATCCTGTCGTCGCCAATGTCCGACTTCACCATAAACTCCTGTGAGCCCGAGCCTCCCATGGCTCCCGTATCCGCGTGCACGACGACGTATTCAAGGCCGCACCTGTCGAACACCCTGCAATAAGCGTCATACATCTTTTTATACGATTCGTCAAGCCCTGCATCATCTATGTCGAACGAATAAGCGTCCTTCATCACGAACTCGCGGCAGCGTATCATCCCGAACCTCGGGCGGCGCTCGTCGCGGTATTTCGTCTGTATCTGATACAGCGTTTTGGGCATGGATTTATAAGACTGCATCTCTGGCTTTAACAGATTCGCGAATATCTCCTCGTGCGTGGGCCCGAGGCAAAAGTCCCTGCCGTTCCTGTCCTTGAATTTTATCATCTCGGTGCCGAAAACGTCCCACCGGCCCGACTGCTGGTAGTATTCCGCCGGAAGGAACGCCGACATTATAAGCTCCTGCGCTCCGGCCGCGTCCATCTCCTCGCGGATTATGTTCTCTATCTTTTTAAACACCCGAAACCCCAGCGGCATAAGCGCGTATACTCCCGCGGCAAGGCGGCGTATCATTCCCGCCTTTAAAAGCAGCACATGGCTCTGCGCCTCCGCTTCGGAGGGGACTTCCCTTTGGGTGGAAAACAGCATCTCGGTCATTCTCATGGCATAAAGCTCCTGTAAAGCATAATATATTACGGCACAGTATAGCACAATTACAGGGCGCGTTCAATGTATCGCGCCAAAAAGTTCCTTATGACATGCAAAACGAAAAAAAGCGCACAAAAGCAGGTTATAAAAACGCAGATCGCAAGATTGCCGCATATAATAATTGTTTGTATATATGTGGCGAATCGTGCTATAATATGGGGCAGGCGATACAAACGGTTGTTTGGCTCGTGCCGCAGCCGCATATGAGGTGTGATATGGAAGAGGTCAAAAGAAAAGAGTATGTGCTGGTAAACATAGCGGAGGAGCTGGTCAGAAAAAGGGTCAAAGACATGATGGACGAATTCGACATGTGCCGGTGCGACAAGTGCTATCTCGACGTCTGCGCTATAGTCCTCAACAAGACGCACGCGTATTACTGCACCACCGAGAAGGGCAAGCTTTTATCGCTTCTTGAAACGACCGACTATCAGTTCAAGACCGACCTCTACGTCGGCGTGCTGCAGGCGCTCCAGTTCGTGAGGGACCACCCGAGGCACTGAAAAACCACTTCTAGTCATGAACTGAAAACCTGCCGCGAATGTCTCGGGCAGTTTATATAATAGCATCTTTTGATAATCCACGGGTTAAACGTTACGGAAGGTTTTTCATTTTTGACCATTACCCGCTCATAGCAGTCAAGGATGTCGTTGATGTTTTTATTATAGCCTGACAGATATGAGTCTTTATCGTCTTGCGTCCAGTTTTGAGGGTTTTGCTCTTGTTCCTCAATTAGATGTTCAATAAAAGAGTTTATAAATTCTACGCTCTCATCCAGCTTTCTTTTTGCTTTATCTTTCTCGCCCATAGCCTTGAGGCAATAAAAATACTGCCCAAGCCAACGGCTGTCCGGCGCGTATAAATCGCTGTCATACAGCACGGCGCTTTCTGAATATTCGCCTATAAAAAACATCAGCTCCGCTAGATCCGCAGGTTCTACTTTTAATTCGGGATTATCCTTCGAGCGTATATCGAACGCTGTCTTTTTTGCCTCTTCCATTAAACCTTGGAAAGCGCAGATACAGCCGAGGTAAAGATACGCATCCGCAGAGTCCTCGCTTTTCTCCCAGCCCGACGTTATTTCACGGAGCAAGGCTATTGAATCATGCGCATAGCCACATTTAAAGAGGCACAGGGCATAGGCATATCGGTATTCAAAATCCGAGGAAAGCCCGCAGGCGCTTTTGAGCAACGGCAAGCTTTCTTGTATCTGTCGTTCTCATAGTGCAGCAAGCCAAGCGCGTAATATGTCTCAGGATACGTAGAGCCTCTTTTAACAGCCTCCTGCAACAATGCTGCCGACTCGTCCTCTTTGTTCTCACATTCTTCGATATAAAAGTATGCCATATCTGTCGCGAGCATCGAAAAGTCTTCGCCTGAAATCTGATCTTTATATTTCGTATAAGCCTCTTCAAGATAACCGAGCACAATTTCTGTCTCGACCCTTAGTTCGAACTCAACCATGGCAATCAAGCACACAGCATGAATGTTTTTCGGATTGTTTTCTATCTCAGTGAACAACAATGCCCTGCATCTTTCAAGAAGAGGCTTATAATCATCATATTCTTTACTAAAGCTGTTTCTCAGCTCTTCAAGGCATGAATCAATAACCAAGGGAATGACTCCTAACATCTTATCTTTGAGGTTATTATACCACCGTGGCTATATAGTGTTAAGCAGTTATCCCCCTTGTCTCGAACCATCTTTACGCTAGAAACGGAATCTTGATACAGGCGCATCCGTACGTCGGCTTTTACTCATTCAGATACAGCCTTTTCATTATCTTATGGCAGGGACTGAAGAGCAGCAGCGCGGCTGCCACGTTGCCCGCGCAGTGCATCAGATCAAACACGATGCCGTTTACCCAGTAAGAGACGGCCGCGCCTATCCCTCCCATAAACAGATACGGAATGGCGCTCAATGCGCCGAACAGCAGCCCGAACATACCGGATACTATCGCCCAAAACAGCGGATGCTCGTTTTTGCGGAGCAGCAGCACAACTGACGCGAGCACAGCCCAGATATAAAGATAGTTGATCCACCAAATGCCGAAGCCGAATATAAGCCCCTCGGCTATTACGAAGACATACATGGGGAAGAATACCTTCTTACCTAAAACGAGCGTATAGACAATAATGAAAAGAGACACCAGCTCGATGTTCGGGAGCACGGCGAGCGCAACCTGCACTGTTATGAGGATAGCGCCGAAAAGCGCGAACAGCAATATCTCCCTTATTGATATCCTTGCGCTACCAGCCAACGGTAAAGACGATTTCAAACTTGTCGCCGTCCTTTATAGGAGTAGAGTCAACACCAGTCATAAGGTATTCACCGCCTTGCGTAAAGCACCACCACTCCTGCTTGTCGCCGTCCACCGTTTCGCCGTCAACCGTCAGTACAAACAGCCCGGTGGAAGACTCCGTTCCCTGTATCAGATCGCTTTCCTCGAGCGCCTGGCGCAAAAACTCGGCGTCCGTATTTATATCGACTGTCTTTACCGTTTCATCGGAGTGAACGATCTCGACTTTGATATCTTTTTGCCCTGCGGCCGGCGGGCTGATAAAAAGAAAATATACCGCCGTGAAAACGGCTATGAGCACAGCCAGCACGATGGCTACGGTAATAATGACCTTATTGTTTCCCTGTTTTCTTTCCATAAAAGACCTCTTTCTGTTAATAATATTTTCCGGAGGCCTCAGACACGAACCGAGCCTCGCCCCTCAGCGCACAAAATCGCATACTGTAATTTATGCATTCAATTTTATGCGGCGCCGGGGGCTGCGTATGCACCCCCAAAAAGTCTCACGGCTTTTTGGGGATCCCGCATGAAAAAACGCCCGGCGCTGATGCTCGGGCGTAAATATCTTTACGGTCGTCCGCATCTTCCCTCCGAAGAATCTTGACATAAAACGCTTTTGGCAGGTTTACCGGCTCGGCTTCATCCCTCTCTGACGCCTTCCCGAAAAACTTCAGTGGCATGTGTCAGAACGGTCTTCCTTACGGTAGCGGGGGCTGCAGCGGCTTTTAACCGCTTTCCCTTTTACCCTCGTCGCCCATACGGGCATTAAGGCACCAATGCGTCGTTATTCACTTGCGAAAAGAATAGCACATGAAAAAAGCGCCGTCAATAGCGCAGCAACTTTACTTTACATGAGAAAAAGTTTATGAATAGAGGCGGCATACTTTCTGGACGTGCCTAGATGTCTGTGCTATCCTGAACCTAATGGCATGTGTCGGGATAAACGCGGAGCGATATATACGCGAAAGCAAGCCGCTTTCCTAAGCCCTTCTCTTGTAATATTTAGAACTCTTTGATTATTGCATTAGAAAGTATTCTGTATTATACTATTCAACAATAATGTTAGCCCTACAAACTAAATATAGGGCTGTGTTTTCGTTAACTCAGGTATTATTTATAAGTTTTTAAGGAGATTTCAGATGAACTATTTTCTCACCGAAGAACAGCAGATGATCAAGGAACTTGCGGCAAAAATAGCCGACGAAAAAATCGCGCCCGTTGCTATCGAGTATGATGAAGAGGGCAAATTCCCTCATGACATTATAAAGATTCTTGCGGATTCTGACTTGTGCGGCGTCTATATCCCGGAGGAGTTCGGGGGCCTCGGCGGCGGTATTTTCGAGATGGCTATCGTCGTTGAGCAGCTGAGCCGCGCCTGCGGAGGCATAGCTCTTTCCTTTGCCGGAACGGGACTCGGTACATTTCCGATAATACTTTTCGGAAACGACGAACAGAAAGCAAAATACCTTCCCGATATCGCTTCGGGCAAAAAGCTTGCGGCCTTCGGCCTGACTGAGGCAAACGCGGGAAGCGACGCTGCCGGTATTGAGACTACCGCTGTTTTGGACGGGGAAGAATATGTATTAAACGGCACAAAGCAGTGGATAACCAATGCCGGAGAAGCCGATATATATACCGTGGTCGCCTGCACGGACAAGTCGGCGGGCCCGAGAGGTTTCTCAGCGTTTATCGTTGAAAAAGGAACTCCCGGCTTTTCGTTCGGCAAAAAAGAAAACAAGATGGGCATAAGGGCTTCGTGCACTGCCGAGCTTGTCTTTGAAGACTGCAGGATACCTAAAGAAAACCTGCTATCAAAAGAGGGAATGGGCTTTATCGTAGCGATGAAGACGCTCGACAGAACAAGGCCGGGCGTTGCGGCTCAGGCTGTGGGCATAGCTCAGGGCGCACTCGACGCAGCTAAAAAATACGCAAAAGGCAGGGTGCAGTTCGGGCAGCCCATATCCTCTTTCCAGGCCATACAGCACATGCTCGCCGATATGGCGATACAGATAGAAGCTTCAAGAGCGCTCGTATATCAGACATGCAGGCATATCGATTCGGGAGCGAAGAATATCTCCAAAGAATCGGCTATGTGCAAGGTCATAGCTTCCGATACCGCTATGAAGGTCACGACCGACGCGGTTCAGATATTCGGCGGATACGGTTACATGAAGGAATATCCCGTAGAGAAAATGATGAGGGACGCGAAGATCACACAGATCTACGAGGGTACAAACCAGATACAAAGAAGCATCATAGCGCTCGAAGTATTAAAAGAGAAGAACTGAATCAAGCCTTCTCGCTGCGCACAGCTTTACTGGTGTTAAAGCCGTGTATTCAGCTGCTCATAACCAAAAGAGCGAAGCTCTGGAGACTGTAAAGGAGTGTAACTATTGAACATCATAGTATGTATAAAACAGGTGCCCGGAACGACTGAAGTAAAAATGAACAGTGAAACGAATACCATCATCCGCGAGGGCGTTGAGGCTATCATCAACCCTTTCGATACGTACGCTGTAGAAGAGTGCGTACGGCTCAAAGAAAAGACCGAAGGTAAAGTTACGGCGCTCAGCATGGGCATCCCTGCCGTTGCCGACCTGCTTAAAGAGACCATTGCCGTGGGAGTAGACGAGGCTGTGCTTTTAAGCGACAGGGCGTTCGCGGGAGCGGATACGCTTGCCACCGCGTACGCGCTTTCTATGGGAGTTAAAAAAATAGGCGCTTACGATCTTATCGTATGCGGCAAACAGGCTATAGACGGAGACACGGCGCAGGTAGGCCCGAGCCTCGCCGAGAAGCTTGGCATACCTCATACCACTTACGTGAGGAAAATAGAAGAGATACGCGAAGGGTATATAAGATGCCAGAGGATGACGGACGACGGCTATGAGGTCATCGAAATGACGCTCCCCGCGGTTATCTCCGTTGTCAAGGAGATAAACGAGCCGAGGCTGCCTTCGCTCAAAGGCATGATGAGAGCAAAAAAGGCTGTCGTCAGCGTATGTACCGCCGACGATATCGGCGCGGATAAAGAGCTGTGCGGGCTGAAAGGTTCTCCCACGCAGGTCATAAAGACGTTCGTGCCCGTGCACGAGGTCGAGAGCGAAATGATAGACGGACAGCCGTGCGACCAGGCAAAAAGGCTTGCGGACAAATTGATGGCGATACAGCTCAATGCCTGCAATTAAATATTAACGGAGAATACTAAATGGCGGATATAAAAATAATAGTTGAAAAATGTATAGGGTGCAGGCTGTGCATAAAGGCGTGCCCGTTCAACGCGATAGAGATGGTAGACAAGAAAGCGCGGATACTCGACAACTGTACGTTATGCGGGGCATGCGTATCGTCGTGCAAATTTGACGCTATAGATTTTCAGAAAGACGAGTCCGAAAACACCGCTGACATTTCAGCCTATAAGGGCGTTTGGGTATTTGCGGAGCAAAAGGACGGCGTTCCGGCGGATGTCGCGCTCGAGCTTTTGGGCGAGGGCAGAAGGCTCGCGGACGAGCTTGGCGCTCAGGTTTGTGCCGTTCTGATGGGGCATAATGTTGAGCACACGGCTCAGGCGTTGATCGCGCACGGGGCCGACAGCGTTTATCTTGTCGACGACCCTTCCCTTAAGGATTATCTCGACGAGACATATTCGGACATATTCGTTCAACTGATCGATACATACAAACCTGAGATCATATTGATGGGCGCCACAACCTACGGGCGTTCCCTTGCGCCGAGGATATCCTCCAGGATAAACACGGGGCTTACCGCAGACTGCACAAAGCTTGAGATCGACGCTGAAAAGAAAATCATCCTTCAGACGAGGCCCGCGTTTGGCGGCAACCTGATGGCAACCATCATCTGCCCCAACCACAGGCCGCAGATGTCTACGGTGAGGCCTAAGGTGATGAAGGCTCTCCCGCCGGATATTTCGCGCGTGGGAGAAATAATACGCCCTGGCGTAAACATAAGCAAAGACCTGAAAACGAAGGTAGTTAGCGTCGTATCGGAGCTTTCCGAGATGGTGAATTTAACTGAGGCGGATATAATCGTATCGGGCGGAAGAGGCCTTGGCGATCCCAAAAATTTCTGCCTGCTCGAAGAGCTGGCAAGGCTTCTCGGCGGCGCGGTCGGCGCGTCACGCGCGGCTGTCGACGCGGGCTGGATACCGTACAGCCATCAGGTCGGGCAGACCGGCAAGACGGTTGGGCCTAAAGTCTACTTCGCCTGCGGCATTTCGGGAGCCGTTCAGCACCTCGCGGGTATGTCGTCGTCAGACACCATCATCGCAATAAACAAGAATCCCGACGCTCCTATTTTCAAGATAGCCACGTTCGGAATAGTAGGAGATGTATTGGAAGTCGTGCCTGCGCTTATATCCGAGCTTAAGGGGCGCCAAGCTTAAGTACAAAACGACCGCCGAGGACAAATCATCAAGGCTCGGCGGTTATTTATTATCTCTCTTTTGAGCAGCGACATCCATGCCTGCAGTGCAAGCGTTGATGTACATATATATGTCAACGAACACAAATGAAATTTGAGTTGACAGCAAGCCGACAAGATATTAAAATTGTACGTGCTCGCATGTTTAAAGCGGGGGCATAGCTCAGTTGGTAGAGCGCTTGAATGGCATTCAAGAGGTCAGGGGTTCGACTCCCCTTGTCTCCACCAAATAAAAATGACACCTAATGGTGTCATTTTCAGGTTAATGACAAACACCCCGTTTTCAGGAGAAGACGGGGTGTTAATTTTAGTAAGAACAGGCTTGCACTTGAATAAAACCACGAATGAGAAACAGAAACTGAGATAAGAACTGCCCGCCCAGTG
>JAEYPS010000014.1 GCA_023410475.1 Bacillota bacterium | reverse complement strand
CTTGATGGCTGTTTTGTTCTTCTAACATGGTATTCTCCGGCGTTTCTTTTATTTTACCATACTTTTGAACAATGAAAAAGGCTGCTGATACTTTGTCAGCAGCCTGAGAAGCGCAAAGCTTCTTTTTTTTTAAACTCGTTAACTATTATAAGTATGTAGTCACCATGGAGTATAGTTAAACGGTCATATTGAAACGGTAGATGCACGGAACAAATAATATATTATGGCTGCCGGCCCTGAGGAGACTCAGGATAGCTGATCGTTTTTCTGAATGTACAGGCCTTCAGTCTCGTTCCATTCCGCGTACAGCACGTCTTCTATGTTTTGCACGTTTTGCTTGCGTATGCTTTGCAAAAGCCAGTCTTCGTTATGCCCCGCGGCAAGCAGGTTTTTAGATTCTATCTTTCCCTCGACAATGAGCGGCAGATTTATGACTGCTCTTTCGGCCGCAATATTCAGATCCTGTCTTTTAACATTTTCGAACGGCGGTTTTTTGATTACAGTGATTACGCCGTTTGGCTCGAGTATCGCGTACTCTATTTCGCGGAGCGCAAAAGCTTCTTTACCCCGCAGCAGGCTTGTGAGTTCGTAAAAATCCATCTTTTCTTTTTTGAGCACCTGATAATCTATAAGCCCTTTTTTAATTATCAGCTTTGGCGACCCCTCAACCATATTCCGTGCTTTTCTTGATTTTTGTACGATCTTTTCTATGCCGACCAGCAGCAGCGTCCAGACCGCGAGCGCGTAAAGAATATGGAATACCGTTGTTTCGCTGTTGTAAATAGCGTTGCCCAGCAGTTCACCCAGCACGATCGCGGACACGAAATCAAACGGCGATATCTGCTGTACCTGCCGCTTTCCGATGATCTTAACGGCGATAAGCAAACCTATAAAGCCGAAAAACAATTCAACAGTCAATTGAAAGTATACCGATTCAAACATTACTACCCCCGCAGGTTTATATCGGTCAATTATTAGATTACCCAGAAATCCGCCAAAAATGTGCTTATTACCATTGAAAGTAATTAAACGGGAAAAGATATTTTTATTATTGTGTAGTCTGCCGCGCTAATAATGAACGCGAATGAGATAAAACGTTATGCCGCTCATATTCCAACCTATATCCCACGGGACGCGGTATCTGTCAATGTTGTGGGAGTTGACAACAGGGCAGCCCTTCGAGTCGAGGCCGGTGACGATGGAGACATGAGTAATCTTGCCCTTTTTCGCGTACACGACCATGTCGCCGGGCAGCAGCTCGTTGGCGTGCTTATAGACGTTTTCATACTTGCCTTTAGCAATAATAGAGCCTTTTGCGCTGTAGATAAGGTAGTCTTTGAGCCCAACGGCCTTTATCCAAGCCCAGCTTCCTTTGCCGTCTTTATAGTTCCATGTGGAGTTCTTTTTAAAACCGCCTCCCTCAAACAGCGCTTGAGAGACAAAATTTGCGCAGTTGCCGCCAAGAGGGTTATAGTTCGCATACTTTTTGTTGT
The DNA here is from genome assembly GCA_023410475.1 of Bacillota bacterium. Lineage (GTDB taxonomy): Bacteria > Bacillota > Clostridia > Christensenellales > SZUA-584 > DTFZ01. Next base: position 89,672 of record JAEYPS010000014.1, on the reverse strand, counting down.
AGCTGTATCCGTTTTGACCGTCGGAAGCCGCGCCGCAGTAAGCGTCGGCGTACTCCACGGCTAAAACGCGTTTCCCGTCAAGCCCTGAGATGTCTTTTGGCAGACTGTTTGTGATATGGGCCGTTATATCCTCGATGCCGTCATAAGACAAAAAAGTTTTTGCCATAGGGTCGTCGTACCACTCGCGGCTTATAACCCATGTCCCGTCTACGGCGGGTATAAGGTCGAGGGAATGGTAAGTGCCGACGCGGAACATGTTGACGGTTTTAACATCGTCGGTGTAAGCGTATGAGTATTCTTCAGAAGACAGCACATAGAACGCCCAGCCCCTTCCCACGGCTTTGCATCTTAGTATTTTTATATTGCTCTGTATATTCAAAAAGCTTGCGCCCTGCTTGGCTGACCAGCTTTGCAGATAGTCCGAGCGCGCTGTTTCATTCTCATAAGCCCACCGGCCGGTATTTTCGCCGGTGAGAAAGACCGTTTTCAGCCTGTCGAAATCACCGCTTAATACGCACTCGTTTCTTGTCTTGAACAGTCCGCTGATGATGGTCTGCCAATCTTCGGAATTATCTAAAGCCGCGGCTTCAAGCTCCTTTTCGGGTGAAGTCAGAAGATAAAATGAGCAGGCGATAATAAAAAAAACAAGAGCAATAAATCCTAGCAGCGTTGATTTGCGGATAATCTTGAAAAAGACCATATCCCTCTCCATTGCGTATTTGCTTTATAGTTATGAAGAGCCTTGCCTTCATAGAATACTTAAGTTCGATGCAGCAATCATGTTATGTCTCTATGAGATGTCTCTTTGCACTATCTTTGGCGGAGTGAATAAGATGGTATTGCGATAAATCGTTTTAAGGAGGGAAGTATTGATGGTAAAACGGCTGGTATCAGTTGTGCTGTGCCTGCTGCTGGCGGTCATGGTAATAGGGTGCGATAAGCAGGAACCGGAGAAGATAGTTTTGAATGAGGTCACGCATTCGGTGTTCTACGCTCCTTTGTACGCGGCTATATCACTGGGGTTCTTTAAGGAGGAGGGCCTTGAGATCGAGCTCGTAAACGGAGGGGGAGCGGACAAATCTATGACGGCTTTATTGTCGGGTCAGGCGCAGATAGGCCTTATGGGTCCGGAAGCGGCGATATACGTCTACAACGAAGGCAAGGAAGACAGCGCTCTTGTATTCGGGCAGCTTACAAAACGCGATGGTTCTTTTCTTGTCGGCAGAGAGCCTAATGATGATTTTCAATGGTGCGAGCTTAGAGGCTCGACCGTTATCGGCGGGCGCGAAGGCGGAGTTCCCGAGATGACGCTTGAGTATGTTCTGCGCAAGAACGGGCTTGAGCCGGGCGTAGACGTTGAAGTTATCACAAACATACAGTTCAACCTGATGGGCGGCGCCTTTGAAGGCGGCACGGGAGATTACGTTACATTATTTGAACCTACGGCGTCGATGTTCGTGAAGGAGGGCAAGGGCTATATAATGGGCGCTGTGGGAGCTGAAAGCGGCGAGGTGCCGTATACAGCGTTCATGGCGAAAAAAAGCTATATAGAAAACAATCCGGATATCATAAAGCGCTTCTTAAGAGCAATCTACAAAGCGCAGCAGTGGGTGCAAAACGCTACCGATCGGGAGATCGCCGAAGCAATCGTAGAGCATTTTCCCGATACGTCTGTCGAATCGCTGGTATTGGTCGCGCAATCGTACAAAGAGATAGACGCGTGGATGGATACGCCGGTTATGAAGGAAGAGGCGTTCAACCGCCTGCAGGAAATAATACAGCAGGCGGGTATATTGGAAAATACAGTAGAGTTCAAAAGCGTTGTTGACACGTCATTTGCCCTTGATATAACCGGAGGGAATCAATAAATTTATTACTTGCTTTCAGCCTCGAAGCAAAGCGCGTTTCGGGGCTTTTTTATTCTTTTTGCTTACATGGTAAAAAGAGGCCAGAACTCATGGATGCATTCTGAATATATTAGATTATATACGGGATCGCGGATAAAGGAGAACTTAATAAGTTTTTGTGTGTAATGGGAGTGTGAAACAGCGTTAATATCATCTTTTGTAAAGGGGAGAAAAAGTTTTGGAGGAATTGGTCAGGTTACAGGCTATAAACAAAAACTACCATACTTTAAAGGACGAAATCAGTGTCGTTAAGGACCTTAATTTTTCTGTATACAGGGGAGAGTTTCTCGGGATAGTAGGCCCCAGCGGCTGCGGCAAAACCACGGTGCTGTCGATGATAGCCGGGATGATCGAGCCAACAAGCGGAGAGATAGTAATAGGCGATAAAAAGGTCTGCGGACATAACGAGTCTGTCGCATATATGCTGCAAAGGGATCATCTCTTTGAATGGCGGAACATAGAAGAGAACATAATGCTTGGTCTTCAGGTGCAAAAAAAATGCACGAAGGAAGCGCGCGGCAAGGCCTTGGGATTGCTCGAGAAATACGGCCTCGGTGATTTTAAGCGGTATCACCCGCAGCAGCTTTCGGGAGGGATGAGGCAAAAGGTCGCTCTTATAAGGACCCTTGCCGTAGACCCCGAGATACTGCTGCTGGATGAGCCGTTCTCATCGCTTGATTATCAGACAAGGCTGGCGCTCTCCGATGAGATAGCGGACATCATCCGCTCGGAAAAGAAAACGGCGGTTTTGGTGACGCACGACATTTCAGAAGCTATTTCGATGTCGGACAGAATACTCGTGCTCTCGCAGCGGCCCGCAACGGTAAAAAAGCACGTGGATATTAACCTTAACATCGAGAGTTTTTCGCCTATCGAGAAAAGAAAGGCATCCGGGTTCCGCGACTATTTTGATTTGATATGGAAGGAGCTGGCCGTGCATGTCGATTAAGCTGAAAAGAAAAGCCGCAAAAAACGGTTACTCAAAAGAGCATATTGAATATTTGAAAAGAGTTAAGCGTGAGCACTTAAGGGTCACTCTGTTAAGGATAAGCCTGCTCGTTTTAATAATAGGGCTTTGGGAAGCGGCCGCCGCTATGCATTGGATAGACCCCTTCATCATGAGCTCGCCCTCAAGAATAGTTAAAACCATCGCATCGCTTTACAACGACGGAGTATTGTTTAAGCATATAGGAGTAACGCTTTGGGAAACGGTCGCGGGTTTCTCGCTCGGCACGATAATGGGAATAGGCATTGCCATAATTTTATGGTGGTCACCCACCGTAGCGCGTACGCTCGATCCTTACCTTGTCGTACTGAACAGCCTGCCCAAGATTGCGCTCGGGCCCGTAATAATAATTTGGGTGGGTGCGGGTGAAGGAGCGATTATAACCATGGCGCTGCTGATATCCGTGGTTGTAACGGTACTCAGTGTGCTGGGCGGCTTTATGGAGGTAAGCGAGGAGAAGGTAATGCTTATGCGCACGTTCGGGGCTACAAGGCTGCAGATACTGAGGATGGTCATATTGCCGGCGAGCGTTGCGTCCATCATATCCGCGCTTAAAATAAACGTGGGCATGACGTGGGTAGGCGTAATAGTAGGCGAATATCTCGTATCAAAAGCGGGACTCGGCTATCTCATTGTATACGGAGGGCAGGTGTTTAAACTGGACCTCGTCATGGCAAGCATACTTATACTTGCAGTCGTTGCCGCGGTAATGTATATTGCCGTGGCGTACGCGGAAAAACGCTACATCAAAAAGCAAAGATAAATCAAAAATACCTAAAAAGCGCCGGATGCCGGGGCACCAAAAGCCAAAATTTTTGGAGCCTTGATGCCCGGCGCGTTTCATTACCGCTTGTGTGTTATAATAAAAAGTGGCACATATTACAAAACGCATAACGGCGTTGCGATTTGTCAAATTGGGAACGCTATAATCAGGAAAAAGAGAGATTTAAAAAGATAAACAGCATGAAAAACAGTGACGTATTAACAGAATCAGGGTGGAATCTTGACAACAGCTATTCGCGTTTGCCGGAATCGTTTTTCAGCAGGGCGGAGCTTTCGCGTGTCCGCGCGCCTAAGCTGGTTATATTAAACGCGAGATTATGCGAATCGATTGGCATAAGCTCCGATCATCTGCAAAGCGATGAGGGGATCTCGATACTTGCGGGAAACAGCATACCCGAGAATTCAGTGCCTATAGCCCAGGCCTACGCGGGTCATCAGTTCGGATACTTCACTATGCTGGGCGACGGGCGCGCCGTGCTATTAGGCGAGCAGATTTCTCCGTGGGGGGAAAGGTATGATATACAGCTAAAAGGCTCGGGCCGGACGCCGTATTCTCGGGGGGGAGACGGACGGGCGGCGCTTGGGCCTATGCTTCGCGAATACATAATAAGCGAAGCTATGCACGCCCTTGGCATACCGACGACGCGCAGCCTCGCTGTCGTGACCACCGGTGAGACGGTATTAAGGGATACGCCGCTGCAAGGCGCTGTTCTGACTCGCGTAGCGTCCAGTCATATCCGGGTAGGCACGTTCCAATACGCCGCGATGTCGGGAAGCCTTGAGAAGCTGCGCATACTGGCCGACTACACTATAAAGCGCCACTTTCCCGACCTGGAACATGACGGCAGCAGATATGTTTCGCTGCTTAAAGAAGTTGTTGACAGACAGGCGTCGCTTATAGCGAAATGGCAGCTCACAGGCTTCATACACGGCGTTATGAACACCGACAACATGGCGCTGAGCGGAGAAACAATCGACTACGGGCCCTGCGCGTTTATGAACGAATACGATCCCGCTACCGTTTTCAGCTCTATAGACCGCCAAGGCCGCTACGCTTACGGCAACCAGCCTGCGATTGCCGAGTGGAACCTTGCGCGTTTCGCGGAAACGCTGCTGCCACTGCTCAGCGATTTTCAGGAGGGAGCCGTAGAGACGGCGAACGAAGCGCTAGCGTCCTTTTCTGAGATGTATGAAAGCAATTGGCTTGACGGAATGAGAGCAAAGCTTGGGTTAAGCAATAAAGAAGACGGCGACGCTTCTCTTGCGGAAGAGCTATTAATCATTATGCAAAAACATCACGCTGACTTTACAAATACGTTTCTTGCGCTGACGTTTGACAGGATAGAGGATACCACGATGTTTCAGAGCGCCGATTTCGGCCAGTGGCATAGGCTTTGGCAGGCAAGGCTTTCAAGGCAGGACGATAAAAAGCATTCGTCAAATGAGCTGATGCGCAATTCAAACCCTGCTCTGATTCCCCGAAACCACCGCGTTGAGGAAGCGCTTGAAGCGGCGGCAGAAGGAGACTACAGCTTCATGCACGCTCTGCTGAGCGCCCTGTCAAAGCCGTATGAGCATTCGCCGGAGCAAAAGGAATACTCGGAGCCCCCCGGGCCGTCCGCCTGCGGATACAGAACGTTTTGCGGCACATGACACACGGAGTTTGTTGGACGCATAACGACTATTGTCGGCTTCAATTTAAACATACTATTATACCGCAGTATACACTGCTGCTTTGGTTTTTCGTTTAAGCTCATGTCTTTTTATTGGGCAAGAAGAGTAATAAGCACACAGAAACTATATAAACAGCATATCTGTATATTAGTATCAAATACTGAAATGAATATGTTGATTATGGAGGAAGACATGCTGATCAAAGATATGCTTGAAACGAAAAAGAAGAAGGCCAGAGCCGTGGCCGCAAAGAAGGCGGCTAAAAAATTGGCGATAGGTGCGGCCGCGGGGGCGGTGGCTGGTGTGGCGGCCGGGGTACTGCTCGCTCCGGGGCCGGGAAAGGAAACGCGTAAGCGTATCGCCGAAGGCGCGAAGAAGGCAGCGGCTGCGGTGAAGGAGAAGATAAAAAAGGGAGAGGAAGATACGCCGCAGGCATAAGCGGTATGAAAAACTGCGCAGGCTAATGATTAGCAAATTAGAGGTATTGACGGAGCAAGTATATGATAAGTATAAACGACCTGCTGATTATTATGGTTATGTTTCTCGGTTCTTGTCTGGTTGTGGCCGTTGGAGCAACGCTGATAGCCGCATTGGTCAACTTCATCAAGATGACGAAAAAGGTAAGCAGGCTGATTGACGATAACGCCGCCTATGTAAACAAGACAATTATGCAGCTGCCGGCGCTGGTGGACAGCCTAGATAAAGCCGGCACAAGCGTAAAAGCCAACGCGGACAGAGTCGGGACTTCACTTGGCGCTATAGAAGGGATGTTTACCGGTACCGCGGCGGCCGACGAGTCAAACACGCTTATGACGGTTGTTAATATCGCCGAGAGCATACTGAAAGTGATAGCGGGCTATTTCGCGAAAAAGGAAAGCGGTTAGCCGCTTTTATTGCAAAAGGGGTGCTTCTTGGGCACCCTTTTGCACCCTCAAACTTCAGACGTATGCAGCTTGCCGCTCGGGTACATGCCTTGGAAACCTCGATAATAATGCAAAAAGCTAAAAGCAGCGCCGGTTGAATCCTTATTAGTTGCGCTATGAGCAACCCCATCTGCAGAATCTATTGTAGTCTTACGCTTAAATTAATATTATATAAGCAGGCAGCGTATCCATCAGAGTGCGGCGAAAAAAAGCCGTGTGCAATAATTAAAAACTGCTTTCTTACGGTTTAACCCTTTTATAACATACAGCATTCGGTCAGGTTTATTACACGATCATAGAGGAGATACGCATGAGCAGGATGAAGTTTGTAATCGTGGGCTGCGGAAGGATAGCGACGCTTCACGTTGCGGGGTATAAAGACAACCCGGACGCCGAGCTTTGGGGGGTGTGCGATATCAACCACGCCGCCGCGAAGAAGTTCGCCGAGGAGCATGGAATACCCAACGTTTTTCAGAGCTTCGACGACGTGCTCTGCGACAAAGAAGTTACGGGTGTAGAGCTGCTTTTGCCTCATCACCTTCATTGTGAATATACCGTAAAAGCCTGCAATGCCGGCAAGCATGTGTCCGTGCAAAAGCCCATGGCAATGAACCTCGCCGAATGCGACGCTATGATAAAGGCCGCGAAGGACAACGGGGTCAAGCTCAAGGTATTTGAAAACTTCGTGTTTTATCCTCCTTACCGGATGGCGAAGAGCCTGCTCGAAGCCGGAGAGATAGGCGTGCCTCAGGGTATACGCCTTAAGATGAACAACGCGTCGCTGGCGTCGAGAAATATGCCTGTCGTCAGCAAGAAAGCCAGGACCGGCTGCGCTAAGGTTGACGATGACGTTAAAGAAACGGGATGGGAAGTGAACGCGAAGTCGTGGGTATGGAGGCTCAACGACACGCTCTCTGGCGGAGGCCCCACAGTGTTCGACGACGGCTATCACAAGTTTTCAACGATTTTATATATGCTGGGCGACGTAGAGAAGGTGGTCGCGTGGATAGACGAAACGCAGATAATACCCGGAGTATACAACGACGTTCCCGCGGTAATCATGTGGAAGCACAAGGACAAAAAGCTTTACGGCGTATGGGACATAATGAGCTCGGATGAGATGTTTGTTGAGAGCAAGTATTACACGTGCGACGAGCGTGTGGAGATAACGGGCTCAAGGGGAATAATATGGGTCACGCGCTGCACGGCGTGCATGCTGCCCGGCGTAGCCCCCGTGGTGATGTACCGCGACGGAAAGCTCACGGAATTCTGGGATATGAAGCACGACTGGGCCGATTCGTTCGAAGCCTCCACACGCGACTTTGTGGACGCGATAAAGAACGACCGCGAGCCGGTGCTTTCGGGAGAGCGGGGCAGGGAAGTATTGAAATTCGCGCTGGCGGCGGTAGACTCGTCGCGCAAGCGGCAGGAAGTATACCTTGAAAGCTACGAAGACAGGCCTTTAATGAAAAAGCGCGGGCTTGTAAGCATGATGCTGAAGAGGAAGAAAACATGAAAATCAAAAGCGCTTTGACGGCGGCTGCTGAAATAAGAAAGCTGACCATAAGGGCGATGGAAGCCGCAGGGTACGGCCATATAGGGGGAAGCATGTCTGTTTGCGACGCGCTCGCCGTGCTGTATACGCAAATACTCAACATCGACCCAAACGACAGCAAAAAGAAAGACCGCGACTGGGTAGTGCTGTCTAAGGGCCACTGCGGCCCTGCGCTGTACGCGGCGCTCGCGTACAGAGGCTATTTTAACAGGGAAGAGCTTAAGACGCTTAACGCGGGCGGAACGAAGCTCCCCAGCCACTGCGACCGCCTCAAAACAAACGGCGTTGATATAAGCACCGGCTCTTTGGGGCAGGGGCTTTCACTCGCGACAGGCGTTGCGCTGGGCAACAAATATCAGGGAATAGGCAGCACCGTGTACGCGATCGTAGGCGACGGCGAGCTGCAGGAGGGGCAGAATTGGGAGGCGATACAGTTCATCGCGCACAGGCAGCCGGACAATCTCGTTATCATTGTGGACAACAACGCCCGCCAGCTCGACGGTTATACGAAGGACATCTGCGAGCCGTTTTGCCTCAAGGATAAATTCACAGCGTTCGGCATTGACGCGCTTGAAGCGGACGGACATGACGTAAAGGAAATATACGACGCGCTTACAGGGGCAAGAGAATCGCGCAGGCCGACGGCGGTCATACTGAACACCGTAAAAGGGTACGGATGCAATTTCGCTGAGATAGAGGGCTTCAACCACTATATGGTGATAACGCATGAGATGGCGGAATCAGCGATCGCCGAAATCGACAGAAGACTGGAGAAGAGCTATGAGCTTCTTGGCTGATGTTATTAAGATGGACGACACGGAGATGCGCGCCGCTTACTGCGACGCTCTTATAGATGAGGCGAATCTTAACGACAGGATATTTGCCATTGACACCGACGTACAGTATTCGATGGGTACGAAGCGGTTTTATGATATGTTTCCCGATAGGGGCATAAACTGCGGCATAATGGAGGCACACGCGACGGGGATGTGCGCGGGGATGTCGGCAACAGGGCTCATACCGTTTTTCCACGCGTTCGGCACGTTCGCCACGCGCCGCGCGTTCGACCAGGTGTTTCTGTCGTGCGCGTATCAGCATCTTAACGTAAAGATAATAGGCGGGGACGCCGGTGTGACGGCGACGGCAAACGGAGGAACGCACATGCCGCTTGAGGACATAGGTTTAATGCGCACCGTGCCGGGAATAACGATAATAGAGCCCGCCGACATAACGATGTATAAGACCGCGGTCAGGTATATGGCAGGCACGTACGGGGTGTTCTATATGCGCTCGTGCCGAAGGAAGGTGATGCGCGTATACAGAGACGACGCTCAGTTTACGATAGGGAAGGCGAACGTTCTTTGCGAGGGCAGTGACGTTGCGATAATCGCGTGCGGCATAATGGTATACGAGGCGCTGCTTGCGCGGGACATGCTTGCGGAGCGGGGCATATCGGCGGCGGTGATAGACATGCACACTATAAAGCCTCTCGACGAGCAGGCGGTAATACTGGCCGCCGAGGCATACGGCGCAATAGTGACCGCCGAGAACCACAACGCTGTGTGCGGGCTCGGCAGCGCGGTGGCAGAGACGCTGGCCGAGCACTGCCCCGTGCCGATGGAGCGCGTAGGCGTTTTCGAGAGCTTCGGGGAGGTGGGAACTCAGGAATATCTGCAAAAAAAGTTCCGTCTCACCGCAAAGGATATAGCCGAAAAGGCGGTAAAATGTGTCGGGAGGAAGAGGTCATGAGGATTGCGGTAGTAAACGAGGTTTCGGCGAGGGATAAGAACAGGTTAATACTCGAAGCACTGGAAAGCATTGATGCCGAGGTGTATAATATAGGCATGAGCGACGCTGACGAGCCCGAGCTTACGTATATACACACAGGGCTTATAGCGGCTCTCGCGCTGGCGGCGGGAGCGGCGGATTTTGTGATCGGCGGCTGCGGTACGGGGCAGGGGTTTATGCTCTCCGCGATGCAATACCCGGGAGTTTACTGCGGGCTCATAACGAACCCGCTTGACGCGTGGCTGTTCTCACAGATAAACGGCGGGAACTGCGCTTCGCTCGCGCTGAATAAGGGCTTTGGCTGGGCGGGCGATATCAGCCTCAGATACATATTCGATAAGCTGTTCTGCGACGAGCCTGGAAAGGGGTATCCTCCTCACCGCAGCGAAAGCCAGCGACAGAGCAGGGAGACGCTTTCAAGTATAAACGGCGTTACGCATAAAGATTTTTTAACTATCATAGACTCTCTCGATAAAGCGATACTGAATACGGCATTTGACCATAGTGCGTTTGCGGATTTAATAGAAAGGTTTGCCGATAAAGGCGACCTGAAAGACCGGATATTAAACGGATAAAGGAAGCAACAGAATGAGCCAGTCGCTTAAAAAAGGCATAGAAGCGCTGCTGTTTTTGGCATCGAGAAAAAGCGTGGGCGTGACGGAGCTCGCGCAGGAGCTTGACGTCAACAAAAGCACGGCGTTTCGTATACTCGATACGTTTCTTGAGGCCAATATGGTCGAGAAGAACAAGGATACGCTCAAATACAAGCTGGGCCCCGCGATACTGCGGCTCTCCGAGCAGTACTATAAGAATTTCAACATAATCGCGACGGCAAAGCCCGTTATGGAGAGGCTGGCGGCGGACATACGAGAATCCGTGCATCTTTGCGTTTTGGCAAACAACAGCGCCGTCATTATAGAGCAGATAATGTCGGATTCGCGGCTTGTCGTAAACGCAAAGATAGGCAACAGCGAACCTTTGCACTGCTCGTCCGTAGGCAAATGCCTTCTCGCGTTCGCTCCCGAAGAAGACCGGGAGAAGATGATTTCAAGAATTTCATTCGAAGTTTTTACTAAAAAGACCATAAGAACGAAGGAACAGCTTAACAAAGAAATAGAAAGCGTAAGAAAGCAAGGCTACGCCATAGACGACGAGGAGCTGAGCGACGATATAAAATGCGTGGCGGTGCCGGTGTTTGATGAACACCGCTCGTGCGTATACTCTCTCGGCACGTCGGGTGCGGCAAGCAGAATGACAGAGGATAAACTCGCAAGGGTAATACCGTTCATGCTAAAGTCAGCGAAAGACATTTTCGCGTAACGCGAAATTTTCATACTGCCTCAGAACCGAAGCTTCTGGGGCTTAAAAAGGATGTGCGCTTATGGTAAACAAGCTCAGAACGAAGCTTTGCTACGCAAGCGGAGACGTTTACGGAGGCGGAGCGTTTATGGTGTTCAGCCTGCTTTTCATGAACTTCCTCGTGCTGGTGGAAGGCCTGCCTGTCGTCGCGACAACGCTAATAATTTTTATCGGAAAGCTGTGGGACGCTATAACCGACCCCATTGTCGGCAGGATATCCGACAAAACGCGCTCAAGGTTCGGAAGGCGCAGGATATTCTTCCTCATAGGCATACTGCCGGTTTACCTGTCGTTTGTGATGCTGTTTTACTCGTTCGGCATCGAGAGCGTCACCGCCAAGATAATATACTACGCGTTTGCCTACATGTTCTTCGGTACGGCGTTCACGATAGTCATGGTGCCTTACAACGCCATACTCTCGGATATGACGTCGGATTACAACGAGCGCACAAGCTTTACGACGGCAAGGATGCTGTTTTCGGGAGGGGCGTCGCTGTTCGCGGCGGTTATCCCGAGCGTAATAATAAAATCTTTCGGCGCAGGCCAGAACGGCCCTGAGCAGAGGCCGGGATACCTCATCATGGGCCTTGTGTTCGGAGCCATTTTCGCATTAGCCTGGCTTGTGACGTTCCTTGGCACGAGGGAGAGAAAAGACCTGCCAGGCGCCGAGAAGCCAACGATGAAAAGCTGGATGTCGGTGTTCTCGAACAAGGCGTACAGGAATTTCCTCGGCATATTCCTTTCGTTCCAGATAGCGGTCGACCTTGTACTCGCGCTGTTCATATTCTACATAGACATCGTGGTGCTGCAGTATCAAAACTATGAGCTGGTGGTAGGTCTGCTGCTCGTGTTCTCTATGCTGTTCATGGCTGTCATGGGCGCTATCGCGAAGAGGAAGGGCAAGGCGTTCCCGCTTTATATAGGCATCCCCGTCTGGATGGTATCGACGTTCGCGTTCATATGGCTCGGCGCCGGCGTTTCCGTATACGTGCTGTGCGTTCTCGCCGTACTTATAGCTGTGGGCTCCGCGGCCGGCAACCTCTCCACATGGTCGATGCTGACCGACGTGTTCGACATAGACGAGATACGCACGGGCAAGCGCCGCGAGGGCATCTACAGCGGCATAACTACATTCCTTCGAAAGTTCGCCAGCGGAGTCGCGGTGCTCCTGATGGGCTTCGGCCTTCAGGCGCTTGGGTTCGACCAGAACCGGTATTCCATACTAAAAGCGAGCACGGCGGACTTTGACCCAGCAGCGTACGCGCAGAGCAACATCGTGTCGGGCATAAAGTGGATGTTCGTCATCATACCGTTCGTGCTGCTCGCGATATGCCTGTTCTTTGCCATCAAAAACAAGATAAACAAACGGCGGTTCGACGCTGTCTTAAAGGGCATTGAGCAGTTCAAGGCTAACGGCAGCATAGACGCTCTCAGCGAGCAGGAACTGTCCGACGTGCTTATCGCCGCCGGGGCGGAACAGGAAGAACTATGGGGAGGCGCGGCCGGGAGCGGCTCACAGGCCGCTGTGGGAGAGTCTTCGTCGGTATGAAGCTGTAATAACAATATTCTTTAACGGCAAACGCTTGAGGTTTGGGGTATGTCTTATATTTCAACGTTGAATAAAAAGCTGAATAAGGCATTCGGCGGTAAAGTGCGCGCGCAGATTAAGGACGGGTGCCTTTATCTTACGGGCGAGCTTTCCGATTGGAGCGACATCGTGCGCGCCGGACTGATGTCTGCCAACAAAAAGAAATACAGCGTCGTAAACGATGTAACGTTTACTGGCGCCGACATACCGTCAATGAAGCTGCCTGCCGTATCGGACAGCTTGCTTGAAGGCGCGCGCCCCGATGTGCTCGTGATAGGCGGCGGCGTCGTGGGATGCGCCACGGCGAGGGAGCTTATGCGGTATAAGCTGGATGTCATGCTTGCGGAAAAGGAGCACGACGTCGCGCTGCACGCTTCCGGCCGCAACGACGGTATGGTGCACCCCGGGATAGATCTTAAAAAAGGGCAGCTAAAAAAGAAATACAACGACGCGGGTAACAAAATGTACGCGGAGCTTTGCAAAGAGCTTGGCGTGCCGTTCAGGCGCGTTGGTCAATACCTGTGCTTTACGAAAAGGTATATGAAGCCCGTCGCGGCGGGCTCGCTCATATACTGGAAAAAGATGCGGCTGCCCGCGAGATACACGGGCAAAAAAAAGCTCAAGGCGATCGAGCCGTATCTGAGCGAAGCCATAAAATGTGCGCTGCACTTTCCGACGGCAGGCATAGTCTGCCCGTACGGGCTTACGATAGCCTACGCCGAGAACGCTGTGGACAACGGCGCGAATATATGCCTAGACACAGCCGTAATAGATATGGAGGTCAAGGACGGAGCAATAGTTAGCGTGCGCACGAACCGCGGGACGGTATACCCGAGGCTCGTGATAAACGCCGCGGGCGTGTTCGCGGAGGACATAGCGAAGCTCGCGCGCGACCACTTTTTTTCTATACACCCGCGTAAAGGCACGAATATGATACTCGATAAGAAAGCTGCGTATCAGCTAAAGACGATAGCGTCTCCCATTAACATCTCGGATAAGAAGACGGCGCATTCGAAGGGCGGAGGCGTAGTGCGCACGGTAGACGGAAACCTCCTCGTAGGCCCTGACGCCTTTGAGACATACGAGAAGGAAAACTTCGGCACGAGCTGCGACAGCATACAAAGCATCATGGCGAAACATCGAAAGACCGCTCCCGGGCTCAATGAGAGGGACATAATAACGTACTTTACGGGGGTGCGAGCCGCGACGTATGAAGAGGATTTCGTGGTGTCGCCGGGCAGGTTCACAAAGAATATTATACACGCCGCCGGCATACAATCGCCCGGGCTGACGGCAGCCCCCGCGATAGCTTTGGACATTGCGAAAATGGCGGCTGACTTTCTTGGCGCGTGCAGGAACGAAAACTTCAACCCGGTAAGGACGCCGATACCCCACGCCGCGAGCCTGCCGCAGGATGAGAGGAACGCGCTTATAAAAAGCGACAGCGACTTCGGTGTTATCGTTTGCCGCTGCGAGGAAGTTAGCCGGGGAGAGGTGCTTGCGGCGCTGAGACGCAGCGTTCCCTGTGACACGGTGGACGGCGTGAAACGCCGCGTACGGGCCGGAATGGGCCGCTGCCAGGGAGGGTTCTGCGGGCCGCTCGTGGCGCAGATCATCGCGGATGAGCTTAACATCCCTGTAGAGCAGGTCGGGAAGAGCTCGCTAGCAGGCAGGCTGCTTTACGGCGACAACAAGGAGGAAGCATGACATCCGCGAATTATGACGTCGTTGTTATAGGCGCGGGCCCGGCGGGGCTTGCGGCCGCGCTGGCGGCTGACGGCCAGGGCGCTAGCGTTCTTCTTATAGAGCGCGAGGCGAGGCTCGGCGGAATACTAAAGCAGTGCATACACGACGGCTTCGGCCTTGTAAGGTTCGGCGAGAAGCTTTCGGGCCCCGAGTACGCGCACAGGTTTATCGAAAAGCTGCCCTCTACCGATATAGACACAGCGACGCTTACGTTTGTAACTAAGATTCAAAAGCAGCCTGAAGGGTTTAAGATAACGCTTGTAAACAGGGAAGGTGTGGGTAGTACGGAGTGCAAAAGCATAGTGCTCGCGTGCGGCTGCCGAGAGCGCACATCGCGCCAGATAGGAGTCCACGGCAGGCACTGCGCTGGCGTGTTCACGGCGGGCACTGCGCAGTATTACACGAACATACTGGGAAAGATGCCCACGAAACGCTGCGTCATTCTCGGCTCGGGAGACATAGGGCTGATAATGGCTCGTCGCCTCAAGCTTGAGGGAGCGGACGTCGTGGGCGTATATGAAGCTAAGCCCACAGCCAGCGGGCTTATGCGCAACGTCTACCAGTGCCTTGAGGATTTCGGCATACCGCTGCACACGAACAAGACGGTGACTCGCGTGTTCGGCGAAGGACGGCTGAACGCCGTGGAGATCTCGGGCGTCGATGAAAACATGATTCCTATAAAGGGCACGGAGCAGTTAATCGAATGCGACGCGCTTATACTCTCGGTAGGGCTCATACCCGAAAACGAACTTGCGGAGAGCCTCGGCGTGCCTCTCGACGGGCGCACGAAAGGCCCGATGTCCGACCAGAACTGCATGACCATGGTCGGCGGGGTGTTCTGCTGCGGCAACGCGCTTCATGTCAACGACCTCGTGGACTACGTTTCGGAGAGCGGAGAGGCGGCGGGCCGTGCGGCTGCGGCATATACGCCTCATGAGCGCACGTACGCGGAGCTTAAAACTGACGACAACTTCCTTTACATCGTTCCGCAGAAGATAAGCCTCTCAGAGCTTATTGAACCCGTAGTTGTTTATTTCCGCTCGAAGTCGGACATGGACAAAACGCGGCTCACAGTGACGGCGGACGGCAGGGAGATATACAAAAAGATATACCAGAGGCTTCGCCCGCCCGAGATGGAGAGGATAGAGCTCGATGTAAATGACGCGGGATTAAAGCCCGGCAGCGCGGTCAATTTCACTCTTGCGGAGGTGAAATGAGTTGAAACAGCTTACCTGCATCGTATGCCCCATAGGATGCCGAATCACCGCAGAGATAAAGGACGGGCAGTATGTGTTTTCCGGCAACCGGTGCGCCAGAGGCGAAGAGTTCGCCTTGGCGGAGCTGGCGGCTCCCAGGCGCTCGCTGACTACAACGATGCGCACGGCGTTTCGCGGCATGCCCGTTTTGCCGGTCAGGACGAACGGTGAGATACCCAAAGACATGATACCAAGCGTCATGCGCGCGCTCAAAAACGTAACGGTAACAGAGAGAATAGGCATAGGTGAAACCGTAGTCTCAGATATACTGGGAACGGGGTGCGATATCATAGCGACGAGCGATATGCTCAAATCAGATAAGGAGGAAGCCTCATGTCAAATCCAATAGTGCTGACGATAGATCTTGGAACGCAGAGCACAAGGGCGATACTCGTAGACAAGGAAGGCAATATTCTGCACAAAGCGCAGCACAAGTATGAAAAGCCGTATTACTCGGCGCATCCCGGCTGGGCTGAGCAAAAGCCGGGCGTCTACTGGGACGCCGTATGCGACACAACAAGGAGGCTTAAAGACGCGGCTCAGGACTTGTGGGGCAATATCATAGCCATGACTGTTACAACGATACGCGACACGTGCGTCTGCGTTGACAAGGACGGAGAGCCTCTGCGCGACTTCATCGTATGGCTCGACAAGCGGGAAACAGAGATGAGCAAGCCGTTTCCGGCCGTAAACTCGGCGCTGTTTTCACTCGTGGGCATGAAGGACACTGCGGACCTGCAGCGCAGGGTGTCTGCGTGCAACTGGATAATGGAGAACCAGCCCGAGGTTTGGGAGAAGACGCATAAGTTCCTGATGATATCGGGATACCTTACGCTGAAGCTGACGGGTAAGTTTATAGACTCCGTCGCCCACATGGTAGGGCATATACCGTTCAGCAGCAAGACTCGCACGTGGATGGGAAAGCATGAGCTCAACCGCTGTATATTTGATATCCCCAATGAAAAGCTGACGGAGCTAGCAGAGCCGGGAGAGACGCTTGGGGTTATAACCGCAAAGGCGGCAGAGGAGACGGGAATACCCGAAGGTCTGCCGCTCATAGCCACAGGCTCGGACAAAGGCTGCGAAACGCTCGGGATGTCGTGCTCTACGCCGGACAAAGCCGCGATAGGGCTCGGAACTACCGCTACGATACAGTTCACTATAGACAGGTATATGGAGCCGCTGCCGTTCATACCGGCATACCCTGCCGTGCTGAAAAACCACTACAACCCCGAGGTGCAGGTCTACAGGGGCTACTGGCTCATTTCATGGTTTAAGAACGAATTCGCGTCAAAAGAAGTCGAGCAGGCAAAACTGAAGGGCGTATCGGCTGAAGAGCTTTTGAACGCGCGCCTTGCCGAGATACCCGCGGGCTGCGAGGGGCTTGTGTTCCAGCCGTACTTTACGCCCGGCGTCGTGATGCCCAAGGCGAGAGGGGCGATAATAGGCTTTTCGGACGTGCATACGCGCGCCCATATATACCGCGCTATTATAGAGGGAATAAACTTTGCGCTGATGGACGGCTTGTATACGATGCAGCGCCGCGGCAAGGTGAGCATAAAGAAGCTGTTCATAGCGGGCGGCGGTTCGCAGAGCGACGAGATATGCCGCATAACGGCAAATATGTTCGGGCTGCCCGTCTACAGGATACAGACGTATGAAGCGACGGGGCTCGGGAGCTCTATCGTGGCGTTTGCGGCTATGAGCGTTTACGCGGATATAAACGAGGCTGTAGCGGCGATGGTGCATGTTAAGGACGAGTTCCTGCCGGACATGAAGGAACACGAAACGTATAAGTTTTTGTTCGACGAAGTGTTCAGCAGGATATTCGGCAGGCTTTTGCCGCTGTACAAAAAGAACAAGCTGTAAGAAAGGAGCATGGCCGTGTCAAAACCGTACAAAAGCTTTGAGCCCAAATGGGTCAAAGGCGAGTTCCCGAAGAACTCCTACCGGTCGATATTTAAATGGGGCGACCCTCTTCAGATAAAGGCGCCCAAGGAGTCGCTTTTCAAAATACTCAAAGAAAAGTTTGAGCTTGACGATGAGTTCTTTACGGATTACAAAGTCGACCTCGGTTTTGACGGGGTTGAGTTTGATATTCCATGCGGGCTTAGCGAAGCTCAGCTCGATGCGTTTCGGAAGATCGTCGGGGATGAATATGTCAGGACGGACGATTACTCGCGGCTGTCGGTGGCGTACGGCAAGACGATGTACGACGTAATGCGCCTTCGCGAAAAGAGGGTGGACTGCGTTCCTGACGCTGTGCTATATCCCGACTCGAAGGAACAGATAGAAGCCATAGTAACATACTGCGCGGCCGAGGTCATACCGCTGTACGTATACGGCGGAGGCTCGTCTGTGACGCGAGGCGTGGAGTGCGTCAAGGGCGGCGTGTCGCTCGATATGCGCCCGAGGTTCAACAAGGCAGTAAGCTTCAACGAGACAGACCAGATAATAACCGTAGAGGCGGGCATGAGCGGCCCGAAGCTAGAGAAGATATTGAACGACGCCGTAAAGCTGTTTGAAGCGAAGCGCGCGTACACATGCGGGCACTTTCCGCAGAGCTTTGAATACTCGTCTGTGGGCGGCTGGGTGGTCACGCGCGGCGCCGGGCAGAACTCCACGTATTACGGTGTGATATCCGACATCGTTATAGGCCAGGAATACGCGACGCCGAAAGGCACGATAAAGACGGACTGCTATCCCCGCAAAGCCACAGGCCCCGACATTGGCCACATAATGATGGGCAGCGAGGGTGCATTCGGAGTGCTCACGCATGTGTCTCTGCGCTTCTTCCGCCACATGCCTAAGACTATAAATCGCTTTTCGTACATGTTCGCTAACTGGGACACAGCGCAGCAGGCCGCGAGGGAGATAATGCAGTCGGAGGCGGGCTACCCTTCCGTGTTCAGGCTATCCGACCCGGAGGAGACTGAGATAATGCTGAGGATGTACGGCGTGGACGAGAGCCCGCTTCGGCGTCTGTTCAGCATTAAGGGCTTTAAGGAGGGCGAGATGTGCCTTTACCTCGGGTTCACGAACGGAGAGAAGGGTTTCTCGAAAAACTGCGCAAAAAACGTGCGCAGGGTGTGCAGAAAATACGGTGGCATGAACCTTACCGGCATAGTGACAAAGGCGTGGGAGAAGGGGCGCTTCAACGACCCTTATATGCGCGACACCATGCACGATTTCGGCGTGGTCACCGACACCATGGAGTGCAGCGTAAACTGGAGCAATATGTCGCAGGTTCACAGGGACGTAAGAGCCTACTGTAAATCGAGGCCCAACACGATATGCATGACGCATATGTCGCACGTTTATCCGCAGGGCGCAAACCTTTACTTCATATTCATAGTAAAGATGACCGACCCGGAGGAGTTCCGAGAGTTCCACTCCGGTATCCTCGACGCTATACAGAGATCGGGCGCGGCGATGAGCCACCACCACGGCATAGGAAAGATGTTTGGTCCGTGGCTTGAGGGCTCGATAGGGAAAACCGAATTTGATATATTCAGGGCGCTCAAAGACCACTTCGACCCGGACAACATAATGAACCCGGGAGGAACATTGGGTCTTGACATTCCGCAGGAACAAAAGCGGGTTTTCGGAAGCGTCAAAACCATATAGCGAGCAAACCTTTAGCTAAGCTTGGCAAGCCGACTGCAATGAATCAGTACGGCTTGTTTTTTATCTTTATAGTTGTAAAAACAGGTAAGGCGTATGCTATAATAGTCCTAACCATATCATGGATAACATCTGAGTAATAAACAGGCGGATACCCGCAGATTAAATAGGTGTTAAGGAGAATGCCCATGTGCGATACCATTTGTGTGACCGGAGGCTATACGCAAAACGGAGCGGCGATGCTGGCGAAGAACAGCGACAGGGAGCCGAACGAGCCCCATGTCATAACGTTCATTCCCGCAAAGACGTATACAAGCGGCGAAATACTAAAATGCACCTATATCGAGATACCGCAGGCAAGCCGTACGAACGCGGCGCTGCTGCTTAAACCCGACTGGATATGGGGAGCCGAGATGGGCGTAAACGAGCACGGCGTAGCCATAGGCAACGAAGCGGTGTTCACAAAGGCGAAAAACGACAGAGAAGCGCTCACAGGCATGGACCTTTTGCGGCTCGCGCTTGAGAGGGCGGACACCGCCGAAGGCGCGCTCGACACAATAATAAGCCTGCTCAGGGAGTACGGGCAGGGAGGCAACTGCGGCTACACAAAGGACTTCCGATACGACAACAGCTTTCTGATATGCGACCCGAAAAACGCGTTTATACTGGAGACCTCGGGCAGAAATTACGCCGTCGTTCCGGTGCGCGACAAGGCTGCGATATCGAACAGGCTGTTTATACGCGGAGAGCATACGATGCGCGGAGGAATTGAGGAAAGCGAGGACTTCGCTAAACGCTTCACCGAGCCGCTGTTTTCGCATTTTGCGAGAGGAAAGCAGCGCCGCTGCCAGTCGCTGGGAGCGATAGAGAAAGGACCCGTTACGGTAAAGCAGATGATGGCCGCGCTGCGCACACACGCGAGTGGTGTAAGCGGACGCGAGTTCTCCAGAGGAAGTGTTGGCAGCGTCTGTATGCACGCGGGAGGGCTTATAGGGGATCAGACAACGGGCAGCTTTGTGGCGGTGCTGCGCGAAGGAGCGCCGATTACGATATGGGCGACGGGGGCTTCTGTTCCCTGCATATCCGCGTTCAAGCCGGTGTTTTTCGGCACAAAAAGTAATGAGGCTTCAGTGGGTGTGAATCAGGCTCCCGTCTTTGAGGATGAAAAAGAGGGCAGGGAATACTGGCTCAGGCGCGAGAGACTGCACCGGGCGGTGCTGGCAGGCCTTGTCGACGCTGACGCTCTGCGGGCGAGGCGTGACGCGCTAGAGGAGAAGTGGCTTGGGGAGGAAGAACGTCTCTTTTGCGGCGGGGCTCCTGACATTGAGCAGCTAAAAAACTTTACCTCAAAAGCCGCCGCCGAGGAGCAGGCGATGGTGGACGAGTTCTTTCGTGAAGACTGGGACGCGATAAAAGGGAATAACCGTTTCGCGCGCTACTGGAGGGAAAAGAACGCGAAGCTTGGTAAATAAAAAATAAAAGAGAAGAGATCAGAAGAGAAGGAGAAGAGAAACATGGTTACAAAGGCACTGTATGAAGACTTAGATGAGATACTTGAGCTGCAAAAGCTCGCTTATAAGAGCGAGGCGGAGCTGGTAGGCGACTATACGATCCCACCGCTCACGCAGACGCTTGACGGCATGAAGCAGGATTTCGTTGATCAGGTCATACTGAAAAGCGAGATTTGCGGGAAGATAGTCGGCTCGGTCAGGGCATGTGAACAGGACGGAGTATGCTATATAGGCAGGCTTATCGTGCACCCGGAGCATCAGAACAAAGGTATAGGCAAAGAGCTGATGAGAAGCGTTGAAGAGCATTTTGGCTGCTGCCGCTCGTTTTCGCTGTTTACAGGCTTGAAAAGCGAGAAAAACCTGCACGTTTACGGCAGTATCGGCTACAGGAAGGTCCGGGAAGAGAAGGTAAACGATAAGCTGACGCTGGTTTATCTCGAAAAAGCCAATGTGGGGCAACCCTCGCTGTAATCAAAGACCAAAACACACGCGGATGCTATAAGGGAGAATATATGGAAAACAGAATAAAGGAGCTTGTATTAAGCGCGGGCGCGGATGTTTGCGGAATAGCCGAAACAGAAAGGTTTGACGACGCACCGGAGGGGTTTCGCCCGGGGGATATTTTCCCCAGCTGCCGCTCGGTGATAGTCTTCGGAAAGAGGCTTCCCAAAGGTCTTGCGGCAGTCAGCCCGCGTATAGTGTACAACCACGCCACGGAGATAAACTTAAGGGAGCTAGACCGTATTGCTTACGCCGCCGCTCTTGATTTGCAGGATATGGGCGCGGCGGCAGTTCCTTTGCCGTCGGACACGCCGTACGATTACTGGCATAAAGACACGCTTACAGGCAAAGGGCTGTTATCTATGCGCCACGCTGCCGTTATGGCCGGGCTGGGCAGTCTTGGAAAGAACACGCTCGTCATAAACAAAACATACGGAAATATGCTGAACTTCGGAGCCGTGCTTACAGACCTCGAGCTGCGCTCAGACGAGCTGTCGGAAGAGCTTTGTATAAAGAGCTGCCGCAAGTGCCTTGACGCATGCCCGCAAAAAGCGCTGGACGGTGAAACGGCGCGTCAGCATTTGTGCCGCCCGTACGCGTACGGAGATAACGACAGAGGGTTCGGTATCGTCAACTGCAACAGATGCAGGGTTGTATGCCCGAGGGCGTTCGGTGTAAAATAGAGAGTCTTAAAGAGATAATCGATGTTAGAGATAGCGTTTAACGAAAGCGCCGCGGGAGCGCTGAAATTTGCAAAATCGATGAAGCCCGGCGAGCGCCTTTCAGGCGCGGTCGCCGTATTCGGCGGCACCGTGAAGGAACGCCGCGAGGCAAAGAAACCGCGTGTCTGGGCAGGGGCAGACATGAAAGGCTGTTCAGCCGATGTCGCGCAGCTAATGCTTATGCTGGATATCGGGGACATTTCGGATATGGATAGCGGCATGAACAAGCGCAAGGAGCTGCTTGAGACATTGTTCTCGGATTTCCCCGGCGTGCCGTACGCGATATGGGAAACGGATATGACGGGGATGAAGCGGCTTGAGGAAGCAAAGCAGACGCTCGAGCCCGTGAGGATGTGGATATGCTCCGGCAATCCTGCTGAGCTGTGCGGTCTTTGCTTTGTGTGTCATCTTATGTCGGACGCGCGCACTCCGCTGTCCGTCGTGAGGATACCAGAGCAGATGGAGAAGGACGGCTGCGTTGTAAACTATAGTGGCATCGGAGACGTAGACGCCGAAATGCTGGGAGAGCTTGCCGAATACGAGAAGCCTATAATCGAAACGCTCCGCGGGGTTTATGCCGATATATGGAACAGTCTCGTAAGTGAAAACGCCCCGCTGCGCGCCGTGATAAACGGCAGGCTTATGGGCGTACCCGAGGACTTTTATGATTTCGCGCTGAGGGCTAACATTCCGGAGGGCGAGTTCATCGTCGCGAGGCTCATCGGCAAAACGCTGGGCAAGACGCCGGGCGTCGGCGACAGATGGCTTTATATGAGGATACAGAACATGCTGCGGTCGGGAGAGCTTACCTTGGTAAGAGCCGCCTCGGATGACCATCCTTACTCCGGCATGGTAAAGAGAACTGTAAAGCAATAGAATTTTACGATAAGCAAAGCACATAAGGAGGAAATATGCTGGAACAACTTAAAGACAAAGTATGCGCGGCGAATCTTGAACTCGTAGAGCTCGGGCTCGTTCTGTTCACTTGGGGCAACGTAAGCGCCATAGACCGCGAGAGCGGACTCATTGTAATAAAGCCGAGCGGGGTGTCCTACGACTCTATGACTGCGGACGATATGGTCGTCACAGACCAGAACGGTAATGTAGTAGAGGGCAGGTACCGTCCATCGTCGGACACGCCGACGCACATAGAACTGTATAAGGCGTTTGATACCGGCGCTGTCGTTCACACGCATTCAAAGTGGGCAACGATATGGTCGCAGGCGGGCAGGCCCGTGCCGTATCTTGGAACGACGCACGCCGACAACTTTTACGGAGATATTCCCGTAACGCGAAGCCTTACGGATGCGCAGATAAACGCAGACTACGAGAAGGAGACGGGTACAGTTATCGCCGAAGCGTTTAAAGGTATAGATCCCGCAAGCGTTCCGGCGGTGCTTGTAAAGAATCACGGCCCGTTTACTTGGGGAGATACGGCTATGAAGGCCGTCGAGAACGCCGCGGTGCTCGAGTACGTGTGCGAGATGGCGTACTATACACTCAGCATAAGCAGCGGAGCCGATATGCCAAGAACGCTGCTTGACAAGCATTTTCTACGTAAGCACGGAAAAAACGCGTATTACGGGCAAAAATAATTCGTTAACGGCTTTAGGAGAGGGGCGCTGCCCGTTACGGCGCTCCTTTAACTTGCGGTTCCTTCTTGGCGGTAATGTAACGGCAAGGTTTATGATATAAACAAAATGAGATTGATACGGAGGGCATAGCGTGGACAAGATGCTTGGAATACTTAAGATGATACTCCCTGTTCTGATAATGATAGCGGTTGGCGCTGTATGCAGAAAAAAGGGAGTAGTGCAAAGACAGGGCGTCGCAGGGCTCAAGGCGCTCATCGTCAACGTCTGCCTTCCCGCGGTGCTTATAGGGGCGTTTTACAGAGCGCAATACAGCATCGACATCGTTGTAACAGCACTGTCGATGTTTGTTATCTGCCTCGCCGCGCTGGGGCTGGGTTTTTTGGTAAAGCGCTTTTCAAAAGCGAAGATGCGCTCTACACCGTTCCTAATGACCGGATTCGAAGCGGGAATGCTGGGATACGCTCTCTTTACGCTGCTGTTCGGAGCGGCCAGAATAACGTATTTCGCGACCGCGGACCTTGGGCAGGTGCTGTTCGTATTCACCGTGTATCTTGTGCTTCTTAAGAAGGAAGCCTCGTTTAAGGATTCCGTCAAGACGATGGTTAAATCGCCGGTGATCATATCTATAGTGCTGGGAGTCGTTATAGGGGCGACGGGACTTGGAAGAATGGTAGACGCGTCTGCTGCCGGGGAGACTGTAAGCTACATTTTCGAATTTATTGCGGCGCCGACGGCGGTGCTCATACTTTTTGTAATAGGGTATGAGCTTGAGCTTAAGAAGCTTAATTTAAGGATTACGCTTTCAACGCTGCTTGCACGCGCTGCTCTAATGGCATTGCTGTGCGTGGCATTGCTGGCGGCAATCGGCTTGATAATAACTGTCAGCGAATATCTTAAGTGGGCGCTGATACTGATGTTTGTGCTGCCCCCGCCGTTCATAATACCCATATTCGTGGATAACAGCGATGAAAACGCGTATGTTTCCGCTACGCTGTCTTCTTACACCGTACTGTCTTTGATAGCGTTCGCGCTCATCGCGTATCTTAGCCTGTAGCGGCAGGGCGTACCGATAGTATAAACGGGCGGCTCTTAAACAAAAATGAATCTGTAAAGTCAGAAGGAGGATGTCATGCTTAAAGGAATACCATCAATAATATCTCCGCAGCTTTTGAAGGTGCTTATGGAGATGGGACACGGAGACGAGATCTGCCTTGCGGACGGAAACTTTCCGGCCGAGACTATGGGTAAAAGGGTCGTTCGGCTCGACGGACACGGCACAGAGCCGATATTAAAGGCCGTGCTCGAGCTGTTTGCGCTCGACACGTTCGTGGAAAGATCGGTAATGCTTATGCAGACCGTGAGCAAAGACGAAAGCGAGCCCGAAATCTGGAGCCGCTATAAGAGCATAATAGAGTCCGGCCCCGAAGCAAAAGCGTTTGCAGGGTTCGAGATGATAGAGCGCTTCGCGTTCTACGAGAGGGCAAAGAGCTGCTATGCCGTGGTCGCGACCGGCGAGGGAGCGCTGTACGCTAACATAATATTAAAGAAGGGCGTAGTGGTTTAACAAAATACTTTTATACCAAGTCAGCGAGAATAAGCGCTTTAATCGTGCTTATTCTTTTTATACCGATGACAGCCCAGAACTTCCGGCTCAAAACATAAAGAAAAAAGCGCTGGCTGCGTGAGGCCGGCGCGATTCTTGATGGATGTAGTTATAATAAATGGTATGATCATAAACCGTTATTTATTCCGCTATTACGACTTTTATACCAAGAGAGTCAACGCCTTGCGAAAATTCGCCGCTTAGCTCCTGATCGGCTATTAAAACGTCTATGTCTTCGGCTCTTGCCGTAGACGCGTAGCCGACCATGTCGAATTTCGTGTGATCGCAAAGAAGGCATATCGTCTGGGAGCACGCTATCATTATCTTCTTCATGTCGGATTCCTGGCCGTTGGAATCTGTGAGCCCGCGCTCTAGCGAAAAGCCCATGCACGAGAAGAAAAGCTTCGTCGCGTGGTAATTGCGAAGAGAGTCTTCAGCGACGCGCCCGACGTACGACATACTCTTGCGCCTAAGTACGCCTCCCGTAGATATTATCTCTATATCGCTTTGCGTGGATAGCTCTTTTATAACATTCTCGGAGTTCGTTATTACCGTAAGCCCCTTTTTGTTTTTGACGTGCTTAGCCAAAAAAAACGCGGATGTGCTGGCGTCGAGTATAATTGTGTCACCGTCTGATACAAGCTTTGCCGCTTCGCTTCCTATCCTGTCCTTGCCGGAGATGTTTATCTTCTTTCTCATCTCGTAGGATATCTCGGGCTTTGGACCGCCCGCAAGCAGAGCGCCCCCGTGCGTGCGGACGAGCAGCTTTTGCTCCTCGAGTATGCTCATGTCTCTGCGTATCGTCTCTTCCGCGACGCCGAAATAGGCGGAGGCCTCCTGTACGGATATGCTCTCCTTTTCGCTTAGCAGCGCCATCAGCTTGCTTCTTCTTTCTACCGCAAACAAAATATATCCCTCTTTCAGTTATATACAAATACGGGGCACCGAAAAGCCGTGAGACTTTTTGGTTTGTTAATAGAAATTATAGCAACGCTGATGAAAATATGCAACATAAATGATGGGATTATTTCCGTTACTGAATGAAAATGCCCGAAAATATTTGTTATAGTGATAAATATGTTGTATTGTGCTTGAAAATGTTATAGAATATAAGCAGAAAATAATATAAGGTAACGCAATAAAAAATTTTGGAATTTGACCAAGCAGTTAGGAGAGTGTACCGATGGCGCACGTTGTAATAATGCCGAAGCAGGGGCAGTCGGTGGAAAGCTGTATCATAACGAAATGGCACAAATCGGCCGGAGACGAGGTAAAGCCTGGCGAGCTGCTGTTTTCTTATGAAACGGACAAGGCGGCGTTTGACTTTGAGTCGGACGCGGAAGGAAAGCTGCTCGTGCTGCTCGCAGAGGAAGGCGACGATGTTCCGTGTCTTAATCCGGTATGCGTTATAGGCGCCGAAGGAGAGGACATAAGCGAGTATCTGAATAAGCCCAAAGACGAAAAGCCGCAGCAGACTGAGCAAAAGCAGCCGCAGGAAGCGCAGATACCCGCCGAGCCTGTCGCCCAGATAATACAGAGGACGGGGGACGTCTTTGTTTCGCCGAGGGCGAGGATGGCCGCCGAGAGGCAGGGCGTGGACGCGTCGTACGCGACGCCTACGGGAGCGAATGGCAGAGTGATGGAGCGCGACGTCTACAGGCTGTCACAGGCATGGCCGCAGGGCATAAGCCAGGCTGCCGCGGCAGGCCCGGAATATACTGACGAGAAGCTTTCGAACGTTCGCAGACTCATTGCGAAGACGATGCACGAATCGCTGTCCAGTATGGCGCAGCTTACTAACAACTCCAGCTTCGACGCGTCCGGGCTGCTCGATATGCGCAGGCGCTTTAAAGAAGAAGGCAAGGACATAACGATAAACGACATGATACTGTTCGCGGTGTCGAGGGCGCTTTTGAAGCATCCTGTGCTCAACGCTCATTTCCTTGGCGACAGCATGCGCCTGTTCCGCTCCGTGAACTTGGGGATAGCTGTTGACACCGACAGAGGGCTGCTTGTGCCCACGCTGTACAACGCCGATAAAAAATCGCTGTACGATATTTCAGCAGAAACGAAGGAGCTTATAGCCGCCGCGAGGTCGGGCAGGATAGACCCGCATCTTCTTGCGAACGGCACGTTCACCGTGACTAACCTCGGCGCGCTCGGGGTCGAGAGCTTCACGCCCGTTATCAACCCGCCGCAGACGGGAATACTTGGCGTATGCGCCATGCAGACCCGAGTCAGGGTTTTAAACGGTAATTTCGCGACATATCCCGCCATGGGCTTCTCGCTGACATACGACCACCGCGGCGTGGACGGAGCGCCGGCGGCAAGGTTCTCGAAGGAGCTTGGCGAGATGCTCGAAAATATTGATAAGCTGATAGCGCAGTAAGGAGGCAGACGCATGTACGACTTGATAGTTATAGGCGCAGGGCCGGCTGGTTACCGCGTGGCCGAGCTCGCGGGCGAAGGCGGGCTGAAGACGCTGCTGATAGAAAAACGGGAAGTGGGAGGAGTGTGCCTCAACGAGGGATGCATACCAACGAAGACATACCTCTATTCCGCGAAGATAAAGGACAACGCCGAGTCGGGGGCAAAATACGGCGTGCAGGCGGAGGGCGTGGCGCTCGACCACAAGGCCGTGCTCGCCCGTAAAAACAAGGTTGTAAGAACGCTTGTGGGCGGAGTTAAGGCGCAGCTTAAAGCCGCCGGGGTCGATGTGGTTTCCGCAGAGGCGTATATAACAGGGCGCAAAGAGGCCTTTGAGGTAAGGTGCGGCGATGAGGCGTATCAGGGAAAACGGCTGCTGATAGCCGCCGGCTCTGTGCCTATATCGCCTCCTATACCCGGGCTTAAGGAAGCTCTTGAGAGTGGTTTCGCGGTTACTAGCAGGGAGATACTGGGTATCGACTATGTGCCCGAAAAGCTGGCCGTGATAGGCGGCGGAGTAATAGGGCTCGAGATGGCAAGCTATTTTGCGTCCGCGGGTTCGGACGTAACGGTAATAGAGATGCTTAGCAGCATCGGCGGTGGCATAGACGGCGATATAGCAAAGCTGCTAAATAAGAGCCTTGAAAAGAGAGGCGTTAAATTTATGCTCGGGCACACAGTTACGGGAGTCAAAAGCGGCTCCGTGACCGCGAAAGACGATGCGGGCGAGAAAGAGATCGAATGCGATCTCGTGCTGCTCTCGGCGGGCAGGCGGGCGGCTTCGGAAGAGATCGGGCTTGAAAACATAGGAGTGCTGACAGAGAGAGGCGCGATTATTACCGACGATGTGATGAAGACGAACGTGCCGGGTGTGTACGCAGCAGGCGACGTTAACGGAAAGTCGATGCTGGCGCACACCGCTTACCGCGAGGCGGAAGTCGCGGTTAACGACATGCTCGGCATAAGCGACCGCATGGATTACCGCGCGGTGCCGGGGGTAATATACACATCGCCCGAGGTTGCGGTCGTCGGAGAGACGGAGGAGAGCGCGAAACAGAAGGGCATGGCGTTTAAGGCAAAGACCGTGTCCATGCGGTTTTCGGGAAGGTATCTTGCCGAGAACGAGGGCGGAGACGGCATAGCGAAGATTCTGACAGACGCGAACGGACGCATCGCGGGGTTTCATATGATAGGCAGCTACGCGTCCGAGATAATATACGGCGCGTGCATGATGATAGGCCGCGAGATGACGCCCGAGCAGGCGCAGAAAGTGATATTCCCGCACCCCACCGTGTCGGAGATAATAAAGGAGTGCGTATTTCAGATAGGAGGGCACAATGACTAAATTACTGACGATAGACCCGGAAAAGAGAAGGCAGCAGGGCAGCGTAACATTCAGCGACATACCGGTAAACGCTTACCGAAAGACCGTCAGGGACGAGAAGGATAATTTCACAAAAGAGGAGTTCCTGCGCATCTACCGCGATATGCTCATAATACGCGAATTCGAGACCATGCTGAACGAGATAAAGACAAAGGACGAGTTCGCGGGCATAAAATACAGCAACCCCGGCCCGGCGCATCTTGGCATCGGGCAGGAGGCGGCTTATGTCGGTCAGGCGTTCGATCTCGGTATCGAGGATTATATATTCGGCTCGCACCGCAGCCATGGCGAGATCTTAGCGAAGGGCCTCTCGGCGATAGAGAAGATACCCGATGCTAAGCTTAAAAGCATTATGCAGGAGTTCTTCGGAGGCGCGATATACCGAGTCGTCGAAAGCGACTCCAAGTCAAAGAGCGTTAAGGATTTGGCGAGGGCATTCCTTATCTACGGCGTACTCGCGGAGATTTTCGGCAGATCCACAGGCTTCAACAAAGGACTCGGAGGCTCGATGCACGCGTTCTTCATACCGTTCGGCTCGTTCCCGAACAACGCCATCGTGGGCGGCAGCGGAGATATAGCGGCGGGAGGCGCGCTCTATAAGAGAGTGAACAAAAAGGAAGGCGTCGTTATCTGCAACGTCGGTGACGGCTCAATAGGCTGCGGTCCGGTGTTCGAGGGCATGAATTTCTCCGCGATGGACCAGTTCAACACGTTATGGGACGACGAGCATAAGGGCGGCCTGCCTATCATATACAACATATTCAACAACGGATACGGCATGGGTGGACAGACGACGGGAGAGACGATGGCCTATGAGTTTGTCGCGAGGCTCGGAGCGGGAATAACGCCCTCCCAGATGCACGCCGAGACGGTGGACGGATACAACCCGCTCGCGGTCATAGACGCCTACAGAAGGAAGACGCAGCTTATAAAGGAAAACAAAGGCCCTGTGCTGATTGAAGTGCTGACGTACCGCGTAAGCGGCCATAGTCCTTCCGACGCGGACTCGTACCGCACGAAGGAGGAAAAGGAGCTCTGGATAAAGGCCGACTCCATAACGGCGTTCAGGGAGCAGCTCATCGGTGCGGGCATAGCGCCCGAAAGCGAGCTCGACGCAATATCCGCCAAGACGCACGATGAGATAGTGGACGCGCTGAGGCTCGCCGTCGACGATAATATCTCTCCGAGGATAGACATTGAAAGAG
This sequence comes from Bacillota bacterium, assembly GCA_023410475.1. GTDB lineage: Bacteria > Bacillota > Clostridia > Christensenellales > SZUA-584 > DTFZ01. The sequence continues at coordinate 59,515 of JAEYPS010000014.1, read as the reverse complement.
ACCCCGACATAATCGCCAATTTGATGTTTTCGAACCAGAGCGTTAAGTCTATGGAGCCGGGAAGAGCGCCTGACGTACTTATGCCCAAGGAAGAGAACCCGCGCGTCCAGCAGCTTAAAAAGAAAATACGGTTCGCGTACGACGAGAACGGTCAGCCGGTATCGAAGCTAAAGGCATATCAATTAAGAGACGGCATATTCGAGGCGATGATCGACAAGTTTTACGAAGACCCGACGATGATAGCTTACGGCGAGGAAAACCGTGACTGGGGCGGCGCGTTCGCCGTATACCGCGGGCTCACTGAATCGCTGCCTTATCACAGGCTGTTCAACTCCCCAATATCAGAGGGCGCTATCGTCGGCACGGGCGTTGGTTACGCTATGTGCGGAGGCCGCGCGGTAGTCGAGCTCATGTACTCCGACTTTCTTGGCCGCGCCGGAGACGAGATATTCAACCAGATGAGCAAGTGGCAGTCGATGAGCGCCGGAGTATTGAAGATGCCGCTTATCTTGCGCATGTCGGTGGGCTCAAAGTACGGCGCGCAGCATTCTCAGGACTTCTCGGGCATCTGCGCTCACATTCCCGGCCTCAAGGTCGTGTTCCCTGCGACGCCTTACGACGCTAAGGGTCTCATGAACGCCGCGCTTAACGGAACAGACCCGGTAGTGTTCATGGAGAGCCAGAGGATATACGACATTGGAGAGATGTTCCATAGCGAAGGCGTGCCCGAAGGATATTACGAGGTCGAAATGGGCGACCCGGATGTAAAGAAGCAGGGAAGCGATTTAACGATACTATCCGTGGGCGCGACGCTTTACAGGGCGCTGCCCGCAGCGAAGACGCTTGAGGAGCAATACGGAGTCTCGACCGAGGTCATAGACGCGCGCAGCCTGGTGCCGTTCAATTACGAGAAGGTCATAGAATCCGTTAAGAAGACGGGCAAGATAGTGATAACGGGAGACGCTTGCGAGAGGGGCTCTCACCTCAAGGACTTCGCGCAGAACATTACGGAGCTCTGTTTCGATTACCTGGATGCTCCGCCCGTGGTCGTAGGCGCTAAGAACTGGATAACGCCGGCACACGAGCTCGAGGATTATTTCTTCCCGCAGCCGAGCTGGATAATAGACGCCGTGCACGAGAAGATAATGCCGCTTAAGGGTCACGTAGCGAAGAACAACTTCACGTATCTCGGGCAGCTCGAAAGATTCAAAAAGGGAGTATAAAAGAGGTACCAAACACCTAAACCCGCATGTGTCAGGCGTGCGGGTTTTATAATGCCGACAGGCGCGGCCGCTTTCCAAGCTCTTGCCTAAACCCGTTCGTATAAGCTACAATAGCAGAGGATGCGCGCAAAGAAATGTAATGGGAGAACGAAAGATATGAGTTCACACGGCAAGATACTCGTTATCGGCAGCCTCAATATGGACGTCGTTGTCAGCCTCAGCCATTTGCCTAAGCCAGGTGAGACGATAATAGGCAGAGACAAACAGGAGCATCCGGGCGGCAAGGGAGCGAATCAGGCGTATGCCGCGGCGAGGCTCGGCGGCACGACGTCAATGATAGGAAGGGTAGGCTCTGATAATTATGGCGAAGTTCTGATATCGAGCCTTGAAAGCGCGGGAGCGGACACGGGCGGTATAATTTCGCAGGATGGGACAAGCACCGGGCTCGCGTTTATTTGCGTGGACGAAAACGGTGAGAATACCATAGTGGTTGCGAGCGGCGCCAACGCCATGCTCAAGCCGGAAGACATACTGGCGAATGAGCGGCTGATGGACGATGCGGACATAGTTCTTATTCAGCTCGAGATACCGTTTGAAACGGTAAGCTTCGCGATTGAGACGGCTCACCGCAAGGGAAAGACTGTAGTATTGAACCCCGCGCCCGTAAGAGGCGGGCTTGAAGGTATATTCGGTATGATCGACATACTTACGCCCAATGAGGGAGAGCTGTCGGAACTCGCCGGAGCACGCGCGGATTCGACAGAGGAGACCGAAGCAGCGGCGAAAACGCTTATTGAAAAAGGCGTCGGGGCGGTGATCGTAACTCTGGGCGAAAAGGGCGCGCTCTTAGTTAGAAAAGAGGGCACGAAGCGCTTCCCCGCAAAAAGCGTAAAGGCAGTCGACACCACAGCGGCGGGCGATACGTTTTCCGCCGCGATATGCGTGGCACTGTCGGAAGGAAATAGCCTCGAAGAAGCGGTCGTTTTCGCAAACGGCGCTGCGGGTATAGCGGTGACTCGAAAGGGCGCTCAGCCGTCCATTCCCAGCCGCTCTGAGGTGGACGTGTTATAGCAAGGAGTTGTTGGCGAGCTGCGATATCGGCTGCCGCGAGGTATTAGTTTATATTTAAGTACATAAAAACATCTGATTGCATACGGAGGATCATCATGACAAAAAGAAACGCGCTTGTAGCTTTGGGGGGAGGACCTTCTCCCGTAATTAACGCATCTCTGCTGGGGGTAGTCAAGGGCTGCTTGGAGCGCGGGGATGTGATAGGCAGCGTATATGCCGCAAAACACGGCATCGAAGGCGTGCTTTTGGAGGAACTTATAGATATGAGGGCCGAGGACCCTTTTGAGCTGGAACTGCTGAAAAACACTCCCGCTTCGGGAGCGGTAGGCACGTGCCGCTATAAACTTGGCAGCGACTGCGAAGAAGATTTCGAGCGCATAGTAGAAGTGCTGCGGGCGCATGATATAGGATATTTTTTCTATATAGGCGGCAACGACTCGATGGATACCGCGGACAAGGTGTCGAAGCTTGCGCACAGCGAAGGCTATGAGCTTGTGGTAGCTGGAGTGCCGAAAACTATAGACAACGATATAGGCGACGAGGAGTTTACGATAATAGACCATACGCCTGGTTACGGCAGCGCCGCGCGGTATTGGGCGAACATCGTTCAGGACGTGAACGAGGAAAACAAGGGAATGTGCGTCTCGGAGCGCGTGGCCGTGCTGCAGGCGATGGGAAGAAAGACGGGGTTCTTAACCGCCGCCGCCAGGTTGGCCGACCCCGCAAGGGAGATGCCGCTTCAGATGTATTTTGCGGACGCGGGGCATAACTTGGAATCGCTGGCTGAAAACGTGAACTCACAGATAAAAAGAAGCGGCAGGTGTATAGTAATCGTCAGCGAGGGCTTTGACGTAGGCTCCCTCGGAGAGGCGAGGGACGGTTTTGGGCACATAGAGTACGGCGCGAGCCAGACGACAGCCCTGCAGGTCGTCGTCAATCACCTCAACAGCTGTAAGCTGTGCGCGCGCGGTTGTTCAACGGGCCAGGTGCCCGGAGTGCTGCAGCGCTCAAATGCGATATTCCGCTCGAAGGTCGATATAAAAGAGGCTTACGAGGTGGGCGCGTACGCCGTTGATATGGCGCTTTCTGAGGGAACAGGTTATATGGCTACTATACTGCGCGAGAGTGGCAAAGTCTATAAGCCGTATTATACAAAAGTTGATATGAGGGCTGTCGCGAACTCGGTGAGGCACCTGCCAGAAAGCTGGATCAGCGATAGCCGCACAGACGTCACGGATGCGTTCCTCAATTACGCCATGCCGCTCATCGGAGACGGCTGGCCAGACAGTGTTACCGAGAACGGTCTTCAAAGGTTCGCCAGGCTCAAAAACACACTTATCGATAAGAAGGCTCAGCCTTACATCCCGGTCAGGATGCGGCAATAAAGCCAGCCAGCCACAAACTTAAACTTTTTAAAGGGCGTAATGCCCTTATTTTATTATGGTTCTTACGTTGGTTGAACAAATATATGCAGTTATTGATAAAACATGCGCGCAATGGTACATTGTATGTATACATATATGGAAGGAGAAAGCGAATGAGACTGAGTTACAAAAACACCATTCTGGTCGGCCTTGCGTTTATGACCATATCCGCGTTCTGGCAGCTCTATGATTTTATTGTCCCCCTTATTCTTCAGAACACCTTTAACATGGGGGAAGCTAATACGGGTATCGTAATGGCGCTTGACAACGTCGTGGCTCTGCTGCTGCTTCCGCTGCTCGGCAAGCTTTCGGACAGGACAGCCACAAGAATAGGCCGCAGAAAGCCGTATATACTATATGGCACCTTAATTTCCGTGGCCATAATGATGGCCATTCCCTACGCTACGCATACGCGCCAGCTAGTTGTTTTCATGGTTGCGCTCGGGGTTTTGCTTATCGCTATGGCTACATACCGTTCTCCTGCGGTCGCGCTGATGCCCGACATTACGCCGAAGCCTCTGCGCACGAAAGGCAACGCCGTAATAAACCTTATGGGCGCTGTAGGCGGCGCGATGATACTGCTTCTCAACTCCTTCCTCGCGCCCGATTCAAAGCAGCCTGACACCGCAAACTATTGGCCGATTTTTTTGGCTACTGCGACTATTATGCTTATTGGCACATTCGCTGTGATTTTCTCCGTAAATGAGCCCAAGCTCGTCAAAAAGATGAGGCAGGACAGCGCGGCGGCCGGAATAGACCCTGAGGAGGCTAAAGAGGCCGTAAAACCCGAGCAGCTGAATCAAAAGCTGACGGGCAGCGCAAAAAAGAGTATGCTTCTTATACTAGGCTCCATTTTCCTTTGGTTCATGGGCTACAACGCGGTTACTACGGGATTTTCAAGATACGCGGTCAATTTCCTGGACATGCCTGAGAAGACGGCTTCGCTGATAATGATGGTGGCGGTCATAGCCGCTACGTTAGCGTTTATACCGGTAGGAATCATTTCGTCAAGGATAGGGCGTAAGAAAAGCATAATGTTCGGAATAATCCTTCTGTCGGCAGTTTTCGGCACCGCGACGCTGTATAAAGAGTACTCTCCCCTGATGTACGTATCATTCGCGCTCGCGGGCGTAGGCTGGGCATCCATAAACGTTAATTCCCTGCCTATGGTGCTCGAGATGTCAAAGGGAGCGAACCTCGGAAAATACACGGGCTATTACTACTCGGCCTCGATGGCGGCGCAGATCGTGACACCATATCTTTCGGGTCTGCTTCTCCAGCACGTAAGCTATTCGACCCTGCTTCCCTATGGCGCAATATTCGTAGCGCTCGCGTTCTTTACGATGTGGGCGGTAAAGCACGGTGATTCCAAGCCTGTAAGCCAGGTAAGCATCGAAACGTTCGACGCGGCTGACTGATAACGGGGGTGCTCTGTTGATTTACATAATAGCGGGCGGCATAGCCGCCGTCCTTATAGCGTTATATTTGTTTCTTATCGCGCCCGGACGTATACCGCGCGGTATAGATAAGTCCGTTTGGACAGCCGATTACGCGCACAGAGGGCTCCACAGCAAGGACAAGACCGTTCCTGAAAACTCGCTCGCGGCGTTCTCGCTCGCCGTCTCAGCCGGCTACGGGATAGAGGTCGACATACAGATTTCCGCAGACGAAAAAGTCGTAGTGTTTCACGACGATACGCTTTTACGCGTTTGCGGTGTGGACAAGGCGGTAAAGGACTGTACGTATGAAGAGCTGCGTACATACAGCCTGCACGAAACAAAGGAGTTTATACCGCTGCTCTCCGACGTGCTGTCTCTCGTCGCCGGCCGCGTTCCTTTGATAGTAGAGTTTAAAACATCTAACAGAAATATGCTTCTTTGTGAGAAGGCCGCGGAGCTGTTGGATGCATATAATGGGCGTTACGTGATAGAGTCTTTCAACCCGGCAATCGTGCGGTGGTTCAGAAGACACAGGCCGAATGTCGTCCGAGGACAGCTCGCAATGAGGCTCAAGGGCTACGGCACGCTTCCCCTTCACCAAGGGTTGATACTTTCGGGGATGCTCGCAAATTTCGCGGCGCGCCCGCATTTTGCGGCGTTTCGGCATGAGGACTCTCGGCGCCTCAGCCTCAGGCTGTTTCGGATGATGGGCGGCAAGCTCGTGGGCTGGACCGTAAGGGAAACGGACGATATAGAATACTGCAAACATTTCTTTGATACGATAATATTTGAATATTTCAGGCCGTAATATAACTTTCGTATACATAAATCAAATATCGCATAACTAATATTATATAAGGGCTATGACATGTCATTGCCCTTATAATTTGTTTTCTGAAAACAGCTTAGGGTGAAATAATGAAAAAGAGAAGGTTTCTTTCGTCGTTTTCGGTATTTGATATAATAGTTATCGCGATGTGCGCGGGGCTCGGCATAGCGGTAAAGCCCGTTATCGCGCCTCTTGCTCATATAATAACCGGGCCGTTTCTAATACCGGGGGGAACAGTCGCGGGCGGTTTTTATATGCTGTTTATCGTGCTGGCAGCGGCTCTTATATCAAAGCCCGGAGCCTCGACGCTTACATGCTTTGTGCAGTCGCTGCTCGTCATAATAACAGGCGTAATAGGAAACCACGGCATAATGAGCCTTGTAACATACTTAATACCGGGGCTTATGGCGGATTTCTTTTACATGCTGTTAAAAAACAAGGCAGAACCTCTCAGATGCTTCTTTATGGGGCTTATAGCAAACGCCGCCGGGATATTTCTCACCAACGCTGTTTTCTTCAACCTGCCCGTGCAGTGGCTGGCGCTGGCGCTGCTTGCGGGCGCTGTGTCGGGCGGTATCGGAGGGCTTGGGGCATGGGCGCTTGCCAGAGGATCGCGAAAAATCTTTCCGGTCTTCAGAACGCAGGAATCAAAAGATGGGGCGAGGATATCGGATGAGAATAAACAGGCAGGAACAGACATAGAATGAACGCGCTTTGCATAAGAGATTTAAACTTCTCCTATGACGGAAGAAGAACGATACTTGGCGCAGTATCGCTTGACGCGGCGGAGGGAGAGGCTGTCGCTATAACCGGCAGATCCGGCTGCGGAAAATCAACGCTTGCGATGATAGCGTGCGGCGTGATACCAAAGTCGATACACGGTGAGCTTTCGGGCAGCGTGCGCGTTTTCGGGGAAGACATAAAGTACAAAGATATATGCGACACGGCGCGGCAGATAAGCATGGTGTTTCAGGAACCTGAAAGCCAGCTTTTCGCTCCCGCCGTAGTTGACGAAGCCGCGTTCTCGCCCGAAAACCTCTGCTTTGAATGCGCAGAGATCATATCGAGCGTTGAAAGCGTTCTTGGAGCTGTGGGAATGACAGCTTTTTATGACTGTCCGCCTCATACGCTCTCAAGCGGGCAACAGCAGCTCGTCGCTCTTGCGTCCATTCTGTCTCTGGACCCACGGATAATAATACTCGACGAGGTGTCGGCTCAGACAGACGAAGCGGGCCAGGCGCTGATAACAGACGCTGTCAGGCTCCTTAAGAAGCGCGGGAAGACGCTTATTATCATAGACCAAGGTAAAGCGCTTCGCGGGCTTTGCGACACGGCCTATAAGCTGGAACAAGGAAAACTGCATCTTATATGAAAGAGCATATACGGCTCAGCGGCGTCAGCTTCAAATACAAAAAAACAACATTCGCCATCAAGGATATTTCGCTCACGCTCTTTTGCGGACAGACGGCCGTGATAGCAGGAGCCAGCGGGAGCGGCAAGACGACGCTTTCAAAGCTGATGATGGGAATACTTGCGCCCCTGAGCGGCAGCGTAATCATGGACGGGCAGGATATAAAAAAGCTTGGCCTTCCGGAAACCGCGAAAAGGTCAGGTTATGTGTTCCAGAACCCGGAGAGACAGCTGTTTTGCTCATCAGCGAAGGATGAGATAAAGTTTTCGCTTAAGCTGAAAGGTGAAAGCGAAAAAGAAGCAGAGGCCAAGGCCGAAGGGCTGCTTGCACGGTTCTCCATGCAGGAGCGTGCGCGGGATTTTCCGCTTAAGCTGTCGAGAGGCGAGAAGCAGCGTCTCGCGCTGCTCGCAGTATTCGCGATGAAGCCGCCATACTATATACTCGACGAGCCGTCCTCAGGTATAGACGAGCAGAACAAGGCACAGCTCGTCGAGATGCTAAGGGAGATAAAACGTGAAGGGGCGGGGCTGTGTATTATAACGCACGATAAGGCACTTACAGAAAGCTTGGCAGACAGGGTGCTGACTATGGAAGGCGGAAGGGTAGTTAGCGATGAAAGCGCCTGATCCGAGGATTATGCTGCTAATTGCGGCCTGCTTTTCGACGATGGGCGCGGCCATAAAGCAGACATGGCTGCTATCCTTCGTGTTTATTGCATCCGTGCTGCTTGACGCAGCTCTTCGCGTCGATCTTGTTACGCTGGTAAAGAGGCTTAAGAAGCTTTTATTGCTTGCGGGGCTCATATCACTGCTGCAAAGCTTTTCCGGGTCTGGTGAAATACTGCTCAGGTTGGGCAAAATGACAATACTGACCACGGGCGGGCTGCTGCTGGGTGCGAACACGCTGCTCAGATTCGGCACGGTGATATGCTCGGCCGCAATATTCACGCTCACTACCTCGCGCATGATGATACAGGCGCTCATACAATTAAAGGTGCCTTATGACATAGCGTTTATGGCGCTCGTCGCCCTGCGCTTTCTGCCTGTGTTTTCCGAAGAGTTCAGGGATACCGTTACAGCAATACAGCTGAGGGGCGTAAATCTAAAAAGGATACCGATAAGGAAGAAGATAAGCATATTCAAGGCGATAATAATGCCCGTGACATACGGGGCGATGGACAAAGCACAGAAGTTGTCCTGTGCTATGGAGCTTCGGGCATTTCGGGCCTTTACTGAGAGGACGAGCAGGATAACGCTCAAGATGGCGACGGCGGATTATGTTTATATGTTTGCCTTTCCAATGCTCACGGTGGCAGTGCTGGCATACAGTTATATTTATTAAGAGCAAATATGAAGGTGTACCGCGCAGATTTAACGAAGGTTATGTCTGTTAAGGAACCCGCTGCAAAAACTTTGGCAGCTGAGGGCATAAATATGTCGAAAGACCTCAAATCAATTGCTTCATCGGTTACCGCGCGTGGTATATAATAATTGTATGTGATGTTTGCGGCAGCCGCCCATATACCATGCTTTATTTCCTAAATAAGCGCAAATATTAAAATAAAGGCAGGTAACACGAATGAATATAGGGGCAGGCCTGCTCAAGCAGCTAGAGTTATCGCAGTGCAGCGCGGTCAGGAGCTTTTTCAGCCGAAATAACTCCGTGAGCCTTGTGCGGGGCCGCCGAGACGACAGCTCGGATACAGAATTTATATACAAGTATTACAGAGGCACAGACGCGTGGAAAGAGTACGCCTATCTATATCTGCTTGCCGGACTGCGCGTTCCCGGCATACTGGCGCATGGAAACAAGGCGCTTTGCCTCGAGTACATAAAAGGCGATACGCTGCAGGAGAGGCTTGAGAAGTGCGAAAAAAAGCGAGTGCCGTTTGACCCCTATATCGACAGGCTGATCACTTTTCTTGAAAGATACTACGCGGCGCTGCCGGGGCATATATACGGCGACGTTAATCTTCGGAATTTTATATGCGCCAAGAACGGTCTGCACGGCGTAGACATTGAGGAGGCGCGACCGGGCAACACGTTTGTAGATATCGGAAAAGCGGCGGCATATATACTTGCATCCGGTAAAGAGGAAACGGAGTATAAACAAAAAGCCGCTTCTTATCTTATCGAAAGCGCCGGGCGAAGACTCGGGCTCGATATAAACGATATCGAGAAAGAAAAGCAAAAAGAGCTTGCCGCCATAAAAGCTCCGCGAAGAAGAAAGCCTGTAAAGGGTAAGGTTTAGGATATCGCATAATTTTATCTCAATATATTATAATGTCAACGATGATCTCGCCGCTTCAAGTATAGGTGGAGTTTTTTTATTTCTGCCAAGTGAAGCGTTTGCCCTATAGTTATCATATAATAGCAGTAATGAAAGGCGTGCATAAAAACGCGATAAATATGAATAAAAATGGTTGACAATATGCATTATTATACTATAATAAAACCAAATATATATGTGATGCGTTAACAAAGGAAAGTAGGCGGAGTCAGTTTGCCAGGGAGGGTTTGCCTTGACTGGAAGCAAGCCTCACAACGAGCCCCGGCCGAAGTTCCCTTTCGAGCATATCCGCTGAAAGCGTAAGTAGGCGGGTACGGGCTTCCGCCGTTAAAAGGATAGGGCATGATTTGTGCCTGAAAAGAGTGCGTCTGTGAAAATACAGGCGAAACCGGGTGGTAACACGGATGGCATATAAGCCTTTCGTCCCTGAACAGGACGAAGGGTTTTTTTATTGGAAAAGTTTCTTTAACGCAGACAGCTTAGCCTTACGCAACAATGGCTTAATAAATAAAAATAAACCGCCGTTAAAACCAGACGGCAATAATGCAGAAAGGAAGGATGGAAGAACATGTTGGGATTACCGGACGCATCAGTGTGGATAGCAGTGGTCTTTTGTTTGGGTTCGGCGCTTCTGTGCGTAATCTACGGAATCGTTAACTGGAACAAAGGCAACGGTGAAAAGAACGGGGGTGAAAAGAAATGACCTCCACAATAATAGCGCTTGGGGTATATATACTCGTAATGGTGTTCCTTGCGCTCATGGGATACAGAAGGACAAAGAGCACGAGCGACCTGCTGCTTGCGGGAAAGAAGATCCACCCCGTCGTTATGGCGCTCTCGTACGGTGCGACATTTATAAGCACGTCCGCGATAATCGGCTTTGGCGGAGCCGCGGGGCAGTTTGGAATGGGGCTTTTATGGCTCACCGCGCTCAACATACTTGTCGGCGTTTTCATAGCGTTTGTGCTGTTCGGCAAAAGGACGAGAAAGATGGGGCACGAGCTTGGCGCAAACACAATGCCCGAGTTTTTCGCGCTGCGGTTCAAGTCGAAGTTTATGCAGGGTTATGCGGGGATACTGATATTCCTGTTCATGCCCATATACGCGTCTGCGGTATTAAAGGGCATAGTGGACTACATCTCAAACTATGTTGGGGTGAGCTTTGACGTTGTTCTGCTGGTGATAGCGGTGCTCGCGGGAGTTGCCGTCATACTGGGAGGCCTTAAAGGCATAATGTACTCCGACGCGTTCCAGGGGGCGCTGATGTTCGCCGGAATGGCGTTCCTTATAATCTTCACGTACTCTATGCTGGGCGGCGTAGAGAGGGCGCATACGGCGCTCGCGCAGCTCCCTGAGATGCCGGGTGTGGCGGAGCAGACATCAAAGCTTTCGGGCATAGGCTTTGCCGGATGGACGTCTATGCCAGCTGGAGGCTCGCCCCTGTGGTGGAACATAGTTACGTCGCTTGTCGCGGGCGTCGGAATAGGCGTGCTCGCGCAGCCGCAGCTCTCGATTAAGTTTATGACGGTAAAGAGCGACCGCGAGCTTAACCGCGGCGTTCTCTCGGGCGGCATATTCATACTGTTCATGACGGGCGTGGCGTTCACTGTGGGCGCGCTCAGCAACGTCGGGTTTTATAACGCCACAGGGAATGTTGCCGTTGTAGCGGCCGGCGCGAACGATTCTATAATACCCGCTTTTATAAAGTCTTTTCTCCCCGAATGGTTCGGAGGAGTGTTCCTCGTGATACTGCTCGCGGCTTCGATCTCGACGCTGTCGGCACTCAGCCATACTATGGGCGCGGCTCTCGGCAGGGATTTTATTAAGCAGTCGCTCAAAGCAAAAGCGAAGACGATAACGCTGACGCGCATAGCGATGCTCATAGGCGTCGTGATGAGCGCTGTGCTCGCATGGCTTTCAAGCAAGCTCGACGTCAGCATGGCAATTATAGCGCAGGGGACGTCGCTGTTCTTCGGGCTGTGCGCTGCCGCGTTCCTGCCCTCGTATATAGCGGCACTTTACATCAAGAAGTTCCCGAAGCGCGCGGCGCTCGCAAGTATGATAATAGGCACGGCAGTAAGCATATTCTGGCTGTTCTTCATACAGGAGAAGACGGCGTCGGCGCTGCAGCTATGCAATCTGATATTCGGCACCACGTCTCTCGTTAAAGGCACCGTCCTTGCAACACTTGCTATGGTCGATGCTATAGTAGTCGCGCTCCCGCTGTCGTTCATAGCGGGGTTCGCAACCTGGGGCATAACGGGCAGCGCGAAAGCCGTCGACGAACAGGCCGCCGCATAGACGCAGCCTGCATTGTCATATTATAAAAGGCCTTCCGAAAACTCGGGAGGCCTTGATTATTGATCTCGCTTTTACCATACGGCCGCCGCAGAATCGGCTCTGGGCTCCGTGCCTGCCGTAAGCACCCCGTGCTCATCCCGCAGGATTATCTGTCCGCGCCCGAATGCTCCTATATACGAAGACTCACGGCGCAGTTTATGGCCCTGGCTCGACAGCTCATTAGTGAGCCCGGCGTCAAAGCTCGCTTCAACGGCGATATCCAATCCGTCGTCCCAGCGCCAGCGCGGGCTGTCGAGAGCCGCCTGAGGGTTGAGGCCGTAGTCGAGCATATTCACTATCACCTGCACATGCCCTTGAGGCTGCATAAAGCCTCCCATAACGCCGAATGGCCCTACAGGCTTTCCGCCTTGCGTCAGGAAGCCGGGGATTATAGTATGGTATGGGCGCTTGCCGGGGGCGAGGCAGTTTGCGCTCCCGGAGTCGAGAGAAAAATTCGCCCCGCGGTTATGCAGCGCAATCCCCGTTCCCGGAACGACGAGCCCCGAGCCAAAGCCCATGTAGTTGCTCTGTATATACGAAACCATATTGCCCTCTGCGTCTGCCGCGGCGAGATATACAGTGCCGTGGTCGTCGAAGCTTCCGGGCAGGGGAACTATCGCATTATCGTTTATCAGAGCTCGTCTCTTCGCGGCATACTCCGGTGATAGCAGCTCGCCCACATCGGTTTTCATATAGCCGGGATCCGCGATATATTTTAGCCCGTCCGAGAACGCAAGCTTCACTGCCTCTATCTGCCTGTGCAGCGCCTGCGGGTCTCCTAATACAAACGTGTCGAAGCCCTCGAGTATATTCAGCGCCATAAGCGCTATCATGCCGTGGCCGTTCGGAGGAAGCTCCCACACCTCGTGGCCTCTGTATCTGACGCTTAAAGGCTCCGCCCATTCGGGCTTGAACGCGGACAGATCGGCCATATCAAGATAGCCTCCGGTACTGGATGAAAACTCGCATATTTTCCCGGCTAGCTCCCCGCGGTAAAAGCTCTTGGCATCCGTGCGCGCTATCTCTTCAAGCGTATCCGCGTGATGGGGCAGACGGAACACTTCTGCGCTTAAAGGTGCGCGGCCGTCCTTTGTAAACGTATCGTACCAGTGCTTTTTGAGCGACTCTGGCAGCTTGCTGCGGTATATCCGCTCCGCTTTGTTCCAGCCTTCAGCCACGATGGGGGATACCGCAAAGCCTTCGCGGGCATACTGTATCGCGGCGCTTACCGTGTCTGAAAGCGCAAGCCTGCCGAAACGTGAGTTAAGAGCCGCCCACGCGGCTGGCGCTCCGGGGACGGTGACGGCCTCCCAGCCAAATACCGGCATGGTTTTATGCCCCATGGAATAAAGCTTTTCCGCTGAAAGCGCCATAGGCGCGGGTCCGCTTGAGTTAAGCCCGTACATCCTACCGCCCGTCCAGACGATGGCAAACGCGTCACCGCCTATGCCGTTTGAGCAGGGCTCTACAACGGTCAGGCAGGCCGCTGACGCTACAGCCGCGTCTATGGCGTTGCCGCCTTTTTTAAGCGCGTCGAGCCCAGCCTGAGCGGCGATATACTGGCTCGTTGCTACAATCCCTTTACGACCGTGGACGGCGTATCTGCGGGAGGGGAACGGATAGCGCATCATATCGAATTTCATCTGGCCACCTCATAGTCGTTAATTCTGTGCTTCTGTTATTTCTTTATTCTAACGCGTAAAACGGCATAGTGCAAATCAATGAATTTTGAAATAAACATTTTATAAATTGGTATAACCGTTTAGTGGTTATACCATTGACACAAAGGTAGTGAAGGGTTATTATTAAATCAAATCATATGAAATCCGGTTATAGTATTAATACCCACAATCATAAGCAATAGAAGCGTAGAATCAGCCTGAAACAAAAAATGCCTCAAAAACGGCATTACGAAGAAGATTGGTTGAGAGGGGTTTGACTTATATGTATATGTACAACGAGATCATGGAACAGCCAAAAATACTGAAGGAATGCCATGAATACAATATAGAAGCGATAAACGGAATAATAAAGAAGCTGAAAAGAAAAAAGCCCCGGTGTATTGTTATCACCGCGAGAGGCACAAGCGATCACGCGGCTATCTACGCCAAATACTGTTTTGAAATAATGTCGGGTATCCCTGTGTCACTTGCGGCGCCTTCCGTCGTTACGCTTTATAACGCTAAGCTTGAATATAAAGATACTATGGTCATTGGCATCACACAGTCCGGCATGGCCGAAGACGTAAGGATGCTGCTCAAGGAAGCGAAAAGGCAAGGGGCGCTCACGCTCGCCTGCACGAACGCTCTCGCTTCTCCCGTAGCGGAGGAAGCGGATTACCATCTGTACTGCAACGCCGGAAACGAGAAGAGCGTGGCCGCGACAAAAACGTTTATGGCTCAGCTTTACCTTATGGCTATGCTCATAGGCAGCTTTGTGCGCGACAACGAGCTTACTGAAGAGCTGCGGCGACTGCCGGACAGCATAGGCGATTTTCTGCTGAGGGCTGACGATATAGCCGCGGTTATGAAGGACTACAAGGATATGGACAGGTGCTTCATACTGGGCAGAGGGTTTGTTTATCCCATAGTTCTCGAAGCCGCGCTGAAGATGCAGGAGACGACATATACGTTGAGCTATGCCTACGCGATATCCGACTTCTGGCACGGGCCTATGGCTATGGTCGAGAAGAATACGCCGGTGTTTTTATACAGCAGCGCAGGCGCGGTGCTCAGCGACGAAATAAGCATGCTTGAAAAGCTTCGTGAAATAGGCGCAAGGACGATGGCGATAACCCCAAGCAGCGAGACAGCGGGTATGGCCGGCATGCATATCATGATTCCGCAGGCGTCTCCCGCTGTGCTGCCGTTCTATCACCTTGCGGTAGCGCAGCTGTTCGCGTACGGGCTGACTGCGGCAAAGGGGCTCGACCCCGACAAACCAAGATATCTGAATAAAATAACTATAACTAAGTGATAGACACTTAGCCGGCTGCGAGCAAATACGCGAAATAAGTATTTCGGGGTGATGTAAATGGAATCCAAAGAAAAGTTTTTGGCGGCCCTTTATCACAGGGAAGGCAAAGTACCGCTTGACATCGGCGGAACGGCCGTATCCGGCATACACGCGAAACCTCTGCAGCGGCTGAGGGAATACTACGGGCTTGAAAAACGGCCTGTGACTATCATCGAGCCTTATCAGATGCTGGGCAGAGTGGACGACGACCTTCGCGATGCTATGGGCATAGACACTGAACCTCTTTGGAACCCGTATACGCTCATAGGATACTTTAACGAGAAATTCAGGGAATGGAGGACGCCCTGGGGGCAGGACGTTCTCGTGCCCGAAGGGTTTGTTACGCGACAAGAGTGCGGCAAGACATATATATACGCGTGCGGTGATACGGATTACGCGCCTTGCGCCGTGATGCCCGAGGGAGGGTACTTCTTCGACGCAATAATACGGCAGAACCATTTTAACGAAGACGATTTGAAGCTCGAAGACAATACCGAGGAGTTCGCTCCCGTGAGCGATAAGACGCTGCAATATTTCAAAGACGCCAGAGGCGCGCTTTCGGGAAAATACGGCGTGGTCGGCAACCCGGGAGGCACGGGCATAGGAGACATAGCCCTTGTTCCCGGAATTATGCTCAGAGAGCCAAAAGGCATAAGAGATATAACAGAGTGGTATGTGTCGACAGCGATACGGCAGGATTTCCTTCATCAGATATTCGAATATCAGACAAACATCGCAATCAAGAATTTAAAATCTATCTGGGATGTGCTTGGAGACGCGATACACGTCGCGTACGTCTGCGGCACGGATTTCGGCACTCAAAATTTCCCATTCTGCTCTACGGATACATTCGAGAGCCTCTACATGCCGTATTACAAGCGCATTAACGGCTGGATACACGACAATACGACATGGAAAACGTTCAAGCACTCGTGCGGCTCATTAGCGCCGCTGATACCTTCGATGATAGAGAGCGGATTCGACATTCTAAACCCCGTCCAGTGGAGCGCGCAGGGCATGGACAGACGGGAACTGAAAAAAACGTTCGGCAGCGATATCGTGTTCTGGGGCGGCGGCGTCAATACGCAGAGTACCCTTCCGTTCGGAACACCGGAGCAGGTTCGCTCTGAGGTTATCGAGTGCTGTGAGATATTCTCTGAAGGCGGAGGATTCGTGTTCGGAACGATACACAACATTACGGCGGAGGTGCCGGTGGAGAATATTGCAGCGATGGCCGAAGCGGTAAGGGAGTTCAACGGAGATAAGTGAAAATGGAAGATGTAAAAAAGATATTCGAGGACAGCACGGAAGCGTCGCGCTACTGCGCCGGGACGCTTTTAAAGATAATAAAAAACAAGCCCGGCGCGCTAATTTGTCTCGCGGCGGGGCATACATCCTTGGAACTTTTTGATATACTTAAAGAAAGCAGCAGTAATGGGTCAGCAGACTTTTCGAATGTCAGTGTAGTCGGCCTTGACGAATGGGTCGGGCTGTCTGGCAGCGACGACGGCAGCTGTGAGAACTTCCTGCGCCGCAACATATATGATCATATAAACATAAAGAAAGAGAACATAAGGCTGTTTGACGGCAAAGCCGCAGACCTCGAGAATGAGTGCCGCGATATAGACAGATTTATTGAAGAGCTCGGCGGCATAGACTATATGTTTCTCGGGCTCGGCATGAACGGACACCTTGCTTTGAACGAGCCAGGTACGGATCCCGAAAAACGTTCGCATGTAGTGAAGCTTGATACGGTAACGAAGAAGGTTGCGGTAAAATACTTTAAGGAAGCTCCCGACATATCATACGGGATAACGCTCGGAATAAAGAGTATACTTGAATCGAAAAAGGTTCAGCTGCTGATTACGGGTAAGAAAAAAAGGGAGATCGTTAAAAGGATGTTCAGTATGGGAAAGTCCAACACGCTGCCCGGCACATTGCTCAAAGGCCACGGTAATGTAGAGTTTATAATGGACGAGCAGGCCGCCGGCCTGCTGGAATAAGCACGTCCCCAAAAAGCCAAAAACTTTTTGCGGTGAGAATAACCCCAATGAAGAACGGGGCAAAATCAAAGGAGGTTTTTGATGGAGAAAACAAAAGTAGCGTTGCTGGGATTAGGCTTTATAGCTAATATCCACATGGAATCATATGAGCGTTTTGTTCCCGACGCCGGAGTCGTCGCCGTCTACGGACGCAGCGCCGAAAAAGCGAAAGCGTTCGCGGAGCATTACGGAATAGCGCAGCATTATACCGACATAGACGAGCTGCTTGAAAAGAGCGGCTGCGAGGTAGTGGATATCTGCCTTCCCAACTATATGCATTACGAGCCGTGCCTGAAAGCCGCGAAGAGCGGCAAGCACGTTATTATCGAGAAGCCCATCGCGCTGACGCTTGAGCAGGCGGATGAGATGATAGCGGCCTGCAAAAACGCGGGTAAAAAGCTGATGTACGCGGAAGAGCTCTGCTTTGCGCCCAAATATGAGCGTGTGCGTGAGCTCGTAAACAACGGAGCGGTGGGCGACGTATACATGATAAAGCAGGCCGAAAAACACTCAGGGCCGCACAGCAGATGGTTTTATGAGAAAGACCTCGCGGGCGGCGGAGTAATGATGGACATGGGCTGTCACGCGCTCGCGTGGATGAGATGGATACTTGGGGGCAACCCGAAGATAAAGAGCGTGTACGCCTCGATGTCGACGGTAATGCACGATACCGTCTGCGACGACAACACCGTGACATTGGTCGAATTCGAGAACGGTGTGCTCGGCATTGCGGAGGACAGCTGGGCTAAGCATGGAGGCATGGACGACCGTATCGAAGTGTACGGCAACAAGGGCGTGTCCTACGCCGACCTGTTCAGGGGCAACAGCGCCCTTACATACAGCCTTGAGGGCTACGGCTACGCGATGGAAAAGGCGGGCTCGACTCAGGGCTGGAGCTTTACGGTGTTTGAAGAGGCGTTCAACCAGGGATATCCGCATGAGCTTGCGCATTTTATAAAGTGCGTGCGCGAAGACCTTGAGCCAAAGGTAACGGGCGAAGACGGCCGCGCCGTACTCGAGATGATATACGCGGCGTATGAATCGGCAAGGACGGGTCAGAAGGTCTCGCTGCCGTTTTACGCCAAGGTCGACAGGCCGATAGACCTGTGGCTTAAGAAATAGTAATATCAGCTTTACGAATCGGGGAATGCTTTCGCGTTCCCCGAAATTATAATTCCCGAAAGCCGCTGGCTATAAGGGCGCACTGATGAGGTTATGAAGTTGCAGTCAGACAGGCTATACAGCAAAGCCGCCATAGAATTCATGAAAGCAAACCGTATGCACGAGGACGATATCGACCTTGAGGCGTCTCTTGAGAGCTATCTTTTTGAGATGGAAAAAGGGCTTCGCGGCAAGGCGATGCTGCCTATGGTGCCGACATACATTCACGGCGATATAGCGCCCGCGCGCGGTAAATATGCGCTTGCCGTCGACGTGGGGGGCACGAACCTGCGCCTGGCGCTCGTCAGGCTCGACAAGCTGCGGCGGGTAAGATTATCGCGTATGAAAAAGGCGCCTCTTCCGGGGCTTGCAGGGCCCGTCGAGAGCGCGGAGTTTTTTGACATACTCGCGGGGCATATTGTTCCATATCTGGCGCACACAAATCTGGTGAGCTTTTCGTTCGCGCATGAGATACACCATATGTCAAATCTCGACGGTAAGGTGATGGCGCTCTCGAAGGAGCTTACGGTAAACGGCATTCAAGGAAAGATGCTGGGCGAGGAACTAAAGACTGCGCTGGCTCAAAGAGGATGCGGAGAAGCGCGCGTAATCGTACTCAACGATACCGTGGGAGTAGCGGGCTGCATGGCGGACAGGTTTGACGATTACGACAGCTTTATAGGCCTCGTAATGGGCACGGGCACAAACACCTGTTACATCGAGGAGACAAAAAACATAGGCAAGGTCTCGGACGCACAGGAACGGTGTATGTTTATAAACGTAGAGTCGGCTGAGTTTGACCCTATAAGCAGGGGGGAATTGGACCACGTGCTTGACAAGACGACGGACGCACCGGGCACCGCTCCTCTCGAAAAGATGATAAGCGGAAGATACGTTGGCAATCTGTTCTGGCTGACAGTCAAGCAGGCCGCCATAGACGGGCTGCTGTCAAAAGAGCTGAAGAAAACCATATCGAGCGGCGCTATGATGGACACTATAACGATGAGCGGCTTTCTTTCGGACCCTTACGAGGGTGAGTATTCTAATATGTGCGCTTCGGACTCTGACCGCGCGTTTTTGTATACGGCGGCCGAGACTATAGTCAGGCGGGGAGCAAAGCTTATTGCCCTTGAGATAGCGGGCGCGGCTCTGAAAACAGGAAAAGGAACGAGCAGTGAAAGGCCGATTTGCGTTATCGCCGAAGGCACAACATATTATACGCTTAAAGGTCTCAAAAGAGGTATCGAGCGCCTTATGAACGAATGGCTCCGGGAAAAAGGCGTTTACGTCAGTATAAAGAAAATAGACAATGCCGCGCTGAAGGGCATCGGGCTCATCGGTCTCAGCTATCTGTAATAAATTTCGGGAATAAAAAACCAGATGCCCGATAAGATATCTGGTTTCTTTATGTCAATCTAGTATAGAAGCATCACCATTTGATCTCTATCGGCTCGGTTGTCTGAAGTATTTTTACTGCGTCCTGAACTCGCGTTAAAAACGTTTCGAGCATAGCGAACTCCGTTACACCGTTTATCTCAACGAAGTCACGAAGAGTGTCTCCCTTATAGAGCTTCATTACGTCGGGGGATTTTTGCTCGTCGAGGTAGTGGTACTTGAGCGTCAGTAGCGCTTCGCCCTGCGGATCGACGGCCTCGAACATGGTGCCGTCGTGCGCGGCGCTCGTTATAAGCTCATAAAACTTATAAAACCTCTCAGTATCAAGAGTCTCGCCGTTCATGGTTACGGCCCGGTCTTTTGTGCCGCCGGTTATCTCGAACATGTACGTCTGCCCCCATGTAACAAGCTCAACCTTTGAAACATCCATCAGCATGGGTGAGAGAAAGAAGCGCACAGGCAGCCTGCCGTACTCTATATCGGCGAACAAAGGCCTTGGAACCTCATAGATGACGCCGTTGTCGTTGCACGTCATATAATAAAGCTCGCCTTTTTGTATAAGCTTAAGCGAATAATGTACCACAGGCGCGTCTATCCCGTTTTTAAGGTCAAATTCCACCTGCATAAATGGGTCGTTGAACCCGAAACCGGCTATTTCATCGGGCGTCAGGTTATAACCTTCTATATCGTTAGCGGTTATGCCCAGCAGCGAGCTGAACAGCCCCACGCCGTACGTCTGGTCAAACTCGTAAACGCCGTGCCCCATAACGAGATGGGTCACAGCGCCGAACGACACGGCAAGGCGCGATATCTCAGCGTCGTCGCCCGTGACGGCCTTCAGCGTAACGGGCTCACTCAAAGGCCCGCCTGTAAACTTAACGTCGCGTATGGCCGAGAAGGGAGACGACATCTGAAGCTGGGGAGTAATCATCCTGTTTACGAAATCCTTTTTGGGGACGAGGAACAATGAGCTGCGCTGCCCGTCTATTAGATACACAGGCTCGAGGCCTTCCACGCTAAGATAATAGCTTCCCGTCAGGCGCTCCTGATCGCCTATATAAAATCTGAGCATTTCTTCGTCGCTGTATACGACTGAGACAGAAGCAGCGGGGGCATCAAGACCGTAAAGAGACAGGTCTTCGGGCGACCGGTCGACCACCTGCCTGGCGCTGACGGCGCCGCAATATGTCATTAGGCTGTAAAACTTTTCGATGTCTACGATATAGGGCGGTATATCTCCGGGAACGTATCCTTCTCCTTCGGCGTATATACTGAACGTGCCGTAAGCGTTATTGATGCGGATGCTTGCAATATCCGAAGCGGCGGAGCTGCGGAACACGAGAGGGTCATCGCCTTCGGCGGGCGGCGCAAGAAGCAGCGCCGCGCAAGCAAGCATCGCCACGAGCGCAGCGGCAATGATAACAAGCCTTACCTGTTTGGACATCGTTACTTATGCCTCCTTATAAGCCAGATGGTTATACCCGAAGCAAGTATGAGCAGCGGTATCAAACCCGCCATTATGAGGCCTATGGTGCCCGCGTCGGCAGTCGTTATCGTAAGCGTCCTTCCGGTGAGGGATTTCGGCTCTATATTAACGGTATCCTTTCGCTCAAAGACGTCGTTTAAAAGGTTCAGCATATAGGCGCTGTTGGCAAGAGAGGTATTCTGTATGCAGAACGAGTCGAGCATTGCAGTCGACGACAACACCAACACCTGCGACTTTCCCTGAAGCAGACCGCTGCTGTCGTAGATCTTCTTTGCGGACATTACAGCCGCGGGAATAGGCCCGCGCTGTTCCGCCTTGTCGGGTGTAAAATCGCTGCCCGCGTCGGTCGGAGCGACCGCGCTCGTTGCCCCGAACGAAAGCAGTATCTCTGTAGAGATGCTGCCCTTTACGTCAAACAGCTGCTGCAGCGGGCGCGAGATGGGCATCAGCACAGGCATGGAGGTATCCTTGAGCATACCTTTGTACTTTTCGTTTATATGGTCTGCAACTGGATAGAACGGCTGCCTCTGGTATGTGCGGGTGTCTTTTGTTTCAAACACCGCGCCGTCCCCTACGGCTATGCCCCACTCCGCAAGGAACGTATTCACGCCGGGCATGGGCAGCTGTGAGGCGTCCGCGGTGTATATAAGCATCTTGCCGTATCTGCCTCGGTTATAGAGAAAATCTCCGAGCTTTCTCAGGGCGTCCTCTGAGAGGTCAACCTGCGGAGCCAGCAGCATGGCGATATCATATGTGTCATCAAGCGGGTCCGTAGCTATATTGATATTGGACACGACTAAGTTGTTGTCGGTAAGCAGTTTTGAAAAAGCGCTCATATCGGCGACGCTGTTGCCGGTCAGCACGGCGGCCTTTAGCTGGTCGTCGCTGAGCACATAGAGCAGCGATGAAGTAAGCGCCTCTTCCGTGCGTGAAGATACTATCTCGAGATTCCCTTCCGTATTGTACGTATAATTGAACATCTCGAAGTTGTGAAGCTGCCTTACCTTGTCGCCGCGCACTACAAGTATGTCTCCCTGACGAAGGGAAAGGTCTGGGTATCTTGAGGCAAACGTAGGATCGTACGCGAAGTCGACATACGAAAGACTTATGTTTGAAGACAGCTTGGGATACTGTTCGATGATATGCTTCATCTGCAAAAAGTAAGAATTGTTGCCGTATACGTCCGGCCGGTTTAAAATATATATTTCAATATCCTTATCGAGAGCGCCAAGAAGCGTCTTCGTTTCCTTGCCTACCTCATAGACGGCGTTTGCCGTAAGGTCAATGCTCAACGGATAGCGCTGGCTAAGCCGATACGCTACCGCGTTGATAAGGTAAATGCCGGCGACGAGAAGGAGAAGCAGCACAGCGAGCAGCACCCTTCGTCCCTGCTTTTTATATACGTCCTTATTTGACTTTTTAATATCAGATACAGTTTTCATAAGCACCTCGTCAGCTCCATCTCTTTCTGTCGAGCACCGCTATCGTAAAGCAAAGGAACATCGCGCTCACGCTTAAGAAAAAGATCACGTTTTGTATCTCGAAGACGCCGAATGTAAAAGGGATATACCGCCGGTTGAACGACATATTCCAGAGCAGCTCCTGAAGAAAAACACTCTTTACGGAATATACCAGGTGATCGATAACGAACAGAAACAGGCTTACTACAAAGCTCGATACCGCGGCGATGACCTGGCTTTCTGTAAGCGAAGACAGGAAGGAGCAGATGGCTATCAGCGTTACGCCGAGAAGGAACAGCCCGGCGAAGTTGCCTATGATGACAGGCCAGTCGGGGCGCCCGAAAAACGACATTACCAGCGCCGCGATGAGCGTCGACATTATCGCGGTGAAGTACACTCCGACTGCGGCCAGGAACTTGCCCAAGACTATGCCCGTGCGCGTGACGGGAGACGTAAGTAGCTGCTGGTCTATTTTAAGACGCTTGTCCTCGCTGAAGAGCCGCATCGTCAGTATCGGCACAACAAAGAGAACGACCGAGAACAGCTCGGAAAACACTTTGCTCATATCGGTGGTATTAAGCCCGAGGTTAAACGTAAAGAAGAAATAGCCCGAGAAGAAGAAAAGCGCGGCGATGATGACAAAGCCCTGAGGGGTTCTGTAATACGCTCTGCTTTCACGCTTAAGTATAGCCCACATGCCTATTTTCCTCCTTTTGTGCCTTCAGCCGAGTTTTGCTGCTTAACAAGATTGAGGAATATGTCTTCAAGCGAGAACTCGTTGCTGTGCGTATAAAGCAAAGGCAGATCAGCCTTTGCAAGTGCGCGGAATACATCCGCCCTTATATCCCGGCCGTCCGCGCTTTCAATTGCATATTCATGCGAACCGTTTTCTTTCTCGGAAAGAACGGTAACCGGATTTATCGCGGGTATCGCCTCAAGCGCCGTTATAACGTCTTCTTTGTCTCCCTGTATCAATGCGGTCACGCGGCCGGACGAAGCCGTAGTACGGCTTAAGTTATCGGGGGTATCATCTGTAACAAGCCTTCCCTGGTGAAGCATTATCACCCTTGTGCATATATTCTGCACTTCGGAAAGTATATGAGATGAAAATATGACCGTGCTGGTTTTGCCTATTTCTTTTATCACTGAGCGTATCTCGACAATCTGGGAAGGGTCAAGGCCGACGGTAGGCTCGTCAAGTATGAGAACTTTGGGATTGCCTATGAGCGCCTGAGCAAGACCGACGCGCTGCCGGTAGCCCTTTGAAAGGTTGCGTACCATGCGCCCCGCAATATGCGTAATACCCACTTTTTCATATATGTCTTTGATATGAACGCTGCGGTTCTGGTTTATTTTTTTAAGGTCGCATATAAAATCAAGGTATTCGCTGACCCGCATGTCGCTGTAGAATACGAAATGCTCCGGGAGATATCCTATTGCTTTTTTTGCATCGAGAGGCTCCCTGAATACGTCATGCCCGTCTATAGTGACCGTTCCGGTGGTTACACCAATATAGCCGGTTATAATATTCATAATAGTTGATTTGCCCGCGCCGTTGAGCCCGAGAAGCCCTAAGATCTCTCCGCTCTTAACATTGAAGCTTACATCCGAAAGCGCAAGCTTGTCTCCGTAGTGTTTTGTTAGACCAGCAACTTCTATCAATGTAGCGAACACCTCGTTTCTTTACATTACCGACTTTATTTTTAATAAAAAATATAAACCCTAGGGTATAATTGCGCCGCAAGGCCTGAATGATGGTCAGAAATCCGCTAGATAAGCTAGAAAAACAGGTGCTGCTGACCCAAACTACAATAGTTTTTGCCTGCCCTTCAGCGAATCATATGTTACCATACTTGACTTTGCCGCACAATAGAAAACACAAACAGGCCTCTCGAGTTTACAAATTGTTTGGAAACCAATATCAATTTACCGGCATATCTGCATCCGAAAATATACATGATCTACGGCAATATTTAAGTGGTTATACCATTGACAACTTGTACGCATGAATGATAGAATCAATTTACTAAAACAGCGCTGCAGCGTTTTGGATGGTACCGAATGGTATTAATGTAAAAATCAACGCTCATAATGACAAAACAAAATCCATGGAAAATCTATAATCTCAAAATAATATGGGAGGGTACACAACATGAAAGTAGGACTGTATTCAATATCGTGCTCAGGCACATGGTTCAAGGATAGGCCCGCTCTTACAGTAGAAGAGTTTGTCGATACCGCCAAAAAATTCGGTTATGAAGGTGTCGAGATCGATTTGAAGCGTCCCCATGGTTCTCCTATAGACTTGGACGCAAAACGCTGCCGTGAGATCAAGTCTTATGTGGAAAGTCAGGGGCTCGAGATGTCGGGCGTTGCCGCAAACAACAACTTTGTTTCGCCGATACCGGAACAGATCGAAAACGAACTGCTGATGGTCAGGGAACAGATAAGAGTCGCCAAAGAGCTTGGAGCGCCAGTTTTACGTCTGTTTGTCGCGTGGCGCGGAATAGTAATGAGAGACGGCGTCGCCACATATGAGATAACCGCCAGAAACACGTCATATTTCGAGGCGCTTGACTATGAGATGCGCATGCGCGCCGTAGAATGCTTTAAGGAATGCTGTATGTGGGCACAAGACGCCGGCGTAGTGCTCGCGCTTCAAAACCATCATCCAATCATACACACGTACCATGATATGCTCGACTTTGTAAAATGGGTCGATTCGCCTTACTTCAAGTGCGCGTTCGACGTGCCCTGCCTCGGCTGGACGCCTGAAATGCAGAGCGACGAGTATGTTGCGCAGGCTGTGCGCGATGTAGGCGACCTTCAGATGATCTCTCACGCGAACGCCGAGTTTGCAGAGGACAAGGACGGCTCGGTCCACATGATAACAATAGACCGCAACATACAGCCCGTTCTTACAAACTATCCGGTGTTTATAAAGACGTTAAAAGAAATAGGGTATAAGGGTTATATCAACTTTGAGTTCTGCCATATGCCGTTCCAGAACGGCAAGGTTCTCGGGTATAACGATTACATCGAAGACCAGATAAGGCTTGCGCAGAAGTATTTCCGCAATCTTGTTGACAACGCGTAATCAAGAGTATTCGGCGCGCGTCAACGGCATATTAATATGCTGTGAATGCGAAAGAAAGAACAAAGGCAAATCGAAGCGTAATGCTTTGGTTATAAAAAAAGGAGGAGAAATGATGAACAAATATGTAGTAGCACTGTTGGTTGTATGCATGTTGGTGATCGCGCTCGTAGGCTGCACCGATGCGCCGCAGACGGCGACCAAAGAGCCTGCAACTGATCCTACGGCAGAAGCGCCGGTACAGCCGGAGACGCCGGGCGAGACGACAAGAGATATCAAACTGTTGTCACAGAACGCTGTCATCGAGGGCAACGCCTACCGCGTGGTTTATGAAGACAACATTAAAGAAGCCGCTGCCGCCGCTGCTGAGTATGGCTTGAACGTAAGCTATACGTCGTCGGTTTCAAACTGGGACGCGGCGACTGAGTCTCAACAGCTCGAGCAGGCCGTCAACGCGGGATATGACATTATACTCGTCAACCCCGTTGCGCCGACCGGACTCGATCCGATCATTGAAAAAGCTCTTGACGCCGGCATCACGTACATCAACTGTGACTGCGAATATTATTCCGACAAGATACTGAACATCGCTACGGATCAGTATTACCTCGGGTACAAATCCGCTACATATGTAGGAGACGTTTTGGGATCCGGTGCTAAGGTCGTAATGATCAACGCTATAGACGGAAACGCCGCTAACGAGCAGAGGGAAGCCGGATTTGACAAGGGCATCGAGGAAAAAGGCCTTGATGTTGTACAGCGCGCGAACCATGACTGGGATACCGTTAAAGCTAAGCAGATAATGACCGAGATACTCAACTCAGGAATAGAGTTTGACGGCGTTCTGATATCGCAGGGTGCGGAAGCTGTCATACAGGCCTATGAAGCTACGGGAACACCGTGGCCGAAGGCTATCGGCTTTGGCGATTCGGGCGAATTCATGCAGCAGATGCTCAGAATCAACGCGGAAAGTGAAGTACTTCCTTATATCGTAGTCAGCAACCCACCGGGCGTTGGCGGATCCGCTCTTAACTTCGGACTCAACCAGATTCTCGGATACGAGCTAAAGGAAGGCATCTACAGCAATCCCGAGTATAACAGCATTTTCCTTCCCTCCAAGATATGGTACACGTATGAGAATCAGGAAGAGCACCGCGAATTGGCCGAGAGCACAGCTCCGGGCAGCACGATAACTTACTGGCTCACCATAGATGAAGTAAGGAACGAGTTCTTCAAGTAATACAATAAGCAAATAAGCAACGGCAAAGCTCGGTCAGCGAATCTCGCTGACCGAGCGCATATATACGGAGAACCCAAAATAGCGATGATGTTTTAGGGCCGATATACGAATGCCCGCAAGGCTTAAGCTAACAGGGCAACAAGGAACGTCGGCAATAGATCTACTATATTGGAGGAGAGGAAAAATGAAGGATAATAAGCTCACGGCTGCAGTTATAAGCGCAGGAATGATAGCAAACAAGGCGCATATCCCGGCGTATTTAAATCTTAAAGACAAGGTCGAGCTTCTGGCCGTATGCGATATGAACGAAGCGGTAGCTAAGGCGACTGCCGAGCGCTTCGGCATTCCTCACTACTATAAAGACGCAAAGAAGATGCTGGAGGAGTTAAGACCGGATCTGGTATCGGTATGCACGCCTAATGCTTCACATAAGTATCTTGCGGCGATGGCGCTTGAGCTCGGAGCTAACGTTGCGTGCGAAAAACCTCTGGCCTTGACATACAAGGATACAAAAGAGCTGTTTGATCTCGCGAAACAGAAGGGAAGGCTGCTGTTCGCGTGTCAGACGCTGCGCTATATGGATGAGTTCAGCGTGGCGAGAGAACTCGCCGACGCGGGTGACTTCGGCAAGCTGTATTACTCAGAGGTAAACCTTATCAGGCGCAGGGGCATTCCCAAGTGGGGAACATTCCACCTTCTTGAAACAAACGGCGGAGGGGCGTTCTGCGATCTCGGCGTTCATATGATTGACTCTCTGCTGTGGATAATGGGCAATCCGGCTTTTGAGGCGATAAGCGGAAGCACGGCTTCATATATCGGCAGCAGCGAAAGCAACATCGTTACGAGCCTCGCCGAAAGCGGAGCTCCTGCGGGAGTTTTCAACGCGCGAGAGTTTTCGCCTGAGGAATTTGAGGTCGAAGAGTTTGCCGCGGGTTCCATACGGCTTGCCGGAGGTATAAGAGTTAACTTCAAGATATCCTGGGCGGTAAATCTTCCTAACGAATTCAACATGAGCATCGCGGGAAGCAAGGCTGGCCTTGCGATACCCAAAATGGAAATATACTCAACTATGGGCCGCTATCAGGCAGACATTAAGCCTAGAATATTCAAACAGGGAAAATATGAGGGCAAAGATTTCTCGGGACATTATTATTTGATGGAGGACGCCGTTAACTACCTGCTGGGCGGCGGTACACTGCCCGTTCAGCCAGAGGAGACGCTGAATGTTGCCGCGATTATCGACGCCTTCTACATATCCGCAAAAGAAGGGCGTGAGGTGCGCGCCGAAGAAGTCGTGAAATAGGGAGAGGCACAGTATGGCTAAGATTTTTAAGGCAGTCATAATCGGAGCGGCGCATATGCACTCGCTGTATATGGCTTGGGACTGCAGGGACAACCCGCAGATAGACCTTAAAGGTATAGCGGATACCGAGCCGCTTATAAAAGAGCATCCGGGCAGCGCGCCGTTTACGCGCAAATGGAATCTCGACTATATAACGAAGCGAGTCGGCGTTCCCTTTTACCCGGATTATATAAGCATGCTTGATGAAGTAAAGCCCGACGTGGCGTTTGTTACAACGGAGACTCCGCTGCACGTCGAGGTGTTTGCCGAATGCGTGAAGCGCGGTATAGTCACGAGCATGGAAAAACCCATGGCGACGGGCCTTTCAGAGGGTCTCAAGATGTACCGCACGGCGAAACAGACGGGAGGTAAACTGCTCGTCAACTGGCCTCTCGCGTGGATGCCTTTTATGGAGCAGTATAAGCAGATACTCGACGAGGGGCGTATAGGAAAGCTGCTGAAAATGCGCCAGCTAGTAGGTCACCCGGGGCCGCTTGGACGAGGCGTGCGCCACCCAAGGGTTGAAGAGACGTCCGACAAGACGACGCCCGAGGAAAAGGCAGGCACATGGTGGCACAATTCTAGCGTCGGCGGCGGGGCAATGCTCGATTTTTGCTGTTACGGCGCAATGTCGTGCAACTGGCTCATCGGTCGCAAAGCCACCGCGGTAATGGGTATGCGCTGCAACACGAACAGCCAATGGGCCGACGCTGATGACAACGCGGCTATGCTCGTAAGCTATCCCGACTGTCTCGCGGTTATAGAAGGCTCGTGGACGGTTCCGGCTGGTGCCGCTCCTATGGGCCCTGAGCTTTTCGGCTCGGAAGGCAGGGCATACTGTGTGACAGAGGAGGGCGGCGTCGTAGTCAAGATAAACGATTTTTACGGAAACGAAACGTCTTTGCCACCGCTGATGCCGCTTCCGCACAGGCGCAATGTTACCGCCGCGGTCTCCCATCATCTTGAAACGGGAGAGCCTCTGCCGAGCTTTTTGGACATAGATGAAAACATCGAGGTGCTCGCGATACTCGACGCCGGAGTGCGCTCGGCTGTAAGCGGGAAGCTCGAAGTCATAAGGGATGCCGGCTGGGAGATAGGCTGATGGCGGACATAAAAGGTATTATCGCGGACATACAGCGATGCTCCGTGCACGACGGGCCGGGCCTTCGCACAACGGTGTTTTTCAAGGGGTGCCAGCTCAAATGCGAGTGGTGCCACAACCCGGAAACTATCGCTTACGAGCCGCAGGAAATGCTGTATCCCGAAAAATGCATAGGCTGCGGGCAGTGCGATAAAGGCTGTTTTTCGGGTGCCCGGGTCACAGCCGGAAAAGAAATGAGCGTTAAAGATGTTTTAAAGGACATCGAGCAGGATATGCCGTATTACGCCGACGACGGAGGGATAACCATCTCGGGGGGAGAGCCTCTTTGCCAGAAGGATTTTGCGCTCGCGCTTATAGATGCGTGTAAGGAAAAAGGGATAAACGTAGGCCTCGAAAGCAATCTGTGCTTTCCTCCTGACACGGTGCGGCCTGTGCTTGAAAGAATAGACCTTCTTATGGCCGATCTTAAGCTTTGGGACTCGGAGCAGCACAAGAGATGGACGGGTATGGGCAACGGCTTTGTGAAAGAAAACCTCTGGCAGGCGGCGGAACTGAAACTTGCGACCATACTTCGGACCCCGGTCATACCGGATGTTAACGACAGGCCCGAGGTTATAGGCAGGATAGCTGCGTTCGCTGCTACACTGCCCAATCTTAAGTATTACGAACTGCTCTCATATCACCCGCTGGGTGTAGACAAGGCAAAAGCGCTGGGGCTTAATATGAGAACGTTTGAAACGCCCTCGAAGGCAAAGATGGAGCTGCTTGCGGACACGGCCGCGCAAAACGGCGTGTGGGTAATGATAAACGGCCATACGTACAGCAAGCCGGCAATATAATAGAGATTAAGTACTTTCAGTGAGGTTTAGCATGGAAGCGTTAACGTTTGAGCGGCGTATGCAGATGCTTCGTGAAAAGAAGATACAGCACACATTAAAAAAGAGGGAGCAGCAGGGCTATATGGACGCCGACGACTACGGCACGGTGCCTGTTCCCGATGATTTTTCATTTACCCCGAAGCCCAATTTCCCGGACGGAGGCATACACGGATACGCGGCGTGCGCCGAGAACTTCGCTGCATTGCTCGACGCGCATCCCGTCTATGTAGATCCGCTTGAGATACTCTGCGGACGCTGGCGCAAGATGCTTACCGAGTACAGGATGAGGGCGGGCGTCTGGGACGAGAAAAGGTTTCCGTACGACCATTTGAAGACTGTCCACAAGAAATACGATATCGTGCACGGCATAGGCTCGGATTCGCATTGCGCCCCGGATTTTAGTATCGGGCTCAAACTTGGTTTTGGCGGCCTGCTTGAGAAGATACGAAAATACCGCAATCTCAACCCCGACGCGCGGGAGTTCTATGATGCCGAAGAAACGGCAGTGATCGCTATACAGCGGTTCATCCAAAGGCATATCGACGATATAGAGAAGCGGATAAACGAAGAAACGCGGCCTGAGCTGTCACAGACGCTGGGGATGATGCTCGAAGCGAACCGCAATATCATAAACGAGCCTCCGAAGACATTTCTCGAGGCTTGCCAGTGGATAGCGTGGTACAACATTGTAACACGCATATACGACAGGGACGGCGCGGGCTGCCAGCTCGACGTCATACTCACCCCGTATTATGAAAATGACATAGCTCAGGGAACTATCGACGACAATATCGCGCGGTTTATACTGGCCAACCTTTTGCTTGTGGAAACGCACTATTATCAGCTTTCGGGGGTTGACGACGAGGGCCGTGACCAGACGTGCAGGTTAAGCTGGTTGGTGCTCGAAGCCGCCCATATGCTCAATGCCTCCGCTAATCTTACGGTGCGGGTTCACCCAAACGTTGACGAAGCGTATCTTGAGAAAGCGGTAGAGTATCTCTTCATAGACGGGAACGGATGGCCGAGGTTCTGCGGAGACTTGTCACTTGTAAGAGGCTATATGAAAAACGGCTATGACGAGAAGACCGCGAGAAGCCGTATAGCTGTTGGCTGCAACTGGGTAGCGGCACCGGGAGCCGAATTCCCGATGAACGACTGCCTGAAAGTGAATCTTGCAAAGATATTTGAGGTCTCTTATTACGACATGATGGACTCGGGCGAGCCGTCGACGCAGAAGCTTAAAGAGGTTTTTAAAAAGCACCTCAAGATAGCCGTGGAAACGGTTGCCCATGGGGTAAATTTTCACCTTGAGCACCAGCACAAGATGCTCCCCGAGCTTGTTATTAACCTTATGATGTACGACACCATAGAGAAGGGGCTCGATATTACGCAGTGCCCGAGACTGGGAACAATAGGCCTTGACGGAGCGGGCCTTGCCGTTGTGGCGGATTCGTTCGCGGCGCTGAGGCAAAGGATAGAACTGGAGAAACGCACCACGTGGGAAGAGGTTACCAGCGCGCTTAAAACCGACTTTGAAGGAGTGCAGGGAGAGCGACTGAGGCTCATGCTGCAAAGCTCAGAGCGATACTGCCAGGGGGGCTCTCTGGGCGACGAGTGGGCAAAGTGGCTTACAGAAACGTTTTCTGACATAGTGCACAACCAGCCTATGCCTAAGGGCAGAAGGTTCGTACCCGGATGGTTCTCGTGGAGCAATACTATAGTGCTCGGCAAGACCGTAGGAGCGACGCCCAACGGACGCAGAGCAGGAAAGCCCGTTTCTCACGGGGCTAACCCCAATCCCGGCTTTCGCAGGGACGGCGCGACCACCGCTCAGGCCACCGGTATAGCGATGGCGCAGCCGGGCTACGGCAACAGCGCTCCGCTGCAGCTTGAGTTCGATCCTAAGATGTCTGTTGAAGAGGGCGGAGTAAAGCGTGTGCTCCGGCTTATAAAGACCCATTTTGACATGGGAGGCACGCTGATAAATATAAACGTGCTTGACGGCAAAAAACTGCTTGCGGCGAACAGTAACCCGGACGAGTATCCAGACCTTGTGGTGCGCGTCACGGGGTTCACGGCATATTTTGTATCACTGTCGCCGGAATTCAGGCAGCTC
This sequence comes from Bacillota bacterium, assembly GCA_023410475.1. Lineage (GTDB taxonomy): Bacteria > Bacillota > Clostridia > Christensenellales > SZUA-584 > DTFZ01. The sequence continues at coordinate 27,158 of JAEYPS010000014.1, read as the reverse complement.
GTCGTGGACAGGTTTCTGGAAGGGTTTTGATCGGGGGATCGGAGCGCATAACCTATATGCATTGTCAGAGTCCGGCAAGCGTTAAAGGTATATACCTGTGTTGGCAAGTATGGCGTTATGCGGTGACAAAATACAGAGAAACAGCATAAAAATTTGTTTTGTCAGGGCATCACCGCTATTGGTGCAGCAGCTGTTATATGGTATAATTCCGGAGAATGGACTTTAACAGAATAAACAATATAAAGCTCTGTGTACTATCAACGGGTTATACCATTTTTATATAATAAATGTGGAGGTGACTGATTTTGTTTGAGATGCGTAGAATTGAAAAAAGGTTCGACGCAGTTGTAGCTCTCAAAGGGGCTTCGCTTACAGTAAAGCCGGGAGAGATAACAGCATTGCTAGGTTCCAATGGATCCGGCAAGTCAACAATGGTAAAAATACTGGCAGGGCTTGTAAAGCCCAACGCAGGTGAGATATTGTTTGACGGAAAGCCTGTCAGCATTAACTCAAGTCAGGATTCGCATAAGCTTGGGGTTGCCACGGCTTTTCAGGACCTGAGCCTTGCGCCCACGATGAGCGTGATAGACAATATCGTTCTGGGAAATGAGCCAAAAGGCAAATTCGGTATGATAGACCGCAAAAAGAGCGTCAATGATGTCAAAGAACTGCTCGGAAAATTCAATATAGACTGCGACCTCAATGCTTACGTAACTACCCTCGTGCCTTCTACTCAGAGCCTTGTTGAAGTCGCAAAAGCCGTTTATTTAAAGCCGAGGCTGCTGCTTCTTGACGAGGTCACGGCGCCGCTGCATCATAACGAGATACCGGTATTGTTCAATATACTCAAAGAGCTGAAGAGCCAGGGCGTAGCCATAGTATTTGTTACACACAGGATAAATGAGGTTTTTGAGATCTGCGATAATGTCAATATCATGCGAAGCGGAGAGACGGTCGCGGAATTCAGCGCTAAGGATCTGACGCTTAACGATATAGTCTATAACATGACCGGAAAGAAGCCTGATACTAATGCCCATTCTGCCGAAGAACAGCATGAGGTAAGCGGAGAGCCTGTGCTTGAAGTTGAAAACATGGAGATATTCCCAAAGGTCAAGGATATATCGTTTAAGGCATATAAGGGAGAGATCATAGGCATTGCCGGGCTTGAAGGGCAGGGCCAGCCTGAGTTTATACGCGCCGTGCTGGGAGAGACTCCAATTGAAGGAGGAACAATTAAGTTCAAAGGCAAGAAGGCAAAGTTTAAAGCCCCTTCGGAAGCCGTAAGAAAAGGTATGGGATTTATATCGGGAGACCGCAATAAAGAAGCTATATTTGCCGTCCGCTCGGTAGGCGAAAACATATATGCCGGAAAGACGACGAAAGGCCATCTCTTCAGATATATAAGCGGTAAAGAGATGAGAAATTTCGCGCAGAACGCTATAGACAAATACAACATAAAGGTAGGAGCGATAAAGCATGCCGCGAGTTCGCTCTCGGGCGGCAACCAGCAAAAGCTCGTAGTCGCCAGATGGATAGCGATGAACCCCGATCTGCTGCTGCTTGATGACCCGACTAAGGGCGTAGACATACACTCGCGCGAGGAGATACACAACATACTTCGCGAGTGCGCGAGAAAGGGAGATATGACTATAGTCTACTCTTCGAGCGAGAATGAGGAACTGCTGGCGATAGCCGACCGTATCTATGTGTTTTATGAAGGCAAGGTAAGCGGGGTGCTCTCGGGCACCAGCAAGACGCTAGAGCGCCTCGTAGCCGCTCAGATGGGAATGACGACTACGCACAAGTCAACCGAGAAGGAGGAGAAACTGGCATGAATGACACGTTGGTTAACTTTTCAAATTCCTTTAAACGATTCAGGCGCACTCCCGCATTTACGGGGTTCGTGCTGTTTCTCTTTGCAGTAATACTCAGCGTAATAACTCAGGGATTCGATTTCTTCAGTTTAAAAAGCCTGAATACCATATTCTCCAAAAACGCTCCGTTGATACTTGTAGCGATGGCGCAGGGGTTGCTGCTTATTTCGGGAACACTCGACATTTCCATAGGAATACAGCTCGCTCTTGTAAATGTTATTGCAATAATGGTGCCTCAGGAATGGGGAGTGCCCATATACGCGGGATGGCTTTTAGGCATACTGGCGGCGGTAGCCGTATCCGCTTTATGCTCGTTCCTTGTAGCGGTGCTGAGGCTGCCCGAACTGCTTGCGAGTTTTTCTCTCATTTACATAATAAAAGGCGTTAATGTTATGATAATGAGCTCTCCGCAGGGCAAAGTGCCTACCGAGATTTACAAGGCCTATGATTCGCTGCTTGGAGGTGTGATACCGGTATCGGCGCTGATAATACTGGCTGTGTTTTTATTCTGGCTATACCTGAAGCGAACGCGGTTCGGAAAGCATATCTACGCCGTGGGCATTAATCCGCGCAACGCCTTCGCGGCAGGCATAAACCCCACAGCCACCAAGATAAAATCGTTCCTTATCAAAGGCGTTATCGTTGGTATAGGAGGCATATGCCTTACGCTCATGACTGCTTCGGGCAACCCTCTGCAGGCCGAGGATTACGGATTGCGCTCGCTGGCGGCGTGCATAATAGGAGGGCTCGGATTCGGCGGATGGGGCTCGCTCAGCTGTGCGCTGTTCGGCGCCGGATTCCTTGTGCTCATACAAAACGCGGCATTCTTTTTCTTCACAAAGGTATTGCCGGGATTGATTCCGGGATTTATAGCCACATCATACTGGCAGAACCTGATGTCCGACGTCATTGTGTTCCTTGGATTGATGATGACTATAGTCACGTCGAAGGGACAAAGAGAAGCGTTGAAGCAGGTCATTGTAAGACAGTTTAAGAGGGGTGAGAAGTGTGTTAAATGAAGCCAGCAGAAAGATGACGTTCGGTCAGCATATAGGGGTTTTTATTAAAAGCAGCTCCGCGAGAGTCACGTTCATAATAGCTTTTCTGGTTCTTTTGATAACCTGGCTGTTAACGCCCGGAATGAACGTTACAAATACATTAAGCTCTGTTTTGATACTTACGATACTATTGAGCATCGCATCGGCAGGACAGACGATAGTCCTGGTGGGAGGCGGACTCGATTTTACCGTGGGCGCTGTAATGTCGAGCACGGCAATACTCACAACATACATAATGAACGGACAGGAAGGCAAGTTCCTTATAGTCTTCGGTCTTGCGATGGGCATCGGTCTTATTATCGGGCTCATAAACGGTATAGTAACTACGAAGATAAACCTTCCGCCCATGATACTTACCATGGCGGTAAGCAATATCGTCACGAGAATGCAATACGTGCTTACGCAGGGGACTCCGAGCGGATATGCTTCAAAAACATTCTCGGACACGATACATACCAAGATATTCGGCATCGAGACTCCCATTATAGGATGGGTCCCAATGATCGTAATATACGCGATGATTGTGTGGCCGCTTGTGTTTTTCCTGCTCAACAGGTCCACGTTCGGCAGGCAGTTGTTTCTGGTTGGCTCAAACCCGAATGCGGCCAAGCTGAACGGCGTTAACGTAAACAAGATAAAGGTTGTTTCATACGTGCTGTCGGGCCTTCTGTGCGCGTTTGCCGGAATGCTGGGAGCAGCGTATATGCAGACCGCGAGGTGTCAGATATTCGACAAGTACGCGTTTAACTCGCTCATCGCGGTTATCGTCGGCGGCACGGCTTTCTCGGGCGGCGTGGGGACGTATGCCGGAAGCATCGCGGGCTCGATGCTTATGGTAGTGCTCGACAACGCGCTGACGCTTATGAACATGAGTCAGGATACGCAAAATGTCACGAGAGGTATCGTTATGATATTGCTCCTCATAATCTACAACAGACAAAAAGCGGTGCGTCAATAGACTGCTGATATTTGCATTAAAGTATTGGCCCGGCTGAAGCAATAGCGACCCGCCCCGGACACGGGCCGGGTCGTTTTTTTGCAAAAACGCTGATTAATATGAAATTAAGGGTAAAATAATGGAACAAAAACAAGCAAGAAGATTTACGCTCTCTATTCTGGTGCTGATATTCGGGTATTCATTCGTTATGAGTACTCCCAGCCTCTTTACCAACGGCATAAAATTAGATTTTGGCCTGACAGACATGGAGCTCGGAATGATGAGCAGTTTTATAAACGTAGGCGGACTTTTAGCGCTTATAACCGTGCCTCTGCTGCAGGGCCGCATCAAAAAATGGACAATGCTGCTGCTGAGCGCGTCCGTTCAGGGCGTGCTGCTGTTATGCCTCGGCGCGGCTCCGGTGTTTTGGGTGCTGCTGCTGGCATATGCTCTTCTGGGAGCCGGAATGGGCTGGCTTGACTCGTACTGCAACTTCACAATAGTCGATATAAACAAAGAGAAGAGCGCGAAGTATATGGGCGCTCTGCATGGTGTATTCGGAGTGGGGGCATTCATATCTCCTGTGGTGGTGCACGCGCTTTTGTCCTTCACCGGGTGGCGCAATATAAACTTTATGGTTGCGGGGTTTGTAGGTATTACCATACTGTTTTTTATCGTGCAGACTAGGCGGGACAGCGGTCACCTCAGCGCGTCCAGCATTGACGAGCCCCGGTTGAAGCTCACCGAGATAAAAGACTATCTGAAGGATAAATACAACCTTATGCTGATGGGCGGCGCAGTTATGTATTCCGCATGCCAAGTCGTAAGTGCGTTTTGGGTTGTAAGGTACACTACGGTCACATACGCAGACAACGGGGCTGCCGGCGCTCTCGCGCTTTCAGTCAGCTGGCTGATGAGCACGATAAGCCGCTTTTTTGCCCCTATGCTGAAGGTTAGGCCGCTAAAGCTGTTCGCGATAGGAGTATCCACCATAGGAATATTGCAGGTAACGGGAATACTGGCGGGCAGCCCTGCGGCGCTTGTCGCGGCATACGGCGCGATAGGGCTCTTGAGCGGACAGTGCATGCCGATGATAATGAATGAAGTAACGGTGAAATACCCGGGGCGCACGTCGCTGCCCACATCTGTAAACATGTTTATGATGTATGCGGCGCGCATATTGATGCCGCTCATCGCGGGAGCATTGGCAACGCTAAGCAGTATAACGATAAGCATGCTGCTGCCTTTGATAACAAGTATTATAGGAGGGCTGTTCGCTTTCGCGGCGCTGCGGATGGACAAGTCTGATCAGGTAAACGAAAAAAGCGCCGCGGCAGATGTCTGACAGCGGCGCCGGTTGTCCTTTTTCAGAAAGAGAAATATTCCTTAAGCTGCTGCTCGCTGAAATGCCCGCCGTATTCGCAGATCTCAAGGCCTTCCGCATACTTTGCCGCTTTGCCGCTCTCGCCGTATTTTTCTGTAAGAAGCTCGCGGTTTTCATCCGCAAAGTCTTTGCTGCGGGCGGCAAACCTGCTCTTCAAGAGCCACTGGAACCGTTCTTCGTCATCCTCCGGCACATCCGTAATTCCGTCGACCCACGGTAGCCAGTCGTACATCTGCGACGTATACTGGTGCCACATGCGCATCTTGTCCTCATAGACATCCGTTATGTCAAACACAAGATCAGGCTGGAAGGGGTAAGGCTTTTTGAACCAGTCCTGCATGTAGAAGATCGCGGGCTGATAGCGCAGCACGGGAGTCATCGGGCATATGTTGGGAACCTGTATGAGATAAGAGCAGTCCTGAACAAGTATCGAAGTATTGCGGTGATCGGGATGATAGTCGTTCGGGCGGTGCGTGATTATTATATCAGGCGCGTACGTGCGTATTGCCCTGAGCATGTTTATCCGCTCGGGCAGCCCCGCTGTGAGATAAGCGTCGTTGTGGTCGAGGAACTCGACCTCTATGCCCGTAAGCTTTGAAACTCTTAGAGCTTCCTGCCAGCGCGTCTGTGAAAGAGCGCCGCCCATGCGCTCCTGGTGTCCCGAGAAACCGTTTGTGGCGCAGAGGAATTTTACGCTGTGACCTGCGCGGACAAACCTCAGGGCGATGCCTCCTGAGGATTCGCAGTCATCGGGATGCGCGCCGATTACTAACACTTTCAGAATCTTTGACATGGCCTTAACTCCTTACAAAATGTATTGATAAGTTAATTATACCATACGCGATTATCATATCCAAGATAAAAAAGCGAATTGGTATAACCAAAAAATCGTTGCATAGGCATTAAGGGTATTATATAATTGTTTAAGGAAGAGCAGAGGCCTTTTCTTTTTCATAATACAAGTCAATTCAGTATATTATCACGATAAACCTGAGACAGAGGATCAGAGAGTAGACAGATACAAAGGATAAAGCGCCATGGCAGGAGTAACAGCTTTAATAGGTACAACCATTTTGTTTTATATAACCGGCCTTGTTTTTGTTGCTTAGGATTAAGACAAGAGTATCATACAGAGTTTTATCTATGAGAGTTATGGCATCATAATCAAAAGAAATATCGTAGTTTTTCAATATAGAAGGAGGGTAGGAAGATGAAGATTGGAACATTGGCCGACTGGTTTGGAGTGGGGCTCATTGAAGGCATACGCGAGTCGGAGCGCTGCGGGGCTCAGGGCGTGCAGGTATACGCGTGGGGCGAGCTCGACTCGATGAGCGTTACACCGGAAAAGGTAAAACAGGTAAGGGACACGGCGAGGGATTGCAGCCAGCAGGTCGTCGCGCTTTGCGGAGAGCTTGGAGGGTTCGGTCTCGAAAAGGCCGAGGACAACGCTAAGAAGATAGAGTATTTAAAGCGCACAATAGAACTTGGGCTTGAATTTGACTGCCATGTAGTCACGACGCATATAGGCGTAGTCCCGGAAGACAAGTTACACCCGCGCTATGCGGTCATGAAGCAAGCCTGTATGGAACTGGGTGATTTCGCGGCGAAGCTTGGAAGCTGCATAGCCGTGGAAACCGGCCCTGAGCTTATAACGACTCTTAAAGCATTCGTTGACGACTGCGGCCCCGGCATGGCGATAAATTACGACCCGGCGAATATAGTAATGGCGACAAGGGACGACGAGGTTAAAGGCGTATATACCGCAGGCAAATCAATAGTCCATACGCACGCCAAGGACGGCATCTGCCGGCATGACATTCCCGCCGAAGAGTTCTATCACATGTTCGCCGAGCTCGGGCTCGAGGAGATGAGAGCGAAGGAACTGAGCAGAGAGATGCCGCTGGGCGAAGGTAATGTTCGCTGGGACGCATACCTGAAGGCTCTTAAGGACGTAGGCTACGACGGATTCCTTACCATCGAAAGAGAAGTCAAAAACGGCGCCGAGGACATACGCATGGCAGTTAGATTTCTTACCGCCAAGCTTAACGAGCTGAACATCTGAAATCGCCAGAGTTGAGTGGTGATAAATATTGTAATATATAAGCAGCAATAGAGGAGGATAATATGAGTAAATACCCGCATCTGTTTTCACCTATACGCATTGGAAACATAGAGATACCCAACAGAGTCGTTCATGTTCCGACAGACATTAGCTCTTCATGCTCTGACGGAGAGGTCAGCGAAAGAGACATACACCATCACAGCGAGCTTGCCAAGGGAGGCACTGGGCTTATAATAGTCGGCGCGACGACGCCCGATTCAAAGACGGGAAGGCCGACGGTTACATGCCTTGTCGCGGACGGCGACAATTATATACCGGGGCTCGCAAGGCTTGCCGATTCAATGCACCGCTATGGAGCTAAGTGCGCCGTTCAGCTTCAGCATCCTGGCAGGCAGTGCGCCATACCGCGCTACAGCATTATGTCTACGAACGACATGGTCATCAAGCTGCCGTGGTCTGCCGGACACGAGATAGTATACGAGAACGCCGAGGAGAAGGGCAAGCAGGCGCGGGCCATATCGACGGACGAAGTGCTCGAGATGGTGGACCTGTTCTCGGAAGCAGCGTGGCGCGTAAGGGAAGCCGGGTTTGACGCGGTAGAGCTGCACGCCGCTCACGGCTATCTTATTTCGCAGTTTATGAGCCCGCTCTTAAACCGCCGTATAGACAGATTCGGAGGCAGTTTCGAGAATCGCATGCGCTTCCCGCTCGCTATTATTGCATCAATTAAGAAGAAATGCGGCAACGACTTTCCGGTTATGGTGCGCTACTCGGTGGACGAATTCGTGGAAGGCGGCCGCCACTTGGATGAAAGCAAGCAGGTAGCCATAGAGTTTGAGAAAGCCGGAGTCGCCGCGCTCGACCTTTCGCAAGCGCTTCAGGAAAGCCCGGCCGCAGGGTTTGATCCTATGATGTACCAGGAGGGCTGGACGATGTTCGCTTCCGAGGGAATAAAGCCTCTCGTGAACATCCCTGTCATCATAAGCCACACTCTGCGCAACCCCGAGTACTGCGAGAAGATCGTAGCAGAGGGCAGGACGGACATGGTAGGCCTCTCGCGCCAGATGCTCGCCGACCCGTACTGGCCGGTAAAGGCGAGAATGGGGAAGGAAAAGCAGATACGCCGCTGCATATCGTGCCTAACCGGCTGCTGGCAGGAGTCGATGATGGCAAAGAAGGAGATAAAGTGCGCGATAAACCCGGCGTGCGGAGAGACTAAATTTTCAGAGCTTAAAGCGACTAAGAAGCCGCTCAATATAGCTATAGCAGGCGGCGGGCCCGCGGGTATGGAAGCCGCGAGGATAGCTGCCGTGCGCGGCCATAAGGCCGTCATATTCGAAAAGACGGGCGAGCTCGGTGGCGCGATACTAGGCTGCTGCATGGTTCCAGGCAAGGACAAGATGAAATGGTACGCCGACTGGATAAGGAATCAGATAAAAGAGCTTAATATAGAAGTAAGGCTTTATACCGAGCCGTCGGTTGACGACCTTAAAGACTATGACGCGGTTCTGAACGCTACGGGAGCTTCGTCTTACGTGCCCGACTGCATAGGGGCGGAAAAAGCCGTTACCTTCGAGAGCGTCATAGCGTGCCCTAAGGTGTCGTGTGAATTCAATCCCGGCAGCCGCAAACCGATAAAGGTGGGTGAGCGCGTGCTCGTATGGGGCGACCATTACGCCGCCGTGGACACTGTAGCGTTTCTCGCGTCTATCGGCAAGCAGGTGAGCGTAGTCACAGAGCGCAAGGAGTTCGGCTCCAGCGTCGAAGTTGTGCACATGTACGTCATGCGCAAGCGCTTTAAACAGGACGAGGCGGAAGCCCTTGACCCGAAGCCGTATAAATACCCGGTAACTGTATACGAGAACTCGACGGTGTACCAGATAAAGGACGGCGAAGTCGTTATACAGGACAAAAACTTTAAGCGCAGCACGCTTGCGATAGATACTGTGGTCACATGCCACACGCGGGCTAACACAAAGGTGTTCGACGAACTGAAGGCACAAGGCATAAACGTCTTCAACGCGGGAGATTCGGTGTCGCCGCGCAACCTGCACGCCGCGGTATTGGAAGGCGCAAGCTTCGGCCTTGATCTCGAAGAGAACATGCTTGTTAACCCTAACTATGCGGTAATGAACAATATCCCCATAGATGTGCTGGGTCAGCTGACACGCTGATAATGATATAAAAAGCTTAAATATAAGCTGAAAAGCTGCGTGATTAAGTTAAATATAAAGGAGTTAAGGAAATGAATCTTGGATTTGTAAGTGCGATACTGGCGGACCAGAGCTTTGAATACGTCATCGATTTTGCGTCTGAAAACGGATTCAAATGCGCGGAAATCATGTGCTGGCCCGTGGGCAAGGCGGAAAGAAGATACGCGGGAGTAACGCATATAGACGTTGATACGCTGACAAAGGAAAAGGCAGGATACATCAAGCAGTACCTGAAAGACAAAAACGTTGAGATCTCGGCGCTGGGGTATTATCCGAACCCTCTCGACCCCAACCTTGAAAACCGCGCAAGGTATATCGAGCATATAAAAAAGATAATAGCATCAGCCCCTACGGTGGGAGTTGACACCGTAACGACGTTCATAGGGCGCGACCAGCACGCCTCAGTTTCTGATAACATGAAGGAGTTCAAAAAGGTCTGGCCGGATATCATCAGGTTCGCGGAAGACAACGGGGTTAAAATAGCTATCGAGAACTGCCCGATGTTCTTTACTATGGACGAATGGCCGGGCGGCAAAAACCTTGCGACGACGCCGAAGATATGGGACGATATGTTCGACGCCATTCCGAGCGACAGCTTCGGGCTCAATTATGACCCGTCGCACCTGCTGTGGCAGCAGATGGATTACATCGCCCCGATATACGACTACGCGGACAAGATGTTCCATATACACATAAAAGACGCTAAGATACTTACATATCAGATAGACAGGGTTGGCATAATGGCGACGCCGCTCGAGTTCCACACCCCAAAGATCCCGGGGCTCGGTGACATAGACTGGGCGAGCTTTGTATCGGCGCTTACCGACATCCGGTATAAGGGGCACGCAGTAATAGAGGTCGAGGACAAAGCGTTTGAGGAGACTCTGGATGACAGGCTGCGCGCTATCTTGCAATCGAAGTGCTATATCAATCAATTTCTGTTATAATAGAGAAAATATATTTGACAAGAGGTTGACGCTATGAAAAGATCCGAGATAAACGCTGCTGTCGAGTGGGCGATAAAGCTGCTCGAAAAGAACAACTTCAAACTTCCTCAGTTCGCGTACTGGGACATGGAAACCTGGAAGGAAAACAAGGCGAAAACCGACATTATACAGAAGGTAATGCTGGGATGGGATATCACCGACTACGGCCAGGGCAATTTTGAAAAGCTCGGCGCAGTGCTGTATACCATAAGGAACGGAGATTTGAATGACCGCTCTGTGGGTACGCCTTACGCCGAAAAGCTGATACTTCTGCTAGACGGACAGTACCTCCCAACGCACTATCACGTGAGCAAGACCGAGGATATTATAAACCGCGGAGGCGGCGTGCTCGCGATAAAGCTGTACAACACAAACAAAGACGGCACCGTCGACTACAAAAACGACGTCGTGGTGCGGATGGATGGTATACTCAGTGTTGTAAAGCCCGACGAGACGCTGCTTATCTATCCCGGAAACAGCATCACGCTGACTCCTTATATGAACCACAAGTTCTGGGCTTTTGAAGGCGGAGGCGACCTAATTGTCGGAGAGGTGTCGTCCATAAACGACGACAACACAGACAACTATTTCGAGCAAGACCTGCCGCGCTTTGCGGACATAACTGAGGACGAGCGAATAAAATACCCTTTGTGCAACGAATATGCGAGGGTGTTGAGGTAACGTGTATTGAGCATTGACGCCGGTAGACATAAGCGTTTGCCGGCGTTTGCGTTTGCCCAAAAAAGCAAATGCTTTACGGGCTAAAAGGAAAGGGATATAAAGGGATATCGGTATGCTGACAAAGAACGAAATTTTTAAGCTTACGGGCGACTTGTCTCAGGTGTTCTACGCGAAGAGGTACAGGTTTTCGGGAGGCAAAGCCGACGGCATGCTAGCTGTGGACGTAAACAACGGAGCGGGCCTTCAGTTTACGGTGCTCGCGGACAGGGCAATGGACATAGCGGCGCTGTCGTACAAGGGCGTTAACTTCAGCTATATAGCAAAGGCCGGATACGCCGCGCCCGCTTATTTTGACGATAAAGGAGCGGGCTTTAAAAAGACGTTCACGGCGGGGTTTTTGACAACGTGCGGTCTTACGCAGGCAGGCTCGCCCTGCGAGAGCGACGGGGAGAGCCTCGGCCTCCACGGCAGCTTAAGCTCTCTTCCAGCCGAGGATTTTTGCGCCGAGGCCGATACTGAAAAAGAAATCCCCGAGATAGTCTTAAAGGGAAAGATGCGCTATGCTTATCTTTTCGGATATAACCTTTGGATGACCCGGCAAATCAAAGTTAAATACGGTGAAAACAAGATATACATAACAGACAGAGTGGAGAACAGGGACGCAAGCCCCTGCCCTTATATGATACTCTATCATTTTAACATGGGTTATCCGCTGCTCGACGAACATGCTGAGTTTATAACGAACGCGCGGTTTTTAAGGCCGAGGGACACGCAGGCCGAAAGCGGCGAGAGTGAAAGGATTCTGTTTCAAAAGCCGACTCAGGACTTTAAGGAGCATGTGTTTTATTATAAGAGCGAGGCGGATGATAGCGGCAGATGCTACGCGGGTCTCCGCAACGAAAAGCTCGGCACAGGTGTTATGATCTGGACAGACCCGAATCAGCTTCCGAACGTGGTGCAGTGGAAGAACCCGGGCATCGGCGATTATGTTTTGGGCATAGAGCCAGCGAACTGCTACCCTGAAGGAAGAGAAAAGCAGAAGCAATACGGACTCGACTATATAGAGCCTTTCGGCAGCAGGACACAGGAGTTGTGTGTTGAGATAGTATAAATTCTTTTACACTTAAGGTAACAAAAAAGCGGCTAATAAGACCGCTTTTAATGTGCTTTGAGCCGTTATCTCGTCCCCTTATCGTATGGCACACCTGCCGCTTTGGGAGCCTGCGAGCGCCTAGACGACAGCGTCAGAACTATAAGCGTCGCTATATACGGTATCATCTTGAAGATATAGTCGGATATCGGAAGGCCGCTCATAAACGCAAGGCCCGAGTGAGTGGCCGCTATCGTCTTCATGATGCCGAAGAAGAACGCCGCTATAAGTATCCTTACAGGCTTCCACTGCCCGAATATGAGCACCGCGAGCGCGAGGAACCCGTATCCCGATACGGTAGCGTTAAAGCTCGTGGACGTAGGAACGACGAATATCAGTCCGCCAAGGCCGCCCAGAGCGCCCGACAGCATCACGCCCGCATACCGGATCTTGTACACGTTTATTCCTACGGAATCCGCGGCGTGCGGATGCTCGCCGCATGCCCGAAGGCGCAGCCCGAACCTTGTTTTATAAAGCACAAACGCCGCAGCGGCGAGTATTATAAGCCCGAGGTATGTCGTTATATACGTGCCCTGAAATAACAGCCGCCCGAGTATGGGTATATCCCCCAGAAGAGGCACGCTCTCTATCCTGAACGTGTTGATGAACGTGACCTCCTGCGAATTCTGGATAGTCCTTGCCACAAATGTTGCGAACGCGGGCGCGAACATATTCAGCGCCGTACCGCTTATTACCTGATTAGCTTTCATGTTTATGGAAGCGTACGCGTGAAACAGCGAGTATATCATGCCGGCCGCAACGGATACAAGTATCGCTATTATCAGCAGCAGCTGGCCCTGCATGGTGCTTTGCAGCGTGTTGATAACGAATATGCTCGCGAAAGCGCCGATTATCATTATGCCCTCAAGAGCTATGTTTACAACGCCGCTCCTCTCGGAAAACATGCCCCCCAGAGCTACCACCAGCAGCGGTATGGAGAAGAACATCGTCTGCTGAACGAGGAAAAATATATCAGTGATAAACCTATCCATATTACTCTTTCTCCTTATCCGCGGTTTCGGCGCCGCTGTTTTGCGTTGCCCTAGCCGAGCGTATTGCATATCTGTCAAACAGGTTTTTGACGATAAGAGCGAAAGCGCTGAAGTAGATTATAATCGCTATTATAATGTCGATGATCTGGGGTACGAAATCATAAAGCTGCATATAAAAGCCGCCCGTCGTAATATACGAGATAAATATCCCCGCGAACAGTACGCCAATAGGATGCGACAACCCCAGAAGCGCCACGGGTATGCCCATAAATCCTTCCGCAGCGAGCACATCGACGACTTCTATGAACTTGCCGGAATTAGCGAGAAACATAAGACCGCCGGCAACGCCCGCCATCGCGCCGGCTATGACCATGGAAAGCACGATATTCCTTTTGGCGTTTATACCGGCGTACAGGCTTGCGTCGGCATTGTATCCGCACGCCTTGAGCTCGTATCCGAACACCGTTTTGTTGAGGATAATATAAAGTACGATCACGAATATTATCGCTACCACAAACCCTCCGTTCAGGCTGGACCCGTTAAAGAGCTCTTCAAACCCGAGCGTTGGAATATTCGCGCTAGGCTTTACCGGCAACGACTGGCTCCTGGTGCTGTCGAAAACCGTTTCCTTAACCATAGCGTTTACCGCGTACATGCCTATATAATTCATCATGATGCTCGATATTACTTCGTGCACGTTGAAAAACGCTTTCAATAGTCCCGGCAAAAACGCCCAAAGCGCCCCTGCTAGCATGCCCGCAAGCAGCGCCACCAGCCAGTGCACCGCGCCCAGCTGCGGCATCGTCACTCCCACCAATATTGCCGCGTAGCCGCCGACTATTAGCTGGCCGGGCGTCCCTATATTGAACAGCCCGGTCTTGAACGCAAAGCCCACCGAGAGCCCCGTCATAATGATGGGAGTAGCGTGGAAAAAGATGTTTCCTATGCCCTTAGGGCCGCCGGTGAAGCCACCCTTGAGTATCGTTATAAAACCGCCGAAAGCCTGCGAGGGATTTGTGATAAGCAGTATTATCAAACCTACTAAAAGCCCCGCCAGTATGGCTATTATTGACGACGAAGCGCTGGCAAATGTCGACGTAAACCTGAAATTTTGCTTAAACCAGTTCTTTATCATACTGCCTCCCTCTTCGCGCCCGACATGTAAAGCCCAAGCTCCTGCTCGGTCGTATGTTTAGGATCAAGCTCGGCCACGATCACGCCTTCATAAATGACAAGTACGCGGTCGCTGACGTTAAGCACTTCGTCGAGCTCAAGCGATATAAGCAGTACCGCCTTGCCCTCGTCCCGCTGGCGTATGAGCTGCCTGTGTATATACTCGATGGCGCCTACGTCAAGGCCTCTAGTCGGCTGTACCGCTACAAGAACTTCGGGGTCTCTGTCGATTTCGCGCGCGACTATGGCTTTTTGCTGATTGCCTCCCGACATGCTCCTTGCGGTCGTTCTTCGTCCCTGGCCGCTCCGTATGTCGAACTTTTCGATAAGCTCGTCCGCGTACGCGTTAATCTTATCGAACTTCAAAAAGCCCATCCTCTGAAACCTGTCTGTATAATAAGCCTGAAGCACGAGGTTATACGCCAGGCTGTAGTCGAGTATGAGGCCGTGCTTGTGCCGGTCTTCGGGTATGTGCGACATTCCGAGTTCGCTTCTTTTGCGTATGCTCGAATGCGTTATGTTTACTCCGCCAAGCTCTATGGCGCCTTCGGTCGCGCCTGAGAGCCCCGTTATAGCGTGGACTAGCTCAGACTGGCCGTTGCCGTCTATGCCCGCGATACAGAGTATCTCGCCGCGGCGGGCCTCAAACGAAACGTTGCTTAAAAGATTTTTTTTGCTCTGCTTGGAGATAAGCGTAAGGTCTGTAACCTTTAATACTGCGTCGGAAGGCTCGGCTTGCTTTTTACTGACGACAAAGTCGATCTTCCTTCCTACCATCAGCTCTGCCATTACTTCTTTAGACGTCGTTTTTGCGTCTACGGTGTCTATGCATTTTCCTTTGCGCAGAATGGTGCAGCGGTCGGCAACCTTTTTTATCTCGTCGAGTTTATGGGTGATGAACAGTACGGACTTGCCTTCCTCCGATAGGCCCCTCATCGTCTTCATCAGTTCGTCTATCTCCTGAGGAGTAAGCATAGCCGTCGGCTCGTCGAATATAAGTATCTCGTTCTCTCGGTAGAGCATCTTTAATATCTCGGCGCGCTGCTGCATACCGACAGTGATATCCGAGGTTATGGCGTCAGGGTTTACATTAAGATGATACTTTTTACTGAGCTCTATTACCTTCGCGCAAGCCTCGTCCATCTTCAGCATGCCGCGCCGCGTGGTTTCCACACCCAGTATTATGTTCTCAAGTACGGTGAAGTTGTGAACAAGCTTAAAGTGTTGGTGAACCATGCCTATGCCGTGGTCGTTCGCGTCGTTTGGGTTTGATATAGCTATCTGCCTGCCGTTCTTTTTTATGATGCCTGAATCCGGCTTGTACAGGCCGAAAAGTATGCTCATCAGCGTCGACTTGCCGGCGCCGTTTTCACCAAGAAGCGCGTGTATCTCACCCCGCTTAAGCTGCAAAGACACGTCGTCGTTGGCGAGTATTCCCGGGAACTCTTTGGTGATATTAAGCATCTCGATAACGTAGTCCAATAAAACCCCTCCAATCAACTATAATGACTCGATAATTATATAACAAAATCAACATATTTACTATATAAATACGGATAACAGGGTAAATATAAGAACGAATAAAAAAAGGATGTCCGCTTGGAACATCCTTTTCAAAATACGAGACAGTATTATGAGACGACCGTGACCTTGACGATCTCGACCGCGAGCTTGTCAGCGGCATCCGCAGTAGTATCGTTCCAAAGAGACGACCTCAGCCCGTCGGTGTCTTTGATCAGCTTGTCTACAAGCGCGTCGTAGTCGGCCTGAGAGAACTTGCTGAACTTGGAGGTCGCGAACGGCAGACCGACCATGTCGACTGTAATATCGAGATACTCGGATACGCCGCCCTTGAACGAGCCTGCATAGAAGTCGTTGAGGGCCGAATAAGCAGCGTTGCCTACGCCCTTCATCGCGGATGTTATGACGGTCGCGGATTCGAACGACTGGTCAACGTCGACACCTATGGCTTTGCCGTTGTTGGCTTCGGCAGCCGCGAATACCGAGTTGCCTACCTTGCCGCCGCATCCGAATATGACCTCGGTACCGCTGGTGTACCACGAAGCGGCGCGGGCCTGATTGTCGGGTGTAGCGTCAAAGTTTCCGGTGTAGTGGTATTTGATCTCAACTGAGCCTTTAGCGAGGCCGAGTTCTTTTGCGGCTACATCGCAGCCCTGTACGAAGCCGTAACCGAAACGAACGACCGCGGGAACAGCCATTCCGCCCATGAATCCGAGCTTGGTATATCCGTCTTTTACAGCAGCGTAACCGGCGAGGAATCCTGCCTGCTGCTCAGCGAAGAAGATGGAATATACGTTGTCGTTTCTCTTGAAGTTGGGGAAACCGGCGCTCCAGTCTCCGTCGTTGGGGTCTCCGTCTATAAGTACGAACTTGATGTCGGGATATATATCCTGCGCCTGATATATCGCGGGTTCAAACAGGAAGCCGGGGGTTACTATTATTTTCGCTCCGGCCTGCACCGCGAGGTCGATAGACTGGATATAAGCGTCCGTCGATTTATCGAGGGGCTTGTAATACTTTTTTGTGATGCTGTTTTCATCGGCGAATTTCTCAACGCCCTCCCAGGTACCCTGGTTGAACGATTTATCGTCGATGTTGCCGATGTCGGTGATCATTGCGATCTCAAAGCCTGCCGCGGTTTCGGGCGGAGCTTCAGGCGGAGCTTGCGTCGGCTCAGCGACTGTAGGTTGTACGCTTGGTTCTTGACTCGGTTCATTTGTCGGCGCGCACGCTGCAAACATAGCTGCCGTAAGCAATACGGCAACAACCAGTGCCAATACTTTTTTCATTTGTTTCCTCCTAAATTTGTTTTACATAATTTGGTCACATTTACCGTATATTATTATAGCACATCACGCAGCCTTTTACAATCGGATTAAGCCCATGATTACGAGAATGTTACAGAATGAAATCCGGATTGTGCTATATGCAACATATTGTCTGTATCCGGTACACATGGTATAATTTCAGCGAAAAATAATATTTGGAGGAGAAAATGGCGAAACTTTTTTTACGGTATGCGGTAATGAACGCGGGGAAATCGACACAGCTTTTGCAGATAGCTTATGACTATGAGAGAAACAACAACCGTAAAATACTTTGCCTTAAGCCCCAGGTAGACAACAAAGCAAACACGCATATAATAAGCAGGCTTGAAGACGGCGTTATAAGGCGCGAAGCCGATTTTCTGACGCTGCCGGACGAGGGCTGGCTGTATGAGCGCATATACGAGGCGAAGAAAGAAGCAGACGCTAAGGAAGACCCTATAGCGGTAGTACTTATAGACGAGGCGCAGTTTTTGAGCAAGGCGAACGTGTTGGACTTAGCGAGGGTCGTCACATACCTTGACATTCCGGTCATATGCTTTGCGCTTAAGGTAGACGCGTTTGGCAATCCGTTTGAGGGAAGCGCGTACCTGTTCGCTCTCGCGCAGGACATCGAGGAAGTGACGACGCGCGCAATATGCCGCTTTTCGGAAAAGCCCAAAAAGGCGACTATCCATCTTCGGACAGTAGACGATGTTCCCGTATTCGCCGGTGAACAGGTCTCGATAGAGGACGACAGCGTTATTAAATATTATCCCATATGCCTCTCGGAATACATCCGCAGATACGACGCGGCGATGGGAATAAAAGTAAAGAAATAGCATGATAAACGCAAAGGTCTTCACAAGCTCTTGCCGCAGTCTTGCGGCGGGGGCTTTTTTAAAGCGGACTAGTGCTCTGTTAACTCTAATCCTATAATTATTGACGGTCTGCTTTGCGCAATACTGCGTTGTCGTCAATCGCCATACAACCAGTATGGCTCAATCCTCCGCCTTGTCTTGCGAAAAGCATCCTCACCAAATATATTAAAGTTTTAGAATTAACAGAGCACTGGCGTTTTGATTCCTTTTCATATATAATAGCGGAAGATTTTTGAGGTCTCGATTATGGTAGCGTTATCGGTTAAAAACATAAAAATAAGCTTCGGCGCCGAGGAGATACTCGGCAGGGTGTCGTTTACGCTGACGGACGATATGCGGCTCGGGCTCGTTGGCCCCAACGGCGCGGGCAAGACCACGCTGCTTCGGATAATCTGCGGCGAGCTTACCGCGGACGGCGGAAGCGCAGGGCTCGCTTCGGGCGCGACGGTGGGGTATCTTCCGCAGGAGACGGGCGCCGGCAACGAAAAAACCGTCTGGGACACGATGCTCGAGGTATATGAAAGGGCGTTTGAGCTTGAAGAGCGCATGCGCTCTATTGAGCACGCGATGGAAGAGGCGGCGGCTGACCCCGATAAATGGAACAAGGTAACGTCGGAATATGAAAGAGTAACCCGCGAGTTTGAGCAAGCGGGAGGGTACGGCTACAAAAGCGCCATATCGGGAGTGCTCAAAGGCCTAGGGCTCGGCGAGGAGACATACGGTCAAGCCGTAAACACGCTTTCGGGAGGGCAGCGCTCAAGGCTCTATCTCGCGAAGCTGCTGCTGCAAAAGCCGTCCGTGCTGCTGCTCGACGAGCCCACGAACCACCTCGACACCGACGCCGCGGGATGGCTCGAAGACTACCTCAAGTCGTGGAAGGGCGCGGTAGTAATCGTTTCTCACGACAGGTGGTTCCTCGACCAGATTTGCACGCACATAGGCGAGATGGACGACGGCGAAGTCGAGATGTATATCGGAAACTACTCGTCGTTCGCGGCGCAGAAGCACGAGAAGCGCGAGCTCGCGATAAAGGCTTATGAGGAAGGTCAGAGAGAATTCAAGCGCCAGAAGAGGATAATAGAGCAGTATTATGCGTGGGGCAGGATAAACGGCGGCAAGAACTTCAGAAAGGCGAAATCGAGGGAGAAGCTGCTCTCCAAGATGGAGTTTGCGGAAAAGGTATCGCCCGAAAGGCGCAAGATGAACCTGAAGCTCGGGGCCTCCGCGAGAGGGGGCAACGAGGTGCTGACGGCAGAGAACCTCTCAATGGCGTTTGACGGAACGTCCGTTTTCTCAGGGGTGGATATGCAGCTTCGCAAGGGCGACAGGGCGGCGCTCATCGGCCCCAACGGCATAGGCAAAACTACGCTGCTTCGCATAATAGCATCAAGGCTAACACCGCTTGAAGGAGAGATAACATTTGGCGCGGGAATATACCCCGGCTATTACGACCAGCTGATGCAGAACCTTAACGAGAAAAACACCGTTATAGAGGAGATACGCGACGAGTTCCCATCGCTGACGGACGCCGAGCGCAGGAACATGCTCGCGGCGTTCCTGTTTTGCGGCGACGACGTGTTCAAGAACGTTTCGTCGCTGTCGGGAGGGGAGAAGGGAAGGCTTTCGCTTCTAAAGCTTATGATGGGCGGGGGGAACCTGCTGCTTTTGGACGAGCCCACGAACCACCTAGACATGGACAGCCGCGAGGTGCTCGAAGACGCGCTTTTGGACTTTGACGGCACGGTGCTGTTCATAAGCCACGACAGGTATTTCATAAACAAGATAGCAAACCGAATAATCGAGATGAAGGACGGCGGGCTTAAAAGCTATGACGGCAACTGGTCGGATTACCTCGAACGGCTCGAGAAAGAGAAGCGCGGGCAGGCGCAGGATAATGACAGCGGCCTTACAAAAACGGAGGCCGCGAAATTAAAGCGCGCCGAGAAGGAACGCGAGCAAAAGATAAAAGAGGCAGAGGTGCGCGTAAAGCTGATAGAGAGCGATATCGAGAAACACGAAGCTCGCCTTGCCGAGATAGAGGCGCTGCTTGCAGACCCATCGGGCTTCTCTGAGCAGCAGCTTACGGAATTGTCGGCTGAATACGCGGACGTTCAGGGGCGGCTCGAAGCCTCATTAAAAGAGTGGGAACAGGTTCACGGGGAGTCGCAGCAGTGATCGAGATACGGTACGCCGAAGCGGGCAACGCCAAAGCGCTCGGCAAAATACAGTCGCTCTCGTGGAGGGCGGCATACAAGGGCATAGTTCCGGACGATGTGCTCGAAGCATACACGCCCGAGGTCAGGGCAGAAGCGTTTGAAGGGTTTCTTGCCTCGGGGGAGAGCCGGAGCGCGATCGCGCTCTTGGACGGCGAGGCCGCCGGGTGGACGTGTTTCGCGCGGTGCCGGGACGACGACCTCGAAGGTTACGGCGAGATCTGGGGCATATATTTAAAACCCAAATACTGGAGGCGGGGCATAGGGACAGCGCTGCTGCTCTGGACGCTGGACGAGCTTAAAAACATGGGCTATTCTTCGGCCTCGCTGTGGGTGCTAGAAGATAACGCGGATGCGCAGGCTTTCTATGAGCGCCACGGGTTTAAGCCGGACGGCTCCACAAAGGAGCTTGAGATAGGCAGGAAGCTTACGGTTGTGAGGTATGTGAGGGGGATAGGAACTTAATGAATGTGTGGATCTAGTTATCAATAACGTTAATGTTTTTAATTTTGCTTTTCATGATGAGCCTTCTTAAGTATTTATTGTTAAGAATGTTAGTTTTAATGATCTTCGTCAAAAACTTAAGCCGAAGTTTCATCGTTGATTTCTTGTAGTGAGCTAATATGTCTTTCTTTTTCAAGTTAAAAACTGCGCTTAAGTGAAAAGAACTGTCGAGCGCTCCGCTTATTCCCTCGTAAGAGCTCGGACTAATAAAGCCCGCCGCTTCGCCAATCAGCAAAACTCGGCCGACTCCGAGATGGAAATCGTGCAATGAACGCAACTTGTAGATCAGGCAAGCCTCACGTTTAAGCGGTGAGGATATCGAAAATCCGTTTTTTAAAAGTTTGTTTTTCTGTTTCTCAAAAGCCATCTTAGCGGTTTTTATGTTATATGCGCCGCCAAAAATAAAATAGCCGTCCTTTGATAAAGACCATGAATAACTGTCACAGTTTTCACTATCGAAGATGCATGAGAAGAACGGTTTTTGATTATCTTCGGGATACCACTCCTGAATAGAAAGCCTATAATTTCTTTCATCTATATTAAAGATATGTTTTGAGGTGATAGACCGGGCCCCGTCCGCGCCGATTAAATACTTTGAACGTATGATAACTGTTTTTCCTTCTCTGCGAAATGTAATATTATAATAACCGTTTGCTTCTTCTATTTTAATTACGGTTGCGTCATCAAAGACTGCGACGCTTTCGGGAATAATCGACATAAGCCAAAGATCGAACTTCTGTCGGTCAATATTAATATAGAAACGTTGGTAGTTATTTGTAATCTTATTATCCAGATCTATAGTCTTTACGTAAAAGATTTGTGGCGAGGCTATTATATCGCTCGGTATGGAAAGATTAAATTTAGCGAGTGAACGCTGTGCGCTGGGAGAAAGTAATCCTCCGCAGGGTTTGCTGTGCTTTTGCGGAAAACGCACGCTTTTTTTATCTATAGCCGCTACTGTATACATGCTTGAGTCGATCAGTCGCGCAAAATTAGCTCCTGCCGGGCCAAGCCCTATTATTGCTATATCATACTCCATAATTACCTCCAAGTTTAAGCCGATAAATAATAATATTCGGCAGGAGAACGCAGTTATCCTTTATTAATAAAATATTATTGATAAATAATAAATTATCGCAATACTATGAAGATATTTATGCAGAACAAAAGCTAGACAAAGGAGAAAGATTCTTCACCTACACTCGGGCGGGCACAGAGACCCGCCCCTACAATTGCGGAACAACCCGCGGTGCTGTGTAGGGGAGGGGTTCCAGCCCCTCCCGATATATAAAATCTCCATGCCACGATTTGAGCCAAATTCACAATACATAAGCCTATGTGTGTACAATGGTTTATGATAAGCGTTGTTATACGTTTGAATTGGGGTAATTTATATGGACTGTTATCAGGAAATGTATTATATACTATTTGGCAAGGTAACGGATGTAATCGGCGAACTGCAAAAAGCTCAGCAGGAAACGGAAGAGACATTCCTTTCACATAACAAAGAAAAGTCGGACAATATACTGCATATAACGCGTAAGGGTGAGGGGGAGGACGATTCCGAGAAACCGCCGAAGAAGTAAAGTCATCTAAAAACTAAAGCTGCGCTACGCTAACGAAGAGCAGGTCTTGAATCAATAAAAGAAAAAGCCCGAGGGCTTTTCAAGGTTTGTTATAACGGAACGACATACCCCTTTGGGGCACAGGCCGGGGTCGTTCCCTGCACGTTATTCTACAGCAGCCCGCATATCTGCTCAACATTCTCTATCCATCCCTCTATCACCGCCGAGTTCTCCTTTAGCTTTTGCGGGTTCTTTTCGAAGCCCTGCAAAAGCTTGTGCTGATGAACGTAATATTCCTTCAGGCGCAGAAAGTCGCGCTTATAAGACGTAAGCTCGCCCGCGGCGCCGCTCTTCGCTATGCTCTCTATGTTCTCCATCTTTGCCCTGAACTGCTCGGCGGAGTCTCCCACAGTCTTTTTGAAATCGCGCAGCACCCACTGGCGCTCGAAAAGGTTGCGCTTAGTCCAGCCGTCGTACTGCTCGCGGAACGTCTGCGCCGCTTGTGAAACAAGTGGCAAAAGCGCGGCTGCGTCCACTTCTGCGCCGGACGCTTCAAACGGGCTCTCGTCCATCATGCCCGATTCGAGCAGCAACTGTATGGACGAAACTTCCTGGCCACGGTATTTTCCGGCGTGAACGACGGCGAGCGCGAACCCGACGCCCGCCTCTTTGGGGCTCAGCATATGCGCCTCGTTCAGCTTGTAAAAATCGTCCGTAGACATGCCCATCATCGCGGCTACAGTCTTTATTCCGTTTACAGCCGTGTCCGTCTTGACGAGGCCGGGGCCTATGGTAAGCGCGTTTATATCCGTGTCCTCAAGCTCAGCGGCGAGCGTGTTTGAGAGTTCGACCTGCGCCGTCTTGAACACCTCGTACGCTCCCATATATGGCGCGGCTCCCGACGACGACACGAAGATTATCGTACCGCTGTTGCGCTCCTTCATATCGGGAAGCAGCTTTTGAGTGAGCAGCAGAGGCGCGCGCAGATTGATGGCATAGCTTTTGTCCCACTCCGCCGCAGCGACGTCCCCGACCGCGCCGAACGGCGCTATCGTGGCGTTGTTGAACAGCGCGTCTACGAAGCCGTATCTATCCTTCGCGTGGCGCACGAGCGCTTCTGTCTGCGCCTCGTCGGATATGTCGATATGATAAAATTCCGCGCGGCCGCAGTTCATCTCGTTGTTTATTGACTCCTCAGCCGCTTTTCCCTTTTCGGCGTTCAACTCCGCTATTATGACGTTTGCCCCGAGCCAGACGAGTGCCCGCGCCGTTTCATAACCGATGCCTCCGCCTCCTCCGGTCAGTATAACCGTCTTTCCGGAAAGCGCATCCTGTGTCAATCCGCTTTTCTCTATCAGCATGCTTATAACCTCACATTTGTATTATCAATACTCGTATATACCCATCGCAAACAACGCCGCCGTCTTTGCGTGCAGCAGCGCGGTGTCGAACAGGCGCACGTCTGTATCCTGCTGCTTTATCAGAAGCCCGAGCTCCGTGCACCCGAGTATAGCGGCCTGCGCGCCCTCTGCCGCGAGTTTCCCGATTATATCAAGATACCTCCTTTTTGAATCCTCGGATATTATGCCGAAACAAAGCTCATCGAATATCACGGAGTTTACAAGCTCGCGCTCGGCGCTGCCCGGGACTATTGCATCGACGCCGTTATCTGCAAGCCTCTTTATGTAGAACTCTTCTTCCATGGTATATTTCGTCCCGAGAAGTATCGCTTTATTCATGCCGCAGCCTTTTATCTCGCGGGCCGTTATATCCGCCACGTGGAGTATGGGTATCGATATTTCGCGTTGGATCTTATCCGCGACCTTGTGCATGGTGTTTGCGCAGAGCACGATAAAATCTGCGCCGAACGCTTCTAGCCGCCGCGCTTTATCAGAAAGCAGCGCCGCTATTCCGCCCCAGTCGCCGCGAGACTGAAGCTGCTCTATCTCATGAAAATCGATGCTGTACAGTACGCATTTCGCGGAGTGATATCCTCCGAGCCGCTCTTTGACGACCTCGTTTATCGTTTCATAATACGTTACGGTGCTTTCCCAAGTTGTCCCGCCTATAAGGCCAATAGTTTTCATATCCGCCTCCGGTAATAGAATATATGCATTATACTATATACGATGAAAAAATAAAGAAAAATGCGTAAAAAAAGGGCATTGCCTGCCCTTATAAAGCTATTTCGTTTACCCGAAAAAACGTTTGATCTCGATCTTCGCGTTTTCGGGAGAGTCGGAACCGTGTATGAGGTTGAACCTCACACAGTACGCAAGGTCGCCGCGTATAGTGCCGGCGGCCATATCTTCAAACTCCGTGGCGCCTATGAGAGTGCGCGTGCCCATGACGGCGTTCATGCCTTCCACTATGATCGCCATCACCGGCCCCGACATCATGAACTTGAGTATCTCAGGGAAGAACGGCTTGCTTACCATATGCGCGTAATGCTCGCGCAGTATGGATTCGTCAAGTTTCATCATTTTAGCATTAGTGATCCTGTAACCCTTTTTCTCTATTCGCGAGATTACCTCGCCGACGAGCCCTCTTTGTACGCAGTCGGGCTTTAGCATGATGAATGTTCTTTCGTTATCCATAGCGTACTCCTTAATTATCTCAAAGTGAAGCTTTCAAGTTTGGCTTTGTCAGCAAGAAACCGCTTTCCTCTTTTATGGCTTACATCTGCAGCACTGAGATGTCTTAGAATTCACGACCTCTAAATCAAACAATTAAGAAAGGTTGGAGGACCGAATCTCCCATTCGCGCGATTTAGAGTGCAAGCTTTGCAGCATGCCCGCGGCTCCATCATCCAGCGTCGCTTAATCGGTTACTATTTATTAGTTAGATAATAACTCCAGAAGCTTTCTCTTAGAAGGTCATTATCTGTTTGAATGCGAAGAACTGAATCAGTTAATTTATCCTGCAATTTGAAGTATCCGGGACGCGGTTGTAAGAGCTCATATTGCATATCATTGTAAAAAAATCTTCTTATTAACTCAATCACATCAGATATCTTATCGGTTACTATCACTCCTACTGCAACACCAGTATTAAAATCAATTAATCTGCTTAATGGATGTACGTCTTTATAAAAGTTTTTTCTTTGTTCAGTTGGGCAGTAAAATATTACTGGCTTACCTAAGCTGAGTGCCATAGCAGCTTCTGCATCTTTACCATAACTTTCTTTCTCTCCAGCACTATATATTAATAGCTTACTGCATTTTACCATTAAGCATTCAATTAAGCCCTTATCTTCATGTCCATCAGCCGCACTCATCGTTGGATCAAAATACCTTAAGTGTAATTCCTTTAAAGATTCGTTATTAAATATTGTATCACAGGTTTCTGCCATATTTATAAAGTCTTTTTTTGTCCTCATAGATGTTGCAACATATATATCTAAGTCATTGACTAAAGACAAATATAATTTAGTATTCTCAAGTGCTGCATTTCTTGCAGATGTAAACTTTTTAGCCAATTCATCACATTTATTAATTACATCATCTTCAGTTTCAACCTCATCTTCTAAGATGTTTTCAGAAGTAAATAAAGCCATTTGTTTGAAAGTTTCATTTACCTCCACATATATTCCTTCTAGCAAACTTTTCAATTTTAATTTCTTTATTCCCTTTGCTTTTGCATTTCTAAAGCCGATTACGAAAAATTCTTTTAACTCATTTTTATCTTTAGGTGTTGTTCCAAAAGTTTTGCACGCCATTTCAGAAATTAAATACCTGTCTTCAAAACTAATACTTTTAAATTCTAATGACTTTCCTCTTTTACAAATTAAATCAGTTTTTATTCTTTTAGAATTAAAATACTCCATGAGCTCATCATAGGATTTTGATTTTAAAGCATCAAAACCATTTTTAATGCTACCAAAGAATAATAAGGAGTCGATATATATCCTCCTTACGGTTCTCCCAGAATTGCAGCCATAATGCGCAGCAAGGGCATTTTCATTAGTCAGAAACGTGTAGGCCGGTTGATGGCGGGAATGGGTATACGTTCAGTGACAACGCGTAAATACAGGCACTATAGCTCTATTGAGGATAAGGTAGGTCGTCAGAATATCCTCAAACAGCATTTCGCGAGCGAAAGACCAAACGAGCGCTGGGCGACGGATATCACGTATATTAAAACCAGTAACGATGGATGGACATACTTAGCCTCGGTAGTCGATCTCTGCACAAAGAGAATAGTGGGTTTTAAATATGCAAGAAAGATGACTGCCGATGTAGCAATAGCAGCTGTTGTCAACGCTCTGCAAAACCAAGGTTACCCGAAAGGGGTTATACTTCATAGCGATCAGGGTTGTCAGTACACCAGTGAAGCCTTTGCTGAGATTATAAGAAAATACGACTTAATACATTCATTCAGTAAGAGGGGCTGCCCATACGATAATGCGGTCATGGAATCTTTCCATGCAACATTAAAAAAAGAAGAGGTAAATAGGCAGCGGTATAAGGATTTCAGCTCTGCATCATTAAGGATCTTTGACTATATCGAAGCCTGGTACAACCGGACAAGAATCCATTCCTCAATTGGTTATCGTACTCCGGTGCAGTTTGAGAATGAACTTAAAATGGACAAAAATGTAGTAACTGAAATGGAGGTCAAAAGTACGGGCTTTTGTGTCTAGGATATTGACCTAATATCA
>JAEYPS010000013.1 GCA_023410475.1 Bacillota bacterium | reverse complement strand
GCTTCTGACTAATGAAGATACCCCTGTTGCGCATTATGGCTGCAATTCTGGGTGATCCGTAACACTTACGGCTCTTTAGCCATATTTCTTTTATCTGAGCGCAATAATCTCTGCTTTCTTGGCTCCTTATTGACTCAGGCCTTTTAATAGCCGCATAATACGTGATCAAGGTCAAAAATATGGACTTTGTGACCGCCGTTTTGCAGCTATGCAACGGTACGCCCGCGCAATACGCGGAAAAAGACGCATCGGAAAAGAAAACGGAGAAGAAGCCTTTCGTACTGCCTGCCGCGAATTCCGATAACCGTATGGTGATTGACTACTTAAAACGCCGTGGAATTAACAACGGTGTTATCCAATACTGTATACGCAAAGGACTGATCTATGAAAGCGCGGAGTACAGAAATGCGGTGTTTGTGGGCTTCGATGGTGATGCCCCCAAGTACGCTGCCCTTCGCGGGACATGGCGGCATATGAGCAATCCGTTCAAGGGCGAAGTTGCAGGTTCGGATAAAAAATACAGCTTTTCGGTGCCACCGGAAACGGCTAGCGATAGGCTCATCGTAACTGAAAGCGCCGTGGATGCGCTCTAGGTGGCGACCTTGTGGGGCGACATCGGGTGGGTGCATTACCTGTCCATCGGCGGCGCGTATGCACCCCAAAAACACACCGACATGGCCAAACTGCCTATGGCGATATCGCAGTACCTAAAAGACCATCCTGAAATCCGCGAGGTGGATCTGTGCCTTGACAACGACGCGGTGGGCATAGGTGCGAGCTTTTTCATCATGAACAAGCTGATGGGCATGGGCTACGCGGTATCCTCTTCTCCGCCCGAGCGAAGTAAAGATTGGAATGAAGCTTTAACGGACAGTACGGATTCAACGATACCGGAAAGATGAATGACGGTGTTGTTGATCATATAAAAACTATAGGAGGAAACAGAATGAAAGTCAAAGAAATTGGAAACCTGACAGCCAATCCGACATACGGCGAAAAGGGCGACGTGAAGTATTGCAACTTCAAGATCGCCATCAATGATCCGTTCAACAAGGACAGGACGTAATTTGTGCGCGTGTCGGCGTTCGACAGTCAGGCCGAGGCATCCATTATACATTATATAAACGAATTATGGTTAGCCGGTAAAATGAGAATGTAGCAAAAGCCAGGGCATTGATCTCTTTTCGGAAAATGCCTTGGCTTTTTATCCGATTCATAACTTATTTCAATTCAGCAACCCAACATTATGTCCCTGCAAAGGTTTTGCTTTCCCCTCACTCCTTATAGCGAACAGAATGTTATCTATCGCAGCCAAATGGGGTATAGCGCCGCTTTCCCCGGTATGGGGTCGGGCAAGCGGATGGTTTTTCTATCACATGTTATAGCTTGAATATTTTCCGACGCAGCAGCGGAAGGAGCCACCACAATTGCGCTGACAGCAGCGCAGCCGCCCCCAGCGCAATGGGAATTACTGCGCCCGTACCGCCTTTCTCTCCAGAAGCCATCCTGCTCGCGAGAACCGAATCGCCGAGGAGCAGACCGAGATTGATTTCCTTGCCGTCCGTAAGCGTGAACACCAGCTCGTCGTTTTCGTTGTACGCAGCGGAGGCCACGCCCACGCCATCTTTGCCGTTGGTGACGGTGAATGCGGTGCTTGTGCCGTCCGTAAAGTCAATGGTATAGGTATCCACATTGCCCTGGCTGCCGGTTTTGGTGATACTCAAAATCCCATTGCCGTCCCTGCCGTCTACGCCGTCAGAACCGTCCGTGCCGTCTTGACCGTCGCTGCCGCCACGGCCATCTATGCCGTCTACGCCGTTAGCACCCGCCGCACCTTGCTCACCCTGCGGCCCTTGCGGCCCCGCGACAACCGAAACCGCCATAAGGTTATTCCAGCTTCCTCCGACATAGCGCCACTGGATGTAGCCGCCGTCCACTCGCAGTTCGATCTCCCTGCCGTCCGCGCCGTCCGCACCCGCAAGGGCGCTAAGCGCGATCAGGTCTTGCCAGTCCGCCTCATCTTCACCCATGTAGCGCCATTGAATGTGCGTCGCGTTCACCCGCAGCTCGATTTCCCGGCCGTCCGCGCCACTGTTTTTTACCGTCATAGAAATTGCAATCGGAGTGCTGGCAAAGTCAGTAGAGGTATCGCCGTTACATTCCTCGTTGAACAGCTTAATGGTGTAGCTGCCATCGGCAAGCAAGGGCACCATGAAACCGACTGTGCCGCTGGCCGCCGTGCCCAGTTTGCCGTAGCGGACAATGTTCCCGCCGCTATCCACAATGACGCAGGAAATATAGTTGTTCGCCCCGGTTTGCGCACCGCTGTAATCGATGCTCACCGTATCCCCGGCACGAACGCTGCGGGTTGCGGTATCCAAGCAGGTTAGGGAAAGATTGACATCATCCCTCATCGTAAATTTAATTGCCCCGCCGGGCGCTGCCGCGCCGATAAGACCGCTTCCTACGGTCGCGGAAGATTTTGTGTTCGCTCCGCTCGCGTCAGATGTGAAGAGGACAGATGACAGATTCAAATGCAAAGCGGGGCGAACCGCGGTGAACGGAGCACTGACGTTGCCGCCGGCGTTAACGACGCCGCCGGGGCTGCCGATACACGCAGTGGTACTGACGTTCGGCGAGCGCAACCAGAAATTGTTCGAAAAGGGATCGCCGGAAATGGAACCCATTGACTGGTATTCATCCCGAGACAAAGGCCACAGCTTTTGGTTATTCACAGAATCGCCGCTGATGCCGTCTGTTCCAATATCCCGTGCTGTAATCAGCGCCGCTTCTTTGGAGGGCAGGGCGCCCGCCAAATCATTCATTACGCGCATCAAGGTGCTGTCGTTGTAGTCGTTGGGGTTAGTGAAGCTGCCCTCGTAATACTTACTATCGTAGTCATACTTTGTCCAGCTTGGATCGTCCTGTGTATAGCTGCCCCTGCGGAACGCGCTGTCGCCAAAGCTGCTCTTGGCCAGCAGGGTGATATGACCCGGCTGTGAAGCGGCGCCGCCGCTGCTATCCCCAATCACATACCATTCCCGCCCGCCAAAGGCCACCACCGTTTCGTTCAGGGCAAAAGCCGGCGCGCCCTCCGGTATGTCCGCCGCGCTGGCCGCAGCGGGCGTCAGCCCCACAAACAGCGCCGCGCACAGCAGCAGCGAAAAGATTTTTGTTCCGGTTCTTTTCATCATTTTATACCCCCGTTTCTTAATCGCGTATGGCGAACAGCATGTTGTCTACCGTGAGACGCAGGGGAAATATGGTTTTCTGACCCGGCACGGGGTCGGGCCAGCAGATGGCCTTTCCTTCCAGCGTAATGTCCTTAAAGCGGCTTAAATCCGCAAGGCTGCTGTAGGGAATGGCCTTGATCTTGTCTCCCATATTGAAGATGATCTTATGTCCATGCTCAAATTCCACCAGCAAGGTGTAATCATCGTTGGGTGTTACTTTCAGAATTTTGCTCATGGAGCGCCGCCCCCTTTCCATTGGAAGAATGGTGTGATGCGAAAAATCCCCCATACTGAAAAGTATAGGGGATCGTTTATTTAATTGGCATATGCCAAACGGCATATACTGAAGCGAATTATTCTAGTATTTTTAGTTTCTGAGCCTTCTTGACAGCCGCCGCCTTGCCGTTTACCTCCAGTTTCCGGTAGATATTCTCCAGATGCACCTTGACGGTGCCCGTGGATACGATTAGCCTGTCGGCAATCTCATTTCGTTTAAGGCCCTCGGCGGCAAGGGCCAGAACCTCCCGCTCCCGCTGTGTCAGGGAGGCCGTGGTTTGCGGGGCGCGCTTTAAGTTCTCCAGATACTGCTCGCAGCATAGAAGCACCTCTTTGATATAAGGGTCGCGCAGTACGTTTGCGGCGAGCTGCCGCAACATGTCTATAATGGCGGGCGCGTACTCCGCAAATGGCAGAAGAATATGATCCGCCCGCGCCATATCGAGGGCCTTTTGGAGCGATGCGCAGCCCTGCTCCGGGCCGTACAGCCGGTATTTGGCCGCCGCCTCAAAAATCTGATTGTGAAGAAAGCCGAGCTGGTTGTGAAGGATAGAGAAATACCCCGCAAACTCCTGCGTGAGCATTTCAAGCTGTATGTAGTTTTTCGACAGCAGTACCGCCTTGCCGTGGACGATGTAATTGAAGGCCATTCCTTCATGCATAAAATGGGCCGGGGACATGTCACCGCTTTGCAGCCACGGAGGGATGCTGTCCAGCCGCATAAGACAGCCGTAGACATAGCCTTCGATCAGTGCCAGCGTGGTGTTATATATGGGGTGGTTCTCTCTTGCCACATCAACCTTTAGCTGCCGCAGCAGCTTCAGCCCCTCGTCTATCCTGCCCTGAAACAGATAAAGCCGGATCAAGGTCAGATTGGCGCATAGGGCAATGCCGGTCTGCTCCTTTGTTCTGGCCTTATAAATGGCTTTGAAAGCATTCAGTTCCGCCGCCTGCCAGTCGCCGGTTTCAAGGGCGCATTCAGCTAAAGTCACAATATCGCTGCCGGTGCCGCAGCCGCTGGCAAGCGCCGGAAAAGCAGGAAACTCGGCCGCCATAAAATCCGCCGTTTCCCTAAGCCTGCCCGCCTCCCGGTAATAAGTGTACAGAAAATGGGGGCACCCGAAGGTGAACTCACTCTCCCGCTTCATCAGGCAGGAAACGCCGCCGTCCAGCAAGCGGAGCGCTTGTTTCGTACAGTCCACCATTTTTTCGGCGTCGTTAAACACGGCAAAGATGCGCACGGCGTTGATCTCCGCCAGAACACGGTTCTTCCGGTCAGGAAGAACATCCGAAGATCCCGCGAAAACCGCTTGCAGTTCATCCAGACGAAAAGAGCCGTCCCTTGCGGCGTCCGGTTCACCGCTTAAAAGCAGCAGGGCGATGTATTGAAGATAGGCCAGCGGATACTGAAAGAGCATGTTGCGCGGAGCGGTGGCAAACAGTTCAAAGGCTCCCTCAAACTCCGCAAAGTCGTTAGTGATGGTGTCCTCGTTGTCCAGCAAAGAGAGGATGCGTTCTGTTTCCCCGGCGCGGCAGAGATACCCATAAGACAGCCTGTACGCCTTTTTTTCAAGATGCCATTCGCCCACGCGCCGGTACAGCGCCATGCGCTCCGTGCCTTCGGCCTGACGGACACGCAGAAAATCCAGCAGTACATTGTGGATTTTGTAAACGCCCTTCGCTTCGTCAAAGAAAATGAAAGCGTTTTCCCGCCACAGCTTTCTGAGAAATTCCCCGGTCTTGGCCTCCCCGGTTACAAAGGCCGCCTGCTCCGCCGTAAAGCTGTCCATCACCGAAAGGCGGAGCAGAAAATGCCGGATGCGTTCCTCATAGGCGTTATACAGGGCCTTTTCCACCAGCTCGTCTATGGCGCTGTTCCTATCCATAGGAATGCCTTGCCTCATGCCCAGGAGCATAAGGTAGACCAGTGAAATCCAGCCGTCCGTATACTCACAGAGCCTTATTAGCTCGTACTCGGACAGCGTAAAGGCCATGAAGGCGCAGTAGTCGCGCACCTCCTGAACGGTGAAACGAAGCGTATGCTGGGGCAGAAGATTACAAAGTCCTTTGGCAGTAAGCTCGGATATATCAAGGTTCGTCGTGTCTCTGGTGATAAAGACGACATGAAAATCGTCCGGCATCTCCATCACAAACCGCCTGAACAGCGCTGTGACGCGCAGGCTGTTTGCGAAGTGGAAATCATCGACTACAAGGGTAGTATGCGCCGTATAATCCAATTCGCCCAATATTGCGATGACGGAAGCGGTCTGCGGAGCGTCGGAGGGGAAGCCGAGGTTTTTCAACTTGCTGCCTGCCGCCCGGTCAAATTTTCCGACCTCGGCGGCGAGCCTGTCCCAATAGGACGCCGCAGTATCGCCTTCGGAAAAAAAGGAAGTCCATATGACGGGGATGCCCTTTAGAGCAAGGAACTCCCCGACTGCCGTGGTCTTGCCGTAGCCCATAGGTGCCTCCACGATGGTCAGAGGGTATTCAAATATGCTCATGAGCGCACGGTTGACGCGATCTCTTTTGAGGATTTTGCTCTTTTTCATGGAATATCCTTCTTTCCGCGCGGGGCGTTATATAAGCGCTTGCATGAATCCATACAATCCTTCGCAGAGTTCTATATACCATATTATACATCCTAACCGGGAAACTTGTAAGGCCGAGAAGTGTAATCAATAGCCTTGCCGAGTTTTGTCTTTTTTGTAGATGAACTCATTGAAGTTCCCGAAGCGGCGGATACCCGCGATACAGAAGCGGTTAAGCGAATTGCTACGGCTTACTTAAAATTGCTGTTCCCGCAGGTTCGCAGCTCAGACGACATCACCGCCCGCGAGTTCAAGCGTTACTGCCTTGATAGGGCGCGAAAGATGAGAGATAGGCGGTAAAACGGCACTGCAATATCTCATCAAGGTCAGAGGGATGGACTTTGTAAGCGCCGTTTTGCAGTTATGCAATGGCACGCCTGCCCAATGTACAGAAACAGATGCCTCACCGAAAAAGAGCAGGGAGAAGAAGCCCTTTGTGCTTCCGCTTGCACATACCACAACAATATGGTTATCGATTATCTGCGGTAGCGAGGGCTTACAGATGCGGTTATTCAATATTCCATACGCAAAGGGTTTGTCTATGAAAGCGCGGAGTATCATAACGCGGTGTTCGTGGGCTTTGATGGCGTTATGCCGAAATACGCGGTGCTGCGTGGTACATGGAGGCATATGAGCAATCCGTTCAGGGGAGAAGTGGAGGGAAGCAATAAAAAAATACAGCTTTTCGATGCCATCAGAAATGGTCAGCGGAAAGCTGGTTGTGTCAGAGAGCGCAGCGGATGCTCTGTCTGTGGCAACATTGCGTAGCGATATCGGGCAGGTGCATTATCTTTCCATTGGCGGCGCGTATGCACCCAAAAAGCACACAGATGAAGCGTGTCTGCCCAAGGCGCTGGAGCAATACCTGAAAGACCACCCTGAAATCCGCGAGGTGGAATTGTGTCTGGATAACGACGCGGTGGGCATAGGCGCGAGCTTCTTTATTATGAACAAGTTGATGGGCATAGGCTACGCGGTGTCCTCTTCCCCGCCCGAGCGAAGTAAAGATTGGAATGAAGCTTTAACAAACAGTGCGGATTCAACGATACCGGAAAGATGAATGACGGTGTTGTTGGCGATATAAAAATCAAGGAGGAATTAAAATGAAAGTCAAAGAAATTGGAAATCTGACCGCTGATCCGGTGTACGGCGAGAAGGACGATTTGAAGTATTGCAACTTTAAAATCGCTATCAATGACCCGTTCAACAAGGACAATACCGAATTTGTGCGGGTGTCGGCCTTTGACAAACAGGCCGAGGCGTGCAGGGATTATCTGCAAAAGGGTTCGCAGGTTTGCGTTGAAGGGACGGTTCGGGCCAGCGCCTACTTGGATAACGACAATAAGCCAAGGGCACAGCTCAATATCAATGCTAAGGAGATTGTATTCCTCAACCGTACCAAGCGGCGTGAGCAACAGGACGGCCACGATGCGATTGATAACGCACTGGAAAAATCGGAGCAGAATCAGCCCGATCCGACCCAGCAGCAGGACATGGTGCAGGCAAGGTAATTAGTGCTGTACCCTGTGTATGGCGTTTTGATCAGTTCTGTACACGTTGTTCGCACATGAAAATCGTCAAAAAGGTGGTCATTTTGGAGTTCGCTGTACGTTGGGTACGGCGTTTTTTGATTCCGGCAACTTGAGCCGGTTCTAAGGGTGGTTTTATGGGCTGATTGAGCATTAGAGCGGATATACAGCGTTCATCACGGCAGCTCGATTTGTTTTTTCAGCCTGTAGTCATCCCTTTCAATACAATGTGTTCATAACCCAACCATGTTGTGGGTAGTGGGCAAAAACGTTCGTTTTTGCAGTTGCAAGCATGGCATCTGTTTATACAAATGCCCTCTTGCAAGGGAGCTCACGCTCCCTTGAACCCTCTGAAATTTGGCTTCGCTAAACAGCGGCAGCAATGAGCGGGGCGATGCATGGCTGCTGGGTATACGCCAGCGCAAAATCCGTATCCATCAGCCATTGGCTCAAAATGTCGGAAGTCAGTATAAGCGGCATCCGGTCATGATATAATGAAATTGACGGGTTGGCGGCGGTGGTCATAATAACATACGTGTCTCCCAACGGGGATTTTTCATAGAGTCCGGCAAGGTAGAGCATCTTGGTTTCAGGCAACCGGAACAGATATTTTGTCTTACCGCCCTCCCGTTTCTGCCACTCATAAAAGCCTGTCGTGGGAACAACACCGCGCCGATTCAATAGTGACGCATGAAAGGACTTCTTCTCCAAAGCTGTTTCCGACCGCGCGTTGATGATGACGCCTTTGCTGTTCCATCGCGAGAAGCCCCATTTCATCAATTGAGCCTGGCTTTCACCATTATGGGATACCAGCACAGGCGCGGTTTCCGTGGGGAAAATCTCGCCGGTTTTCATGGAAGACAACTCCGGTTTATCCTTATACCGCTCATTGACTTCATTGATAATTTCGCGGATTTCGATGATTTCTTCTTCGGTGGATACCTGATAGCGTCCGCACATATTTATATTTTACCTCCGTTCGACATACCAGCGGTCTTCCTCAAAATATAGGTACGTCTCATGCCCCTGCACCATACAGAAATAGCGCAGGCCGATTCCTCCTGCCTTGGTGCTGGCTGCGCGACACACGTCCAATATCCTGTCAATGGCATAGCGCCGTCCGTCTTCCCACCAAATATACATGGGCTGGAGCTTACCATCTGGAGAGAAGATCGCCGCAACTCTGACGTATACCTTATTCTCGTTCTGATAGCGTATTTCCTTCATGACATGCTGTCCTTAAAGAATCCCACGGGGAAAATAACATGATCTCCTTTGGGATTGATGCCGCCGAGCGGCCGACGCGCGCTGAATGCAAAAATGACCGAAGCGGTGCCGAATCGAATCCACTGTTCTGTCAAGCACCTCCTGTTTTTGCCGCTTTGTTTCGTCTTCAAAGAGTGATAGCTGCAATGGCATATCCGATGGCAAAAGATCGGTGCAGCGTACGCCGATACTTCGGATAGGCTTCGGCCAGCTATAATGCTGACGGAATAACTGCATGGCGGTAGCGGCAATCTCACCTGATATGCAGGATGACCTTCCGAGCTTGGTTTGCCGCTCAAACCGGAACAGTTCATTATCCCGAATTGAGATGACCACAGTACGGGCAAGAAACCCATGCTCGCGCATACGGGCGCATACGCTCTCACTGAGCACATAGAAGATGATTTTTACGTCCTCGTCGCAGGTTAAATCGCGCGACGTGGTGGTGCTGTTGCCGATGCCCTTGATTTGAGATTCCTCGCCCATCCGCATGACCGGAGATTGGTCAAGGCCGTTAGCGAACGAATACAGGACATTTCCCACTTTTCCTAATAATCCGTGCAGGAACCCTTCCGACGAGTTGGCAAGCTGGCCGATAGTGGTGATGTCGAATTTGTTGAGCTTCCGTTTAGTCGCCGACCCGACGTACAGTAATTCTTCAACGGGCAGCGGCCATGCCACAGTCTTATAGTTATCACGACTGATGACCGTCGTAGCATCCGGTTTTTTAATATCTGAACCCAATTTGGCAAATATCTTGTTGTAGCTGACGCCTACCGAGGCCGTTACACCCAATTCGCGCGTGATACGCTTGCGTATCTCATTGGCAACCGACACCCCGTTCTCCCCACTGACATCCAGCCATGCCTCATCGAGCCCGAACGGCTCAATCTGATCGGTAAAGTCCGAGTAGATTTGTCGTGCGAATTTTGCATATCGCAGATAGAGCGGGTAATTTGGAGGAAGAACCACGAGTCCCGGACATTTTTCACGCGCCTGCCACAGCGTCTCGCCCGTCTTGATGCCAGTCGCTTTGGCGATATAGTTTTTGGCTAATACGATGCCGTGGCGCTGTTCTTCGTCACCGCCCACTACGACAGGCTTACCCCTGACCTCCGGACGATGATGGCATTCAACGCTTGCATAAAAATTATTTAGATCCGAATGTAGTACAACCCTTTGTTTCATCAATACCACCAGAGAACATTAGTTCCTATATCGATAATATATTCGCCTCTTTGCGGAAAATCAACAGGTAATTTTTAAAATCTGATTTAGTGTCCCAAAAAGAGCACACGTGTCGGCGTCGTTATAGATGCCGGTATTTTTATTCTAAGGAGTACAGTCTATGCGAAAAAGAAAACACGCCTGTCTTTTCTATATGGACGAAAAAGAGAGCAGGCACTTTGAAAAGCAATTGGCCGTGACCGGCCTGAAAAAATCCGAACTACTGCGCAAGCTCATATTGAAAACCGACATCCAGCCTAAGCCGTCCGAGGACGTTATCCAGATATACCGCCTTGTGTCCACCATTGCGAATAACGCCAACCAGATGGCGAAGATCGCCAATGCCACCGGATACGTCGATCCCCAGAAGGTAGACGGGCTACTCATTATGGTGGATAAGTGCTGGCAGCTGATGAAGCGAATTAGAAGCAATTATTACGAGCAGAATCAATGGTTAAAGCGAGATTTTACTTTTTCTACTGATGGAACAAATCCTGATGATGAATATTCAACGAGTGATCTTAAGGAATTAAGCACTATTGTGATTTTATCAGGATTTAAGGAAAAATACAGAAGCGTTTGCCCCATAGGACTTGAAGTATTGGCGTACCGAATTGTTGAACATTGTTTGCTTTACTTTCTTAGTGAAGGTTCCTCCTTATAAAATTAGGAAGCTAATGCAGCATGAACATTATTAATTTGTCAATGTTCTTCAAGTTACCTTAAGTGTATCAGCTTCCGTTTTATATTCAAGGCTGTCAATTATCTTGATCGTTATATTGGAATTCGTAAACCTCGCACTTAGGAGGCGGTAGGCCTATGGTTCGAAACACATAAGGCGGGAAGCCGAATGTGCCTATTTAAAGGCGTTTTGAGCTATTCTACTGTGTCTATGTAGTCTATAAATCCCCTCAAAATCTATGCTATACTACAGAAAATGTAGTATAAATGTAGTAATAAAAACGGCTGTCCAGCCACTCTGATTCTAAAAGAGCTTCAATTACGAAGCCCTTATTACTTAATAACATATAAATTAGCATGGGAGCTATGGCTTCTTTAAGAACGCCCGGTTTCGTACTGGGCGTTACCTTCGCTTGTCTACAAAAAAATTCTTAATAAATCAACAAAAGAAATTATTTGGGGAATCGCTTCGCCTTCTTATTCCACCTCACCATAACCACTGACATAACACCAATCACCAAAGCAGCCGCCGCGATCCAAACAAGCACAGAAATGATACCGTCCCCATTGTCGGCAGTACCAGCCTGCCAGGCATCATCTGAAAAATCAATGCGGTAGTTGCCCAAAGGGGTGCTTTCGCCACTCAACGCAATGATCTCCAATTCCCCATCCTCATTTAAATCCTCTTGGCTGATGGACAGTTCAAACACGTTCTTAGCGGGATCGATCTGCAGGATCTCACCGGAAGGCAGACGGATCGCCGTTGTGCCTTCCGGCAGATCGTCTATGCTGATAGTGACGTTGATTACACCCGTTTGCTCACCGGCCTGCGCAGAAAGAGGCCGGAGTAAGGTTGTATCAGTATTCGTCGTTGACGGACTTGCGGCAGCTGTCGCCGTCGGACTAGACGTGGCTATCGGGCCGGGTGCAGCAGTGGCAGTCGGTGCTGCTGATGGTACGGGAGATGCGGATGGTGTCTCTCCTCCCTTGGATGCAGTTCCCTTGACGTCTATCTCGACAGTAGCCATCGTAGCCAGATAATACTCGTCTGCCGCTTTGGTCACGGTCAGCAAAGCTTTCCCCTTCTTCAGTACGGTCACCGTTCCATTCCCATCCACGCTGACAGCATTTCCTGAAGACACCGTGTAGCTCAGTAAGCCGGTACCGCTTCCGCCGCTTACACTCAAACTGAAAGGCGCTTGACCCGCGACGACTCTGGCAGGAACACCGGATATAATCAACGCGTTTTGTATACCTTTATTCACACTGATCCGTATCTTTTTTGTTTGGCTTAAGTAGTTGCTATCGCCTGCTTTGACAGCTGTGATGATGGCATCGCCCGGTCTCAGAACCGTTACCATACCCGTTTCACTCACTGAAACGACGTCATCCGAATCGACCGAGTAGCTGAATGCACCACTGCCGCTGCCGCCGCTGCCGGAAATTTGAAACGGTGCATCGCCGTACGCAATGGATTCGGGTAAAGCAAACGTCAGGGCATTTTTTTGGGCAGCCTTGTTTACCGTTAATAACAACGTATGGGATACCGGCAGGTAATTGTCATCTCCCAAATTGGCGACTTTAATGGATGCTATTCCCGCATGAACGATCGTCACTTTGCCCGCAGCGTCAACAGCGACGGCATCACCCGATACGACGGTATAACTCAGCGCTCCTGTGCCGCTGCCGCCATCAACAGTAATGCGGAAAGGCGCGTCACCGAAGGTAATCGTATCTGGAATTCCGCTCACAACAAGCGGAGCTTGGCCGACCTTATTCACAACAATCCCCACGGATCTTTTAATTGTCAGATAATTGTGGGTATCGTTGGGCGTAAAGATCACATTGTAGCCGTTGTTGATGACGGTAGGTATCGCGTCCGCGCTTTCCCATACGAAGCTACCGACGCCGCTGCCGCCTGTCAGCGCCGAATCGGAAAGGGGTTGTCCGTATGTGAGTTCTGCGGCAGACGGGAATACCACTGTTGGAGGTATCGCCTTATTGACGGTGATTGTCACATCAGCAGAAACGCTAAGATAATTGGAATCGCCCGCCTTTGTTATGGTGATTGTGGCTTGTCCGGCCTTTTCCACGGTCACGGCGCCGCTGAGACTCACGGATACAGCATCGCCCGATGCGATCGAATAGCTGAATATACCTGTGCCGCTGCCGCCGCTGCCCGATAAATCAAAGGGCGAGTCGCCATAAGTCACTGTACTGGGAATTCCGCCAACGTTTAGCGTCGCTTGCTGGGCCTTTTTTACGGTAATAGCAACGATCTGAGAAGCAGTTAAATAATTATCCGTATCATCCGGTGTGAATAGCACACGATAACCGCTGTTAATAACGGTAGGAATCGTATCAGGTTCTTCCCAAGCAAAGGTGCCTTCTACGCTGCCGCCTGTCAGCACCGAATCTGAAAGGGGTTGTCCGTATGTGAGTTCTGCGGCAGAGGGGAATACCACCGCCGCAGGTATCGCCTTGTTCACGGTGATTATCACATCAGCAGAAACGCTGAGATAATTACCATCGCCCGCCTTGGTGACGGTGATTGTGGCTTGTCCAGCCTTTTCCACAGTCACGATGCCGCTTGCGCTGACGGACACGGCGTCGCCCGAAGTGACCGAATAACTAAGATCAGTGCCCGTGCCGTTGCCACCGGTAACTGACAATGGAAAGGAGGCATCACCATAGGTAACCGTATCAGGAATACCGCTTATGGTTAACGGAGCCTGTTCGGTTTTTGCAACCTCATAATCCTCGAGTTCCCCGGAATCCGTCATATAATAGCTGTCCGAATAGTCCTGAACGTAATGTGCCGTGATCATGTGGATGCCGCCGCGTGACGACCAGATAAAATCGGCTGTTGCTTCGGCGCTTCCGTCTGCAATGCGGATCAATGAAGCACGTCCAATTTCCAGGCTATTATCAAAAAAGGCGATCTGGCCTTGCGGGTCTGTT
>JAEYPS010000036.1 GCA_023410475.1 Bacillota bacterium | reverse complement strand
GCTTCTTTTGATAAAAATCAAGAGAAGCTGTATGAATACAAAAACATGGAGGTTACTTTTGTATGAATATGTATAAGTATGTAGTAAAGCGTATAGCACTTATGATCGGAGTATTTTTAGTCATACTGACAATGTGCTTTATATTGGTAAAGCTTTTACCTGTAACAGATCCTGTTCAGTTTGGTAAGGATATGAATCTCATCAAACAGCGAAGGGAAGCTCTGGGGTATAATAAACCCATACTGATTCAATACCTGATCTTTTTGAAAAGAAGCCTGTTAGGTGGAGACTGGGGTATCAGTGAAGCTCTTTATCGTGGACAGGATGTTTGGAATGTATTTATATCTAAAATTCCAGCTACCTTAATTGTGAATACTTATTCCATGCTCTTAAGTGTCCCTTTAGGACTGGCACTGGGTATTTATGCAGCCTTAAAGAAAAATAAATGGCAGGATTATGCGATTTCCACAGCCGTTATGGTATTTATCTCTGTACCAAGCTATGTATATGCTTTGTTAGTACAATATGTGTTATGTTTTAAGTTAAAATGGTTCCCGCTGCAAATGGCCAGTGGAACAGATTATTTTACGTTCGCTATGTTTATATCCGTTGTACCAGCCATGTTGTCATTGGGCTTTGGTAGTATAGCCAGCTTAGCCAGAAATACCAGAGCAGAGCTTTCTGAGGTTTTGACCAGTGACTTTATGCTTTTAGCAAGAACAAAGGGATTAACAAGAGCCCAGGCCACGGTGCGTCATGCACTTCGAAATTCCATGGTTCCCGTATTTCCTATTATTTTAGGTGAGTTCATTGGTATCTTACAGGGCTCATTGATTATCGAGAAAATCTTTGGTATTCCCGGAGTTGGACAATTGTATGTCAATTCCATTACTTCATTGGATTATAATTTCTTTATGCTGTTATCAGCATTTTATACACTTGTAGGACTGGTTTCTGGCATTGTAGTGGATATCAGTTACGGGTTTATTGATCCCAGAATCAGAATGGGGGAGCGTTAAGATGAGCAGAAAGATAGACTATAACAATATACCAAAAGAAAAATTTGAGTTTTATCAAAGGGATGAAAACATTCATGATAAAAAATTTGATACAAAACCGGTAGGTTATTTTCAAGATGCTATGATACGGTTTTCCAGAAATAAGAGTTCTGTAGCAGCCGCCATCATTATTTTATTCCTGTTGCTGTTTACATTTTTTGTTCCAGTATTTTTTAGTAATAACTATACCAATTCTGCAACTGATACTACTTATCTTCAATATAGCAAATTGCTTCCTAAGAGTAAGGTCTTTGGTTTTTTAGGCTGGAATGGAACCTATAAGGAAACACTGAGTAAGAGTGATTATCTAGCACGTGTTGCCATTGGAATTGAAACGGGAATGAATCCCATTACTACTGTATATCGTGAAGATTATGATGATCCCACCAGTACAAGTAATACCACTTACTATGACGTTAGAACGGATTCATATCTGAAAAATGGAATGATTTACATGTCCATTACCCCTTCAGAATATGAAGCTATACAAAAATGGCAATTGGAGAACCAGATACAGGTTATTTATCCTGCAGTGGATACCTCGGCATTCAAAATAGATTCTTTAAAGAATAATGCAAATATCTGGTATGAATGTACAAATAAGGGAACCCCGAAGTTAAATGCAAATGGTGAATATGTTCCCATATATAAAACTACAGGAAATGATGGAGATTATAATAGTCTTCGTATCGAGGGAGATGATGGTTCCTATCGTTATGCAGTAGCCACCGGTACTTCAACTGCTCTTTCTTATAAGGTTCGTATTTTTTCCTACACCTATTTCCAGTATCGCTATGGATTTGAACCTTCCTTTTTATTTGGGACCAATGCTTATGGTCAGGACATTATTACAAGATTGGCTGGTGGAGCCAGATTCAGTCTGATTTTAGCGGTTTGTGTATCTGTCATCAACCTGATTATCGGTGCAATATATGGTGCTGTTGAGGGGTATTATGGTGGAGCCATTGATCTTGTAATGGAGCGTATCTCGGATATTTTAGGTGGTGTACCTTTCATTGTTGTAACTTCACTGTTCCAACTGCATCTATCAAGAAAAGCAGGTGTGGTACCGGCATTGCTATTTGCATTTGTGTTAACAGGATGGATTGGTATGGCAAGTCAGGTACGTATGCAGTTTTACCGATATAAAAATCAGGAGTATGTTTTAGCGGCAAGAACATTGGGAGCGAAAGACTCCAGGCTTATGTTTAGGCATATCTTCCCTAATGCATTGGGAACCTTGATTACCGGTTGTGCGCTTACCATTCCCAGTGTTGTGTATACGGAATCCAACCTGACTTATTTAGGTATTGTAAATCTGGATTCATCAACCATGTCCTCTATTGGTAGTATGTTATCAGCAGGACAGCCACTTTTGGCTAGTTATCCTCATATTATCCTGTTCCCTGCTATCTTTATATCCCTAATGATGATTTCATTTAACTTATTTGGAAATGGATTAAGGGATGCATTTAACCCATCATTAAGAGGCACGGAGGACTAATAAAATGGAAAATAAATTATCAGTTAAAAATTTGGTTATATCCTTTAGAACTCCAGGCGGAAAGGTTCATGCTGTACGTGAT
>JAEYPS010000015.1 GCA_023410475.1 Bacillota bacterium | reverse complement strand
GTGTAACGTTTGGTTACATCCCCCTCATCAACTAATTGAGCAATCGCTCTACGGCTATTTGTATGTTTCAACGCATCGCAAACATCCTTTGCACAAAACCATGGTTCACCTTTCTCGTCGACTTGAGTTCTTACTTCTCCAAATTCGGGATTGCTGAATATTTGTAACTGATTCTCCATTGTTTTTCTTTTTTTTGTTACACACCTATTTAATAATCACCTCTTCATTATCGTTACCATTTGAATTTCCTCCGTTTCCACTTCCTCCTTTTTGACTGGATGATTTCCATCGGGACATTGCTGAAGCTGCAATGGCTGCTTTATTGACTCTTACAGGATTCTCTGCTTCTAAAATCTCTGTGGTTTGTGAACGGTTGTGAAGTTGTACTAAGTACTTGATCAATAAATCGTTTTGACTTTCAACTTCTGCATATATCTTCAGGTACTCCTTCTTACGCTGAGCATTAGGCATGTATGCCTCTCTTGTTGCTCTTATTGCACAATTATACATGTCAAAGAGTCCATCCCAACGCTCTCTTTCATTTGGTGTTCCTCCCACAGCAACAATACGGTTGATGTTGATGCCAAAATTCTCCATTGCTGATGTTATCTTGTTACCTTCTACTTGCCAGGCAAGGTCTACCTGTCTGTCTGCAACATTCAATGCCTCAATTTTGGCTCGTTGAGTCAAGGAAGAATCTATTTTTTCTGCTTCATCTTTTTGATTATATAATCCTATACCTGCTGTGGTACGATAACCAAGTTTATTTTTCACAGCTGCATTCTTCCTATACTTGTTATGTAATGCCCAATAATAGGCATCAGGCGTTAAAGCTCCAGTGCCCACCTCCATGACTGTGAACTGATTCTGTTTTGGAGAGTCATGG
The DNA here is from genome assembly GCA_023410475.1 of Bacillota bacterium. Lineage (GTDB taxonomy): Bacteria > Bacillota > Clostridia > Christensenellales > SZUA-584 > DTFZ01. The sequence continues at coordinate 9,909 of JAEYPS010000015.1, read as the reverse complement.
TTATATGTCACAGAGACCTGAGCATGAACTTTGGTCATACTGACTACTAATGTTATTGCCAACAAAAACCATTTCATATCAATAGTTGTTATAGTTATACCCGGCATCTTTCCATCTGCCAAAGGCATCGTTAATTATCTGCTGTTTGCTTTTCTTCCTATATACTTTTTCTTTCCAGTATCCTATGCGTAACTGGATATATCTCCATGTCTCGTAATACCCTCTGTTCAAAAGCTTTTCAATGTTGTCCATTGAATTGTTTATTGCATCCAGCACTAACATCAAATCTGCTGTCGAACATGCAGCAGCACCTGTCGCATAAAGCACCAAATCGCTTAATGACCTGAATAAATGTTCTCCCTCTTCTGCCACGTTCTCTATCATCCTAGCATTGATTGAGATTATCAGCGTGTCTGCCAATTCGATATGTTTTCGTTTGACCACTATTTCATTGAAGTCTGTCAAGAGATTTTTGTAGTTCACAATCCTTTGGCTAACCTCGCTATATGTACTTCGTGCATTCAGTGCGGTTCTAAGAGATTGATACATTACATCAATGACATCGAATGCTCTTGTATATTTGTCCAGATCCACATTAAGATTTTTGTAGCCACTGACTTCATCAGAAGTATACTCATGAAGAAGTTTGTTGCTATGTTCCAATGTTGAACGAGCCAACAATAAGCTTCTTTGCTTCTTATGGTCATTGATGTATGCTTCTACGGAAAGCACATCAAACGTCCATTGAGCTTTGGCGACACCAGGCATCAGACAAATGAACATGATTATAATGATACATCTCTGTTTCATGGCTTATTCCGTAGTTTAGCGTTATCAATCCATCTGTCATGACACTCTTCAATGAGCGTTTTTCTTCTTCCTAAATCATATTCCAAAGGAGGAAGAACATCCTTAAGCACATCTACAATGTCTCTTTTGTAATGCATCATCTTTTCAAGCGAAACCAAGTCCGCATAGATTTTAGTTATTCTAGAGTCAACCTCACGTGCAATCTCAAGTCTGTCACTGGACCAAAGAAGATGAATTACATCGTTGTTCGGCTCCTCCTCGATAGGTTCACTATATGAGTATTCTGTTGTTATCTTACAGTTTGGATATTGCCTTGCTATCTCAGAGATTTTGTCGTTGACAATTTTCTTTTTCTCAGCTTCAGACATATCGTGATTGAGAGTTATAACCTCTGCCACATGTGTCTGCGAGTACTCGGAAGTAAGTTCCCAGTTAATTTGTAGTATGGCTCTATGAATCTTTATGCCCAAAAAGTATTTGGGTTTTCTCGCAATCTTCAAGGTTGCACTAAAGGTTATAATGCCATTTATGTTAGGCATTGTAGCTTTACGAATGAATGTATATCCACTCCAATTACCGTTATCTTGCCATGTAAGATTATATGCGATTTTACAATCTTGCATAATGGCCGGTATTCTATAATAATCATCAGTTGCTACATCATTATCCTGACCAGCTTCGTTCATTGCGTCATTGATTTCAGATTGTTTCTGTTGCCAAGTCGTTAGTTCTGAACGTAGTTCATCAATCGTATCCTTATTCTGATTATAGCGTTGTCTAAGTGCAACTGCATCCTCTATGCTTGCTTCAGATATTAACTTCAGCAGTTCTTTATTCTCTGTTTCAAGCTGATTGATCTGCGTTTGAAGAAGTGATACTTTGTTGTCCGCTTCTGTTTTCATTTGATGAAGTTCAGAAAGGTCAACATCATTCTCTGAGATGGTAGTTGTCATAGCACAGCTTTTGCTATGAGCGTTCAAAGAACTTCCACATTGGCGACACTTATATTGTGTTGAACCTTGACCAAGCAATGCTCCATCGGAACAGGTAACGCTTATCGTTACGGTCTCACAACCTTGTAGTTTCATCTCATCTGAAGCCTGATAGTAGTTCTTGCTGTCAGATTCCAGATAATAAACATATCCTTCTTCGTTTTCATTATACTCGGATAGTTTGGCATTCATCTGAGCCTTGAATGTATTCAGATCCATGGTATATGAATCGAAGTAGTCTTCATAAACCACTTCTTCGTTATTCCAACTTCTATATACATGGATTTCATACGCATAGGCTTTCTTTACTAACTTACTGCCTTTGTTAATCAGATACCCTGACATGTAATAGTTGATGATATAGTTATAGCCGTCATTCTTAGAATTAAGATTGTTAACCTTGCTTCTTGACCATCCTGCATAACTTTCAGAATTGGATAACACTTGTTCTCTTTGTTGAGCATTCGGATAGAAACTGGCATCTGATGTGTTAAAACGCACCCATTGACTGCCATTTAATATGCTGTTATCATCAGTAGGAGGATAGTAATCACATAGGGTCTCTGTTCCTTGGTCTCTACGGGCGATATACCAACGCTGGGTGTAATAGTTACCTTTAGTCTGTTCAAGATAATCAGTCATCCATGATGTAAGATTATAATCACTCAGCTGAAAAAGCCCTGCAACATTGTCCTTTCCTCCAACCAATGCAAGCAAGGTATTACCTGTGTTATGTTCCAGTTGCTCAAACAAAACACTATAGTTGTCGTATATATTCTTTACCTTAGATACATTCCCATTGATAAGTTCATGGAACTTGCTTTGCTGTAATAATGCATCGCCAAGATTTGTTATGCCAGCAGAAGCAAGGTTGGCACCTACACGATATAGGTGATCTATATCTGCTTTTAAGTTTTCTGAGTTGATATTGTTGGGTACTTTACTCAAATCGTTAAAGAAACGCTCCCAGTCTATATTCCCGATCTCTGACAGTCTGAATATTTGGGCAATCTCACTCTTAAACTCAAGGAACATGACATCTTTGAATGAAAGGGTGCTATTTGTTACAACGCTTTCAAACTGCATACAAAGAGTCTTAACCTCGTCACAAATCTTCACTAGATAACTGCCCCAATAGATTGCATTATGTGGTGAACGGAGCATTTGACCGGCAACAATCCATATCTTTGGTATGATCTTGTTTGCTACCATGTGGTAAATGCGTCGGTAGTAATAGTTCTCTGTGGCACTGCTCCATATACCAAGGTCTGTCAACGCCTTCCTTTCTAGGAACTTACTTGCAAAAATGCCAGCCGTAGCAACTTCTGCTGCACTATAATGTTTGAGTATAGCAGCTACTTGTTCATTGTAGTAACCCTCTGCCACCACCTCTGTTCCAAAGGCAGCAGCCATCGCAGCAACAGTTTTTGTGTCATAGTTGATGCTGTAATATTGGGCATACGTCCTATGAACTGAAACTGTTGCCAGTAAGATTATTATGAACAAATATCGTTTCATTATTTAATTATTGATATTTAGTACTTTACCATTACTATTTACCTTCTGTGCAAATGGAAGTGATTTCTCTATACCGCTTGCGTTCCAATCTCTGCAATAGGCTTCAATGGCTTTTTGATGACTACACTTAAGTTCAGCCTTGTACAGTTTTAATGCTTCCTTTTCTGCACGTTCTGTTGTATAGGTCATGTAACATTCTTTAGGCTCTTCAACTCCATAGACACCACTTGTTGAACCACGTCTGATAAATACTTCTCAGAAGAAGCTTCTACCTTCCTTATTCTCAAGTCTGTTGATTGTGAAGATCTTCTTGCAGTCTACATCTGTCAAACCAAGGATTGCCTTAATCTCATCAAATCGTTCACGGAATTTGCTTTGGTCTAGTAGCATCACAACATCTGAGTTGTTGATGATAGCTTCCTTCACAATAGGACTACCGATAATATCCTGGATTTCCTGAGTGACAACTCCAACGCTTGCCCAGAACTTTCTTGCTGTCTTATACAGATACTTGATGTATTCGGCCATAAGAGGGGAGGCGATAGCTTTCCATGCCTCTTCAATGACCAAACATTTTCTGTTCTTTTTCAGACGCATCTTTTGAAGGAATACATCCATAATGATGAGCGTGACAATCGGGAATAACTGCTTGTTTTCCTTGATTGCATCCACTTCAAACACGATGAATGTCTCATCAAACAACGTAGAATCCACATTCTCATTAAGGATCTTTTCATACTTGCCGCCTTTATAGAAGTTCTGAAGCATATATGCAAAGTTGTCACAGTCAATGGTCGTAATGTTGTTCTCTACACAAATCTGGTCGAGTCGTTCGCACGCAAAATCATAGAATGTGTCATAAGACAGAGATTCTATGTTCAATGCCAATCGTCTCTTCTCCAATGTCGATATCATATCGGTAATCTTATCATGGATTTGCATCAAGTCTGTACCTCGTCTTTTCTCCATTGTTGTAAGATTCTTCTTAATAGAATCCTTTTGTGAAGACGTGTAGGGTTGTGCTCCATTGAAGTAGAAATCATAGTATTCTGTAATCAGCTGTTCGACTACGCGGAACTCAAGTTCCGGTATCTGACTGTCTGAGCCTTTCCATATAAGCAGTATCAAGTTCTTCAAAAAGTCTATCTTCTCGATATTTAACTCCTGCTTACTTATATTGAAAGGGTTCATCGTAATAGGTTTCTCATCAGTATATGCTATATACTTACCGCCCACATATTCACAAAGACCTTCGTAAGAGTTACCAGTATCTACCATAACAATGTCTGTGTTCTGCTCCCAGAGCTGTCTTACAACACTATTCATATGGAAAGATTTACCGCTTCCAGATGGTCCCAAACAAAAGAAGTTTGAGTTGTCTGTAAGTTTGTTTGCTCCTTCTTTACCTGTAATATCAATAGCCACAGGAACTCCTTGTCTGTCTGTGTAATAGATTCTTAGCGGAGTGTTTTCACTATGTTGTATATGCTCCTTATACATCAGACATGCCGCTGCATCTCCGAGAGTTAGGAATCTGTCATATTCTTCATTCATTGTATAACAGTTACCTGGGAACGACCCTACGAACAACTCCAATTGATTGTAGGCTTGTTTGGATATATGGATACCCAAACGGCTGAAACTATTTTCCAAGTGGTTGGTACACTTTTGAATATCAGTATCTTCAGGCACAGAGACAATTAAGTTGAAATGAGTGTATGTCAACTGTTTGTTCTCACGAGCTACAACCTCTTGGACTTTCTTAATGTCTTCAACCGCCATTTGATTACTAGGGTTAGGAATACTAGCATGGCGGTTTTTCTTCTTGTCGAGCATCGATAGTTCTCTCTTCTGATTTGGGAGATATACTATCTGATTATAGATGACTGTATCTGCATGAGGTATGCTGTCAATCACTGATAATAGATCAACTGGCATACTGACATTATTTACCTCGATATTGGTATATGGTCGGATAATAGAGGGTAGATTTGTATGATCAACATCGATAAGGCTATAAACCTTTGCTGTTCTACCACCCATTGAGATAGTCTCGCCATCAACTTTGTAGTTTGACATAGAGATAATCTTATCCTTAAAGTTCATTGCAAAATATCTGTCGACATACTCACTAGCCTCTGTTTTAGACAAGTAACGGACACGAAGTCCTGCATCTCTGAGCTGGTCATGTACTTTACGTACTTTTACAAGGAACTCTTTCCACTTCTTATTGTCATATGAGAATAGACGACTTCCTTTAGATTCCTGTGTTATTGTCAAATAACAAGTACTTTCGGTGTAGTTACGTCCATTGAAATACTTGAAGTATGATTCTGATAGAAATTCGTGATTGATTCCGCTTTCGTCGTTGAATTGCTTCCTAACAAAGATGTCCTGTTTATGAATGGCATAGCCCTCACCAAGCGTCTGCATAATAGCTGTCAATGCCTGAGTGAACTCATAGTATGCATCTATGTTTGCCGAATATTTCTGTACTGGATTATCAACCTTAAGGATAGCAGAGTATTCTCCTTTCTTCGTATAGAGTACACCAATGCCATCATTATCTTCTACAGAATAATAGATATCCTGGAAGATATGCTTGCGTTTACCTCCAGTACCGAATGCATACACAGAAATTGCCATTCCTATGCAGAGAGCTGTGAATATGAGTATGATATATAAAACCATCAGTTAGAAATAAATAGGGGTAGGTCAACTGTCTTGTCAACCTACCCACGTTCAACATTAAATTAGCCATGTATTAGCCATGGTTTCTTTCTTAAATCTTCTTTGAATAGGCATATATGTAGATGCCCTTTTTGTTCTGTTTCGTGTGTAGGCCTTTCCTTTGCTTTAATAAGATGAGTCCAATTCCAATTACTAATGCTGTAGCCAGAAATATCAGTCCTAATATAAACCCTACGATACAGTAGCCGATAATGAATCCTGCTATGGCTGCACCAATGGTTCCTGCTGCCCAGTAAATATATCTTCCTTGAATACCCATAAATTCAAGGGGTCTTTGCAACCCCTTGAAAATAGGGTAATCAGGATAGGACTCTTTTCTATCCTTACTCATGAAACCTTAGGTTTAGCCTCCAATGCCGAAGAAAAGAGGAAGAGCCTGAGCCGCAGCAATAAGGAAGATACAAGCACCAACGACCATCATGATCTTCTTCTTGACATCCTGTTCCTCGTTGTTCATGGCGATGTAAACCGAAATTGCACCCACTACGGCTACAACACCGGCAATTGCATAACACAACTTGACAACGATAGGAACATACTTAGCGATCTCCTCGGCTACAGTGGTCAGTGCTCCTGTACCTGCTGAATAGTCTCCAGCTGTAGTCTGAGCATAGACTGAGCCTACACCACACAACAACATAATGGCCAATGCCTTCAAGTTCTTAGAGGCTGCCATCTTCTTAAAAAAGCTTTTTACTTTCTGATACATAAGATTTTAATTAAAAGTGAAACAATAAGTTTATAACTACCAGATTCTATATCCAAAGAAAGCAGGGAAGACAATTGAAGCACTAATGATAAAGAGTATAGCTCCGACTAACATCATAATGGCTTTCTTTACACCGTCTTCGCCAATATTCATTTTTATTGTTATCTGAAGAGCTGATATGATACCAACTACTGTAGCCAATGCATAGCAGATGTATAAGACATAAAGCATCATTGTGACTACATAGTCGTGCATGGAGGCAAGAGCATCAGCACCCCAGCTATAATTAACACCTCCACATTTGGCATATACACTCATTGGTATTATGCCAAGCATCATGATAAGCAAGCATGGTTTTAATATGGTTAACTTCATAATTCATTGATTACCTTTTTCCAATCCAGCTCTGTATCATCATCAATATGACCTCCATTAATTAAGGCCAACTGTAGTTTTTCATCTGTGCAAGGATTTGACATAAATGACTCAACGGTATCCATAGTTTCATCTATCTGTGATTTAATCTCAGCAATTGGAGATGGACTATCAGTGGATGACTCTGGATTTTCATCGAGAGTTGGGGCATTCTCTTGTTCCAAATATTCGGTAGTGTAATCTTCCTCTCCAATGCTGAAACCTGAGTCGCTTTCTGACACCTGTACACCTTCATCAGGGTCATCTGTCACCGAAAACACCTCTACATCATTTTTACCGTCTTTCTTCTTTCCGTAAAGGTCCTGCATAATCATTACTGCAAAGTAGATGATGTATGCCACCGTGAGAGCAATTGCGAATATAAAGTATGAACTCATCTTTTGAAGTATGATATTTAATTATGATTAAAGTTTGATGCAAAGGAAAGGCTTAAATATGATTTATCGAAATAATCTTCTCAAAAACCGCTCTGGAAGGGGTGATTTTGTTTGAAATATTATAAATCATACTTTAATATCATACTTTGAGAAGGAAAAGGGCAATAAAAAAGGACGACCTTTTGAGTCGCCCTAAATCTGATATTGATGCGTTTTATTTCTTTTTTCCTAATAAATAGTCGTTGAGATCCTTGTATTCCTGGTACCTTACAGACTCATCAAAGACTCTATGGTCATATAAACCTCTGATTGTCTCTACAGTCTTTTGTCCTGCTGTGTCATTATCCAAATAACAATGGATAGATGAGAATTTATCCAGTTCTTCGAGACACTTCTTCAAATTACCTATAGAGTTTAGAATCATATAATCTGTGGATGATTCTATACAGATGAATCTGTTTTCAACTTTTTCCAATGTCAAATAGGAAAGAAAGTCCATAAATCCTTCAAATATACATATGTGTTCTTGTATTACACCATTGCACATATATACCATGGTTATATCCTTATTTTTGTAGCATCCTTTATAATAGGAATTTCTGATTTCATAACCACCTGAACGATTGGCGAAAGCAATACCAAAATATGCTCTCTGACGTAATTTGTAATGAATCTCATGACAATACTGTTTTGCCAAGTTAATGTCTACGAGACGAGATTTGACATACGACAACAATGCATAGTTGTTGAGAGGGATGACTTCTACATTCCTAAACATATCCTCGATAGGGGGAGGCTGTATGGTCGATGGCTTGATTCTGATAGAATCCGCACACGGGACCTGATTGCTTAGTATAGATAGTACTTCACTAACGCTGCTTGTATTGAATAGGTACTTCCCAAGTAGGATAATATCACCTCCATCGGCTACGCCAAAATCGTACCATTCATTCTTGTTGTTGTCAACCTTAAATGATGCGGTTCTCTCAGATCTGAATGGAGATTTGAACCAATATTGTCCACACTTTGATTTGGTAGGCTGATACCCTAATTGTTTAAGATATTCTACTATGCTTATTTGCTTTGCTTCAAGTATATTCATATCTATTCGGTTTAGTCCAACTTATATATATACCCAAACTAAACTAAACTGCTTCCTGAGCAGAGAGGTTCCTTATCAAATATGTATCCTTGTTCTTCCTTGATTAGAACGTTTATATTGGACAAGAACTTGCAGAGTTTGACAATAGTATTTCGTCCTCTTGCGTACCCAATGCTCGCATAACCAGTCTTTAAGGAATCCAACAATTCCTGATATCCCATACTTTGTTTGTCTTTGAAAGCACATTCCAAAGCCTCAAGATGTTGTTCATTGCTCATGTCTGCATATGAAGATATTTTCTCCTTAGTCTTTGTAAACTTATAGTTGTTTACCAATTGTGGCAATGCATCTTCATTGATTTCAAAAGCAAAAGGCTGAAATTCTTTATCTCTGATATGCACAGCTCTGACTTCACTGATATTGGGATTCTCTGCATTCTTGGAAACCTGCAATATGGTTTCTGCTTTATTATTAAGCTCTGTACCAATATGTCCTCTTGTATTGTCATCACCTTTATTCTGATGGAGTACAGTATGAATATGCATTTCGTAATAACTAGACCATCTCATAAGCTCATTTATGATATTCAGAGATTCACCTGGTGAGTTGATGTCATGGATCAAATCTCTGATGCCATCTATTATAACTAACCCGATATTCTCTTCTTCTTGTAAAGCACAACTGATGATTTCTCGTCTTTGCTCAGGTGTGTATTCTCTGAGGACGAAGAAGAGGATTCTGTCATCTTCCTTATCAATGGGCAAGCCGGCCAACTTCATAATCCTTTGCATGACCTTGTGACAATGGCATTTGCTCTGCTCTGTGTCAACATAGAGGATGCGTTCTTTACCTTGGGGCAGAATAGTCTTATACTTCAGTACCTCTTTCCCAGAGAGGGCAGATGCAACTAGTGCAGATACATTGAAAGTTTTCTTGCTCTTAGGCTTGCCTGTTGATGCACTAAAATTTCCCAATGTAGCTACCGTTGTTCCATTTACCTTAATAATCTCAGGAGGGAATTCGTATTTGTCAGTTACATTCAACCTTATATGTTTCAGGAGTAGTTTGTAATTGGTACCGTCAATTTTGGCACCATTCCTCATATCTATCAGTGATTTCATACTCTGTTCGATTTTCGTTGATGTTCTTTTGCTAGTTTATGAGCCTTAGTTGCAGCAATGGCATTGATTTCATCTATTGAGCGTACTTGATGTC
>JAEYPS010000012.1 GCA_023410475.1 Bacillota bacterium | reverse complement strand
CCGGCGCCGTTCGCACCGATAAAGCCCATAATGTAACCGCTTTCCAGCGAAAAAGTCACATCCTTCAGGCTAAAGCTCGCATAGCTCTTGCACAGGTTTTGTACGGATAATATCTCCATTTGCGACCTCCCTATCATTTCAAGCCATGTTGCGTTTCCGGGCAACGCAATATTGTGTATATCGTATGTTCACAATATATCACCATCTCCGGCATCTGTCAAGCATAATCAACCTCGGTTTGAGTAGGAGTTTGGAACAACCAATGGGGCATGAGTGAACGGGGGCCAGAATCCACCCTTGTCCTAAACAGCTATTTATTCAAGGACAAACAAAAGAAAAACCACCGTTTGCGATGGTTTTTCTTTTTGCTGTCTTATACACTTCGAGCCGCTTCCGCCGCTAAGCAAACGCATCGCGGTTGTTCGGTGTCGCGATGCGGAGCGCTGGCAGAAATCATGAGGATGAAAATCTCCGCGCTATGTTGGCAAATCTCTTTCATTCTTTTTGCTTTTCAGTTTCATCCATCCCGGCAATTGCAGGGCGAAACCGCCCTTATCGCGAAGCGCGAGTATAACGCTCTGCAGCAAAATAAAGAAACAAAGCATCAATCCGGTGGTAATGCTCTGCCAATATGGCTCCCTAAGCCCGGATGCAATCACAATATTGGTGATCGTCTTTAAAGTAAGCACCCCGAAAAGCGTTCCGATTACATTGCCGACGCCGCCGGTTAATAATGTACCGCCGATAATGGCAGATGCGATTGCTTGCATTTCTGCGGCGGTTGCATTGGAGGCGTTTCCTGCCCCTGTATGCATCAGATAGACATAACCGCCGATACCTGCTAACAACCCGCACAGCAAATGGGCAAAGAATTTTGTTTTCTTTACATTGATGCCAAGCATTAAAGCGCTCTGTCTGTTGCCGCCCACCGCATAGAGGTTGCGCCCGAATCGTGTCCATTTCAAAATTACAAATACAGCCAGCACTACTGCTATAGCAACTATTACGCCGGGCTCAATTTTGGCAGGAATAAAATTGCCGGCTTTCCCGTAAGAACCGATACCCGGAACAACGATGCGAAACTGCTTAAGGGCTAAAAATGCTTCGTGCGCAGCTGTGCGCGGAACAGCGCTGACTATGGTTATCATGCCTTTTGCAAAGAACATGCCCGCTAAAGTGACGATAAAGGGCTGTATCTCAAGATATGATACAAGCGCTCCCTGAATCAGTCCGAACGCTAACCCTATACCCAAAGCCAGACCCGCCGAGCCTATTACGCTGCCGCTATGGTCGTCGAGATAGACAACGCAAGCCATTGTCACCAGCGCGGTTATGCCTCCCACTGAAATATCTATGCCGCCTGCAATCATAACTATAGTCAGTCCGCAGGATATCACAATAAGAAACGCATTATTATTGAAAATATCAAGGAACTGCTGAGGATTGATAAAGCCGCCGCCCCAGAGAAGCATTGCAAGAAAGTACATTCCAATGAAGATGCAAATCGTTATCGTCAAGAGCAAAATTGTGTTGGAAATGCGCTCCTTGCGTTTTTTCCGCGGCAGTCCGGCAAATAGACCTTTATTACTTGTCATATTGATAATTCTCCGTTATATTTCTCCGTTACTTTCACAGGTTTTTTAAACAGTCTATCTCGCAATTTTAGGACATAGGCTTTGATAATTGGCGAACTCATTACAACAATAATTATAATTACAATCGCTTTATAAGCTTTAATCGCCGTTGAAGGAACCTTCGTCGCATAAAGCGTAACCGTCAACGCCTGAATAACGTAAGCCCCTATCACTGAACCAGCCAAACTGAATTTCCCACCGCTCAGAGCATTGCCTCCGATGGCGACTGCCAAAATAGCGTCCATTTCTATATCTGCAAGAATGGTTTCATGGTTGATAAGCCCTATTTTACTGACGTTGATACAGCCGGCAACAGCAGTGCAAACACCAAGTATCATAAATGATAACATTTTCATCCATACAGAGTTGATTCCGTTTAAGCGCGCGGATCTTTCGTTTATTCCAACCGCTTGTGTATATAATCCAAGATTTGTGAACCTTATGATCAGCGAAACCAACACACCGAATATAATTACGATAATAATGGGCGTGTGTATAGGGACGCCTGGAATAAAACCACCGATAGATTTTATCAGCGGGCTGTCAACAGTGGGGGTTGCCCCGCCGTTTATCCAATACGCTATAGAGCGTCCGGCGGAAAACAGTATTAATGTCGCGATCATAGGCTGAATTTTGAATCTGGCAACCAATGTACCGTTGAACATGCCGAAAATAATTGCAACAATACAGCTTGCCAAAAACGCGGCAATAATAATTGGTATAGTAATTTGATCGCCGCTTTTGAGCACGCGGACAAAAACACTGCCTGCTATTGCCGCCGCTGCGCCAACGCTGATATCCTGTCCTTTAGAGGATGCGGTTACCAGCGTCATGCCGATAGCCAAGATAGCAAGCTCGGCTGCACCGTTTAAGATACTCATGATATTTCCTTGCAGAACGGTGTTTCCATCATTGTTGGTCGTAATGATTACAGAGAAAAACCCTACATCTCTGAATAGATTAAATACAATAATTAAAACTAACGCAAACAACGGGACAACCAATTGAGACCTTGCAAGTTTCTTTAAACCATTAACCATTTATAGCTGCCTCCCCCGCTATTGTGTGCATAACATTAGATTGAGTCATGTCTTCGCCACTCAATTCACCCACTATCATACGATCCCGCATAACGATGAGACGCGAACACGTGCGAAGCATCTCCTCTATTTCGGATGAAATAAACGTAACGCTGACGCCTTCTTCGGCGAGTTTCAAAACCAGCTTTTGTATTTCAACTTTTGTACCGACGTCAATGCCCCGCGTCGGTTCATCCAGTATAAGATACTGAGGATTGGTAAGCAGCCAGCGCGCCAGTATTGCCTTTTGCTGATTGCCTCCTGAAAGTGATTTTATGGGTGTATCCAATGACGCGGTTTTTATACCTAATAATTTAACATACTTATCTGCAAAGGCTTCAGCCTCAGTTTTTGAAAACGGCCGGAAAAAGCCTTTCATTACCTGCAGAGCAAGTATAATGTTTTCACGCACGGACAGGTCTTCAATTATTCCGTCCTGTTTTCTGTCCTCTGGCAGATACCCGATGCCATGTTTCATAGCGTCCTTTGGCTTTAGAATTTTAACGTCTTTTCCGTCTACCCTCACCCTGCCGCCGGTGATTTTATCGGCTCCGTATATGGTACGTACGCTTTCGCTGCGGCCGGAGCCAAGGAGTCCTGTAAACCCGTTTACCTCTCCCTTATGAATTTTAAAATCAAACGCCTTTGTACCCTGCGCGCTGGAGAGCCCAAACGCCTCGAAAACAGGCGTTGCATCCGCCTCGGCATGCAATGCCTTTTTGTTTTCCAGCTCTGAAATGTCGTCAAGCTCTTTGCCCATCATCTTTGAAATAAGCTGTACGCGCGGCAAATCCTTTATTTCATACTCCCCTACGAGCTCGCCGTTCCGCAGAACGGTTATCCTGTCGCAGATCTCATATGCCTGCTCAAGGAAATGCGTTATGAAGATGACGCCGACACCGCGGGACTTAAGTTCGCGCATAAGAGAGAAAAGTTTTGCGACCTCGTGTTCGTCCAGAGAGGAGGTCGGCTCGTCGAGGATAAGCACTTTGCAGTCCATATCTACGGAGCGGGCAATGGCCACCATTTGCTGTACAGCCAGCGAACAGGTGCCAAGCTCCTGAGTGGCTCTCGCCGGGATATTAAGTTTTGTAAGTATCTCCGTCGTCTTCTTTTCTATAGAGCGCCAATTTACAAAACGATAATTGCCCCTCCCGATAAACATATTTTCGGCAACCGTAAGGTTGGGGCAAAGAGTTATCTCCTGATAAACCGTACTGATGCCTAGATTCTGAGCCTCCTGAGGTGATCTTACAGTAATTTCTTTTTTAATACCCGCCAAGTGTATCTGCCCTGAATCTTTCGGGTATACGCCTGTTAAAACCTTGATTAGCGTTGACTTTCCGGCTCCATTCTCACCCATCAGGGCGTGAATTTCGCCTTTGCGGAGGGTGAAATCCACATTTTGCAAAGCGCGAACACCCGGGAATGCCTTGCATATTTTCCGCATTGATAAAACGATGTCGTTTTGCATAGGTAACCATCCTTTAAGCGCTCTAAGTTCTTAAATGTGGCGGTGCGTGTATGCCGGAAAATATCCGCATACTACGCACCGCACACTTTAAGCCACAGTTGTTATGTGGGGAGAAGATCTAATTGACTAATCGCCGAGACCGTATGTATCAATGTCCGCCTGCGTGATAGTCGTTGCATCGAAACCGCGCTCTTCATTAATAACTATCTTTTGCTCAAGCGTTCCGCCGGCTTGAAGCTTCTGTATCATCTCATGGATTACAGCTGCCTGGAACGGGCTGCACTGACCGTTATAGTTCCAGTTGCCCGCAAGCAGTTCCCGAAGCGCCCACTTGTTGCAATCGAAGCCCATTATAACGACATCCTTGCCAACGCCGTGAGTGATCCCGGCATCATCCAGCGCCGCAACAGCGCCCTTTGCCATGCCGTCATTTTCGGCATAGATAACGTTGAATTCGTCACCTGCATTGATGACGGATTCTACAATCTGCTTTGCCGTGGCTTCTTCCCAGTTAGCGGTCTGCTGTGCAACCTTTGTCATTGTGCCGGCTGCAAATTCAGCTTCTAACGCATCTGTTCTTCCTATCTGCGCAGCGTTACCCATTACGCCCTGAATGTGGATGACTTTATACGAATCAAGATTCTGCGCCTTAAGCCACTCCACAGCCAACTCGCCTTCCTTTGCCATATCAGAAACAACGGCAGCTTCATACAGGCTCTCGTCGGCGTTAATCATACGGTCGAACAGGAACACTTTGATGCCGGCTTCCTTGGCGCTGGTAAGAACGGCATCCCAACCATCTGTAGCGGCGGCTGATATGAGAATATAGTCTACGCCGTCGTTGATAAACTGCGTAACTGCATTCAATTGTTCATCAGCTTTCAGGCTGTAGAATGTCGATACCTTGTATCCGTTCGCTTCCGTGAAGACTTTTTCAAAGTCCGCCACGTTCGCCGCGCGATATCCGGACTCGGACGGCGGATTGTTGACGATGCCGACCTTAATAAGTTCGGACGTTGCGGGAGGATCTACAGGCGCCGCGTCAGATTTCGCCGGCGCCGGGTCTTTCTCAGGTGCCGCAGGTTCAGCAGTACATGCGATCAGCCCGATCGCCAGTACGACAACTAAAAGAATAGCTACTAATTTTTTCATACTTCCGTTTCCTTTCCAAATTTGAATGTGTAACAGGTACACATCCTTTTCAATTCTGCTTATACCATTTATAAAAATGCAAAACAATATTTGCAAAAGATCCAAGGAAGAATTCGAACCATCTCGGTTAGATAGCAAACCATCGGAAATTTTCAAACCTCTGAAAAACTTAGACCATCGTATTTTTTTGCCTGTTGGCATAAAAAAACAACCACCGCAATTGCGGTGGGTATTGCCGAAATAGGTCTTGTCCTGCCCGGGCACATAATAAATTGTCAATTCAGATTAGTGATCGCATGTTATTTCGCTTATATTATTACTCAATGGTAATCGACTGCTTGGGTTCGTTTATTATCGTTGCTGCTTATTATCAGTATTTTCTGCAATCGATCATTTCCTGCGTGATAGTGAAGCAGTCGAACTGGGTCTCTGCTATATATTTTTCCCGCTCGATCGGCTCTTTGCGCTCTAGTTTCTTGATTATCTCGTCAATATAGGGGCCTTGCAGCGGGTTGCATTCCACGTTAAGCGCGATTCTGCCATCTAAGCAATATTTGAGTCCAAGCCTTGTAGCGTCAAATGATATAACGATCACTCCGCCGTTGACGTTACATTTTAATCCCGCATTTTTCATAGCGTCGATAGCCCCGAACGCCTCGCCGTCATTCTCGCAGTAAACGACGTCTACGTCCTTTGTCCGCTTTAAAATATCAGTCATGACTTCATATGCTTTAGCTCTCGTAAAATCGCCGTCTACCTGCGCGACCATTTCCCACTCCGGATGTCGTTCTACAGCCTGATCCAGAGCGGCTGTCCGGCCTATCTGAGCAGAAGAGCCTATAGTTCCCTGAATATGAACAATGCGGATGCGTTCTTCCTCTCTCCCCTGTCTTTTAAGCAGATTCTCAAGCCATGCGACTGCTCTGTCCCCTTCATCACGAAAGTCAGAGCCGATATACGCTGTGTAAAGGCTGTCGTCCACCGTCTCTATGTAACGGTCGATTACGATTACCGGTATCTCTGCCTCCTTAGCTTCCTGCAATATCGAATGCCAGCCCGTTTCAACTCTTGGTGAGAACACTATATAGTCTACGTCCTGCTGGATAAACTTGCGGATCGCCCGAATCTGGTTTTCCTCCTCATTGCGGGCATCGTCAAAAATAAGCTCATATCCGTTTTCTTCGCTCAGCGCGGCTTTAATGCTCTCGGTGTTTGTAACGCGCCATTCAGATTCCGCGCCGACCTGAGAAAACCCGACCACTATTAGTTTATCTTTGACAGACTCCGGTGCGGGTTGCGCTTCTTTTGCGCAGCCGCAAAGCAGAAGCGCGATAACGGCGGTAATTAACAGTTTTCTTGTTTTCATTACTCACATCTCCTTGTCGGTCGTCTGCATAGGTATCGTAACGGTTACTCTTGTGCCCTCATCCGGCGTGCTTTGAACAGCGAGACCGTATTCTTTTCCGAACAGTATCTGTATCCTCTGATGCACTGTCCTGAGCCCGAAGCCTTCGCTCTTGTCATCCGACGCAAGAGACGCCCGTACTACATCCAAGCGCTCTTTCGTCATGCCGGATCCGTCGTCAGTAACCTCCAAAACTACCCTATCGTCCAGCGCTCTTCCGGACACGCGGATGAAGCCTTTGCGGCGGCTTATTTTTATGCCGTGATACAGCGCGTTTTCCACCAGCGGCTGAAGCGTGAGCTTCGGAAGGATAAAGCCTTTCAACGGATCCGGAATGTCTATCTCGTATTCCATCAGGTCCCGATAGCGCATCTGCTGTATTTCAAGATAACTTCGAATGTGCTTTTCTTCCTCTGCCAGCGTAATAACGTTTCTGCCGCGGCTAAGGGAAAAACGGAAATAATTCGACAGGCTGCCGACCATGGTGACCGCTGCGCTTATCTCTCCTGACTCAATAAGCCAGATTATTGTATCGAGCGTGTTGTAGAGAAAATGCGGATTGATCTGTGCCTGAAGCAACGCCAATTCTGTACGCCTTCGCTGTTTTTCCTGCTCTGAGTTCTTATCCAAGAGCTGCTTTAATTGCCCGACCATGTTCTCTATGCCATCCGAAAGTATCTGAACCTCCTCCACGTCGGCCTGAACAGGCTCACAAACGAGCAGGCTGCCTTTTCCTATCGCTACCAGTCGCTCACAAATGCTGTCTATGGGGTCAACTATCCTGTTGCTCAGCTTTCTTGAATTCGTCAAAAGTATATACAGCAGTACCATCGATAAAACCACAACTACGCCCATAAAAACAATCATGCTGGAAATCGTGTCCGACTGCAGATCATTAAGGTGCGCCGCTTCGTAATAAAGGTAGGTGTACATGTTCTCCTGTATCAGATACGTTACTCCGTATATATCATGGTTAAGCTGCGTCATGCGGGCGTCGTACTCCTTCGTATCCGCTATCTGCTGCATATATACCTTCAGGTTGTGGCAAAAGCTCAGTACACTGCTGATGGCTCGAAGGCTCTCCTTTTGTGTCGTCGTGTCTATAAGCTTTCGCGCAATCGCCTCCGCTGACTGCACCTCCTCGATTATTTTAGGAAGTTTTACAGAATACTGGCTTTCGATTACGAAATGGTACATTTTATCATCAACATTTTCCTTGAAGTCTTGATTGAAGTCAGATGCCGTCGTGACGTTGTTCAGTATCGCTTTGTATTGCAGCGCATATACGATCCCGATTGCCGCAATTACGATGATTACTATCATCAGCGGAACCGTGACGAAAATTATCATCTTCCAGAGCTTGCTCTGCATTGTTATTTTGCCGTTTTTTATACCAAGTCTGAAAACTGATCTCACTGCTTGTTTCCCCTGCGATATTCGCTGGGCGTACAGCCCGAAACTTTTTTGAACACAAAGCTGAAATAATGCGGGTCTTTATACCCAACGGAAAACGCTATCTCGCTCGAACGCTTATCCGTTTGCCTGAGCATTCGTTTTGCCTCGCCGATACGCTTGCCAGTCAGGTATTCCACGAAAGTTTGTCCTACTTCCTGGCTGAACATCGCTGAAAAATAGTTCGGGCTGATGTTAACTTCTCTTGCCACGCTGTCTAGCGATATCGATTCGTTCGGATAATGCTTGTCGATGTATCCTATAGCCTGGGTTAAAAGGTCACGCTGCTGCTTTTTACTTTCGCTGTCGCGAAGCTCGATTGCCTGCCCTATTATTTGACGCGCGTAGTGCCGCGCTTCTTCCGGCGTAGACACGTTATCATTCGGCCTTAAGTCCGACGGCCAAAAGCTGTCGGTGCGGCATCCTATAGAATCAAGGTATTCCATGGCCGCAAAATAAACCGTCATAGTAAGATATCTGCAAAACAGCGTAAGTGAAACGGCTTCATCTCCAGCCCCTTGCATAAGCTGATCTATAAAGCGGTCGATCTCTTCTGCCGCTCCGCTGCTTAAAAAATTACGTATACGCTCCTGACATATCTCTTTATTGTCCGTGTTTGCTTCCACACAATCGTTTTTGCGGATATGACGAACGCTCGATTCGGACAACATATGCTCCTCAGGACACAGATACCGATATGACAAAATACGGCTCGCCTCCGTAAAGCAGGAAGGAATAGCACCAAGCCTCGATACCGGCGTACCGCAGGCAATATGCCAGTCAACCTCGCGCCCCGCCGCGGCACAGCGGCTATGGATGTTTTTGGTGCATTCGCTCGTTCGCAGCACGATGTCGTCCTGCCCGCCCTTTAACAAAACGGCATATGTCGTTATATTCAATCGGAAAAATAAAAGATCCGGGCGGCTTACAATAAACCTTGTTACCTCGTCCTGAACTGCCGCGAGCGCATCCGTATAGCTCTCAGGCGCGCTTTTGTCGTATCCGGCGTTGCTGAGTGAAAAAAGCACAATATTATAAAATGGTGCATTTACGTCGATTCCCATTTTCTTCGCAGTTTCGGATATCTCCAATACGCTCAGACCGCCGGTAACGATTTGCTCAAAGAATCTTCTTCGCGAGAACGTTTCATACTCCTGGGCTTCGTGCTGAAACCTCGCAAGAAATTCCTGTTGCTGCTGTTCAGCTTCCATTTTATTATATAGCGCGGCGAGAGTCTCCACCATCTTTTCCTTTGCTATAGGCTTTAAAAGATATTGCTCAACGCCCATGCGTATTGCCTGCTGCGCGTAGGAGAAATCGTCATATCCGCTGATAATGACTATTTTTGTCCTCGGCAGCTCCTTGCGAATGAGCTCAATCAGCGCCAATCCGTCCAGAAACGGCATTTTGATGTCCGTAATAAGAAGATCGGGCTTTATCTGGCGGATCAAGGGCAGCGCCAATTCTCCGTCCGAAGCGTCGCCGGCATATATGAAACCATACTGCTCCCAATGAATGTTATTGCGTATACCTTCGCGTACAACGATCTCATCCTCGACAAGAAAGACCTTAAACATGTGAATCGTCCCTTCTATTAGACGTGTCAATATTAATGCTTTCCGATATGCATAGTCCCCCATATATTATGTAACATTATACGATAATCAACAATAGGCATTTGTTTGATATTAGTTAATTTTTCTACGAAAATTCTATTATTGCTTCTTGCTTATTCAAATCAAAGAATTAAGCGTATATTGCTTATCATATAAAAGAACAGAAAGCTATCCCGCCTTTGCAGCTGCTTCTGAGTAAAATATTCAACTTTTTAACATGATTTATTCTACTTGATATGTTCAGAGTTGTATTGCATGAACTGATATAACATCATACTTAAAGGCGGTATGATAGACCTTAAATATCTTATTAAGTCTCAAAAATATCTTATTAAGTCTCAAAGAGCGAGATCTTAGCAATGCCGTTTTTGAATAGAACAAGCGGCTGACCACTGCCGGACAGCCGCTTTTAGCTTTCTTATACTTCGGAGGTAATTATCTGTCAGTCTCTTGTTACAGCAACAGATTATGTTTGCTGTCCTGATCAAATATGTGTATCTTCCCTGTGTTTGGCAGAATATCGACAGTGTCCAGTCTCATATCGACGTATTCAGCTTTTGCCCTAAGCACTGCTTCCTGCTCACGTATTTTAACATGCAGATATACTTCAGAACCCATGAGTTCGGATACATCGAGCTTTGTTTTTATGCTGTTATCATTGTTTTCCCCAACCATAAAATCTTCGGGACGGATGCCGGCTATGACTTTACATTCAGGCTGATTTTTTGCGCGAAGCAGCGCCTGCTTATCGTCGGGGAGCGCATACAGCCTGTCGAAAAGGCTGACCGTGTAAACTGCGTTTTTTACGATAAGCTCTGCGTCCTCAAAGAAATTCATCTGCGGCGAACCGATGAAGCCCGCGACAAAAACATTAGCGGGTGTCTCGAATATGTCATGAGGCTTGCCGGCTTGCTGTATGATACCGTCTTTCATTACAACGATACGCGTGCCAAGCGTCATTGCTTCTATTTGGTCGTGCGTAACATAGATAAACGTCGTATCGAGATCCTTGTGCAGTTTGATTAATTCAGCGCGCATCTGTCCCCGAAGCTTCGCGTCGAGGTTTGAAAGCGGCTCATCCATCAAAAACACCTGCGGCTCACGTACGATCGCGCGTCCTATAGCAACACGCTGGCGCTGGCCGCCCGAAAGCTGCTTTGGCTTGCGTTTAAGCAGTTCCTCTATCCCGAGTATGTTTGCCGCTTTTCCGACGCGCTCGGCAATATCATTCTTAGAAAACTTCCTCAGCTTCAGCGCGAAAGCCATGTTCTCATAAACCGTCATGTGCGGATAAAGAGCGTAGTTTTGAAACACCATCGCTATATCGCGGTCTTTCGGGGGTACGTCGTTAACAAGCTTGCCGTCGATAAAAAGCTCGCCCTGTGTTATATCCTCCAGCCCCGCTATCATTCGCAGCGTTGTTGACTTGCCGCAGCCGGAGGGGCCTACAAGCACAATAAACTCCTTATCGGCTATCTGCATATTAAAGTCTTTGACGGCTGTCACATCTTTTTCATAGCATTTATAAATGTTCTTCAGCATTACGCTTGCCATGTTCAATACCTCCAAATAATAGCGTTATATTGATATGCTCAAAATCAGTGAATTAGATTTAATTGACGCTATATTAGTCTTGTGATATTATTATAACAGCGTTGTATACACATACAAGAGAAATATGTTGATTGAAAAGGGTAATATATTGATGCCAACGCCTTCCGCAACGCCCTTAATACACACATTTGATTTTCCGCCCGCCGTGTTTGACATGGGCATCGACTTGCTTTGTGCGGGAAGTATCGCGCTCACAGAAAACGATGCCGGGCTTGAATTGCCGCTCTGTAACGGGTATATGCTGCTTGTCGTTATGACGGGAAGCCTTACGGTGTTATCGGATCAAACAATAATCGAAGCTGAATCAACGCGCTGCGTGCTTATGCGTATCAGCGAAAGCATACCATGCGTTTTTCGAGCATTAAGAGAGGCAACTGGCATCTTTATAGTATTCGGCGGAACAATTGCAGATAGTATTTTTGAGCAATTATCGCAGCGCGCCGGCATGGCGTTTGGGCTGCACCCGGAATCTTCTCTTTTGCATAATTTAAACACTATAATATCGGACGCGAATAGCGATATTATTCTTAGCGCTCACCAGGCAGCAAGCCGTGTGTATATGATCTTGTGCGATTTGTGCCGCTGTCTTGAGCATGACATAGCATCACAGAATAATATGCTGGTAGAGCAGACGGTCGCGATAATACGCGAGAGGTATGAGTACCTTTATGGTGTGGAGGATATCGCTGATTGCGTCGGAGTATCAAAGCATCATTTGATACGCGAGTTCACGCACAATGTCGGGGTCTCCCCCGGGCGGTTCCTCACTCAGACCCGCGTCGAAAACGCCAAGAATCTTCTCATATATTCAGACTACAGTGTTGAGGTTATAGGGCAGCTTGTCGGATACGCTAACGGCAATTACTTCTGCAAGGTATTCAAACGGCAGACCGGAATAACGCCAAGGGAATTCCGGCAGCAGAATGCTTCGGGACGGTATTTTATGACGCCCCGGACTATTCTTGATACCGAAACATAGAAACCTATAGATATGAAGCACTGATGCCATAAAAATCATGATGTTCCTGCGAAGACATACCGCGCTTTTTACCCGTCCATAAGACCTCATCTTAACCCCCTTCGTTTCCTCGTTTGAGTTTCCTCGTTTGATAACGTTGGCGCTTGCTGACCGTTGTGATATAATATGTTTTTATCACATCCGGGGAGAGCTGCAATATGAATATCAGCAAGAAGCAGATCAACATCTATACCGCAGTAGTATTCGGCGCAATGTTCTTCATGTGTATGTCCAACAACATAGTCGGCCCGCTTCTGGGCGACATCATGCAGTATTACACTATCCGTCTGGACGGCGGCGGCCTGATGTCCATGTACCAAAGCATCGGCGGCACGGCAGCCATCATACTGTTTTCCTTCATCATCGATAAGCTTAACAAGACCATCGCCTTTATAGTACCGATGCTTTTTGTTGCTCTGTCATTGTTGTTGATCGGTACCGCCCCTCCCTATGCCGTTTTCATGCTGTTGTTCCTTTTCTTCGGCATATCGCTAAGCACGCTGGACATGACAGGAAACGCCATCGTACCCGACGTTCAGCAGGAAAAGTGCAGCTCGGCGCTAAGCCTTATGCACGGTACTGCATCCATAGGAGCTGTGGCGGCGCCACTCATTGCGGGCGGTATCACAGAAGCCGGACTGCCCTGGCAGTCCGTTTATACAGCAGTTGGCTTCTTCATGCTCTTTTTGCTGGCCGTCTACATACTGGCGTCGCTTTATGCGCGCACAAGTCTGAAAACTATAAAGACAGTGCACCTTAAAAGCAGGCAAAAGGGCGAAGCCGGAAAATTCATTACGGACAAAAAAGTGTGGGCGGCAATATTGAGTACGCTGATGTTTGGTGGTTTTCAGAGCGGCATCGTCGTCTGGGTCGCGCAGTATTTCAAGGAAGCGCTGGGCTCGGGACAACTGGCGGCAGGTTTCGGGCTCACGGCGTACTGGCTGGGAACGGGGATCGTGCGTCTGCTATTCGGTTTCACGCCGCTTCAAAAGCTACAGGCACGTCCAGTGAATATCTGCGGCTGCATCGCCTCTGGCGTGGTTCTTGCCGCCGGCATGCTCACAGGAAACTACGGCATAATGCTGGCTTGTGTTTTCGTTTCGGGCGCGTTGAACGCGCCGATGCTTCCCCGGACGATGGGCCTCGTGAGCAGCTGGTATCCTAAAAGCTCCGGCCTCTCATCAAGCGCGATATTCGGCGCGCTGTATCTCGCTTACGCGTTTTTCCCTCTGCTGATGGGCTCGTTAGCGTATGCGTGGGGCATTCATATGCTGATGATTGCGCCTGCTGTCTTCACAATGCTGTCGGGAGCGATAGCGCTGCTGCTGCCTAAGGAAAACAACGGTATGTCATTGACCCGATAAGTATGGGAAAGGGAAAGTGCAGTCGATTATACGGTTATTCCGAAACGACAAGATCCGGGACTTTTGAAGTTAACGAATACAACGTGAAAAGTTTGTGATCACTCTTCATTAAATATTGGATTTTAAGTAGAATGAACTAATGGCCGTTTCTGGTATATCTATCTCCAAGGTCGATACAGTAACTTAAACCGCTCCGTGGACCTTTGTTATTTTTGACATCGCACTGATAATGGACTTAAGCGAAAGTGCACCGTTATCTATGACCGCTTCCTGTTCAAGCCCTTTCAGATTCTTGACCTGCATAACTATCCTTTTGTTTAGCAATTTGCTTTTCGATGTTGCTGAAACAATATCCTGTGGGGCAAATCGGCAAATATATCCGCCTTCTGTTTCCTGAAACAGGTCTCC
Organism: Bacillota bacterium; assembly: GCA_023410475.1. GTDB lineage: Bacteria > Bacillota > Clostridia > Christensenellales > SZUA-584 > DTFZ01. The sequence goes on along the minus strand of JAEYPS010000012.1, from coordinate 96,254 downwards.
CGCTTTGCTTATAGAGCCCATAATAACGGTCGTTGGGATAAAGTAGACAGCCTCTTCCGTTACGATAAGATTCCCCGTCGCCCTTAGCCCTGCCGTGATGAAATTTGTTACCCAACTGCCAATGATTTTTTCTCCGTTATACATTCTTAACATCCTTTCTTCTATAGTCTGTGTTTCTTCATATTCGCCGGACGGGCTTTTTGCATGCTGTCCAAGACCACAGAAACCTCTTAATATCACTTCTTAAATGTGGCTCTATGCCAAAAGCGCCCGCCGGAAATACAGTTCGAAATAAAGGCTGCTGTCACTGCTTTCAATCAGAATAACTGACAGAGTATTACCTTCTCCAATATAGTTAAAAACCTGCCTTGTTCCTTCATTAACAGAAGGTGTGTCCGGATCCTGCTCCCATATATTAGAACTGACATGCTCCTTTTGTGCATTGGTATAGAAGTTGTTTGCCCTCGACATGCTCACATTTCCATAACCGGCGGCATACATCTCTTCGTCCGACCATTCGTAGTCCGTCACTTGGAACTCGCTCATCAAAGGAACAACCCTTGGCCAATCCGCTGGAACGTTATAGAAATTAAACAGCGGATCCTGCTCCGGGCCAAGCGGCGTCAGTCCGCCTGGTCCATCCACGTCTTCCTGCGACGCTTCCCTCACAGTATGTCCGGGGGGGGTGTTTTCCCCCCGGCCCGCATCTTCGGCCAACTCCTGCGCATCAGATTGCGCGATTGAACACCCCGATGCGAGAGTAATTAACAATACGATGATTATCGTCAATGAAAAAGTGTATTTTCTCCGATGCATTGTTTATCCTCCTGCAGCATGAATCCCGCTGCAATTTTTGAATCTGCTTTTAACATTGTTTACGTGTCTGCTTGTGTTGTGGTTAATCATTGAAGCATTGCCTGTTGTAAAACAAGTGCAAAGAATCGTATAATCTATTAAAGTCTTAGTAAAAAAATGCGTGTTATGGTTTTCTGGTATGAGTTTAGTTACGCCTGTTACTCCCTTTAGGTTATAGAATAACGGAAAAATTGTCAATTCAATTCCACATAACATATTTTCCTTTATCTATTAAATTATTCCGTGAGTTAATCAAAAAAAGTTAACGTTTAGTTTTGCAACTCTTAATTTATTCCATGCGTTTCAACTATTCCTTTTTGGACTTCGCGGCGCTGCCAGGGGTGTTCGCATATAATGAAAAGAGCGGCGTTATATTGTTCTAATTGGTTAACGGAGCTTATAAACATACCGGGAATAACCTGTTTCGTTTATACAAAACACAGGATTACAAAACCTCGATCGTCCACTCGTTCATATACTTATCACCTGCGGGCAGACGAATAAGGTCTCTTTGCAAAGCTAAGTCTTCGATTACTCCTTGACGAGACGGCAGCGACGTCCATGGTTCTATGCAAACATACGGCGCTTTTGTCCGGGACATCTGCCAAAGCCCGAGATACTTCATATCGGGGTAATTAACGCGCACCGATTTTGTGCCTTTCCGGCTTTTCAGGGTAACGCTCTTCGCGGCTTTTGCCAGTATTACGGCGTCATCGTCAAACAAGCTGTGCGCAAGGGCAAGCTCGCGCCCGTTTTTAAGCGGGTAAGGCTTGTCGTCGCCGCTGCAATAGCAAGTATCGCTGAGACCGATACGGACGGGTGTTTGGTTATCGCAAAACTCGAGATAATAGTCTTCGAATTTTAGCCCTTTCACAAACGGCAGCGAAAAACCGGGGTGCCCTCCCACGCCGAAATACATAGTTTTCTCGCCTTTGTTTTCAACTCTGTAGACTATGTGCAGACACATGCCGTCAAGACGGTATATTACGCGGAACGAGAATCTGAACGGATACATCTTTCTCGTGGACTCGTCGTCCCTGAGAACAAAGACTGCTGAGTATCCCGACTTTTGCTCAAGCGCAAAACGCTTTTGCGCAGCAAAGCCGTGTATGCCCATAGTGTAAGGATTACCGCCCAGAGTATATGTGCTGCCTGTGAGACGCCCTATATACGGAAAGAGGTTCGGCGCGCGTCCCGTCCAGTAAGCAGGGTCTGCCCCCCAGAGGTATTCAGTCCCCTCATTGTCCCTGATAGACTGCATTTCCGCCCCGGCGTCCGAAACCGTCACTTCAAGCTTTTCATTCCTGATAATTAAATTCATAGGCAAACTCTCTTTTAACAACAAAAGAAACGAGCTTTGAACCCATTTCTTTCAATGTGAGTCTAATACTCATAATCTGCAGCGCTGATACCGCTTGAACCTACATCTCCAGCCGGTTGCGGTACTCGTTGGCACTCACACCTTCCACCTTTTTAAAGACCCTTGAGAAGTGGCCCGTGTCGGCATATCCCACAAGCTCGCATATATCGCCTATCTTCAGCTTCGGATCTGTGAGAAGACGTTTCGCGGCGCGGATCCTCGCGGTATTCAGCAAATCGTAAAAGCTCTTTCCCGTGTGCTTGTTAAGAAGCTTTGACAGATGCCACTGAGATACATAGCAATGCTCGGCGATGCCCTGAAGCGTTATCTTATCGGCAAAGTTCTTTTCGAGATAGCATATCGCCTGACGCACTATAAAGCTGTTTGCGCTGTACTCATCATCAGGGGGCGCATCCGCGCCGCCCGCCGCTTTATCCTTTTCGAGGACGGCTATCATGGTCTCCAGTGCTTCGTTTATCTCTTCCATCTTTGAGGGTTTTAACAGCAGCCTCGTTACGCCTAGCCTTATCGCCTCCTGAGCGTATTCAAAGTTGCGGTATCCCGTGAGCACCGTCACCTGCATATCGGGAAACTCGCTTCTTAAGCCGGCCAGCATGATAAGAGCGTTCGTATCGGGCATTTTAATATCTGTGAAGAGTATGTCAGGCGCATGAGCGCGTATAGCTTCCGTGCCCTGCGAAGCGCTGAAGGCTGTGCCTACAACCTCGCAGCCGTAGCCGGCCCAATCGATTGCTCTTTTCAGGCCTTCCACGATGACAGCTTCGTCGTCTATAAGCACAACCTTATACATACAAGCCTCCCGACGTTTTATTTCACCCCAAACAGCTTGCGCTTTTCGGAGACACCGTATTATCACCCCAAAAAGCCTCATGACTTTTTTGGGACCCCGTATAAATCATACCATGGATCAGCCTTTTATAGCACCTACGGTTAAACCTTTTATAATATTTTTCTGAAGAAGTATATATACTATCAGCACCGGTACGACGACGAGCACTACGGACGCTGCCATAAGCCCGTAATTGACGCCCGCCTGCGAGCTTATCTCGTTGAGCAGCAGCGTTATCGTTCGCTCGTTCGGGTAACGGAGCAAAAACATCTGTGTAAAAAGATCGTTGTAAGACCATAGAAACGAGAATATCGCTACCGTCGCGAACGACGGCTTAGCGACAGGGATTATTATCTTGAAAAATATCCTGAAAACATTGCACCCGTCGATATACGCCGATTCCTCAAGCTCTATCGGAACGGAGCGTATAAAACCCATAAGAACTATTATGGCGAACGACAGATTGCCCGCTATCTGAGGCAGTATTACGGACAGTATAGAATACCAGCGGTTTCCGGTGCTCGCGATGCCCATCGCCACCTCCAGCCGAAATACCGGTATTATCGTTGAAAACACAGGAAACATCATGCTCGCGATAATAAGGCCGTAGACTATCTTCTTGCCCCTGAAGTTGTATCGTACGAGACCGTACGCCGCAAGCCCTGCCAGCAGCACTACGAATATCGTTACAGTCGTCGAGATGATAATACTGTTAGTATAGGCGTTCGCAAAGTCGGAGCGCTGCATAGCTGTTTCGTAGTTGCCCAGCGTAAAGCTCGGCGTCCACGGCCATGGTATCGAAAACGAATCAGAGCGGATCTCGCCTTTAAGTCGGAACGAGTTTATAATGACCCATAAAAACGGATACACCGTGGTGATACCCCATACTATGAGCACAAAATATATAACGGTTTTGGAGAGCGAGAATTTTTTTCTCTTTAAAGGCGCGTTTGACGCTATTTTTCTCATGGTTCTTCTCTCCCTCAATAGTCTTTCTGTTTGAACACTTTGCTTGCGACCTGCGCAAGCACAACGCCCAGTACGACGATGACAACCGCGATAGCGGACGAATAGTCGACGTCGCCCCGCAGGAATGCCTGGTTGTACATGTATGTGCCGGTAAGCCACGATTGATCCATAGGTATGCCGGCGCCCATCATTACCCACGGCAGGTCAAACACCTTAAGAGCGCCTGTCACCGCGAGCACAAGGCATGTGCACAGCACATTCCTGAGCAGAGGAAGCGTGACATACCATGTGCGCTTGAACCCGCTCGCACCGTCAAGCTCGGCGGCCTCATATACGTCGGGGGAAATATTATTGAGCCCGGTAACGATTATTACGAAATAGAACCCTACGTACTGCCACATTACAGGCGTGAGCATCGTACCCATGAAATGCTCCATGTCCTTCCAGTCTATGTTGCCGGTTATTAAGCCTACGTTCTGCAGCAGCTGGTTGAGCATTCCTCCGTTGTACAGGAATATAAGGTTGAACAGCAGTCCGAGCGCCGTCGCGCTGATTACAATAGGGAAAAAGTATATTGTCCTGAAAAGCTGCGCGCCCGCTCTTATCCTGTCTACAAGCAGTGCCAGCACGAGCGCTATGCCTACCTGAAAGACAATCGTGGCAACTGTAAGCAGCAGCGTGTTCAGCATGGCCGTTCTCATATTCGGGTCTTCGAACATCCTTACATAGTTCGAATACCACGGGTCGTTTATGCCTTTGGCGGCAGTGCCGAGGCCCGATATGTTAAGAAAGCTGTTTATGATGTTTTGTATAAACGGGTAGTACAGGAATATCGATAAAAATATAAAAGCCGGTATAAGGAACAGCAGCAGCGGCGTTTTTTTCTTGTATATCGTCGAATTCATAATGTACCGCCTTTTTACTCCCAAAAGCGCTCAGGGTTTTATTGTGGACTCTTGTTAAATAAGGGGCTGCCCAAGGGCAGCCCCTTTAGCTTGTCGAAAAACCTTCGGTTTTCGCCAGTTTTCAGTTTTGTTCGCTTCGCCTTGTTCCTCACTTCGCCGGGAACTGTGCAAAACTGCAAGGTGTGGGCTGCGGGCATAGCCCGTCTTGCCCACAAATTATACTCTATAACTTTTTTGACATTCTATAAGGGGCTACCCAAGGGCAGCCCCTTTGTCTTAAAGTTTTACTGAGCCGCGATAGCGAGCGCGGATTCTATGGCTTCGGCAATAGTCATCTTGCCGGTAACGATGTTCTTGATGTTCGAGAACAGTTCTCCTCTTGCTTCGGGGCTGAGTGAATCCTGAACGGGGGCAACAATGCTCGTAACTCCTCCGCACATCTCGGCGGCGGACTGCTGAAGCGAATTGAGTCCGGAAGGCGTTGCGCCGTTCTTCAGCGCTGTGACTTCGGTAGTAACGAACGTAGAGAGCACCTCGTCCTTCGTCATGTATTCGATGAACTTAATTGCGGCTTCGCGCTTCGTCTCATCTTCCCATGCCTGGCGCGTGATGTAATATCCCATCGATATACCGCCAATGATATCGGAGGCCTTCCTGTCGCCTTTTCCGGGAACATATGTAAGTGCGTAGTCGCCGAGCCGGTCTCCGGCGTTCTCGACAAAGAACCCGACCTTCCAGGAACCGTCTATAAGGAAGGCGGCCTGTCCGTCAGCCATAAGCTGGCATGTCTCAGCGTCGGTTGCCGTAAGCGTATTCTCGGGCAGGAAGCCCATTTCATAGAGCTGCTTTATATCTTCGAAGCCTGCAGCCCATTTCTGGCCTGCTGCGTCCGTCGCCGAAGCGGGCATATCGAGATGGTTTTTTGTGCTTCCGTTGTTGTACACCGCGAACTCGAACCAGTAGTGAGGAACTTCCTGCAGCGAAACAGCGACAGGGGTGTACCCGGCGTCCTTTATCTTCTGGCAGTCTGCAAGGAACTGATCCCACGTGTAGTCGGGGCCGGGAACCTTTACACCGGCGGCCTCTAAGACCTTTGTGTTTACGAACATGCTTTCCCAGAACCCGCTGGACGGCACTCCGTATACCTTACCGTTGGCCGGGGACGGAACAAGCATGTCTTCCTTCATGTTGGAAGCGTATTCGGGGTAGACTTCGCGTATCTCATCGATAGAAACGACCTTGTCTGCCTCAACGATAGCGTTTGCGTCGGTACCGAGGAAGTAGAACAGTACGTCCGGTTCTGTGCCTGTCTCAAAATCGGTCATGACCTTGGCTTTCCACTCTTCGTTGGAAGTCGCGGAAGCGTCCTGCACCTTGTTGCCGGTTGCGGCCTCATAGCCTTTGACAGCCGCTTCATAGTTGCCGCGGTTGCCGTCGTCGCCGCCGTAGGACGTTACAACAGTGATAGTTACGGACGAAGCGGCGTTTTCGGGAGCATCAGGGCTCTGGGCCGGCTGCTTGGATTCCTGTCCCAGCTGCTGAGCGCCGCTGCATCCCGCGAATACCGCGATTGCCATAGCCAGAACAAGTATCAATGCGATGGTCTTTTTCATCATATTTCCTCCATTTTAAAAAATTAAATCAGGCGGAATTGAATAGCCTCAAAATAATTATAGTTTACATGAAAGGACATACCATATACCCACGATTGCTCTTTATTGCTTTTGGTTGCCTATTGTGATTCAAACTCGACATTCGGAATGACGATACGAGCCAATATCCTTCCCGGTGAGACCTCGGTGATGGATAATCCTCCCTCTTCGCCGCAGAGTATCCTGAGCCTTCGCATTACATTGCGTATGCCGACGCAATGGCCGTTTTCACCGGCACTTTCCGTATCATCGTTCATATCCAAAAGCCGTGCGATCCTCTGTTTGTCCTCCCCCGTCATACTGCCGTCGTTTTCCACTTCGATTATAAGCGAGCCGCCTTCAAGCATGACGCGCAGCGCAAGCTCTCCTTTTTGCAGCAAAGCGATACCGTGCTCTATAGCATTTTCGACTATGGGCTGCAGTATAAGACACGGAACAAGCGCGTTCAGCGTTTCGGGGGCTATCTCTCTTCTGATAGCCAGCCTGTCTCCCAGGCGCTGTGACAGTATATAGAGGTACGCGTTCGTATAAACAAGTTCCTGCTCTATGGTCCCACGTGCGCGCCCTCCTCTTGCAGTCGCGGCGTCAAGCATGGTCGAGAGCGCTTCGATCATACGGCACACCTTTTCATTCTTGTTCATTCGCGCTTCCCACAGTATGACCTCCAGAGTGTTGTTCAGGAAGTGCGGGTTTATCTGGGACCTTAAAGCCTTCATGCGCGCGTCCTGCAGCTCTGCCTGCTCCTGATATATGCGCTCGAACTGGTGCTGCAGCTGCTGCGACATGCTGTTGAAGCGCTCCGTCAGATAACGAAACTCCCGGCTGGCCGGCATATTCGTGACCGTATACCCACGTTCGCCCGCCTCCATGCGTCCGGCGGAGTCTACAAGCACTTCGACGGGACGCGAGACATAGTGATAATAAGCCCAAACGACGAAAAGCAGCAGCGGTACGGCGAACAATCCTAAAAGCGGAAGCGTGCTTCTTACGTCGGGAAGCTCGCTCAAGAGGCCCGCGCTGTCGGATATAACGGCGAGCCTCAGCGTATGCCCCGGCAGTCTCGCGGACGTCTGTATTGTATATTTGTCATTTGCGCTGTCGTACCGAACGCCGTCATTTTCGCCCGCCCTGATGCCCCCTTCGCCCACTACAAGGCATGTGATGTCGTCGATTCGAACGGCGGCGTCTTTAAGCCATACTATGCCTCGTATGCTTTCGAACAGCGACTCCTGATTGCATTTCATAATTATGACGGCATAGGGTTTAAACTTTTTATCAACGATATTGCGCACCATATACAGTTTTTGGTCTTCCGCAAAAAAACCGATGCTTGTGCCGAGTTCGGGATACAGTCCTAAAACCTTATCATGTATGCCCGACCTGTAACCTTTGATGTTTTGGAAGCTGAAGCCTTCACCCGAGTCCATGCGGTTGTTGGCATAGTATACGTTATGAGGGTCAGAGGTAAAGAAAAGAAATGTCGCGTAAAAGCTGCTATCGTAGCCGTACTGCTGCCGAAGATATGCCGTAACTGAGTCGTTGAGCGTAATGCCGTCTTTGTCGTTTTGGTACCTGTCGTAGGCATTTCGTATGGTGTCGTCGTAAGAGGATGCCCGAGACGCGTTCATCGCGCCTTTAAGCTTTTCCTCGGTCTGCGCAAACGCTATATCAACGCTCGTAGTGATAGTCTCTCTGATGCGAGCCTGTACGTTGTTGTCGATTGAATATCCGGAGTAAAACAAAATGACCGCCACAGGTAATATCCAGCACAGCGCCATGATTACAAGCAATCCCCACTTGAGCGACAGTCCTTTCCTGGCGATACGCATATTCATACCTCCGGTGGTTATTGATGCGCCTCAATTATAGCATTTTTGCCGCATCTCTTCAACGCAGGCGGCAGCCTCACGGTCGGCGATAACCGTAACATCGGGATGAAGCTGAAGCACCGTCGCAGGAACCTCGGGCGATACGTCGTCATGCAGCGTGCGCTGCAGTATCTCAGCCTTGCTTGCGCCCGACACGAGCAGAAGTATGCTGCGGGCTCCCATAATATTGCCTATGCCCATCGTTACGGCCTGTGAGGGAACGCTTTTTGGATCGTCCCCGAAAAACCGAGCGTTTGCCGCCCTTGTGCGCTCAGAGATATTAACCACATGCGTCTTTAGCGTAAAAAACGTGCCCGGCTCGTTGAAGCCTATATGTCCGTTGTGGCCGATACCTAAAAGCTGCAGGTCTATTCCGCCCCACCTTACTATCTGAGCGTCGTATTCTTTACACATTGCGGGAAGGTCACCCGAAAGCCCGTCCGGAAGAGAAGTATTTGATGGGTTTATCGATATATGGTCGAACAGATGCCGCTGCATGAAGTAACGGTAGCTTTGGGGATGATCCACGCTGAGCCCTACGTATTCGTCAAGGTTTACGGTTTTTACCTGAGAAAAATTTATTTTGCCAGCCGCGCTGCGCATAACAAGCTGCTCGTAGAGCGGAACCGGTGTCGAGCCTGTGGCGAGTCCGAGTACGCAGTTCGGCTTTCCGGCTATCAGTTCTGCAAATATATTCGCCGCCTCCTGCCCTATTTCTTCAGTATCTTTAACCACATAAAACCGCATGCTATTGTGTCCTTTCCAGTCGTTTTCCCGATATATAAACATCCTTAAGCTTAAAGTCGTCACCGCATATTAGAAAATCGGCGCGCTTTCCCTCCGCTATGATTCCCGTATCGTCTATTCCCAGTACTCGTGCGGGATTGGCGGCCGCGCAGCGCACGGCGTCTTCGGGGGCGATGCCGAAGGCGACAGCCTTTTTTAAACAATCGAACAGCGTCAGAACGGACCCAGCGATGGTGCCGTCTGATAGCGCCGCCCTGCCTTCGCTTACGGTTACTCTCTGCCCGCCCAGCATGCAGCCGCCACTCGTTCCGCAGGCGGCAACCGCGTCACTTACAAGGCAGATGCGCCCTGCCCCGAACAGCTTAAACGCGGCTCTTACGGCTGACGGGTGCACGTGTACGCCGTCGCAGATTAGCTCCGCTGTGACTTCGGAGCGCTCGGCCGCGGCGCCTATAATACCGGGCTCGCGGTGCAGAAAAGGCGGCATAGCGTTAAACAGGTGCGTAAGGTGTGTTATGCCGCTGTCGAATCCTGATACGGCTTCTTCATAATCAGCTTCGGTATGCGCGGCGGCGACCGTTACGCCGGTGCGGCTGACCGCTTGAATGAACTCTACAGCTCCCTCAAGCTCAGGAGCAACGCAGATTAAGTGTATCATGCCGTCCGCCGCTTTTTGCAGTCTCTCAAAAAGCGATACATCGGGCAACCGCAGATACTCACCCGATTGAGCGCCTTTTTTCTTTTCATTGAAGAACGGGCCTTCCATCGTGATCCCGAGTATACGCGCGCAGCCCGCCGGCTCGCTGCCGCGAAGCCGCGCCGCGGCTTTATACGCTTTAGCGATCGTTTGCTCGGGCAGCGTTATGGACGTGGCACTGAAGCCCGTAGTTCCTTCCCGCGCGAGAAACCGCGCCATTGTAACAAGGCCGTCGTAATCCCCGTCCGAAAAGTCGGCGCCGCTGCTGCCGTGAACATGTATGTCTATCAGTCCCGGCAGCATACAGTCGCAACCCTCAGGCGGCGCGCCGCGCTCCGTGACGCGTGCGAACCGGCCATCTGCTATCTCGATATTCCCGTAATGAAAACGAAAATCATCGCCGTAATATTTGATACCTTTAATCAGCATATATCTCTTTCTTTGCCTCTGTCATGCCTCAAGGCTACAGCTCCAAGAATTCTCTCCAGATGCCGATGCAGCTTTGCGCGTCCTGTTCTTGCGGCATCTCGGCACACATACGCAGCAGAGGTTCCGTTCCCGAGAAGCGGCATATAACCCAGCCGCCGTTTTTGAAATATACCTTGCATCCGTCCTCATACGATATACGTTCTATTTCGAACGGGAACGCGGGCAGCGCTTTTTCTTCAAACAGCAGGCTTATAAGCTGCTGTTTCCTTGCGGCAGTCATCGTAAAATCGGCGTCCGCCATATGAAGCTCTCCGAAGCGGCCCGTTATCTCGCGGTATATCTCTGACAGCATCTTGCCGGTCTTTGCCACCATCTCTACGAGCAGCGCGGCGGCGTAGATCCCGTCTTTGCCGGGTATATGGCCGCGCACCGTAAAGCCTCCCGACGATTCTCCGCCTATAAGAGCATCCGCCTGCTGCATCTTCGCGGATATGTGCTTGAACCCGACCGGAACTTCGTAGCATGTCTCTTTGTAGCCCTCCGCCACTCGGTCAAGCAGGTGCGTCGTAGAGTTGTTGCGCACGGCCGCTCCCTTCCAGCCGCGGTATGCCATAAGATAATAATAGAGCAAAACGAGTATCTTATTTGGGTGCACAAAATATCCCGTATCGTCTATCACTCCTATGCGGTCCGCGTCTCCGTCCGTGGCTATGCCGAGGTCGCAGTTTGATTCAACTACAAAGCGCGAGAGAGCGTTCAGCGTCTGGAGCGTAGGAGACGGCAGCCTGCCCCCGAACAGCGTGTCGTGCCTCTCGTGTATAACCTCCACCTCGCAGCGCGCTGTGAGCAGTATGGTCTGCAGACTCGTTCTGCTTACGCCGTACATAGGGTCGAGAGCTATCTTGAGGTGTGCGTTTTTTATCGACTCAACATCGACGAGCGCCAGTATGCTGTCAAGATATGAGTTGCATGTGTTTATCACTCTCGCGGATCCGTTTTCGAGAGCCTCAGCATACGGTACGACAGGTATTTGTTTGCCCTCAAGCGCCTCGATATGGCGCTCAAGCTCGCCTGTTACCTGCTCAGTAGCGTCGCGCCCGCCTTCGGTAAATACCTTTATGCCGTTGTAAAGAGCGGGATTGTGGCTGGCCGTAACTGCCATTCCGTAGGGCAGCGCGTATTCGCGCACAGTATACATTATAAGCGGCGTCGGGGCTTCACGGTCGAGCAGCATGCAGTGGACGCCCTCTCCCGCAAACACCTCCGCAGCCCACTGAGCCGCTTCCCGAGATAAAAAGCGCCTGTCATAGCCGATACATATGCCTCGTTTGTGCAAGCCCTGCTCGCGCATCATCTTGCACATGGCCGCGCACAGCAGCTGGACGTTGCTCTTTGTGAATTCTTCTCCTATAATAGCGCGCCATCCGCCCGTACCGAATCTGATCATATCTGTTTTACTCCCATCTCAACTTCCACGTTGCACACGCTTCCCGCAGGAAGTACAGGCAGCGCGCAAACTTCTTTCCCGTCAGCCGTTATTCGCCTTACGCCCCTCTGGACGCCGTCCGGGTTGCTGATGTTTATTTGATATATCGCGCCCCGCCATTGCCTCACGACGGAAAAGCTCTCCCATTCGGGCGGAACGCACGGGTCGATAACGAGCGATTCAAAGCCGGGGCGTATACCCAGCATATACTGCGTAGACGCGAAATACGCCCATCCCGCCGTTCCTGTCATAAACGGGTGGCGGGCTCGCCCGAACGCCGTATGCGCCTTGCCCATCACAAACTGGCAGTGGCTGTACGGCTCGGACTGCCTCACCTCAATTTTATCGTTCTGGTGATAAGGGCACAGGGCATCGTAGAATTCAAGAGCGCCCCTCCCGTTGCCCAGCATGCACTGCGCCGCCCAGCCCCAGGGGTTAGGGTGAGAGAATATCGCTCCGTTTTCCTTGACGCCCGTATAAACGCGCGTTACAAAGCCTATGCCTTCGTCGGGCTTCGTGTAGGGCGGGGCGCAGAGCATCAGCCCGTACTCCGTAAACAGGTATTTTGTGACCGACTCGATGGCCTTTTGCGCGCGCTCCCTCGGCGCGACTCCCGACAGCACTGCCCAAGCGTTGCTTTCAAGATGCACCTTGCCCTCGACGTCGGTATGCGTTCCTATCTTCCTGCCGTCCGCGGTTATGCCGCGGATGTACCACTCTCCGTCCCACAGCGCATCCTCGCAGACCCGCTTTAAATGCGCGGCCATTTGCGAATAGCGTTCAGCGTCGCCGCAGCGGCCCAGATGCTCCGCGAGCTCTACGAACTGCACGAGCGCCCAGTGGTGCAGAAAGCTGACCATCGCGCTCTCTCCCCCGCCGAGGTTCAGGCAGTCGTTCCAGTCTGCGCGCAGTCCCTTGCAGATGCCATGAGGGCCGACTTCACGCGCCGAGAAATCGAGTATGCGAAGCATATGCTCGTAGACTGTGCCTTCGCCTCCGTCTGCGTATGTGACGACTTCATCCGCGAGATCGAACTCTCCCGTTTCTTTTATGTAGCTGACTATCGCCCCAATTAGCCAAAGAGCGTCGTCGGCGCAGGCGTCGCTTATGCCGTGTACTATAGAGTCTCTGTCGGGCACGGGCACGACGGTCGGCGACTTGAACGGTTTCTTTTTCGGGCCCGGCTCAAACCAGACAGGCTCGAACAGGTGAAGCCCGTAGCCCTCGTTTGTGAGCGCGCGCAGAAGCTCTGTTATGCGCTGCCTGCACTTTTTGGGGTTGGAATGCGGTATGCACATAGCGTCCTGAGCCGTGTCGCGGTAGCCGAGCCCCGTGCGCCCGCCCACTTCGATAAAGGAGGAAAAACGCGAGAACATAACGTTTATCTCGCTCTGATACAGCGTCCATTGGTTCGTTAGTACGTTGAGCCCTTCGTCGGGCGTCTCAATCTGAAGCCTTGCGCATTTTTCATCCCAGAATGCGCGAAGCTTTTTGAACTGAGCGTCCGCGACAAACTCGTTGCCGTATTTGGCGCGCATCTCTTTTCCACTCTCAATGCCGCCTTCTCCCAGTAGATAGATAAGTCGAACCTCTTCTCCGGGAGCTAGTGAAAGCTTCTTTTGCAGACAGCCGCAGTGGTTGCCGCCCTTCTCGAAGCTGCCTTTGCATACTCCCCGCTCCACTGCTATAGGGTTTTTCTCTGTGCGGTACGGACCTATGAAGCTGTCTCTGAGGCATTCGAATCCGTCCGGCTCAAAGTTCGCGGTAAAGAACTGATATCCGTCTTCCTCGTAGTAAAGGTCGTGCTCTATAACGCCGTTCTCATATCGCGAGCCGGCTGCGTAGAGGCTCATCTGAAAGTTGCGGTTATCCATATCAATGTGATGAAAAGAGAACTCGAGATAAGAGTATACGCTCAGCGAACGTCGCGTTCCTCCGGTGTTTCTTATCCGCACATCCCATATCTCCACCGGGTCGTCAGGCGCCACAAACAGCGTCTGCTCGGCGTGGATGCCGCTGTAGTCACAGATATATCTTGAATATGAGAAACCATGGCGGCAGGTGTAGTGAGCCTCATAAAGCGGCTTTCCCACGGGCTGCCACGAGACGCTCCAGTAATCGCCAGATTCATCGTCTCTGATATATATATAATGGCCGGGAAAATCCATGGGTACGCCGTTCGGGCGAAAGCGAGTGATTCGGTGGTATTCGGGAGAACCGCAGAACAGATACCCTCCCGCCGTGTGGTTGAACACACCGCACATATCGTTTATACCTATATAGTTTGTCCATGACACAGGGAGGTCTGCCCGCTCTATCACATACTCCCTGTTCTCTTTATCAAAATATCCGAAGCGCATCAAAACATACCCCTTTACAACAACTCAGTTTGATTATAAAACACGCGAAAATAAATCATAATGGATATGAATGTACATTCTTGTCTTTCGTTGTGTTTGTTATAAAAGCAACAGCCCGGTATGACTGAACACGAAAAACACGCTTGAGCTTGTCATAAGGAAAACGTAAATCCTTAATGTGTATTACAGTTTACATATCAAACCTGAGGAAAGCGGTAAACTGTGCCCAGCCAGTGCGGCCATCCGCTCTCAGCGCGATTCGAATACTCCGTATGCCCGGCACTGGATACAGTCCCAGCGCGTCGATGCATAATGCATTTATCACGATACTTTTTCATAAATAAAGCATCGGAGCTGTTTTTCCATACAGTTCACCTACATTATCAGGGTAAACGCAAATGCGCGTTCTGACAGCCCAGAAAAGGTATATCATGCCCATAAAGTTCTGGCTTTTAGTATAGATCCCCACAATTCTCGACATATTAACTTGGAACATTCGATTAAATATGGTATAAATGAGTAAGAGCGTATGTCGAACAAGAGCGGCCTATACAAAAGACGTTCATTGCCGGACCAAAACAAACAATGTATATCTTGTTGCGCTGATTGGTCTTGGTTTAGCTTGGTAGTAAAAATGAATGATAATAAAATCAAATATATGAGGTAAGAATATGAATAGAAGACAGTTTTCGCTATCAGCCATAATATTATTGCTGCTTACAATTTGTTTATGTTCCTGCGGTGATGTCATCGTAGAACCGAAATGGATCATAGGCGTCAAGGGCGCTGATACGTCATATTTTTCCAGTATTGAATACAGTAAGCTTCGCGAAGTCACAATAATAGTTGAAAAAGAACTACAGGATGGCACTACACTTAAAGAAACGTGGGAAGGCGTGTATTTAAAGGACGTTCTTGACTATCTCGGCGTAACTGAATACTCTTCAATCACTCTATCTTCCACAGATGATTATTCTATTGAGTATTCACCTGATATTATTAACGATTCCTTAACAATTCTTGGCACTAACGTGAACGGCAGAGATATAAAACATGAAGACGGATATGTACAGGCTGTTGCAGGGAATCAGTCTGAAAACATGTGGGTGGGAAAGCTCTCAAAGATGAGTATCAACAAATAAACTCATAGATTAGTGGCCGGGCTCATCGCCTGCCTTTATAGTTATATCAACTCGCCGTTATTAGTTGAACAAACAATTGGGCGATTTTAGGATCAAATTGTTTGCCGGCATTTCGTTCAATTTCTTTAATTGCCTCTTCTTTTTCAAGAGCTTTTCTGTATACTCTGTCTTCCGTCATTGCATCATAAGCGTCGACAACGGCCAATATTCTTGAAAGCAGCGGTATCTTTTCTCCTTTTAAACAATTCGGATATCCGTCTCCGTCCCATCGTTCGTGATGACATAATATATATTCCGCTACAGGCTTTAACTCCTGAGAGGATTTCGCGATCCTGTACCCAATCTCCGGATGCTTTTTCATCAATGACCATTCATCTTTGTTAAGCTTACCGGGTTTATTTAAAATACGATCGTCGATTCCTATCTTACCGATATCGTGAAGCATAGAAAGCAGCTCCAGTTCATCAAGGCTTTTTTGCGGCAGGTTCATCTGTGTTCCTATCTTCCTTGATAACTCCGCTAACCGCTTTGCATGCTCTTCTGTCTCCTGACTGCGTGCATACATAGTTGCCATAACCGACGAAATAATAGCGCTGTGATGACTTTCCTGGCCAAGTAATTTGCGCTTATACATATTTTCTTCAGCTTCGTTTTCTATCTCGCTTATGTTTTGCTCCATCGTATGCTTTACTCCATATCCCATCGACAAATTGATAATTCCGGCCTTGTCATCTATGGTGGAATTATACTCATCACATGCCTTCATTATTGATAGGAGCATATCATCGGCCTCGCTGCTATCGGTGTTAGGCACGAGAATACCAAACTCGTCTCCCCCGGTTCTCGCCAGCAACGCGTTATCACGGCAGCAGCGACTAATGATTTCTCCCGTCTTTATAATTATCTCATCTCCCGCCGAGTGTCCAAAAGCGTCGTTTATTAAACGGACACCGTTGATATCCACGAAAACAATCGATAAAGGAAGGTTCTCCTCTATATCAAGCAGCTTTTTCTTCTCTTCAAAGTATTTACGGTTAAAAAGGCCGGTCATAAAGTCGTGGTCGTTCATATACTGAATTTGGTTGAAACGCTGCTTTGACTCGCTGATATCAATAACAATCCCTTCGAGAGCCTGAATATTACCGTGCTCGTCAAATATAGGCTGTCCCATTTCCAGCACCCATTTCCTTTCCCCTGAAGCAGTTGTTATTTCGTATTCACTTCTAAAAGTGGATTTCTCGTTGATTATTCGCGCCCACTCAGACCATAAACCCTCACGATACTCTTCACATATTAAATCGTTATATGACATGATATTGTTATTTATAAGCTCTTCTGCTTTATAACCGGTTAAAGTGTAACACCCGTCCGATATGTACCTCATTGTCCATTCTCGGTCATAAGCACACCGATAAGCGATGCCCGGTATATGTGAAAGAAGTACTGTTTTACTGCGCTCACTTTCCCTAAGGGCTTGTTCAATCTTTCTTTGCTCCGTAATGTCCTTCAGTATGCAATGTGTTTGCTTAAACTTTCCGTCCGGATCATAAGCAACCTTACCCTCAAAAGATATAAATTTGGGGTCGCCTTTTTTATCAAGCATTTCTAGCTCACAGTGTATGCTGCCCTGTTTTATAAAGACCTTGAAATGTTCATCAAAAATGCTGAGGTAAGAAGGCTCAATAAAGCTCCCGAACCATTTGCCAATTATATCTTCTCTTTCATATCCAAACGTATCCAGCCACTGTTGATTGACTGCAATGAACCGTCCGTCAGAATCGAGCGACTGATATCCCAGAGGCGCTTTATTAAACAAAAGCTGAAACCTCTCCTCAGACTGGCGAAGCTGTTCCTGATTGCGTTTGCGGTCCTGCTGGATCATCAACAGCGCGCAGAGAAGCACGGAAGCCACAGGATAGATAAGCATTACCGGCAATGCAATACTGCTTATTACATTAAGGTTGTCAGGGTATGGTATCAAAAGCATACAGGCAAGCATAGCGGCATGAACAATGACGCTCATTATAAAAAGATTAAGGACGCGCAGTCTTTGTGATTTAGGATAAAACCAGCGCCTCCAGGCAAGTCCGATCATCATACTGATCGTTATCACCGCGATTCCGGCAGCAGTGCCCGCGCCTCCGGCGCTTAACCTGAATAATATAGCAGCGACCGCGGTTATCAAAGCCGTTACCGGCCCAAAGAACATTGATGCAACGCTTATAAGGATTGACCTTGTGTCAAAAACTATGCCCGGATATAACTGGAAGGGAGTTCCCATAATGATAATACAAATTGCAGCCGTCAAGAGCCCGCTTACTATCTGTCGCAGCCATATACGCTTTTTAATGAGATAGCTAACCTCATAGGCAATAAATAAGATCAGCAATAACGCCGAATTATTTGCCAAGGCAAACCATAGATTCTGATTCATAATATCCCCTCCCCATATCACAAGCTAACGGATAAATCACAAAATTAACAGCTTTGCAAACAGCTCTGCTATTTCAGGGTCAAACTGTGTTCCGGCATTATCCATTATTATTTTTACTGCCGCTCTTTTGCTCTGTGCAGACCCTCCAAGCTTGTTAACGATGCGGTCATAGCTTTCTGCAACAGAAATTATTCTTGCCGGTAAAGGTATCTCTTTTTGCTTGAGGCCCTTGGGATACCCTTTGCCGTCCCATGTCTCGTGGTGACTATATACCGCTTCCGCCAGATCCAAAGTATCATCAAACATATTCAATATCCTGTAGCCCAATATTGAGTGCTGTTGTATTTCATCCTGCTCTTCCTGAGTCAGATCCTCATGCTTATTGATAATGCCATTGTCAAATGATATTTTACCAATGTCGTGCAAAAATCCCGCTTCTTCCAGCCTTCTTACTTCTTTTTCAGGCAGGTTCAAAGCTAAACCTATTTTTCTGCATAATTGGCTCACAACTTCGGAATGGCGCTTTTCGGATGGATTGTTTTCATGCAGCGTATCTATAATAGTATTTATTAATTGCTTGTTCACACTCTTTCTCAATAGCGTCTTTTCTTTATACATTGCGTTTTCAGCATTTTCCATAACTCTTTTTATTTTCTGTGACATTTGTGTCTTTGTACTGGCACCCATAGACATGCTGCATTGTATTGACATGATTTTTTCTGTTGAAAATTCGCTTCTTATTTTCTCAATTAACTTTTCCGCATCTTCTTTATCAGTACGGGGCAATACTAAAACAAACTCGTCCCCGCCTATGCGGGCTACACTGTCCTTCTCACTGCATGCTCGTTTTAATATATTTGCAGACTTTATAATAAGATTGTCTCCTGCGGCATGCCCAAAGATATCATTAGTCAATTTTAATCCGTTAACATCCGCAAAAACAAAAGAGATCGGAATATTTTCTTTGCAATCAACCATAGTCAGCACGTTCTCAAAGTACATCCTGTTATATAAGCCCGTCAAAGAATCATGTTCGCTTAAATATTTAATTTGCCGTTCGATTTTCTTGCGCTCGGTATTGTCCATAAAAGTTATTACGGCGCCTATAACCTTGTTATTCCTGAACTGCGGATAAGAGTAATATTCGACATCAAAGCTTGTTCCATCTGCTCTCCAGAACACCTCGTCGTCAACGTGTACGCCTTTTCCGTCGGTTAAAGCTTTTATAACTTTACACTCCGACAGAGACATTATTCTTCCGTCTTTATAGCTGTGATGTATCTGTTCATGCATATTCTTTCCGAGCAACTCATCCTGGTGCTCATAACCCAGCATATTTAAGCAACTGGCGTTGCAGAACGTACAGTTGCCGTTTATATCGATACCGTATATCGCTTCAGCCGTAGAATCCAATATCAACTTGAGCTGCTTTTTGTTTTCTGCGAGCGCGATATTTAATTTCATTAAATTCGACGTTCGATCTTTTACAGTCTCTTCAAGGTTTTCTACCAGCCCTACAAGTTTGTCCGCCATTTTATTGATACCGTTTGCAATTCTCCCGATTTCATCTGTTCTGACCACTGCGGCCCGTTGAGACAGATCGCCCCCGGAGATCTTATCGGTTACCTCCATTAGAGCCTTGACCGGCTTAAAGAGTTTATATGTAAGCAAAAAATATACTGCGATCGAAAACAAAACAGCACAGATCACAAGAAAAACTGTCAGCAGTATGCTCCTTGCAATATCCGCCATCAGCAAGCCTTCTGGAACGGCCGTCAATATAAGCCAATCCAAACCGTTCTTTTGATACCCGGCAATACTCACATTAAGATTCTCATTATCGTCATATACCCTGAAGCTATCAGTTGCTTCGTTGTTATAGTCGTTGAAACTTTTTATAATTGCGCTATTGCCTATCTGCTCAACCCCAGATCTTTGAATGCTGCCGTTATCAAGAATGTTGAAATTATCGGCATCCAGCGAGTTAGCAACCAATCTGCCGGATTCCCCCTCCAATATCACTGCATATCCGCCAACGTCCTCTACTATATCTTTGAGATAACTGTCTATATTCGATAGTGTTATATGAGTACCGAGCACACCCATTAAACTGCCGTTCTTGTAATAAACAGGGTATGCAGCCGACACGGTTAAATCGTTCATAACAAAATGTTTATATATTGGCGAGAAGATTGGGCTTTGTGATTCTTTTGCGGCCTTATACCAGTCTCTGGTCCTCACGTCAAACTTGCCAAACGCTTGTGTCAGTTCCCCCGCAGTCAAATCGTTATTTACTGAATAGTACCATGAATGTCCGCCTGTTTGTGAGTTATTATGCATTATTTCGACATTGCCGTTTTCGATTCTGCGCGCGCCGTAGTATTCGCCGTTTTCGGTACCGAAACTGAAACTATATATTTCGATGGGGTGAGATTGCAGTACGCCAACAAAAAATCTGTCCCTTTCCTTCTCATCCGAAATATCCACAATACCGTTTTCAATAAGCCTGTGATTCACATCATTAACATGCATTGCAGAACTTATATAGCTGTCTATTTCATTATATATCTCAGAATTAAGATCCTGTGCGATTTTTGTCGTAGTCTTATCTGCAGAGGATATCCAGTTCGAAAATATAATATATCCTATAATAGCCGCCGTTGTTAACATTAATATCGCAAATAAAATAATAATAGAATTTCTTATTGAAACCTGTCTCTTCTTACTACTGGCCATCTCCCGTATCCCTCTTGATGATTAATAAAGATCTTATAATTGGCATATATTTTATATAAACCGTTTAAACGTATTTAATCATTATACTGTCTGAAGTTATGCATACTGGAACCTATAAATGAATATTTTTCTACTATATTTTTCTTTTCCTATCATCTTTTAGTTGGTATAAGATATTACCTTAGAATTTCTTTTATTATATGTTTGCGAGAGGCGTATTGCTTGGTTTTGCAGCACAACTTGACTTACGTTTGACTTTTGCGTGTTTATAAGTTTCCTAAGGTAACAGTATGTGTATAATACACACTTTTTTATGTTTTGCAGCGTGCCCGGGGGGATTATGTTTTATTGTTCATACTATCCCGCGCCTTTGCTTTTGTCTCGCCGATGCTGCAAAGCGAGCCGGGTCGGGAAAAAGTGCCACCGGCCTTTTTCTTATCCTCCCTTCGAATCCCTCTCAGAACTTCATATATGCAAATAACCCGCCTTTTTGGCGGGTTATTTGCATATGGCGTGCCCGGGGGGATTCGAACCCTCGACCTTTTGATTCGTAGTCAAACACTCTATCCGGCTGAGCTACGGGCACATATCAATTTTAGCGCTTTATCATTCTAATATAAACCCTATCTGTTGTCAACTCGATGCGCTTAATTAACGAAGCTTGCAATTTAAGCTTTTAATACTAAACAATGGTCTATATGCACATACATATTGAGGTATGCTCGGACGGCAAAAACACTTTGCTTAGCCGCAGCAGCCCTTAATCTCCATAGCGCAAATCGTATTTATAAAAATAACGGGTATCCGTATATTTAGCTCCTTATTAAAGCCATATGCACAAAGTTCGTAAAATGCTAAGCGAAAAATGCCTGCCTCTGCCCGCTGATTACGCGGGCAGTAAGCCTTGGGCGCAGCATTCTTACATGTTTGCGGTCTTTCTACTTCTCTTCTTCCTCTTCGTCCTCTTCGTCGTCTTCGTCGTCTTCCTCGTTATATAGCCTTTCAAACTCATTCCAGACCTTATCGAGGCGCTCCTCGTCTTCGATGGGTACGTAACAGTCGTCTCCGTCCTCATCCTCCATTATTTCGAGCAGAATAACTTCCCCGTTCTTAATTCCGTCTACCTCTGTCTCGGGGGTAAGCGCAACAAAAAAGCTCCCTTCAAAATCAAACGTCATGATATGATAAAATTTTGAATCGTTGCCTTCCTCGTCTTTCAATACAACAATATCGTCCTGTTCGCTCATTTTCTTCCTCCATTCAGCCTTGCGGCATATTTATTATTGACATGCGGCGCATGTATCTATACGCCCATTCAGTTATCTTACGGGATGAATTTGAAGGTAAGCCGTAAGTATATAGACGGCCGCCAGCTTATCTATTACCTGTCTGCGCTTTTGCCTCGAAATGTCGGCTTCAAGAAGCGTTCTCTCGGCGCTGACAGTCGTCAGTCTCTCGTCCTGAAACTTAACCTCGAGCCCCAGCTTTTCCACCTCGCTCATGAAATCTCGCACTTTTTGCACAGCGGGCCCTTCACTGCCGTTCATATTCAGCGGAAGGCCGGCAACAACCGTCGTTGCTCCCAGAGCTTTCGCTTTGCCGGCGATATACTCTGCGTCGCCTTCGCCTTTGCGCATATACGTCTCAACGCCCTGCGCCGTCATGCCAAGCAAGTCGGATACCGCTATTCCTATTCTCTTTTCTCCGATGTCTATCCCCATTATCCTTTTCATCATGCTAAATCACCTTTATCGCAAATTGCGGGCAAGCCGCGGCGCAGTATCCGCAGAATACACACAGCCGCTGATCTGCCTTAATCTTACCGTCTGCAATGCTCAGCGCGCCAAAGCCGCACGCGCGGACGCAGCAGCCGCAGCCCTCACACCAATCATGCACTATCAACTGCCTTTTGCCTTTGCCTGAAAACTCGATATCTCTCTGCCCCGAGAAAAACGCGCAGTTCTCCCTCACTTCTTCGATGGTCTGCATGCCCACAGCCACCGAATGCACATACGGGCTGTCCGCAGCATATGAGAGCGCCTGTTTTACGTCCTTGAAAAGATGCCCGCCGCCCAGAGGCTTCATCGCGAATACTCCCATGCCTGCCTCATACGCGAGCCTTACCGCGTCCTCCATGTCCTGCCTAAATCCGTCCGCGACGCCCAGCCCTCTTATGTTATAGATTGGGTGTATCACGTCAATTTCCTTGTGCACCGCCGCCGCTCTTACACAGGCGGCATAGTGCGTCGATACTCCGAGAGCCCTTATCACACCCTGCTGCTTCATTTTAAGAAAATAGTCTATCGCTTCTTTATGCCCGCGCAATGTGTGCTCGCTCTCCTGCTCATGCAGCATGAATATGTCTATAATATCCCGCCCGAGTTCTTTCCTTGCCTTATCAAGGCTATTCCTCGCTGTCTTCTCGTCGAACGAGTAAGATTTTGTCGATATGACGACGTCTTGGTTATCCGCGAAGGCCAGCTTTATATGCTCGTACGTGCCGTAGATTTCCGCCGTATCAAAAAAAGTCACGCCCATTTCATAGGCGGACTTCATAAGCGCCGCGCCGCCTGCCGCATCGAACGCTCTTTGAAGCGGACTAATAGTCAGCGTGCCGAAACAAAGCTTTGATACTCGAAGGCCTGTCTCCCCTAAGACTGCATATTCCAACTACTCGTCTGCCCTCGATATATTTTCTATATACGACTTTACAAACTCCTCTAAAAGCTCGTCCCTCTCGACGCGTTTAACAATAGAACGGGCATTTTTGTAGCTCGTAATATAAGTAGGGTCTCCCGAAATGATATACCCGACAAGCTGGCTGACAGGGTCGTATCCCTTGTCCTTGAGGGCGTCGCAGACAAGCCATATCACTTCCCTCGCCGGGTTGCTAAGCTCTTTTTCTAGTGAGAACTTCATCGTTTCGTCAAATTTCGCCAAAAAAACACCCCCTTGTTCCTGTGTTTATTATATACCAACCTCTGCAAAATTTCCAAGTGCATTTGCCCTTATATATGGAAAAATAATGGTTTTGTAATATTTATCGTACTTTTTACCGCTTATCTTAATACTAAAGCCGGCGAAAAGCCGGCTTTGTCCGTTAATAATCCGAGTCTTTACAGTCAGCATAACGCTGTGAGACCGGGTTTCCCAAAAGCTAAAAGCTTTATAGGAATCAAACGTCAACTGATCGAGTCCATTTTATCCACGTGGTCATTGATCGCCTGTCTTCCTCTGTTAACAACCCTTCTGAAATGGGGCTGAAAATAAGGCATCGCTATCACAGCCGCGGTCGCGCCGATCAAACTGCCGGCAATCATGCCAATAACCAGGTTCCCTCTCATAACAACACTCCTTTCAAGCAGTCATGGTAGTAGTTTGCTCAAAAGTGTGTAAAAAACTCAAAAAATATCAATTAAATAGCTGAATAATATTCTATCTTTTCGATTTGTAATCCGCTATCGCGGCTTTAATGGCGTCTTCCACCATCAAAGAGCAGTGTATCTTTTTATCCGGAAGTCCGCCGAGCTCGCTTACGATATCGGCTTTCGTCATGGATTCCGCCTCTTCGATAGTCATCCCCTTCGCCATATCCGTCGCTATGCTCGAGGATGCTATCGCCGCGCAGCAACCGTATGTCTTGTATTTGATATCGGATATCCTGTTATCGCTGACCTTTATATACATCTCCATAGTGTCTCCGCACTCGCTGCTGCCTATCTCGGCGTAGCCGTCAGGGTCCTCCATGGTTCCGACGTTATGAGGGTTTTTAAAGTGCTCCAATACCTTTTCGTTATACATATTTTTTGCCCCCTTTATGTTGCGCAAAAAGCGGAGATATCTCGCGTATCTTTCCTACTATGCTTTTTGTCTTCTCTATTACCGTGTCTATCTGCTTCTCGGTGTTTTCGCGGCCAAGAGTAAACCTTATCGCGCCCCTCGCGTCTTCTATGCTCACGCCCATCGCGAGCAGAACATGAGAAGGTTTTGTGGAGCCCGAGGTGCATGCGCTCCCTGTTGAGACCGCTATGTCCTCAAGGTCAAGGTATACCATCAGCGCCTCACCTTCTATGCCGCCGAACGTAATGTTTACGTTACCCGGAAGCCGCTGTGACTCATGTCCGTTGAGTATTGACATCGGGATCTCAAGCAGCCCGTCGCGTAGTCGCTTCGAAAGCGCCGCCTCACGGGTGTTGCCCTCCTCCATCGTATCGGCGGCAAGCTTTATCGCCGCCCCCAGCCCCACTATTCCGGGCGTGTTTATAGTACCGGCGCGGCTGCCTTTTTCCTGAGCCCCGCCGTGCATAAACTTTCCGAGATTGACGCCTTTTCTCACATACAGCGCTCCCACGCCTTTTGGCCCGTAAAACTTGTGCGCGCTCATCGAGAGCATGTCTATGCCGAGTTCTGAAACGTCTATGGGAACATGCCCCACAGCCTGTACAGCGTCGGTATGAAACAGTATGCCCCTCTCCTTAGCAACAGCGCCTATCTCGCGTATGGGCATTATCGTGCCCACCTCGTTGTTGGCGAACATGACAGAAATGAGTATGGTATCGGGCCGTATCGCGTTTCTGACGCTTTGCGGAGTAACCATGCCCTTGCCGTCCACAGGCAGATATGTTACGTCAAAGCCCTTGTCTTCAAGATACTTGCATGTGTCGAGCACGGCGTGATGCTCTACGGACGACGTTATTATATGCCCCTTGCCCGCTGTCTCAGCAGCCCCTTTTATCGCCCAGTTGTCGCTCTCCGTTCCGCCCGACGTAAAATATATCTCGTCTTTAGCCGCGCCTATGACGGAAGCGACCTGCTCTCTCGCCTCGCTTATCGCCTTGTCAGCCTTTCTGCCAAAGCCGTAGGGAGTCGAAGCGTTGCCGAAATCCTCCGTAAAATAAGGAAGCATGACTTCCAGCACCTTAGGATCCGTATATGTCGTTGCGGCGTGATCAAGATAGATTCCCATTCTAGCACCTTACATCCTTTGCCTGCGGTTTGTCTTTTGTCAGCCGCTCGTAATCGTCTGCCATGTCCTGAAGCGATATAGAGTTTATGACTTTGTTGAAGCCTTCATATATCCTCTGCCATATTATATGCGTCGTGCACAGTCCGATGTTTTCGCAGCGGGCTTCCTCGCCTACGCATTCGGCGGGCGACAGCTCGCCCTCAAGCGCGGTAAGTACCATTCCTACGGTAATATATTTCGGAGGGGCGGCAAGGCTGTAGCCCCCGCCCGCGCCGCGCGTGCTTTCCACAAGCTCCGCGCTTCTGAGCTTAGCAAACAGCTGCTCTAAGTATTGCTCGCTCAATCCCTGCACGGCAGAGATCTGCTTTATGCTGAGCGGCCCATCGCCGTACGCTTTCGCCAGCTCGAACATAGCCCTTAGCCCGTAGCGGCCTTTCGTTGAAATAATCAAAACGCGTTACGCTCCTTACCGATAGGCCTGAAATCCCTAGCTTTTTAGTCGGGATTATAATAGTATATCCTACTATTTTTGTCAAGTTTATTTTATCCTGCGGCAATAAAAAAATACGCCGGCGGGGCTTCCGGCGCATTCTGGTTTTATAATCACTATTCTATCTCTATCCGTCTTGTGTTGTCGGCCCTCTTCTGTCTCGGAACGGATATCTTGAGCACTCCGTTATCGAGCTTGGCTCTGACGCCCTCCTGCGCCGCGTCCGCGAGATACACACCGCGGCTCATCGAAGAAAAGCGCCTCTCCCTGTGGATGTAATTCTTGCCGGAGTCGTCAATTCTCTCTTCGCGACTGACCGCTATCTGCAAGTTGCCGTCTTGGAGCTCTATGCTCACCTCTTCTCGGCTGACGCCCGGCAGCTCGGCCTCAACGAGATATTCTCCCTCCTTCTGCTGTACGTCAACCTTGAAGGTGTCCCCGCCATATCGGCTCATGAACCACAGCTCGCCAAAAAAGTTATCTATCATGTTGTAGAAATCGTCCGAGCCCATGAGGCCTCTGTTTCTTGCGCCGAAAGGAACTAAATTAGCCATACAAAAAACCTCCTTCATATCGATTTCCGCTTAATTACTCAATTTCCTTTTAGCACTCTCGCCCCACGAGTGCTAACGCTCTAATTATTATATATCACTTCGGTTTCTCTATGTCAACATAAGTCATAATTTATTTACATATTTTCCCGCACTGCATCAGACTATCTTGCTTATCTCTATCTTAAGCTGTTTTATTATCCGTTTCTCCAGCCTCGATATGTACGACTGTGATATCCCGAGATAATCGGCCACCTGTTTTTGCGTCTTTTCCTTCTGACCGTTAAGCCCGAAGCGCATCTCCATTATCATCCTCTCGCGGTCGCATAACCTTTCTATGCATTCCTTCATCAGGTCCTTTTCAACTCCGCCCTCTATTTCTGTGTAGACGACGTCCGGCTCTGTGCCGAGTATATCAGAAAGAAGCAGCTCGTTTCCGTCCCAGTCGACATTCAGCGGCTCATCGAACGACACCTCGAATTTCAGTTTGGCGTTGCGCCGAAGATACATCAGTATCTCGTTCTCGATGCACCTTGAAGCGTATGTGGCGAGCTTGATATTCTTGTCGACGTCGAACGTGTTCACAGCCTTTATGAGCCCGATAGCGCCTATGGAAACGAGGTCCTCTATGCCTATGCCGGTGTTCTCGAACTTGCGCGCTATATATACCACGAGCCTCAAGTTACGCTCTATCAGCGCGCGCCTTACAGACTTGTCTCCCTTGCCCAGCAGAGTAAGCAGCGCAGCTTCCTCCTGCTGTGTCAGCGGAGGCGGCAGCGCCTCGCTCCCGTTGATGTAGTCCGCGTTCGCCGCGATCCTCAGCCTCACCAATATCCATGCCGCTATCTTCCGTGTCAGAAACTTTATCATACCCTGCTCCTTTCGTAAGTTCATCCATTATACCGCTTCCTATGACCGCGTCGCACCCGTACGCGAGCGTACTTTTCGCGATGCATACCACGGCTTTTACTCCTTTGTTTTGTCTCTTCAGCGCTACGCTGTCTATCTCGAGGCCGTATAACACGCTTTGCCCCAAGGCCGTAGCGCACGGCACTATCCGTAGCCTATCGGATACAGCACCGGTACGGCAGCTCATGATATCGAGCGCGGGTTTGCCTAATAGCTTTCTCGCGGCCCCCTCGGTAATAAGCACTACGCCGAGTCCGCTGAAGGGCTCCGTCAGCATGTTGCCGGTGTCCACATAGGCCTTTGCCGCGGTATGCCTCCCGCAGTATCCAAATATGATGTCCTCAGTCCACTGTTCCCTCTCTATCGTGCGCCTTCTGACTCTTGAGAAAAACGCCGCCAGCGCCGCTCCCGCCCCAACTCCCGAAGCTATATACGTTGCCTGCGGGCGGGCCGCAAACGAACCCCCGGAAACCGCGGGCAATTCGAAACAAAACGATACCGCGTATATAGCGCCCGCAAATAAGAACGTCGTTATATAAAACGCGCAGGCGTTCTTCCAGAAGCCCCTCTCACCCTTTGTATAGTAAGCGGCAAAACACATTGCGGCACTTACGAGCATTTTTGCAGGGAGCGATACCAGGAGCCCGCTTGTACCAAAAACGGCGCAGGCGTAGGCTCCCCCTATACCCGCGGACAGCGCGAGTCTTCCCCACCGCTTTTTCGACTTTGTAAGCTGCGAGGCAAGCAGCAGTATCAGCAGATTGATTATGAAATTGTCAAGAAAAACAAGCTCTATATATATCTTTTGCACCGCCGATATGCCCCTTTATATGATGCGCCTATTATATAATTACTGAATCTCTATATATTGTAGAACCGCGTTTGAGTCAAAATAATAAAATGGCGGACGTCTGGCGAATAATAAAAAATGCCGCCCAAGGCGACGGTCAGTTTTTCATATATCCGTGCGCATACGAGGGAAAATTAGCTGTGGCTGTAATTCCGGGCAGGCAGTATTGGGTTTAGCCTTCGTGTCAGTTATCAATTTACGCGCTGATTTTGCGGAAATAATTTAACTGGCGCATCTGCCATGATATACTGAGAAAAAACGGAGGCCTTGTTTATGAGAAGAAAGGACAGGCAAATAACCAGTGAGGAGGCGATGGAGGCGCTCGCTATGGGAACTTGGGGGGTGCTCTCTACGTGTATGGGCGGTACGCCTTACGGTGTCCCCTTAAACTATGTTTACTCACGTGCGGACAACGCTCTGTTTTTCCACTGCGCGCCCGAGGGCAAAAAGCTTGCTATTCTAAAATCAAACAGCCGCGTTTCGTTCGCTGTAGTTACCCGGGCACAGATAGTGTCCGAAAGGTTCACGACGTACTATGAAAGCGTAATAGTTTCGGGGACAGCGTCGGTAGTAGAGGGCGAGCAGGAAAAGAAAGCGCGCATGAGGCAGCTTTGCGCCGCTCTCACGCCGCAGACCCCAGCCGATGATTGTATTAAAAACAGCCTCTCTGCCGCAGCGCTCGTGCGGATAGACATAGATGAGATCGCAGGCAAAAGAAATCACTGAGACATTGCAGCCATTATTAGACAATTTAAATGATATATATTATACTGTTTAGCGGGTGATTGTAATGATTGGTGACATACTGAAGCATATTCGCCGCGTCGCCAGATACGCCGCGGTCTGCGCGCTAATATGCGCGTTTGTTTTATGCGCTCTTGCGGGGTGCGGCGTTGTGCCGCCCGATTTGAGCGAGTCAGCCACTGAAGCTTCGGCTTTGCGCACTGCCGAAAAGCCTCAAATCACAAACCCGCCGCCATCAGACGTCCCCCTGCCTGAGCCTTCCGAGATTATAAAGGAAGAGAAAGCTTTGTTTGCGCTCGCTGATATCAACCCTGTTTATGAAGAGTACGGCGCAATAACCATTGAGGGAATGAAGCCCGAGGATTACGATAAAGCGATGTCAACGCAATGGAACCCGCTCAGCACCCCAGGAGAGCCCGAAAATATGTCCGTTGACCTATCAAAGCTTATGAACTACAGCGATATCGAAGCGTATATACTAAACCTCAATAAATACGAAGGCGTCGAAGTCTTTGTAATAGGCCAAAGCGAGCAGGGCAGAAACATATATATGGTAAAGCTCGACTTCGGCAAAGCTTCCGAAAGCGATAAGCCGCTTATAATGCTTACCGGCGGGGTGCACGCCAGGGAATTCGCGGGCCCGGAATACCTTATAAAGCTTTTAAACGATACCGTCAAAAAAGCGCAGCGGGATAAATATACAAAGCTGCTTCTTGAAAGCGCCGTTATAGTCGCAGTGCCGCTCGTCAACCCCGACGGCAGAGGGCTGATTATAGAAGGAGGCGACCCCGACAGAAAGTCGAACGCCAACGGCGTGGACCTCAACAGGGCCATGCCTTCGGTGAACGCCGGCCAGCTCGGAGCCGGTCATGAGCCTAGCGAAGATTTTTCTGAGGAGCCGGGCATGGACTTTTTTGCGGGCTATAACCTTGGATGTGAGAGCGAAACGCAGGCTATGATGAAATGGTTCAATGCATACGTCCCCGAAGCCTCGGTCTATATAGACCTTCATCAGCAGGGCGGTATAACGTTTTACAGCAAAGCTTTCATATCCGAGAGGAGCGACGCGCTGTCCCGCGAATACGCAATGCAGAGCAACGAGCTATTAAAAGGAGGTTATCCGCCCAAGGATGAAGGAGGCTCGTACGGTCTCTCGGGAGTCGGCGGAACGTTTACAGATTACGCGAAGTCGATATCGGAAGGTTTTGTTTACAGCTACGGCCTTGGCCGTATGGCGCTTGACGCGGACGGCGATGAGCTTCCGCTGATATGTTTTCACGATATCGACGAGCGCATGGAGTATTATCGGCCCGTGAACCCCGATTTTAGATCCATCTGTATCGAGATAGGCAGAACCAGAAAATACCTTGGCGCAGGAGAGAGAGCAAGGAAGCTAAGGGAAAAAGAATTTATTAAATACGGATGGCAAAAATTCCTGACCGGCACGATAGAAATAGTGATCGGTGAAAAAAGAGCCCGCGAACTGCGGCTTGAAGCTAAGTCTGGGTGACGGATAACTCCTCTATATATTCCTCCACGAGGCCTTCGGGCACTCCCGTTTTTTTAGATACTTCACGGACGCTCAAGCCGGAAGCGTAAAGCCTTCGGCAAAAAGCGGGTATGCTCTCTCCGAGCTCGACTAGGTTTCCGTCCGGGTCGAAAAAACGTATGGTAAGCTGCCCCCATTGCTCCTGTACAACATCGTGTACGAGCTTTACTCCCGCCTTCTTCACGTTTACGGAGTGGTTTTCGAATTCCTCGGTGTCAAAGCATATCTCGAGGCTGCCGTTGCCGCCTGCGCGTCCGCCCAGCGCTTTCGCGAGAGGATAACCGCTCTCAAGCTTCCACACCGCCAGGCCGCAGTCAAAAATAACGCAGCCGCCGAAGTCGTGCCTTACGCGCTGCCCCATTACTCTGGAATAGAACTCCTTCATACTATCGATGTTCTGTGTTATCAGCACCGCCGAATCGAATCTTATGCTCATAAACCCTCCTAAACAGTATGGGTGGTTATTCTGAACTGCCCGCCTTCAATAGTAACTATTCCTACCGTTGGCTTTCTTCCCCTTGGCTCTCCGAGGCTGCCCGGATTATATAATATTATATTTTGATAAAGCTCTTCAACAGGGATATGTGTGTGACCGAACAGTACGAGATCGGCCCCCTTTTCAGCCGCGTACAGATCGAGACTGAGAAGCGACGACTTAACGGCCTGATTGTGGCCGTGAAGCGCCAGTATCTTTACGCCGCCCATGCTTATCATTATCTCCTGCCTTGCCGCGGCGCCGATGTCGCAGTTCCCTTTAAGCGAGTATACTCTTTTGTTTGTAAGCGTTTTTATATATTCGGCGTCGCGCGTATAGTCGCCAAGGTGTATTATGCAGTCGACTTCGGCGAATTTTTGCAGCGCTTTTTTGATGTTCGTTTTGTGCCCGTGCGTATCGCTCATGACGAGTATTCTCTTCATTCGCTCCGCTCCGCTACCTTTGCCTTAAGCGCCGTGAGCGCCCTTGAGCGGTGGCTTATGCTGTTTTTTATGCCTTCGGGCAGCTCACCGAATGTTTGTCCAAATTCCTCAGAAAAAAACAGAGGGTCGTAACCAAAGCCTCCCTCTCCTCTAGGCGAATGGGCGATGACCCCGCTTACCTCTCCGCAGGCGGTTATTTCCTCGCCGTCTTTAACAAGCGCCATGACGCAGACAAACTTTGCTCTTCTGTCCTTTATTCCGCGCATTTCCCACAAAAGCTTGTTGTTGTTGTCGCTGTCCGCCGCGTTTTCGCCCGCATACCTCGCGGAGTATACTCCCGGCGCTCCGCCCAGCGCTTCCACGCAAAGCCCCGAATCGTCGGCAAGCGTGTCGCATCCGGTTATCTCATATGCCTGCCGCGCCTTTTTAACAGCGTTAGCCTCAAACGTGTCCCCGTCCTCGACTACCTCAAGAATCAGCCCCGCGTCCTTGAGCGACAGCACCTCGTCATAAAAGCCGCCCAGAATAGCTTTTATCTCTCGCACCTTGCCCTGATTGTTCGTCGCAATCACAAGCCTCATTTTACATTCTCCAATACCTCTTTTTGAATCGCGCTTATCTTTTGCACCGCGAGCGCCGCGTATTCGAGCAGCTTATCGAACTCCGCCCGCTTCACCGGCCGCTTCTCGCCCGCGCACTGAACCTCTATAATGCCCCCGCCGTGCGACATGACAACGTTCATATCCGCCTCGGCGCGGCTGTCCTCGATAAAGTTCAAGTCGCACAGCGCCTTGCCGCCGACTATACCGCAGCTGACCGCGGCCACGCCGTCTTTAACAGGAGATTTTTCTATCAGGCCTTCCCAGATCAACCTTTTCATGCACAGCTCGAGCGCGACATACGCTCCCGTTATGGAGGCCGTTCTTGTGCCTCCGTCCGCGTCTATGACGTCGCAGTCGATATTCACCGTATATCCCGCGATGCCTTTAAGGTCAAACGCGCTGCGTAAAGAGCGCCCAATAAGGCGCCCTATCTCGGTGCTTCTTCCGTCGGGGAATCTTATCTCTCTCGCTTTGCGCTGAGGCGTGCTCGCGGGAAGCATAGCGTACTCAGCCGTGAGCCAGCCTTTGTCCGTTCCCTCAAGAAAGGCCGGCACCCCGGCGGTATACATCGCCGTGCAGAGCACCCTCGTGTTTCCCCATTCTATAAGCGCGGAGCCATGCGCGTTTTTCATGAATGACTTCGTTATGCTTATCTGTCGCAACCCGTTTGCGCCGCGCCCGTCTTCCCTTGTCATTTGCAGAGTTACCTTCTATTCCATCGTATTCACAAACTTGCCGTAAGACATGGTCGTCTGGGAAGTAGAACCATATTCCTTCCCATTTACCAGTATACGCACCTCTTCGATATTGTCAAACTGCTTAAGCGTAAATACTATGCTTTTAAGCAACTTCTTTTCCTTCTCGGGCTGCTGAGATACCTCCTCAAACTCTTTGGAGAATTCTATTGTGGCAACGCCAGCCTGGTCGACGTCCACATTCAAAAGCTTCGTGTTTTCGGGAAACAGGGTTTTTAGCCCGTGGCATCCCGGCCCTTTTACGAGCTCGTTCATCGCTGCGAAAGGATCCGCCTCTCCCCCTATGTACTTCGTTACGGGCACGAGTGCCGCGCCGGCTTCGTCCTCGAAATACAGTATTACCTTTGAAGCGTTTTCGAGGTCATCTTCAGAGAGCGTCGTCATCACGTTGAGGTCGAACGTCGCAAACGCCTCGCTTATGTCCGTACCGTGCGGCAGCTTCCCGTCCGAGCCCGCCTGCATAATCTTTACTGTGTCTATCGTCGGGAACTCGGTAAGCGTATTGACGATTGCCGTTACCTTCGCCAGCTCGCTCACCGAGTCTTCCGCGGCTATTGCCCCCTCGCTCAGTTTCAGAGTCGCCGCTCCGCTCTTGATGCTGAGCGATATCTCCGCGTTGGCGGCAAGTATGGGATTGAGCCCGAGATACTCCATCCCCGCATCGGCGTCGGGGTTGGCTTTAAGCTCGGATACGGCCGCCGCTCCTATGCCCTCCACCCATTTTATCTCCTTCATAACGGGCACGATAAACCCGTAGTCATCCTCATAGTACAACACTGTCTGCCTCATGTCGGGGTCGGGTATTTTCGCGGCCGGTATCTCTTCGTATACGTCTTCCTTTTTATCGCCGCATGAAGCGAAACATAACAACAGCATGACGACCGCAAGGGCCGCCGCTAAGCATTTTTTAAGCATGGCCATTCCTCCTATTCTCTTTCTATAAATATATTAAGGGTGTTATCCGCATATGATATATGCTTGTTGACATACCCGAAAAAGCTTGCGCTTTACGCAGCAAACGTCCGGCAGACAAGCCGTAATCAACACAGGCAGGCAGATACATGGTATAATAGTGCATTAAAAACAGGAGACGAATATGCTTAGCCTTGTCAACCCCGATTTAAAGTACAAAGACCAGTACATTGAAATGCTGCAATACTGGAATACCACAGGCGAGGAGCCCATGCCCTGGGTGCTCAGGGAAGATCATTCGGACTTTGAAGCTATGATAAAAAGGTTTGAGGGGTTTCCAAAAGGCATAGGCATAGACGAAGAATATGTGCCTCACTCTACGTATTGGCTGTACGAGAGCGATTCGGATAAGATAATAGGCGCGGTCAACATAAGGCACTGTCTTAACGACAAGCTGCTCGAGGCGTGGGGCAGCATAGGCTACGGCATAAGGCCGGACGAGCGCAAGAAAGGCTACGCGCCTCTGGCACTTAGGCTGACGCTAGGTAAATGCCGCGAGCTCGGCATGAAAAAGGCGCTTCTCGGCTGTTACAAAGAGAACACCAGCTCGGCCAAGGTGATAGAGAAAAACGGCGGTGTCCTGGAGAACGAGGTCGAGGTCGAGGGCAGGGTTATAAAGAGGTATTGGATAAAGATTTAATGTGAAAGCGGATTATTGATATTAAAAGCATGATGAGAGAACGCCTGCTGATGGTCTCACAGATTATGTAGATAGCGGAATGGGTTATACAATAAGGATTTCCAATCTCATGAATCCGTTGTGTCAGGACTTCCATCCTCCGGGTTTATATGAACGAGCACATCCAGCACCTCCGGATACTTTGCCATTATCGCAATCTTTACGCCGTCGCCAATCTCGTGCCCGTCTTTTACGCTGATGTCCCCGCTCACCTGAACGGCCGCGTCTACAAGAAGCCCTCTACCCATCTCGCGGCACTTTAGCCAGTCGAGTTTTATGACGCCCGCAGCCGCGGCAGCCGCGCTGCTTATTCCCTCTACAATCTCAGTATTGGGTGCCGCGTCCAGCAGCATTCGGCCCGCAGCGGCTAATATCTCTGCTGCCGTCTTGATTATGAATATGCTGATTACCGCCGCGATAACAGGCTCGGAATACAGCACGAGCGCCGGCATGCCAAACCGCTGTCCTAAAAACGCGAGGCCTATCGCGGCCGCCGCACCCGACGTCGCGAAAATGTCGTTTCGGTGGTCCTTCGCGCTGCTCATAAGCGCTATGGAAGAAAGGCGCTTGCCCGCCGCTATCGTCATTTTATACATAACGCTTTTAAACGCTATGGAAACCACAGCCGCGCCGAACGCTATCCAGCTGGGCGAAGCTTCGCTGCCGTATATTATAGACAGCGCTACGTCCCGCAGCAGGAATCCGGTTCCGATCAGTATCATGACGCCCACAGCAAGCGACACGAGCGCCTCCATCTTTCCGTGGCCATAGTGATGATTTTCGTCACGGGGCCTGAGCGCGTAGCGCATCGCCAGCAGAATAACAAGCGACGCAAGCACATCACCGGCGGAATTGACCGCGTCGGCCTTTAAGGCGGTGCTTCCCGTCAGCAGACCGACAGCGCCCTTGAGCAGCGCGAGAAATATATTTGCGCAAAGCGTGTATTTGATTATTTTTATGCCTTCATCCTTTTTCGCAATCATTTTATCCTTAAATCAGCGATGCTGCCTCCCATGGCCTTTTGCCTTTTCAAAGATGGTGTCGGTTTATTACAGTAAATTATTTGCGATATACTTCGCCACGCCGTCGTTTTCGTTTGTATCGGTGACATGATCTGCGGCATTGATAACCTCGGGTATCGCGTTACCGACTGCGACGCCGATACCGCAGTATTTTATCATCTCAACGTCGTTATGATCATCGCCGAATGCCGCGAAATCCTGTATCGGAATATCCCAATACTTTGACAGCTTCTTTATAGCTTTCAGCTTTGTTGCGTTTTTATGCATTATAAGGTAAACGCTGCCTTCGGCTATCTGGCAGTATATATCAGGAGTAAGTAAAGGCGACACATGTTCATAGTTTATTCCCCGGTTCGCCTCCACCAGTATTTTATCCGCATCTATACGCGGCAGATTTGAGAAATCCGATAGTGTTGACTCGGTATATTTCCATATTGACGAAACGTCAAAATTAGCGTATAGCACGTCGTTGATTTCGACTGACAGTCTGTGACCTAAAAACAGTTTTTGCAGATAGGCAAGGATCGACTCCGCAGTCTCAATCGGAATGGTTTGAGGGTCGTCCACTCTGTTCCCATCCGCAACGATATGCGCTCCGTTATGATATATAATTGCGTCGCAGGGCGCAAGCTGCAGGTACGGAGTAATAGTTCTCAGCGGCCTCGCGGTCGCATAAACAACTTTAATACCATTACTCCTGCATTGTTCCAATATATTTAATGTGTACTTGGATATTGTTTTATCGGTGCGCAGCAGCGTCCAATCAAAATCTATCGCAATAGCCTTTACCATTTGCCTTACCCCCGTAATACAACCCGGCAAATATTAAAAAGGCCAAGTGACCCCGGCCTTATAACTCATATAGAACTCTACTCCAATGTCGCCGCGGCGGGCGTCCTCTTTTCCAAAGGTATATACTCTCTGCGCTTGGCGACGCTCTCGTACGCGGGGCGGATTATCTTGCCCGCGCCTACGAGTTCCTCTATACGGTGCGCGCTCCAGCCGGAAATACGGGCGATTGCGAACAGCGGTGTTATGAGCTCGAGCGGCAGCCCCAGCATGTGATAGACAAGCCCGCTGTAGAAATCGACGTTTGCGCTGACGCCCTTGTATATCCTGCGCTCCGCGCTTATCACCTCGGGCGCGACGCGCTCGACAAGCGAATACAGCATGAACTCGTCCAGCATGCCCTTCTCGTCGGAAAGCTTTTTAACGAACGACTTAAGTATCGTGGCGCGGGGGTCGGACAACGAATATACAGCATGCCCCATGCCGTATATAAGCCCTGACTTGTCAAAAGCCTGCTTGTGAAGCAGCGCGGCAAGATAAGCCCTTACCTCGTCTTCGTCCTTCCAGTCGCGCACTGCTTTCTTCATGTTCTCGAACATCTGTATTACCTTAATATTGGCTCCTCCGTGCCTCGGGCCTTTGAGAGAACCGAGCGCGGCCGCAATGGTGGAGTATGTATCGGAGCCGCTTGACGTTACGACGTGCGTCGTAAACGTTGAGTTGTTTCCTCCGCCGTGCTCGGCGTGAAGCGCGAGAGCGATATCGAGTATCAGCGCCTCAGTCTCGGTATACCGGCTGTCGGCGCGGAGCATATGCAGTATGTTCTCAGCCGTTGAAAGCTCGGGCCGCGGAGTGTGTATAACAAGACTCTGCCCGCGGTAGTAGTGCATGAAAGCGTGGTATCCGTACACGGAAAGCACCGGGAAGTTGGCTATTAGCTGAAGCGACTGGCGCAGCACGTTGGGCACGCTTATATCGTTTGCGTTGTTGTCGTAAGCGTACAGTGTAAGTACGCTTCGCGCGAGCGTGTTCATCATGTCGGGAGTCGGCGCTTTTAATATAACGTCGCGTACAAAGTTTGTGGGAAGCGTCCGATATCCTGCGAGCATGGCCGAGAATTGCTTAAGCTCGTTTTGGTCGGGCAGCTCGCCGAACAAAAGAAGATACGTCACTTCCTCAAAGCCGAAACGTTTTTCGTGAACGATCCCGTCTACTATCTGCTCTATGTCTATGCCGCGATAATACAGCTTGCCCTCGCAGGGTATCTGCTGATCGCCTTCCATCTTGTATGAACGTATCTCGGAAATTTCTGTCAGCCCGGTCAGAACGCCTTTGCCCGATATATCCCGAAGGCCGCGCTTTACGTCATATTGTTTATAATACTCCGGGTCTATAGCGCAGTTTTTTTCGCACAGCTTTGTGAGTTTAGTAATTTCAGGCGTCAGTCTTGAATAAAGGTTTTCTCTTTCCATTGCTTTTCCTCCCTCTGGTATGCTCTCCTGCTTTATCCAATATGTTAATATTAAAATATATTCGAGTCAAGCGTCCGCGGCAATAAAAAAAAAGGCCCGGCCTCCCGAGCCCTTTTAATCTACGCTCTCTCCATGTATTCCCCGGTGCGGGTGTCCACCCTTATCATGTCACCCTCATTGATGAACAGAGGAACCATTATCTTAGCGCCCGTCTCAAGTATAGCGGGCTTGTTGCCGCCGGTAGCAGTATCGCCCTTGAAGCCCGGCTCCGTCTCGGCAATCTGAAGCTCTACAAAATTAGGCGGCTCTACGGAAAACGCCTCGCCCTTAAAGAACTTTATAGTAACAGTCATGTTCTCTTTTATATAGTTCATAGCGTCTTCGACCTTGTCTTTGTTAAGCGGAAGCTGCTCGTACGTCTCGTTGTCCATAAAATGATAAAGCTCTCCGTCGTTGTAGAGGTACTGCATTTCCTTCTTCTCAACGTGAGCGTTCTCAAACTTCTCGGTCGGGTTAAACGTCTTTTCAAGCACGTTTCCCTGCATTATGTTCTTCATCTTCGTGCGGACAAACGCTGCGCCTTTTCCCGGCTTAACGTGCTGAAAATCTACGATCACCCATACCTGACCGTCTATCTCGATCGTCAGTCCTTTTCTGAAATCTCCGGCTGTAACCATATCTTCCTCCAAGTTAAATAATTATCATTTCCCGCGGCGCGGCCGTGAGGTTTTTAAATCCGTCTTTTGTCACGACGCATAGATCCTCGATGCGCACGCCATACCTGCCCTTTAAGTATATGCCCGGTTCTATCGTTACCACCATGCCGGGTCTCAGCGTCTCATCCGACAGTGCGTTAAGCGTGGGAGCCTCGTGTATGAACATGCCGACACCGTGCCCAAGACCGTGCCCGAACGACTCCGCGTACCCCGCCTCAGCGATATGATCTCTCGCGGCCGCGTCGACATCCCTTGCCATGACGCCCGGTTTCAAGGCTTCAAACGCCTTCTCTCCCGCGCGGTTCACTATATCATATACTTTTTCCATGTCTTTGTCTATACGGGAAATAGCCACAGTCCTCGTGAAATCCGAGCAATATCCTTCGAATCTGCAGCCGTAGTCAATAGTCACAAAATCGCCCGCTTCAATCTTTTTGCCCGTCGGAGTAGCGTGCGGCAGGCTGGAATTAGGACCTGAAGCAACGATAGGGTCAAAAGCAGTTTCCGCTCCGCGCCTGTTCATGTAATACACTATTTCGGCCTTTATATCCGTTTCGCTGACGCCCGGCTTTAAAAGGCCGCAAAGATGGGTAAACAGCTCGTCGTTGTGCTTTGCTCCTTTCGAGATAAGCTCTATCTCGCCTTCGTCCTTTACGCTCCTCTGGTTTGAAACCTCGGATGAGAGATCTATCAAGCCTTCTTCGCTTATATGACGCAGGTAACTTCTATATGAATAGTAAGATATTTCGGACAGATCCGCACCTATCCGCTTGACGCCTTCTTTCTCGGCATATTCGAATATCGCTTTGATGCGCTCATTGCCGTTCGTCTCGACTACCGTGAAGTCCGTCTCGGCTTCGGCCTGCTCGGTATACCTGAAATCGGTAAAGAAAAGCTTTTTGTCAGGCGTTATCAGGAGCTGGCTGCTGACGCCCGAAAAGCCCGAGTAATACCTTACGTTTACGGGCGATGTGATAAGAGCCGCGTCTGCTCCTGCTTTATGCATTATTTCTCTTAGTTTCGTTATCCTCATAGCTTCTCAAGTTCCTCCGTATACTGTCTTTTCATATCAGCCGCGTCTTCGGCCATGGTGCCTTTTGATTCGCATATCACAACGGGCTCAAGGCTGCGCTTTGCCATTAGCTTTGCCAGAGGCCTGAAATCCGGCCCGAACTCTTTATCGGCAAACGTCCTGTGAGCTTTTTCCCCTGCCGCCGTATATTCTATCCTTGAAAAATGCACATGGAACCTTTTAGCCCTGTAACCGCCAAGCTCATCCGAAAGCCTGTCAAGTATGAACGCGTAGTCTTCCTCGGTATTGATAGCGCCCCTGCCTCTCGCGTGCAGATGACCGAAGTCTATGGCTGGGACGATACGCTCATCAATACGGCAAAACTCTATTACTTCATCGAGGTCGCCTATCTGTTTTATCCTTCCCATAGTTTCGGGGCATATATGCGCCTCCCACAAGCCTTCGCTTTTAAGGACTTCCACAGCGGCTTCAAGCCCCTGTTTGACCCGCGCGAAAGCCTCGCCCCTCGTAAGAGCTCCCTGTGAGCCGGCGTGGAACACTACGCGCCTCGCGCCCATCCATGACGCGGCCCGGGCAGACTCCGCGAGATACCTCACGCTTGCCTCAGCCTTTAGCGGCTCTTCAGTCGCGAAGTTTATATAGTACGGCGCGTGAACGCTGAGCACAACTCCCGACTGCGCGGCCTTTCTTCCAATCTCGGCTGCCGTCTCTTGGCGCAGCCTGACGCCCCTGCCAAAAGAGTATTCATACGCGTTAAGCCCCATAGCGGCTATCCATTCGAACGCCTCTGCGGTATGCTTGTGCCCTTCATTATAAAAGCTGTCAGAGTTGCCGGCCGGCCCGAAGTATATCATGTCGTCTCCTTCAGGAAATATTAAACCATTACACGGAAATAAAGTCCAGTATTTTTAGATATCCCGCCGGTTTAGTTATACGTGGCCTTTATGGAAGCAGCCTGAGATAAACCGTGTACAGCAAACGTGCCGGCCTTCTCTAAAATGGGAAGAATGAATAAATGATATTACGAACCGTTGCCCAGGCGTTTTGCTTTGAGTGAAGATATGACGGTGTATATTGAAAACAGCAATACGACAGCCGCGAGAACGGCCACGCCCAGTTTAAAAGCTTTGTTGATGAACACAAATATCCCTACTGCAGAGAATAGTATCTGGACAAGCGAAAGTATTATAACCACTGCTATATGGTTTGAAAACCGTTTATTGAGCTGATGATGGAAATGCTCTTTGTCGGGGGACATTATAGGTTTTCCGGTTACTATGCGCCTTAAGACGGACATTCCCATATCCATTATGGGGACAAACAGAAGATAGATAGGCACTATCAAAGCGAACAATGAGCTCTCATGCCTTATGCTCGAAATGGAAAGAAGGCTGAGTATAAACCCTATAAACATGCTTCCCGAGTCGCCCATGAATATCATCGCGGGGTTTCTGTTGTATGGTATGAAGCCCGCTATGGCTCCGCACAGCGCAAGCGCCATAGGCAGTGCCAGCATATCCCTGCCCTGATGCGCGAATATTATGGCAAACGATATCGCAGAAATTCCGGAAAGATGGCTAGCGAGTCCGTCAAGGCCGTCTGAGAAGTTTATCGCGTTGGTTATCCCCACGATCCAGACAATTATAAAAAACGAGAATACTATTATTCCGAGTGCGCTTCCCCTTATAAGGTGCTGTGTGTCCAAGTAGAACTGAAGGCACCCGAAAAACACTATAAGAGCTACAACAAACAGAATAGCGAGCCTTCTCTTGGCGCTAAGTGACAGTATATCGTCAATAAGCCCCATTACGGCTATAGAGGTCGCTCCTATTATCAGTATGGGCAGTACATAATTAGCTGTCGATTTTGAGAACAGTATAAATGAAATTACACACGCTATAAAAATGGCTACCCCGCCCATAAGGGGCACAGGCTCCGTATGTTCTTTCCTTCCCGACGGCATGTCCATGATGTTTTTCTTCCTGGCAATGAACATCATAAGCGGGGTAAGAAACAACGATATCAAAAAAGGGATGCTTACAGACAGAATAAGGTTCAGCATTATAAATCCTTTGACCACGTGTTATACTGCGATCTGACTCAAATAATATTATTTCAGTCAGGCCATTTCGGTTACAGTATATTTATATTTAAATTTTATTACATAAGTATTACAAAAGCAATGCGTTTAAAAAACAAACAGCTATTAATTATTTCCATCGGGTTAAAACCAATCTTTCGTAAAACTAAAGTCCGGCGTTCTTGGCAAGCTCTTCCGCGAGCTTCGCTATCGCTTTGCTTTCGATCCTTGAAACATACGAGCGCGATATGCCGGTCTTTTTCGCGATCTCCCGCTGAGTCTGCGGGCGCAGCCCGCCCAGGCCATAGCGCATTTCGATCACCGCCTTTTCCCTTCTTGTGAGGCATTTCCCGAGCAATCCGTAGAGCTTCTTTGTCTGTATCCTAAGCTCCGCCTGCTCTGAGACAAGGTCTTCTCTCGTGCCCAGTATGTCTATCAGCGAGATCTCGTTGCCTTCTTTATCGATGCCGATAGGATCGCTCAGCGACACCTCACACCTTGCCTTCTTGCTTGAGCGCAGCGCCATAAGCACCTCGTTTTCAATGCATTTTGCTGCGTACGTCGCAAGCTGCGTCCCCTTTTTGGGCAGAAACGAGTTTACAGCTTTGATAAGCCCGATAGTGCCAATTGAAATAAGGTCGTCGCTGGAAAGAGAAGTGTTTTGGTATTTTTTTACTATATGCGCAACAAGTCTCAGATTATGCTCTACCAGTCTGCTCTTTGCCTCTTCGTCTCCCTTTGCGCACTTATTGAGGCATTCCGCCTCTTCCTCCTTCGTCAGCGGTTTCGGGAACGTTTTGCCGGATGAAAGATACCCCGCAAAAAAAAGCAAATCCTTGATAATGCTGATGATTTCAAACATAGAACTCCTCCGATATCATCCCTGATAAATCCTAAACTATCTTTGTCCGCCGCTTTATCGGTCTTTTCTATACTTATGAAGCAAACTACTGCGAAAAGCATTTAATTTTGAATCTTAAGAATTTCATTTTTGTGCTGTATGCGTATGGTGGCTCAAAGCTTTAAGTTTTAGTTATTATTACGCCATACACGCGCTCGGCTGCATCCAAACAATTTTCAAGAGCGTTTCTGAGCTCTGTGTAGACCTCGTTTATCTTTATAAGCACAATCGCGTCTTTTTCGTTTTTAAACAGCTCCTTTAACGCTTCGTTATGGCAGCTTCGGCCCGCTTGTGCTATACGGTTTATCTCCGGCATAAACTCATTGCCTTTCCCGGTCTTAACTCTTATCTTCGAAATCATTGCGGTCAGTTTTCCGCAGGCCTTTACAATACAGTCGGCCATAGCCTTCATATAAGGTGTAACACCCGACACGCGCAGCGCCCATATACGGTCAGCTACGCAGTCAATGCTTCGGGTTATGCGTACCGTTTCGCTTGCTATGCTGTATATATCGTCCCTGTCTATCGGAGTAATAAAGGCGCTGCATAGACGGCCGCAAAGAAAAAGCATATGACTATGCGCATCCTGACCAACTTTTTTAACAGCCGCTTTTTTGGCTTCGAGCAGTAAACCGCTGTCAAACATATCCTTCAGAATACCGGCGGCCTTTGAAGCGTATTGAGCGCTTTTAGTGAGCATGTCTATGTAATCGATTTTCATCTTTGCCGCGGACATGTCTGCTCTTCGTCTCCTTTAGAAAATCGCGCGCAGCAGCAGCGCGGTGAAATACCCTATAAGCGCGCAGCACGGGAATGTCAGTATCCATGCCGTAAACATGTCCTTAACGACTGTCCAGTTTACGTTGGAAACGCGCCTGGCCGCCGCCGCGCCCATAATGGCAGTTCCTTTCGTATTCGTCGTGCTCAGCGGAATGCCGAATACCGTAGCGCCTATCATGCATACGGACGCGCCTATTTCCGCTGAGAATCCCTGATATTTTTCTATCTTCACCATATCCATGCCCATAGTCTTTATTATACGGCGCCCTCCGACGGATGTTCCCAGAGCCATGAGCAGCGAGCAGAAAACCATTATCCAAACGGGCACTGCAAACTCACCTTCTGCCTTCATTCTGCCTCCCAGCATCAGGGCGAAGGCAAGAACGCCCATAAACTTCTGACCGTCCTGGGCCCCGTGGCTGAACGCCATCGCGGAGGCAGAAACGACCTGCCCTGTGGAAAACAGCCTGTTTGCGGCTCTCTTTTTCATATTCCCGAATACTTTTGCTACAATTGAGGTCACAAGCCATCCGGAGCCGAATCCCATAACGGACGATATTGCTAGCCCTAGCAAGACCTTCTGCCACTCTGCCCAGCTTATAGACGACAGCCCTCCACCTGCCAGCGCTGCCCCGCTGAGACCGGCGACCAGCGCGTGGCTTTCGCTCGTCGGTATCCCGAACTTCCATGCGCCAACCGCCCACGCTACTATCGAAACCTGCGCCGCGGCGAGCGTTAAGAGAGCGTCCCTGCCGGGAGTGAGCGTTATGATATTTCCTATCGTTTCCGCGACGGCGGTTCCCATAAACAAAACGCCTAAAAGATTGAATACTGCGGCAAGGGCTATGGCCACTTTTGGCGAGAGCACTCTTGTAGAAACAACAGTCGTTATCGCGTTCGGGGCGTCCGTCCACCCGTTGACAAAGATAGACGCGCACACCAAAGAGATGACCGCGATGAGCACGGGCTCCATCAGTAAAACCTCCGGCAACGGATTTTAAGTTACCTCAAAACGTACGCGGTCATTACCGATATTATTCCGGCTGTAATGATTTGATTTTATAACCTGGCAAACCAGTAATAATGGTTAAAGTATTTGGAAATAAAAAAAGGCCTTAGGCAGGCCGGACAGGACAATAAGTTTATTTGTTTGCTCCTTCGAGCCTGGTTTGTTTTTTTGCCTTGCGTATAGAAAACACCTCGTCAAACACTACGAGAACGCTGCCTATAATCAGCATCAAGTAGTAAGTCAGGAATCTCCATATCAGCATAGCGATAACCGTGCCCGCTCCGAAAAACGGCCCGAAGAACAGCATGAAACCACCCTCGGACGCGCCGACTGCTCCCGGAAGAGGAACAAACGATACGGCGAGGAACAGGAACGCCCCCATAATGAAAACGTCAAAAAGCATGTATCCGTTGGGACGCCCAAACGACAGATATATCAGATATGGTATAACGAATAAAAACGCTAGGTTGAGCACGGAAATCAAATACGAGCCC
Source organism: Bacillota bacterium (assembly GCA_023410475.1). GTDB lineage: Bacteria > Bacillota > Clostridia > Christensenellales > SZUA-584 > DTFZ01. Next base: position 51,483 of record JAEYPS010000012.1, on the reverse strand, counting down.
AGCGCGCGAAGCTTGTACCTTGAAATGTAAGACGCGGCGGTATGATAGTCGTCTATCGTCTTCTCGAAACCCTCAAGCGTATTTTCTTTCTTCTTTATTATCTTTATCCTGCCCAATACGCGTATTATCCAGCTTCCCGCTTTGAGCACGAGCTTTTTGTTTACTATAGTAAGTATTATAAAAAACACTGCGACAAGGTTTACCGCGAAACCGAGCGCCGCAAGCCAGAACGCCTGATTATGATTGTTGTAATAGTCAGCTCCGCGAACCAGCATCGCGGCAATGTATATCGTACAAAGCGACAGCTCGTAAACCACAAATTTGATACAGACAATACACGTCGCCGTACCCACCGGCACTTTGTTGCGCTTCATGTATACGACCTGCATGGGCTGGCCGCCGGTGGACGAGGGCGTGAGCGCGCAGTAATATAATCCGATAAGGCCTATTTTTATGGATTGAAGAAGCGGCTCCCTCTTGTACATATAAGCCGTAATATCGTGAAGCAGCAGACCGTCCATAAGCCAGTAGAGAAGCAACGCACCTATGCACGCAAGAAGCCACCATATATTGAAACCCCGAAGAGCCTCTCCTATGTCTTCGAGCGGGCTGGATCCGAATAAAAGAATCAACAGAATTACGATTATGGTTACGCCTATATATATAAAACTTAACAGGGATCTTTTTTTCATCAGCCCTCCAAATTAGATACCGAGAAAGATAATACCAGAAATTTCGTCATAAATCAACAGCGACTATTCTATAGCGTCGTTGAAGAGGCTCAGCGCGGCTCCCGCCGCCTCGTCCATATTGCAGTATTTATACGAAGCAAGCCTCCCTAAAAACAGCGTATTTTTCTCTGCCGCGGCTCTTTCTCTGTATTTTTCATAGAGCTTTTTCTGCTCGTCGGCGGGCACCGGATAGCAGGGCTCTGCATCCCATGTCGGGTATTCCATCGATATGGTCGTCTTTGAGTGTTTCTGTCCCGTAAGCTTCTTATACTCCGTTATTCTCGTAAAATCGTAGTCGTTAGGGTAATTGACGACCGCGACGTCCTGAAAGCTTTCGGTGCCCTTCGTCTCAAAAACAAAGTTCAGGCTCCTGTACTTAAGCGCTCCCAAATCACAGTTAAAATACTCGTCTATCTGCCCGGTATATATAAGCAGCCCGTAATTGATATCCTTTATAACTTCTTTATAATCTGTATTCAGCAGTATCTTTATGCGCGTGTCCTTAACCATATTCTCAAACATCCGGCTATATCCATAAGACGGCATTCCCTGATACCGGTCCGTGAAGTACCTCTCGTCTATAGAAAAGCGCACCGGCACCCGGGAGATAACGTAAGGGTCGAGCTCGCTCGCGTCCATGTCCCACTGCTTTTTCGTATAGTGCTTAAAGAACTTCTCGTAAATATATTCTCCCGCCTGGCTTATCACCACGTCTTCGCTTGATCTGATTTCCCTGGCCGGGTCGGCAGCGCTTTCAAGAAAGCCCTTTACTTCGTCGGTTGAAAGGTTTTTGTTATAGAGCATATTTATAGTGCGGGCGCATATGGGCAGCGGCAAGTAAGCACCGTCCACGAACGCAAGCACTCTGTGATGATAAAGATTCCATTTGGTGAACTGCGACAGGTAATCAAAAACGTCTTTCCTTGAAGTATGAAAGATATGCGGCCCGTATTTGTGTATCAATATACCGTCGTCATTGTAAAAGTCATAGCAGTTACCGCCTATATGAGGCCGCTTTTCTATTACCAGAACTTTTTCTTTATGAACGGACGCGATCCTCTCGGCTATAGTAAGCCCCGATATCCCCGCCCCGACCACTACATATTTAAAATACAAACTCTTACCTCGCTTTATTCAGCCTGCCGCTCGATAATTGACTTTTTTAAATCGATAAGGTACAGATACCGCTCATACGCTACAGAAACGGCGTCTTCCCAGCTTCGAAATATAGTAGACCTCGCGCTTTCACCCACATACTTTGCTTTGTCCGGGTTGTTTATGATAAACTCGGCAGTTTCGGCAAGTGACGCAGCTTTATTCTCAATAAGAAACCCGTTGTCATCCGTCATTCCTTCAGCGGTGCTCGACCCCTTTACCAGCACCGAGGGGCATCCGCACGCTGCCGCCTCCCTCGGGACGAGAGATGACGTATCGTAGAGCGAGGGGAACAGCATCGCGCTGCTCCTCAAGTATATCTTCGCTATCATGTCCCTGTCGTGTATCCTGCCCGCGAATCTGACATGATCGCTCAGTCCGTGCTCTGCTATCATACGCTGCATATCAGAACGTCTCGGCCCGTCACCGATGAATAGCATCTGATACTTACAGCCTTTGTCGCTGAGTATCTTGAGCGCTTCAATAACCATTTTAAGGTTCTTCTGCCATACGTGCTGGCCTATATACATAAACAAAGGAATATCAGGGTCGAGATTGAACGCATTGTTTATCTCTTTCAGGGCTTCGTCAGACCTGTATCTGACTTCTATATCGCAGCCGTTTTCCATGATATATACGCCCCCTCGGAATCCGTACTCTCTGAGCTCCTCAACGGACGATTCGTTTACCACCCATACCTCATCGGCTGATTCATAAAACGCCGCGACTTTTAAAAGCATGCTTTCGACCAGCATGTCAGACTTGAGCATCCCTTTAAAGTCATCTCTGAACTTTGAATGAAATGTAGCCACAAATGGTATGCCCCTCTTTTTAGCAATGCTTTTTGCCGCGAACCCCGAACCGAAAGGGCAGTGCGCGTGGACTATATCGAATGGCACCTTTTTGAGTTCTTTCCAGAACACTCCGTCCATCTTTGGAAGCCCGAAACGGTATTCGCTTCTTGTGGGCACCTTCATCGATGAGTAGCGCAGCACCTCAAAACCATAATCGTCCAACGCTTCAGGGTGCTTGGGCGTTATCACATAGCTCTTGCCGTATTTCTTATTCAACCAAAACGCATAATTCATAACAACATTCGCAACGCCGTCAACTATAGGCGGGAAGGACTCATTAAACTGTCCGATAGTAATACTCATATGGAAAGCCTCCGTTGATACGCTTACCGCGCTCCAAAGATACATTATAGCAAATTGCGCGCTTTTTTCAAACCTACAATCTATTAAGCCGCATGATAAAAAGCAAGTAACTATGACTGGCCTAAAACGTTAGTGATTATGTCTGTTGCGAAAAACCGGCGGTCTGCCGGGAGAATGTTGTATAGCAATTGCTTACATGCTAGCCGGATACAACAAAAACACCCATAATGGGCAGCCGGAGTAAGCAGTGTTTATACTTTTGCCCTGTTGATATCTGCAAGTAAAAGTTTTTTCGCTTTACTCAATTATATCGTCTATTAGCGACTCAAGCTCCTCTTTTTCTTTGGGATCCTTGAACGAAACACCGGCGTCGTCACTATCGTCACTGCCGTAAAGCCACGAATAATCATCATATTTAGGCTCGAATCCTGCCGGTTTGGGTTTGTCCTTTGCGCCCGCGGTTTCCTTGGGCACCTCTTCGTAGCTGTCCTGCAGAACGTCTTCGCCGCCGTTTTCTATCTCACTAAGCGCCTTGTTTATCTCGGTAAATTCCAGCAGGCTATCCGGCTCATTATCCTCGGAAACGACAGCCTTTGCTTTTTTTGGCTTTGTTTTTTCGGGCTCAGGCTTTTCAGGCTCAGGCTTTTCGGGCTCAGGCTTTTCGAGCTTGGAAGGCTCTTCTTCAGAAGACATGCCTGTAAGGCTCTTCGCTATGTCTTCGTCTATCTTTTCGAGCGCCTTAAGGCTGATTCCGCTGTCCATATCGCCGAAATATCCGCGATAGATCTTTTCGAAGGAAGCAGCCTCTTTGTTGATCATCTCTGCAAAGCTGCTTGCAAAGCCCCTCGCGCTTTGTTTCACCTCTTCGAGCTTGCTCTGCGCCTCTTTAAGATCTCTTGTTGTCTGTTCAGACCGACGTTTCGCGGTCGTTTGCGCATTGTCTATTATGAGCTCGGCTTTTCGCGCTGCTTCGCTTAAAATGCGCTCGGCGCTTTTCTGCGCCGTTACCAGCGTGTGCATTATCGTCTCTTCGGTATCCTTTATCTTTCTCGCGCGCTCGGCTTCCGCGTCAAGCGCCTCTTTCAAAGCGGCGTTGTCGTTTTGCAGCGCCTTGAGTTCGTCGATTATCTGATCTAAGAACTTATCTACCTCGTTTTCGTCGTAACCTCTGAAAGATCTATTAAACGTCTTCTCCAATATATCCTTTACTGTTAAAGACACGGTGATTCCCCTTTCCCCGGCGGAAGATAAACGATACGGTCTTAATATCTCCGCTGGCATATAAACTATACGCCGCATGCCCCGTCACAGCGGGGCATGCTAAGCGCAAATCAAACCCAAACCCTACAAGTTCCGGGCGTTAATCGGTAAAACGTCTATAGCCTTCCCTGCCGCTGCGTTCGGCTATGTTCTGGGAAACATCGACGTTGGAAGGAGCAACTACGAATATGCTTCTCGCTACCTTCTTGATATCGCCGTTAAGCGAGTATACCGCTCCGCCGACAAAGTCGAGTATCCTCTGCCCGAGCTCTATCTCAAGCTCGTCAAGATTCATAATAACCGGCTTTCTGGCCTTTAAGTTGTCGATAATGCATTCCGCTTCTTCGTAACTCGAAGGCTGGAAAACGAGCATCCGCATCTTGTTCGCGGGATTTGGCAGCCCTACAACTTTTCCCTGCTTTCTTTTCGGAAGTCTTTGCTCCTCTTCCTCATACTCATCTTCGTAGAAATTCTCTTCCTCGTCCATCATCATCTCATCTTCTTGGTACTCTTCCTCTTCGAGGCCGACCGCATCCAGAATACGGTTAAAGATACCTCTCGCCATGTTGTAAACCCCCTAAAAATTTAGTTTGACCTCGCTCCAAATACGGCCGTACCAATCCTAACCATATTCGAACCTTCCTCAATTGCCGCTTCAAAGTCGCCTGACATGCCCATAGACAGGTATTCAAACGCCGGATAAGAACCTTTTAGCCTGCGGAAGAGTTCATACATCCTCACAAAGTATCGTCTGTTGTCATCCGCGCTATGCGCTATTGGCGGTATCGCCATCAGCCCTTTTACGCGGACCCTCCTCAAAACAGACAGCTCTTCCATAAATTTTTCAAGGTCTTCTTCGAAAACGCCTGATTTTGTCGGCTCTTTTGCTATGTTCACCTGAACTAGCGCGGAGAGATCCGTGCCTTTTTTGTCGCACTGTTTTTCAATCTCACCCGCCAAAGAGAGCCTGTCCAATGAGTGAAGCAAGAATACTCCATTGAGTATATACTTAACCTTGTTGCTTTGCAGCGGCCCTATTATGTGCCAATTCACAGGGGTATCCAAAGCTTCTCGCTTTTTCATATACTCCTGCACACGGTTCTCGCCAAAGTCCCTGATGCCGGCCTTTGCGGCCTGTTCAACAGAGACGGCGTCTACCGTCTTGCTGACCGCTATTATCGTTATGTCGCTCTCGCTTCGTCCCGACTTTTTTGCGCAAACACCAATCCTTTCTTTAATACTATTTATGTTATCATTTATACTTGGCATTATATTACAACCTGCGCGAAAAATAAACTACTTTTTTAAAAGCTCTCCCACTGTCAGCGACGGCTGGTCCTTGTAAGTCTGTATAAATACATATTCTGCGTCACTTCCTATAACGAGCACCGGTACATATTCTCCCGACATCCTCTCCACATATGTTATGCCGTCTTCTGTTTTAAGGCACGAACGAGGGATGCGCATACCTTCTATCTTTGTATAAAGCCTTGCCGACACCCTTCTGCCGCCCAGCAAGGGGCCGATACTGCCCTTAATCTGTATAGTATACACATAGCCGGCATTATTTTCAAGCTCCTGTATGTTAAAAACCCGTCCGGTGTACTGTGTGTTGAGATAATCGTCAAAAACCATCGAAAACACGTTCCCCAAAAATAATTCGGGCACCCTTTTTTCGGACAGAAAGACTACATACCATTCTTCCTCAGACACTATACGGTAGAGAGGCACGTGAGTCTTGCCTTTGTCAAAGGGCAGCGTTTTCCCGGCTCTGACTTCCTCGAGCACCTTTCTTGTAAAGGAGCCGATGTTTTCCTTTGCCATCAGCGACTCATAGCCGTCAAAGTAAAAACTGACGATGCCGCTCATCTCGGCGTTAACAACGCTGCTCCATCCGTTTATCGTGTCTGTAAGCTGCTTCTCCTGCGCAAGGTATTGCCTCAGCTGGTCGTCGGGAACGACCACGCTGCCAAGATACGTCATCCTTTCGCTAAGCAGAGCCTCCATATCAAGCTCTAGCCCTAAAAGATCACCGAGGCTCCCTTCGGCAAGCGCTCTTTGAATCTCCTTCGCTTTAGCGTCTATCCTCGAATTAATATCATCGAGAGAGGGGTCTATAACGCCCGCTCTGCTCACTCCGGTCTCGTAATCGAGTATCCTTTTGCGTATGTCCAAAAGCTCGGACAGCGTTTCGTCGCTGTATCCTAGTTCATAGACCTTTACAACGGCTTCTCCTTCGCCGACATGCGCGCCTTCGCGCGCGATGTATTGCGTCTTGCCGTAATTCACCGCCTGATACGACATTTCGTCGCGCACGATGAGCATATCGTAGGAGGCGTTAAAATCAGTGCTTGCCAATTCTACAGCCGCTGTAGGAGGCGGGCTTAAAAGAAGCACCAGCAGTGTTATGACCGAGGCTGCAAATACGCCTGTTATCCCGAAAAACTTTAAGCTGGGCTTTCTGCGCGTTTGTGTTTTTTTAGGCCTTTTCACGGGCGTCTTTGACGCCATGGAATAACCCGCCCTTTTGTATCGCCCTGAAGCCATCAGCTATCTATCCTTCCAATACTGTACATAAGTACTTCTCCGTGCAAAAAAAAACTCCTTTAAAAAGGAGATAAAAAACCTATAAAACATTCGCGCAGAGGTTATAAAGCAATTTCGACCTCCACGCTGTTGCCTTTTAAGTTATATCTTATCTCCTCACAAAACGCCTTGACAAGCATCAGCCCCCTCCCGCATTCGCGAAAAAGCGCTGAAGAATCCGATGCTCCGCCAAGTCTTTTGCTGTACTCGAAACCCTCTCCGTTGTCCGTTACGCAGATTTTAAGGCGTCCGTCCTCAACCCCAGCTGTGAGCACAACCGGCTCTTGGCAAGAAGGATTCGCGTGCCTGAAACTGTTTACGAGAAGCTCGTTTAACACAAGCTCAATCTCGTATCTTCGTTCGTCGCTCAGCGGCATTTTTTTCTCTATGCAGCTGAGCACGCTTTTTACGGACGGCCTTATGTCATCTATTGCTGTTAACACATTTTTTTCAATGTAATCTTTCATCTATTCAATACCGAAGTGCTCAAAAGTCGCAGCAACGGGCCGTTGTGCTCGGTGCTCGCGCTCTACAGTATTTATATAACCCGCCCGCCGTATTTTTAAACTTATTTCTGATAGTAATTCCGGAACTTTAACAATATTTTGCGCTCTACCCGCGAGATGTACATTTGGGAAACTCCCAGCGTCGCGGCAACCTCTCTCTGGCTCTTTCCTTCCTCAAATCTTTCCTGTATAAGCCGCCTCTCGATGTCGCCAAGCTGCGATATGCATTGCTTTAAAAAGTCTCTGTCTTCTATCTTCTCGTACTCATCGTCCGTGCTTCCAAGCAGTCGTATCAGCTTTAAGTCTTCGTTGATGGTTATATAGCTGTCAAGCGATGCCGCATATGCCGCCGACTGGGTCTCCATAAGCTCGAGCACACGCTCCACCGAGATGTCGAGCCTTTGCGCTATCTCCTCCGGCGAGGCGCTGCGCCCAAGCTCACCTGTCAGGCACTGCTTTGTTTCATCTAGCTTTCGGATAAGCTCGCTGTCACGCCTTGATATCCTTATCATCCGGGTCTTGTCCCTGAAATAGTTCTTTATCTCCCCTACAAGCGTAGGAGTGGCAAAGCTTATAAACTTTACGCCCCTTGAAAGCTCATATCTGTCCACTGCTTTGACAAGCGCGAGAGAAGCCACCTGAAACAGGTCGTCATACTCCACGCCTCTGTTCATGAATTTTTTGGCGACTATCTCGGCCACGTACAGGTACTTCCGAAGAATATGATCTCTCAGCGCTTCGTCCTTGCTCTGATCATACCGCTCAAAAAGGTCCTGTTCGGTCATCTGTTCATACTGACTGCACATGCTTGTCCCCTAATACCGTACTGTTACGCTCCCCGTAAAGGCCTTTCTTTTCGAGGCTGCTATTTGTCACAGCTTCTTATAAAAGCTTATCTTTTCGATTCCTTCGTCGCCTGCTGCCTGTGCCGGCACAAAATCACATCTGTCGACAAGAGCCTCAAGAAGGCAGCGTGAAAGTTCCGTCGTTTCGTCCTTTGAGGCTTCTGCCTTGCGCCCTTCACAGGAAATATCTATCTTGAGGCCGTCTTTTACCGTTATGCTTATCAAAACGGAATCAGGCTCTCCTGAAAGAAGCAGCATGCAGCCTTCCGCGGTCGCTACCTTTATATCTTCGATGTCTTCAACGCAAAACCCCGCGCGCTCGGCGACTGCCGATACGGCAAGCCTTATAGCGAGTATATAATCCGGCTTCGCGGGAAAATCAAGCTTTATCACGTCGTTCACTGCCCGCTCACCTCTATCTCGAATATTTTGTTAAGCCCGGTAAGCGTAAATATCTTAGCTATATATGGTTTAAGGTTTATTATGCTTATCTGCCTGTCAGCTTCCCTTACCTTTTTAAGGGCGCTGACGAGGACGCCGAGCCCTGTTGAATCAATGTATTTTAGGCTTGCGCAGTTAAGCACTAAATCCGCCTTCTTTTCCTCGATCAGGGCGTGAAGCTCGCTCTTTAAATTGTCGGCGTTGTATATGTCCACTTCCCCGTAAAGCTGAACCTCCCATCTGTCACGGCTCTCGTCATATTTTGAATCTAAAAGCATAACCCAATCCTCCTGTAAATCGCCCCGCAAGCTCTGATCAGGGGCAGTAATAAGACAGTGTGCACTCTGTCCGAATATCATACTCTTTTGGACAGCCAACCGATTATATCATCATAAACGCTCTGCTTTTGTTTCTCGTTCAATATCTCATGGCGCATTCCCTTATATACTTGGAATTCCAGATCGGTAACGCCTGCCTTTTTGTAGCACTCCACGTCCTTCTTTGCGCCGCTCAGGTTCTTGCCGCCCATAGTATCAAACTCGCCCGAGCCTACAAATATGGGAAGCCCTTTCGGGCAGTTCTCAAACGTCTCCTCGCGAAACGCCGCCCTCGTCCCGCCAAGCAGCTCATAAACGAACTCCGCAGTCGAGGTGTTGCCGCAATATTCGTCCTCTCTGTACGCCTTTACCACCTCGGCGTCTGCACTGATAAACGCGCTTTCGCCCTCGCTTTTGAAAGGCTTATTAAGCGTTCCGAACACAAGAGAGTGCAAAAACGGCGTTTTGTGCCTTCTGCCCCAGATCTTCATCTGAAGCCGGGCAATGAGCCTTACGAGAGATATGAGCGCGGGGTTCGCCCTGCCCGTGCCTGTAAGCACAAGCCCGGATAGCTCCCCGCCATACCTTGAAGCGTAGACGCGCGAGAGCAGCGAGCCCATGCTGTGCCCCAGCAGAAATACGGGGAGAGCGTTTTCTTCTTTTATTATCCCGGTAAGCGCGCGCATGTCCTCTACCGCGAGGTCAAAACCGCCCTTGCTGTCCGAAAAGTACGCGACGTTTTCGGGAACGCCCGCGGTTTTTCCGTGCCCGCGGTGGTCGGCAGCGTATACCGTAAACCCTTCTTTTGCGAGCGCTTTGGCGAAATCGTCATATCTTAGAGCATGCTCCACTGCACCGTGCGCTATCTGCACCACAGCCTTTGGGCTTTGCGCGTCCCACCGGTAGGCATGTATCACGCCTCCGTCCTTCGACGGGTAAGTGAATTCAAACCTCATAAAACACCTCTCGTCAACACAGAAAAAAACATAGAGTTCGAATGACCTAAAATTACACTACCTGTTAATCATAGCATCCTGCATTTATTTTGTAAATACGCCTAGCGCGTGTTATAATAGAGCAACGCATAAGGAGGCAGTATGCACGCGTATACCGAAGCTATTAGCGACAGCCCGGTCATCGCCGCTGTACAGAGCAGACAGGCTCTTGAGCGGGCGCTTAAGCTCGTTCCAACGGTGTTTTTGCTGGGCACGGATATCTTCTCAGCAAAGGAATACGTTTCTATGGCGCTGGATTCGGGCAGAAACGTGTTTTTGCACATGGACCTGATAGACGGTCTCGCGGGAAACACAAGGGCGCTCGATTATGTCAGAAACAGGATTGCTCCCAGCGGAATAATAAGCACAAAGAGCGGCATTATTAAATACGCGCGAGAGCAGGGAGTGTTTTGCATACAGCGCTTTTTCATGGTTGACAGCGCTTCATACGACAACGCAATTAAAGCAGTAAAAAACACAAGGCCGTCCATGGTCGAGCTTATGCCCGGCGTCATACCCGATGTTATACGGCGGTTTACTCAGGATATAGATACTCCCGTTATCGCGGGCGGGCTCATAACCCACAAAAACCAGGTCATAGAAGCTCTCTCGGCGGGCGCTCTCGGAGTGTCTACCGGATGCGAGGCGCTCTGGAGCGAATAAGCTATAGTATGTCGGCTGAGCGTATATAGAGCTTTGCGAGCGCAATATAATCGTCGCAATTTTCCGCGGCGTTTTTCATATCTTCGGGAGTCGTGCTTCTCACAATCTTATAGGGGTTTCCGATAACGAGGCTGCCGGGAGGTATCACCTTGCCTCCGGGTATGACCGTGCCCGCGCCGATAATGCAGTTTTCGCCCACCTCGGCGGCATCGAGTATTATGGCGCCCATACCAACAAGCGTGTTATCGCCTATGTCGCACGAATGAAGTATCGCCCCGTGCCCAACCGTGACCCTTTTGCCTATAGTCAGCTTGAGCCTGCCTGTGTGCAGCACACAGCAGTCCTGAATGTTCGTGCCGTCGCCTATCGTTATCTCGGCGATGTCTCCCCTTATTATAGCGCTCGGCCACACGCTCGTATCGCGCCCGAGCTTAACGTCGCCTATGACTACGGCGCTGGGGTGGACGTAGGCGCTCCTCGGTCTTACCGGGTATTTGCCGTCTACAGTCTGTATCATATTCCCTCCATCTGTTCCCTCGCCGCGAGAGCTATCGCTATCTCGAGGCGCTTTTTCTGCATCTTACAACCAAGCTCATACGGATTCATAATATCGCCGTTTATATTATAGTTCGCCGCTGCGCAGCCCCCGCTGCAGTAATATTTTGCCCAGCATGCGGCGCAGCTTTTCATGTTGAATATGTTGCATTCGTCGAATTTGCCTGCCAGTTTTGTGTCAAGGCTGCCGCCGTATACGCTGCCCATGCGGTATTCGCTCTTTCCCACGAACTGATGACAGGGGTATATATCCCCCGACGGAGCAACGGCAATGTATTCCGTGCCCGCTCCGCAGCCGCGTATCCTCTTTTGCAGGCACGGCCCCGCATCAAGATCGACCATGAAATGAAAGAACGTAAATCCTTTGCCTTGCCTGCGCCTCTCTTCGTACTGCTCCGCGAGAGCGTCGTATTCGCTGAATATGGTATCAAGGTGCTCTTCTTTAAGAGCGCGTTCTCCCGTCGTTACCACCGGCTCTATGGATACGCCCTTGAAGCCCATGTCCGCAACGTGCAGCACGTCGTTTGAAAAGTCGAGGTTGTCCGTAGTGAACGTTCCCCTTACATAGTACTCTCCTTTACGGCTGAGCAGCATCTCTTTCGCGTTTTCCGCTACGCGCCCGTAGCTTCCCCCGCCGCTGGCGGTCTTTCGCACTGCGTCGTGCACACGCGGCCTGCCGTCTAAGCTGACGACGACGTTGTCCATATGCTCGTCTATATAGTCCTTCATCTCGTCCGTCAGACGGTAGGCGTTTGTGGTTACGGTGAAGCGGAACCGCTTTGCCTTTTTCGCTTCTATGCTTCGGGCGTAATCGACCGTCTGCTTCAGAACATCGAAGTTCAGCAAAGGCTCTCCGCCGAAAAAGTCTATCTCTATGTTGCGCCGCGTCCCCGATATATCGGCGATGAAGTCTATGGCCGCCATAGCTGTTTCGGCGCTCATCAGCTCGCGTTTGCCCGCGAACGCTCCTCCTTTTGCAAAGCAATAGTCGCAGCGAAGATTACAGTCGTGCGCGAGGTGAAGGCACGCTGCCTTAATAACGTTTTTAGGCCTGCTTAAATCGTCTCCCGGCTGCGAAAACAGCATCCCGTCATCCACAAGCTGCATTACCTCATCATATATTTCGCCTTTGCCCTTTGCAGCGTCTTTTATGTCTTCTCCGCGCCGCTCAGCCTCGCAAAGATAAGCGACGGCGCCGTGTCCATCCTTGTCCAGCATATGTACGCTGCCCGACTCAACGTCAACGGCAAAATACTCGTCTTTGTATGTGAATGTGTGTACCACAGTTATCTCCTCATTTGATAAACATAAAAACAAAAAAGCGGCTTTGTATCCGCCGCACTTTTTGGGATAGGTTACCTGTATTTTTTCTCGCAGCGCTGATTTGCTAGCGTACACGACGTTTTGCACGCCGACTGACAGGACGTCTGGCATTCGCCGCAGCCCTTTTTCTCGTTCTTGTCTTTAAGCGTGCCCTTCACTACAGTCTTTATATGCTTCATGCATGACCTCCATAATCTTCGCGGATTAAGCTATAAGATTATATAATACATCGGCACGCTATTGCAACTCTTATTTGCCCGGCGCGTTCATCTTCGGAGCGCTGAACTTGCGCCTAACGGTTCTTTTTGACTTTGCCTTTTTCGGGCCGTCAAGAAAGTTCGCGGTTATTATCGCGAACACCATACCTATCAGCATACCCATAAGCAGGTCGGAGAACAACAGCGCTATGTTTCCGAACATGCCCTGTATCAGCGAGAATATAAGGTAGCTTAAAAGCATATACATTATGCCGGTGATGCCGCCGCAAAGCCATTGCTTGTCGGTCATGCCCTTTACCGCGAAGTAGGATGCGGCTATGATTCCGGCTATCTTGATGCCCTGGTTGACGGGGCCGATGATGTTGTCCTTAAGGCCCGTTTCCTTGATGATAAGAGCGAAAAGCAGTATAACCGCTATCGTGAATATCATTGAGATAAGGGTGCCTTTGAGAGCGTTCTTCAGGAACTCGGATATGGAAGTCTTCTTTTCTTTCGCTTTGATACTTGTCGTACCGGCATTGTTCATGGCTTTAATCCCCCTTCAAAACAATAATTATGAGAAGGGCTGCTTATTTATGACGGCAACATACAAAACGTTCGGTTAATATGTACACCCCAAAACCTCACGGCTTTTTGAGATCCCGTATAAAAAGCCCCGGCAAAAAAACCGGGGCTTGTGCATTTTTAAAATCTTTCTTTTTATTTAAGCCGTCTCTATATTCGCGGCGTCCTCAAGGTGAAGCTCGGTGACCGCCCATTCACGAAGCTTGTATTTTTGTATCTTGCCGCTCGCCGTCATCGGGAACGCGTCTATGAACTTAACATACCTCGGCGCCTTGAACTTTGAAAGCCCGGCCTTAACGAACTCCACGAGGCTTTCCTCCGTAACGTCGGCGCCTTCCTTCAGTATGACGCACGCAAGCACCTCTTCTCCGTATTTCTTGTCGGGCACGCCCACCACCTGTACGTCCCTCACGGCTGGGTGAGTGTAAAGGAACTCCTCAATCTCTCTCGGGTAAATGTTTTCTCCTCCGCGGATTATCATGTCCTTCAGTCTGCCTGTTATCTTGTAATACCCGTTTTCGTCCATCACACCAAGGTCTCCCGTGTGCAGCCAGCCGTCCTTGTCTATAGCCTGCACCGTAGCTTCGGGCATCTTGTAATATCCGCGCATGACGTGGTAGCCCCTCGTCACAATCTCGCCCACCGTGCCGGAAGGTACGTCCGCGCCCGTTTCGGGGTTTATAATCTTTGCCTCAACGTTGGGATACGCGCGCCCGACGGTTGAAACCCTTAGCTCCAAGGGGTCGTCCGTACTCGTCTGAGTGATGCCGGGCGACGACTCGGTCTGGCCGTACACTATCGTTATCTCGCGCATGTTCATGCGCGATACCGCGGCCTTCATTACCTCTATGGGGCAGGGCGACCCTGCCATTATGCCCGTGCGCAGCGTCGAGAAGTCGAAGCTTGAAAATTCCTTGTGCTCGAGCATCGCTATAAACATAGTGGGAACGCCGTGAACGGCCGTACATTTCTCACTCTCTATAGCCTGCATTACTTTTATGGGGTTGAAGTGGTCGATGACGACCATAGCCGCGTCGTTTGTGACTGACGCCATTACTCCCAAAACGCACCCGAAGCAGTGGAACAGAGGCACCGTGATGCAAAGCCTGTCCTTCGCGGAAAACTTCATGTACTCGCCTATTATCTTGCCGTTGTTCACGAGGTTATAATGCGTCAGCATGACGCCCTTGGGGAACCCGGTAGTGCCCGAAGTATACTGCATGTTTATTACATCCTGAGGGTCGGTCTCGCTCTGCCTCGCCGCGCGCATCTCCTCGCTGACAGAAGCGGAGGCGTCCATAACGTCGCTCCACAGCAGCATACCGGGGTGCCTCTCGTTGCCGAGGAATACGACGCTCTTTAAGAAGGGAAGCTTTTTACTTTTGAGCTTGCCCGGTTCGCATTGCTCAAGCTCAGGGCATACGGCCTTTATATGATCGACGTAGCTGTTCTCCTTCGTCCCTCCGGTCATGATGAGCATTTTAGAGTCGGACTGCTTTAAGAGATACTCAAGCTCGTACTTTTTGTAGTTAGTATTGACAGTAACCAATACGGCGCCTATCTTCGCGGTAGCGAACTGCGTCACCACCCACTGAGGATAATTCGTCGCCCATATAGCGACGTGGTCGCCTTTCTCTATGCCAAGCGCCATGAGCCCTCTCGCGGCCTTGTCGCAGGCCTCTTTAAACTGCGTGGTCGAGTAGCGCACACTCTCATACGGGTGTATGAGAGCGTCCTTGTCGGGATACTTCCTCGCTTTCTGATCGAGCAGATCTCCTATCGTCATATTGATAAACTCAGGCATAATGTCCTCCATCTCATAAAGGAATTTTTGAGGTATTGATCGTTTGCTTATTGGTTACCGCTGCCGGTAATATAAAAAAACCTTTCACGTCTACAGAGACGAAAAGGTTCGCGGTACCACTCTGCTTGCAGCCTGAAGACTGCCAGCTCATCAAGGCAAAAGCCTTTCAAAATAACGCTTTGACGCGTCAGGGCCTACTTGCTTTCAGCCCTGAGGCTCAGGGGTGAGCACCGTACGCTTCGCGTCCGCCTTGCACCACCCGGCGGCTCTCTTTACGCTAAAAAAACGGTCATCCCCTTCACTGCCTTTATATATTTACGGTTATTATAAGCGAGACGGTTTTTGGGTGTCAACAATAATTTCAAGAAGCCTTCTTGCTCTTAAGGCGCGGTTTTACCTCCTGCCGCCAGATCCTGAGCAGCGCCACGGCGATCAGGAACACCGCGAATATCGTCCTCAGCGTGTCCGGCTGCATTGCCGAAGCGAGAAAGTATCCCGCCGTCCCGCCCGCGCATCCAAACGCGGTGATAAAGAGAGCGGGCTTCAGCCTTACGTTTTTTTTTCGGATATGCGAGACAAGCGCAAACAGCGCCATCGGTATATACGCGAAGAGCGTCATCCCCTGCGCCTCGTGCTGCGTAGCGGATAGAAACAGCGTAAGGCAGGGTATGAGCACGATGCCCCCGCCCATACCCATGCCTCCGACAATGCCGAATACCGCACCGAATATTATATACAGTATCAAAACAGCAGCCTTACGCCAGAGGCGAGTATCAGCAGCGTGAATATGCGGTTTAAAAGCTTCACCTTGACGCGCGACAGGAAAAACGCACCTACAAGTCCGCCCGCTATCGCCCCGCCGCAAAGGTAAAGCGTTTCGGTAAGAGGCACGAACCCTCCTGTAAAATAAAGTGCCGCTGATAATGCCGATATAGGCAGTATTACCGCGATAGAGGTGGCGTGCGCGCGCCGCTCTTCCGTGCCGGTATTCTCAAGCCCTTCCACGACCGCTATGCCTCCGCCCGAACCCAAAAGCCCTGCTATAAACCCCGATACAACGCCTACCGCCGCTTTTTTGACAGATTGCTTTTTCATGCTATTATTCTTATCCTGCGCTGCGCCGCGTATTCGGGCAATAATCTTTGCGCGTTTTTGATTATAAAAACTATCTGTTGCCGCTTGGGTATGATATAATCCAGAGGTATGAAAAAAATGAAGTGCGCCCACTCGCCTCTCGACGAAAAAACGATAAGGGAGCTGCCGATACTGAGCCTTGCGTATATAGGCGACACGGTATACGATCTGTATATAAGAGGCTGCCTTGTAAAAAATAACATGGGAAAGGCCCAAGACCTTCACACTCTCGCCTCGGGCGTCGTGAACGCGCGGGCGCAGGCCGAGGCGGCTGAGCTGCTTCTTAATATGTTTACAGAGCGTGAAGCGGATATCTTTCGTATGGGTAAAAACGCGAAGTCAGCTCCCCCCAAAAACATGAGCCGCGAGGATTACTCAAAGGCCACGGGGCTCGAGGCGGTAATAGGATATCTTTACCTTCGGGGGAACAACGAGAGGACGGACGAGCTGTTCCGCGTTATAATAGACCATTTCTGGGGCGTATCTGAAGCAGGACAAACGTAAACCGCTAACTAGAATATTGCGAAAGACGGCGCAGGTAAATAAAACAAAAGGACATTAAAGGGAAATATGGACATCATTTTTGGAAGAAACGCGGTAAAGTCCGCGATAAAATCGGGAAGGCCGCTTGACAAGCTGCTCGCCGCAAAGGAGATAGACGACCCGAGCGTGCGCGAGATACTGGCGCTTGCAGGGCAAAGCAAGCTCCCCGTGGTGAGAGTCGACAAGCGCAAGCTCGACAATCTGACGATGCCGTTCGGGTACGGAGGAAAACCCGCTAATCATCAGGGCGTCGTAGCGATGGCGGCGGCCAAGGAATACGGCAGCATAGACGATATTCTAGATCTCGCGGCGTCAAGGAACGAGCCCGCCTTTATGGTCATACTCGACGGTATCACCGACGAGGGGAACCTCGGCTCTATTATAAGGAGCGCCGAAGTGCTGGGCGCGCACGGCGTGATACTCGGCAAACGCAGGAGCGCGTCGCTGTCGTCCGTCGCCTACAAGGCTTCCTCGGGGGCCGCGGAGCTTATTCCCGTTGTTAAGGTAACGAACCTCAGCATGACTATTAAGGAGCTTAAGCAAAAGGGCGTCTGGATAGTAGCGGCGGACGTCTCAGGAGAGAGCGCCGACAGCGTTAATCTGAAAGGCCCTGTCGCGCTCGTTATTGGCTCGGAGGGAGAAGGCATCTCACGGCTAGTGCTGGAAAACTGCGATCTTACGGCAAGCGTGCCTATGAAGGGCCAAACGGGCTCACTCAATGCCGCAGTCGCCGCAGCAGTGCTGATGTATGAAAAAGCGCGCCAGGAGCGCCGGGTATGATAGTCGACGGATACAACGTCATACACGCCTGGGGGCTTGATACGCGAAACCTCGAGGACGCGCGCGAGCGGCTGCTGCACATACTCGACGATTACGCGGGCTTTTCGGGAGAGGATATTACCGTTGTGTTCGACGGCTACAACACAAAGGAGCCGATGAGCGAAACGCGCCAGGGGCTTTTGACGATAGTTTATACCGCGTACGGCGTAACGGCGGACACTCACATCCAGCGCGCTGTAAAAGCGGGCAAAAGGGCTGTGAAGGTAGTCACAGCCGATTATCTCGAGCAGCTCTCGGTATTTGAAGCGGGCGCTGTAAGGATAACGCCGGGCGAATTGAAGGTGCTCATAAAAGACGCCCGGGAAAAGCATATAAAGCATATGGACAGATCGTCGCTTTCGGGCAAAGAGCTTAAGAAAATGCTTGCTCTTGACGCGATATCCCTTCCGGACCAGCTCTGAAGACATTGCTGTTTTTGATATGATAACATATACATTTATTTACTCTATTGTATTGACTCTAAAATACGAAGCATATATAATTGAATGACAGTGCTGACGGGAGGAAACGACTTGACTACCAGAAGGTCTTCTTTGGAAGAGCAGATACGTTATGAGGACATGCCTGACGAAGCCGTCGCGGAACTTGCCCGCGGATATGACGGAGACGCACTCGAGTATTTATTGAATAAGTATAAGAATTTTGTTCGTGCAAAGGCGCGTTCTTATTTTCTTATCGGTGCCGACCGCGAGGATATCGTCCAGGAAGGCATGATAGGCCTCTACAAGGCCATACGCGACTTCAAACAGAGCAGGCTCACGACGTTTCGAGCGTTCGCCGAGCTTTGCATCACGCGCCAGATAATCACGGCGATAAAAACGGCAACGCGCCAGAAGCACAAGCCGCTCAACTCATATGTGTCGCTCAACAAACCGATGTTCGATGAGGAGTCGGACAGGACGCTTATAGACATCGTCGCGAGCGGCAAGATATCAAACCCCGAAGACATAATAATCGGCCGTGAGGATTATTCCATAATAGAATCCAAGATGGGAAAGATGCTCTCCCCTCTCGAGATGCAGGTGCTCAGAAAATATATCGAGGGCAAGTCTTACTTCGAGGTCGCGGAAGACCTCAACAGAAGCGTAAAGTCGGTAGACAACGCTCTGCAGAGGGTAAAGAACAAGCTCGAAAAGCTGATAACGGACGGAGAGTAAAGAGCATATAATAAAACAGCCGCAGAGGCTGTTTTTTAATACACTATTCGCCCCGCGGCGTCCCCTGATGAAATATCATTTTCCAACCTCTCCTGCGGCGCTTCCAGAGCGAGCTTCGCAAAGATACGCTCATGACTCCCGAGGCATCCCTTCTTAGCGCCTTGTACGTCACCAGCACGCAATTTCGGGAGAGCTTCCGAGCCTTAAAATCATCGATATGATACTCATTGGAACTGTTAAAAACGTCGCCCGGAACGTAATAATAAACACGCCCCGAGCTGCACAGCTCAAAAAAGTCGTCCGCAAGCAGCGCAGTGATGCTCTTTGAACAGCGTCGTATCTCGGGCTTCAAAAGCGCGTTTTCTTCTCGTATATATGCCTTTCAAGTCTGTGCGATATCTTCACTTCAGTTCAACTCGTCCAGCGTCAGCTCAAAGCTAGGCACGAACGTTTCCATAAAGTATCTGACCTCGGGCATGTCTAGCCCCCCGATCGCGGAGGTTATTGATTTTTGCGCTTTCTCGAATTCCTTGTTTCCCGCCGACATCTCCTCTACGCACTTAAGATACGCGCATATCTTATCCGCAGCTTTTACAAGCGCGTAGATTTCCTTGTCGTCCTCACGCCCGAGTATAAGTCTTTCGTATTCTTCTTTTATTTCGTCCGGCAGCATAGCAGTGAGCTTCTTCTCCGCAACTTTTTCTATCTCCTTATACGCGCTCTTTATCTCGGGGTTGAAATACTTTATGGGCGTCGCTAGGTCGCCTGTTATTACCTCCCCCGCCTCGTGGAACACGGCAACGGCCATCACGCGCTCGGCGTCTACGTTCCCGCCGTACAGATTGTTCTTTATCACCGCGAGAGCGTGCGCTATCATCGCGGCCTGCAGCGAGTGCTCCTGAATGTTCTCGTCGCGGGTGTTGCGCATGAGCCCCCACCGCTTTATGTGCTTCATTTTTGCCATATAACTGAAAAAGTGATACATACATGCCTCCAAAATCATTGACATATCTAATATATAAAAGTATAATGCACCTAACCGCTGGGGGGGCCATTATGGCTGAGATGCGCTTTTTAGCACAACCCTTTGAACCTGTTGGGTAATTCCAACGCAGGGAAGCAAACAGAGACTTACCTGCCTGCGCGGTGCGCGGGCTTTTGCTTTTCCGGGGCCGTAGAGTAATCTTTCGGCTCTCAAGGGGTATATACTTTGCGGTATATGCCTTTTTATTTTCCGAAATGCCCTTAGGTCATCGGAATCACGGATAGGCAGGCATGTTCTCCCTCATCTCCCATTTTACCTTAAGCGGAAAATAAAAACAATCGGAGAGGTGAATCAAATGAACTGGCTGAACAACCTATTTTCAAATGCGGAGGGCGAAACTCCTTGGTGGGGTATCCTTATTTCCATTGTCGTCGTCCTCATCATTGCCGCGGCTATCACGGCAGCTGTCTTTTTTATCGTAAACAGGATGAGAAAGAACAAAGAAATCAAAGACTTAACCAAAGCTCAGTGGACAACCAGAGAGCTGATATTCGGCGCATTGTGCATAGCGATAGCATTCGGGCTTTCTTATCTGCGGTTTTTCAAGATGCCGCAGGGAGGCTCTATCACTCCTGCGAGCATGCTGCCGATAATGATCTATGCGTATGTCTACGGAACGCCAAAAGGGCTTATAATAGGCCTGGGTTACGGGCTAATGCAGCTTCTGCAGGACGCTTATGTAGTACACTGGATTCAGTTCATAATGGATTATCTGCTGGCGTTTATGTCGTTAGCGCTTGCCGGGGTCTTTAAGAAAAGCATACTCCCGGGCATCATTGCGGGCGGACTTGGCAGGTTTTTATTCTCCTTTTTATCGGGTGTTATCTTCTTTGGCGAATACGCCCCGGCAGGGCAAAACCCAATGCTGTACTCGGCTGTATATAACATTACCTATATAGGGCCCGATACTGCCATTTGTTTTATTGTGGCGCTGCTGCCCGGCATACAGAAAACTATAGAGTCTATAAAAACACAGGCACTAAGATTATCGCCCAAAGCCTCTTAATACCCACTTACTATAAACGCCGCCCGGATCATCCGAGCGGCGTTTTGATTTACAAACAGACTACATTATCCATTCCGGGTCTTTGGGCGGCAGGTTTGCCATCTCGGCCTTCTTTGCCTCAAACCCGCTCTTGCCCATCAGCGCGAACGTCGCTATTTTGCCCTCCTCTACGCCCGGCTGGTCAAAAGCGTTTATATCAAGCATCTCTCCGGCGTACGCGGTCGCTATCTCGAAGAACTGCAGCAGAGCGCCTATCGCAAACTCGTTTACCTGCTCAAGTGTTATAGTTATGCTCGGGCGCCCCGCCTTTACAAGAGCGTATTCAGTAGCGCTCCTCTCCGCCTCGAGCAGTTCGCCGAACGTTTTGCCACCGAGGAACGCAAGGTCGTCCACATACTCAAACGCTTCAGGAATACCCGTATCGCAGCGGAATTTCTCGACCTTCAGGAACGTTACTATCTTGTCGTAAGGCCCTTCGGTATAAAGCTGTATCTGCGAGTGCTGGTCGGTGACGCCCAGCGCCTTGACCGGCGTCTGCCCGGCATATACTTCGCTGCCGTCATTGCTCATCCTCTTACCCAGCGACTCGGCCCAAAGCTGCGCGTACCAGTCTGATATGTACTTAAGGCTGTCGGCGTAAGGCATCATGACGCTTATGTTTATGCCTCTTTTCATGCCGAGCACATGCAGCAGCGCGAACACCGAAGCGGGGTTATTCTCGGCTGAGCACATTTGCTCCATGTATGCCGCCCCCTCCAGCATGGCCTTTATATCGATGCCGCACACCGCGGCCGCGAGCAGCCCTACAGGGGTCATCTCCGAGAACCTTCCGCCCACGTCGTCCGGTATTATAAATGTCTTTAAGCCTTCTTCGCGGGCTATCTTGACGAGGTTGCCTTTATCGGCGTCCGTAGTGGCTATAACATGCTCGCTGAGCTTTAAGCCTTCCCCTTTCAGCCTCGCCGCGACCGCCATAAGCTGAGCCATGGTCTCCGAGGTCTTGCCCGATTTTGATATCACGTTGAACATCGTCTTTTTCATATCCATGCCGAGCAGGCGCTGCATGCTTTCGGGGTCGATGTTGTCTTCGACAAAGAGCTTAACGCCCGAGTCTTTACCGAATGCCAGCGCGTGGTTTACCGCTATAGGCCCCAGCGCAGAGCCGCCTATGCCCAGCACTACAAAGTTTTCAAACCCTGCCCTTATTTCTTGCGCTGTCAGTATAATATCTTGCACGATTTTAGCCTGTCCTTTGGGAAGGCGCCTAAACCCCAGGGCCTTATGAGAAAGCGACTCATGTGCGCTTTTAAGAAGCCCGTGAGCTTGTTTAATCTCGGTCTCTGAAAAGCCGTGCTTTCCGGCCGTCTGCTCCATAGCGTTGTTAAAGTCGAAAATCAGTCCGTTCATAATGTCTCCTAAAATTTACTTACTGCACATTATATATCTTTTTTTTTTGCTGCGCCATTATTATTTCCTATAAAGCGATAAAAACCGTTTGACGGCGCATATATATTGTTTGAGGTGATTGTATGGATAGCAATAACGGCGACCCTAAAGGAGTATGGCTTTTCGGCGATTCGGCTAAAGCCGCGCGCAAATCCTCATCGTCTTTGGAAACAAGGATGCCCCGTCCGCGCTCGGCGCGAAGCGCAGGCTCTTCCTCCGGGGGGCAGAGCGGAAGCCGCCGAAGCCTCGCCGCGGCAGTAAGCGTATCGGCGCTGCTGCTCGTAGGTGCGGTCATGATGACTGTGTTGCTGTCGGGCGGTGATTCTATCACGGCGATGTCCCTTGGCAGCTCAGCCGGCGCAAAACTTACCTTGAAGGTGGTGGAAGGATATACGGAAACACCTATAACGGGAGCAAAGGTAGTCATTCTTGAGACTGGCAAGGTATACGAGACTGACGAAAACGGAGACACGCAAGTTATAGAAGTTCCAGTTATTCGCGACGCCAGATTTGACGGTTTAATACCCAAGCCCTGGGGCGAGGTATCGCTGATAGTATACAAAGACGGATTTTTGCCTTACGCGCTCTTTTATCTTCAGGTAACAGGCGGCGAAACGCGCAAGGGCGTCAAGATTCTGCTGTTTGAAAACAACAGTACAGGAAGCACCGAGCCGTTCTCGATAATCGAAGGCCCTAACAGATTATGGGTAGACGAACTGGTAAAAAAATATAGGCCTAAAAATTAATATACGTTGCGGCCTATGTTTTTGACGCTCCTTATGGGGATATTAGCCGAAAGCCTTGTCTCGCTCTTGCCGCCGTGCGTGTCCGACATGTTCTTTATCTCCACGTCAAAATCGTCTTCGCATACCTCAAAATACTTTGAGATGACGATAATGATATCTTTTTTAAGCCTTTCCAGTATATCACTTGAGGGCGACGTTCCCGCCCTGTCGTGAATAAGCAAAAGTTTAAGCCTCTCTTTTGCGACATTACTTGAATTTTTCTTCGCGAAACGAACCATATTGCCCCCTTACTTCTTCCCGAACAGCTTTCTAAACAGCGGGAAACCGCCATCGTCTTCTATATCCAGCAACGGGATGTTTTCACCCAATATTCGTTTCGTCACGTTTCTGTAGGCCTTGCCGGACAGTGCCTTATCGTCCGTTATTACCGGCTCGCCCAGATTGGAGGATTTTAATACCCTTTCGTCCTCGGGAACGACTCCAATAAGCTCTATTCCAAGTATATCGAGCGTGTCGTCGAGCGCCAGCATATCGCCTCTCTTTACAAGGTCTGGCCGCAGCCTGTTTACAAGCAGCCGGCAATCGTCTACGCCGTTAGCCGAGAGCAGCCCGATTATCCTGTCGGCGTCCCTTACAGCAGACACCTCGGGCACCGTAACCACGATAGCCGATTTGGCGCCAGCTATCGCATTCTTAAAGCCCTGCTCAATGCCCGCGGGGCAGTCTATCAGTATATAATCAAACTGTTCTTCAAGCTCGGCAACGAGCTTTTTCATCTGCTCGGGCGTTACCGCCATCTTATCCCTTGTCTGAGCCGCCGGAAGCAGGCAAAGGGCTTCATAGCGCTTGTCCCTGATAAGCGCCTGCTTTATCCTGCACGTTCCTTCCACTACGTCGACGAGATCGTACACTATCCTGTTTTCCAGCCCCAGCACTACGTCAAGGTTTCTAAGGCCGATATCCGTATCTATCATTACGACCTTTTTGCCCTCTCGGGCAAGGCCGGTGCCAAGGTTCGCTGTCGTAGTTGTCTTGCCGACACCCCCTTTTCCGGATGTGATGACGATTACGTTTTGCATTAAGCTGTACCCCCAAATATGTTATTTCAATTCTTTTTTAGGCTTTAAAGGTTTTACTATGATACTCCCCTGTTTATACTCGGCCACCTCGGGCACATCCGATTGCTTTCCTTCCGGAAATATCGCTATCTTGCCGCTTATGCGAAGCTGTTTTGGAACAAGGCTTATAGCCGCCACCACAACGTCGCTCCTGCCCGTTGCTCCGGCGTGAACAAGTCCCCTAAGGCTTCCCATTACGGCAATGCTGCCCCCTGCGATAACTTCCGCGCCGTCGTTGACATCCCCAAGTATCATAACATCGCCTTCGCACTCCACCCGCTGGCCGCTGCGCAGCGTATGCGCGATGAAAATGCTCGTCGCCTTAAAGTAATCCTTTGATACAAGGTTTATGCGCTCGCCGCTTCCGACTTCCTCATTGCCCCTCAGACGTTTAACTTCCACTCTGCGCTTCTCCACAGGCTCGGCCATCTCGTCGCCAAAGCCCACGTTGATAACGCCGTAGTCCATCTGCAGCAAACGGCGCAGATCCTTCTTTTGCGCTTCGGAAAATTTTTTACCCGAAATCAGAACCTTGGCGCCGGATCCGGTAAAAAAGTCCTTATTTTTGGACAGTTTCTCCTTAATAGCGTCTCTAATATCCGTATAAGAAGCATGAAGCTGTATCTCTATCTCAAACAGCCCTTCGCTCTTGCCCATTATTTTTATACCCATATCTCCCCCGAAAACGAACCAAAACTGTGGTTTGGCGATTGATAAAAACCTTATTAAAACCTATAATCTACAAAATTCTACAAATACCGTGGTTTTTCCTGCTTTGCGCAAAAATATCACTGACCTATAAGAGAATCGGACACGGGTATGGTCTGCTCGGCCACCTTAGCTTCCCTGTCGAGATAAAACTCGACTATATCCTGAACGATATAAGATGAAAGCCCTCCCGATAGTCCGTGAGGAACATATGCTACGACCGCGATCTTTGGCTTGTCGTAAGGCGCGAAGCACACGAACCAGCTGTTGTTTTCAAGGTCAATCTCCGAGACCTCCGCCGTCCCCGTCTTGCCTCCTATATCGTCTTTATATTTAAAGTTTCTGAAATATTTCTCAGCGGTACCCTGCTCGGCGCTGACGACCTTGCTCATCCCTTCCTTTATCTTGTCGAGAAACTCCTGAGGAGCGCCAAGCGTGCTGTAAACCACGGGCTGCTTGTCGTACACGAGCTCCCCGCTCTTGTCTATAACCTTGTCTACGATCTGCGGTTCGTAGACCGTGCCGCCGTTGACTATCGCTGCTACATACCTCGCGACGGCAAGAGGCGTAAGCTGAACATAGCCCTGGCCTATTCCCGTCTGTATGGTGTTAATGGGCTTCCACATCAGCTGGGAGAGCATGCTTGATATCTCCGGCACAAGGTTATTCGCGTTGGCCACCGGCGCGGTTATATTAAGGTGCTTATAAAGTATGCTGCGGATATGATCGCCCATCGCAACATTTCTGTCGTCAACCAGTATCTTGCTGCCGGCTCTGGTGCTCCACTCTATGCCCATCAGATAGACGATCTCTCGGGCGGCCGCTTTTATCTCTTCTTCGTCGTAATTAAGCCCCTTATTTTCTGCAAATTTGCTTAAAATCCTGACTATTCCGAACGGACCGTCAAAAACGAGCCTTGGCATATACGACGCCTGCATATTTATTGGCTTGCCGGGATCGAAAAGTACCGTTTGGCCTCCTACCTGTCCCGCAAGCTCGCCGGGCAATTCTATCCCGGTACGTACTGTAAGCCCGTATTTTTCACCCCATTCGTTTAGCTTGTTTATGCCCATCCTGTACGACAGCGTGTAAAAATAGTAGTTGCAGCTGTTCTGCAGCCCTTCGACTATCGTTTGTTTTTGATGCTTTGAGATATTCGTCTGCCAGCAGGACGGAGCGTCGGAAGTCTTTTCATTCTTGTCAAAATAAAACGGGCCCTCATCATCGATACGCTCGGAGAGAACCGTGCCCTTCGAAGGGTCCTTCTGCCCTTCCATCAGCGCTCCGAGGCCCGTGACCATTTTAAATATCGAGCCCGGCGTGCCGCGGCTCGACACCGCCCTGTTAAGCAGGGGCGCAAGCTCTTTATCCTCAAACCCGAACGCTTTGTATTCTTCCTTGGTCATGCCCTTAACAAACAGGTTAAGATCGAACGAGGGGTGGCTAGCCATCGCGAGCACCGCTCCGTTATTCACGTCGAACACTACCGCCGCTCCCGATTCCGCAAGGGAAATGTCTTCAAGTTCTATCCCTTTATACGCTTTCTTTCCCAGCCTCGGGCCTTCCTTGTCTTTATACTTATTATACTGTTCTATCTGTTCTTCCCTTATCAAAGCTATGTTTTTCTCCAGCGACCTTTCCACAGCCTGCTGAAACGGGACGTCTAAAGTCAAAACGATGCTGTCCCCCTGCTTTGGCTCGGTCATGGAAAGTATGTTTCTGATGATCTTCTTATTGTCAACCTCGACATTCTGAACGCCCTGCCGTTTCTTTATATCGCCTGTAAGGTATGATTCCATGGTCTTCTCGATTCCCTGTATACCGATAAGCCCGTCTACGCTGTAGCCAAGGTCGAGAAGGCCTTTAACGCCCTCAAGCTCCTCTGCGGTATATCCGAACTCCGCGAGGCTACTTTTTGAACTCAATGCTCCCGTTTCAATGTATTTTTGCAAAACGCTGCCTTCAAGCTCTTCCGATATTATTCTGCTGAAAAGTTTTGAGCTTGAGAGGTTCGTTAAGGCGGTCAGTTTGTTTTCCGTTTCTTTTGAAACGCTGTAATCATTGATTATTTCGCCTGTTATCCTTCCCGTATAGCCAATAATATGCGCCGCAAGGCTGCCCCTCGGGTAAATTCTGGTCGTGCTTTCGGCGATGCTCATCCCCGTTAGCTCCACGGTATGGGTCTCTATCTCGGCGACGGTCTGAATGTTTACATTGTAAGCGATCGTTACCGGCTCGAATGCCCTCCACGACGCCAGCTGCGCATCCTGCCATACAGACAGTATCTTTCTTGCTTCTTCATAGCCAGTCTCAGCGGGAATCTGGTATCTATCGCGAAGTGTAAGGTAGATCTCTTCGGGGGAAACGGAATAACCGTAATCCGCAGGGGTCTTGGAAGCCGCTTCAGCCTCACTTTCAGCCTCACCTTCAGCCTCAGCGACGTTGCTGTCTTTGGTTATTTCTTCTGCTATCCTGCTAAGCAGTCCTGACTCCATAACGCCCTTAAGCGCGGCACGGTCAACTTCATCATCCTTTTTTTCTACGCTTACATACATGTTTTTTCGCCAGTTTTCTTCTCTGCGCTCTTTTGCGCTTTCAAGGATATCGCCCCA
Source organism: Bacillota bacterium (assembly GCA_023410475.1). GTDB lineage: Bacteria > Bacillota > Clostridia > Christensenellales > SZUA-584 > DTFZ01. Next base: position 24,008 of record JAEYPS010000012.1, on the reverse strand, counting down.
GTCAAAATAATAGCTGTCCGTTTCCTTATCATATTGTATCGCGAACGAATCGAGAGTCTTGCCTCCGTTTGCTTCTATCAACTTTATCGCGTCCATTATAATGCGCGTGTAATTTGCCCTGTCCGTAGTGCTGTTTTTTTGAGGATCCCTGTAAAACTGAACGTTATAGGATTTCTGGTCGTACGCAAGCGGCAGGCCGTTGCGGTCAAGTATGCTGCCTCTCGCTCCGGAGATAACTATGGTCTCGGGCCTCAGCTTCTCCGCCTTGGCGGCATACTCCGCGCCCTTGACAAGCGTAAGCTTTGCAAGCTGAATGAAAAGCAAGACAAACAGGCCGAAAAACACGACCGCGAATATTATAAACCTGTTGCGAATATTAAAGTTCATATACGGCTCCGAATGATTATTCCACCATGCCGTTTTTTATTATATCATAACTTGCACAGGTGTGTTTCTTGTTCATGAAATTTTAAAAAAGTATTGCATCTAAAATTATATTATGATATTGTATACTTACAAAAATATAAGCAGACGATGATGTCAGATGCGGCGCCTCGGGCGCGCGGTTTGGCATCTTTTTTATTATATTGGAAGGCGGGCCAAAAAAAACATTAAATAAGCATTTTTATGCTGATATATTTAAAGGAGAGGTAATAATATGGCAGGCAAGTATACTAACAAAGAGATATTAAAGCTGGTCGAGGAAAACGACGTCAAGTTCGTAAGGCTTCAGTTCACCGACGTTTTCGGCATTTTAAAGAACGTGGCGATAACGTCAAGGCAGCTCCCGAGAGTGCTCGAAGAGGGTTGTATGTTTGACGGTTCATCCATCGACGGCTTCGTGCGCATTGAGGAGTCCGACATGCTCCTGATGCCGGATACGGATACGTTCGAGATATTCCCGTGGAGACCGCAGCAGGGCAAGGTGGCAAGGCTCATATGCGACGTTTACACCACGGACGGCAACCCTTACGAAGGATGTCCGAGATTCATCCTCAAAAAAACGCTGGCCGAAGCGGCTAAAATGGGATATACGATGAACGTCGGCCCGGAATGCGAATTCTTTTTGTTCCATACCGACGCTGAGGGCAAGCCGACAACGATAACCCAGGACGAGGGCGGGTATTTCGATCTCGCGCCTATCGATAAGGGAGAAGACGCGCGCCGCGACATCTGCCTTATGCTCGAGGCGATGGGCTTCGAGATTGAGGCCTCGCATCACGAGGTTGCCGAAGGCCAGCACGAGATAGACTTTAAATACAAGGACGCGCTTTCCACCGCCGACAGCATAATGACGTTCAAGATAGTTGTAAAGAGCATAGCCGCCCGCCACGGGCTTTACGCGACGTTCATGCCCAAGCCGATATTCGGCATCAACGGCAGCGGCATGCACACGAACCAGTCGCTGTGCACAAAAGACGGCAACGCTTTTTATGACAAAGACGGAGAACTCGGCCTCTCTAAAGTAGCGTACAATTACATCGCGGGCATCATTGAACACATAAAGTCGATAGTGGCTGTAACGAATCCGCTGGTAAACTCTTATAAGCGTCTTGTGCCCGGCTATGAAGCCCCATGCTATATCGCGTGGTCGGCACAGAACAGAAGCCCGCTCATACGCATACCCGCCTCAAGAGGCGCGGGCACGAGAGTAGAGCTCAGGAACCCCGACCCGGCCGCCAACCCGTATCTCGCTATCGCGCTGATGCTGGCTTCCGGTCTCGACGGTATTAAGAAAGGTCTGACTCCCCCGCCCGCAGTCAATAAAAACATATTCAGACTGACTACTGATGAAATGGATCAGTGCGGAGTTTCAAGCCTGCCGGGCAACCTTTACGACGCTTTGCAGGTATTTAAAGCCGACCCGCTCGTAAAAGAAACATTGGGAGATCATATATTCAAAGTCTACTACGATTTTAAGATAAAGGAATGGGATACGTTCAGAATGACCGTACATCCGTGGGAGATCAGCCAGTACCTTACTAAATATTAAACAAGAAGGGATTGACCCCTCTAAAGATTGATAAACTTCCTTTGCGCCTGCAGCTTGCAGGCGTATTTTTTTGTTAAGCTTCAGTGTCCGATATTTCGTACATACATCGATGTATTATGAACATAGTTTCTACGGGAGGGTTGTTATGCTGGACAGGGTTTGGTCGTCATTGCCGCTGGTCGCGGGCGCGTTTTTACTGTTCGCCGCGTTTTGCGCGATACTTATAGTGCTTGAAAAGCGAGAAGCAAGAGAGAAAAAGCCTAATCTTCAAAGCAGTTTTTCATACAGAAAGAATATCCCCTTGCGAAAGCGCACCTCACCCGCGCGCTCATACCCAAGGCGCTCATACAGCTTAAGAGCGAAAGGATTCTGCGAGAACGCGTCAAGGCGCACCGCTGTGTAGCCCATGCTTTTCATGAGCCTCTCGGCCTCCGTCACGGACGCCCTGCCGTATCCCCTGCCCTGATGCGAAGGGTGGACGCAAAGCCTGTGTATGACGGCGGCATTTGCCTTTGTATACTTCCATTGTGCGCTTTTATACTCTTCGTCCTGCTCGTCGTTTATGACTACTGCTGAAACGATAACACCTTCGCAAACGAGCACATACATCTGCCGCTTTTCAACGTCGCTGCGCAAAAGCTCACACGAGGGATATATCTCGTCCCACTGATGTATGCCGCGCAGGCACATATCACTTATCGCTTCTTTGAAAAGCGCCGTTATCTGCGGGATGTCGCTAAGCTGCGCCGCCCTTAATCTCATATCCATAGCCCACCTTATAGAAACGTCATTTGAGTCGCCTGATTCTTTCGCGGCAGGCTTACGTATGAAGGCATACCGTATCTTTTTCTCACTCTGTCCAGCGTGTCTGCAAGCTCCGCCCTGTAATCCTTATACGCTTTCTTGTCTCGGTATATGTCCCTTACCCCGCCGTACTCCGCGGGGAAGCTTTGGCGCAGGCTGTCATAGAACGTCTTGTTTTTAATGTTTAGCGCTCCGGCGAGAACGTAATCGGCGCCCGCGTCCTTCGCGGCGCAAAACAGAGCATCTATGCTATGCTCGCCGCTGGTGATAAGAGGTATTATAGGCATAAGGTGTACGCCGCACGTTATGCCGTGTTTCTTCATCTCTCTCAGAGCCTCCATACGCTCTTTAGGCGCAGGGGCGTTCGGCTCGAGAAGCCTTGCCGCGGTTTTGTCCACCGTCGTCACGGTGAATGAGCACATGATGCCTCCCGCATCGTTAACGCGTTTTAGCAATTCGATGTCTCTTAATATGAGCGTTGATTTTGTGCATATGGAAACAGGAATGTTATATCGGGCAAGCAGCTCCAACACAGGCGGCATAAAACGGCACTCCCTCTCGGCGGGCTGATAGCTGTCCGTCACGCCTCCGAGGTTAACGAGTTCCCCCGAAAACCTGGGAAGCTCTTTTTTCAGCACGTCCGCGACGTTTGCCTTGGCGTAAATCTCGTTATAAAAGCTGCCGCCCGCAATATACTCATGGGAATAGAGCGCGTAGCAGTATATGCAACCGTGGGCGCAGCCGCGGTAGACGTTCAGATCATATTTGTACGGCAGCCATTTTGAGTTGTGGAAATGCAGCGCGCTCTTGCACTGTATCTCCCTGACAAGGTATTCCATGCAAGCATTATACTTCTTAACGCCTGTCGGACGCAACAATGTCGGCACCCGTGCCGAGTATATCGCTTATCAGCACGTCGCCAATGTCGACAGGCGCTTTCGCCTCCGCCTTGTTTATCAAACCCATAACGCCCTGCAGCAGCGCTTTCTTTAACGGCTCGCTCGTCTTTACGGGCACAAGCCCTCCTCCGGATAGCCGCATGGTAGTCGTCAGCATACGGCGCGGGTCGGTGACTTCCGTCCTCGCGTACTCCTCGCCCTTTTTGCATGTATGCCCCGATATGCCGATTATGTTCCCGCCCTCGGTCTTAACGGCAACCGCGCAGCCCAGAGGACATCCTATGCACGTTATCTTCCTCTCCATACTCAGCCCTCCTCCACAAATACTTCTATATCGCCGGTTATATCGCAGCCCTTTACCTTGAGTGATTCCATCTCCCCGGGAGCGCACATAACGCGCTTCTTGGAGGCTATTCTCTTTGCGCAGCACTGCGCGACGGTGCGGCAGTTCCTGTATACGCCCGATACCCTGAAGTATAATATCTTGTCATTGCCGTCGTCTTTTAAGCGCTGAGGCACAACATACCTTACGCCTTCCCCGGCGACAGTCCTGAAATATCCGCTTTGCTCATAGCCGCGGCAGAACTTCGCGGCGGCCTTGCCTGCGCGCGCCGCCTCCTCGCTCACGTTATCGGCGAGGTCGTGTACCTGCACGGCGTTGCCGCACGCGAACACTCCGGGGCAGCTTGTCTGCATGTCACTGTCCACTACCGGCCCGCCCGTTACGGGATGTATCTCTATCCCTATGCCGCGCGAAAGCTCGTTCTCGGGTATAAGCCCTACGGAGAGCAGCAGCGTGTCGCATGGCACATATTCTTCCGTTCCGGGTATGGGCTTTAAGTCGGCGTCCACAGCCGCCACCGTGACGCCCTCGAGCCTCTCTTTTCCGTGTATGCTCGTCACGGTATGCGAAAGCCGCAAGGGTATATCAAAATCGTCGAGGCACTGCACTATGTTGCGCACAAGCCCTCCCGAGAAAGGCATGAGCTCGAGCACCATCTTGACGCTTGCGCCCTCCAGCGTCATCCTTCTCGCCATTATGAGGCCTATATCTCCCGAGCCCAAAACAACGACCTCTTTGCCCGGCATATATCCCTCTATGTTAACGAACCTCTGCGCCGTGCCCGCGGTAAGCACGCCTGACGGCCTGTCACCCGGTATCATAAGCGCCCCGCTGCTCCTCTCGCGGCAGCCCATTCCGAGCACTACCGCGCCCGCTTCTATCTCAACAAGCCCCGTCTCTCTGCCGACGGCGGATAGCACTCTGTCCTTTGAAATGCTGAGCACCATCGTTTCATAAAGGAATTTTACACCCAGAGCCTGCGCCCTGTCCGTATATCGTGCCGCGTATTCGGGGCCCGTCAGCTCCTCTGAGAATATATGCAGCCCGAAGCCGTTGTGTATGCACTGCTTGAGTATGCCTCCCGGCCCTTCCTCTCTGTCTATTATGAGTACGCTTTCGGCGCCGTTCTCCCTTGCCGCTATCGCCGCCGCGAGCCCCGCCGGCCCCGCGCCCACTACCGCTACGTCAACTCTCATATGTCCCCCTTAGTCCTGCGCGTCAGTATGTACGAGCCCTTAGCGCCCTTCTCTATGCCGCTGTATTCACGCCCGAGCTCTCTCGCGAGTATGCGCATTATGCGCGGCATACAGAAGCCCCCATGGCAGCGCCCCATGCCCGCGCCTGTGCGGAACTTCACTCCGTCGACCGTCGTCGCGCCGCACGGACGCCTTATGCTCTCTATTACCTCCGCTTCCGTGACGTGCTTGCAGCGGCAGACTACATTGGCGTAATTCGCGTCCTTCTTTATAAGCTCCTGCCTGCGCTCCGGATTAGCTTCCGCGAATGCCTCTATAGGCTTTCTTATCCTAACCGCGTCCTTTTTTACGGCCGGAAGACCGTCTTCGAACAAAAGCTTCGTTACATATTCCGCTATAGCCGGCGCGGACGTCAGCCCCGGAGACTCTATTCCGGCTACGTTAACAAGCCCCGGCGCGCTCTTCGAGCGCTCTATAATAAAATCGTGGCCGTCCGGCACAGCCCTCAGCCCCGAGAATACCGCTATCGCGTACCTCTTTTGAATGCCGGGGACAAGCCTTTGCGAACCCTCAACCGCCTTTTCAAGCCCTCCTCCCGAGGTGGACTTATCCTCCTTATCGTCCGTAAACTCCGACGTCGGCCCCGCAAACATGTTTCCGTGAACGGAAGGCGACGCGAGCACTCCCTTGCCCTTCTCGCTGGGCGCTCCGAATATAATAGCGTTCGTCCTTGCCTCCATCTCGGTGTCGAACACTATATACTCGCCCTTGCGCGCACGTATGCCGAAACGCTCGCCGCCCGCCATAGAGGATATCTCGTCGGCGTATACGCCCGCGGCGTTTATTATCTGTTTTGCCTCGAATGTGTTTTCCCCGGCGTTTATCAGAAACCGTCCGTTCTTGCGCTGTATGTCCGTCACACGGCTGTTAAAGAAAAACTCGGAGCCGTTCGCAGCCGCGTTTTCCGCAGCCGCTATCGTAAGCGTCCAAGGGCATATGATGCCCGCCGAGGGCGCCCAGAGCGCAAGCGTTATCTCATCGCTCAGCGCGGGCTCAAGCGCTCTTGCCCGCTCGCCTGACATAATCTTAACTTCCACGCCGTTTTGTTTTCCGCGCTTTTCGAGCTCCCTTATGCTCGCTTCCTCTTCCTCGCAGAACGCGACCACAAACGAGCCGCAGTTTTTATACGGCACGCCGAGCTCACCCACCACCGTTTTCATCATAGCGTTGCCTTTTACGTTCATCGCCGCTTTCATGCTGCCGGGAGTCGCGTCGTAACCCGCGTGCACTATTCCGCTGTTCGCCTTGCTCGTTCCTGTCGCGACATCCTCTGTAGCCTCAAAAACGCAGACTTTAACGTCGTACATCGAGAGCTCTCTCGCTATAAGGCAGCCCGTTACTCCCGCTCCTATTACCGCTATGTCGCAGACCATTGCCGTCCCCCCAATAATCATCTTAAATTTCAGCCAATACAAAAAGCCGTGCCTCAAATAATGAGGTACGGCTCACATCTCCTGCCTATCCTATGCTGATATTATATCATCATTTAAAAACGATTACAATCCAAATTTGTCAGATCCTTATGCCCGGGTCTTTCGGCCTCGGCCGGTACAGCACGAACTTGCGCCCCGACGACTGTACGGCCTGCGCGCCCGTCTTTTGAGCTATCGTTTCAAGCGCCTCCGCAGCGCCCATGGGCGAAGCCTGCTGCACAGTCCCTTTTATAAGCTCCCTCGCGGTCAGCGCCTCCTCGGCCTGCATTATGACGTTGTCGGTGATGCCCGCCTTGCCCACGAATATAATAGGCTCTATGTTGTTCGCCATGGCCTTCAGCGCCGCTCTTTGTTTGCTCGTCAGCATATTTCCTCCTTGTCAGTCCACAAAATCAAATTCCAGCCCTTCAAGGGCCACCGTATCGCCCGTCTTCGCGCCCTCGCGCCGCAGCGCCTTTATTATACCGAAATCGACCAAAAGCTTCTGGAAGTGGCGCATAGAGTCTATGTCATTAGGGTCGGTCTTCGCCATTATCTCCTGTATCAGCGAACCGTCTACATAGTATACTCCGTCCTGTTTCGTTATGTCGTATCCCAAGTCGTCACGCTCGAGTGCCCATTCCTCGACTATGCCGTCGGGCACGTCAGGCTGAGGCACGGGCAGGTCTGCGAGCATCTCATTTGCCCTCACCACAAGATCCTTAGTGCCTTCCCCTATCGCAGCGATTATCTCAAAAACTTCTATTCCCTTGGGAGCAAGGTATTGTCTTAGCCTTTCCGCATTTTCCTGAGCGTCCGGCATGTCCATCTTGTTCGCCGCAACTATCTCCGGCTTATCAAGGAGCGCCGGCGAATAGCTTGAAAGCTCGTTCCTTATCGCCTCGTAATCTTCTATGATGTCTCTTCCCTCAAAGCACGACGCGTCGACGACGTGTATGAGCATCCTCGTCCTCTCTATGTGCCTTAAAAAGTCTAGCCCCAGCCCCGCGCCCTCGTGCGCGCCCTCTATGAGCCCCGGAATGTCGGCCATCACAAAGCTCGAGTCTCTTACCTGCACGACGCCTAGGTTGGGTGAAAGCGTTGTGAAATGATAGTCGGCTATCTTGGGCCGCGCGCTCGTGCACGCCGCGAGCAGCGTAGACTTGCCCACGCTGGGAAAGCCAATAAGGCCCACGTCTGCTATCGACTTGAGTTCAAGCACGACGAACCTTCCCTTTGTCTTTCTGCCCGGAGTCGCGAACGACGGCTTTTGCCTTGTGGACGTGGCAAACCTCGCGTTGCCTTTTCCGCCTGCACCGCCTTTGAGCAGCACGCGGCTTCCTTCCCTTATGTCCGCGGCGATGCGCCCCGTCTCGAAGTCCTTTATCACCGTCCCCGGCGGAACGTGTATTATAAGATCGTCGCCTTTTTTGCCGAACTGGTTTTTCTTTCTGCCGCTCTCTCCGTGTCCCGCGACGTATTTATGACGGTAATGAAAGTCCATAAGCGTGCGCATGCCGTTGTCGGAGGCAAATACTATATCGCCGCCCCTGCCTCCGTCTCCTCCGTCGGGGCCGCCCGCGTTAACGTACTTCTCGCGGTGAAACGAAACGGCTCCCGCTCCACCGTCGCCCGCCTTTATATATATCTTGGCTTTATCTACAAACATCATTTAACATCCTTCGCGTACTTGCATATATCATTCAAAAAGCACCCTTGGCAGTTTGGCTTTCTGGCAAAGCACACCCTTCGCCCGTGCCATATCAGCCAGTGATGAGCCAAAGACCATTTATCCTTAGGTATCGCGGCCATAAGCTGCTCCTCGGTCTTAAAAACGTCTTTAGCGTCCGCGAGCCCCAGTCTGTTCGACACGCGGAACACATGCGTATCTACCGCTATCGCCGGAATCCCGAACGCGTTTGACAGTACCACGTTTGCCGTCTTTCTGCCCACGCCGGGAAGCGCCGTCAGCTCCTCCATTGTCCGCGGCACGTTGCCCCCGTATTGGTCAACTAATATACGGCACGTTTCGAGTATGCTCTTTGCCTTCGTCTTATAAAACCCGCAGCTTTTCACAATATCCTCAAGCTCGGTTTTGCTGAGCCTCAGCATGCCGGAGGCGTCCGGGCACGTTTCAAACAAACCTTTTGTTACAGCATTTACCTGCCTGTCGGTAGTTTGCGCAGAAAGTATGGTGGCTATCAGCAGCTCAAACGCGCTTTTAAAATGAAGCCCCGGCTTCGCGTTCGGGTAATGCTTATTAAGCCTCTTTAAAATATCTTCGTTAACGCTCATGCTTCCTCCGGACTTTGATATTATACTAGGCGCGGTAAAAAAAAACAAACTAATTGCTGTTGCATGAAAACACATAATAAAAGCGGTACGGTAAAAAATAAGCATATGCTCAATGTAATAATCAAAACCGTGATAATCTATTTTTTCGCGATGTTTGCCGTGCGCCTTATGGGAAAACGGCAGGTAGGCGAGCTGCAGCCGTTCGAGCTTATAATCGCCGTAATGATAGCAGAAGTCGCGAGCATGCCCCTTGCCTCCTCCGGCGTTCCTATAACTTATGGCATTGTGCCCATTACAATGCTTCTTCTTTTGCACAACGCAATAGCGTTTATCTCTATGAAAAGCGAGAAGCTTCGCGCAATCGTCTCGGGTAAGCCTAGCATAATAATACACAAGGGCATAATAAACGAAAAGGAACTCAAGAAACTGAGTTATAACTTCAACGATCTCTTTGAGCAGCTGCGCGTAAAAAACGTAATGAGCATAAGCGACGTCCACTACGCCGTGCTTGAGACAAACGGCGAGCTCAGCATAATGCTCAAGCCCGAGAAGCGCGGGCTCCAGCCCGAAGATATGAACATAGCCCCGCCAAACCCCGGCTTCTGTTACGACATCATAATAGACGGCAAACTGAAGCAAAAAAACTTAGAGGCGCTTGGTTTCAATGAAGAAGATTTGACAACGCTGCTGTCTAAGAAAAATATCTGGGACATCAAAAGCGTGCTTATTGCGACGAGCGACGAGACGGGCAGCGTATTTATTCAGGATTATAACGGAAAACAGCTAGCGGGGAACATGAAGAGTGGGTAAAAAAATTACCCTTGCCGTGCTTTTGCTGCTCGTTATAGGAGGCGCTGTTGTGCAAAACATATATGTCAGAAGCACAACGCAGAGGCTTATTACCTCTCTGAAAAGCGTTCAAGCCGCTCTTGATAATAGTGACATTACCGCGGCGGCGGCGGCAGCCGATGAGTTCGGGGCTGAATGGGAAAAAGACAAGAAGATGTTTGAGGCTCTTTTTGAACACGGGGAAGTGGACAGCATCTCTTCTTCCGTGAAAAGGCTTAAAAGCTACTGCCGCACTGGCTCAAGCGAGGAAGCGCTGGCCTGTGTTTCAGAAACGATATTTTATATACAGCACATAAAAGAGATAGACACGCTGGGGTGGGAAAACATATTCTAGCGCCAGCTGAAGCTGTAGGAATATCCTTCTTTGATCTGCTGCTCAGACAGCAACTTCGGGTCGTCAAATGTTATTTCACCTTCAAACCCTGTTTCCTTAGCCGCGAGATAAAGATGGCATGCCGCTATGCCCATGTCTATCCTCTGAATGCAGTACCCGAACATGGTGTTCCCGGCGTACTTTTTGTCCGCTTTCATATAAAAATGAAGTCCGCTGTCCGTGCGTATAGCGCGCCACGGCTGTTTGTTGGACGCCGACGGCCCTATGCGCACCATCTCGAGGCATGTCTTTAAAGCTCCGCTTGCATCAAGCGGCTTCCAATCGCCCTCGAAGAACAGCTGTGAAGCATCCTTTCTCTTGCGCGCGCCCGCGCCCGCCGCAACCGCGCGCTCTATTAGCGACTTTTTGTCAGCCGCGTATCCCACGGGCGATATCGCAGGGAGATACTCGTCCTCGGGCTTCAAAGCCGCTGCGAAGGCGCCTCGCGTAAAGAGGCCGCCTATCCAGCACGTTCCGATACCAAGCGAGGTTGCATAAAGCACGGCTCTTTCAAATTCGAAACCGAAGCCCTCTATTTCGCGCCCGCCTTTTTTAACGCAGCCTGCGAGGTAGACCTTTGCGCCTTTCATAAAACCGTAAGTCCCAAGATTCGGCGTGAACTCGCTCTCGAGTACGGCAAATCTCACACTTGCGCCGAAAGGGTTACCGGCGTTGTCCTTAGCATACTGCAAGATCGCATCAAGCTTTTCCTTCTCTACCGGGTCAGCAGAGTACGTCCTTACGGACACTCTCTTTTTTATTACTTCTATCGCGTTATCCACTTTTAAGCCCCCATCTTTGTCGTCGCATACTGACGTTTATTACGAGGCCGAACGCTATCATATTTGTGAGCAGGTTCGACCCTCCGTAGCTGAAGAAAGGAAGAGGCAAGCCTGTAATAGGCATAACGCCTATGTTCATGCCTATGTTCTCGAATATATGGAACACAGTCATCGCGAGCACGCCGACGATGAGCAGCGTTCCGAACTCGTCTTTAGCCTTTGTCGCGAGGTAAAGCGTGCGCCCTATAAGCAGAAGATACAGCACTATGATGATCGTGGCGCCTATAAACCCTATCGCCTCGGTGGTAGAAGCGAATATAAAGTCGGTATGTTTCTCGGGTATCTTTGAAAGCTGGCTCTCCCCGCCCATAGAGAAAAACCCTTTTCCGGTAAGCTGCCCCGAGCCTGCCGCCTCCTGCGCTCTCGTGGCCTGCAGCGCGGCGTCCCTCATTTTATCATCAGTAGCCCCGGGAATAGGTATGTCGAGAAATGTATATATCCTGTTTTTCTGCCAGTCGGCAAGAAGCAGCCAGCCAATCGGCAAAGCTATGCCGCCGCACGCGACAAGCGCCAGTATAATTTTTAAGCTTGTCTTGGCGATAAACAACATGGAAAAGAACGTAAAGATGTATACGAGCGCGGTACCGAGGTCCTTCTGTAGTATTATAAGCGCCACCGGCAGCAGAAAAACGCCAAGTATAGGCAGTATATCCTTAAGCTTTCTTATCCCTCCGTCTTTGCCTTTCGTGCGGTTGGTCATCATCCGGGCGAGCGTTATTATTATGGCTATCTTGCCGAGTTCGCTCGGCTGAAACCCCATTCCCGAACTTCCTATCCTGAACCAGCCCCTCGTGCCTTTTATGGTAGGCCCGAAAAGGGTTACTGCTATGAGCAGAACTATCAGTATTATATATATCCATTTGTAGTATTCGCCTATCGCGTGGTAATCGGGCAGGAGCACAATGAACATCGCGAGCAGACCTATTCCAAACCATGTTATCTGCTGCACGACGTAACCCAGGTCCATCTTTGATATTATCTCGGAAAATGAGCTGCCTTCAGCTATTACCGGCGAAGTCGCGCTGGCTATAGCCACAAAGCTGAACAAAACCAGAGCCACTATGATGGCAAAAAGCAGCCAGTCGATATATCTGAACATCCTTGTGTCAATAAACCTTGACTTCAAAGCGCACCTCTGTCTTTACGATTATGTTATTGAAGTATAACATAAATATTAAATCGGCATAACCCCGAATATTTTTGTTTACATTTTTGCTTGCGGTTTATCCGTTCAAAGGGCGCGAAAAAACGGCCTTTCAAGTCTGAAACGCTATAAGCTGTTCAAGCGTTGTTATTGCCCAGAATCCTTACAAGTTTTGCTTTTCCCTGCACCGGATAGCTTTCCGCGACAGGGCCTTCAAAAACGACCTCAACGACGTCAAACAACTTTATGTCAAGCGCTTCTGCAGCCGTCTCTTTGCCATCCTGTATTCTTACGACTTTGCTGTCGGCATCAACTCTGACGCTGGCCTTGTCGTACTGCGTGTCATCCGAAACTTCGCCCTCGACAAGTATTACGGTGTTTCCTTTGCCAGTTGTTATTTCTCTCACCTCGCCGCGTATGCCTGTCGTATCCTCAGACTGCTGTGGCGCGCACGCGGCGGCCGCTGTCAGCATCGCTGCCGCAAGTATAGTGATAACCAGCTTTTTCATATTTGATCCTCCAAAGTCATTTTAACATTATGACGATTCGCGCGGCAACATGGTTCCCGTGAAACCCATATTCAGTCTTTTATACTCTGCCCATAATATAGACAACGCAAGCGCAAAAATGATATATTATACGCGTCTTATTATAAGGGAGGGCTTGAATGGCTCATAAGTCGTTGTATCGAGCGTGGCGTCCCGAGAGGTTTGAGGACGTTTCGGGGCAGGATCATATAGTACGGGTTTTGACGGGTGAGATAAAGAGCGGGCGCATTTCGCACGCCTATCTTTTCACTGGCCCCAGAGGCACTGGTAAAACGAGCCTTGCGAAGATATTCGCTAAGGCAGTTAACTGTACGGCGAGGCAGGGCGCCGAGCCTTGCGGACAGTGCGCTGTATGCCAGGATTCAGACAACACAACGGATATAATCGAGATAGACGCCGCGTCCAACAACGGCGTTGACAGCGTGCGCGATCTCAGAGACAGAGTAGGACTGTTGCCCGCGATGTGCCGCTACAAGGTATACATAATCGACGAAGTGCATATGCTTTCTGCGGGGGCGTTCAACGCTTTGCTGAAAACTCTTGAGGAACCGCCCTCGCACGTCATATTCATACTGGCAACCACCGAGCCGCACAAGCTGCCCGCGACGATACGCTCGCGCTGCCAGAGATTCGACTTTAAACGGCTGCCTGTAAGCGTTATGGTGGATAGGCTGAAGACGGTCGCGGAAGCGGAGGGCTTTAAATGCAGCCAGGAAGCGCTTGTCATGATAGCGCGCGCCGCCGAGGGCGGCATGAGGGACGCGCTCTCGATACTCGACCAGTGCTCGGCATCGGGTGATATAACTGCCGCCAGTGTGTCTGACACTCTCGGCGGAGGCGATATCCGTATGGTATACGCTCTCGCGGAGCGGACAGCGCGTTACGACGAGAAACGGGCGCTTGAGCAGCTTCGCGTGCTGATTGACGCGGGCGCCGACACCCGCACGCTGATAAAGGATCTCGCGGATATCTTCCGCCGCATGATGTGGATAGCGGCTGGCGCGGGGGCCGAGGAGCAGGATAAAGAGCTTGCCGCTCTCGCTGAGAGTTTCGGTAAAAACGCCTGCGTTCGGGCGCTTGGCATTTTGATACGCAAGGAGTACGAGATGCGTCTCAACCTTCGGGCCGATATCGTCCTTGAAACGGCGCTGATGGAAATAATGTGCCCCGAGGACGACGCGGAGTCTAAAGAATCGCACAGGCTCGAAAAGCTGGAAGGCCGTCTTCGGGCTCTCGAAGAGAGAGGCGTTTCCCCTTTGTTTGAGGAAAACGCTTTACAGGACGCGTCAGACAAACCGGCAAGAAAAACAGCCGCAAAGAAAGCATCACCGCAGCAGCCCGCTAAAAAAGACGATATCAACGCTGACTCGAAGCCCAAGCAAGCTGACATCAAGGCTGACTTGAAGGCCAAGCAAGCTGACATTAAGGCTGACTCGAAGCCCAAGCAAGCGGATGATATGGTGTCTGATATCTGGGAGCGACTGCTCGAATCGCTTAAGGAGAAAGCGTATTTTATATACACATACGCTCAAAAGGCTAAGAGCGTTTCTCTTGAGGGCGCAAGGCTTGAATTAAGGTATCACGCGAATGACGCCATAGCGGCGGACTATATGAAGCACGCTTCCGCGCAAAAAGCGCTGAGCGATATAATAAGCGGGATAACCGGGCAGCCTCCGGTTATAAGCGTGACCGTTGAAGAAAAAAAGGGCGAGGATATCGCGGACCTTGGGGTTCTCTCGATGTTCGGAACGGAAATAGAAGAAATCTAGGAGGATAGATCATGGCAAAAAGAAAGATGCCCGGCGGGGGCGGTATGAACATGGGCTCGATGCTCGCAAGGGCGCAGAAGATGCAGGCCGATATGGCGGCGGCGCAGGCTGAGGTCGAGTCGGCCGAGGTCGAAGCGACCGCGGGCGGCGGAGCCGTTAAGGTGCGCGCGAACGGCGCGAAGCAGATACTCGGCGTCAGCATATCTGCCGAGGTCGTCGATCCCGACGATATTGAGATGCTTGAAGACCTCATAACCGCGGCGGTCAATGAGGCATTGGGCAAAGCCGACGAGCTCATGAAGCAAAAGATGAGCGGCGTTACGGGCGGCATGGACCTCGGAGGCTTGTTTTAGCCTTGAGTCAGATAATCGAGCCGGTGATGCGGCTGATAAACCAGTTCTCAAAACTGCCGGGCATAGGTCATAAGACCGCGCAGAGGCTTGCTTTTTATATAATCGGCCAGACGGACGACGAGGTCGAGGAGTTTGCGAAGGACCTGTTCTACGCGAAGAAGAAAGCAGCGTACTGCCCCGCCTGCGGCAACCTCATGCAAAAGGGCGAATGCGCGTGCACAATCTGTGCCGACAGCGCGCGCGACGCATCTTTGATATGCGTAGTTTCGGATATCCGCGACGTGCTCGCCATTGAAAAAACGCGCGAGTTTAAAGGCGTCTATCACGTGCTGCACGGCGTCATATCCCCTATGGACGGCATAGGCCCCGACGATATAAACATCGCGGGGCTGCTCGACAGGCTCGCGAAGGGCAGCGTAGGCGAGGTGATACTCGCAACGAACCCTGACGTCAAGGGCACGGCAACGGCGGCTTATATAGCAAAGACCATTCGCCCGCTCGTTTCGCGCGTTACGCGCATAGCACACGGAATACCCGTTGGCGGCGACCTTGAGTATACCGACGAAGTAACGCTGACGCGCGCAATAGAAGGCCGCACCGAATACTAAGACTCCCATACACGGGTGTATAAAGTTTCCTTTTTAGGGCAACATTATAGCATCACAATATTCGGGAGGTTTATTATGACCTTTGAAACTGGCGACTACGCGGACGACGTAAAAAAGGCTTACGCCGATCTGAAAGCGGCGGAAAACTATTTCGACAACGTCGGAGACCCCGACCTCATAGACTTCGCTATATACGACATAGAGGCCGCGAAAAAGAAGTACGCCTATATGCTAAAAAAAGCGCGGCAGGAGTACAGGCAGACGATATAAAAAAAGCGCATTAAAAAACCGGCGGAAGCCGGTTTTTATGTTGCATAAAACGTGTTTAAGATCTTATGACGCGCCCGCTGTTCTGAACGATCTGTTTATTACGGGCCGCAAAGCCTCAGCCAAAACCATCAGCAGCCATGCGTACAGCGGCAATTCTATAAGCGCGGCTATCGCCCTTGTGGGAAGTATGACAAAGAGTGTGAACACCCTTGGATAGAAAATACACAGAAAAGCCGTATTGAGTATTACCGAGCAAACTACCTGTGCGGTTAAAGACATTGCCGACACGCGCAGTATACTGTTCTTCTGAGACTTAAGATAAAACAGCCCGGCGATAACACCGAACAGCGCCATCGTGACAGAAAACGCGGGATTATACGCGCCGTGCTGCACCCCCATAAAGAAGCCGGCTGTATCGGCGACATACCCGACGAGCCCGCCGGCGAGAGGGCCAAACAACATCCCTGCGAGCATGACGGGAACAGGAGTCAGCGATATCTCCACCACTTTAAATCCTGTAGGCGCAATCTCGACAGACAAAAACGCGCTGAAAACGGCCCCGAGCCCTGCAAGCAGAGCAAGGGCAATAAGTGTTCTGAGATTAAAAATATTTTTTCTCATTAAAAAACCTCCTTCTCTTGAAATACAGATATATACCGCAAATAAGAGAAAAAAGGCTCTTAGGGCAGCGGACGCGGCCCTGCACCGCAGACGGATAATCCGTCTTTCGTCCCCGGGCGACATCCCATCCCGGAGCACTTAACGCGCAAGACCTACTCTGCATATATCAAGTAGGCTTATTATAACAACACGTCGCGAAAAAATCAAACAAAAAAGCAAGTTGCATAATCGCTGCTTGCTTTTTGTTCGTGTTTTGCTGTTATATAGCAGGTTGCTTATCGTCCAGTACTTATCTTCTTCATCTGCCAAACCCCATAACTATTTTTATATATTATATCATACAGCCTATTATATGGGTATACAGAGTTATATTAGTATAAAAAAGAAGAGCCTGTAAGCCCTCCTTCATTATTTTAACTTATGCCCTTAATTAAATACCATCTCGTCGCTGACGTCTCCGTGCGCCTTATGGAATCTGTCTATAAGCCCGTCTATCGTCTGCGCGTGTTTTTCCTCGCCGGAGATGTCGAACAGCACGCTGCCCGAATGCAGCATCGTCAGCCGCGAGCCGTAGCCTATGGCGTACCCCAGATTGTGCGTTACCATAAGCGTCGTGATGCCCCGCTCGGTCACGATTTTTTGCGTCAGCTCCATTATGTGCGCCGACGTTCTCGGGTCGAGCGCGGCGGTATGCTCGTCCAAAAGCAGCAGGTCCGGGTTTGACACGCTCGCCATTAGAAGCGCCAGCGCTTGCCTCTGCCCTCCCGAAAGCTGGCCCGCAAGCACATCTGTTTTGTCTTCGAGTCCCATACCGAGTACGCTCAAAACTTCTCTGTATTTATGTTTATCCTTTCTTCTGAGACACATCTTAAGGCCGTAAGATTTGCCCTTGTTCGCAGCCATTGCAAGGTTCTCCGCGACCGTCATTATCGCGCATGTTCCCTGCTTCGGGTCCTGGAACACGCGCGCTATATACCTTGCGCGCCTGTGCTCGCTTAAGGCCGTCACGTCCTCTCCGAGTATGCTTATTCCGCCACTGTCAGAAGAAACAGTTCCGGCTATTATGTTTAATAGCGTCGTCTTGCCGCTGCCGTTGCTGCCCACTATGCTTACGAACTCGCCTTTACTGACGTGATAATCAAGCCCCGTGAAAAGCTCGTTCCTCGTGGGCAGATTTGCGTCGTATGTTTTATATATTCTGTTCAGTTCCAGCATGTCATCTTCCCTCCTGTTTTCTGATCAGCGAGGAAAGCCCCTTTTTCAGTCCCTCATGCTGCAGCGCTACTACCAGCACGAAAAATACCGCGGTCATAAGCCTCATGTTTATCGCCGGGAGTCCGAGCTGCATTGCAATGCCTATGCCCAGTTTGTATATTATCGAGCCGAATATCACCGAAGTGCTGCCCTGAATAAACTTTGTCTTTCCGAAAATAGCGCGCCCTATTATAACGGACGCGAGACCTATCACTACGGTTCCGGGCCCCATGCCAATGTCCGCGAACCGCTGGTACTGCGCCATGAGCGAGCCCGAAAGAGCGGTGAGACCGTTGGCTATCATAAGCCCGGTTATCTTCAGCCTTCCTGTGTTTATGGAGAGAGTCTTTACGAGCTGTTCGTTGACGCCCACAGCCAGCAATGATTTTCCCGCAAACGTCTTCATGTAAAGATCGAGAAGCAGTTTTATAACAATGACAACAATCAGACTGACGGCTACAATAAACAGATTCGTTTCCGTTACCGTCAGGTTTAAATCTTTTATCCAGTTTGGATTGAAAATAGTTGACTCTTTCAAAAGCGGTATGTTCGACTTTCCCATTACCATGAGGTTGATGGAATACAGCCCCGTCATCGTGAGGATACCGCTTAAAAGATTTGTTATCCTTAAAAAAACGTGCAAAGCGCCTGTAATAAACCCCGCCGCGGCGCCCACGGCCATAGAGATGGGTATTGCGAGTTCCGGAGGAACGCCCGCGGTTAAGCATACCGCGGTTACCGCCGCCCCGAGAGGAAACGTCCCGTCTACTGACAGGTCGGGGAAATCGAGTATTTTGTAGGTGATATACACCCCGAGTACCATCGGGGCGTATATCAGTCCCTGTCCAAGTATTCCAAGTAAAAGGTCAATCAATTATGATTCTTCTTTCCTCTTTTATTTTTATTCCTGTCCTGTCGTGACCATGGTCGCCGATTTCAGATCATCGGGAATGATTATGCCGAGCGCCGTGGCCTGATCGGTATTAATGGTGACCGAGGTCTCATCGGACGTAGATATCGGTATCTTGTCCGCGGCGGTCCCGCTGAGTATTTCAGCCATCATTTCGCCCGTTTTCCTGCCCAGAGAATAGTAATCGATACCGGCGGACGCGAGCGCGCCTGCCTTTACCTGAGAATCCTCAGAGCCTATCAGCGGAATGCCCGCTGCGTTGCACTTCTCTATCTCAAGCGCCAGCGCGGAAACAACAGTGTTGTCGGTCAGGTTCATCACAACATCTACCTGCGGAAGCAGCGTGTCGAGCGCGGTACTCATCTCGTTTGTGCTCGTTATGCCGACATCTACGATATTCAGTCCGTAATTGGGGGCAAGCTCCCTCGCCATAGCCAGCTGGACGTCGCTGTTAACTTCGCTCGTGGTGTGCAGTATGCCTACGTTAACGGCATCGGGTATAAGCTGCTTAATGAGTTTCAGCATCCCGTCTATCGGAAGCGCATCGCTCGTTCCCGTTACTCCGTCCATATTGCTGCCGTCAGCGTTGGCAAATCCGCCTGCCACAGGGTCGGTCACAGCCGAAAACACAATTGGAATATTGCCCATCGCTGCGGCACATGCGGACTGTGTGCTGGGTGTTGAGATCGTCATAATCAAGTCGACCTTGCCGGATACGAACTGCTGCGCAATAGTGCTCGCCACTGCCGGGTCGCCCTCGGAATTCTGATAGTCGATCTTTAAGTTTTTGCCTTCCACATAGCCTTTGTCGGCAAGCGCGTCTATCGCCCCCTGCCTGCACGCATCAAGAGCGGGATGTGTTACTATCTGGGAAATCCCGACTGTTAACGTTTTCGGGCCGCATCCGGCAAAGCTGAAAACAGCCAGCGCCAGCATTAAAGCCAATGCCAATACCACTACCTTTTTACCATACTTCTTCATTGATTTGCTCCTTTTTATTAATTAATCTACCATCAAACCATCAAACGGAAAGACCAGTGGGAATAAAAAAAGGTCTCGGGAAGAATCCCGGACGCGTAAGTCCGTATCCTCTTCTCTTCTCAACTCTTCTATTCACTCTATTCTCGTCTAATGCTTTCTGATTGCATAATATTATACTTTATTAATGCTATGCTGTCAATAAAAAGCGACTGCATCACAAGACAACACCGGGCTGGCGCGACGCCAGCCCGCGTGTCCCGGTATACGGCTACAGCGCGTCGTCTCCTTCTTCTCCCGTCCTTATGCGAACGGCTTCGACAACGTCGTAAACGAAGATCTTGCCGTCTCCGCAGTCTCCGTTTCTGGCGCTTTCGATTATCGCCTTTTTAACGGCAGCCACTTCTTCGTCTTTGACTATCATATCCATCATAACTTTGGGCAAAAGGTCGAGGTGATATTTCTCGCCGCGCCATACCTGCACTATCCCTTTCTGCTTGCCCTGCCCCATAACCTCGCTTAGTGTCACGCCCCTGTAGCAGCCTGCCGCCTCAAGCGACTCGCGCACCCTTTCGACCATCTCAGGCCTTATGACCGCCTTTACATGTTTCATATCTTCAAACCTCCTTCGGTTTCACTTTTAAAAGCTACAGACTCTTAGCCGAGCCGGAAGCCAATTCCGATTTTTTCACAGGCGTCGCGTGCGCCGCTATGCGCATCTCCGATATATACGACGGCCTGTGTATGACGAACTCGGGATACGCCTGATTGCCATGCTCACCGATGTCAAGCCCTTCAATCTCTTCCTTGAGCGACACGCGGACTCCTATCGTGGCCTTTATAAGCAGCCACACCAGCAGCGTGCCTCCGAACACGAACCCCGCGACGGAGACTACGCCCAGAGCCTGCACGCCCAGCAGATCAAACCCGCCTCCGAACAGCAATCCGTCCGCGCCGCCGTTAAACCTGCTCTCGGCAAACAACCCAACCAAAAGCGTTCCGAGCACTCCGCAAAATAGATGCACGGCCGTCGCGCCCACCGGGTCGTCTATCCTAATACGGTCGAACATCATTACCGCGAGCACAACCGCCACGCCCGCTATCGCTCCTATTATTAGAGCGCTCGTTATGCTGACATACGCGCACCCCGCCGTTATCGCCACAAGCCCGGCAAGCGCGCCGTTTATCGTCATTCCAAGGTCGGGCTTGCCTATGAGTATCCACGACGCCGCGGTAGACATGAGCACCGCCGCTATGGCCGCCGTATTTGTAGTCAGCAGTATATGAGATATAGCGTTCGGGTCTGCCGCCATAGTAGAGCCGGGGTTGAACCCAAACCAGCCAATCCACAGAACAAACAAACCTATCGTCGCTATAGACATGTTGTGCCCCGGTATAGGATGCACTTTGCCGTTATCACCGTATTTTCCGAACCGCGGGCCTAAGATAAGTATGCCCGCGAGTGCCGCCCATCCGCCTACCGAGTGTACGACCGTTGAGCCCGCAAAGTCCTGAAAGCCCATGGACGCGAGCCAGCCGCCGCCCCATATCCAGTGGCCTATTATCGGGTAAACAAACATCGTCAGTATAAGCGAAAATACGATGAACGAGATATACTTTATGCGCTCGGCCACCGCGCCTGAAACTATCGTCGCCGCTGTGCCGCAGAACACGAGCTGGAAGAAGAACTTCGCCCAGAAGGGAACTCCCGTCCATGAAATCGCCGAATATACACCCTGATACGCTTCGCCCATAGCCGGTGAGTTATCCGCTCCCGACGCGAAAAACAAGCCGTTGAGCCCCATAAAGCCGTTGCCGTCGCCGAACATCAGCCCCCATCCGATGACGAGGAAACCAAGCGAGGCCGCCGCGAATACGATTATATTTTTCGAAAGTATGTTGACCGTGTTTTTGCTGCGGGCAAAGCCGCTCTCCACCATCCCGAAGCCGAGATTCATGAAAAATACGAGCATCCCCGCAACCAGCACCCACAATGTGTCTAGTATTACCTGTGACTCCATTAAAAACCTCCTTATAATGACCGGCATATGTCCCGGTTTTTGAAAAATAAAAAAGCTCAATGACGTAAAGGTTCGCCATTGAGCCTCATTGCGCAATTTTTTTTACCTGATTCAAACCGAATTGCTTTGCTTGAAATCAGATTTACAAAACTATATAAAAAACGAGGACGCTTAAAAAGAATTTAAACGTCCTCGTTCGCTATTATTATATTCAAAAGTTTAAAGAAATGCAATATGTATTTTTGGATTCCTGCACGAATTTTTATATTTTGCTGTTTAAACAGGACTTGCGAACATTTGATGACACGGCAGCAGTCGGTTCCTGCAATAAGCCATACTATTTGATGGCGCGGAACGTAAAACCTAACGTACATCATTAAAATGTTTGAGTGTGAAAAAATACTGCTCCGTATCTTGCACACTTTAATCCCTTCTGATATATTATAAAAAAATAAATATCGTCCGGCGAAGAGCATGTTTTTATATAACCGGCAAAAGCGACGCGGGAAGGGTGCAAGCCCGCGGCGGAAGAAAATCATGGGCGCTTCATTTACGGGGTCCCAAAAAGCAAAGGCTTTTTGGGGTGTAAGATAAACCGGAAAACCAGAGCGGGCAGCAGACGCTGCCAATCAGGGTGGAACCGCGGAAATGTGCCATTTTCGTCCCTTTGGGCGTAAGTGGCTTTTTGTTTATGGAGGACGGAATGAAAAAAGATAAGCAGACAATGGAGCGCATAGTGGCGCTGTGCAAAAACAGAGGGTTCGTATATCCCGGTTCGGAGATATACGGCGGACTCGCGAACTCATGGGACTACGGCCCATTGGGTGTCGAGTTCAAAAACAACTTAAAGCAGGCGTGGTGGAAGAAGTTCGTAAAGGAGTGCCCTTATAACGTCGGGCTCGACTGCGCTATACTGATGAACCCCGAGGTTTGGGTGGCTTCGGGGCACGTGGGCGGCTTTTCCGACCCGCTGATGGACTGCAAAGAGTGCAAAGCGCGTTACCGCGCCGACCAGCTCATAGAGGATTACGCCGCAAAGAAGGGACTCCCCGTGAGTACAGCCGCCATGCAGCAGAGCGAGATGGAAGAATTCATCGCCGAGAAAGAGATAAACTGCCCGGCGTGCGGAAAACGCAACTTTACGGGCATACGCAAGTTCAACCTTATGTTCAAGACGTTCCAGGGCGTTACCGAGGATTCGTCGAGCGAGATATTCCTTCGCCCCGAGACTGCGCAGGGCATATTCGTGAACTTCAGAAACGTGCAGCGCACTACGAGAAAGCGGCTGCCCTTTGGCATAGGCCAGATAGGAAAGTCGTTCAGAAACGAGATAACGCCCGGAAACTTTATATTCCGCATACGTGAGTTTGAGCAGATGGAGCTTGAATTCTTCTGCGCGCCTGATGAGGAGATGAAGTGGTTTATGTATTGGAAGGAGTTCTGCCATAGCTGGCTGCTCTCGCTCGGCATGACGAAGGAAAACATAAAGCTGCGCGACCACGACTCCGAGGAGCTTTCGCACTACTCGAACGCCACTACGGACATAGAGTATCTGTTCCCGTTCGGCTGGGGCGAGCTGTGGGGCATCGCCGACCGCACGGACTTTGACCTACGGCAGCACATGCAGCATTCGAATACCAGCCTTGAGTACACCGACCCCGACACGAACGAGAAGTTCATACCCTACTGCATTGAGCCCTCTCTCGGCGCGGACAGGGCGGCGCTGGCGTTCCTTTGCGACGCGTACGACGAGGAGCAGCTCGAGAAGGAGACGCGCACGGTATTGCGCCTCTCCCCTGTTCTGGCTCCGTTCAAGGCCGCCGTGCTGCCGCTGCAAAAGCAGCTCGTCGATAAAGCGCAGGAGATATACGGGATGCTGCTGTCCGACTATACGGTGGACTTCGACATCACGGGGAGCATAGGCAAGCGCTACCGCCGTCAGGATGAGATAGGCACGCCTCTTTGCATAACCGTAGATTTTGAAACCCTTGAGGACAATCAGGTGACTATACGCGACCGCGACACCATGCAGCAGATACGCGTCGGTATAGACAAGGTGAGCGGCATAATTGCGGAGAAGGTGAAGTTTTAATGTTATATTGGGCTACAGAGAAACGCTATCTCTGTAGCCCTTGTTTTCTATTTTAGCTTTATTGTATATCGTTCTATACTTCTTTAACTGACAAAATAAATCAATTAATGTTATTCTATTAAAAGTAATTTATAACAATTATTTTTTAGCGCACAATTACCTATAATATTTGTATAATTTCATGTATATTATATATTATAATATTACAATTATAGATTAATTATGGAGGTTATTATGGATAAGAAATTGATATTAGGTCAATATCCTAGACACAAAAGCCCGTACTTTTGACCTCCATTTCAGTTACTACATTTTTGTCCATTTTAAGTTCATTCTCAAACTGCACCGGAGTACGATAACCAATTGAGGAATGG
>JAEYPS010000024.1 GCA_023410475.1 Bacillota bacterium | reverse complement strand
TCAATATACCATGGCTTTTCTAGAAGAAAAGTATTTCTACGAACTGGAACTACTAAAGGTGAACTTACCGGTTATTGAACAAATACCAATGATACAGTTTAGAAAGGCAAAGGAAATCATTGCAAATCAGTATCATCGGAAAATCACGGACTTACTTGACTTCGAGCCTGAGGAGGAACGACTCTTATGTGAGTATGTAAAACAAACAACAGGAAGCGAATTTGTTTTTGTTACCCACTACCCAAGTGCAAAAAGACCCTTTTATGCAATGGATGACCCTCAAAATTCCGAAGATACATTAAGTTTTGATTTATTGTTTCGCGGGTTGGAAATAACAACGGGAGGACAACGTATACATTCTTATGAGGAACAGGTTGCAAAATTGCAAAAGCGAAATATGCATGTTGATGAATTTGAAAGTTATCTGATGATGCACAAATACGGTATGCCCCCTCATGGAGGTTTAGGATTAGGCTTGGAAAGATTTACTGCCAGATTATTGAATTTTGAGAATGTAAGATACGCCACTCTTTTTCCAAGGGATATTAACAGATTGGTTCCCTAATACCTTGGATCAATATGTGGTTGTAACAGATACAGATTGTGAATGATATTATATTTGGAACCAGATTTTCTTCCGACCTTCCTTATTCAGACTATTAGATGAGGACATTTTCCAAATAGAGCTAAAATGACTTTATTTTATACAAAAACGCTTGTTTGGAATTAAAAAGAGACATGGATTTTCCAAAATGACTAATATCAAGAGGTTTTTAGACACAAAAACGTAGATATGAGAAAATATTTTGTAAATACAAGAAAAAAACCAGGATAATGTAAAATGAAGTTTCTAAAAAACTATGATACTATAAAATGAAGTCTCATATGATTTTCAATATGAGACTTCATTTCAGACTGTAGAAAAAGTCCACGGCATACGCCGTGGATTTTTCTATCTCAAGACACAGAAAATGCCGTATTTTCGATACTTTCAAGGTCATGTATGGGATAACTACATGGAGATGTGTGAAGATATCCATTATACAGAAGGAATGAAGGAACTTTATTCACATCGTAAAGAGACAATAGAAAAAATCTTTGGTACAGCGAAAGAAACCATGGATTCCGATACACACAGATGTATGGTAAAGCGCGGATGAAAATGAAAGTCGCGTTAACCTTTGCGTGTATAGGGATGCTTTGTCTACAGTCTGAGACCTTGAACTCAATTTGAGTTCAAGGTCTCCTTGTTTTTATATGCAAAGCCTCTTGTTATGTAGCCGTTTAATATCTCATCTGCAGACATATGGGGACGAGATTCGTATTTTTCATAATTTTCTACCTGAGAAATCTCAACATCCTTAAAATGAATGGGCAACCCCACACTACTATAAAAGCTTGCATTTGTCTGTATTTGAAAATGCAGATGAGGTTCTGTAGAATTTCCAGTATTGCCACACTTTGCAATGCACTGTCCTTGTGATACGGTTTCACCTACTTTTACGTTTATGCTTCCATATTTTAGGTGAGCCAAGGTACTATATTCATTCTCGGAATGACGAATGACAATATAATTACCGGCAATATGATTTGCTCTTACTAAAAATCTGCTTTTGGGAAAAATCAAGCTGTCTTTTCCATTATTTTTCACCTTCATGACCACACCATCAGCTGGAGCCAACACATCCTGATCATAACAATAATAGCTACTGCACTTTTGATAGTCTCCCTGATATGATTTGCCGTTATCATCCAAGATCAAAAAGTCATATGCATAACGTTGAGTAGGAATATCCCATGAGTGGGAATATTTTTTCTCATAACTGCCGTTAATGGCCATCCATTTACCTACAAAGGGTAATATATAGGATATTTCATTTGTATAATCCTCAATAGAAGGCAAATTTTTCCCATATTTATGGTTTATGATAAATAAACCGATTATCTGCATAAAGGAACACCTTATAACTGCCGCATCAAGTATAATGTCAAATAGAACCAGTACACACAGTATTTTAAAGATAGGTAAATCACTAAAAAAGGAAATGACTAAACTAATTAGTGGAATATATTTTGCTGCTTTAGAAAAAAGATAAAAATAATACATAAATACCCCCTAAAAATAACTCATTTTAAATGACCCATTATTACCTAAACGTAGTATACATGAGTTTTCGAAATTTTTATAGACCAATAAACTAAAACTTAATCATTTGTTATAAAATTATAGTATTACTATATTGTTTTATGTAAAATAATAGGTTATTATTGTTTTTATTATGCTGGATAAATATGGAGAAGGATGGCCTTAAATGGAAAAGAAATCAAGCAAACACGCCATAAAAAATAATCTTTATGCACTAAAACTATTGTTTGATATCTGCCCAAGAATCGTGATACACATGGCGGTTCTACGGGTATTGGGATATTTTGAATGGTTGTTTTACAGTGCCTTCTTTATGAGATATGTCATTAATGCCCTTGAGACACAACAGGCAATGAGTTCCATACTCACATTTTTAGGTATCACCATTGTGGTCTTTGCGT
>JAEYPS010000018.1 GCA_023410475.1 Bacillota bacterium | reverse complement strand
ATTCCACACTCCCCGGCAAGGCAACATGGAACGCGGTGACGAATGCGAGCGGCTACAGCGTGCGGCTGTATAAGGACGGCAACGCGAAAGGCAGCGCGATCAGTGTGGCGGCGGGCACGACTTATTACGACTTCACAAGCGCCATTGCGACGCTGGGTACCGGTACGTATACGTTCGCAGTGATGGCGAAAGGTGATGGGCTCAACTATTCCAACAGCGATGCATCTGCTGCAAGCAATGGATACAGATACATTGCACCAACACCGACACCTACGCCTACGCCAACTCCGAAGCCCGAGATAGTGCGTACGGGAACGGTGACGTCAAGCACACTTAACGTTCGCAGCGCACCGAGTACGTCTGCCAGCACGCTGGGCTCGCTCCAAAAAGGCAGTACGGTAAGCATCATCGAAGTAGAGCCCGTGAAAGACTGGCATAAGATCTGGTATAATAACACTATTGCGTATGTCTGGGCGAGCTATGTAAACCTTTCGCCCTCGGGTACGCTTCCGCCGGTGCAGGCAACAGGAGTAGTGACGTCGTCCACGCTCAATGTGCGCAGCGGCCCCGGCACGTCTTACAGCAAGCTCGGCGTGCTATCAAAAGGCAGCAAGGTAGACGTGACAAAAGCTAATTATACGCCCGAGTGGCATCAGATAATCTACAGTGGTAAGCTCGCGTATGTGCACAAGAGTTATATAAGCCTGTCGACAGGGGGCAGCACTCCCTCAAGCGCGGTATACGCGAGCGTCAACGCAAGCAAACTGAACTTCAGGGCTGCGGCGAGCACGAGCAGCAAGGTGTACGCTACGCTTACGCGCGGCACGATAGTTCAGCTACTCGAAAAGGGAAGCTCATGGCACAAGGTAAAATACGGCGGCAAAGAAGGATATATGTCCGCGCCTTACTTAAAGATATTATCGAATGTGTACGGTAAGGTCTCGGTGAGCTCGCTTAACGTAAGAAGCGGCCCTTCATCCTCAACTGCGCTGCTCGGCAAATTGAGCAGCGGCGCGACCGTGGAAATACTCGAGGTAGGCAGCTCATGGCACAAGATAAAATACGGCTCGGGCGCCGCGTATGTATACGCCTCATATATAAAACTGCAATAATACTAAGAATCATACGGATGCCTCGCGCATCCTTTTTTTGTTGCAGCGGGAGGATGAAACGGCTTGCGCTCATAACGCTGCCAGATGGTTTGGTGTTCAGACTGCCGTGTCGGATTTTGAGAGCTTTTGCCGAAAGTCACATTTTAAGACCATGTTATCCACAATTATATTGGAGTTATCCACAGGTTTTGGTGGATAACCCGTACAAATGTGCTATATTCGGCAGTGTATATGTTATAAGATCAGGCGCTCCGTTACAGCAAATACATCTTGCCGCACAGCGCTGAACTGCTCGGATATGTTTGCGGTGAGTAAGCGAGTGTCCGGATTATTTATAACCAATATAGATTCTTCACTGCGCAAAGCTCATTGAGAATGACGATTTAAAGTTTTGAAAGTTATCAAAACCAAGCAAAGGGGGATGCAGAAAGGCGGCCTAGGCCGCCTTTTGTCGTCTTTATTATCAGAAGTTGTTCCTGTCCTTAAAGCCTTTGCCTTTGCTACGGCTGAATTTGCCGCCCATCGTTCTCGGCCTCGAAGGCGACGGCCTTGAGGGAGATGGCCTTGAAAGAGACGGCCTTGAAGATGAGGGCCTCCTTGCGGCTGAGGATCTCATAGGCGTCTTCCCTTTTTTCCAAAGCACTACGAGCGCCGCGCCCACTCCTATTATAAGCAGCAGAAGCACTCCCACGATGATAAGCCATACGTTAAGGGGATTCGCCGGTTTGTCCACCGGTGGAGGCGAAATATCAACTGCTTCATTAACGGTCTCGGTGGGGGAAGGATCGGAAACATCCTGTATCTCCACCGTTACAGGGTCGTGGTTGACGGTGTAGATCTGCCCGTTCCTGTCCTTTACGGTCAGCGTAAAGCTGTACGTCGTTGTTTCGTTGATATCGACGGTCTTGTTTATACTCTGCTTTGTGCCCGTCTCCATTTCGGAAACAGAGAATATCTCGCCCAGCGTCGGCTCGGTCACCCTTACCTCGCTTATCTTATAGCCCGAATCGTTGAAAACGTAACCCGAGAACGTTATTATTCCGGCGGCGGTAAGCGCGGGCCTGTCGGATTCGATAACAAAGCCTACGTTGCTTGAAATCGAGCCGGGGTCTATCGGCATCTGTATATCTATCCTGTTGGTGGTCACCTGCCTGACAACTTTTGTATGGTCTTTGAGCGTGATGATGAAAGCGACCTCCTGCGACGTGTCAAATGGAAGGCTGTATGTCTTCTCCTTTTTGTCGCCCGGATTGAGCTTTGTCGTGGGGAAGTCCATCTTCTGGCCGTTCCATGTTACCGCGAGGTCGGTGTAAGGAACGTTGCCGTTGTTTTCTATCCTCAGCGTGAACGTCACCTCTTCGTTGGGTTCGGGCGTCGTGGTGCTTGCGGAGAGGTATACATCAACTTGCCTAACTTCCTCAGTGAGGGTTATTTTAGTGAGATCGTCTTCATAAGTTTTACCGTTTGCTTTATATTTAATCTTAGGATTAAATGTGCCAAACTTTTTAACGGTATAGGGGTATTCAAATTTATGTGAATTGGAACCCACTTCACGTGCGAATGCACTTTCATTAAGCCGTGAACTTTTTATTTCAGGGATAAAGATTTCTATGTTTTCTATCTTGACGTTGCCTTTGTTTTGCACCGTGAACGTAAATGTTACTTGGTCATCCAAAGCAACGAGAGTCTTGCTGGCTTTAACTGTACAGTCTAAGCTGACATTAACGCTTTTCTTAATTGTGACAGTAGAGGTAGCTTCGGTAGGATTTCCTCCCGAATCGCATAGCTGGAAAGTAATCGCTACACCAAGTTTTTCGGTAGGTACATTCGCTTTAAATGAATCCGGCAAAGTCTGCCCAGCTGCTACTGAAGCCGCATTAGAATGTACGGTCTTACCGTCCATTTTTATACTATAACCTTCTAATGATGTTTCGTTTTCATTAACGATATACATATCAAAAGTCACTTCTCCACCGCTTGTCATTTCGGCTACACGAGGGGTTACGGAAAAGTTAAAACCCGCCGCATACGCCGTTCCTCCTATCCCCGCGAACATCGAGAAGATGAGCGCAGCAGCAATAAAAACTGATATATACTTTTTCAAAACGTTTTCCTCCTTGTAAAAGAAACGTATACTACCCCAATAATATGTTCAATTCTATATTACCGGCAGATAAAAGTCAATTGAAGCTATACATGTTTACATTTATTTCATTACATATTTTCACAGCGCAATAAAGGCCGCAAAATTGGGCATCCGAGCTTGTCAAAAACTTTAATTTGGTCATTCTGAGCGCCGGCGAAAAATCTGAAAAGCGGCTTAAATACTATAGATTCTTCATTTCGCTTTGCTCATTCAGAATGACAGGCAATTAGCCTTTTACAGACTAAAGGCCGGGATACCCCGGCCTTTGCCAGTCGCGTGTTATTTAGGGAATGTAGTAAAAGCTATCGTCGGGCATAGCGCCGCCTATCGAGCCCGGGTTGCTTTCAAACATAACTTTGAAATATTCCTCAAGCATCGCCTTGCACTCATTGCCCGTTATAAATGATATTCCGCAGCGGGGTATGGCCGAGGCGGCGACCTCTTCAGACGCGACTATTCCCGCGGCCGCGATATCGGCGCTTGCTGCTGCCGTATCAGACACGACATAATTGACCGACGCGCTGTAATCGGCGATCAGCTTTTGCATAGCGGCTTTGTCTTCCGCGAAGGCCTTGCTTACCACGGTAACGCCCATGGGTATGCCCGCGCTCTCGCCGTATATGCTCTTCCACTCCTCGTTTATATCTATCTTTACCGAGATATCGCTGTTTTTGGCAAGCACTGTAGATACGAACGGCTCGGGCAGAAGCGCCAGCGTAACGCTGCCTGCCGCCATTGCGTTCGCGAGGTCGGCATGAGCGCCCATATACTGAACGGTTACGTCTTCTACGCCGTTCGCGTCGAGTATCTTTTTCAGCACGTATTCGGGAGTCGCGCCCTGTCCGGTAGCGTATATAGTCTTTCCCGAAAGGCCTTCGATGCTGTTTACAGTATCGCCGTTCTCGAGTATATACAGCACGCCCATAGTGTTGACGGCCGCCACGCGAACGGCGCCCTTAGTCTTGTTGTAGATAACCGCCGCGAGGTTCGACGGTATAGTTGCTATATCCACCTCGCCGTTTATTATCTTCGGGCTTATCTCGTCGGGGCTTGCCTGAAGAGTGATGTCGTATGTGTTGTCCTCAAACATCTTGATTATGCCCATGCCCGTAGGGCCGGTGAGCGTCGCGACGGGCGCGGACGAGGCCGCTGACGGAGCCGCTGAGCAAGCGGCCAGCATAACGCACGCTGCTAATATTGCTAGTGCCTTAAATAATTTTTTCATACTGGTTCCTTTCCAAGCGTAAAGCTTTTAAAATTAAATGCGGCTTTGCCGCTATATCTCTTTTTTTGAAACCGACGTTTTCACCTGAACGCCCTGAAGCGCGCCTATCTTGCCCGTAAGGTTGTTTATTTCATCGAGCTCTCCGGCTAGCGTTATGGTTATCACAGTAACGCCGTGCTCCGGCATGGGAAGCCCCATGCGCCCCTTGACTATGCCTTTAAAGCCCGAGACAAGGGTATTGAACTCGTTTTGAGTAAGCTCCGGGTTTTCAAGAATCGCGCTTATCACCGCAATGCGTTTCATATCAACCTCCTGATAATTAGCTTTGTATCAAAAAACCTGCCGTAAAGGCAGGTCTAAAATACGAATCAAAGCCGTTATAGAGCGCTGCCTTCCGGTAAAGACGAATCTCGAACCGTCAGTACAGTGTTATTTGATTGCGACAGGCGAAAGAGATTTCTCGCGCCCATCTGTGTGAATAATATCACAATTATGTCGCAATAGCAATACAAACTTGTCTTCGCCGCAATAAAATACCGCATAAGCTGTTGCTGCCTATGCAGTATCTCAATCCCGGACTGGAAAGCCCGAGGATTATGCTTTTGTCTTAAGTCAACTTTTTGCTGCTTTCTTTTTAGCCGCGATCATCATTATAATGCCGACTGCCGCAACGACGGTGCCCGCGATGATCCAGACGTACATTGCGCTCATAAACGTTATGCTGTTTTCAAAAGAAAAGAACGCGCTTATCAGCGTCGCGGCCTGGGCAGCGCCGTACAGAGCGACGAGCGCGCCGGCGATCAGTAGAATAACACCAACAACCAACATAATATACCTCCCTTAATTTATATAATAAGTCTAAAAGGGCGCAGCAACATCGTTATATAGTATATTTGAAAATATACAACAATATATCTTACATATGAGTATTTGCGGCAAAAATAGACATTAAGACACAAAAAATATGACATTGCCTTATTCAACGTTGCTCTTTACAAAAAAATGCGCTGCCCTTATAATAATGGATAATAAAAAAGCCATGACGCAGGACACGGCTGGTGCAAAGGTACGCAAAGCGAGCGGGGATGCGGTGAAAGCCCCAACGGACGATGCATCAAGTTATCACCTGCTATGCTTTTCCGCCGAATGTAATAAGCGGAAACGGCTGCGCCCGTTACAGCGCGCTAAAGGTGCGGGAATAATCCCGCAAATTTGGGTGGTACCGTGAGAGATGCGTCTTGCCCCGAAAAGGGATGAGGCGTTTTGTTTTATTTGAATCAGTATTGGGTAGGAGAGACACATGCTTTATAAACAGGTTGACAAGGACCTTAACTTCAGGGACAGGGAGCTGACCGTTCTTGAGTTCTGGAAACAAAACAAGATATTCGAAAAGACAGTGGAGATGAGCAAAGGCAGGCCCGCTTATACGTTTTACGACGGGCCGCCAACAGCCAACGGCAAGCCGCACATAGGCCATATATTGACGCGCTGCATAAAAGACCTTATACCAAGGTACAGGACAATGCGGGGCTATGACGTTTTGCGCAAGGCGGGCTGGGACACTCACGGCCTTCCCGTTGAGCTTGAGGTCGAAAAGGTGCTTGGGCTCGACGGCAAGGAGCAGATAGAAAGATACGGCGTCGAGCCTTTTATAGCCGAGTGCAAGAAGAGTGTCTGGAAGTATCTCGGAGAGTGGGAAAAGATGTCGGAGCGCGTCGGCTTCTGGGTGGACATGGAGCATCCGTACGTCACGTATGAAAACAGCTATATCGAATCCGTTTGGTGGTCGCTGAGCGAGATACACAAGAAAGGGCTTTTATATAAGGGCCACAAAGTTGTGCCTTACTGCCCGCGCTGCGGGACGGCGCTGTCCTCCCACGAGGTTGCGCAAGGGTATAAGGACGTAAAGGAAGCGTCGATATTCGTTAAGTTCAAAGCGAAGGACGAGGACGCTTATTTCATGGCGTGGACGACTACTCCGTGGACGCTGCCTTCGAACGTTTCTCTGTGCGTAAACCCCGACGAGACGTACGCGAAGGCGCTTTATAACGGAGAGCACATAATAATGGCGAAGGCGCTTACCCCAAGCGTGCTTGGCGAGGGCGTGCAAATAATTGAGGAATACAAGGGCAAAGACCTAGAATACAGGGAGTATGAGCCGCTCTATGACTTCGGCACTGAAGGAAAGGCGTGGTTTATAACGACTGACGACTACGTGACGCTCACCGACGGCGCAGGGATTGTGCATCAGGCGCCGGCGTTCGGCGAGGACGACGCGCGCGTGGGCGCGAAGTACGGGCTGCCGTTCGTGCAGGCCGTAGACGAGCGCGGCAACTTTAAGAAGGGGACGCTTTGGGAAGGCGTATTCGTAAAAGACGCCGACAAGCATATAATAGAGGACCTTAAGCAAAGAGGGCTGCTGCACGGCATAAAGGACTACGAGCACAGCTATCCGTTCTGCTGGCGCTGCGACACGCCTCTGCTTTATTACGCACGCACGACATGGTTTATAAAGATGACCGCGGTAAAAGAGCTGCTGATGAAAAACAACAGGGCCGTCGGCTGGCTGCCCGAGAACATAAAGGAAGGCCGCATGGGCAACTTCCTTGAGAACGTAATAGACTGGGGGCTTTCGAGAGAGCGTTACTGGGGCACGCCGCTGCCCGTATGGGAGTGCGGCTGCGGGCATTTCACCGTCGTAGGCTCTGTAGAGGAGCTTCGCGAGAAGGGCGAGAACGTCCCCGAGGACATAGAGCTTCACAAGCCGTTCATAGACAGAGTCACATTGAAGTGCGACAAGTGCGGCGGCGAAATGAATCGCGTAAGCGAGGTCATAGACTGCTGGTACGACTCGGGCTCGATGCCGTTCGCTCAGTGGCATTACCCGTTCGAGAACAAGGAAGAGTTCGAGCGCCGATTCCCGGCGCAGTTCATAAGCGAGGCTGTAGACCAGACGCGCGGATGGTTCTATACGCTGCTGGCGATAAGCACGCTCGTGTTCGGCACAACCCCGTTCGAGAACTGCATAGTGTTGGGGCATGTGCAGGACAAGGACGGCCAGAAGATGAGCAAGCACAAGGGCAACGTCGTAGACCCGTGGGATGTGCTTGGCAATCAGGGAGCGGACGCCGTAAGGTGGTACTTCTACTCTAACAGCGCGCCGTGGCTGCCGAGCAGATTTTCGCCTGAGGCGGTATCCGAGGCTCAGCGCAAGTTCATGGGAACGCTGTGGAACACGTATGCGTTCTATATACTATACGCCGATATAGACGACTTCGACCCGACGAAGCACACGCTCTCGTACGGGAACGTCATGGACAAATGGATACTCTCGAGGCTTAACACGCTTGTGAAGAACGTATCTGATTATCTTGACGAGTACAGGCTTACAGAGCCTTCGAGAGAGCTCGAAAAGTTTGTCGACGACCTCTCCAACTGGTATGTGCGCCGCTGCCGCGACCGTTTCTGGGCACCCGGCATGGAGCAGGACAAGGCAGACGCTTTTCTGACGCTGTACACCGTGCTCAGCACACTTTGCGCTCTTGCGGCACCGTTTATACCGTTCATGACCGAGACGATGTATCAGAACCTCGTGCGCAGCGTCGACAAGGACGCTCCCGTAAGCGTGCACCTTTGCGCGTATCCCAAAGCTGACGAGAGTCTCATAGACAAGGTGCTCGAGGACAGCATGGGCAAGGTGCTCGACGTCGTCGTGCTGGGGCGCAGCGCGCGCAATACGGCGTGCATAAAGAACAGGCAGCCCATAGGCACGATGTACGTTTCGGGCATAAGCACTCTCGGCGATATGTATACCGGGCTTATAGCAGGAGAGCTAAATATAAAAAACGTGCTGTTTGGCGCCGACCTGTCGCAGTTCATATCGTACAGCATAAAGCCGCAGCTTAAAACCGTCGGCCCGAAGTACGGTAAGCTTTTAAACGCCATACGCGCGCACCTTGCGGAAGCGGACGGCGTTATGATAGTTAACACCCTGAAAGCGCACGGCGTCTATAAGTTTTCCGTTGACGGCGCGATGGTGGAGCTCGCCGAGGAGGATATGCTTATAGAGCCGACGCACCGGGAGGGCTACGTAGTCGAGAGCTACGGCGGAGTGGGCGTGATACTCGAGACGACGCTGACAAAAGAGCTTATCGAGGAAGGCTTCGTGCGCGAGATGATAAGCAAGATACAGACGATGCGCAAAGAGGCGGGTTTCGAGGTTATGGACCATATTAGACTTGCGGTCACCGGCAACGATAAGCTTGGCGCTGTTGTCGGGCGCAACGCCGAGGAGATAAAGCGCGAAGTGCTTGCCGACGATATTGGCGACGTTCTTGAAGGATATCAGAAGGAGTGGGATATAAACGGCGAGACGGCCGTATTCAGCGTAAAGAAAATATAGTAATGACAAAGAAAATATAGTAGTATTAAAGGCGGATGACTGCATCCGCTTTTTTACTGCCTCAAATAAGTGGTCGTTTATATTGGAGGTCTTGCATGGCTGAGCTGTCTGAAAGAAGGAATATCACGCGCATAGGCTTTTCGATGCTGATTATGATAGTAGCGTCGGCGGCGCTGCAGATAGGCGCGGGCGTTTTGTTCGCGGACGTGATAACGCAGGAAAACCGGTTCTGGGTAGCGTACGGCGTTCAGTTCATCCCGCAGTATATCTTGGCTATGCCGCTTGCGTACCTTGTGCTGAGGCGAGTCCCCGCTGAGACAATCGAGCGCAAAAAGATAGGCGCAGGCCGTTTGATGACAGCGCTTCTGATATGCTATGCCATCGTATTCGCGGGGAATTTGATCTCGCTTATAATCACCGGAATAATAAACGCGTTTTCAGGAAGGCAGATGGTCAACATAGTGGCCGAGATGTTAAAGGATTCCGCAATGCTGCCCAACATTATATTTTTAGGCATTGCCGCGCCAGTTGCGGAGGAGTTATTTTTCCGCAGGCTGCTTATACCGAGGCTCGCAAGGTATGGCGACAGGACTGCGGTCATAGTGTCGGGGCTCATTTTCGGACTCATACATGTCAACTTTTCTCAGTTTTTCTACGCATTCGGTATCGGCCTCGCGCTTGGCTACATATATGTCAGGACGGGAAAGGTCATATATACGATAGCGCTGCATATATTCATAAACATGATAGGCGGCGTAATAGCGCCTTACATAATGTTCTACGCGGAGCCGCTTGCGCCGGTACTCGGCCTTATAGTACTTGCAATGGCTATAGCCGGGCTCGTGCTTTACATCAATAACAGAAAGCGGATATGGTATAAGCCGGGAGCGCACGCTCTTGAGAACTGGAAGAAAGACTTTTTTTTGAACGAGGGCATTGCGCTTTTTATTATAGCGTGCGCCGCGCTGTTCTTATATAACACCATCTTCGCGCTTACTTAAGTTAGAAGCAGCATTTTTTAGGCGAGTCGGCTCTAAAAAGCTAAGGAAACGTGCGGTATAAATGGGTGGGCCCATCTTTTTATAGCAATTTCTTTCGTTTTGTGTTATCTTAATGGACAAGCGGTGCCCGCAAAAGTGGGGTGTGTTTTTTGCGGGATTTGCCGGAAACGTAAGTTTACAGCATGATTGCATGTCTTATCCTATAGATTTTACGTAAAAATGTGGTGGTAATCTATGATCGGGGAAAGGAAACAATGAAGAGAAGGTATTACGCCAAAAGACGGGCAACGAGACGTACTGCGCAAACAAGGTTTTATATCATCATCGGGGTGCTTATAGCCGCGCTTGCGGTGGGCGTATTCTTTATAATAAAGGCGATAACCGAGGAGCCGGGCACGGCGCTCAGCCCGAGCGCGTCGGTGGTACTAACGCCTCCCGATGCGACGCCAGGTGTGGAAGATACGCCGGAGGTTACCGAGACCGAGAGCCCCACTCCGACGCCGATGCCCACGCTTTCTGCCGACCTTAAGCCTCAGGCGGTGCCGGGCAAGACTGACCCGGCGACGTTTGGCGTTACTACGGATATAATGGTGGGCGGCGAGATAGTCGAATCCTACCAAGCGGAAGCGCCGATTTCCTTCGGGGCAGGGCACGAGTATACGGAGCTTGAGGGCATAATCACGTTCCGCGGCAACAACTACAGGGATTTGCCGAGCTGGGGAACGGCGGAAATAACAGAAGAAAAGCTTACGCTCGTCAATACAAAGAGAACGGGAGCCATAGGAACCTGGGGAGGCGTTGCATGGACGGGGCAGCCGCTCGCCGTAAGATGGCCGGCGGAGCTGCGCTCGAAGATGACGGCGCTGTACGATGAGTTCAGGAACAAAGAGGACTTTACGGAAGTCATAATTGCAACGCTTGACGGCAATATCTATTTTGAAGAGCTCGAGACAGGTGAAAAGACGAGAGACGCGATAAAGGTAGGCGCGCCGGTAAAAGGCGCACCCAGCCTAGACCCGCGCGGCTACCCGATACTGTATGTTGGGCAGGGCGTAGGCCCGAAAGGCGGAACGACGGACAACGATATGTATTTCAGGGCGTTCAGCCTTATAGACGGCAAGCTGCTGATGAAGGTGGGCGCCGCTAAAAGAGACCCGTTCGCGTACAGGAACTGGCAGGCGTTTGATTCGAGCCCGCTTGTGCACGCCGAAACGGATACGCTGATACAGCCGGGAGAAAACGGCGTTATATATATCTGCAAGCTGAATTCCTCGTATAATTCCGAGACGGGAGAGGTGTCGATGGACATGAACCCCGAGAAGATAAAATACAGGTATACGTCGCCGCTGAACAAGGAAAGACACAAAAAGGCAAAAGGAAGATGGGGCATAGAGGACTCTGCAGTCACGTGGAGGAACTATATGTTCTGCACCGACAACGCGGGACTGCTGCAGTGCATAGATCTCAACACTATGGAGCTTGTTTACGTAAACGACCTTCGCAACGACAGCGACGTTACGATGATACTAGAGGAAGACCCAGAGAACAATACGTTCTATCTGTACGCGGCGTGTGAGTACGACGACGAGGTCGCCAACAAGGACCCGGGGAAGGGAACGTGCTACGCCTACAAGCTGAACGGGCTCACGGGCGAGATTATCTGGGAAGTGCCTTATACGGTGGATTCATCAAATGCAAGCGTTGACGGAGGCATACTGGCGTCACCCGTGCTCGGCAAGGAAGGCACGAGCATGGCGGGGCTCATAATATACAACGTAACTGCGGAAGTTAAGGGAAAATCGACGACAAGCAGGCTCGTGGCTCTCGACAAGCTTACCGGCAGGGAAGTCTGGGACTATGACATGGACGTTACGGGATGGTCGCCGTCCTCACCCGTTCCGGTGTATACAGCCGACGGTCAGGGTTATATTGTGCAGTGCGACAGGGATGGAGACGTCGCGCTCATCAGGGTGGACGGGCAGACATGCGAAGAGGTTTATAACCTGAGACTGAAAAAGCTCGACTCTGAGGGCAAAGTAGCCGCTCAGAACAATTTTGAGGCAACGCCGGTCGTTTTCGACAACATGATAGTCGTAGGCTCAAGGAGCCGGAATCTGTTCTTTATAAGGATATCGTAAACGTATGTAAACAAAAGGCCCGCAGAGCATGCTCTGCGGGCTTTTTACGTCTTAACCTTATTTTTTGTTTTGCATGTATTCAAGCATCGCTTTTGCCGCCGTCTTGCCTGCGCCCATCGCGAGTATTACCGTAGCCGCGCCCGAGACCGCGTCTCCTCCTGCATATACGCCTTCTATGGACGTCGCGCATGTTTCATCGTCCACTATTATTCCGCCCCATTTTTGAGTCTTAAGGCCGGGAGTTGCCTCGCGCATAAGAGGGTTGGGGCTCTGACCGATAGCCACTACCACAGCGTCGAGCTCTATGTCGTATTCCGAACCTTCGACCGGCACGGGCCTGCGCCTGCCCGAGGCGTCCGACTCGCCAAGCTCCATCTTGAGCAGCGTCATGCCGCGCACGTAACCGTCGTCTGTACCGAGTATCTCCGTCGGGTTTACGAGGAACTGGAATATGATACCCTCTTCCTTCGCGTGTTCGATCTCCTCCGCACGGGCGGGCATTTCGGCCTCGCTCCTGCGGTATACAATATACACTTCCTCGGCGCCGAGCCGCTTCGCGCACCTCGCCGCGTCCATAGCGACGTTACCGCCGCCTATAACGGCTAACTTTTTGTGCCGAACTACCGGCGTATCAAACTCGGGATATTTATAGCCTTTCATCAGGTTTATACGCGTCAGGAATTCGTTCGCGGAATACACGCCGTTAAGGTTCTCTCCCGGTATGTTCATAAAGCTAGGAAGCCCTGCGCCCGTTCCGATGAATATCGTTTGATAGCCCATCTCCTTAAGTTCGTCTATCGTTAGCACTCTGCCCATGACCATATCCGTCTCTATTTTTACGCCCATGGCTTTTACCGCGTCTATCTCTTTTTGCACTAATGCCTTGGGAAGACGAAACTCGGGTATGCCATACACGAGCACACCGCCCGGAACATGAAACGCTTCGAATATCGTAACGTCAACGCCGCTTTTCGCAAGGTCGGCGGCACACGTAAGCCCTGCCGGGCCTGAGCCTATGACTGCCGCTTTCATGCCTGCAGCGGGAGCGGTCTCAAACGATTCCGTTCCATGTTCTATAGCGTAATCCGAGCAGTACCGCTCGAGCCTGCCGATGGCTACCGGCTCTCCTTTTATTCCGCGTATGCAAAGCTCCTCACACTGCGTCTCCTGGGGGCACACGCGCCCGCATATGGCGGGGAGGCCGTTCGTCTCGCGTATCTTCGAGTAAGCGCCTATATGATCGCCCTCGGCTATGAGCTTAATAAACTCGGGTATCTGAACGTAAACGGGGCAACCCGCAACGCACGGCTTGTTTTTGCACTGAAGGCATCTTTGAGCCTCACTTATCGCCATCTCCTCGGTGTACCCCAGCGCCACCTCGTCAAAATTAGCAGCCCTTACTTTTGCGTCCTGTTCGGGCATCTTTGTTTTTTTTGGGTCCATATTGCGCTGCGCCATCACTCAATCCCCCTGAACAAGTTGCAGGATTCCTCTTCCTGTCTTTTATACATCGTCTGCCTTCTCATTGCTTCGTCAAAGTCCACCTCATGGCCGTCGAAATCGGGGCCGTCTAC
Organism: Bacillota bacterium; assembly: GCA_023410475.1. Lineage (GTDB taxonomy): Bacteria > Bacillota > Clostridia > Christensenellales > SZUA-584 > DTFZ01. The sequence goes on along the minus strand of JAEYPS010000018.1, from coordinate 205,851 downwards.
GCAGGCGAACTGCGTCTTTCCGCCCACAGTCACGCGACATCCGCCGCACATGCCCGTACCGTCTATCATCACGGGGTTCATGCTGACTATGGTCTTTATGCCGTACTCCTTAGTCAGTCGGGAAACGAACTTCATCATCACGAGCGGCCCTATTGCCACAACGAGATCGAACGCTTCGCCCGACTCTACCTCGGCTTTGAGCGCGTCGGTAACGAAACCCTTGTTGCCGTTGCTGCCGTCGTCCGTAGTGACAATGAGTTTACTTGATACGGCTCGCATTTCGTCTTCGAGCAGTATGAGTTCTTTATTTCTAAAGCCTGTTATAGACGTTACCTCGACTCCCATAGAGTGAAGCTTCTTTGCCTGCGGGTACGCTATCGCCGTGCCTAGGCCCCCGCCGATTACCGCGGCTTTTTTTATATCATCGCTGAAATGCGAGGGTTTTCCGAGAGGACCTACAAAGTCTTTAAGATTATCGCCCTCGCTGAGCTTCCCCAGCTGTATTGTCGTCTTTCCGACTTCCTGAAAGATTATTGTTACCGTTCCCGCGTCACGGTCATAGTCCGCTATAGTCAGCGGTATGCGCTCTCCTTTATCGTCTACCCTAAGGATGATGAACTGGCCGGCCTCGGCTTTTCTCGCAATAAGAGGGGCGTCCACCACCATCAGCTTAACCTGCTCGTTAAGCGTCCGCTTTCTTAGTATCTTGTACAAAGCAATCGTCTCCTTAAGTATTTTTATGCATTGCCGCTATTATAACATCTAATTGACTGTATGCAAATAAGATGCTGACAAATAAGCGACTATTAAATACATAATTATTAATCGTATAACGTTATTCGACGAGATCGTCGTAGGTGTTCTTGTATATTTTAGGCGCGACGTGCTTCCACTTCTTCGTGAACGCCTCAGCGGAAGCTTGGGAATAGGTAATCAGGCTAAGCTCAAAAACGGGAACCTGGTTTTCGAGAACCTTTAGCATCACCTTGTATTCGCCTTCGTCTATCTTGATGTATTCGGCAAACAGCTCAGTCTCCAGACGAAGTTCGTCGCGGTTTGCGCTGCAGTAGTCGTCTATTGCCTTGCGCTGCGAGTTCAGCAGCTCTTTTTCAAGATAATAGAGCGTAGTGCGGCCAAGCTCGGTTATGGTGTAGAACGTGCCGTTGGGAGTCTCGCGCTGTTCGACGAGGTTGCTCTCCATCAGCTCGAACATGCACTCCTTTAAGTCGAAGTAGTTGAGCCAGTTGTTTTCGGTGACCGTGCGTAATATTTGCAGTTCGGAGAGCTGTATATTTATCGTTTTGAGCAGATATAAAATCAGCAGTTTATTCTGCGCTATAGCCTCGATGTTCATCATGCGCCTCCATGCAAATTTTGACAAAGCCCGATTCCTTCATCGCCATATTATTATACCACAATTTTTGATATAGTACAGCAAATATGGTATGATAATATATAAAAATACAAGATGTTGTGTCACTGGAGGATGGCTATGATAAGCGGCCTTAAAGAGCTCATGAGGCGGGAAGGAATAGATATATTCGGCGCGTCGGACGTAGGGGAGGCTGTGCCGGAAGCGTTTAAAAAATTGCCGTATGCTATAACTATTGGCGTTCGGCTCTCGGACGCGGTCTTGGACGGTGTTAAGGACGGGCCGACAAAGAACTATTTCCATCATTACAGGACGGCGAACTCGTTTCTTGATATGTGCGCGATTAAATGCGTCGTTTATCTGCAGCGCGAGGGTTACAACGCAGTCGCCATACCCGCATCGCAGACTACGAGCGGGCTGCGCATAGCGGGCGATTTTCAGCACAAGACGGCGGCCAATCTCGCCGGGCTCGGGTTCATTGGCAAAAGCGCGCTGTTCATTTCAAGCGAATTTGGACCAAGGGTGAGACTCGCGACGGTGTTTACTGATTTTAAGCTTCAAGGCGGAAAAATGCAGCAGCAACAATGCGGCGATTGTGACCTTTGCGCAGCAGCGTGCCCGTGCGGAGCGATAACCGGCAAAGCGTGGGAACTAGGAACGCAGCGCGAAGAGCTCGTGGATGCGGCGCTGTGCTCAAGGCACATGAAACAGAAATATTTTGGCATAGGCCGAGGTTCGGTCTGCGGAATATGCGTTTCGGTATGCCAATACGGCGTTCAAAACAGGATAAATAAGGAGCAGACTTAATAGATAAAAACAGGCATCGTTTTTTGCTTTGTTATGATATAATAAGAATATAGAGGCCGACAAATCATGCCTGTTTAGCGATTTTGAGCCGTCAAAGCGGTAAAAATTCGGGGTTGATTTAATCGACCAATCGTGTATAATATGTAATGCAGCTTTTGGGGGGTTGTAGCTCAGCTGGTCAGAGCGCTACGTTGACATCGTAGAGGTCGTTGGTTCGAGCCCAATTAACCCCACCATATCCTGCGGTGTTCGAATGACGCCTTGGTTTTAAACCTACAGTACGTTTACGGGAGCTCTCGTCCTGAAAACGGATGTCGCGCCCGCTTTTTAAGCGGGATAACAGAAAGTTTTCGGCTGAGCACCCACCTGCTAGTGAGGCAGGGATTAAAACCGGGGGGACGGCACCATGGGATATTCTATGAAGCGGAATTGTGTAACGGTAGCACCTACGACTCTGACTCGTATTGTCTAGGTTCGAATCCTAGTTCCGCTGCCAAAAACGCAAGGCGCCTAATCGGGCACCTTGCGTTTTTTTGTAGCGGAACGGATTCGAAGGGAGGGATAAGCAAACGTGCCGGTGGCACGTTTGCCCCGACCCGGCTCGGATGGCAGTAACGATTAAGTACTATGCGGCGGCGCGGGATGTGAAGCTGAAGATAGATGTCAGACTAGTTCCGCTGCGAAAAGTGGGTGATGGACTTTTTCTTGTATCTGTAATGTGTTAATATATGTATATAGGCTGCCAACCGATACAGGTTGACGATAAGGCCTTTCAACAGGTTTGTAAGACATAGCCGCCACCAAAGCGCAAGGTAAAGCCTTAAGACATCCTAGAGCCACTTATCCCGATAATTGGAACGAGGTTTATAATTTATGGTATAATACTAAAGAAATAACCGCTAAGAGGCAATGGCACGTCTTGGGCTTAAACGCAATGCATTTTACATGTTGGCAGGAAAATATAACTTGAAGAAAGAATGAAGCGATGAAGACAAAGATGTTTACAAAGATGAAGAATTATATGTATACCGCTTATCGTTCAGAGCTTTTTGTAAATTCAAATATTGGGTTCTTCTAAATGTTCTTTCAAGATGGATAAAAAAGATAGTAATTCTTTCAATCTTTGCAGGACTTTTTGTTTTAATGATAAGTTCTATAAACTTAATAGATATTAACTTCACACCTTTTAATATTACTTTTATGTTGAATTCTCAGATTTATATTTATTATTATTAAAAATAACTCTATTTAATCATAAAAAAGAGTTGCAAGAATACTTTACAGAACCTAACACTTACGATGATTTAATATCAAATTATTTAAGCATTCTAAATGAAATGATTGATAATAAACAAGAACCTCGTGCAGTTCACTATTATTTACAGTTGATTGAAGTTTTGAACTATTATAATTGTTATATTCCCTTTTTTGATTTAATTAATTTCTTCTATAAAGCATGCAACAATTTATGCATTTTGAGTAATGCAATCAATCTTCAAAGAGATTCAAGTAGTTGTGCAAATATTGCCACTTTACTTATGGAACAAATTTATTTAGCATGCCTGAAGCGTAATGATAAGTTGGCGCTTTTGTTCATCGGTGAGGTTCTTAATATCGAATGACATTTGAATTACCTCGCTTTCTTGACACAAATAAAAGCACAGAGCAATGAAAAAGTCAATAAAAAAACGAAAAAATCAATAAAAAACTTTAACAGAGCCATATTAGTTGCAAAAGCAACATACACTGCCGCGTTCCTTTGATAATATTATAACAAAAAACTCAAGGCGCTATATTAATCTATCAAGGAGGAACTACATAATGAGCATGTTTTGTTATCAATGCCAGGAGGCGGCCGGGGGGAAGGGCTGCAAAGTCCGCGGCGTATGCGGAAAGAACGAAGAAGTTTCGAATCTGCAGGATCTGCTGATCTACGCGTTGAAAGGCGTATCGGAGGTCATCGTTAAAGGAAAGTATGACGCCGCCGATCTTTCAGACGTAAACCATCAGGTGCTGCGAGGCTTGTTTATGACTATAACAAACGCTAATTTCGACGATTCGGCGATAGTGTCGCAGATAAAAAACGTTCTGGCTCTGCGGGATGAGCTTAAGAAAACGTCTACCATGAGCGGACTGCACGACGCCGCGGTATTTTCGGCGGACACACGCGAGGCAATGCTTGAAAAGGCTAAGAGCGCAGGCGTGATGGCCACAGAAAACGAAGACATCCGTTCTCTGTGCGAGCTTATAACATACGGTGTTAAGGGCATGGCGGCCTACGCTGAGCACGCGCTGAATCTAGGCAAGGAAAGCACTGAGATATACGCGTTTATATATGAAGCGCTGGCAGCTACGCTTGACGACGAGCTTTCAGCCGACGACCTCGTCGCGCTTACGCTCAAGACGGGAGAATACGGCGTAAAGGCGATGGCGCTTTTGGATGAAGCCAACACCTCGAAATACGGAAACCCCGAGATCACAAAGGTCAATATAGGCGTGCGCGGTAACCCAGCAATACTCATATCAGGCCACGACCTTGCTGACTTAGAGCGGCTGCTCAAGCAGACAAAGGGAACGGGCGTCGATGTATACACGCACAGCGAAATGCTTCCGGCGCACTACTATCCCGCGTTCAAGAAGTACGACAACTTTGCGGGCAACTACGGTAACGCGTGGTGGAAGCAGACGAGCGAGTTCGAGTCTTTCCGCGGGCCGATACTTTTTACAACAAACTGCATCGTTCCGCCAAAGAGCGACGAGATAAGAAGCCGTATATTCACCACGAATTCTGCGGGTTTCCCCGGCTGCCGTCATATCACTGCGGACGTGGACGGAAACAAGGACTTTTCGCAGATAATAGCGCTCGCCAAAACGCTGCCGGCTCCCGAAGAGATAGAAACAGGAAGCATCACCGGCGGCTTCGCGCACAGCCAGGTCATGGCGCTCGCGGATAAGGTAGTAGACGCGGTCAAATCAGGCGCTATCAAAAAGTTCTTTGTAATGGCGGGCTGCGATGGACGAATGAAGGGAAGAGAGTATTACACCGAGTTTGCGGAAAAGCTCCCCGGCGACACCGTGATACTGACGGCGGGCTGCGCGAAATACCGCTACAACAAGCTGAAGCTGGGCGATATCGGCGGCATACCGCGCGTGTTGGACGCCGGTCAGTGCAACGATTCTTATTCGCTGGCGGTCATTGCGCTCAAGATGAAGGAGGCATTCGGGCTAAGCGACATCAACGAGCTTCCTATCGCTTTCAACATAGCATGGTATGAGCAAAAGGCCGTTATCGTTCTGCTTGCGCTTTTATACCTCGGCGTAAAGAATATCCATCTTGGGCCTACGCTGCCGAGCTTCCTGTCGCCCAACGTGGCGGGCGTTCTTGTGGAAAAGTTCGGCATCGCCGGCATCGGCACGGTTGAGGATGACATCGAGCTTTTTATGGCTTAATTATGATGTATATGCCCCATTGGGACAGAAGTCTTGGTGGGGTGGTTTTTTATTATTATAAGGTCGTTTATATAAACGCAGGCATGAACAAACTATCTTTATGAGAAGGGAAGCAAGCTGTTTCTGCAAAAACAGTACAACAACATGTATCCTCTGATGTCGCTAATAGAGGACAAGGCAAAGGGCGGGGTTGGATCATGAAAACTTAAGGCTAATTAATTTAATACTGATAATAATAATCAAAAGGTTATGGGCTAAAGACATAGGGGTTTGCTTACATTATCTCAATATTTTTCTTACTAGAGATACAGTAAAATATGACATGAGTGTAAGACCCAGAAAACCTTCGGTTATAGTCATTATTTCACTACCAAGAGTATTGGAATTAATAAAACCTAATGTGAGGAATGTGAGAGCACTTTGATATGTTGCATCCCAGAAGCATGAAAAAACTCCTTTTAAAGAATAGAAATAGAAAGCACCGTAGCCCAAAATAATAACTATTGACGCTATTAAAATGCTCCATGCGCGTGTTCCATATCCGCCAATAAAGCCGAACACTTTCAAAAAACATTTTGGAAATTTATTGGTGTTAAATTTCATATATGCGCGATAGGCGGCATCCTCGTCTTCATAATAACCTATTCTATGAAAATTTTCTTTAAGAATGAGAAATTGATCGGCTAGGCCTTGAGAATTATAACGATATTTTTTATCTTTATTTAGTTTGAAACCTCCAGTTTTTATCGCTTTGTAAATATTATTACACCATTTAATTCTTATACTCCCCAAAATAGTTAAAAAGGATAGTGATAATTCTTCTAGCTTTATATTTTCATTTATGGTTATTGTCTTTTCAATAATGCAGTCAGTCAAAACTAATTCTTTCAATCCATTCATCATTAAATTTATATGTATATTGAGTTTATTATGTATAAAAATAATCGAATCAGCATTTGCTCCTAAGAATTCAATACTACCACCATCAAACAATGCATGCGTGAAGTCAATTGATCCAATTTCAGTACCCCAAAAACGAATCTCCCCTCCTCCAAATCTTGCACATAAGAAATTACATTTATCTTTTCCTAGATGTGTTTTATAAAAATTCACATGACTTTTAAATAAACAATTCTCAAAGCTAATTTTATTATCACAAAAATCGCTATAACTAAAATCGGCTTCACCAAATTGTGTACCGTAAAAAGAAACAGAACCATCCAAAAAAGAATACTTGGCACTAAATATGTCAATTGAGTATTGTTCTTTTTTTGTAGTTTGAAAATCTTTAATGTAACAATAATCCAACATAATATCTTTATTTTGCTTTAAACAGCTAACGACTTCCTCTTCGTTTTTACAAAAATAAATGCACATATATTTAATATCATTACACGTTATAAAAGAAACATACGCTTTATCTTTTTTTATTAATACACTATAACTTTTTCTTTTATTATCTTTTAGTGTTTCTAAGAGCTGATTGTCCCATTCTCCTGATGTAAAATCAAATAATATATTTTCCACAGTAACCACCTCTCTTGGAAATCATCACTAATAGTTTACCATTATAATTCCAAAGAGTAAAAGACATATATTAATGATTATAATAGGATAATAAATGAACTGCATATTGCTGTAAAAGCATAAACGGTTAATTTCGTAATGCTACTGGTAGAATAAAGGAGAAAACTAATATAACTTCAAACTAATATCGAGCGGCTTCAATGAGTTCGTAAGCGCTCCTATTGAAATATAATCGACCCCGGTCGACGCGACTTCACGAAGGTCTTTTTCGTCCATGTTGCCCGAGGCTTCCACAAGGGCCTTTTTGCCTATAAGTTTTACTGCCTCGCGCATCATATCAGTCGTCATGTTGTCGAGCATAATTATATCCGCGCCCGCTTCGAGCGCTTCTTTTACCTGCTCCAGCGTCTCGACTTCCACTTCGATTTTCAAAGTGTGAGGAGCGTAATCCTTTGCGGCTATTACGGCGTTCGTAATACCGCCCGCCGCTTTTATGTGGTTGTCCTTTATCAGTATTCCGTCGGACAGCGAAAACCTGTGGTTGTGCCCTCCGCCCGCGCGTACGGCATACTTTTCGAATACGCGAAGACCCGGAGTCACCTTGCGCGTATCTAGTATCTTAACCTCAAAGCCTTTTACTTTATCGGCTGCTTCTCTCGCCTTTGTCGCTATGCCCGACATTCTCTGCAGCATGTTGAGAGCGAGGCGCTCTCCATGAAGCACACAAACCGCGCGCCCCGATATCGTGCCTATTATATCGCCTTTGCGGACGGTATCGCCGTCTTTCGCCGAAAACTGAACATTAATATCCGGATCGATGAACAAGAACACGGCCTTCGCGACGTCTGTTCCGCACAGCACGCCGTCGGCTTTGGCAAAAAAGCTGCCCGAGACCATCGTGCCCTGCGGCACGGTGCTGAGCGTTGTTATGTCGCCCGTGCCGATGTCTTCGGCAAGAGCCGACTCTATGAATCTCGTAAGATATGCGTTATCTATCATTCTCATCCGTGCGGTAGTGCGCCCCTACCGACTCCTTTCGCTCAAGCGCTCCCTTCAAAACCTGCGCAGCGACCATAGCAATGTTGTATAGCTCCATCTCTTTTATCGATGTGAGCTTTACGTCTTCTATATCGTCAAGTATTTTTTGCACCCGTTTCAGCCCGTGAGAAAGGTCTTTGCCGTTACGCAGTATGCCGCAGTATTTAACCATTATGCCCTTGATGTCTATTATCCTGTCGGCGGCGTCTGTATCTTTGATAGCCGCTGCCGTATCGCGTGGCACGGGGATGTCTGTGCTTCGCTTTTCGTATCCGCCGTTTATAACGTAAGCGCACCTTCGCCCGAACACAAGGCATTCGAGCGTAGAGTTGCTCGCGAGCCTGTTCGCGCCGTGCACGCCGGTGGAGGCGGCTTCGCCGCAGGCAAGAAGGCCTTTAACGTTCGTTTCGCCCCAGAGCCCCGTCCTGACTCCGCCCATCATATAATGCTGCACCGGCCCTACGGGTATGAACTGCTTCGTTATGTCTATGCCGTACTCAAGGCATTTGCTGTATATCGTCGGGAAGCGCTTTATTATGAAATCCGCGGGCTTGTGCGTAATGTCGAGCCGCACATACGGGGAATCCTGGTTTTGTATCTCTGCGTATATCTCTCTTGCGACAATGTCTCTCGGCGCGAGTTCCGCAAGAGGATGCCTGCCCTCCATGAAACGCTCTTCCGCGTCGTTGAATAGCAAGCCGCCTTCGCCGCGAACGGCCTCTGATATAAGGAAACACTGCCTGTTGCGGTTCTCTATTGTGTAAAGCCCTGTCGGATGAAACTGTATGAACTCCATGAGCTCGAGCGCCGCTCCCGCGCGCTGCGCCAGAGCGAACCCGTCGCCTGTGGCTATCGCGGGATTTGTGGTGTATCTGTATATCTGCCCGAGGCCGCCTGTGGCCACTATTACATAGCTTGTCCTGAACAGGTGCCACTTTCCGCCCATGAACACCATCAGGCCGCAGACTCTGTTATCTTCCGTTATGATGTCGCTGACAAACGAGTTTTCGTATATCGTTATGTTGCCTAAGTTCTTTACCGTCTTCTTTAACGTCCTTACCATCTCAAGACCAGTGGCGTCGCCGCCCGCGTGCAGTATGCGGTTCATGCCGTGCCCGCCTTCACGCGTCGTCAGCAGATTGCCGCTGCTGTCGAGATCGAAATTCGCGCCGAGCTTTAAAAGCTCGGTTATCTCCTTCGGGCCTTCCTCGACGATAACGCGCACCGCCTCAGGGTCGCATAGGCCCGCGCCCGCGGTCATGGTATCTTCAAAATGATATGTGAAGTTGTCGTCGCGCTCCGTAACGGCGGCTATGCCCCCCTGTGCAAGCGACGAAGAGCTCGTCTCGATAATGTCCTTTGTGAAAACTGCGCACGAGAGAGAGCGGCTTAAGTGGTGCGCCGCGTACATTCCGGCGAGGCCGCTTCCGATTACAGCAACATCGATATCATGGGTCTCAACTTCGCTGCCGGTTGTGTTGCATATATATCTTTTCATCTCCACCCCAAAAGCCTTTGGCTTTTTACCCCGAAGTTCTACTCCGGAATCCGCTACGCCTCAAGCATTCTGTCAAGGCTCGCTTTAGCCTTTTCAATAATCTCACTGCTTAGCGTTATCTCATGCCGATCAAACTTGAGAGCGTCAAGCACATCGGTTATTTTCGTCTTTTTCATGTTCGCGCACAGCAGCTTTGACGTCAAGAGGAAGAACTGCTTGTCAGGGTTCTCCTTCTTTAAGACGTGGAGTATGCCCATCTCTGTGCCTATTATAAACTTCTTTGCGTCCGAGCGCCGCGCGTAATCTATTATCCCGGCCGTGCTGCCCACGTAATCGGCACGCTTAACTATGGACGGGGGGCACTCGGGATGAACGAGAAGCAGCGCGTCTGGTATTGCGGACTTCGCGTCTTCCACGTCGCTTTCATCAACGCGGTGGTGCACTATGCAGTATCCTGTAAACGGTATTATCTCCTTTTCGGGAACTTGTGACGCGACATAGCTCGCAAGGTTCTGGTCGGGTACGAAGATTATCTGCTTCTCTTTCAGCGACTTTACCACCTTAACGGCGTTGGACGACGTAACGCATATGTCGCTTACGGCCTTAACCTGCGTCGTTGAGTTGACGTAGGTGACGACGGCTGCGCCCGGGTATGCTTTCCGGAGTTTCGATATATCCTTTGGCGTTACCATCTCTGCCATGGGGCAGCCCGCTTCCATCACGGGCAGAAGCACCTTTTTATGCGGGCTAAGTATCTTCGCGCTCTCGGCCATGAATTTTACGCCGCAGAAAACTATAGTTTCAGCGTCGTTGTCCCTTGCCTTTTTGCTGAGGCCGTACGAGTCGCCCACCATGTCCGCGACGTCCTGTATGTCGTCCGTCTGGTAGTAATGCGCGAGTATTATCGCGTTCTTCTCTTCCTTGAGCCGCCTTATCTCTTCTTGAATGTGCATTGTCTCTGCCTTCTTTTTTGGATTAGTAAACATTTTATCAATCGACAATGCAAAATGCAACATATCCGCCCAAAATACCACCCCTCTCATTAACAGAATCGCAGGTTTCAGGACAAAGGAATTAATGCAAACGTTAAAAAATAGACTGTTATATAATAAACGTTCGGAGCGATTAACATGGAGTGTCCGCACTGCTTTTTTGAATACTACGCCGCGATGGGAGACACGTTTTCTTCCGTCGCGCAGAAGTTTCAGGTAAGCGAAAAGGAGCTGAAGGATATAAACGACATGCCTGCCGTCACACAAGGGTGCAGGGTAAAGATACCTTCCAAAACGGGAGGATGCTCAAAGGGCGTGTTTTATACGATAAAACGCGGCGAAACGCTTTATAAGATAGCGAAGCGGGCGCGCGTATCCGTGGAGACGCTGCTGCAGCACAATCCGTTTTTAAACCCGTCGCGCTATATACCGGGACAGGTGATAATACTGCCGCTGCCCGAGCAGCTTATAGCTTACTATACTCTCGGCAGTAACGAAAGGCTTGCAAGCGTGCTGAGAAGGTATGATATGGACGTATCCACATTCTGCGCGCTGAACCCCGGCATCAACCCTATGCGGCTTAAGGAAGGCCAAAGGGTCACAGTCAGGAAAACGCAGCCGTTCGGGACGCGCTATACCGTGCAGCCGGGCGACACGCTCGTATCGGTCGCCGATAAGTTCGGGCTTCGGGTGAGCAGCCTTCTCGCTGCCAACCGCGACTTTAAACCGGGAGCGTTCGTGCCGGGCGTAACCCTGCACATACCGGGCAGGTGACCGTTGACGAACGCGTCTTATGACTGTAGAATTAGGGAAAGATAAACAAAGGAGAGCGCAATGGTACTTATAAACGAGAACTATCTAAGGCTCAAAGGCAGCTACCTTTTTTCCGAGATGGCAAAGAGGATTGCGGCGCACAACAGGAGCGATATAATAAAGCTCGGCATCGGCGACGTTACCCGCCCGCTGCCGAAGGCCGTGACGGAGGCTATGAAGAGCGCGGTAGACGATATGGCGACGCAGAGCGGTTTTCACGGCTACGGCCCCGAGCAGGGCTACGCGTGGCTGAGGGAAGCCATAGCCCAAAGCGACTACGCCGGGCTCGGCATAGCCCCCGACGAGATATTCGTGTCGGACGGAGCGAAGTGCGACACTGGCAACATACAGGAGTTGTTTTCGCCGATGTGCGGCGTTGCCGTACTCGATCCCGTTTATCCGGTATATGTAGATACGAACGTCATGGCCGGGCGCTCGGGCGACTTCGACGAGAAGAGCGGAGCGTATTCCGACATCACGTATCTTCCGTGCACGGCGGAGAACGGTTTTAAACCGCCGCTGCCGGACAAGCCCGTCGATATAATCTATCTTTGCTATCCGAATAACCCGACAGGCACGGTGCTCAAAAAGGCCGAGCTTAAAACATGGGTCGATTACGCCAAAAAGACGGGAGCGCTGATACTGTTCGACGCGGCGTACGAGGCGTTCATACGCGAGGACGATATCCCTCACAGCATATACGAGATAGAGGGCGCGAAGGACGTCGCAATTGAGTTTCGCAGTTTCTCGAAGACGGCGGGGTTCACGGGCGCGAGGTGCGCGTTTACCGTAATACCCAAAAGCCTTTTTGGTATTGACGGCGACGGCGAGACGCATTCTCTTGCGTCCATGTGGAACAGGCGGCACACGACGAAGTTCAACGGCGTGCCGTATATTACGCAGAAGGGCGCCCTCGCGTGCTATTCGGACAAGGGCAAACAGCAGATCACGGAGACGATAGACTTCTATCTCGGAAACGCAAAAGTGATACTCGAGGGCCTAAAAAGTATCGGCATAGAGTGCTTTGGCGGGGTGAACTCTCCGTATATATGGCTGAAGACTCCGGGCGGCATGCCGTCGTGGGAGTTCTTTGACAGGCTGCTTGACGCGGGCGTAGCGGGTACGCCGGGCGCGGGCTTCGGACGCGCTGGCGAAGGGTATTTCCGACTGACCGCGTTCAACACGAGGGAGAACACCGAGAAGGCCATGGAGAGGTTCGCTTCGGTCAAGCTGTAAAGCTGCAACGATAATTGGGGAGTATGCAAAAGCATGCTCCCTTTTGTATTGCCACTGGAATGACACCTGCATTGAAACCGCCTGCCCCTCATGATAGAATAAGCTATATTTATGCAACACCCACCAATTCTGGACCGGAGGACGGTATGAAGATACTGCACACATCCGACTGGCATATAGGTCACGCGCTGTACGGCAAAAAACGAAACGAAGAGCATGAGAAGTTCCTTGGCTGGCTCACGGAGCAGATAACGGAGCGGAGCGTAGACGCGCTTATCGTCGCCGGAGATGTTTTCGACACTAACGCTCCGGGAGGCGCGGCGCAGAGGCTGTACTACGATTTTCTGACGTCGCTCTTGGGGACATGCTGTAAAACGGTTATTGTCGTTGCGGGCAACCACGACTCTCCGGGGCTTCTGGAGGCTCCGGCCGGAGTGCTCGAACGCCTTAACATACACACTATAGGGCTTGCTTCCGAGCCGGAGAGGCACGTTATAGTGATGCGGGACAGCAGCGGAAAACCCGGCGCTGTGTGCTGCGCCGTGCCGTACCTTAGAAAGAACGAGATGATAAGGATAGAAGACGACACCGTTTCGAGCGACGAGCGGATAGCGGCGGCGACGGCGGCGTTTTACCGCGAGGTGGCCGAGCGGGCTGTAAGTGTTAAAAACGCGTTTGGCGGCAAGCTCCCCATAATAGCCACGGGGCACCTGTTTGCGCAGGGCGCGGCAAGGGCGGAAGGCGACTGCGTAAGGGAGCTCTATGTGGGCAGCCTCGGGCAGGTGGGCGCCGATATATTCCCGGAGACGATAGACTACGTGGCGCTCGGGCACATACACGGGGAGCAGCGCGTAGCGGGCAGGGACAACATCCGTTACTGCGGCTCGCCGCTTCACATGAGTTTTTCGGAGCTCGAGGCGGCGAAATATATTATAGAAGCTGATTTTGAGAACGAACTGCGGATAAACCGGATAGAGGTGCCCGTGTTCCAGCGCATGAAGGCCGTGAGCGGAGAATACGCGGCCTTAATGGACGAGATAAGCAGGGCTGCAGACGAGGACGTTTGGCTCGAGGTTACGTACACAGGCAAGGAGATACTGCCCTCTCTGTCGGCTGATATATTCGCGGCGGTCAGGGACAGAAATGCGCATGTGCTGGGCATTCGCAACGACGCCGTGCTGTCCGGCATACTCGAAGCGGCGCAGGGAGAGACGCTGGACACGCTCGCGGTGCAGGACGTGTTCCTTCGCTGCATAGAGGGAAACGTGTTTACCGACGAGCACAAAAAGGAGCTTATAGACTGCTTCAACGAGATAGTCGCGGGTATAGAGGAGGCGGGCTGATGCGGATAGAAAAAGTAATAATCGAGAATATCAACTCGCTGTCGGGCAGGTTCGAGATAGACTTTACTGACGGCAGATACTCGGAAGGGCTGTTCGCTATAACAGGGCCTTCGGGAGCGGGCAAGACTACGGTGCTCGACGCCATCTGCCTCGCGCTTTACGGCAAGACGCCGAGAATAGAAACGATAAGCGAGACGCAGGACGAGATAATGAACAAGAACTGTGCGGGCTGCCTCGCCGAGGCCGTGTTTACATCGCGCGGCAAGAGGTATAAGGCGTCGTTTACGCACCAGCGGGGCAAAGGCGAAAAGCCGTTCCGCCCCGTCAAACGCGAGATACTCGAATACAGCGCCGACGGCACCGCGGGCGTTATAGCTTCGTCAATAAAGGAAGCGGGCGAGAAGATAGTCGAGATAACGGGGCTCACGTACAGTCAGTTCACGCGCTCCATAATGCTCGCGCAGTTCAGGTTCGCCGAGTTTTTAAAGGCGGATACTAACGAGCGCGCGGCGATACTCGAGCAGATATCCGACATGGACATATACCGCGAAATATCCGCTGCGGTATATGAGCGGACAAAGAGCGAGAAGACGGCTCTTGAAAAGATAAAGGAAAGGATGCAGGCTCTGCGCGTGCTCGACGAATCGCAGATACAGTCGCTCGAACAGGAGGAACGGCTGCTTGCGGACGCCGTAAAAGTGCACGCAGGGCTGCAGGGCAGGTTCGCGGCGTGCAGGGACGCCTGCTTAGACATTGAAAAGCTCGGCAGAGAGCTTGAAGGCTATGAATCGGCTTCGGGGGCGCTGGCTGAGTCGCTTGCGGTAAACATAAAGAAGTTTGAGCAGGCTGAGGCTGATGAGAAACAATTAATGCGCGCGCTTGCGGAGCTTCAAAAGACGCTGAAAGCTGTGAGGGAGCTCGACTACAGGATTGCTGCTCAGAACGCGGAGATGACGAGGCTGGACAGAGAGTCGGCCGAGGCAGCGGATAAAATACTGGCGAGAAAAAAGGAGCTTAAAGCGCTGTTTTTAAAATACTTCCCTGACGCGGGAGCGGACGAGCTTAAAGAGCTTTACGATTCCCCGGACGCGGGCGAGAAAATGCGCTCCGGCGCTAAGGCCTCTTTGAACAAGGCTGCCGCAGCCCGGCAGGCTGTGCTTGAGGAGATAAAACAAAACCTTCAGGGCAGGGACGAAGCGTATTGGAACAGGAGGCAGGACGCGCTGCGCGTAATGCTCGCAATAGAGCGGGCGCGCGAATCCGCTGAGCAGGCAAAGCAAAAGCTTGAGCAGGAGCGGCAGCGGGAAACGGAACTGGCAGAAGGGCTTAAAAAACTGGAGGCCGATGAGAAAACGGCGGAAGAAAGGCTCGTGTACGCAAGGCTTGAGCAGCGGTTCGGCGAAGAGCGCATGAAGCTGGAGGCGGGTAAACCCTGCCCGCTGTGCGGCTCGACGGAGCACCCAAGTGAAGGCAAAGAATATAACGCCGGTTATCTTAACGAGGCTCAAAGCAAGAAGGACGATATAACAAGGCTGATAAAGGCTGCGCATCAGGAGCTCGCCGCCGTAAAAAAGCATATATCCGACTATGAGGCGCTGATAGAAGAGAACAGCGATATAATAAATAAAATGAGCGAAGACCTGAAACCTTTCGGGGAAGAGTATTCCACACAGAGCGGTTGCCCCGCAAAGGACATAGAGCAAAAACTTTCCGAAGCGGAGCGAATTATGCGCGCGAATACAGTCTTGCTCGGAAAACTCAACGAGGCGTCTCAAAACGTCGTTAGTCAGACGGAGAAGATGAGCGAGACGGACAGGGACGTGGCCGCGGTGGAGAGCGCAAAGCTGTTTATCGAGGATATAGAGCGCCAGGCCGACGGGTTTAAAGCAAGCCGAGGCGAGGCGGAAAAGGTGTGCGCAGAGCTTAAGGCACAGCGCGCAAAGTTGTTCGGCGGCAAAGACGCCGACGATGAAGAAGAGAAAGCCGCGGAGGCCGCGGAGAGCGCCCGGAAGCAAAAGGACACCTGCCGCGAGCGCAAAGAGCGCGCCGAGCGGGACGCCGAACAGAACAAAAAGGATATAGCCCGCGCAGCAGAGTCCGTAAAAGCTAAGGGCATGTCGCTTGAAGAGGAATATTCCAAGGCGAAAGCCGAGGCCTCTATCGCTTGCGAAGCTGCATGTTCCGAAGAAGAAGGAATAAGGCAGTCGCATGAAGAATTCTGCGCTCTCTGTGTCGGGCTTGATGAGTGTACGAAGGGTAGCGCCCGAGTATTCATCTCTGCCGTGCGGGTATTGGGAGAGCTCGTCTCAAAAGAGACAGCAAGGCGCGGCGCCGTAGGGCAGATGCTGTCGGACAACGCAAAGAGCGTAAAGGAGATGGGCGAACTTAAGAAGAGCGAGAAAAAGCAGGTGCTGACCTGCTCTAAATGGGACAGGCTGAACGCTCTTATCGGTTCCGAGAATGGAATAAAATTCAGCCGCATGGCCCAGGGGTATACGTTCGAAGTGCTGCTGAGGTACGCTAACAACTGCCTTATGAGGATGACGGACAGGTACGTGCTCGTGCGTGATACCTCAAACAAAGTGAAGCCTCTTGAGCTTGCAGTAGCCGACAACTATCAGGCGGGCGACAGGAGGCCTGTTTCCAACCTATCGGGCGGCGAGAGCTTTATAGTCTCCATGGCGCTGGCGTTAGGCATGTCCGAGATGTCTTCCGGCAAGGCTAGGATAGACTCGCTGTTTATAGATGAGGGGTTTGCGTCTCTCGATGATGACTACCTTGAGGCCGCGCTGCAGACGCTATCGTCGCTCGGCAACCGTGAGGGTAAGCTCGTAGGCGTTATATCGCACGTGGGCGCTCTCAAAGAGCGCATAGACGCGCAGATAGAGGTCAAAAAACTCTCGGGCGGAAGGAGCATGCTGTCCGGGCCGGGGGTAAAAGTGTTAACGTAAAATCCTTACAAAGGAAAGTTTCCGGGCGAGGGATACGCTATGCGAGCAGTGAAATTGAAGTAGTAATGTCTTATGCGCCAGTTTTAACACGTGAACAAGTGCTGGCGCTTCCAGATGAAATTTTCGATGCAATGTACGATTGCGAAATGGGTATAAGGATTAAAATAATAACAAGAGAGGTAAACAAGAATGGCATTTATGGATTTAGGTAATTTAGAAATTAGTATTATTGATAGTATATATAAATTACATACAGATGAACAAAAAGAGCAAATAGTAAAAGATGTTATCAGAAAAATAGCATCAGAAATATTTCGATAAAAGATAAATTTAATAGGGAACTATGTGTAAAACAGAGCGCTGTGCAAATCGGCGCTCTGTTTATTTCATATCTTCAGCAGATAAATAAACGGCAAAGGAATTGGCGCTTAACGCATTGCATTTTAATTCATTTATATAGAGACAAAAAGCTAATAAAATATAATTATCTTGACTTACTCTATCTTTCCATTCTTCTTCTATTTCTTTAACATATTTATCAGTATAATCGGGTAATGATGCGCCACTAAGATGACTAACATATTTTTGTAATTCATTCATAAATATAAAATCATCATCATTACTTGATAAATTTAGAAGAAAAGAAGAATTATCAAGAAATGTATTTACTTCTTCATCAGATAATTCTTTATTAATTAAATATCTTGGATTAAAGAACCAATAAAAATATCTAAAAAGGTTATGTTTTTTTTCAAGAAATTGAAAATCAATTTGTCTTTTAAATAATTCATTTGTTTGTGTTAATGCATTTTTAGATAGTTCTAGTTGTTTGTCAGTTTTACTAAGTGTTTTTTTACTAACAATAATTGAAAAAACGAAACCTGCAATAGCAATAAGTGCAACTATAGTATTAACTAATAATGCCCAATTAAACCCACTAGTATCAGTAATATTCATATTACACCTTCCAAAAAATAATTTATATTTACATATTACAACAGGAGCAGACATGAAAACAACAGCAGAATTTTTACAGTATGTGCACTATCATGTAGGGCGCAGTATTTATATTTATGGTGGACAGGGGCAGACACCACCAGAACTTGAAATGACACAATTACAAGAAATGGAGGTTGACGATAGCGAAAAACCAGAAGATACTTTAATCCTTAAAACAACACTTATAAAGATAATATCAGATTTTTAAAAGACGATTATATTAAAGAACTTGAAGAATTAAAGTATACCGATAATACCAAATATAATATTTATTTGCTAGGCGAATTTTTTTCACTTGATGCTTTAGTTTATCCATATCGTGATGCAATTAGTTGTGGAATAGTTTGTGATTTTTTACACTAGGCAAAGTGATAAAAATAAAGTGGCTGTGTATATTAGTAAATATAGCGACATATCAGAATTCCCCCGCATAGTATAAACCATCATATCATGCGGGGGGTTTTTATATGGTAACTGCATATGACCGTGAAGCCGCGGTCGAATACGCAAGGGCGTGGGCACTATCGCGCAACCCGAAATACTACAACTTTGACAGCCTCGGCGGAGACTGCACGAACTTCGTTTCGCAGTGCCTGTACGCCGGAAGCGGAGTGATGAACTATAAGCCTACGTTCGGGTGGTATTACATAAACGCCGGTAACCGCACCCCGTCGTGGACGGGCGTGCCGTACCTCTATAACTTTCTCGTTCGCAAGGAGGGCATGGGGCCCATAGGCACCGAGGTTTCCATCGAAAACGTGCAGCCGGGGGATGTGTCGCAGTTCGCGGACGAACCGGCGAGGTTTTCACACTCTCAAATCATCGTTTCCGCAGGCAAGGTCCCCGCCCTGGACAACGTACTCATCTGCACGCACACATATGACAGCCTTGACAGGCCGCTGTCGTCCTACGAGTATAAAAAGATAAGGTTCATACATATAGACGGGGTTATAAAGTAGACATTGGGCATATTCTTCAACGTCGTGCATAACAAAGGCCTCGTATATAATTTTCTTGTATTATCGCAGGTAAAAGCATATAATCGAGTTCGGCTGAAAAAATTTAAGAGGAACATATGAAGCAGGAAAGCATAAGAAACATAGCTATAGTGGCGCATGTAGACCACGGAAAGACGACGCTCGTAGACCAGATGCTCAGGCAATCAGGCACGTTTCGCGTTAACGAGGCGGTGCGCGAACGCGTGATGGACAGCGAGGACTTAGAGCAGGAGCGCGGTATTACGATACTCGCGAAAAATACCGCCGTGAGTTTCAAGGATACGAAGATAAATATCGTAGATACTCCGGGTCACGCCGATTTCGGAGGCGAGGTGGAGCGCGTGCTGACTATGGTCGACGGCGTGCTGCTGCTCGTCGACGCGTTTGAAGGGTGCATGCCTCAGACGCGGTTCGTGCTGAAAAAGACGCTCGCGATGAAAAAGCACGTAATGGTCGTCATCAACAAGATAGACAGGCCGGGCGCAAGGCCGGAGGCGGTGGTGGACGGCGTCATCGATCTTTTTATCGAGCTCGACGCCGAGGAGGACCAGCTGGACTTCCCCGTAGTTTATGCGTCGGCAAAAGACGGCACGGCGTCGATGAGCGCGGACGGACAGGAAAACGATATATTCGCGCTGTTTGACGCGATCATAAAGCACGTTCCCGCGCCCGAAGGCGAAGAAGACGGACCCTTCAGGCTGCTGATATCGAACATAGACTACGATGATTACCTCGGCAGGATAGCCATAGGCAGGGTAGAGCGCGGAACGGCAAAACGAGGCACACTGGCGGTTCTCTGCAAGGACGACGGAACTGTGCAGAACGTAAAAATAACCAAGCTGTTTGAGTTTGCGGGGCTGAAGCGGCGAGAAACGGAAACAGCGAGTTTGGGAGACATAGTCGCGATTGCGGGAATACCGGGCGTAAACATAGGAGAGACGGTATGTGACCCGGAAGCAGTCGAGCCGCTGCCGTTCGTAAAGATAGACGAGCCTACTGTGTCGATGAACTTCATGGTAAACAACAGCCCGTTCGCGGGGCAGGAGGGCAAATGGGTCACGTCGCGCAATCTGCGTGAGAGGCTGTTTCGCGAGCTAGAGACTAATGTGAGCCTAAGAGTCGAGGAGACGGAGACGACCGACTCGTTCAAGGTGTCGGGCAGGGGAGAGCTGCATCTGTCGATACTTATTGAGACTATGCGCCGCGAAGGGTACGAGTTCGCCGTATCAAGGCCGCGCGTTATACTGAAAGAGGAGCACGGAAAGGTTCAGGAGCCTTATGAGCTTTTGATGATAGACGTTCCGGGGGATTACACCGGCGCCGTGATGGACAAGCTCAGCGTAAGGAAAGCCGAGATGGTGGACATGAAGACCGAGGGCGGCAGCACCCGGCTGGAGTTCAATATACCCGCGAGAGGGCTCATAGGCTACGCCAGCGAGTTTATGACGGACACAAAGGGAAACGGCGTTATGAACCATATCTTTTGCGGATACCGCGACTGGGCGGGTGACATACCCGAGCGCCAGAGGGGCTCTATCATCGCGCACGAGAGAGGCGAGACAACGTCGTACGGACTGTTTAACGCGCAGGAGCGAGGCAGGATGTTTGTAGGCCCCGGAGTCAGCGTATACGAGGGTATGGTAGTGGGAGAGAACGCTCGCGCCGACGACATGATAATAAACGTCTGCAAAAAAAAGCAGATGACGAACATGCGCGCGTCCGGCGCGGATGAGGCGCTGAAACTAACGCCCGCGACGATACTGTCGCTTGAGCAGTCATTGGAGTTTATAGCGGACGACGAGCTCGTGGAGGTGACGCCCAAGAGCATAAGGCTTCGAAAAGCGCTGCTGGGCAAGAGCGACAGGGCGAGGGCAAATAAGTAAATAACACTTTATCAAAAGGAGCAGGCTTTAACGAAACCTGCTCTTTGTTATTATATCGGGACTTGTTTATGGGGACATAGTATGCTACATTAATCACAAGGTAAATAATGGAGATGTATCATGACAAAAGCGCAAATGAAAGAACTGATTATTCAGTGCATTGAGCACAGAAAAATCTGCAGCGTTTATTTCAAATACGATTATTATTATAAGAATATGATTCCGTTATAAAATACGGATATACTCTTTCTTTCGGCTAATGAAGACGACTTTATTTTGGACGGATATACTGTAGGGCGCATAAAAGACATAAAGAAGATAAAAGCAAAAGACGATATGTGTGACAAAATACTTCAGATGGAGGGTATAACGGACAAGATCGAAATGCCTCCGGTTGATATAAGCAGCTGGAAGTCGGTGTTTGAGAGCCTGAAATTGACTGGGAAGAATATAATCGTTGAGAAAGAAAGCCTTGATGAAAAAGAGTGGCACTATGTTATAGGGCGCATAGAGAAGATTTATAACAGGTTTGCGTATGTGAGGCACTTTGACTCGGACGGCATATGGCAGGAGGAGCCATACCGCATACCATATTCAGAGATCACAAGCATAACCTTTTCGTCCAGGTATGTTGATATATTTTCAAAGTATGTTTCTGTAATCCAGAACATATGAAAGAGTGACATTATGTTATCAGACAGTATAATAAGTAACGACTTCAGCGGCTGCATCCTGATAAGAAAAGGCGATAAAGTAATTTTCGAGCGTGCGTATGGCTATGCCGATATGCCGAACAGGATACCGAACGAAACGGGTACAAGGTTCCCCACCGCTTCGGCGGGCAAGGTGTTCGTTGCGGTCGGCATATTACAGCTCATAGAGCAGGGCATGTTAAGCTTTGGCGACACTATAGGGGAACTTCTGGATTTTGACCTTAAGAGCATCGACAGGGGTATTACCGTTAAGCAGCTTCTCAATCATACGTCGGGTATTCCCGACTATTTCGACGAAAGCGTGATGACGGAATATGCCGATCTGTGGAAGGACTACCCGAATTATAAGATAAGGACTAACGAGGATCTTATCCCTCTGTTCATCGACAAACCTATGATGCACCCCAAAGGAGAGCGGTTTCAGTATAACAACACAGGATACGTTGTGCTGGGGCTTATAATTGAAAAGTTAACGTCTATGCCGTTTGACGTGTTTCTGCGCAAGAGCGTATTTGAGCCGTGCGGCATGGCGGGCACGGGATACTTTGAGCTGGACAGGCTGCCCGCCAAGTGCGCAAACGCATACATATGGGACGAAGAGCGGCAGGAATACTATACGAACATATACAGCGTCGACGCCAAGGGAACGGGCGCGGGTGGAGCATATACCACAGTTACGAATATAGACAGGTTCTGGATGGGACTGCTGGAGGAAAGGCTTATCTCAGACGTCATGCTGAGCGAGATGATGAAGCCGCAGAGCGGCGGCGGTCAGTATTACGGCTGCGGCGTGTGGCTCGAGTGTACGCAAGACGGTTCGTATACGCCGTATATTCAGGGGCAGGACCCGGGCGTAAGCTTTATATCTGGCTATGACATAGAAAGCGGCATCGGGATAACGGCTGTAAGCAATACGGGATGCAACGTGTGGAAACTGAGGCGCGAGCTGCTAGCAGCAATTGATGAGCTCTGAGCGCAATTTGAAGTTCCGTTACGGGCGTTTATGTGAGGTTTATATGATTTATTTTGTTAGGCACGGCCATAAAGCAAAGAGTAATTACTACAATGAAGCTCTGGGATTCACTGACGAACCCTTGAGCGAAGAGGGGATGGACGACGCCGTCCGAGTTGCGGAATACTTTTCAAATATCGATATCAGCAAGATCATCGTCAGCGAATATCAAAGGACGTATCAGACAGCGTTGCCTGCGGCGCAGTTAAAAGGCCTTCCGATAATTGTCGACGGGCGCGTCAACGAGATGAATATCGGAAAGCTCGCGGGCATGACGCAAGAGCAGGCAATGGAGGTATTTCCGGAGTTCTGGAAGAAGCTTTTGGAGCACAAAGAGGACGTTGAGTTTCCGGGAGGTGAGTGCGGCGCTGACGTCTTTAAGAGGCAGGACAGTTTTATGAACCAAATGAAATACGAGAAGGGAAACATCATGGTGGTAAGCCACGACGGATTTATAAGAATACTTTTGTGCAATATACTCGGGCTGCCGCCGTATATGCGGTATAAGTTTAAAACGAGTATGGCAGGGCTGAGCATTGTTGATTTTGACACAGACGAAGGAGAGTGGCGCATCGCCCGGTTCAATCAGGCTCTTTGATTGACGCATTATCCCAAAAGCATCTGCTGCAGGGCTCTTTGCCCTCCATCAGCGCCTGCTCGAGCGATATCATTATCTTTGAGGATCTAAGATGCGGGCAGCCTTCCTTGTGATATTTCTTGCCGCTCTTTGTAACGTATACTATTTCTTCATCTTTATAATAAGACTCCAGATCGGTGATATAAGGGCGTTCGCCGCGCATAACGACTCCTCCGGACGCCGCGGTATCTGAAACGCAGGAAGAAATCAGTAAAATTATTGTCAACAGAAATAAAACGACAGCTTTTTTCATCATACATCCCTATGTTACATAATTATATACATGTCGCTATATTGTGTAAACAAAAAGAAAGTATTGTATTATATTAGGCTGGATTGTTGACAGAGTAAACATTATAATGGAAACAGGGGAATACAATCGAATAAAGGGAGGGTATCCATGAAAGACATTTTTGAGAAGTTCGGGTTTTATCTGAAGTTGAACGAAGCGGACAAGAAGCTCCTTCGGGATACCGTGCTTAGAAAAGAGCTGGATAACGGGCAGATAATGACGGGCGATCACACCCGCTGCAACGGTGTTCCTATGGTGGTAAAAGGGAGCCTGCGGCTGTTTCGGATATCCGAAAAGGGAAGGGAAGTAACGCTCTACAGGATAAGCGAGGGCGAGGTCTGCCTTTTGGCGTCGATCTGCGCGATGGGTGACGTTGAGTACGACTTTTCTATAAAGGCCGAGCAGCAAAGCACGCTTTATATAATATCGCCCGAGATATTCAAAGAGCTGTTCGCAAGGAGCGAAGCCTTCAAAACATTTGTGTTCAACTCACTCGCTCAAAAACTTATCACGTCAATGGAAACGATTGAAATGCTTATATTCATAAGCATCGAAGAGAGGATTCTGGAGTATGTAAAGCAAAACGCCAACGAGAAGGGCGAGATTAAAACGACGCATGAAAAGATGGCTATAGATATTGGCTCTTCAAGAGAAGTAATATCGCGGCAGCTCAAAAAGATGGAAGAAAAGAACATCCTTAAACTTGAACGCGGAAAAGTAATGTTGCCAAGAAAGCCTTAGTTATCGGCAAAAATCGGCCTTTTCTATGCTAAAAATATTTTAGCTTTAAATGTAACATTATCACGGATAAAAAAATCGCGTTATTATATTCTTTATTTACAGCAAAGCAAATAAAGTAATAATAAGGGGAACAACCAAGACGCAAGGTGGCAAAGCCCTCTTTAAGAAAGGAAGATAATAATGGCGAAACAGGTAACATTGGAAAACATTAAGGAAGTAATGAATACGGATAAACCGGTGCTTTTGGATTTCTGGGCGACGTGGTGCACGCCCTGCATGATGATAGCTCCTTCAATCGATAATCTTTCACAGAAATACGAAGGCAAGGCTGTCATCGGCAAGGTCAACATAGACGAACAGCGCGCTCTAGCGGAGCAGTTTGGAATCATGAGTATACCCAGCGTCTACGTGATAAAGAACGGTAAGGTTATCGACAGCGCGGTGGGAGTAAGGCCGCAGAAATATTACGAAAGCGTTCTTGACAAGGCGATAACAAGCTAGTCTCCTATAAAAAAACAGATCATAATATGGTCTGTTTTTTTACTGCGCTGATTCAAGACGAAGTTTTACTGCGGTGCGCGGAGCGTTTATGCGTCCGGCCCGCAGCGCTTGCAGTCTATGATAAAATCTCCGTCGAGGCGGTATACCGATTTGCCGCAGCGCGAATTCAGCAGCGTCATATCAAACGATTTGCGTACAGGGTTGACGGCTATATCCCTCATATTAAGAAGAGAATCCCCGTTCAGATAACACACCGTCTCGCAAAGCTCGAAGCAGTCGCAGGCTGAGACCGAGACGGTATCGCCGCTCGCCGTGGAGTTTTTAAGAGGTACGGACGCGATTACCTTTACGCTTCCCACAACGTCGGCTTTTAAAGACATTACCGACGAAAACTGTCCGTCGTCCACGTTGAACGAGCCTTTTTCATGTGATAGGAAAACACCTCTCTTTGATACAGAGACATTTGCTTTGCAGACTTCAGGCTTGTAGCCGTCCGATACGACGACATAAAGGCAAAATGATTTTTTTACAGGGGTGAGCCACAGCTTTTCGGGAGGCTCAAGGCCCATGACAACGCAGGATACGAATACGTCTTCACCCGATATGTAAGCTACACGAATTGCGAAAGGTTCTGCTTCGCCTTCAAATGTCAGCCTGAATTCGACCGCCGTATCGTCCGCGCCTTCACCGACGCGCTCTTCTATGAGTACTCCCGATATGCCGACATCGCCAATGAGCTCATATGTAGTATTTTCGGCTACCGCCGCAACCCACGGCCCGTTGCCCTTCCTTTTCTCGCACGATAATATGTTAAGCTCGGTTTTCTTGTCTTCCTCGGGGTTTACCTCGAGTATCCATCCGGTAAGCGCCGCAGCCGTGCTTCCGTTGCCAGAAACGCTTATGATAACCGTAGTTTTGCCTTTGCCAAAGCAATAGCCTTTGAGTTCGAACTCGTAACCTTCAAGCGATACGCTGTTTGTGGCCATGTGCGATTCCTTTCTGCGGACATCCGACCCGCGTGAAAAGTTTTATATGCTTTCCGTAAATAATGTATGCTTAAAAAGGCTATGTTGTTACGCAGAGGCTAAGAGCCGATAAGGTATTGCAAAATGAGCGCCATGTGCTATAATTAGTTTCATCGTTTCGCGGGTGTAACTCAATGGCAGAGTGCCAGCTTCCCAAGCTGGTTACGTGGGTTCGATTCCCATCACCCGCTCCAAAACAAACGGCCCCCTCGTGGGGCCATTTGTTTTGGAATTAAGATGGAGGAATCGAACACGAGCCCGCCGCTGCCAGTGGCAGATGAATGCGGGCGAGGCGGCGTGATAGGGGCGCAAACGAAACGTAGAGAGTAATACAAGTAGTTGCGCCCCGGAGCGATTCCCATCACCCGCTCCAAAACACACGGCCCCCTCGTGGGGCCATTTGTTTTGGAAATGATTATGGAGGAATCGAACACTAGCCTGCCGCCGCCAGTGGCGGATGAAGGCAGGCGAGGCGGCGTGAAAGCGACCGAAGGGAGCGGAGCGATTCAGCACCCGCTCCGCGTCAGAGCAAAGTTCGCTTTGCTCCGTTTTGCACTTTATGCAAAACATCCGCGCGCTACCTTGCTCCTCCTTTTCCCCACGAAGCTGTGCTTCGCGGGGGCCCCAATTTTACTAACCGGCAAACCGCCGGCTTTTTGTTTGGAAATGAGTTGGTAGGGAATCGAACACGAGCCCGCCGCCGCCAGTGGCGGATGAAGGCAGGCGAGGCGGCGTGAAAGCGACCGAAGGGAGCGGAGCGATTCAGCACCCGCTAAAACACTGAAGGATATTTTAAGCGATGGTATTAACTGTGGTATGGGATTTGCTATTATTTTAGATGACACTACAGCGCTGGTACGCGGTGAACAGGTATATGGCGCCCCTGACCTATACATATTGAAGTCAAAAACGAACACAACTGGCTCTAGTCACAGGAAAGTCTAGCATATTAAATCTTATACAGAAAACCAAAGCCCGATTTTTTCGGGGTTTATTATTTTAAATGCAATAGAGTTATAGTAATGTTTGCCGCCATCAATATTGAGGCAAAGTTGTTTTTCAGATGGTTGATGTTTACAGCGGCTAGTGATAGAATAATATCGGATACCGTAATCTATGAAAAGGCGGCGGTATGATCAATAATAAAAACACCTTCAGCAAACTCTCAGAGACTGGCAAGATCTTGATGCGCGGCTTATTCTTTCATATATGCAGCGAAGGCGCTGCTTGGCGTTTACGGCAAAGCAAACCCCGGGGCAATGTTATGTTCATTTTTGCTTAGTGGAGCTTGAAAACGGGAGGGAACAATGCAGATTATCGTATTGATAGAGGACAGCAAACGAAGCGGCTCCGGCTATATAGCCGAGCATGGCCTCAGCTTTTATTTCAAGCACGGCGGCAAGAGGATATTGTTTGACACCGGGGCTTCCGATTCTTTTGTATATAACGCAACGCTTTTGGGCGTTGATCTTTCGAAAGTGGACGCCTGCGTCATATCGCATGCCCATTACGATCACGCGGGAGGACTTAAGTTTTTTCTCGAGCTAAACAAGGCCGCGAGGGTATATATGAAGCGTGAGGCAGTCGGCAAATACTATATTAAGCGATACGGCAAGTATAAATACGTCGGGATAGAGCCGGGCGTTTTGGAGAAATACAGCGACAGGATAGTATTCATAAACGAAGATACGCAGATAGCGCAAGGGGTATTCGCGGCAAACGCGGATATACAAAGGAACACCCCACGGTTTTCCTCTCTGATGTACAAAAAGCAGGACGAAGAGTTTGTTCGCGATGACCTTAAGCACGAGCTTTTTATTGCGGTTAAGGGAGAGGAAGGCGCTTCGGTTATAACTGCATGTTCCCACAGCGGCCTTCTGAACATACTGATGAGCGCAAAGGAGAAATTCGGAGAAATAGAAGGAGTTGCGGGCGGGTTCCATCTCGACGGCGCAAAGCGCTGCGGTATGAGGGTAAAGCAGGAGCCGGGGCACGAGATAAACGCCATAGCGAAGTATCTTAGTGACAACAGGATAAAAAAGGTTTACACAGGCCACTGCACCGGCGAGAAGCCGTTTGAGAAGCTCGAGATGCTGGCGCAGGTCAAAAAAATGCAAACGGGAGACGTGATAGAAATATAATGGACGAAGTTAAAGAGCGGATAGCGAAGATAGTGGGGGGAGTAAACCTCGAAAAAAAGGCGCGGGCCACAAAAAAGGAAAAGGAAACGTTTGCTTCTTTAAAAGACGAAATGGGCGCCATCAAGAAGGACATAGATAAGCTTAGCCTCAGGCTGTGGCACGCCTGCTATAAAAACGATTACCACTCGCTTTCTGCCGGGGAAGCGAGGGAGCTTCTAGGTCAGGTAAGAGATAAAATAGATGTTATTCTAAATAAGGATCATTATAATTAAAAAAGCGCGAAGCAGCGCTTTTCTAATTTTCCTCAAATGGACACAAAACGCAGCCGCGTTTGTCAGTCGAGTATTATCGCGGCGATAAGAACGAAAGGCTCTTCGCGCTCGTTCGATACAGCGTGAAAGCCGCCGCTATTGCATACATGGCAGTCGCCCTTTTTGAACGGCCGCAGCGTTCCGTTGTCGTCGAGCATGCCCTCTCCCGAAATCGCGTAGTACACTTCGGATTCTGCGCTGTGTTCGTGCCTGCCTACGCCGCATCCTTTTTTCAGAGTTATCAGGGAAAACAGGCGGGCCTTCGCGGGCAGATGCTCTTTTGGAACAGCGTGCAGTATATCGACGCTTCCTTCTCCGCCGCGCATATTATCCCTTGTTTCGAGCTGCATATTCTTTTGCTCGGTCAGCATTGTGATATACCTACCTTTCGACGCGTATCATATTCGCAATGCGCAGAACCTCGGGGATATGCTCTATCTCCTCCAAAGCGCGCTTTACCGAAATTTCCTTTGCCGTATGGGTTATGAATATAAGAGGCACGCTTTCGTCGCCGTGTCCTTTTTGTATCACTGACGCGATGCTGACGCTGTAATTCGCGAATATTCCCGATATCTTGGCGAGCACGCCGGGCGAATCCTGCACTACGAAGTGGAGGAAGAATTCGCTCTCCCAGTTGTCTTCAAACGACAGCTCGGCAGCGACGCTTGCTTCGTTGTAGAACGTCGTATATTTGTGGCTGTCGCGCTGCGCGGCGTATACCACATCTGACACAACGGCGCTCGCCGTCGGCATGGAGCCCGCTCCCTTGCCGTACAGCATTATGTCGTCGACGATATTGCCGTGCAGATAGACGGCGTTGAACGAGCCCCTGACCGAGGCCAGAGGATGCGTCTTGGGTATCATGGTAGGATGCACGCGCGCTTCTATCGTTTTGCCGGCCTTTTTGCCTATAGCGAGCAGCTTTACGGTGTACCCAAGCTCGTTTGCGTACTGTATGTCCTGCTGAGTGACATTCGTTATACCCTCGCGGTGTATGTACTCTATCGGCACGCGGGCATGAAACGCCATCGACGATAGTATAGAGAGCTTGTACATAGCGTCGAAACCCTCAATGTCGTTCTTAGGGTTCGCCTCGGCGAGCCCCATCTGCTGGGCTTCGACTAGCACGTCCTCAAAGCTTGCCTTCGTCTCTTCCATCTTCGTCAGTATATAGTTCGTGGTGCCGTTTATTATGCCCATAATGGACGTTATCTCGTTGGCCTGCAGGCTGTCCCATACAGCGCGCACAATGGGTATGCCTCCGCAGACACTGCCTTCAAAATAAAACCCGGCGCCGCTTTTTTTCGCGGCAGCGTTCATCTCGGGCCAATGCTGCGCGATAAGGTCTTTATTCGCCGTGACTACGGTCTTTCCGGCGTCAAGCGCGGCGAGTATAAAAGACTTCGCGGGCTCGATGCCTCCTATGAGCTCTATGACTATGTCTATATCTTCATCGCCTATGACGTCCTTGTAGAAATCCTTAGCCCTTATGCTTTCGGGCACGTCAACGGTATACTCGAGCGCGAGCACCTTTTTTATCCGCAGCGATACGCCCTCTTTGTGCTCTATGTTAGCCTTTTCCATTTCGATAGTCTTGTACACGCCCGCGCCGACAGTCCCCAGCCCTACGAGCGCAATGTTTACTTGCTTCATATTTATGAGTTGTCCCTTCGTGTTTTAGAGTTTTTTATATTCTTCCGGTAAACTATGTCGAGGCCTATTAATGTCAGCAGGCTGTTCACCTCGTCGATTACCGTGGTTTCCTGCGCGATGAGTTTCGCGAGCCCGCCGGTGGCTATGACCTTCGGGCTGCCGCCTATCTCGGCTTTAAGCCTGCGTATGATGTAATCGACCTGCCCTACATAACCGTATATTATGCCCGCCTGCATGCCCGATATAGTGCTCGTAGCGATGACGGATTCGGGCTTTATAAGCTCTACGCGCGGAAGCTTAGCCGCGCTTTCCGTAAGCGCCTGCGCCGATATCTTAAGCCCCGGGCAGATAGCGCCTCCCAGAAAGTCTCCGCCCTTTGAGACGACTCCGAACGTCGTAGCCGTGCCAAAGTCTACCAGGATGCACGGGCCGCCGTACAGCGTGTAAGCGGCTATCGCGCTTACTATCCTGTCGGCGCCGAGCTCTTTCGGGTTGTCGTACTTTATGTTTATACCCGTCTTGATGCCGGGGCCCACAAACATAGCGGTCTTATTAAAGTATATCGAGCACATGTGCTGCAGCGTGTAGTTTATCGAGGGTATTACCGACGATATTATTATTCCCTGCACGTCCTCGGCACGGTGGTTCCCGTGTTTCAAAAACGATATTATCTGTATGCCGTATTCGTCGGCTGTCCTGTCCATGTCCGTCGCTATGCGCCACGAGTTCAACAGCTTGCCGTCCCGGAAAAGCCCGCATTTTATATTGCTGTTTCCTACATCAAGTACAAATACCATCTAATTCTCCGTCTTTTTAAAACGTTTGTTTTTTGATTTTGTCAGCGCCCATACTATCGGAACGCAAAGCAGTACAGCGACAATTGCTTCGGGCAGCCCGTTAATCGCTCCAAGGAATGCATAAACACTAAAAAGCGTATCTGTAGTTATCTCAAATCCTACAATGGAGCCCAATGGTGCGAGAAACCCCGATATTTCGCCTACTTCCGGTAAGAACAGTAAATAAACTGCCCCCAGAAACAATACGGTGTTCGTTATTGAGCCTACAAATGAAGCTACTCCTGTCGCAACCCGCTGTCTTATTTTTGATTCCCCTGTGATTGCTTTATACACAAACCATGTTGTTACCGGAATAAGCAGTCTTGGTATAAAAATTACAATCAGTGTTTTAAGCGCGTTAATTCCAAGAAGCAACGTTCCCAATGCGTCAGGAACTAACGTAAAACCAATCGCTTTTAAGTAACTTGTTATCCCAAAAACCAAACTGAGAAGCAAGCCTGTTTTTAAGCCTTCAACGATCGTTCCGATAATAACAGGCAAACACATAAGAGTCAGACTAAATACCGGAAGCAAAGGGTTGGGCGGATAACCTATAAGAGTTAATCCAAGCAAAAAAGTGAGGGCCGCCAGCAGCGAGGTGATTGCGAGTTTGCGTGTTTTACTATTCATTTTTGACCTCCGTTCAGATTCCGCTATGCGGATATCCGTCTTTGATATATTTGCTTTTCATTATGTTGCGTAGCGCTGCGCGCAGCATGCGCCCGCAATCGAAAAACTTAAAACGTATTATATCAAGCCCGGTATAAATATGCAATGTATTCTATTCGTCTTTGCGCATATACCTTCTCGTCTCTTTTATCTTTTTCTCGTAACCCTCATCAGACGGCCTGTAATAGACCTTGTCCTTTAAATTATCGGGAAGATACTGCTGCAAAGTGTAGTGCCGCTCAAAATCGTGCGGATATTTGTAGCCTTTGCCGTTGCCGAGATCCTTCGCGCCGCGGTAGCTCGTGTCTCGAAGGTGCTGAGGCACGGGTATCTGATAGGCGTTTTCGGCATCTCTCATTGCGTCGCCTATCGCGGCGACGACAGAGTTTGATTTGGGGGACTCGCAGAGAAATATTATCGCCTGAGATATGGGCAGCCGGGCTTCGGGCATGCCTATGAACTCAAGCGCATGCGCGGCTGCAACGGCCTGCGTTAAAGCGGAGGGGTTAGCAAGTCCGATATCCTCACTTGCGTGCGCAATTATTCTGCGCACTATTATCCTTGGGTCAACGCCCGCATAGATGAGCCTCGCGAACCAGAACAGCGCGGCGCTCGAATCCGAGCCCCTGAGCGACTTGCAAAACGCGCTCAGCATGTTGTAGAACTCCTCGTCGTCACAGCGCACGGCGCGCCGCTGTATCGATTCCTCAGCGGTATTAAGGTCTATGCGAATAACGCCGTCTTTACCCGGCGCGGTCGTCAGTACGGCGAGTTCAATCGCATTGAGAGCCGTACGCGCGTCTCCGTTCGCGACGTCGGCGATGTGTTCAAGAGCGTCAGCGTCAAGCTCGACCTTGAGCGCGCCGAAACCGCGTTCGGCATCACGCAGAGCGTTTTCTATAATATCCGTTACGTCTTTCTTTGTGAGAGCGAAAAACTGGAACACACGGCAGCGGCTTACTATAGCGCTCGTCATGCTTATCATCGGGTTTTCTGTTGTTGAGCCTATGAAGCGTATAGTGCCCTTTTCAAGCGCCGGGAGTATGCTGTCCGACTGAGCCTTGCTCCAGCGGTGGCACTCGTCGAGCAAAAGATATGTGGGCTTGCCGTACATCCTAAGGCGGCTCTCGGCCTCGTCTATAATAACGCGCACGTCCTTGACGCCGCTCGTCACGGCGTTGAGCTTTTCAAAAGCGGCTCCCGTCGTGTTCGCAATAACTGCAGCGAGAGCAGTCTTGCCCGAGCCCGGTGGCCCGAAGAATATGGACGACGTTAAGCTGTCCGTCTCTATGGCGCGGCGCAGCAGCTTTCCCTTGCCGACGACGTGCTCCTGCCCGGTGAACTCGTCAAGAGTCCGGGGGCGCATCCTGTCGGCGAGAGGCGCTTTGCTATTCGCGTTTTGTTCAAACAGATCCTGCATAAGTCAAAAGCTTTGACGCGTTCTCCTTTGTATGCTACTCTACCATATAATAGCACGGCTAAAGTTAAGTTAAAAGCGCGAATTTAGAACTAAAAGCATTAAAAAACCTGATGCCGAGCACAATAATTCTTGACACGCACGGCACGAATGTATAGAATATAGTTTGCTTGTTTATCGAGCACTAGCCCCGTTCGATAGATTTGCAGCTAAAATCGTATATACCATAGGAGGAGTAAGCCTTATGAAATCATATATGGCAAACCCCGGCTCCGTCCCGCGCAAATGGTATGTCGTCGATGCCGAAGGAAAAGTATTCGGCAGAGTGGCAAGCCAGGTTGCGTCGGTTCTTCGCGGAAAGAACAAGCCGGAGTTTACGCCGAATGTAGACACGGGAGACTACGTTATCATAATCAACGTAGAGAAGAGTGTGTTTACAGGCAACAAGCTTCAGCAGAAGCTTTTCAGGAGCCATTCAGGCTATATGGGACATCTTAAGGAGACGACGTACGAGAAGCTCATGGAGAAAAAGCCTGAGTTCGCGATGTACGAAGCCGTCCGCCGCATGCTGCCCAAGAGCAAGCTCGGAAGGCAGATGCTCAAAAAGCTGCGGGTCTACAAAGGGCCCGAGCACGACCACGCCGCGCAGAAGCCGGAAGTTCTGCAGGTCGAAGGCTGAGGAGGATAGAACGTGGCAAAATTACAGTATTTAGGCACGGGAAGAAGAAAGAGCTCTATAGCAAGAGTCATAGTATCTCCCGGCGATGGAAAGATAGTCATTAACAAGAGGCCAGTTGACGAGTATTTCGGATATGAAACGCTCATCATGCAGGTAAAGTCTCCGCTTGTACTTACGGAAAACATTTCAAAGTATGATGTTTCCGTTAACGTCAAGGGCGGAGGGTTCACCGGCCAGGCGGGAGCAATACGTCACGGCATAGCGAGGGCGCTAACAAAAGCCGAGCCCGAGCTTCGCGGCGTTCTCAAAAAAGCGGGATACCTAACAAGGGATTCTCGTATGAAGGAAAGAAAGAAATACGGCCTTAAGGCCGCAAGGCGCGCGCCCCAGTTCTCGAAGAGATAATAGCGGTTGCGTTCCTGCCGGGTGCGGCATCATACCGCATCCGTTATATAGAAAAGCGGGCCTTCAAGGGCTCGCTTTTTTGTGCGTCCGTGAGCTTTTATGTTGTAAGAAGACAGTATTTCAAGCCGTAAAAACAAACTGTATAAGCAGCATATACAAGGCGGTACCCGAGAATATGCTTATCAGTGTGCTGCGGACAAATATCTTGAGCAATATGACAACGGCCACCGATATAAGCTCGGGCAATCCGTGAGGATATGCGGCGACCGAAGTATCTTTTAAGCAATAAACCACAAGTATCGTAATAACGGCAACGGGCAGAGTTTCGCCAAGATATTTTACTATATCCGGAACATTCTTTTTTTTGAACACGCTGAAGGGAAGTGCTCTGGTAAGCATCGTAACGCCGGCGACAACGGCTATTATAAGCAGCGACGAAAGTGTACTCATGCGTCCCCCCGTTTATCTAAGGCCTGAATCTTAGGCTTCAGCGCAATAAGAGCGATCGCTGTTATAGCCAGAGACGGCGGAATAAACGCGCCCGGGCCGAAAACAATAAGACACGCCACCGCGCATACCGCGCCAATGGCAGCAATGGCAAACCTGCGGGATGCGCGCAGCTGCTCCACCAATAGCACGATAAACAGTGAAGTCATCGAAAAATCTATGCCCATTGTATTAAACGAAATTAATGAGGACGCGACAGCGCCGATAACCGATCCTGCCACCCAGTATATCTGATTCAGCAGAGCAATAAAAAAGAAAAACCATTCTTTGTCCGTGCCCTCGGGCACGCTTTGTGTGCACAGCAGAGCATAGGTTTCGTCCGTAAGCGAGAATATTAGATAAGCCTTCTTTGTTTTTTTTATATCTTTGAACTTATCCAGCATTGTCAGCCCGTAGAATATATGACGGCTGTTAATAACGAGAGTCATAACTGCAACACTCAGCAGTGAGAAACCGCCCGTAAGAAAGTTTATTGTTACGAACTGCATAGACCCCGCAAAAACGCAAATGCTCATAAGAGCCGCCCAAAAATAACTATATCCCTTCTGTTCAAGCAACACGCCGAAAGCAAAGCCGATAAATAAATAACCAAGCATGACAGGAACAGTAACGGGAAACGCCGCAAACAGTGTTTTCATTATTCCGCATTTTCTCATGAATCAGTCCCTTTTTTTATTTTTCTATATTATATATGACAAAAAAAGAATAGTCCACGCGAATAAAACACATAGCGAATATAACACGTATTAGAAATTAGTAACTATTCCCTTTAAAAAATGCATTGTTAGTCTTGTTTGCGATTATTAATTATGATAAATTTTACGTATTAACATACTAATAAAAAGTAAGGAGGGTAATCTATGGGCAGAGAAAGATGGAGTTCTCGAAAGACGTTTGTCCTTGCTGCCATCGGCAGCGCGGTGGGACTCGGCAACGCCTGGCGGTTTCCGGGCATGGCTTACAACAATGGCGGCGGCGCGTTCCTAATTCCTTATTTTGTGGCCATGCTGGCGGCCGGTATTCCGCTGCTTATGCTGGAGCTTACGATCGGTAAGAAGTATCAGGGCGGAGCGCCGCAGGCACTACGGCAAATGAGTAAAAAATTCGAGCCGCTTGGCTGGTTTTCAATAGCGACCAGTTTTGTCATCATCACGTATTATGCAGTCGTCGTGGCTTGGGTTTTAGACTACATCTACTACTCGTTTGTCGTGCCTTGGGCGGGCATGGAAGGCGGAGCGTCAGCGTTCTTTTTTGGCGGCGACATACTTGGCCTTTCCGGCGGGCCAGGAGAGTTTGGAACGTTCAGCGGGCCTGTGCTGATCGGGCTTGTGGTGGCATGGATAGCTATCTGGTGGTGTCTGAGAAACGGTATCAAATCCGTTGAAAAGGTCATCAAATGGACGGTGTTCCTGCCGCTTGCGCTGCTGGTGATACTCGCTATTCGCGGGCTTACGCTTCCCGGCGGCGTGGAAGGCATCAATTACCTGCTGACGCCTGACTTCACGAGGCTAGGCGACATCGGCGTATGGGCGGCCGCGTTCGGACAGGTGTTCTTCTCGTACAGCATATTGTTCGGTATCATGATAGCGTACTCGAGCTACCTGCCGAAGGAAACGGATGTTCCGTCAAACGCGCTGGTCATAGGTTTTGCGGACTCGCTTATAAGCTTTGTCGCGGGATTTGCCGTGTTCAGCATTCTTGGATTTATGTCGCAGTCGACAGGTACGCCTATCGCGGAGATGGGCCATATGGGCGTCGGTCTTGCGTTCGCGACATATCCCGAGGCAATGTCTATGCTGCCGGGCGGAGTTATCGTTGCGGCTGTTTTTGCCGTCATGTTCTTCATCATGCTGTTTACGCTGGGTATCGACTCCGCGTTTTCTATAGTTGAAGGCGTGGTAACGGCGGTTACCGACAAGTTCAAAACAAACAGGAGAAAAACGCTTACGACCGTATGCGTTATTGGGTTTTTGGTGAGCTTGCTGTTCGCGACTAAAGCGGGGCTATACTGGCTCGATATCGTCGATCACTGGGTCAACGACTTTAACCTCATTGCTATAGGCGTTTTGGAGTGCGTTGCCGTCGGATGGATATTTGGTTCAGGCAAGCTGCGCAAATACGCAAATGAGAACACCTCCTTCAAACTCGGAGCGTGGTGGGACGTGCTTATCCGTTTTGTAACTCCGATCGTGCTGCTTTATATCGCGGTCAGCTTCATTATCACAAACATAGGAAAACCGTATGGCGATTATGACCAAGTATATCTGATCGTCGGCGGATGGGGCATGGTGGCGCTTACCGTTATCGCAGGTTTCGTATTGACGTTTATAAAAGGCAAAGCGGCCAAAGAAGAAAAGGAGAGTGAATAATATGTCGTTTGAAGCATGGATAATGCTGGCATTCGCGGTTGTTTTCCTGGGCGGAGGACTTTGGTTCGGCTTAAGAAAAGCGGCAAAGAGCGACCCTAAGAAATGATTATGGGGTTCCTGCGGGGCACGCAGTAATATCGCATACGCAATATAAAGGCTCTATGTCAATGGTTGGGGTAACATCATAGACAAAAGCGAATCGCAGGGTTTCGATCATGGAGAAGTGATTGAAACCCTGTTTGCGTTTATTGTAAGCAGAATTCGACGACGCAAGTTATCATAGCAACGATGGAGCACTTATTTGCAGCTCAATGCAGAGCTCCTCAATGTTTAGTATAAAATCTTTACCTGAATTGAGAGTTTACTTTTGTTTCAGTCTGTCTGTGCCCTTTTCAATTTCGTCTCTGTGTTTTTTTACATAAGCGCAGCTCGGTTCAGTTCCGCATTTACGGCACTCGAAATCGTAAGCTGAGTTTATCGTTCCGCAGCCGCACGAATACTCTTTAAGCATCTCGCCGTACCACGTCTCCCATCCGGCCTCGTTTATGCGACTGTGTGAGTTCCAAAGCTCTATGCGGTGCGGCATCTTCGACTGGAATTCTGAGAGTTCGTCGCAGGGAAATTCTTCACACTGCCCGCAAAAGTCTATGCCCCTCTCGGCGGCGCACTTCGTCATCTTGCAGTGCTCGCGGCAAAAGTAGATGCGCCTCTCAGAGCGGCAGCCATCGCACATAAGCTCTTCGGGCGGCAAGCCAAAGCGCTCAGCGAGATTTTCGAGCCTCTCGGGGTCGCTGTGAGACGCTATGTAAATAGTGCAGGACGGGCAGAAAAGCCCGCATACGGCAGCGAGGGTTTTATCGGGTCGGGTATTATATTCGGACATAATATTTTCCTTTCATACATTTATATGTAATAGTTCTATATATGGCGCGTCTATTCCTTTCTGTAAATCGTTTATTATGTTAGCATAATGCAAAAGTGAGCCAGAAAAAGACAGAATGCGCGTTGACGCGGCGCGGCGCGAATGGTAGAATACTCGAAAGCAACAAGAGTCAAGAAGGGGGAACAATACTATGAGCGATTCGTTATTGAACGAGGTAATCGGGATGCTGGAGAACGACGCAAAGACGAGCGTCGAGGATATGGCGGCGATGGCGGGCGTGACGGCGGCGGAAGTAAAAGCGGCGGTCGAGAAGCTCGAGAGCGACAAAGTCATTGTCAAATACACAGCGATTATCAACAGGGAAAAGACGGCGGCCGAAGAGGCTGAAGCGCTCATAGAGGTAAAGGTAGTGCCAAAACGCGGGCTTGGCTATGACGATCTCGCCGAGAGGATATATAACTTCCCGGAAGTCAAATCTGTATACCTTATGTCGGGAACGTATGATCTCGCCGTTATCGTACGCGCTACCACGATGAAGCAGATTTCGCAGTTCGTGTTTGAGAAGGTCGCCGTGCTGGACGGCGTAGCGAGCACGGTAACACACTTTATAATGAGAAAATACAAGGAGCAGGGCGTTATCCTCACCGAGAAGGAGGAGAAGGAAAGGCTGGTGATCTCCCCGTGAAACCGGAAGATTTCGTATCGGCAAAGGTAAAGGAAGTCCCGCCGTCGGGCATACGCAAGTTTTTCGACATCGCGAGCGAGATGAAGGAATGCATATCTCTCGGCGTAGGCGAGCCTGATTTCGACACGCCGTGGAACATACGCGAAGCCGCGATATACGCCCTCGAGACGGGCCGGACGCATTACACTTCCAACCACGGCTCTACCGATCTTAGAAAAGAGATACTTAAATATTTGGAGCTCAGGTTCGGCCTCGGGTACGACTTAAACGAAGTGGTCGTGACTGTGGGCGCGAGCGAAGCGCTCGACCTTGCTTTTCGGGCTATCATGAACCCGGGCGACGAGGTGCTTGTGCCCGCTCCGTCCTACGTATCTTATATGCCGGGCGTTTCTTTCGCGGGCGGCAAGCCTGTCCCTATGGTTCTAAAGGAATGCGAGAGCTTCAGGCTGAAGCCCGAGAGCATAACGGATAACCTTACGAGCAGGACCAAGGCCATAGTCGTGCCGTTTCCCAACAACCCGACGGGCGCGATAATGACGAAGGAAGACTATGAGAAGATACTTCCGATAATAATAGAGAACGACCTGCTGGTAATAACGGACGAAGTTTACTGCGAGCTTACATACGGCGGCGAGCACTGCTCGATAGCTTCTCTGCCCGGTATGCAGGAAAGGACTATAGTAATCAACGGCTTTTCCAAGGCGTTCGCCATGACGGGCTTCAGGCTGGGCTACGCCGCGGGGCCGAAGCCGCTTATAGACGCTATGGTCAAGATACACCAGTATTCCATGCTGTGCGCTTCAGCGTTCAGCCAGGACGCGGGCGTTGAGGCGCTGCGCTACGAAACCGCGAACGGATTCGCAAGCGTAAAAGAGATGACCGCCGAATATAACAGGAGAAGAAGGCTGATGTACTCGTCGCTCAACGCTATGGGGCTCAACTGTTTCGAACCGCTTGGGGCGTTTTATATATTCCCCAACATCAGCAGCACGGGACTCAGCGCGGACGAGTTTTGCACGAGGCTGCTCTATGAGAAGAAGGTGGCCTGCGTGCCCGGAACGGCGTTCGGCGAGGGCATGGAAAGCTTCATAAGGTGCTCGTACGCGTCGTCGCTGGCGAACCTTAAAGAAGCGCTTGTGCGTATAAAGAGCTTTATCAAAAGCCTGTAAGAGATGCCTAAAGTATATGTCGCGGCCTGCGGTGATTATGAACAGCATAACGTAAGCGCCGCCATACAAAAAGGTATAGAAGCGCTGGGCGGTATGGATTCGCTGCTGGGAAGCAGTGTAAACATCGCCGTCAAGCCCAACCTGCTGAAAGCCAACAAGCCCGAGGACTGCGTTACGACACACCCCGCAATCGTGCGGGCCGTGCTGGAGGCTGTTACAGGCAGCGGCAGAAAAGCCGAGGTGGTCGAGTGCCCCTCGGGGCCGTTTACCGCGGCGAGCTTAAAAACGATATACAAAGAGACAGGGATACGGGAGGCTGCCCAGGTTGCCGGGGCCTCTCTTAATTTTGACCTCGGTCACGAGGCAGTCATGCTCAGCGGGCCTTTGGTTAGCGAGCTGAGCATCGCAAACGCTATTCGCCGCGCCGACGCTGTTATATCCGCGGCGAAGCTGAAGACGCACGCGATGATGACATATACCGGAGCGGTTAAGAATCTTTTTGGCGTAGTGCCGGGGCTCTCGAAGGGCGAGTGCCATCTGATGCTGCCCAGGCGCGAGAACTTCGCGGAGCTTATCGTAGACATAGCCGAGATCGTAAAGCCCGCCATAAGCGTGATAGACGGAGTGTGGGGCATGGAGGGCGACGGCCCTTCGGCGGGCGAGCCGCGAAAGATAGGGGCCGTAATAATATCGGACAGCCCGTACGCGGCTGATATTGTAGCGGGGCGAATCATAGGCCTCGACTGGCGTGAGAATCCTATTATTAAATGCGCGTATGACCGCGGACTTATAGACCCTGATAATATCGAAACATTGGGCGACGACACAGATGCCTTGAGGGTAGACGATTTTGCGAAGCCCAAGCAGTATAATGTAAGCATACTGAGGGGAAAGATGCCGTATTTCCTCGAAAAGATACTCGACAGAAAGCTCGCGATATACCCCGAGTTCGACAAAAAAACGTGCACCGGCTGCGCCACGTGCCTCAAATGCTGCCCGGCGGGTGCGCTCGCAATGAAAAACAAGCTGCCCGTGCTCGACAAAAAGAAGTGCATAAACTGCTTTTGCTGCCACGAGCTGTGCCCCAAAAAGGCGGTAGGGCTGTACCGGCCGCTGATGCTAAGGGCATTTTCGAAGATATTGAAAAAGAATCAATAAGAGCCTGCCATAATAATTTTAGAGAATCCAAGCTTTACTGAGATATTATTGAACAATCATGATTAATCGTAATGTTTTGACCAATACAAAGAAAAACGACAAAAAACAACTATAAATAGACTTTGACTAACTTTGACCTATATTTTATAATTCAATTACGGACAAAGTTAAAAAAGAATTTACAGGAGGGTATATATTATGCTTGTAAGATATGAGAGGCCGCTGGGGCTGCTGAAGGATTTCTTCTCAGATGCCGCTCCCGCTATGAAGACCGACATAAAAGAGACGGACGATACGTATATCGTAGAGGCAGAGATGCCTGGTGTCAGCAAGGAAAACGTAGAGATTATCTGTGAGAAGGGCGTACTGACAATAACCGCAAAGGCAAGCGAAGAGAGCACGGAGGATAAGGGAGGATACATATGCAAAGAGAGAACGGCGGGCGAAATGATAAGGCGATTTGGGATACCGGACATTGACGAAGAGAAGATATCCGCGAAGATGGAGGATGGTATACTTACCGTAACGCTTCCCAAGATGCTGAAAGGCCTTGAAAAGCGCATAGAGATAGAATAAAAAGAACAACTCAACACTTACAGTACACATTTTCGCCTCGCTTGCGATGAAAGCCCAAGCGGGGCTTTGTTATACTTATAAGCCAGAAAAAGCTTATAATCTGCATTTTTTTTGTTTTGATAAAAAAATTTTTAAAAAAGCTAAAGTAATCTTTATATATTCCGATAAAGATAATGAGGTGTATTCTGATTCGGTGTCAAGGAATGACAAAACCGATAGTTTGGAGGGAACCAAAATGAAGATTGCTGACGCAAGCATTCAGTCGTCGAACGCGCATAAACTCGAAACAAGCAGAGAAGTTTCGGAAAAGCTCGAGATATTCCCGGGCGCAAGCTCGGCCGACGAGCCGGCATATGTTCTGGAAATAGGCTCGGACAGGGCGATAGCGACGCAGAAAACTTATTTGTGCTGCGATAGGGAAAGCTCTGACGACGAGGACACGCAGATAAAACTGAAGCTTCTTGAGGACTTCATATATCAGCTTACGGGAAAACAGGTCAAGCTGCGTTCCCCGAAAGTCAAAATAAATTCCGGTTCGGCGGAAATAGCCGCAGCCACAGCCGCCAAGGAGCTAAGGGCGGCCCGCCAAAGGGACGGCTGGGGCCTTGTATATGAGTACAGGGAGCTGACAAAAGAGAGTGAGAGCATCAAGTTCAGCGCTGCGGGAACCGTAACTACAACAGACGGGCGCACAGTCGAATTCAACGTACAGTTCCTGATGTCCAGGGAGTACATAAGAGAGCACTACATAAACGTAAGGGCGGGCAGCGCGGCAAAAGTAGATCCTCTGGTGATAGTATTCGGAAACGGTGCTCCGGTGCTCAGCCGGATTAAAGAATCGTTCGATCTTGACGGTGACGGCAAGCCCGAGCAGATATCGTT
The DNA here is from genome assembly GCA_023410475.1 of Bacillota bacterium. Lineage (GTDB taxonomy): Bacteria > Bacillota > Clostridia > Christensenellales > SZUA-584 > DTFZ01. The sequence goes on along the minus strand of JAEYPS010000018.1, from coordinate 163,683 downwards.
TGCCGCAGAAAACAGCGGTTTTCTGGCGCTCGATAAGAACGAAGACGGGCAGATCAACGATGGCAAAGAGCTCTTCGGCCCGACTACCGGAAACGGCTTTTCTGAGCTTCGCGCTTACGATATAGACGGCAACGGGTGGATAGACGAGGCTGATGATGTTTTCGGGAAGCTCTCGGTGCTGACGATGTCGAAGGACGGCAAAAAGATGACGTTCAAGCTCGGTGAGCTCGGAATAGGAGCCATATATCTTAACGAGATAGGAACCGCTTTTAGTATAAAGGACGAAGCGGGAGAGTACGCAGATATGAGAAGCAGCTCTGTTTACCTCAAAGAGGACGGCACCGCGGGCACGATACACCATATAGATCTTGTAATATAGATTGCTGAAAGACAAACAACTTTTTCATATTCCTTCTTAAACTCCGGCGGCTTTTGCTGACCGGAGTTTTTTAGCGTATTAACTCCGGCGTTTTTATCTATTGTCTAATATATCGATTCATTATAATATTGAGATATACATTCTTTGGGAGCTTTGTTGATGGATTATATTTTTTACAAAGAGCCGACACAAGACGATACCGAAGAGTTGAGGGCAAAACTGCAAGAATACAACAGGCAGTTTTTTGAGATAGAGAACGAACCAAGATATTTGATAGAAGCAAAAGATAAGGGGAAAATGATCGGAGGCATAGTTTTTACCGTATGCGGGCAGTGGCTTGAAGTTGATTTTCTCTGGGTGAATGAGCGGCAAAGGGGAAAGGATATTGGAACACGTCTTCTTCTTGAGGCCGAAGCCAAAGGCAAGGAAAAAGGATGCAGACGCTCATATCTTACGACATTTAACTTCCAGGCGAGGCCGTTTTACGAAAAGCATGGCTACAAGGTAGTTTACGTGCAGAGGAACTATCCTTTGACTAATGAAAGATACCATATGGAAAAAAGCCTTGAGTAGTATTAGCAGTATATGATCGGGGGATTTGATGGCAAAGGATAAAACGTTGTTCTTATGCTCGCAGTGCGGGTATGAGTGCGCAAGATGGCTCGGGCAGTGTCCTTCCTGCAAAGAGTGGAACACGCTGGAGGAGACGGAGGTTACGGCTCCCGCTAACGCTAAGACGGCGCCCGCGGGAGAGGCGGCCGTGTATCTCAAAGACGTGTCGCTCGAGCAATCAAAGAGATGGCAGACGGGGTTTTCTGAGCTCGACCGGGTATTAGGCTCGGGCATAGTGGAAGGCTCGGTGGTGCTCGCGGGAGGCGAGCCCGGAATAGGAAAATCGACGTTGCTGCTGCAGGTGGCGGACCGGCTCGCCAGGCAGGGCAAAAGCGTGCTTTATATATCGGGCGAGGAATCGCTGCGCCAGATACGCCTCAGGGCGGGGAGGCTTGGAGCCAGCGGTGACATACTTATGCTTGCCGAAACAGAAGTGTCGAATTGCATAGCGCGCATGCGCGAGAACGCGCCCGACTTTTGCGTCGTCGACTCCATACAGTCCATGTATTCTTCAAGGCTTGCTCCCTCTGCGGGCAGCGTGAGCCAGATAAAGGAGTGCTCGTCGCAGCTGACGAGGGAGGCGAAGACGACGGGTACCGCCGTTTTTATAATAGGCCATGTCACAAAGGAGGGCGCTATAGCGGGCCCGAGGGTGCTTGAGCACATGGTTGATACCGTGCTCTACTTTGAAGGAGAGAGGCAGGGTACGTTCAGAATACTGCGCGCCGTCAAGAACAGGTTCGGCTCGACGAACGAGATAGGAGTGTTCGACATGCGCGAAGACGGCATGAGGGAGGTTTCAAACCCGTCGGAGCTGCTGCTGGGCGAGCGCTCGGCCGGAGCTTCGGGCTCGTGCGTGTACCCCGCGATGGAGGGCACTCGGCCTATGCTTCTCGAGATACAGGCGCTCGTGTCGCCTACGTCGTTCCAGATGCCGAGGCGCATGAGTTCCGGGCTAGACTATAACCGTATGGCGCTGATAATAGCTGTGCTCGAAAAGCGCATAGGCCTCAAGCTTTTTAATCAGGACGTGTACCTGAACGTGGCGGGCGGCCTCAGGCTCACGGAGCCCGCGGCGGACCTCGGAATGGCTGCAAGCATCGTCTCGAGCTTTCGCGATAAGGCGATAAGCGACACCGCCGCTATGGGAGAGGTAGGGCTCACGGGAGAGGTAAGGGCTGTCTCGCAGATAGAAAAAAGGCTCAGCGAGTGCTCCCGGATGGGCTTTAAGAGCGCGGTTATCCCGAAGGCCAATTTGAAGGGCATAAACATACCCCAAGGGATGAAGGCGCACGGCGTGGGCAGCGTGTTTGAAGCGCTGGAGATACTTATATAATAGGGCTACTAAGCCTTAAGTACTGTATGAATTGATACACATGCCATTTTTAGATATACTTATATTCAGGGAGAGAAGACAATGACTGATATGGAACAGCGAAAAGCCGCTAAAGAGTTTTCTGAATTTTGGAAAGGAAAAGGCTATGAGAAGGGTGAAAGTCAAATCTTTTGGATTAGCCTTTTACGTGACGTATACGGCGTAGAAAAACCACAGGAATTTATAGTATTTGAAGATCAAGTTCAACTTGACCATACGAGTTTTATTGACGGTCACATTGCCTCAACGCACGTTCTAATAGAGCAAAAGAGTTTGGACAAGGACTTAAAAAAGCCAATAAAGCAAGCCAACGGCTCATTGATGAGCCCCTTTCAACAGGCAAAACGGTATGCAGCGGATTTGCCTTATTCACAACGTCCTCGCTGGATTGTGACCTGTAATTTTGGCAGTTTCCTTATCTATGATATGGAAAGGCCTACAGGCGAGCCTGAAGAAATCCTGCTAAAAAATCTGCCCGATGAATATTATAGGTTAAATTTCCTTGTCGATACTGGAGACAGCAGCATCAAAAAGCAAATGGAAGTTTCCATACATGCCGGTGAACTTGTAGGGCGCTTGTACGATGCTTTCTTGAAGAAATATAAAGACCCAACGAACGAGCGGACGCTGAAAAGCCTGAATATGCTTTGCGTGCGCCTTGTTTTCTGTCTGTATGCAGAGGACGCGGGTATATTCGGCAGACACAACATGTTTCACGACTACATGCGCGACAGGGGTGAGAAAAACGCCCGGCACGCGCTCATTGACCTGTTCCGTGTACTTGATACAGAGGAAAAAGATCGCGACCCTTATATGGATGAGGATTTAGCTGCATTTCCTTATGCCAACGGTGGCTTGTTTTCAGATGAAGACATAGAAATCCCCCAATTTAACCAAGAGATAATCGACCTATTGTTATCAAAAGCCAGCGAGGATTTTAATTGGAGCCAAATTAACCCTACTATTTTCGGAGCTGTATTTGAAAGCACCCTGAACCCCGAAACCCGACGCAGCGGAGGAATGCACTACACGTCGATTGAAAACATCCATAAGGTGATCGATCCGCTGTTCCTTGGCAAACTGCGCAAGGAGCTTGCAGACATCAAAAATATCGCAGTCACTAAAACACTCACTGAGCGATTGCAAACCTTTCAGAATAAGCTGGCAGGGCTTGTGTTTCTTGACCCCGCTTGCGGCAGCGGAAACTTTCTGACGGAAACATACCTTTCCTTGCGACGTTTAGAAAACGAAGTTATAAGGTTGCTGCTTGATTCGCGTACAGCAAAAATAAAGAGCGAAAAAGAAAAGATTTCACCCGGACAGATTGCAATTGGTATGATAGACCAAATAAACCCGATAAAGGTATCTATCGCACAGTTTTACGGCATTGAGATCAATGATTTTGCCGTTTCCGTTGCGAAAACCGCTTTATGGATTGCAGAAAGTCAAATGATGAAGCAGACAGAAGACATTGTGCATATGAACCTTGATTTTCTGCCATTGAAAAGCTATGTCAATATCGTGGAAGGAAACGCCTTACGCATCGACTGGAAAGACGTTGTTCCAAATGGTGAACTGGACTATATCATGGGGAATCCACCTTTTGTCGGGGCAAGGTTGATGAGTGCGGCACAAAAGGAAGATTTGGCGAACGTGTTTGCTAATCTGAAAAATTACGGCAATTTGGATTATGTTTCAGGTTGGTATGAAAAAGCGGCGGATATTGTGAAGAATACGAGCATTCGTGTTGCACTTGTATCAACGAATTCTATAGTACAAGGCGAACAGGTTCCAGTTCTGTGGAAACGATTGTTTGAAAAAGAAATACAAATTATTTTTGCACACAGAACTTTTCGTTGGGATAGCGAAGCAAGGATAAAAGCACATGTGCATTGCGTTATTATAGGCTTTGCTGCATTAAACTGCAAAGCCACAAAAATGCTTTATTCAACTGATAGGTATCAAATTGTCAATAATATAAATGCCTATTTGCTAGATGGGCCGCACATATTGATTACCAGCAGGCAAAAGCCAATCTGTCCAGTTCAACCCGTCGTATTTGGAAGTATGCCGAATGATGGTGGCTATCTCTGTGATTATACTGAGGAAAAGAAAGATGAAATTGTTGCTGCATACCCCTCAACTGTAAAAATGTTCCGTTTATTTTTAGGCGCTACGGAGTTTCTGCACAATAAAGTCAGATGGTGTCTGTGGTTAAAGAATATATCGCCCGCTGAAATTAAGAAGGTACCGCCAGTTATGGATGCCGTTACCTTAGTTAAGGAAATGCGTGAAAACAGCGATAGAGAAGCAACAAGAAAACTTGCACAAACGCCTTATCTTTTTGGAGAGATTCGGCAGCCTGAAACAGAGTATATTATCATTCCTCGCCATTCATCGGAAAACAGAAGGTATATTCCAATGGGCTTCATCGCACCCGAAATCATTTGCGGGGATTCCAATCTGCTTATTCCAGATGCAACACGTTATCAATTTGGAATTCTTATGTCTAATGTTCATAACTCATGGATGCGGGCTGTGTGTGGGCGATTGGAAATGCGTTACCGCTATTCGGCGAATATTGTATACAACAACTTCCCGTGGCCTGCCCCGACAGATGCGCAAAAGGCGAAAATCGAACAAACCGCGCAGGCTATCCTTGATGCACGAGCACTCTATCCAGATTGTTCATTAGCAGACTTGTATGATGAAGTAACGATGCCGCCCGAGCTACGAAAAGCCCACCAGCAGAATGACCGTGCTGTGATGCAAGTATACGGAATGCCCATCGGCGAAACCACAGAAAGCAGCTGCGTTGCCGAACTGATGAAGCGTTATCAAGCATTGGCATAGGTAGAGGATAAGAGGGCATAAACATACCCCAAGGGATGAAGGCGCACGGCGTGGGCAGCGTGTTTGAAGCGCTGGAGATACTTATCTGACAACATGATTTCTTCTTGCCGGCAGCATTGTTTCTTTTGGTCATTGCATAAGATACAAAAGGAATGTAAAGGAGATTCGGTATGGACGATAAAAAGAAGCTCAGGGTATGGAGCATCATAGGAGTGTTTGTGGTATTCCTGCTTGCGGCGGGATGGCACTTTGTGTACAGCGATGTTTTAAAGAGCGGCATAACAGCGGCTATAGCGCCCGTTAACGAGAGCCCGTGGGAGCACGCCAAGCTGTTTTTCTTGCCCGCGATAATATGGTATGTGATACTGTACTTCATAGCCGGCAGGAAGTTTGAGAACTTCATATTTTCCCACGCGATAGCGCTTCCCATTATGCCCGTTATCATGCTGCTGCTGTTCTACGGGTATCAGCTTATCCTTCCGGAAAGCCTCGCGATAGATATACTCATATCGTTCGTAGTTGTCGCTCTTGGGCAGCTAATAGCGTACGCGCTCACGGTATCGAAGAAAAAGCTTTCGGGCGCGCGCTGGAATGCCGCCGCTATGATAATAGTGCTCGTTATGTTGGCGGTGTTCATATACTTTACTTACAGCCCGCCAAAAATCGATATGTTCTTTGACCGCTCAGAGATGAAATACGGTATCTAGACTCCCGCATGTAAGTAACAGGCAGTTCTACTTACCTCTATGTAAACTAATTGTGAAGTAATCACTAACACGCTGTATGCCCGCCGTTTTAACTGGTAGAATAGGGCATTAGTTGCCTGCGCCCTATGGATTAGCTTTCAGTAACGGGGCAATAATCGCTAGATATAAGCAGATCTATATTTACGGAAGGAAACGTAATTTAATATGAAGAAAAAGAAGGGCAAGAAGAGGATAATCATACTGGCCGTAGCGGCGGTTATAGTCTTGCTGCTGGTGCTGGGGTACATACAGATGCGCGCGGGCATAGCGCAGAGCCAGAAGACGACGTATGATATAGTAGGCGTTCAGCGCGGCACTATAGAGGTGAAGGTGAAGGGCGCGGGCACCGTCGAGCCGCTCAGGGACGAGGATGTTTACTCGGCGTCCGCGTGCACGGTATCGGAAGTGTTTGCGGAGAACGGCGACATCGTCAGCGAAGGCGACGTTGTAGCGACATTCAATAGCGACGAGCTTTCGGCTCAGCGAGAATCACTCAAAAAGCAGATAGACGAGACAGACGCATCAATAGCGGCCATGAGGAGCACAAAGGGAAGCGAATATATAAAATCGCCCGTAAAGGGCACGGTTCTCGTACTTTACGCGTCAAAAGGCGACAGCGTTGATGCCGTGATGGACAAGTACGGCGCTCTGGCCATAGTCAGCCCCGACGACATGCTGCAGGTGACGCTGCCGTATATCGAAGGGATAGCGCAGGGAGACAAGCTCAATGTCACCTCAGGTGCAAGGACCGCCGCCGGAGACGTAACCCGTGTCGACGCTGTTTCATCAAAGATAACCGTGCGCTTCGGGAGGAAGGGCTTTGCGGTCGGAAAAACGGCTATACTGACCGCCGCTGACGGCTCCGGCCTCGGCGAGGCAGCGATAGAGGCGGCGAGCCCTGTTTACATAACCGGCAGGGGCGGCACCGTCAAGAGGGTGTATGAGAAAAAAGGAAGCGAAGTTTCGAGAGGCGGCAACGTTTTCCGCCTGGACGGAGATATATTATCATCCTCGCTATATCAGAAGATAGACGAGCGCGCCGAGCTTGCGGACGACCTCAGAGACGTCGAGGATAAGCTTGATAAGCTAACGGTAAAGGCACCGGCAGACGGAGTGATATCCGGGCTGCAGCTGAGCCGCGGCCAGGCCGTGCAGGGCGGAGCGCTGCTGTTTTCCATAAAGAGCAACAAACAGGTCAAGATAGACGTCGATATAGACGAACTTGACATAGCCGATATTAAGCTTAACCAGCAGGCGTCTGTAAAATTCGACGCGCTGCCAGAAAAGAAATACACCGCTGAGGTAATAAAGATAAACCCCATAGGATCGTCGCAGAACAACGTGACGCACTATACCGTAACATTGGAGCTTGGCGGGGCAGACGGGGTTATGCTAGGCATGAGCGCCGACATCGAGATAGTGTCTCAGACGGCGCAAAACGCGCTGCTCATACCCATAGAGGCTATCCAGATAGTGAGCGGCGAAAAATACGTAGTATTGGCCAAGGATATAAACAAGGATCTTAACTATACTCCCGCGACGCATAAGATAAAGACGGGAGTCACCGACGGGGTGAGCATAGAAGTTCTTGAAGGGCTTGCGGAGGGCGACGAGGTGGCCGTGCCTCAGGTCAGGCAGGACAGACAGATGCAGATGTTCGGCCCACGTATGGGCGACGGAGGAAATAACAACGCTAGGCCGAGCCCCGCGGCTTCGGAGTGAGCTATGATAGAGCTTCGTGACATAAAAAAGACATATCAGATGGGCGAGGCCGAGGTTCACGCTCTGGATGGCGTTACGCTCACCATAAAGGACGGAGAGTTTGTGGCCGTCATCGGCCCGTCGGGCAGCGGAAAGTCTACGCTGATGAACATAATCGGCTGCCTTGACCTTGCGGACGGGGGCGAGTATTATCTCAACGGCCAGCTTATTGACGATTACACCGAGAGGCAGCTTGGTGAAATACGTAACCGCGAGATAGGATTCATATTTCAACAGTTCAACCTTTTGGCAAAGCTCACCGCGTACGAGAACGTTGAGCTTCCGCTCGTATATCAAGGGCTGCCGCTCTCGGAGAGGAAAAAGCGGGTAGTCGAGTCGCTTGAAAAGGTAGGTTTGTCAGACCGCATGGCGCACAGGCCGAGCGAGCTATCGGGAGGCCAGCAGCAGCGCGTGGCGATAGCGCGGGCGCTTTCAACGCATCCCACGCTGATACTCGCCGACGAGCCTACCGGAAACCTCGACTCTAAATCGGGCAGGGAGATAATGAGCATACTCACGGGGCTTCACGCCGAGGGCAGGGGCATACTACTTATAACGCACGACCCGGGTATAGCGGACATGGCTGAAAGGCGCGTGCATATGCTCGACGGGCGAATCGATTTTGACAGCGCAGGGGGTGAGATAGCATGAAGTTCACACAGGCGCTTAAGATGGCGTTCGTAGCGCTCAAGGGCAACAAGATGCGTTCTTTCCTCACGATGCTGGGCATAATAATAGGCGTCGTCGCGGTCACGCTGCTGATATCTATAGTGCAGGGCGCGACGGGAGAGATAAGCGGGCAGATAGAGAGCCTCGGCTCAAACCTTTTGCAGGTGAGGTTTACCGGCGCGCAGCCCACTTACCTGACGCTGGAAGATTTAAAAAGGCTCGAGCAGGACGAAAACATCTGGGGAGTGACGGGCGTCGTTACAAAAACGGCAAACATAAGGGCGGGAGTGGAGAGCGGCTCGTACAGCGTAGAAGGTGTAACGTCCGTATATCAGCATATTACGAGGCAGGATGTAAAGCAGGGGCGGTTCATATGCGACATAGACGTGGAGGCGCATACGTATAACGCCATTGTCGGCGTAAACGTTGCGGACGACCTTTTCGGTACGGAGGACTGCCTTGGAAACAAGCTCGACATAGAAGGCTATGACTTCACTATCGTCGGGCTGCTCGAGGAGTCGGACACGATGCTCGCCAACAAGGACGACAACGTTATAATACCGCTATCCACCGCACAGAGGCTGTTTTCTGACAAGGAATTCGGGACGCTGTATATATCGGCCGTATCTCCCGACGCGGTTAACACCGCAGAGACAGCCGCGGACAATTTCTTAAAGCGCGAGCTGGGAGACGACGATGGTTATACTATAATAAACCAGAACGCGATACTCGAGGTGATGAACGAGGTCATGGGCATAATGACGATACTGCTGTCGGGCATAGCGGCAATATCGCTGCTTGTCGGAGGCATAGGCATCATGAACATAATGCTTGTGTCCGTAACCGAGAGGACTCGCGAGATAGGCATAAGGAAAGCCATAGGGGCGCAGAAGAGCGACATACTGTCGCAGTTTCTTATAGAGGCCATTGTATTATCCGTCGCGGGCGGTATAATAGGCATAGGGCTGTCGCTGATCGGGCTCGAGGTAATCGGTACGGCGATGGGTATCAGAATGGGCATGAACGCGGGCACGATAGCTCTCGCGCTGGGGTTCTCGGCGTTTGTGGGTGTGGTGTTCGGAATATACCCCGCGAACAAGGCGGCAAGCCTTAACCCTATAGACGCGCTGAGGTACGAATAGAGTTTTCGGGTACGCATTATTTACGCGTATCCGGCCTAAGCTTCTTCATATCACCGAGAAGATTTTTGAGGTGAGAGAGAAGAAGCTATAATATATAGGCCATGCTGCATTGCGGCATGGCTTTTTAATACAGCCCTCAAGCTTTTGGCTAAACAGGACAAAGCAAAAAAGGGGGGAGCCACACAGAGCCGTTATTTGTCTACAAAGCGGTAGCCTATGCCGACCTGTGTCAGAATAAACTGCGGGTTTGAGGAATCCTTCTCTATCTTGCGGCGCAGGCTTGCCATGAATACTCTGAGGTTTTTTGAGTCTCCCGCATCACCGTAGCCCCAAATATGATTAAGTATATAGTTGTGAGTTAAAACTTTGCCTTTGTTGGCTATGAGCAGCTTTAAAAGCTTATATTCGAGAGGCGTTAAATGCACTTCCTCACAGTCCAGATAAACGAGCCCTTTTGCATAATCGACGGTAAGTCCTTTGCTGGTATACTTGTCGGCTTGATCGTGATTGGCTGAGCCTATCTTACGCTGGGCAACTCGTATTCGCGCAAGCAGCTCGCCAGCGCTGAACGGCTTTACCATATAATCGTCCGCCCCGAGATCGAGCGCCTTTATTTTCTCGCTTTCCTCCTCGCGCGCTGAAACTACTATGATGGGGGCGCTGTTTTTCTCCCTGACGCGCTTTATAACTTCAATGCCGTCAAGGTCCGGGAGCCCGAGGTCAAGCAGTATTATCTCGGGATTGTTCGCTTGAAAAAGGGACACAGCCTCTTCGCCTGTTGACGCCGTGATCGTTTTGTAGCCTTCGTTTGTAAGAAACGCGGTCATGAACGAGCTTATATATTTATCGTCTTCAACTATAAGAATTGTCGTCTCTTCCGTCATGCTTCTTCTCCTGCAGGAAGCGTGAATTCGAACAGCGCGCCTCCGAGATGGGATACTCCGGCGGTAATACCGCCTCCGTGAGCCTCAGTCACTGCCTTACAGATGGCAAGGCCGAGCCCGATGCCTCTCCTGCCGTCGGCGCCGGTCTTGCCGCTCGTAACAAAAGACTTAAACAGCTCATCCTTTATAGACGGATCTATGCCAGCTCCTGCGTCCTCGACCCTGAATAATACATTATCTCTTTCGCGGATTACCGTAAGCTCGACCGGGCAGCCTTTGGGCGTGTTCGTGACCGCGTTGTTTAATAGGTTTATCAGCACCTGGAGTATCATCTTGCCGTCCATGGGGATGGCTAACATTTCTGCGGGCAGGTTCTTTTTAAACGCCCGTTCAGAGAGTCCGTTTACGAACGACACTGCCTCGTTGACGACGTCGTCGACCACTTCTATCTGCTTATTTATCATAAGCTTGCCTTTATCTATCCTTGTCATGTTCAAAATGTTTTCGACCAGAGTCGTGAGCCAGACAGCCTGTTCGTTAATGTCTTTAACAAGGTTCTCGATGTTGTCGTAATCGAGACTCCTGCCGCTGTGCAATATGAAACTGCTCGCTCCCACTATACCAGTTAGCGGGGTTCGCAGATCGTGGCTGACGCCGCGAAGCAGATTGCTCTTTAAATGCTCCCTCTCCATGGCTATTCTTATTTTTTCGCGTTCGTTATAGACGTATTCGCGGTCGAGAGCTATGCCCATCTGAGCTGCCACGGTATTCAGCAGCCATTGCTGCTCGATATCAAGGCCTGCCGTCTTGTGATATACGCTAAGGGTTCCCAGCCGATTCGCAAGACCCGTTATTGGAAGTTCATCACAAGTATCGCTCTCACCTGATACAAAGCCGCCGCTCGAATAATCCTGTTTGTTTTCGTCCAAAGTCACTACGCTGTCAAATCCGGTATGCTCTTTGATGAATCTTATACTGTGATGTATTATGTTAGCTTCTCCCGTTACGTTAAGCAAGCGCTGCGACACATCGTAGAGCAGCCTCGCGGTCATCTCGTTTTTTTGTGAGATCAGAAGCTGCTGCTGAAAACGTGCGGTAAGGCTTGAAGATATAACGGACGCGAGGAGGAAAAAAACCATAAGAGCGATATCGTTTGTATTGCTGATGATAAACGTATGAACCGGATCGGTAAAATAATAGTTGAATGTAAGCACACTTACGATCGACGCGACAATGCCAAAGACATAACCCCTCGTTACAGTGGTAACGAGCAGCACGCCCACAATAAGCACCATCAGTATATTCTCTTTTCCTACGCCCAGCTGATTCAGGACTACCGAAGCAATGGCTGTCCCGGTAATTATCAGCACCAACCGCACAAGATACCGTCTCTTCATAAAACCTCAATAGCATATTACCACTTTTACTTGAGGATTTTTAGTATTTTTTCCACGTCGCTGTTGCGCCCCATTATTATAAGGTGTTCTGCCTCTCGAAACTTGTAATCGGAAGGGGGCATAGGCGATACGTCGTCGTCCACCTTTATCGCGAGTATGCTCGCGTGATATTTATTTCTGAAATTGAGCTCTTTTATGCTCTTTCCCAGCCAGCTGTCCGCAGGGGTTATCTCGTATATTGAAACATCTTTTGTAAGCTCGAGGTAGTCGAAAAGATTGTTGTTGCTGTGCCTCACAGCAAGCTTCTCGGCGCTTTCCCGCTCGGGGTCTATCACCTCGTCGGCGCCGTTACGCAAAAGGAATTTCGTATGTATGTCGCGGCTTGACTTGCTTATTACCCGGCGTGCCCCCATCTCCTTTAGCAGACTCGTTATCTCAAGACTGCTTTGAAAGCTGGATTCAATACATACGAAGCACAGATCGAAGTTATTTACCCCAAGCGATTTGAGCGCGTCCGCCTTTGTGCAATCGCAAATCTGTGCGCTTGCAGCGAATGGAAGGAACTCTTTTAAGTTTTCTTCGTTCTTGTCAACTATCATTACATCGTCTCCAAGCTCAATGAACTTACGGCAAAGATGCCGTCCGAATCTCCCTATACCTATTATCAGAACCTGTTTCATGATGACCCCTATCCTACGATTATTTTTTCCGCCGGGCTTTGAACTGACGGCGGCACTCTGTGCTCTCTGAACAATATCGCAAACGACACGCTTCCCACCCTGCCCGCATACATCAGCAGAACCAGTATCATATGCGCAAAGGTGTTAAGAGAACCTGTAACCCCCGTTGACAGGCCGACCGTGCCTATTGCGGACGTTGCTTCGAATAACGCGCCGTTAGCGCTAAGCGAACTGTTTGTGGCGCTTATCAGCATTGTGGCGACGACTATAAGCATCATATTTACGACTGCCACCGAGGACGCTCTTTTGAGTGAAAAATCTTCCAGCCGGCGGCCGAATAAATTCTCACCCTTTTTGTTTCCAAGGCTTGCCCATGCCGACAGGATTATCACTATCAGCGTTGTAGTCTTTATACCGCCGCCCGTCGAACCGGGGCTAGCGCCAATAAACATCAGCACCATTGTCAAAACATTGCCTGCGGGTGACAGCCCGGCCGTATCGACGGTGTTAAACCCGGCCGTTCTCGGCGTGACGGAGCAGAACAGCGAGTTGATTATCTGCTCTCCCAGAGGCATACCGGAAAAAGAGTTATCCTTTTCAAAAAGGTAAAAACAGACCGCGCCTGAGAGGATAAGTATGCCTGTTACAAACAGCACTATTTTTGTATGAAGCTGATACCTTTTAAAACGGTGTTTGTGTTTTGAGAGATCGTCCCATACAAAGAACCCTATGCCGCCGATAACTATAAGCGCCATTATCGTTAATAAAACGATTGGGTCGTTTGAAAATGTTGTAAGCGACGAATACTCCCCGTATTTGCCCATCAGGTCAAAGCCCGAGTTGCAAAAAGCGGATACCGAGTGGAATACAGCGTTGTATATTCCGCTGAGAAAGCCCATTCGAGGTATGAACCTTATTGCAAGAGCAGCCGCGCCTATTAATTCGAAAATCAGCGTGCCAAGCAGTATCTTTCTGGTGAGGCGTACGATTCCGCCAACATACATAGTATTTATGCTTTCGCGAAGCAGGCCCCGCTCTACAAGCCCTATCTTTCGCCTGAGGAGAAATGAGAACATCGTTATTATAGTCATAAAGCCAAGCCCGCCTACCTGTATAAGCAGCAATATAACTATCTGCCCGAACAGCGACCATTGGGTATATGTATCGAAAACAACAAGTCCGGTCACGCACGTCGCAGAGGCCGAAGTAAACAGGGCGCCTGTGAAAGAGGGGGCGCTGCCGCGGCTGGCAAACGGCAGTGATAAAAGCGCCGTACCTATAGCTATTACTATGAAATATCCGAGCGCTATCATTTGCGGATAGCTAAGAGCCTTTAGTTTCTTAATCAAAGGCAAGCCTCCTGCCGCTTAAAGACCATGCCCATAAGCGTGTCTGCGTTAACGGTCTCTGTTAGGATATATGGTATATTTTCTGATCGGTATATATCTTCATTTGCTCTGTCACTACAAAGGCTTATCATTTCTTCCACGCGGTAAATCTTCCTCGCTATTTTACACATGAGTATGTTGTCCGCGTCGTCTCCGGAAAGCGCGAACAGATAGCGGAATGGTTTTTCATGATTAAGGATGTAGGGTTCGGAAAGCATATACGACTCTATGCCGCGTTTTTCAAGCAGCGCAGCCACGTGCATTGAGATCTCGCCTTCACCAAGTATGATTGCGGCAGGGTTCGGCTCGATAGCTATAAAACCGCGCTCGTTCAGATATCTATCGACTTTATTCAGCCTGATGCCAATGTATATAAACACGGCGATAATAGGTATTATTATAAGTATAAGCATTAATTTATCCGTTTCGGTTTTTAGTGTTAATTCATATTTTAAGTTTTTTGGTATAAAGATTGTGTTAATATTGGCCAAAGAGTATTAATAAAGTATAAAGATTTAGGCTGCATCTTCACACATTAGAGGGTATTTTTAACGCAGATTCAAGGATATTGCTTGCGAATGTCGAAATAAGTAAAAAGTATAATAATAGTGATACCATTTGGTAACGGTGTGTGAAGGGAATATATTAATGGAAGCTTTGATAGTAAAACAAAAAGCGAAAGAGTTTGGAGCCGATGTCTGCGGCATAGGGAGCATTGACAGGTTTACGGGCGCTCCCGGCGGAACGCACCCCGCTGACGTTCTGCCCTCGTGCAAGTCGGTCGCGGTATTCGGCATAAGATTTAACCCAACGCTGATGAACGCGAAATCCACAAGCCCGTATACGCTTGCCCGCAACACTGTAATGAGAGCGCTCGACGATATCGCGTGCAGACTGGCTCTTATAATTGCGGACGAAGGATATGACGCTGTGCCGATAGGGGCTACAAGCCCTACGGAGTTTGATAACGAAACCGACAGGACCATGGGCATCATATCGTTAAAGCACGCGGCGGTGCTCTGCGGCCTTGGAAAGATGGGCAAGAACACGCTGCTTGTAAATGAAAAATTCGGCAATCTTCTCTGGCTTGCGGCCGTGCTGACGTCGGCGGAGCTTGAACCCGACCCTGTGGCGCAGTTCGACCCTTGCGGGGAGTGCACGCTGTGCCTCGATATCTGCCCCGTGTCGGCGCTCGACGGTGTGACGATAAAGCAGTCCGTTTGCCGGGGCAATGCGTTTGGTGCAAGAGACGGCGCAGAGTGGAGGATACACTGCTTTGAGTGCCGTAAGGCCTGCCCTAATATGCTTGGGTTAAGATAAAAGGAGTATAGAATATGAGCGCGAAGATATTCTATTTTTCGGGGACGGGCAATTCGCTGTTTATTGCGAAGCAGCTTGCAGATAAACTCGGGGGCAGCGCGGTGCCTATCGGCTCGCTAAGCGGTAAAGATACTATCGAGACGCAGGCGGATATCGTGGGTATCGTCTTTCCGGTGTATTACGCGGAGCTGCCCGTTATAATTAAGAAGTTCGCGGGCAGGCTCGAGGCAAAAGGCAAGTATGTGTTCGCGGTGTGCAGCTACGGCGGCGCTGCGGGAAAGTCGTTAAAGCTTATTAAAGCTATACTAAGAGACAGAGAGTGTAAGCTTTCGGCGGGGTTTGGAGTGCACATGCCGCAGAACGCCTTTAAAAAGCCGTGGGAAGTTAAGGAGAAAGTCCTTGCTCAGAGCGAAAAGAGGATAGAATTTATCGCGAACAGCATAGCCAAAAAGAAGAAGGGCACTTATTATACGAACATACCCATGGAAGCTGTGCTGCGCGTTATGCATCCCGTTATACGAAGCGCGTGCGGCAAGGATTTCTCAAAGCGCACGGGATTGCCGCAAGGCACGCCGATTGATGAGCTTGTTTACATGCTTGACAACAGCTTTGCTGCAGGTGAGGCTTGCACAGGCTGCGGAACGTGCGAGGCCGTCTGCCCTGTGGGCAATATAAGAATCGAAAGCGGACGCCCTGTGTGGCTTGGGCATTGCGAGAACTGCCTTGCGTGCTGCAACTGGTGCCCCGTAAAAGCAATAACTGGCGGCGTCTCGCAGGGGTATTACTACCGGCATCCGAAGGTGGCCTTGAGCGAGATGAAGGAGAGCAGGTAAAATGAGAATCAAAACGGCGTTAACGCTATGTTTGACTATTATTATATCAGCTTTAAGCCTTGCCGGATGTACGAATAGTAAGATCAGGCTTGATAAGAATAACAGCCATCTGCTCGGCGATTTTAAAGTCGAGAACGGTAAAGTGTTGTTCAGCTGCAGTCTTGCTGTCGAAAACCTGACTGATGATGATTTAACAGTAAAGATTACCGCGTATTCCAAAGAGGATGTCGACGGGGGATTGCTGAAACAGGCAAAGATGTCGGGTTATTGTGAGGATATGATATCAGATACGTTTAAAATGAAAAGCGGTGAGAGTTCTGTTACGGTAATATTCGTCGGCGATTTTGCGGGGAGACAAGTAAAACATGACAGGCTTGTACCCGATGACATCAGGTTTGAAATAGTTGACAGCGCCATGTAGTATTCATCAGAACAGCCCCTTTCGCTCGAAGCCGCGGCCGCGTATCTCCTTTGTGTTTATAAGCATCACCTCGGCGTTTTTGTCCTGATCGAATATGATGTCCTTTAGCCGCGAGAGCTCTCTTGGCTGCACTATGAACATCATTATTTCTTTGGGGCGTTTTTTGTCCTCTATGTTTTGAAGCACGCTCGCTCGCCTGCCAAGCTCGTTTGCCGCCGTGTCTACAATGTTGTTTTTTCTGCGCGATACCACGAGCACCGTTATCGTCGTATTGAATCCTCCAAGTAGCGCGTCAGCGACCTGATTCAGTATGAATATTGCCCCGAGCGTCAGAAGCGCGCTCTCGAGCCCGAACAGCAGCGCCATCACGACTGTTATCGCGAGGTTCACCGCGTTTGACACCGCGCTGTACGACAGCGCGAAAAAGCGGTGCATTATGCCCGCTATTATATCGACACCGCCCTTGCTTCCTCCCTGCCGCAGCATGAGCCCCGTACCAGCGCCGCAGAGTACGCCGCCCGCCGCAGCGGACAGCAGCGAGTTCCCGACGCCGAAATCAAAGCCCTCCGTGACCCACAGAAACAGAGTGAATGCTGCAAACCCGAAGAGGCTCATCAAAAAGAAGCGGCGGCTAACGTATATGTATCCGAGTATGAACACCGGTACGTTTATCGCCGCGACGAGCAGCCATATCGGCAAGCCGGTAACGTAACTAGTGAGTATGCCTATGCCGCCGACGCCCGTGCTCAGCAGCCTGTGCGGCACGAAAAAGCCGTTGATCCCCGAGGCGGTCATAAACGCGCCCGCCGCCAGAAAAAGCAGCCTGCGCATAGTGTCGAGCAATTTGCGTTTCTTGTCCAAAGCTGTCTCCCCAAAAAGTTTTATTATATATTATAACCCATGATGTAAAGTCGTGCATGAAAAAGAGGGAATTTGCGCAACAGCACGGTAGCCGTTCCCTACATTATCGTTTTAACCTTCCCTCCTTTGTAGTATAATCATTCCAATGAGAGACATAGTTCTAAAACCCGACGAGAAAATAGAAGACCTTGGCCATGGGTACTATATAATACAGAACCCAGGATTCTTTCCGTTCGGCACGGACGCGGTGCTGATAGCCGACTTCGCAAAGATGAAGGAAGGCGAGCGGGCTGTCGATCTCGGTACCGGATGCGGCATAATACCCGTGCTGATGTGCGCCCGGACAAACGGTATACACGTAACGGGGCTTGAGATACAGCAGCCTCTCACCGAGATGGCGGCAAGGAGCGTATCGCTGAACGGCCTCGAAGAGAACGTCGATATAATACTCGGCGACATTAAGGACGCGGCGAAGCTTGTAAAGCCGGGCGTCGACGCCGTTGTCGCAAACCCGCCGTACGAGAAGCTGGGGTCGGGCAAGGAGAGCCCGAACGCTTATCTCAATATAGCGAAGCGGGAGGTATGCTGCACGCTTTGTGATGTCGTGAGCGCGGCGGCGAAGCTGCTGCGCACGGGCGGGCGGTTTTACGTTATATACCGCACGGAGAGGTTCGCGGAGCTTATGGACGTAATGCGCGAGTATAGCATAGAGCCTAAGCGGGTTATGCTCGTGTCGCAGAGGCGAGGTGAAGCGCCCAACTTCGCGCTTGTCGAGGGGCGAAAGGGAGCGGGCGAGGGGATGAAGTTCACGCCGCCGCTCGCGGTGTACGAGCAAGACGGCTCGTACACAAAAGAGGCCAGGAAAATCTACAGGCTGGAGGAATAGCATGCTTTATATAGTGGCGACACCCATCGGCAATCTTGAAGACATAACGCTGCGGGCGCTGAGGGTGCTGAAAGAAGCCGACATCATCGCCGCAGAGGACACTCGGCGTACGATAAAGCTTCTTAATCACTACGATATAAAAACAAAGCTCATGAGCTTTCATGAGCACAGCGGAGAAGGCAGGCGCGCGCAGATAATCGATGAACTCAAGGCCGGAAAGAACATCGCGCTCGTATCCGACGCGGGCACGCCTCTCATATCCGACCCGGGCGCCGAGCTCGTCGCCGAGGCGGCCGAGGCCGGCATAGAGATAACATCGCTGCCAGGAGCGTGCGCGGCGGTGACGGCGTATACGCTGTCGGGGTTTTCGGGGGCGTTTACGTTCATAGGGTTTCTGTCCAAAAAAAATTCGGAGAGAAAAGCTGAGACAGACAGGATAGCGCAGAGCGAACTGCCCTGCGTTTTGTATGAGAGCCCGCACGGACTGAAAGATACGCTAGCGGCAATAGCAGAAGCCTGCGGTGATCAAAGGCGCGTCGCCGTGGCGAAGGAGCTGACGAAGATGCACGAGAGCGTATTTAGAGGAACGGCCGGGGAGGCGCGCGATGCTTTTGGCGGAGATATAAAAGGCGAGTATGTGGTGGTAGTTGGCGGAGCCGAGATAACAAAGGCGCAGGTTTCGGACGAGGATATAAAAGCGCTTCTTGAAAAATATATAAGCTCCGGAATGACGAAAAAAGACGCCGCGCATGCGGCGTCCGTAAAGCTAAATATAAGTAAAAATCGTGTTTACAAGCTGACTATATAGTTTGTTATTTCAGCTTTGCGAAGCATTCGGCGCAGACCTTGGCGCCTTTGAATTCCGATACACCAACCACGCTCTCACAGAAGATACACGCCGGCTGATATTTGCCGAGAACGATGTGGCTGTCGTCCACGAAGATCTCGATGGGATCCTTGATGTCGATCCCCATCACCCGCCGTAATTCGATAGGAAGTACAATGCGTCCCAGCGAATCCACTTTTCTCACGATACCTGTTGATTTCATACTTTCATCTCCCCAAAAATAATAAATTTTGTTTTTTCTTGTCCTATATCAAAATATAACAAATATACATGTATTTTGTCAACACTATTTTCACTAAAAATGTAAACAATAATAAAACGTTCGTATATGAATATATATTAATATAAAACTGCGCCGGAGGATTCGATGGTAAATTATATATGGGCGTTCCTCATAGTCGCCGGAACATTGACGGGACTGGTAAGCGGAAACGCTCAAGCCATATCGGAAGCGGCTATAGAGGGGGCAAAAGACGCGGGGCTGCTTTGCTTTTCGCTGGTGGGGGCATACGCGCTGTGGCTTGGAGTTTTGAACGTCGCTAACGAGGCGGGGCTCGTTACCTCGCTGGCGAAAAAGATGCGCGGTATCATACGCTGGCTGTTCCCCGGCGTCCCGGAGGGAGCGGCTAGCGGTTATATTACGCTTAACATTGTTGCAAACATGCTGGGCATGGGAAACGCCGCGACGCCGTTTGGCCTTAAAGCCATGAAAGAGCTGCAGGCGTTAAACCCAAGTAAAGGCCGAGCGACGGACGCGATGTGCATGCTGCTTATCGTCAACGCGTCTTCGGTGCAGATATTGCCGCTGACGGTAATAGCGCTAAGGAGCGCGGCGGGCTCGGCCGCTCCGGCGGAGATAGCAATTACGGCGCTTATGGCGACCACGGTCACGACAGTCGTCGGCGTGGCGGCGGGCAAGATATTTCAGGGCAGGGACAGATGCAGGCGGTAACGTATATTTCCGCGGCGTTCGTGCCGCTCTTTATAGCGGGCGTTGTGATCTACGGAATAATCAAGAGAGTCGCGGTATATGAAAAGTTCGTCGAAGGGGCAAAGCAGGGGCTCGAGACGGTGTTTCGGATACTGCCGTACGTCGTCGGGTTCGTATTCGCTATAAGGATATTCTCGGCGGCGGGCTGCTTCGACTATATATCGTCCGCGCTTTCACCCGTGCTAAAGCCCGTGGGCATACCGCCCGAGATACTGCCGCTCGCGCTGATGAGGCCGTTTTCGGGAAGCGCGTCCATAGCGGCTCTGACGTCTATACTCGAGCGCTACGGCCCCGATACGTTTATAGGGCGCACCGCGAGCACGCTGATGGGCTCGTCTGAGACGCTCTTTTATACGACGGCGCTTTATTTCGGAAGCGTAGGCATAAAGAAGACGCGCTATACGATACCCGCCGCGCTTATCTCGGAGGCTTCAGGGCTTATCGCGAGCGTCGTTATATGCAGGCTGCTGTTTTGATAGCAGCAAGAGAGAAGTATTATTGCTGTTAATATGTGGACAAGCCTGTGATATAATAGAGCATCAAAACGAGGAGAGACATGGCAATGGGAGATACAGAGTACAAAACTATCGATGATTATATAAAGCGATTCCCGCCGGAGTACCGGCAAAGGATGGAAGAACTGAGGGCAGTTATTCGGGAAGCCGCTCCGGACGCGTCGGAGAAGATAAGCTGGGGCATGCCGACGTTTTATTTGAAAGGAAACCTCGTGCATTTCGCGGCGCACAAGAGCCACATAGGGTTTTATCCTGGCCCCGGAGGGGTCGAGGCGTTTTTAAACGAGACGACGGAGTATAAGACGTCTAAGGGCGCAGTGCAGCTGCCCATGGATAAGGCTTTGCCGCTCGATGTAATCCGTAGCGTCGTGATACAAAGAGCGCAAGAAAACCTGAGAGCGAAGAAATGACGGGAAAGTTTACGGACACCGAAACGAAAGAACGCATTGAGCAACTGCTCAAAAGTCTTAGCCATAAGGCAAAGACGCGCTGGGCGGCGGACTGCGCAAGGCATGTGCTGCCGCTCTTCGAGGATAGATATCCCGGCGACGAACGCCCGCGAAAGGCTGTTAAAGCCGCGATCGCGTGGACTATGGATAAGCTGAGCATGACGGATGCCAGAAAGTATGCTCTTGCGGCTCACGCGGCCGCAAGGGAGGCCGGTCAGACAGCCGGAGCCGCGGCGCGCGCGGCCGGGCATGCCGCCGCTGCAGCGCATGTTGCCGACCACGCGGCTCATGGCGCGAATTACGCCGCCAAAGCCGCCGCTTTCGCAACAGGCCCGGCAGATACCACTGCCGCGGCAAGAGAGCGTGCGTGGCAGCTTGAGAGACTCATGCAATATGCACGGGAGGAAAGCGATGGACATATTTAAAACGCTGGAGGCGGCGGCGGACCCTGAAAAGGCGAAAGGCATGGCCGCATACCAAAAGAACCAGTTTAAGTTCCTCGGTATACAGAAACCCGAAAGAGCGTTGCTGACGAAGGAGTTCTTTAAGCAAAAGAAGAGAGAGCCTGTCGACTGGGGTTTCGTCGAGGCCTGCTACTCAAGGAACGAGAGGGAGTTCCAATACATCGCCGTCGATTATTTGCTCATGATGAAGGACAAGCTTGAGCCGGGCGATCTTGAGCGCATAGAGTCGCTGATAACGCGCAAATCGTGGTGGGACACCGTCGATATGTTCAACGTTCCCGTTGGGCTGCTGTTTTTGAAACACCCGCAGATAACGGAAACGATAAGGCGCTGGATGACGGGCGATAACATGTGGCTTAGGCGCATGTCGATAATATTTCAGCTTCAGCTTAAAAGCAGTACGGACACGGCGATTCTGGCTGAAGCTATCGAGAACAACCTTGGCTCTAAGGAGTTTTTCATAAACAAGGCCATTGGCTGGGCGCTGCGTCAATACTCGAAGACGGACGCGCAGTGGGTAAGAGCCTTTATAGGCTCGCATGAACTTTCGCCGCTCAGCGTAAGGGAAGCAAGCAAGTATATTTAAGCGGTTTCGCTGTTTTATAAGGAGTAGCTTATGGAGAAAGATAACGCCGAAAGATTTATGGGGTTTGCGGGCATCTACGATGATGCAAGGCCTCATATGCCGCTATTCCCGACAGAGGTAATAACGAAGTATCTTGGCAGAGAGCCCGAAAGGGTCGTCGACATGGGGTGCGGCACGGGGCTTTCGACTGTGGTCTGGAAGGGGCGCTGCAAAGAGGCGGTGGGCTTAGAGCCAAGCGACGATATGCTGGCGGAAGCGATGAAGAAGCAGGGCGAGGGCATAACGTTCAAAAAGGCGTATTCGCACAAGACGGGGCTGCCGGACTTATGCGCGGACGCCGTGGTCTGCTCGCAGTCGTTTCACTGGATGGAGCCTAAGTCCACACTGGCTGAGGCAAACAGGATACTAAAGAGCGCCGGAGTGTTCGCGGCGGTGGATTGCGACTGGCCGCCCGTGTGCGGCTGGGAGGCCGAGAAGGCGTTTGAGTCGCTGTTTGAGGACGTGCGAAGCATAGAGCGAGCATACCCGGAGCTTGGCGGCAAATTTCAAAAGTGGGACAAGGAAGGCCACCTTGATAATATAACTAAGAGCGGGCATTTCAGGTTTGCGCGCGAGATAGTGTTTTTGAGCAGGGAGCCGGGCAGCGCCGCGAGGTTTATAAACCTCGCGATGAGCCAGGGCGGGCTGCAGAGCGTGCTTAGATTCAACGCCGGGCTTATAGCCGAAAAGCTCGAAGCGTTTAAAGAAACCGTACGCAAAACGCTGGGCGAAGGAAGCTTTGATATTGACTTCTGTTACCGTATGAGAGTAGGGGTAAAATAAAACCTGTTGATCTCGTGAACAAAAGAAATATTGCTTTAGAGGACATCAATGAACGCAGGATTGTTAGTGATACCCATAATACTTATAAGATACGGGCTGCTGGCCATCTTAAGCCGTGAGGCGCTCAGGCGCGCGGCTCATTTCGCGCCGCTTGAAGACAACGAAAAATGGGCCTACTGGGTGAATGTGAACACCAGTATCGGCATGATGATATTTATGTTCTTCATTACGGTGAGCGAGGATACGGCGTGGTTTTACGCGGGGCTCGCGCTGTACGTTATCGGGGCGGTTTTGTATGCCGTATCTGTGGTAAACTACGCAAGGCCGAACGGGAACGGCATAAACACGAGCGGGCTTTACAGGGTTTCGAGAAACCCGATGTACGCAGCGTATTTCATATACTTTCTGGGGTGCGCGGTAATGACGAGCTCTCTGATACTGCTCGCCTACCAGATATCGAACCATGTCATCATAAAATCGGAAGAAAGATGGTGCGCGCAAAAGTTCGGCAGCGAGTACGGAGAGTATATGAAGCGCGTCAGAAGGTATATTTAGATGCTATTAAACGGGAGGGCACAGAGGCCCTCCCCTACAACACGATAGAGAATTTTATTTACACACGACCGCGGCGGCAAACTTGGCCGCTTCCTCGAGGTCGGCGGCGTTAGGGCGCTTGCGGTTGAACAGCAGGAACTGCCCCTTGCAGGAAAACACCGCGCTTACGGGTATGCCCTTTTGCTCAAGCAGCTGCTTCATAAGGCCGACGGCGTTCGCTTCTTTTATGTACGTAGTGAAAAGCACGGCACTCCCCACTGCCTTGGGGTCAAGACCGCTGATGAACGACGCGAGCGTGGGCTCGAGCACGCCTCCGTATATAGAGCCTCCTATAAACAGCACGTCTACAGGAGCTGCTTTATAGCACGCGATATCGGATGCGGCGCACCCTGCGGCTTTCGCTATCGCTTCGGCCACCTTCTTTGTGTGCCCGGTCTTGGAATAATACGTTACGGCTGTGTTCATATTGACCTCCCGTTATTACAGTATAAGTGCATAGATAATAATACCACCTATAGGTAATGTTTGGCAAGGATAACAAAAAGGAAGAAGTGCACAGGATACTTGTCAACCCTACGTGTCTTTCGAATCCCTCCTCAGCCTTCGGCTGCCACCTCCCTTAAGCAAGGGAGGCATAACGCTCCTTTTTTGCTGTCATCCTGAACGCAGTGAAGGATCCCCTGTAAGTTATCCTAAATGGGATTCTTCGCAAGCTCAGAATGACAAGGCGGAACGACACGGAGGTCGTTCCCTGCATATTTTGCAGTATTTTCAAGGGATTTGGAGAGATTTGGCGAAGTATAAGTTTGGTTATATAATGGCTTATATATTAAAAGTAAGCAGGAGTATATTATGGATATTGGTAGTATATTAATTTTCATTTTAGGTATAATTGCATCTGTTTTAATAACGAAGTATTTTTCCACTCGAAAAAAACTAATATTTGTTTTTAATACAAAGTACATAAAATTATCTGAGTATGGTCTTAGAGATTTGAATATCACCTATAAGGAAAAGGATCTATTATCTTTATCAATTACGAGAGTAATAATAAAGAATATTGGCAATAGAACTATTGAAGGTTCAGATATAGCTGAAAATGATATGATTTGTATTAAATGCTCAGGATTTCTAGAAAGCAAAATTATTAAAAGCTCTCCAGCAAATAATGTGACATGTAAATACGAAAATAATAGACTTTTTATAAAATTTGATTATACTGATAAAAACGATGAAATAGATTTATATCTTTTTCAAGATACATATAATGCAAAAAATGCCGTATTAGGAAAAATAAAAGGGTGCAAATTAATTCAGTCAGATTCACGCCATCCATATTTAACTAGTATTATTAATATAATAATGACGTCGATTATTTCTCTATTAGCGCCTGCATTTTTAATATTTGAATCACTTATAAAAATAGATAATACTTCAAAAGTATTTTTATTTGTTTTCTTGTTTGCTATTTCAGTACTTGGAATATGGGGGTTATATTTTAATAGTAAGAATTTAATAAATACTGTTTCTTCAAATAAAAGCTTAAACAGTAAAAAATACAATGGTTAATCAACTTGATATTAATTAAGTAAAACATAGATTAATATTATTGATCGCCCTCCCTTCCATGCCTTTTAACCGGCTTTGCCGGGAAAAGGCAAACGTCAAGTTATATTAAGCCACGCAGAAGCGCCCCGACGGCCGTGCCGGAGGCACAGGCGGGGCAAGACCCGATGACAAACGTGTAATTAGACGGTTTGGCATCGGAATCCCTTGACAAAACTTCCCCCTAAAACTATGCTAATACTAAAAGTTTTAAGGCTAATTAAGGAAGGCTTTCAATGAAGAAGTACTATATTACGACGCCTATCTATTACCCGAGCGACAAGCTGCACATAGGCCACTCTTATACCACGGTCGCGGCGGACGCTCTCGCGCGCTTCAAGCGCCAGACGGGGTTTGAGGTTATGTTCCTCACGGGCACGGACGAACACGGGCAAAAGATAGAGCGTGTCGCAAAGGCGGCGGGGCAAACGCCGATAGAATACGTGGACGGCATAGTGAAGACCATACGCGAGCTGTGGGACCTGCTAGAGATAACGAACGACGACTTCATACGCACGACGGAGCCGCGCCATGTGGCGGCGGTGCAGAAGATATTTGGGAAGCTCTACGATCAGGGCGACATATACAAGAGCGAATACGAGGGCTGGTACTGCACGCCGTGCGAGGCGTTCTGGCTCGAACGGCAGCTGAAGGACGGCAAGTGCCCCGACTGCGGCCGCGAGGTGGAGCTGACGAAGGAGGAGAGCTATTTCTTCCGTCTCAGCAAATACGCGGACAGGCTCATAGAGTACATAAAGCAGCACGACGAGTTCATACAGCCGCCCTCGCGCAAGAATGAGATGCTTAACAACTTCCTGCTGCCGGGGCTTGAGGACCTGTGCGTGTCGCGCACGTCGTTCAAGTGGGGCATACCCGTGTCGTTCGACGAAGGGCATGTCGTGTACGTCTGGATAGACGCTCTTTCCAACTACATCTCGGCGCTGGGTTATCTGTCGGACGACGACTCAAAGTTCAACGAGTACTGGCCTGCGGACGTTCATCTCGTCGGCAAAGAGATAGTTCGCTTTCATACTATAATATGGCCGATACTGCTGATGGCGCTCGGGCTCCCGCTGCCAAAGCAGGTGTTCGGTCACGGCTGGCTGATGCTCGAAGGCGGAAAGATGAGCAAGTCGAAGGGCAACGTCGTAGACCCGGTCAAGCTCGCGGAGCGCTACGGCGTGGACGCGGTCAGATACTTCCTGCTGCGCGAGGTGCCGTTCGGCGCGGACGGTCTGTACTCGAGCGAGGCGCTTTTGAACAGGATAAACTTCGACCTCGCGAACGATCTTGGCAACCTCGTCTCGCGAACGGCTATGATGATAGTGAAATATTTCGACGGAGTCGTTCCTGCGGGATGGGAGCCGACGGAGCACGACAAGCTTATTGAGGAGCAGGGCTCGGCGCTTCACATTACGGTCGAGGAGCATATGGACGCTCTGCGGCTGCCCGAGGCGCTTATGGACATATGGAGCTATATTGGCGCTCTCAACAAATATATCGACCTCACGACGCCGTGGATACTCGCCAAGGACGAGGCAAAGAAAAAGCAGCTCGCGGGAGTGCTCGTGCACCTCGCGGAAGGCTTAAGGATAGTGTCCGTGCTGCTGACGGCGTTCCTTCCCGGCACTGCGGGCAGGATACAGGACATACTCGGGATAAAGGGAGATGCGATAGAGTCCGTAGTATCGTGGGACAGCGTAAAGAAGTTCGGGAACGCCATGTCGGGGCTTACCGTTAAGCAGACGGAGCCGATATTCCCGAGGCTCGATATAAAGAAGGAGCTCGACGCCCTCGAAGAGATAGCGGACAACCGCACGCTGAAAAAGCAGAAGAAAGCGCCCGCGGCAAAGGAGGAACCGGTACCGGGAGTAATCACATACGACGATTTCAGGAAGGTGGAGCTTAGGCTTGGCGTCGTGAAGGAGGCCGAGTCCGTGGAGGGCACCGAAAAGCTGATACGCATAATCGTAGACATAGGAGGCGAGCCAAGGCAGATAGTCTCGGGCATAAGGCAGTGGTATAAGCCGCAGGAGCTTATCGGCAAGACGATAATAGTCGTCGCTAATCTAAAGCCCGCCAAGCTGCACGGCATAGAATCAAACGGTATGCTGCTCGCGGCGGAGAGCGAAGGCGTGCTTCGCCTAGCTACGGTTGACGGGACGCTCGCAAGCGGCGCGCCAGTGATGTAGAAACGCGAAACAAAGGGAGTTTGGGGATTTGATGAGGTTATTCGACACGCATGCGCATCTGCTCGACAGAAAATTCGACGTCGACAGGCAGATACTTATCAACACGCTTCCCGAGTCCGGGGTAGTGGGCGTAATTGAGTGCGGCACGAGCGTACGGGAGAGCAGGCGCGCGGCGGCGCTCGCCGAGAGCTCGGACTATCTGTACGCTGCTGCCGGGGTGCATCCTCACGACTCAAACGACGCTCAAAACGATTTTCTGATACATATAGAGGCTATCGCGCGAAAGCCGAAGGTGATAGCCATAGGCGAGATAGGACTCGACTACCACTACGATTTTTCGCCCAAAGAGACTCAGCGCAGGGTGTTCGAGCAGCAGCTCGATCTTGCGGAAAAGCTTAATATGCCGGTAGCGATACACATGCGCGAAGCGACGGAGGACATGCTCTCGATTTTGAAGCAGCATCCGGGAATACGCGGTGTCGTGCACTGCTTTTCGGGCAGCGCCGAGACAGCCGAGATAATGTGCGGCATGGGGCTTCACATTTCGTTTACCGGCTCCGTGACGTTCGATAACGCAAGGAAGGTCGTCGAGGCGGCGGCGGCAGTGCCGCTCGAGCGTCTCATGGCCGAGACGGACTGCCCGTATCTTTCTCCCCAGCCGGTACGCGGCACGCGCAACAACCCGGCAAACGTGAAGTTCGTGCTTCAGAAGCTCGCCGCCATAAAGGGCGTCTCGTTTGACCACATGTGCGAGACCAACATAAATAACGCGAAAAGGTTGTACAATATCTGATGGATAAATACGTATACAAATACAGAAACGCTGTATATATAAACCTCACAAACAGGTGCACGAACGCGTGCGCGTTCTGCATACGGGTGGGGCATCCGGGCGTGGGTGGACATAACCTGTGGATAAAGAGAGAGCCTGAGGCCGCTGATATCATCGCCGAGCTTGAGAATGAGCCTGTAATCGAGAAGGCCGTGTTCTGCGGGTTCGGTGAGCCCACCATGCGGCTTGAAGTCCTCCTTGAGGCTGCGAAATATTTGAAAAGCCGCGGCGCGAACGTGCGTCTCGACACGAACGGGCAGGGCAGCGCCCACAACGGGCGCGACATCACGCCCGAGCTCCGTGGCCTTATAGACACCGTTTCCATCAGCCTCAACGCGCCAAACGCCAAGGGATATCAGCAGCTGTGCAACAGCGTGTTCGGGGAAGAGGCGTACCGGCACATACTCGAATTCGCGAAGGGGTGCATAGCGCAGGGCATAGAGACTGTGTTCTCGGTGGTGGACGTTATAGGCCACGACAACATAGAGCAGAGCCGCAAAATAGCCGAGGGAGTCGGCGCGAAGTTTCGGGTGAGGGAGTATATAGAGTAATACTAGTCTTCCATTACATAAGATTCCGCGATTTTTCTTATAGTATGCTCATCAACAAGGTTGTCCCACGCAATTAATGTAAACTCCCTATAGGCATAAAACCCTATAACGAATTTTGAGGTAATATTACCGTTTTGTTCATAACTATGTATTCCGTATCCGGAAGAATTGGATAGAGAGCAAATAGGATAAGAACTAGTGTGTTTTGCTTCGCCAAATAGTTTGTTCCACATGTAAAAAACATCATTTCCATCGCTATAAATAGCTGGTTCCGCAAGGTATATGCGGCAGCCGTCTTCGTCTACGGGCCTGTCGGTGAGACAAACGAGGCCGTCTTCAACCGTGTAGACCCACTCCGCAGGAACCATGAAGCTTCCGACACCTTGGGCCCTTATCGTCTTCCAGCCCAAGTATTGTACAGGGCGTACCGATATTATCACAAGGCAGGCGAGTACGGCGATAAGAATCAGCATCTTTTTCATTGCGAACCTTCCGCTGCAATGGAATAATAATAGATATGCCTTTTAAGAAGACTTGATGTAAAGCTTACCTGACCAAAGTTATTGAGGACAGTTAATTAATAATGCGAGCGAATAAAAGCCAGTGACGATAATAATCAAGTTTCAATAGCCTTTGGTTATCACAATCCCAAGATTTACAAAAAAATTTGAAATTTAGTGATATGGTTATTGACACCATATCTAGTGCGTACTATAATGAGTTTACACTATAGTTTGAATATATTTTAATTTTTATATATATGCATCCTATAATAAAAACAATCTGAAAAAGAATATGGATACTGAGGAAGCAAGGCTTCTTTGGGTTTGTTTGACCGCGATTTATATTATATAAAAATACACTAAAGGGGCTCGGGGGGACACACGATGTTTACAGTCATACTAAAGAGAAGCGGCCAAAAGGAAACATTTCAGCCTAAAAAAATCACAGATGCAATTTTCAAAGCGGCGCAGGCCGTGGGGGGAGACGACTACGCTCTTGCCGAGAGGCTTACCGAGCAGGTCGTCGACATCGCGCGCCTCCGGTTCGGCGACAGGTGTCCCGAAGTTGAGGACATTCAGGATATCGTCGAGCGGGTGCTCATCAAAAACGGCCACGCCAAGACCGCCAAAGCCTACATCCTTTACCGTGACAAGAGAAAGAGCGCGAGGGAAACCAACGCGCTTATCGGTGCTACCATCAACATGTTTTCCGATTACCTAACCGATAAGGACTGGGGCGTAAAGGAGAACGCTAACACGCAAAAGAGCGTCAACGGGCTCAACAATTATATCCGCGAAGCGTTTACAAAGAAATACTGGCTGTATGAGATATACCCCGAAGAGGTAAGGGACGCGCACATGGCGGGCGACTGCCACATACACGACCTCGGGTTTTTCGGGCCGTACTGCGCTGGGTGGGATCTGCGCCAGCTATTGATGCAGGGCTTCGGAGGAATACCCGGCAAGGTGGAGTCAAGGCCCGCAAAGCACATGCGCTCGTTTCTTGGGCAGATAGTGAACTCGACGTTCACGACGCAGGGTGAGACCGCCGGCGCGCAGGCCTGGTCCAGTTTCGATACATACTGCGCTCCGTTCATCCGCAGAGACAACATGACGCACCAGCAAATAAAGCAGTGCCTGCAGGAGTTCATATTCAATATAAACGTTCCGACGAGGGTCGGTTTCCAGTGCCCGTTTTCCAACCTTACGTTTGATATAAAGGTGCCCTCGACGCTCAAAGACCATCCGGTCATCATCGGCGGAGAGTATCAAAACACGACGTACGCCGATTACCAGAAGGAGATGGACATGTTCAACCTCGCGTTCTGTGAGGTGATGCTCGAGGGAGACGCCAAGGGCAGGGTGTTCACGTTCCCGATACCGACGCTCAACATAACGAAAGACTTTGAGTGGAACAGCCCAGTGGTCGACAAGTTCATGGAGATAACGTGCAAATACGGCATACCGTATTTCGCTAATTACGTAAACTCCGACCTCTCGCCCGAAGACGCCGTTTCGATGTGCTGCCGCTTACGTCTCGACGTCAGCGAGCTTAGAAAGCGCGGAGGCGGTCTGTTCGGCTCTAACCCGCTTACGGGCTCTATAGGCGTCTTCACGATCAACCTTCCGAGGATAGGATACCTCTCGCGCACGAAGGATGAGTTTTTCGCGCGCATAAAGAGGATAGCGACGATAGGCAAGACGTCGCTCGAGATAAAGCGCAAGATAATAGAGCAGCAGACGGAGCAGGGGCTTTACCCCTACAGCGCGGTGTATCTGCGCGACGTCAAGAAGCGCTTCGGCCAGTACTGGTTCAATCACTTCAATACTATAGGCATAATCGGCATGCATGAGGCGCTTGTGAACTATATGGGCAAAGGCATAGAGACACCCGAGGGCAACGAGTTCGCGGTAGAGATAATGGAGTATTTAAGGGAGCTGATGCAGGAGTTCCAGAAGGAGACGGGGCAGTATTACAACCTTGAAGCAACGCCCGCCGAGGGAACAAGCTATCGCTTAGCGAAGCTTGACCGTGAGCGCTATCTCGACATATACGCGTCGGGGCACAACGTGCCGTACTACACGAACTCTACGCAGCTGCCCGTAAAGTTCACCGACGACATAATGCAGATGATCGAGCTGCAGGATACGCTGCAGTCGCTGTACACCGGCGGCACCGTGCAGCACCTCTATCTCGGAGAGAGGATAGAGGATATAGAGACCGCGAAGAGGATAATACAGAAGATATTCGCCAAATACAAGATGCCTTATATATCGATAACGCCTACGTTCAGCGTGTGCGACGAGCACGGCTATCTCTCGGGAGAGCAGTTTAACTGCCCGCAGTGCGGAGTAAAGACCGAGGTCTGGAGCAGGGTTGTGGGGTATCTTAGGCCCGTGCAAAATTACAACGAAGGCAAGAAGGAAGAATACGGCGAGAGAGTCAAGTTCGTAGTTCGCGGAGCCATGTGATGCTTGCGGCCGGGCTTGTCAAGAATTCGTTCGTAGACTACCCGGGCTGCATCGCGGCGGTAGTGTTCACACCGGGGTGCAACATGGACTGCTGGTATTGTCACAACAAACACCTGTGGAAGGGCGAGAACCTTATACAGCTTGGCGAGGTCTGCAGGTTTCTCGAAACGCATAAGGACTTTCTGGACGGCGTGGTGATATCGGGCGGAGAGCCCACGCTGCAAAAAGGGCTCGAGGGGTTCATAGAAACCGTAAAGAACATGGGGTATCTTATAAAGCTCGACACGAACGGCACGAACCCCGGCATACTGCAAAAGCTTATGCCGCTTCTCGATTATGTGGCTATGGACATAAAGGCGCCGCCGGGCGGGCTTGGCAAGGTCGTATCATACGCTATGGGCGAGACTCCTGTGTGGGCGTCGGCGGATATGCTGATAAGCGGCAAAGGCGATTACGAGTTTCGCACGACGTTTATGCCGCTGCTCGATATCGCCGACATAGAGAGCATCGCGCAGCGCATAAAAGGAGCGAAGAGGTACGCGCTGCAGCAGTACAGGAAGACGAAGGCCGTAAAGCTCGCTCCCGAGCCGCACAGCAAAGATACATTGAGCGAGGCCGCGAAGGCAGCGCAAAAGTACGTTAAAGAAGTAATAGTAAGGGGGATTTAAATATACAGAGCCGGAAGACTTAAAATTATTCAGCGGGATCGAACGTTTCGGTGACCTCGGTCGGATGGACAAGCTCGTCAACCTTTTCAATGGCACTGTCAACGAGCGGGATGTTCCAAAGACCGTAGGCGACGCCCGCGATGATGACGGCGAGAGCGATAAGCGCCAAGACCTTGACAAAGCCGGGTATCAGCTTCCAGATGATGCCGAACCCGATGAAGAAAAGAGCTATTGCGCCAATGATTATGACCCACGCGGGAAGCGCGCGGACGTAATCCTCGGCGTCGGAAACGTCGGGTATTTCAACAGGGGCGCACGCCGCAAGCGCGCCTATCGCGAGAACAACAATCAACAAAACTAATAAAAATTTTCTCATGACCCGCTCCTTTACGCCGGAGTCCCCGAAAACTAAAAAGATTTTTGGGGCAGGATTATATGGCTATTATAATAGAGAAGAGGCTTAACGTAAAGAGACAAATCGGGTTTTGGAAAGTTAAGGGGGGTCTATCCGGTGAAACAGCCGCTCGGTGAGGGCGGCTGTTTTAGTGTTTCGAAGCCAAGCTAGAGTGTGGATTGTCTTAACCGCTTGCGCTTTGTGATCGCTTTAAGGATTAGTTATCAAATGTATCTGCTATTATTGTTAGCGGAATTACCACGCAGAAATGACAGTATGCATGCCGCTGATATCAATACCCCGGGAATGGAAACGATACATATAAATAGTATGCCCCAAACAATAAGCCCGAAATACAAAGCGAACGCAAAGCACAGCGCCGCAGAGCAAATAAGGAGTATTCTCGAAAGTCTTTTATTTCGCCGAATCATCAGGCTGCCGGTAAAGCCAAGCCCGACAATAATGAACCCGCCGTAAGCGAAGACGGCTGTTTCAATATCCTGGACAGCCTGAACGACCGGGTCCATTGGCGTCATATCGTAGAGCATAGGAAATGCGGCGAAAAAAACTGATAACAACAGCATACCGGCTCCGCCCAGCAGACCCAGTAATGACGCTTTTGCGGTCATATCATACTCCTTTGTGCAATTATACTCAGTAAATTGTTTTGGTATATTATAACACGAAATCTGTTTAAATAATACATATCATGTTAACAACATTGACAAAATACAACATAAACTATAATCTAACAGAAGATAAAAAAACCAATACAGGAAATAAAACGCACAAATATGCGTATTAGAGGTTCTATAATGAAACATAAAGGTAAAAAGAAACTATTACTTCTTGGTTCAATAATTGTTACCCTGGTTGTAGCTTTCATAATTGTTGACAGCTTATATGTGAATAGTTCACAAACAATGGCTGACAGAGTAACGCTTGCACGCAATTTTGAAGAACTCGATAGTAAAAGTGATTTGATCGTAATTGCATCGGTGCTGCCAAACAAGAAAAATATATTGTTAACTGAAGATGATGGCACTGTTAGTTTTGGTTATACATTAACGCAGCTTAGTATAGATAAAATATTCTCTGGAGAGACAAGCGAAAAAACGATTACTATTACGGAAGAATATTATGTTACAGATGATATCATCGGAAAAACGATATGGACACAAGGAGAATATCAACCAGCACAAGTCAAATCAAGTTATATATTTTTTCTGAAAAAATATGACGAATCGACCGATTATAAGGGGCTATATTTTCCGATCGACCTTGAATATGGTAAGTACTTGATCCGTAATGATATCAAGAATAGTATTGATAAATTTACAAACAAAGAGCTTGAGGTTGGCGATAAGGCCGATGCTAGATACCGCGAATGGATGAAAGCTGTATTTAAGAAATATGATGTAGGATCGGATTAATGATATTGAAACAAGTAATGCGATGAAATCTGTGTTATTAAGGGTTTAGCGCTCAAAAGGTGCTAGACCCTGACCTTTGTATCGCTGATAACTAATCGCTTGTGGCAGATTGTACATTGACGCACGGTTTTCTTAACGTTATCATATAGCCGGAGGCAAGAGATGTTTACAGCGGATAAGTTTACCGAGTATAACGTGCTCGACACGGGCGGCGGGGAGAAGCTCGAGGACATAGGCGGCATAATATTGCAGAGGCCCGACCCTCAGGTGATATGGGAGCGTCAGCGCCCTGACATCTGGAAACCGCACGCGGTATATGACAGATCGAACAGCGGAGGCGGAAGCTGGCGGTATATCAAAAAGGTGCCCGAGCGGTGGACGGTAAGCTATGGGCAGCTCAAATTCTTCATCAGGCCGACAGGGTTTAAACACATAGGCCTTTTCCCCGAGCAGTCCGCGAACTGGGACTATATAATAAGCAGCATAAAGCAAAGCGGCAGAAGCATTCGGATGCTCAACCTGTTCGCGTACACGGGCGGGGCGACGCTGGCCGCGGTATCTGCAGGCGCGTCCGTCGTGCATGTGGACGCCGCGAAGAGCATGAACGACTGGGCGAAGGAGAACATGCAGCTCTCAGGGCTTCAGGGCGAAGTCAGGTTTATCGCGGACGACTGCCTTAAATTCGTGCAGAGAGAGATAAGGCGCGGCAGTTCCTACGACGCAATAGTCATGGACCCGCCTTCGTTCGGAAGGAGCGGCAACAGCGTATGGAAGATAGAAGAAGGGCTTTTTGAGCTTGTCTCGGAGTGCGCGAAGCTTCTGTCAGGAAAACCGCTGTTCTTTATAATAAACTCGTACACGACCGGGCTTTCGGACGCCGTCACGGCGAACATGCTTGAGATAGCGGTGAGGAGCAGACTGGGGGGCAGGATAGAGTCGGGTACGCTGGTGCTTCCTCAGAAGGATTCCGGAGTTGTGCTGCCCTGCGGCACTACGGCAAGGTGGCACGTTTGAACGTTATTTACGAGGACAATCATCTGCTCGTTGTTGAAAAACCGTACGGCGTGCCTTCGCAGGCCGACGAAACGGGCGACGCGGACATGCTCTCGATTTGCAAAGCGTATATAAAAGAAAGATACAACAAGCCGGGAGACGTATACCTTGGGCTCGTGCACAGGCTCGACAGGCCGACGAGAGGCCTGATGGTGTTTGCCCGGACATCGAAGGCGGCGGCAAGGCTGTCTGAGCAGATAAAAAGCGGCGAGTTTCAAAAGACGTATCTCGCCGTGCTGACAGCGGCGCCCGAGAAGGAAAGCGGCGAGCTTTGGGACTGGCTCATAAAGGACGAGAAGGAGCGAACGGCGCGGATATCAGATGAGGGTGAGCAGGGGGCAAAAAGCGCGGGGCTCAGATATGAGGTTTTGGACAAAAAGGAAGGCCTCTGCCTCGTCAGGGTGGCGCTGTTGACGGGGCGGTTCCATCAGATACGCGCTCAGTTCGCGCACCGGGGCTGCGCGGTATACGGCGATATGAAATACGGCAGGCGCGAGACTAAGGACAAGCTCGCGCTGTTCGCGGCAGATTTAAGTTTTCTGCATACCACGAAGGGCGAGCGGCTGGAGTTTTCGATAATACCTTCTCATCACCCGTTTAATCTGTTTTCATTTTAGATATATGAGGGAGGGCATCTTGCTAAAGGCAGTTTTGTTTGATATGGACGGAGTGCTCGTGGACAGCGAGCCGGAGTATAATAAGATTGAGGCGGAGCTTGCGCTGAGCGTCGGTGTTAAGCTGACCCGGAATGATATAAGGGAAAACCTAGGGAAAAGCCACTTGGACGGTTGGATAAGCCTCAAGAAGAAATACGGTTTTTCAGAAGACCCCGGGGAGCTGACAAAAAAAGAGGCGAGGATGATGCGCGTGTTTTATGAAAAAAAGCTTGTGCCCATACCGCCGTCTGTGAAACTTTTAAAGAGATGTTCTGAGAGCGGGCTTAAAGTCGCCGTAGCAACGTCGTCGCCCGAGGAGTTCGCAGCGCTGGCCGTAACGGGCCTTGGGCTTGAGTATTATGTGGACGCCATAGCCGGAGGCGACAAAGTGAAAAACTCGAAGCCTGCGCCCGATATTTTCCTGCTCGCGGCGGATCTGCTTTGCGTATCGCCCGAGGAATGCGTTGTGATTGAAGATTCGGCGAACGGAGTGGCAGCGGCGAAGGCCGCCGGAATGAAGGCCGTGGGGTTAAAGACACACGAAGTAAGCCAGGATTTCTCGAAAGCGGATATGGCCATCGTTTCGCTTAGTGAAATAGACGTGGAAACTCTGCGCAAGCTGTTTTAAACTTTTTCCAAACTGTATATTTAAAACGGCATATACTATGGTATAATACGTGCATAATATATCGGATGATGGGCGCGGGAGAGCAATGGCGCCGAAGATGTAAGCCGCGGCGCGTCATACTGCGGCGAAACTTTCAGGCAAACGGACCGTACCCGGACGGCACTCTGGAAAGCCGCGTACAATTTGTGGCGCGGACACCGAAGGAGCAACCTCTCACAAAGACCGACAGTTTTGGTGTGAGGGAGAATCTCTCAGGTCAGTAAACAGGGGGAAGACGAATTATTTCGTTTTCCCTTTTTTATTTAGGTTACGATAAGAGGATAAGGAGGATGTTTATGAAGAAAACTCCGCTGTATGAAAGCCATGTAAAGCTTGGCGCAAAGATGATAGACTTCGGGGGGTGGCTGCTGCCCGTGCAGTACGAGGGCATCATAAAGGAGCACAGCGCCGTGCGGAATGGCGCGGGGCTGTTCGACGTATCGCACATGGGAGAGGTTACAGTTAAAGGGATAGGGGCGGGAGAGTTCATCCAGAACCTCATTACGAACGATATATCGGGGCTGCAGGACTTTCAGGCAATGTATTCTCCTATGTGTTATCCGGACGGCGGTACGGTCGACGATATCATAGTATATAAAATAAGCAATGAAGACTTTCTTATAGTAGTGAACGCATCCAACACCGACAAGGATTTCGAGTGGATGTTGCAAAACAGCGAAGGTGATGTAAACATAGAAAACGTTTCGGACAGATGGGCGCAGATAGCTCTGCAGGGGCCGAATGCCCAGCGTATCTTGCGGAAGCTGACGGACTTCGACCTCGGCGCACTTAAGTTCTTCCGGTTCGCGAATGACGTAAAGGTGTGCGGCGTGAGCGCGATAGTGTCACGCTCAGGCTACACGGGAGAAGACGGCTTTGAGATCTACGCTGACGCCATGCACGCGGCGCCGCTCTGGGAGAGCATACTCGAAGCGGGCGAAGACGAGGGGCTTATTCCAGCGGGGATCGGCGCAAGGGATACGCTTCGGTTTGAAGCCGCGCTCCCGCTTTACGGCCACGAGCTATCAAAAGACATTTCGCCTCTCGAAGCGGGGCTTTCGCGTTTCGTAAAGCTCGAAAAACAAGGCTTTATAGGCAGGGAAGCTCTTCTGGAGCAGTCACAGGCCGGTCTTAAAAGAATGCTTACTGGATTTGAGATGACGGAGCCGGGCGTCGCCAGGAATGGCTTTGAAGTATATTCCGGAGAGAAAAGCATAGGCTTCGTTACATCGGGCAGCTACTCGCCGACGCTCGGGAAGAACCTTGGGCTCGCGCTCTTAGAGAGCGGCTTTGCCGCTGAAGGGACGGAGATAGAGATAGCGATACGAAACAAAAGCGTTAAAGCAACCGTAGTAAAGAAGCCGTTTTATACGAAAAAATATAATAAGTAATTTTATACGGAGGTAACAGGCATGAACATAGTTGAAGGTCTTAGGTATTCCAAAGAGCACGAGTGGGTAAGGATTGACGGCGGCAAAGCGTATGTGGGCATCACCGACTACGCGCAGCACAATTTAGGAGAGATAGTCTACATAGAGCTGCCAGAAGCGGGCGCTAAGTTGAGCGCCGGAGACGTTTTAAGCGCTGTCGATTCCGTAAAGGCCGCAACGGATGTATACACTCCGGTTTCGGGAAAGGTGGAGAGCGTGAACGAGGCGCTCGGCGAGTCTCCAGACAGGATAAACTCAGAGCCGTATGAAAGCTGGATAGCCGTGATAAGCATGGACGACGCTTCGGAAGCCGACGCGCTGATGGACACTCAGGCATACGAAGAGTTCTGTAAATCGGAGGAGTGACATGCATCATTACATCCCAAACACCCCCGGGCAGCAGCAAGAGATGCTCTTATCTGTCGGCTTCGGGAGCATGGAAGAGCTGTTTTCCTCCGTGCCCGAGGACGTGCGGCTTAAAACGCCTCTCGGTATACCAGGCGGCATATCGGAGCTCGAAGCGGCAAAGCGCTTAAAGGATCTCGCTAAAGCCAACGCCAATACTGAGGATTACGCGTGCTTCCTCGGCGCGGGCGCGTATGACCACTTCATACCCGCAGTAGTCAGCAGCCTTCTCTCAAGGCAGGAGTTTTACACGGCGTACACTCCGTATCAACCCGAGATAAGCCAGGGCACGCTGCAGGCCATATTCGAATATCAGTCTGTCATCTGCATGCTTACCGGCATGGATGTATCGAACGCCTCAGTGTACGACGGGGCGTCGGCGGTCGCCGAGGCTGCGCTTCTGGCTTGCGGAGCGACCAAAAGGAACGAAGTGCTCGTGGCAAGAAGCGTGAACCCGGGCAGCCGTGATGTGCTGAAAACGTACGCGCCCTTCAGAGGGATAAAGGTGATTGAATTTGGGTATAGCGACGGAGCTGCCGATTTGGAGGACCTCGAAAGACTGATATCAGGCAACACGGCGGCGGTAATAATGCAGACGCCGAACTTCTTCGGTATTGTTGAGGACATAGAGCAGATAGCCAAAATGGCTCATAAGAGCGGAGCACTGCTTGTTGCCAGCTGCGACCCCATCGCGCTGGCTCTGCTAAAAGCGCCGGGAGACGCGGGAGCGGACATAGCTGTCGGCGAAGGCCAGCCGATGGGCATACCGCTTTCGTTCGGAGGGCCGTATCTGGGGTTCTTCGCGGCAAAGGAGAGTCTGATGAGAAGGATGCCGGGCAGGATAGCGGGCGAGACCACAGATAAAAACGGTAAACGGTGTTTTGTGCTTACGATACAGACCAGAGAACAGCATATAAGGCGCGAAAAGGCGACCTCGAACATATGCTCGAACGAGGCGCTGTGCGCTCTCGCGGCTACTATCTACCTTACAGCGATGGGAAAAGAAGGGCTCAGAGAGGCGGCTGCTCAGTGCGTCAGCAAATCACACTACGCGTATGATACGCTTATCGGCACAGGCAGGTTCAAGTCATTATTCGCCTCTGCGTTCTTCAAAGAGTTCGCGGTGAGATACGACGGCGATATAGCGAAGCTGAACGAATATCTTCTTTCAAACGGTATGATAGGCGGTTATGAACTCGGTCATGCATACCCTGAGCTTTCGGGCTCGTGGCTCGTGGCCGTGACGGAGAAGAGGACGAAAGCGCAGATAGATGCGCTTGCGGAAAAGGCGGTGGAAGCATGAGCGACGCAATGCTTATTTTCGAGAAGTCGAGGCCGGGAAGGAAGGGCGCTGCGCTGCCAAGATGCGACGTTCCTGATATAGATGTTTCGGGTACGCTGCCCAAAAAGCTGCTTCGTGAAGAGCCCGCCGCCCTGCCCGAGGTCAGCGAGCCTGAGCTCGTGCGCCATTTCACGGCGCTGTCGCAGAAAAACTTCGGCGTTGACTCGGGATTTTATCCTCTTGGCTCGTGCACCATGAAATACAACCCCAAGATAAACGAGGCTATAGCCGGGCTTGACGGTTTCGCGGGTGTTCATCCTCTGCAGAGCGAGGCGAGCGTTCAAGGTTGCCTCGAGCTTATGTATGAAACAAGCTGCATGCTATCGCAGATTACCGGCATGGACTCCATGTCGCTGCAGCCCGCGGCCGGGGCGCACGGCGAGATGGCGGGGCTGATGATAATAAAGGCGTACCACGAGCACAGGGGAGATCATAACAGGAAGAATATAATAGTGCCCGACTCGGCTCACGGCACGAACCCGGCGTCGGCGGCGCTCGCGGGCTTCGAGGTAATAAACGCGGCGTCCGGCGAGGACGGTATGATAGACGTTGACGCTCTAGCTGCACTGCTTGACGGCGAGACAGCCGGCCTGATGCTGACGAACCCGAACACTCTCGGGCTGTTCGAGAATAATATAAAGAAGATATCGGAAATGGTTCATGAAGCAGGAGGGCTTTTGTATTACGACGGGGCAAACATGAACGCCATTATGGGGATATCGAGGCCGGGAGACATGGGCTTTGACGTTGTGCACCTCAACCTGCACAAGACGTTCAGCACGCCTCACGGAGGAGGAGGCCCGGGAGCGGGCCCGGTGGGTGTAAAGCGGGAGCTAGAGCAGTTCCTGCCAAAGCCAGTTGTAGAAAAAACTGATAACGGGTTTACGCTGAGTGAGGACAGGCCGCTCTCTATAGGCAAGGTAAGGTCGTTCTGCGGGAACTTCTCAGTGGCGGTAAAGGCGTATACGTACATGCTCATGATGGGCTCCGACGGATTGAAAGCCGCGTCGGAGGCTGCCGTGCTGAACGCAAATTATATAAGGGAAAAGCTCAAGGGATGGTTCGACCTTCCGTACGATACACCGTGCATGCACGAAGCCGTGTTCTCGGGCAAAAAGCAGAAGGAACATGGAGTTTCGACGCTCGATATTGCAAAGAGGCTCATAGACTACGGTTATCACCCGCCCACGGTATATTTTCCGCTTATTGTCAAGGAGGCTATGATGATAGAGCCTACCGAGACGGAAAGCCGCGAAACGCTGGACGAGTTTATAGAAGCGATGATAAAGATAGCGATTGAGTCGCGGGAGGAGCCGGACGTTGTGAAGAACGCGCCATCCACGACCGCCGTATCGAGGCCTGATGAGGCAAGGGCCGCGAGAGAGCCTAAACTAAGGTATATTCCGTAAAATCTTTGTTGCGTTTTACCAGAGGATATGCTATATTCTAGTCGCTGAAAACAGCGCAAAGGTATTAATCTGTTTTTTGATAACCTCCCCGTATTCGGTGAGCAGCCTCAAGAACCAATTAAGTCCGAATATGAAGAAGGAGGTTGCCGCATGGCGGATAAGAAGATTGTTTGCAGAGAGTGCAATTCGGAATTCGTTTTCTCTGACAGGGAGCAGGCTTTTTACAGGGAAAAAGGCTTCGAGAACGATCCCATAAGATGCCCCGAGTGCCGCAAATCAAGGAAGCAGCAAAGAAGCCAGTTCATCAATAAGAGATATTAAAAAGGGGAGCGCAATGCTCCTCTTTCAGTTCACGATAAAGCCCATCTGCTTCTCGGATTTGTCTTTGGACTACGCTTTGTATTTTTTGCGGTACGCGTCGACGCCGTAAGCTCTTATAACAGCCTTTATCGTTGTCGGGCCCGCTAGGCCGTCGGCTTTGAGGCCTTTGTCCTTCTGAAACTTTATGACAGCCTCTTTTGTGGTTTTGCCGAAATACCCGTTGGTGTCCGTCTTGTATCCGAGCTTGACCAGCATCTGCTGAAGCCTTGTAACCCTGTTTTCGCGCTTGCAGCCGTACTGAGGCCATTTGTAAACGCGCTCGTAAAGCGCGGGAGGGATGCCGCTTCCGTTATACCTTTTTCCTATGGTGTGAGTATAAAAACAGTGACCGCCTATTTTGGTATAGAATTTGTATTTTCCCCAGTTTTCACCCGCGGGTCTGCTGGAGTTAAAGAAATATACGTTTTGAGGTATCACCCAGCGCTCATTTTTAAGCACATCCCTTGCGGCGTCTATGCATCTTTTTTTGGGAGTCCTGTCCGGGCTGTATGCGAACTGCCCGCGAGCGGTAACGACCGAAGCTATGGTTTTGCCCCAGTAGCCGCAAAACACCCTGTTCATGACAACGTTTCCTACCGCGAGCATCCCCTGATATGATTCGCCGCCCGCTTCCCTCGTTATCACTCGCGCGAGCATCATAACATCTTCTTCGGTGTAATTATAGCTGTTGGATGAATACCCTATATTGTTATAGTACTTTTCGGCTTCCACCATAAAGTATTCCGAAAGCGTGTTAAGGCTCGGAGCCTTCGCAGGCTTGGGCGTAGGCTTGGGCGTAGCCTTAGGAGCAGCCTTAGCAGAAGGCTTAGGTTCTGGTTTCGTCGTAGGTACGGGGGTCATGGACGGTTCGGGAGCGGTTGTAGCTACAGGAGTGGGAACGGGAGTCGCTTCCGCCTTATATCCTCCGAAATCTGACTCGGTGTTCTGTTTTGCGAGGGCAAATCTTTGCAGTGTTTCATACAGGCTTACTTCAGGCCCCGCGGTATCGGCGATAGAGGGGCTCGGGCTACTAGGCGCAAGCGCGATATCCGACGCAGCGGAGCCTCGGGATAACAGCGCGGCAACTATCAATACTCCTGCCAGCAGCAAGGCTGCACCCGTAAAGAAACACGCGCGCAGCTTTTTGTTATTTTTAAGACTGATTGTAAATTTAATTATGGGAGAAATTATTAAACGGCTAAAAGAATTCACGGCGCTTTTTTCGCGCCCGCGACGCGATACGCGTGAGTCCGCTCGCAATGTCTGCCGGGGAGTATCCTCCTGCCCGTCGACTCCGGTGGCGCGTTTATCCCGGATGCGCACAGGGGTTTTGGCGCGGCGAACTGCAGGGGACGTTGTCCGGTTTTTTTTAACGGCTTTCAGTTCCTTTAAAGCAGATATGCCCGCTTTTTTGGCCATTCGTACACTCCTGACTTTAATTTTCCTGCGACTTAATAATAACGCCTCCCGTGTTAAAAGTCAAATAAACCGTAATACATTTGTAACAAATTGACCAAGAGATGATACCTTAAATATATTAGAATGACTTAAAGTGTAATATGCATCTCAACCGATGCAAAGCTCTTTCAATTTTTCAGCGAATGCTTCCGCGTCTTCGCGGCGCGTCGCCCACGATGTAACCAGACGTACAGACGAGTTATCGCTGTCTGTTTTCGACCAGATATAAAACTGATAGTATTCCATAAGCCGCTCTGCCAGCTTATCGGGCAGTATAGGGAATATCTGATTGGAAGCAGAATCAGTAAGAAATGAGAACCCTGTTTGCGTTATCGCTTTGCGTAGTATATCGGCCATCGAATTAGCGTGGCGTGCCAGCTCAAAGAAAAGGCCGTCGCGAAACAGTTCGAGGAACTGAAGCCCCATTATCCTGCCCTTGGCAAGAAGGGCTCCCTTTTGCTTAATCAAGAATCTCATGTCCGCTTTTAAAGCGTCGCTGCATACTACAAGAGCCTCTCCGAAAAGCGCGCCGTTCTTAGTGCCGCCAATGTAAAAGGCGTCAGTCAGCTCCGCGACATCCATAAGACTGAGATCTGAGCAGCAAAGGGCCGAACCGAGTCTCGCGCCGTCGAGATATAAAAGAAGCGCGTTTTCGCGGCAGAAGCTGCTCAAAGCCTCAAGCTCTTTTTTTGAATACACCGTTCCAAGTTCCGTGGTGTCCGATATATATACGAGCCTCGGCTTTACCATATGTTCGTCTGTATGAATATCAAGCACGGTTATTATATCATCTGGCCGGAGCTTGCCGTCGCCTGTGGATACGCCTATTATCTTGTGGCCGGTGGATTCCACAGCTCCCGTTTCGTGTACTTCTATATGGCCGGTAACTGCCGAGACCACAGCCTCGTGGGGCCTTAAAAACGCCGAGATAGCGATAATATTCGTCTGGGTGCCGCCCGGTATAAAGTGGATATCGACATCGCTTCGGCCTATAACCTCTTTTAAAACATCCTTAGCCATGAGGCAATATATATCGAGCCCGTAACCTTCGGTCTGTTCCATATTGGTATCATACAGAGCGCGAAGTATCCTCGGATGAGCGCCCTCTCCATAGTCGCATTTAAAACTGTACATATGTTTCCTCCTGTAAAGCTCAATAAATAATATCACAAGAGGGCGGCAACTTCACTACAAAAATACCTGTTCCTAGGGTTCATGCATCATAATATATGCTGTTTACAC
The DNA here is from genome assembly GCA_023410475.1 of Bacillota bacterium. Lineage (GTDB taxonomy): Bacteria > Bacillota > Clostridia > Christensenellales > SZUA-584 > DTFZ01. The sequence goes on along the minus strand of JAEYPS010000018.1, from coordinate 119,575 downwards.
CGCGAAGGGCAGGAGAATTTAAATAAAAAATAAAAAAATTTAGAAATTAAAAAAAGTATATATATTCAGCATATTAATGTTTTAGCATAGCATATAGTTTAAATATAAATAAATCGCTGTATTTTTATAATATGATGGCATAATATGGATTTGAACCCATAACTTTTTTGGCATTAGCTTATTTATTTTTTAAAAGTTATTGTATATAATATAAAAAATACTTTGAAGAAAGTCGAAAGACGAATGATTATGGCTTTCGAGAGGCTTGATGTGCAAAAAAATCTTTCAGCCAAGGAATTCTTCTTGTATTCATAATTTTGTGTGCAGTTTTAATGAAAGGGGGAGGTTTTTTGGTTAAATACTTTACAAAAAGAGTTATAATATCTGTCATAACAATTTTTCTTATAGCAACTATAACTTTTTTTCTGATGCATGCAATTCCCGGAGGACCGTTCACTCGAGAGAAGGCCTTGCCCGATGCAATTCTAAAAGTAATCGAAGCTAAATATCATCTCAATGATCCGCTGTTAAAACAGTATGCGGATTATATGGCAGGCGTTTTTACGTTTGATTTTGGCCCGTCGTTTGCAAAGGTGGGAATGTCTGTTAACGATTTGATATTCGGGGGTTTTCCGGTCACCGCAAAAATTGGAGGTTACGCGACGATTCTTATCATCGCTCTTGGAATTCCGTTCGGAATACTCTCGGCTTTAAAGCAGAACAAGCCGCTCGATTACGCCGTTATGTTTTTTGCAACTTTGGGCGTCACCATACCGATGTTCGTTTCGGCGACGCTTATTCAATATGTGTTTGCGGGGCAGCTGGAATGGTTGCCGACTTTCGGGATTAGTTCATGGCTTGGGTATATAGGCCCGGTTGTCGCGCTTTCGGGATATTCTCTTTCGTTTGTGTCCAGATTAACTAGGTCTTCAATGCTGGAGGTATTGCGGCAGGACTATATTCGTACCGCGCGCGCCAACGGCATATCCGAGTTTAAAGTAATGGCGAAACACGCCATGAAAAATGCGCTTATACCTGTAGTAACATACATTGGGCCTATGATCGCGGCATTAATGACTGGTGCGTTTGTTATCGAGAGAATATTCGCGATTCCCGGGATAGGAAAGTATTTTGTTGAAAGTATAACAAGCAGGGACTATACCGTTGTTATGGGAATCACGGTGTTCTATGCGTCGTTCTATATAATCATGGTTCTTCTGGTCGATATAGCGTATGCCTTCATAGACCCCAGGATCAAATTTACAAAGGCGGAAGACTGATATGAGCGACATGAATAAAGATAAATTCGTATTTGTAACTGAAAGGGAAAAAGAGCACGCTGATACGCGCAAGAGCCTTACATACTGGGCTGATGCAGCAAGAAGGCTAAGAAAACACAAGGCTGCCATGGTCGGTTTAGTGATTGTTATACTTATAACATTGTTTGGGGTAGTAGGGCCTTTATTTACCGGAGTCTCATACTCCGACCAGCGCAATGAGCATAAAAACCTAGGTCCTATACTTAAGCTGTATCAGCTTGATAATGACCTGTATGTGACGCTAAGCGGAGATTACTACCTGTTTGTTATGGGAGAAGACGGAATGATACTGCAGGCGCTCAGGGAGAAAGTAGAAGAAGATGCTCCCACTAAGCTTGAGCGCGATCCTAACAAAATAAAGTCTCCCGCAGAGTTAAAGAAAGAGCGCGAAGAACAGGCAAAAAAAGTTGAAAACGTCAATATGAAAACATATGACTATAACGGCGAAGACATTGTGCTTGACTATTCGTCAAAAGTAAACGCAGATCCGGATTATCAATACGCATTTACTTACAACGGAAATACTGTAACGCACCCTGATAAATCGGTGTTGAATAAAAGGTATCCCTTTGGAACTGACAACGTTGGGCGCGACCTTTTAACGCGGGTTATGTACGGCACAAGGATATCACTGCTGGTGGCTTTGGTGGCGACTCTGGTCAACTTTTTGATCGGTGTAACATACGGGGCAATATCCGGATACGAAGGCGGGCGCGCGGACAATATTATGATGAGGATCGTTGACATCATAAACTCGATACCGCTTATGCTTATAGTCATACTCGCGATGGTCATGCTTCAAAGCGGCGGCAATATGTGGACTATAATACTTGGAATAGGCTTGGTTTACTGGGTAACTATGGCGCGGCTCGTGCGCGGGCAGATGCTCTCGCTAAAACAACAGGAATTTGTGCTGGCGGCGAAAGCTCTTGGCGTCAGGAGAAGGAAGATAATATTCCGCCACCTGATACCGAACGCAATGGGGCCAATCATCGTTTCTATGACTATGATGATACCCACCGCTATATTTACAGAATCGTTTTTAGGATTTATCGGTCTTGGAGTATCTGCGCCTCAGGCATCGCTGGGCACGCTTGCAAATAATGCGCTTTCCGGCCTGCTTACTTACCCGTATCAGCTTTTCTTCCCCGCAGTTACGATAGCGATTATGATGCTGGCGTTCAACTTTTTGGGAGACGGCCTCAGGGACGCGCTGGATCCGAGACTGAGAAAAGGTTAAGGTAGACAACATGGGAAAATTACTGGAAGTTAATAATCTGCATACTTCTTTCTTTACTCACATGGGCGAGGTAAAAGCCGTTCGCGGCTGCAGCTTTACGCTTAATGAAGGGGACATACTCGGTATTGTCGGAGAATCGGGCAGCGGGAAGAGCGTTACGGCGCTTTCGATTATGGGTCTTATCGAAGAGCCCGGAAGAATAAAGGAAGGCTCCGTAATGTTCGGCGGCAAGGATCTTACAAAGCTGAGAAATAAAGATATGTACGATATACGCGGTAAAGAGATATCTATGATATTTCAGGACCCTATGACTTCTCTCAATCCGGTGTATACCATAAGAAACCAGATTGTCGAAGTTATCCGCAGGCATACGGACATGTCAAGAAAAGAAGCCATAGCGCATGCAATTAAGATGCTTGAGCATGTTGGTATACCCCATCCGGAAGAACGCCTGAAATCTTATCCGCATGAGTTTTCGGGCGGTATGAGGCAGCGCGCGATGATAGCCACAGCGCTGTCGTGCAACCCTAAGCTGCTTATTGCCGACGAGCCTACAACGGCCCTTGACGTAACGATACAGGCTCAGATACTCGACCTGATGAAAAAACTCAAAGAAGAAGTAAATACCACAATTATCATAATAACTCATGACCTTGGCGTAATCGCCGAAGTATGTTCTGACATCATTGTGATGTACGGAGGCATGATAATGGAAAAGGGAACGGTGAACGATGTATTTTACAATCCTACCCATCCTTATACGATAGGGCTGCACGATTCGATACCCAAGGTAAGAGGGAGCAAGGACAGGCTCGTGCCCATTCCGGGGACGCCTCCGGATCTGCTGTCGCCTCCTGCCGGATGCCCGTTTTCGCCTCGCTGCGAACACGCTATGCAGATCTGTCTTGAGGAGTCTGCGCCTTTGTTTAACGTCAGCGACACTCAGTGCAGCGCATGCTGGCTTCACCATGAATATGCGCCGCAGGTAAAAGGCTTTGAGAAAAGAGGGGCGAAAATTGGCTAAGAATATAAAAGCATCAGGGAGTATTGCTGGCGAGAGCGAGCTGCTCCAGATAAAGAATTTGAAGAAATACTTTATAGTTGACAAATCGATCAAAAAGTCAAAGATAAAGTATCTTACCGCTGTTGACGATGTTACCTTTTCCATTAAAAAGGGTGAGACTTTTGGGCTTGTGGGAGAATCGGGCTGCGGCAAATCGACTACCGGACGAACGATACTGCGCCTGTATGAACCAACGGGCGGAAGCATCATATTCGACGGGAAGGATATAACGGAGCTTAGCGAAAAGGAATTGCTGCCTTACCGCAAGAAGATGCAGATGATATTTCAGGATCCATACGCGTCTCTTAACAGCCGCATGACGGTTTATGACATAATAGGCGAGGGCATCGACACGCATAAGCTTTATCAGGGAGACGACAAACAGGCAAGAATATATGACCTCATTCAGCATGTAGGATTAAAGCGCGATCACGCTGATCGTTATCCTCATGAGTTTTCAGGCGGACAGCGTCAGAGGATAGGTATTGCGCGCGCGCTGGCGGTTGAGCCTGAGCTTATTATTTGTGATGAACCTATTTCTGCGCTTGACGTATCCGTTCAGGCTCAGGTTGTAAACAAGCTTGAAGACCTGCAGGAAGAGATGGGGCTTACGTATCTGTTTATAGCTCATGATTTGTCAATGGTGAAGCATATTTCCGATACGATAGGCGTTATGTATCTTGGAAAGCTTATGGAAGTATGCGACAGCGACGGCCTTTATGAACGCCCGCTGCACCCGTATACACAGGCGCTGCTTTCTGCAATACCGGTACCTGATCCCGAGCTTACAAGGAAAAACAAGAGAATCATACTGGAGGGTGACGTAAAAAGCCCCATAAATCCGCCTGAAGGATGCAGGTTCGCATCGCGCTGCAGGCATGCAAAGGATATATGCAAGGAGCAAACGCCCGATCTGCGTGAGCTTGAAAAAGAGCATTATGTCGCATGTCATCGGGTCGAAGAAATCAACAGATAGCACGCATAGTATATATTGACATACGGTATACACTGGCTTTGTGTATGGACTGCGAAGTTGACACATGCTGTCGTTTCATGTATATTGTATGGATTATATACTGTGCTGGTATATAACACATTAAGGAGGAGAAAAATGAAGAAGGTATTACTCATACTTATGGTGGTAGTACTGGTTGTATCAGCTTTTGCGAGTTGCGCACCAACACCTGTGGAGCCGAGCAAGGCACCAACTGAAAAGCCTGTCGAGACTCCCGAGCCTACTCCGGAGCCCGGCCCGATAGTTTTTAACTGGAACATAGGAGCCGACCCGAAGACGATCGACCCGGGCCTTAACGGCGCGAGCGACGGCGGAGACGTCATCAACCAGACGTTCGAAGGCCTCGTAAGAGAGAAGAGCGGCGTTGTTCAGCCCGGAATCGCCGAGTCCTGGGAGACCTCTGAGGACGGCCTTACGGTCACGTTCCATCTGAGGGAATCTAACTGGTCCGACGGCAGCCCGCTCACCGCGAACGATTTCGTGTACAGCTGGCTGAGGGCTATGGATCCTGCTACCGCATCCGAGTATTCATGGATCTGGGAGTATACGCACGTTGTAGGAGCGCAGAAGTTCGCTGAAGGCGAAGGTACGAAAGAGGAAGTAGGAGTAAAAGCACTCGACGATAAAACACTCGAAGTTAAGCTTGAATCGCCCACAGACTATTTTGTCAGCTTGATGGCGTTCTATCACTTCCTGCCCGTAAAGCAGGCTTCCGTTGAAGCCGGCGCTGACGGCACATGGGCGTCCAACCCTGATCTGGCTGTATGCAACGGTCCGTTCAGACTTACGAAATATACGATAGGCGAAGGCCTTGTGCTTGAGAGGAACCCGGAGTACTGGGACGCTGGTGTAGTCGGCATCGATATAATAAACGGCTTCTTCATTGACGATCAGGCAACGGCTTTCCAGGCTTATCAGAACGGCGAGCTCGATTTCCTGCCCGAAGTTCCCCCGGCAAATGTTCCTACGCTTATGGCTGAGGACCCGAACTTCTACGTGTTCCCGCTGCTTGGAACTTACTACTATAACTTCAATCTCAAAAAAGAGATCTGGAGCGACGCCAGAGTAAGGAAAGCCATCTCGATGGCAATCAACCGCGAGCTAATCTGTGAGGCGCTGGCCTCAGGCGAGGTTCCCGCAGCCGGTTTCATACCGCCGGGCTTCAAAGATGATAAAGGAAATGACTTCTTTGCGACTGCCGGAACGTACGGACTGGCTACGGACGATAGCACGGTAGCGGCCGCTCAGGCGCTGCTCGCCGAAGCAGGATATCCGAACGGCGAAGGATTCCCGGAATTCACGATAATGTACAACACCGGGCAAGGACACGAGATGGTTGCCACAATGGTTCAGGAGCAGCTAAAGACGAATCTCGGACTTAAAACAAAGCTTGAGAACCAGGAATGGGCGGTGTTCCAGGATACCCGTAAAGAGGGCAAATACGATGTTGCCCGCGGCGGCTGGCTTACCGACTTCATGGATCCTATCGGAATGCTCGGTATCTTTGTGCCCGGAAACGCGTACAATGACCCGAAATACGATAGTGCTGATTTCGTAGCGGCTATCAACGCTGCGGCTGCGGCTACCGACCCGGCTGAGCACTTTAAGTATCTCTACGAAGCGCAGGAGATATTCATGAATGATATGCCGGTAGTGCCGGTGTACCATTACACGGATAAATGCCTCGTAAGCGAAAAACTCGTTGACTGGGATCGTTCCGTTCTCGGCACGATAGACTTCTCAACGGCAACAATTGTTAAATAGTCTTTCGTAGGAAACGCTATATAGTACTATGAAGAGGCGGGCGGCAATTGCAGCCCGCCTCTTTTAATGGTTTAATTTATGCCTGAGCCTTCGCTGCCCCGGCATGATATGGCGTCCCCTGAGCATAAGCTTCTTAGGAATCCTGCGAACAAAAGCTTAAAAAGTAACAAGGGGGATGCCGGGTTTTATCCGGCAAAAAATATGCTGCGGCTTTTTTACAGATACAGAGGATTACCAAAAGAAATATATGTGCTTGCTTTAGGGCGTATGGTCAACAGCATAGGCGCTTTTGTCCATCCGCTTCTAACCATGATCCTTACGACCAAACTGGGCATGAAAAGCGATGAAGCAGGCATGCTGATGACTATACTTCTGCTTACACAGATGCCAATCTCGATTTTAGGCGGAAAGCTTGCCGACAGATTCGGAAGGCGCAAACTTATAATAGTTTTCCAGTTTATGGGAGCCGTTATGTATTTGGCATGCGGAGTCGTTCCCATATCAAATTCCTCGGTGTACCTTATGATGGCAGCCTCATATTTCTATTCACTTACATACCCTGCAATGGATGCGGTCACTATGGATCTTACGAACGCTGACCAGAGGAAGGAAGCATACGCACTATTGTATATGGGAATGAATCTCGGGTTTATGATAGGCCCGACTGTAGGAGGTTTGCTGCTGGAAAACCATCTGCCATTGCTGTTCATAGGCGACGGCCTTACTACGGTACTCTCTACGGTGCTGTTCATGAAGTATATTCGCGAGACGCTGCCTAAAAAAGGAGAGAGCGAAAGGCCTGTGCTCGAAAAGTATGTGGACCAATCGGTGCTGAAAGTTCTTTGGAATCGTAAGATAATTATAGTATTCGCGCTCATTATGATGGTAGTACAGTTTACTTACAGCCAGTGGGGCTTTGCTCTGCCGCTGCAGATGAAAGAACTGTTTGAAAACAGTTCCGCAAATTACGGGTTGCTTGCGAGCTTCAACGGGCTGCTTGTAATAATACTGACGCCACTGGTAACGCCGTTCATTCGCAGAACGAGGGCGCTTACGGGTACGCTTGCGGGTGCGCTCATGTACGCGGCAGCGCTTGGGATGCTTATCGTAGTAAAGGAGCTGTACCTGTTCTATATATCGATGTTCATATTTACTCTCGGCGAAGTCGTAATGACGATAGACACGGGCGTGTTCGTCGCGGGCATGCTTCCCTCGTCGCACCGAGGAAGGATAGATTCAATATACAGCTCTATCGTAAGTATAGGCAGGGTAATGTCGCCTATGGTCATAGGCAGGGTCATAGCCTCAAGCAGCTTGTCAATGGCTTGGGTCGTGATATCTGCAGCGGCTGTTTTTGGCAGCGCCGCGCTGTATGCCTTGATACGCTCAAGGACAGGAAAGAAGCAGATAGACATCGTCAGCGAACAGAGCGTTACCGGTTGAGGTGGGTATGAACAAAAAGGTTATTTCATATATTATGCTTACCGGCTCGTCTATAATATTCGGGTTTTCGTTCCTGTTTACAAAGGACGCGCTTACGCATCTTGACTTGTTTCAGATGCTGGGGCTGAGGTTTCTTATTGCCGCGCTCATACTGACTGTGCTTGCGTTTGCTCGGGTGATAAAGATAAGCCTTACGCGCTCCAAGATAAAGGCGATGCTGCCGCTCGTCGTGCTGCAGCCGCTAGTATATTTTGTTGGCGAGACGTACGGTATAAAACTCACGTCGTCCTCAGAGTCGGGAATGATGATAGCGCTTATGCCAATAGCGATAGCGCTCTTTTCGATAAAAATATTGAACGAAAGGCTTGTACTGCGCCAGTGGATAGCGGTTATGGCGTCCGTCGTGGGGGTAGCTATGATAATTGGCGCTAACGGCTTTAGCGGCACAAGCGGCAACCTTCTTGGCTATCTGCTGCTGCTGGTCGCCGTGGCGGCTGAAGGCATGTACGCCCCTCTGGCCAAGAAGCATATGGCTACAAAGTGCACTCCCGTAGAGGTAACGTTCCTTATTATGTGCGGCGGAGCGATAGCGTTCAACGCGGCAGGGCTTTTGGTCGCCGCGGTTGCCGGCGAAATGAGAACATATTTCACTGACGCTTTAAAAATTGAAGTGCTGTCAGGGCTGCTGTATCTTAGCGTCGCGTCTTCGGTGGTGGCGTTCTTCTGCATAAACTTCGCGCTGTCTAAGGTAAGAGCGAGCGCAAGCGCGAGCTTTTGCAATCTGACCACGGTAGTAAGCGTGCTCGCGGGCGTTTTGCTGGGAGGCGAAAAGCTGCACATGCTGCAGATAGCCGGCATGGTGCTCATACTGATAAGTATATGGGGCGTTGTCAGCGACGGCACGCCGAGAATAAAAGAGGAAGTCAGCGAGATATTGCTGAAAAGCTAAAGAAGGTTAATATGAAGATTGAGAAATATTTGAAGGTGCAAGGAGATACCCCGGCCGCGCTGCAGCAGCTTATTAAAATATGCCAGGAGCACGACGGATACAAGACGGAAATAGACATCGACACGTCTATGAACGCTGCGCAGGACATGCACGGCTTGTATACATATGAGGAAGGCGGGCTAAAAGCGCTGCTGAGCGTGTTTGCGCCCATGCGCGACGAGATAGAGATAAACGCGCTCGTGCATCCCGATTATAGATGTAAAGGAGTATTCCGCTCGCTCGTAAGAGAAACGGTCAAAGTCTGCTCAACGTTCGGCTACGCAAAGGGATTGTTTATATGCGCTTCGGAGCCCTGCAGGAGGGTGATGGAGAATTGGGGACTCTCCATAGACCACGTTGAGCTTCAGATGAGCTGTGACGTAAGGGAAAATACTAAGGCTCCGGTAAATACCGCTCTCGTGATAAGGCAGGCCGATCACAGTGACATAGATAAAATGGCCCAGATTGGCGCAGCCGCGTTTGGAGGGGACGCGGACTCTGAAAAGGAGTTTTTAAAGAACGCTCTTTCCGTGCAAAACCGCATACAGTACATTATGGAAAGCGAAGGCCGGAGCGCCGGGCTTTGCGCCGCCAGCGAAAACGGCGGAAAGCTTATGATATACGGCCTTGGAGTGCACCCTGACGAGCGCAGGAAAGGCTACGCCCAGGCGATGCTGAGGCATGTTGAGAAAGAGGCGGCAGAGCGGGGCATTAAAAAACTGGGCCTTGACGTCGATGAAGACAACCTTGGGGCCATAGCGCTGTATAAGTCGTTCGGGTTTACGGTTACCGGACGCACGGAATATTATAAATTTGAGTTTGACGCTTTCAGGTAGATTAACATTTCAGAAATTACATCCTAAGAAGCCTTGGTTTTTTAAGCCATTGATTTAAAACGCCGTCTGATAATGGGCCGTATGCCCTTATCCGTTTACGGATTGAGCGCCTTAAGCTCGGGCAGCACGAACATTCCGTCTTTGCGTACTAGCACGCCGTCAAACCATATCTCGCCTCCGCCATACTCTTTCGTCTGTATGCAGACCATGTCCCAGTGGACGGCGCTGCGGTTACCGTTGTCGGCGTCGTCTTCGTACGCGTTGCCGGGCGTGAAGTGGAACGAGCCCATTATCTTCTCGTCGAACAGAATGCTGCCGAAAGGCCTTGTGACATGCGGGTTTACGCCGAGAGCAAACTCGCCTATATACCTTGCGCCCTCGTCGGTATCGAATATGGCATTAAGCGCGTCGGAGTTGCTGCCCGCGGACGCCTTTATAATTTTGCCTTTGCCGAACTCGAGACGTACATTGTTATACACCTTGCCGTGGTATAACGAGGGGGTGTTGTATGTAAGCGCGCCCTCTACGGAGTCCTTTACGGGCGCGGTGTATATCTCTCCGTCGGGCAGGTTGTTTTCTCCCGCGCATATCTCATTAGGGATGCCCTTTATCGAAAACGTTAGCTCGGTGCCCGGGCCTGTTATCCTTACCATGTCGGTTTTCGCCATAAGCTGGGATAAAGGCTCCATGTTCTTTTTCATTTTTGAATAGTCAACGCTCGTGGCGCTTATTACGAAGTCGTAAAAATCTTCATACGGCATACGAGCGCTTTGCGCCTGTCCCTTTGTGGGCCAGTTGAGTATCACCCACTTCTTGCTGCCGCACACGAGGTCTACCCACGGCCGCCTAGCGTGAGCGCGGCGCTGCATTATCTTAGGGTCGATAGCCGACAGCTCGGCGTCGTTCTCGGTTGAGTCCAAATATATGTCGGCGTCGAGCTCTCCGTATATATGCATATCCCATCCGGTTTCCGCCTCTATGCGGCCGTCGCCGGCGTTCGTCAGCAGACAGCGGTTTATCTCTTCGTCGAGTATCCGCACGTGAGGGGCTACTCCCATCTCGTCAGCCCGCCGTATCAATGCCATTATAAGGGGCTTGGCGGCAAGTGGCCCTCTTATCATAACGCTCTGACCCTTCTTCAAGCCCAAGCTGTAGTTAAGTATGTTTCCGGCAAGATCATAAAGCCTTTTATCAGTCATACATATATCTCCCATGAATCAAAATCGAATAAATGTTACCATAATAACGATGCGCGCGCAACAAATCCCAGACAAAAGATTGATTGCATTAAATTTTTGGAGTATTATTATAAAGATAATCAAAGGGGATGATTATGGTTTCGCTAAGAGAGATAAATGCAGAGAATTTTTGGGAATGCGTCGGGCTTGATGTCTGTGAAGGACAGAAAGAATTCGTTACGAGCAACGCCGTGTCGCTAGCGCAGTCGAAGTACCAGCCGGAGTGCGTGCCTCTAGGGGTATACTCTAACGACGAGATGGTAGGCTTTGTGATGTATTGCATAGACGCGGACGACGGGGAATACTGGATCTACAGGATGATGACTGACAAGCGGCATCAGGGCAAAGGGTACGCGAGACAAGCTCTTGAGCTTCTCATTCAAAGAATTAAAGATGACGATACGCGGCACCGCATATTTCTCGGAGTGCACACCGACAGCAAAGAGGCGGTTAAGCTGTATAAGAGCTTCGGGTTTGAGTTTACAGGGCAGGTATTCGGGGCGGAACATATAATGAAATATGAGTATTAAGAGGGATTAAGCATGAAAGACATTATTATAAGAGAGATCGAATATGGGTCTAAGGAATATAAGGACGAGCTTGAGATTAGAAACAGAGTGCTCCGGCTGCCTCTCGGCCTCGATATCTACGACGAAGACTTAAAGGCTGAGAAGGATGATACGCATCTGGGCGCTTTTTATGGCGGCAGGCTCGCGGGCGTGCTTGTTCTGACGCCGATAAAGGAAGGACACGCAAGGATGAGGCAGGTGGCTGTAGACGACGGCCTGCGCAGCCGCGGCATAGGAAAGATGCTCGTTAATCACGCGGAAGGCCTGCTGCGCTCGGGGGGGTGCAAAGAAATAATGCTGCACTCGAGGATGACGTCTATGGACTTTTATAAGAGGCAGGGGTACACTGTTACCAGCGAGGTGTTTACCGAGGTAATGATACCTCACGTTGAGATGAGAAAGCAGCTTGATTAAAGCGCTGTAACTATATTAAGAGGTGCTGTATGTCGCTTGATTTACGCAGTATATATGAAAACATCGACAGCTACTTGAATAAAGAGGTCTGCGTCGAGGGGTGGATAAGGAACCACCGCAGGCAAAAGACGTTCGGGTTCATAGATTTTTTTGACGGTACGTGCTTTAAGTCTATTCAGGCTGTTTACGACGACGGCATGAGCAGCTTCGCGCAGGTGAATGCGTACCGCGTGGGCGCCGCCGTAAGGCTGAAGGGCATTCTTGTACGCTCTCAGGGGCAGGGCGATGTTTACGAGATACAGGTGAAAGAGGCCGAGCTCGCCGGCGACTGCCCTGAGGAATACCCTTTGCAGCCGAAGAAGCACAGCCTGGAGTTTCTGCGCGAAATAGCGTATCTTCGCCCGAGGACTAGGCTGTTTCAGGCGGTGTTCCGCCTGAGGAGCGTGGCCTCAACCGCGATACACCGCTATTTTGAAAACAACGGATATGTTTATGTGCACACGCCCATAGTAACGGGCAACGACGCCGAGGGCGCGGGCAACACGTTTACCGTGACGTCGCTCGATATTGAGAGCGTAAAGCGGCCTATAGACTACAGTCAGGACCTTTTCGGAAAGCACACGTCGCTCGCCGTCACAGGGCAGCTCGAGGGAGAGACGTTCGCGCTGGCGTTCAAGAAGATATATACATTCGGGCCGACGTTCCGTGCGGAGAACTCAAACACGAAAACGCACGCCGCCGAGTTTTGGATGATAGAGCCCGAGATAGCGTTCTGCGAGATAAACAAGCTCATGGACATCGAGGAGGACTTTTTGAAGTTCATAGTCGCTTACTGCCAGGAGCACGCGAAGGACGAGATAGATTTCCTCGAGCAATACACGAAGACGCCGCTTAAAGAGAAGCTTTCAAAGCTCGTTGACTCTGCGATAGCGAGGGTTACATACCGCGAGGCAATAGAAATACTGCAAAACGCGGGCAAAGACTTTGAGTTCAAAGCCGAGTTTGGCGGGGACCTCGCGAAGGAGCACGAGAAGTACCTGACGGACGAGCATTTTAACTCTCCGGTGTTCGTATACGACTGGCCTAGGGGCATAAAGGCGTTTTACATGTACCAGAACGACGACAACGAAACAGTAGCCGCCGTAGACCTGCTGGTGCCCGGCGCGGGCGAGCTTATGGGCGGAAGCCAGCGGGAGACTCGCTACGACAAGCTGCTTGCCCGTATGAACGAGATGGGCATTTTAGCGCAGGACATGTACTGGTATCTTAACCTGAGACGTTTCGGCGGCTGCGAGCACGCGGGCTTTGGAATGGGCTTCGAGCGTCTGCTGATATACCTCTCCGGCATGGAAAACATACGCGACGTCATACCGTACCCCAGAACGCCTCAGAACTGCGAATTCTGATGATTGCATTCGAGATAGTGCAATAAAGTTGCTGTAATGTGGTCTTTTTTGATCCAACACTAGATTGCATGGCAATAAAGTAAACATCCAATCTGGTGCTGGACGGTAAAAGGCCATTTTTCCGCATATATATTCTAAAAAAACATCTCAAAAAATTTCCATACAAAATATTTACATATTTCGCCGGATGGCTTTTATTTCATATAGGATTATGGTATAATGTCGAACTGTGGAATATCACGTGGGGCAGCGCTTGTAGCGCGTACGTTATCCGCCTTGGTAGATGTATATAAAGTTTATATATTTGAGCAACTGCGAAGGAGAACTATAATGAAAAAAATACTGGCGATATTGCTGTGTTTATCGATAGCGCTGGGAGCCCTTGCGGGCTGCGCGGGGCAAGAGGCGCAGACTCCAAGCACGGAGCCTTCTGATTACGAGGAGACGCCGAGCCCTACTGAGCCCCCCGAGCCTTCACCAACCGAGCCCCCGGTCGTGCTGACAATGGCAAGCGCCGCGGAAGTTTCGGGCACAAATAAGGGCAACGCGCTTAAAAAAGCGCTTGAAGAGTTAAAATCACAGTCGGGCGGCAGCCTTTCGATAGAATTATACGAAGGCGGAGAAAAGGGTACAGACGCGGAAATAATCGATGCCGTAAAGTCCGGCGGGATAACGATATACATGGGCAGCGCCTCAATGATGAAAGAGGTTATACCGCAGCTGGCCGTGCTCGAGATACCGATGATGTTCAGCAGCACAGAAGGCTGCAACGCCGTTCTTGCCGGTGCGGTTACAGATATGATGCAGCCGTTTTTCAACGAGGCCGGTATGCAGCTTATAGGAGCTTACAGCACATCGTTCCATCACTTTACGAGCAGCGCGCCCATCGCAGCTCCGGCAGACCTTAAAGGGCTCAGGATGACGACGTCTAAAAGCGAGTATCACCAGCTTTTCTGGAAGACGCTCGGCTGCAACGTGCTTCCTCTCGAACGTTCCCAGGTGTACATAGCGCTTAAGCAAGGGATGCACGGCGCTCAGGAGAACACGTTCAGAGAGATAAACACCCTTAAGCTTTTTGAGGTGCAGTCGTCGCTGATAAAGACGCGCCACACGCAGGACGTAGGCCTTTATATTATGAACAAAGAACGCTACGACGCTCTTACCGAAGAACAAAGAACGTTAATCAGTCAGTTTGTATCACAGGCCATCAGCAATGAGACTGAGGCGGTGGCGGAGGACGAGGCATCACAGGAATCGAATTTTGTAAAGAAGAAGATGGCCGTCGCCGAGCCTGATTCCGAACTGCTCGCGGCGTTGAAAGCAGCCGTGCAGACCGTAGTTGATTCCGTCAAGAAGAATATAGATCCGGCGTTTGTGGACAGTTATATTGCTGCCTGTAAGTCGGGCGCCGCTACGCCCGCTCCCACCCCGCCGGAGACGACGGACGAACCAGCGGAGTGAGCGCATAACTAATAAGAAACAGACCTCCTGTCAGCGAAGCTCGGCAGGAGGTTTTTTTAGATATCTTTTGGATATGGCCGCCTGTATAAGAAGGATCCGAAAACTCAGCATCCTTAAAATACCGGCAGGAGGACGCGCGTTTATCTTATTGTATGTTTGTCAGCACTTCGGGCCGCATCCGCAGCCGCCGAATCCGCCGCCGCAGCAGCACAGAAGCAGTATGGGCAACAGGCATCCGCAGCCTCCCCCTCCGAAGAACCCGCCTCCGAAGTTATCGCGTGTATCACATCCGCAGCCTCCGAATCCACCGCCGCAGCAGCACAGCAGCAGCAGTATCCATAAGCAGTTATTGCCTCCAAAGAAACCGTCCATATCAGGACCCCCTTTCATTGTTCATAGTTTACTATATGACGATACAGGAATATTGGTTACATATAAGCGCGAGCTATATTTTTTCACCTGCGTCAACATTTTTAAGGTACAGAAAATATACTTATAGTAATAGATGAAATTTTGCCGGTGATGTCATGGACGTTTCTGAAACCTTAAAAGCGCTGGGGGATGAGACGAGGCTGAGAATACTGAACCTTCTCTTTGGACGCGAGCTTTGCGTATGCCTCATAAAAGAGGCGCTGGGGCTGATGCAGCCGAATGTGTCCAAGCATTTGGCGAGGCTTAAAGCCTCGGGAATAATAAGCTGCAGGAAGATATCGCAGTGGTGTTTCTTTCGCATAAGCGAAGAATTCAAAGACAAGTGCGCGGCTCTGTGCGAGTTTCTGCACAGCGAGTGGGCCGCGAAAAGAATATATACCGAGGATATAAAGCGGCTTGAAATCTTGATGAAAAATAACGACTGCTGTGAAGAGCTGATAGAAAAGGCAAAACGTTCGGATATTGCGGTCATTGAGCGCAGATGATAAAATTACTGCATGGATAAGACGAGCTTTACAATCGAAGAGGCAAGGGACAGGCTGGACAAGTTCCTGTCCGAAAACCTTGAGTTTTCGCGCTCAAGGATAAAAAACGCAATAGTCTCGGGAGAGATAAGCGTAAACGGTCTGCCGGCAAAGCCCGGCGACAAGCTGCACGCTAGAGACGTTGTGACCGTCAGCCTTAAAGGGCCTAAAGAGGCAAAAGCCGCGCCCGAAGAGATACCCATAGACATAGTGTATGAAGACGAGTATATAGCCGTCGTAAACAAGCCTCAGGGGATGGTTGTGCACCCGGCGCCCGGAAATTATGAAGGCACTATGGTTGGCGCGCTGCTGTTTCGCATAAAGGATCTGTCGGGCATAGGCGGCGAGCTGAGGCCGGGAATAGTGCACAGGCTCGACAAGGACACATCAGGGTTGCTAGTGGTGGCAAAAAACGACGCCGCGCACGCGTCATTATCTAAGCAGATAGCGGATAGGAGCGCGAAGCGTATATACGCCGCGATAGTGCACGGCAACATACGAGAGAACGAGCTGACGATAGACAAGCCGATAGGAAGAAGCCGGCGCGACCGCAAAAAGATGGCGGTGGATCTTGCCGGAAGGAGCGCCGTTACGCATGTGAGAGTGCTCGAACGGTTCGGGGAGTTCACGTTTATCGAAGCGTCGCTCGAGACGGGGCGAACGCACCAGATACGCGTGCATATGGCGAGTGCGGGACGGCCGGTCGCCGGCGACACGGTTTACGGCCCCAAGAAACCGAGGCTGCACGGCGAGGGGCAGCTGCTGCACGCCAGAGAACTCCATATCAAGCACCCGTCAACGGGCGAAGAATTGATATTCAATGCGCCGCTGCCCGATTATTTCGAAAAAGCGCTTAAAAGCCTTCGCGGCATATGATCGCGCATTTTTTCGGGGCCCAAAAAAAGTTGTGAGACTTTTTGGGGTGTGTGTGACATTTTGCCCGGGTTTATAATCGGTGTTGACTTTTATATCTGCGGTGACTATAATACAGTATGTGTAAAAAAACTCCCATTGTCGGGCGAAAGCCCAAAGGAGTATGGGAGGGAGGGTAATTAGTGGCTGAAATACGTGTCGGGGAAAACGAGTCTTTGGAGAACGCATTAAAGAGGTTTAAAAGACTCACCGCGAGGGAAGGCACATTGGCGGAGCTTCGTAAGCGCGAGCATTACGAAAAGCCAAGTGTCAAAAGAAAAAAGAAAGCGGAAGCTGCCCGTAAAAGAAAACATTAATTACGGGACGTCCGGTGGCCTTAAGGCTATCGGGGGTCAGAATAACGGTGCCCGGAGCGCAGGGCGCCAAAAAGCTACATACGCAGATAAGCCCGGGCATTATGTTCTCGGGCTTTATTATTAAGAGGACTTGTATTAGAAGTCTTGAACTGTATCACCAAACTCAAAGATATTTTGTGAGATTATCGGCACTGATAATATAATACAAAACAAACAGGTAATATTATTATTACATGATGTAATTGAAAGGGTGCTTGCTATGAAGATAAAACGGCTGATGCTTATGCTTATAATGCTGCTCTTAGCGGCCGGCGTCTTTATACCGTCAGCGTTTGCGGCGGATCAGCGTGTGATTCTTGTGGAAGTCGAGGGCGAAGTGAACGCCGCGATGACCGCATATATTAAAGCCGAGATCGCCGCGGCGCAAAGCGAAGGCGCTCCGGTCGTGCTTGTGCTCGACACCTACGGAGGGCAGATAATAGAAGCGGACAGCATAAAGCAGGCCGTAATAGGCGCGAAGGTGCCGGTGGACTGCTATATCACGCGCAACGCGCTCTCTGCGGGCACGCTTATCGCGGTTTCGTGCCGCAAAATAGTCATGGCTCCCTCGGCGGTAATAGGCGCTGCCGAGACGATACCAAACGACGAGAAGACCCTAGCGACTTGGGTCGGCATACTCAAGTCGGCGGCGGAGGCACGCGGGCGCGACACAAAAATCGTTGCGGCGTTTGCCGACAAGAATATAAGCATCGAAGGGGTTACCGAAGCGGGCTCGCTGCTCACATTGGGCGCGGCTGACGCCCTGCTGTTCGGGATTTCTGACGCAACGGCCGCGACAGAGGCAGAGGCGCTTGACAGCCTCGGGTACCAGGGTTTCGATACGGCAAGGCAAGGCATGAGCTTTTCTGTAAGAGCCGCGCAGTTTCTGACGTCAACCACCGTTGCGAGCCTGCTTATCGTAGCGGCGCTCGTTCTGCTGGGCATAGAGATATTCACGCCCGGATTTGGTATATTCGGGGCTCTTTCAATCGTCTGCTTCGGGCTGTATTTCGGAGGAAGCCTGCTTGCGGGCTTCGCGGAGTGGTGGAATGTAGCGCTGTTTGTAATAGGGATAGCGCTTATAGTTGTGGAGGCGTTCGTGCCCGGCTTCGGGGTGTTCGGTATACTCGGAATAGCGAGCCTTATAGCGGGGCTGATATTCTCTGCACGAGACTTAACGTCTTTCATTACGGTTTTGGGGGTGGGGATAGCGGGCAGCGCGGTGCTGCTGCCGCTGCTGTACCTGCTGTTTAAAAGGCTGGGCATACTGCGTAAGATATTTCTCGGCGAGGGTATGCTGCCCGAGGAAGGGTATGTAAGCCACGAGCCTATAGAAAGCCTTGTCGGCAAAAAGGGCGTCGCGGTAACGGTGCTGAGGCCGGCGGGTGTCGCAAGGATAGAAGGCAGAAGATATAACGTGCTCTCGACGGGAGCGTACATATCGGACGGGACAACCATAATAGTAGTAGAGCATACTCCGGGCAGGATAGTGGTCGACGAAGACCTTGAATAACCATGCATCTTAGCTCGGGCGACATATCAAAAACACAATATTATCAATAACTTTTTGCGCGCAGGCAGCATCAACCACAAAACATGGTGTAGACTTTACGTATATTCTATGCTATAATGTGGCAACAATATCGTAATAAAAGTGTAATATACTTGTAATGTTTTCGTATATTGGCTGCGGAATCGTTAAAGGAGAAAAATATGGCAGTACGCAGGAGAATAAGATCAAACAGCTTGGCGGACAGGCTGTCGGTGCTTGTGACAAAGCTCGGCAAGATGAGTTCGCGCACAAAGCTGATAATACTCTGCTCGACGATAGTGGCGGCCGGCGTAATCGCTGCGGTTTTAATTATTACATCCAAGCCGCCTGCCGAAGTCGGCATGATAAACTCTCCTGCCACATCATTTACCGCTGCTCCTTCTTCTGTTCCGACAGCTACTCCCGTTCCTACAACTACCCCGATGGTAACGCCCGATCAGACGCTTGAGAAGGGCGACGAAAACGAGAGCGTATCACGGCTTCAGGAGAGGCTGATGGACCTGGGATACCTTGACATAGACGAACCCACGCAGAAGTTCGGCCCTGCTACCGAGATGGCGGTAAACTGGTTCCAGCGCCAGCACAGCCTTGAGCAGACCGGCATTGCGGACAGCGACACGCTTGGCTGGATATATTCGCGCGAGGCAAAGAAGTACGCTCTGCTTGAGGGCACGCGAGGCACGGACGTAGACAGCCTTCAGCGCAAACTGAGAGAGCTAGGGTATTTAAGCAAGGTTACCGGCTATTACGGCAAAGAGACCGAGAAGGCCGTAAAGGACTTTCAGAAGAGAAACAAGCTTACAGTCGACGGCAAGACCGGAGAGCAGACGCTCGACTGCATATACTCTCCGCGCGCAAAGTTGCATCCGTCGAAAATAGCTGCCATACAAAAGAAGACGAATATAGACAAGCTGATAGCGGCGGCGCAGAAGCAGCTCGGAAAAAAATATGTCTCGGGCGCGGAAGGGCCGAACTCTTACGACTGTTCGGGGCTCGTATACTACTGTCTGAAGCAGGCGGGCTCGACCCGCGGCAGATATAACGCGGCAGGATACGCGAAGGTCAGCGAATGGCCAAGGGTTAACTCTATAACCAGTCTCAAGAAGGGCGATCTTATGTTCTTCTGGAGCGACTCAAAGAATAAGATAGGCCATGTCGCTATATATATAGGCGGCGGCATGATGATAGACGCGTCTTCAAACCACGGCAAAGTCGTAAAACGCTCTGCTACAACCAACTGGTGCAAGAAGAACTTCAGGTTGGGCAGGAG
Source organism: Bacillota bacterium (assembly GCA_023410475.1). Taxonomy (GTDB): domain Bacteria; phylum Bacillota; class Clostridia; order Christensenellales; family SZUA-584; genus DTFZ01. The sequence goes on along the minus strand of JAEYPS010000018.1, from coordinate 99,773 downwards.
GCCGTTGTAATACCGCAAAAGCAAAGTGGAGAGCGTTCTGAGCGCTCTTCTTTTTTTTATCTCCGGCGCATATTAATGATTATATATTGCCGGAGTGATTTGGTTTGGGAAAAAAAGAGGGCATAAAAAAGAAGATAGTACAAAAGGCGGGGCTCGCGCCCGAGGCTGTGGGCTGCGTTCGCCTTACGGCTATAGACAACACGCATCTTTGCATCGAAAACCATAAAAGCATCGCTCAGTATACCTCAAAGCGGGTAGGCATAAACGCCGGGTATTACTATATTATTGTTGAAGGCTCGGGCATAGAGCTTGAAAGCTTCGGGCAGGAAAACGTATCAATAAAGGGAGAGATAACGTCGATAAAGTACGAGGTGTCTCGGTGAGGGCAGAGCCTTGAAATTATGGCATTTTATTTACGGATATGTTATGATACGCGTGGAAGGTCTTTCGCTGGAAAGATTTTTAAACCTCGCGTCTGAGCTTGGCGTAAAAGTATTTGACGTGAAGCGAGTGTCGTATACAGTACTGTATGCGGGCGTAAGCGCAAGGGGTTATGCAAAGCTTATAAAATCTGTGCCGGATAGGTATAATTTAACCGCGGGGAAAAAGCAGGGCGCGCCTTTCGGGATAATGTGGCTTTTAAAAAGAAAGGCGCTTCTCATAGGCCTTGCGATAGTCGTGCTTGCCCTTATAGCCGCCTCACAGTTTGTGTGGAGTATTGAGGTAAGGGGAATAAGCGCATATGAGGGTTCGAAGATAAAAGCGGAGCTTGAGTCTTACGGTATAAGGCCGGGAGTATATAAGGGAGACCTAGACCTTAAGGACATAGCCGTAAGGATGATAGTCAGGCACGATGAGTTCGCGTGGATGGATGTAAACTTTAAGGGAGTCACGGTAGTCGTAAAGGTCGTACCCGCGGACATGCCCCCTGAGGTTTACGATGAAAACACGCCTTGCGACATAGTGGCCAAGAAAGACGCTTTTATAGAGAGCGTGACACAGCTTGCGGGCCGGGCGGTGGTTAGCCCCGGAGATATCGTAAGGGCAGGCGACAAGCTTATATCAGGGCTCGTATGGGAAGAAGGAAAGCCGCGCATGCTGTTTGCCGCAAAGGGAAGGGTTATAGGCAGCGTCTGGTATACGGGAGAGCAGAGCGCGCACATGTACCGCGAGACAAGGGAAAAGACGGGCAATACCGAGATAGAGCGCGTGGTATATATCGGCAGAGACAGCGCCTCGATAGACGGGCCCTGTACGTTTGCGGAGTTTGATACCGAAATCGCCAAGGAGTATTATCTCGGCGGCAGGCTCTTCCTGCCCGTCAGTGTGGCAGAGCTTTTGCACAGCGAGGTATATATCACCCAAACGCCCGCGCCGCTCGATACGCTGATGGTATACCTTGAGGAAAGGGCGTACTACGAGGCGATGCGCAAGGCGCCCGAGGACGCGCGCGTCGTTGGGCACAAGGCGATATTCAAGACCGAGGAAGAAAACATCACTGCAACGGTATATTTGCAGACGCAGGAAGACATAGGAAGAGTAGTTTATCTGGAGGATTAGATTTGGAGACAATGGGCGTCGAGCTCGGCATCGAAGTGGACAGCTTAGAGCAGCTTATGGAGCTTTTCGGGGCGTTTGACGAAAATGCAAAGGCGATAGAGAAGGAGACGGGAGCAAGCATAGTTTCGCGAAACACGCATATAGCGATAACAGGAAAGCCTGAGGAGGCGGAGCTAGCTCGGGTAGTGGTGGACAAGCTTTTGACGATGATAAGAAAGCGTGAGAAGCTTGATCTTTCGAAGATACGCTACGCGGTGGAGCTGGCTCGTGAGGGCAATGCCGACGCTATAGAAGAGATAATGGCCGACGTTATAGCGATAACGCACAAGGGGCGGCAGGTTAAGAGCCGCACGATAGGCCAGAAGCGCTATGTGCGCGCCATAAAGGAAAACACGCTCGTGTTCGCTATAGGGCCCGCGGGCACGGGGAAGACGTATCTCGCGATGGCTATGGCGGTCGTCGCGCTTAAGAACAAAGAGGCAGAGCGAATAATACTGACGCGGCCGGCTGTGGAGGCGGGAGAGAGCTTAGGGTTCCTGCCCGGTGACCTGCAGAACAAGGTAGACCCTTATCTTAGGCCTCTGTATGACGCTCTTTATGAGTTCCTCGGGGGCGAAGCCTTCGCGAGGCTTTCCGAGAGGGGAGTAATCGAGGTAGCGCCGCTTGCGTACATGCGCGGAAGGACGTTGTCCGACGCGTTCATAGTTCTTGACGAGGCTCAGAACTGCACAGAAGAGCAGATGAAGATGTTCCTGACCAGGTTCGGCGAAAACTCTAAGATCGTGGTCACAGGAGATATAACACAGATAGACCTGCCGAGAGAAAAGAAGAGCGGGCTTACGCACAGCATAAACGTGCTTGAAGGCGTAGAGGGAATAAGCGTGCAGTATCTGACGCACAAGGACGTGGTAAGGCATCCGCTTGTTCAAAGCATAGTCCGCGCATACGAAAGATACGAAAAATCAAGGAGGTAGCTGGTGGTAAGCGCTTTTAGAAAAGCGGCGACAAAGAAGCAGCGTGCCGCGGCGGTAATAATCATCGCTGTCACGCTTGTTATAGTATACGCGCTCACAGCGTTGTCCATAATGCCGGTAAGATATGACATAGAGGCCGGGGATGTATCGCCGGTAACGCTTACGGCGAGCCGTGAGATAGAAGACAGGGTAACGACGGAGGCGGCGCGGGCCGAAGCGCGCGCGGCCGTTGCTCCGGTATATTCTATAGATGATTCTGCGGGACTTAAGACCGAGCAGAGCATCAACGGGTATTTTGAGAGCCTCGCCGGGGCTTTGCAGTACATAAAGGACGCGTATATAACGGACAGGGCGGCCGTTACGCAAAGCACAAAGGAAGAACTGCTAGCCGGTTATGATCCTTCCGCCGTTAATTGGGCGAACTTTTTTACGCCTTATCTTATAGACTTCGTAAGGACGATGATCGATGACGCGTCGATGCCCGATGAAGCGGTCTATTCTCTTGCGTCGCTGACTCCTGAACAATTAGACAGCTTGCGTACAGACGTCATGGAGGCGGTCTCATATTCGCTGGGAAGAGGCATACTCGCCGAGCAGGTGCAAACAGCAAAGGGCAGTATCGATTCGGAGCTTGCGGCGAAGTATGAAAACGATGGCCTTAAATATTTAGCTTTTCTGCCGGTGGACAAGCACCTTGAGGCAAACAAGCTGTATGACGCGGCGGCGACGAACGCGGCGATGGAAGCGGCCGCTGAGCAGGTGCCTGCCGCTGCGTATAAACAGAGACAGACGATAGTGCTAGCGGGAGATGTGGTTACCGAGGCGCAGCTTGCGGTGCTGAAAGACCTCGGGCTCGTGGGAGGGCAGGAGCAGGACTACATGCTGTATATAGGCACGTTCCTGTTCGTGGCGCTCGTCTTTGCGATATACTCCGTATATCTGTTCCAGTTTGAGAGCGACATTGTGACCGAGACGAGAAAGCTCGTCATGCTTATGGCGGTAACGGTGCTGGTTGTGCTGCTGGCGGTGCCTCTTGTTAAGCTGGATTCGCGTATAATAACGGCGTTTCTGGGCGCGATGCTAGCTAGCGTACTCGTTTCGCAGAGAAGCGCTATCTCTTTGAATGTATTTCTCGCGTTTCTGGTAGGCGTGATAACATCATGGGAAACCGGGCTCATGAGCGTGACAATGCTGCGCACAATTATGATAACGGTGCTCGGCGGCTCTGCGGCGGTGTTTTCGCTATACAAGCCGGGATATCGAGCCTCGCTTATTTACGCGGGGCTTATCGCGGGCGGAGTTGGAGCCGCGCTTTTTGCGCTGATAGGAATGATAAGCGCCGCGGGGACAGTTCCGGGCGACGCTATAATAGCCGACAGCGCGTTTGCCGTTGGCAGCGGGCTTTTCGGCGGCGTGCTCGCTATAGGCACGCTCCCCATTTGGGAGGCTATGTTCCGCGTGTCTACGCCCGCCAAGCTGATAGAGCTTTCTGATCCTAACCATCCGCTGCTAAAAAGGCTCACTGTGGAAGCTCCGGGAACGTATCACCACAGCATACTGACGGCGAACCTAGCGGAGGCGGGCGCGGACGCTGTGGGTGCAAACGCTCTGCTGTGCCGCGTGGGCGCCTACTATCACGACGTGGGCAAGCTTAAAAACCCTGAGTATTTCAAGGAAAACCAGAAGAACGCGAACCCTCACGATTCTCTTGACCCGAGGGAGAGCGCCAAGATAATAACGGACCATCTGACATACGGCATGGAGCTCGCGCACAAGTTCAAGCTTCCCCGCGATGTTCAGAAGATTATGTCGCAGCACCACGGCGACGCTGTAGTCCCGTATTTCGCGCACAAGGCGCAGGAGTCGGGTATAAACCCCGACGATCCTGTGTTCAAGTATAAGGGCACGAAACCTTCGTCCAAGGAGTCTGCCGTAGTAATGCTCGCGGACAGCGTGGAAGCGGCGGTAAAGAGCATAGACGACCCGGACAGGGAGCAGGTAAAAGACATGATAACGAAGATAATCCGCGCGAAATACAACGAAGGCCAGTTCGACGACTGCCCGATAGGAAGAAGGGACCTCAACGCACTCGCGAAGGCGTTTGTCGGGGTGTATGACGGAGCGTTTCACGAGCGCATAAAATATCCGGGGCAGGAGTAGGAGAATGCTTCATGTTGGGATAACAGAGCAAGGCATAAGCGCAGGCAGAGCGATAAGGAGGGCGGCTAAAAAAGCCGCCAAGGCTGCCTCAAAGGCTGAAGGCAAAAAAGGCCGGCTTTTTGTCAGCATTCTTTTTACAGACGACGATAATATAAGGCGGCTCAACAAACAATACAGGGAGAAGGACGCCGTAACCGACGTGCTGTCCTTCCCGTCGGGCGATGACGGTTTTATCGGTGACATAGCGCTCTCGCTGCCAAGGGCAGCGCAGCAGGCCGAGGAGTTCGGGCATACGGAGGAGCGTGAGGCCGCTTTTCTTGTAGCGCATTCCATGCTGCACCTTTTTGGGTATGACCACGAAAACAAATACGATGAGAAGCGCATGCGCGAGAGGCAGCGTGAAATTCTTGAAAAGGCGGGGTATAAGCTATGAACGTAAAAGAACTGCTGATAAAGGCGGACGAGGCGAAAAAGAGCTCTTACTCTCCGTACTCGAACTTTAGAGTCGGCGCGGCGCTGCTTTCCAAGAGCGGCAAGGTATATGTGGGAGCAAACATCGAAAACGCTTCATACAGCGTGACATGCTGCGCCGAGAGGGTTGCGCTGTTCAGCGCTGTAATGAGCGGAGAGAAAGAGTTTGAGGCTATCGCGGTCACGTCGGACTCAGGTCTGATAACCGCTCCGTGCGGCGTCTGCCGCCAGGCGCTGTATGAGTTTTCGCCAAAGATGGACGTAATATCGTCCAACAACGCGCTTGAGTACCAGTCGAAGAAGCTCTGCGCGCTGCTGCCGGACGGATTTTCGGGAAAAGAGATGGAATAAGGCTTGGATACAAAATCGGCGTTTATCGCAATAGTCGGAAGCCCAAATGTGGGCAAGTCTACGCTAATAAACAATATGGTGGGCGAAAAGGTAGCCATAGTCTCGAAAAAGCCTCAGACGACGCGCAACAGGATAGCAGGGGTGCTCACGGAAGGGGATTCGCAGATCGTGTTTCTCGACACGCCGGGGATACACACGCCAAAGGACAAGCTCGGAGAGTATATGGTAAAAACCGCGTTCGATACTCTTCGGGACGTCGAAGCGGTACTGTTTGTGTGCGACGCGGCGTTCGGGCTGGGCGAAAGGGATATAGCCGTGCTTGAGCAGCTTAAAAAATGCGGATCGCCCGTTATAGCCGCCGTAAACAAGATAGACGCAGTAGACTCAGAAAAGTGTGCCGGCATAGCCGAGCAGATAAAGTCGGCAGGGTTTGAATCAGTGCGCCTTATATCCGCAAAGACCGGAGAGGGCGTAGCAGAGCTTTTGGAGGAGCTTCGGCAATATCTTGTGCCCGGGCCTAAGTATTACCCCGATGACGCTTATACGGATCAGGCTGAGCGCGTTATAGCGGCCGAGATGATACGCGAGAAGGCGCTTGATATTCTTCGCGAGGAGGTGCCCCACGGCATCGGCGTAAATGTAGAGAAGGTTTCGCAGCGTGAAGAGAAGGAGATAACCGACGTCTCGGCGGTCATAATATGCGACCGCGAAGGGCACAAGGCTATAATAATAGGCAAGGGCGGCCAGATGCTAAAGCGCATAGGCACGCAAGCGCGCTTAGACTTGGAGATGCTTTTCGGCACTAAAGTGTTTTTGGAGCTGTTCGTCAAGGTAGAGCCGGGTTGGCGCGACAGCAGGCGAATCATGCACGAGCTCGGATACGAGTAAGACGGTAAAACGGAGAGACTGTAACCAGCAGCAGGTGAGGATAGTGATAAAAACGAGCGCCATGGTTATAAGGACGGCTGACTTCAAAGACGCGGACAGAATGTTGACGCTGCTAACGAAAGACTTCGGGCTGATGTCCGCAAAGGTTAAGTCCGCAAAGAAGCAGACGTCGAAGCTTTTTAGCGGCTCAAACCTTTTTTGCTGCGGGAATTACGAGTTTTACGAAAAGAACGGGCATTACGGCGTCAGAGGCTGCAGCATAACGCACTCGTTCCAGAAGCTCGCTGAAGATTATGACGCATATTCGGCGGCGTGCTTTATAGCGGACGCGGCAGCCAAGGTCGCGCAAGAGCAATATCCCGCGCCCAAGCTTTTCGCGCTCGTTGTAAACGCTCTGTTCGCGCTCGAGACGGCAGCCGAGCCCGATACTGTGATATGTTACTTCATACAAAGGCTGCTGTATATCGAAGGGCTGTATCCTGGCACAGACGAGTGCGTGCTTTGCGGGGAGCGGCAAACGACGCACTTTTCAGGAGAGCACGGGGGCACCGTGTGCGCGCGGTGTGCGAAGCTGCACGGGGGCGAAAGGACGGGCAACGATGTATTGGAGGCTCTTCGGTCTATGGCCGGGGTCATCCCAAAGGATATAGGCAGCCTGCGCATAGAGAAAGAGGCGGCGGCAAGATTGAAGCGGCTGCTTGTATCGTATCTTGAAAACGCTCTGTCAGGGCCGCTTAAAGCGTCAAAATATATAAAGGCATAGAATAATAAGCAAACATGGTGCGTTTTTTTTCGATAAGAAAATCAAAGAGGATCATTTCGGCAGCGCATTTAGCGCTTTTGTTTGCTGCGTCATTGCTGTCTTCATGTTCAGCCGCTGTGCAAAGCGCGGCTCAGCCGGCCGCTCCCTCAAGGATGCGCGAGCAGATAGTTGAGGAGGAGCGCAAAATGCAGTACTACATTGACTCGTACAACGATATGCATGCGGCGCTCGTTTTAAGGCAGATGTTTGAAGCGGGCGAGATAACTCAGGAGACGTACACCGGCGGTTATGCGGCGGCAGGAGACGCTTTGGACGTATTACATATCCACGAGCTTCATAAGGCGGCAAGCGTATTGAACGGCAGGCTTTCCGGCCTGTCGCAGAAAAGCCTTCTAAAGTTCAGCTTGATACTTTCGGAGCTTATGAAAACAAGCCCCGTGATGATAAGCATATTCAGCGATCAATCCCAAAGAGATGAAGTGGAAAACGCTGTTAAGGTTATCGACACTTGGGCGCTCATGCCCGGTGATGGCAATACAAAGGCAATGGAAGACGTTCTTTTGTCTCAGAGGCTTTCCTGCGGGGCAAAGGTTTACCTTTACTGTTACCTGACGGCGGCAAGCAGCCGCGTCGAATCGGTAATGTATAACGGCGAAAAATACGCCCCGGCATATTATATCGAGAGCAGGTTAGACGGATGGTTTACAGAAGCGCTTTTTGAGCTGCTTTTGGAAAATAATACGCCAAAAGAAAACGCGGCGGGGCAAACATACGGTTTCTGATTTGAATGTTTGTTTTTAATCGGATCATTGGAACCGTTTGTTATTGACATGGGCACGTTATTATGATAAAATTCCGTCTTGTCGGTTGCTCAATTGATAAGCCAAAAATGGTGTGAGCGCCTGTAGCTCAGGTGGATAGAGCAACGGCCTTCTAAGCCGTGTGTCCGGGGTTCGAGTCCCTGCAGGCGCGCCAAGATATTACTGAATAGGTTTCGTGGTGGGTATAGCTCAGTAGGTTAGAGCGCCAGGTTGTGGCCCTGGAGGCCGTGGGTTCGAATCCCACTACTCACCCCAATAAATAGGTAATTACCGAAAAGCAGTTGGGGCGCGCCCCCTTAAGGTCCCAAAAAGCAAAGCTTTTTGGTTAGGCGATGGGGTGTAGCCAAGAGGTAAGGCACGGGACTTTGACTCCCGCATCCGCAGGTTCGAACCCTGCCACCCCAGCCATATATCAATATATGACCCACTAGCTCAGGCGGTAGAGCACTTGACTTTTAATCAAGGTGTCCGGAGTTCGAATCTCCGGTGGGTCACCAAAAGAAAAGCCCTCATGCGAGGGCTATTTTTTTGGTGAGGCCAACGGTGCCTGACAGCTTTGATGGCAACAAAGTACGCGAGCCGGCTTATATGAAGGGCGTATCGCCAAGAGTACAATGGCTTGGAGAGAGCGAGTATATAAAAAAACCTACTCAATTAAACAGCAAGCTAAAAACACAAAACAAATGCTTGGCAATATTTATTTAACTATGTTCTATATTGCCTTTGACAAGCATTTAGCGGGGCATTAAAATACCGTATATAAAGAAGCTTATTCCCAGCGGCATATCTACCTTACATCTGATTATTTTACAGTATGAAGACTGAAATAATGATAAATATACTGATAAAGTCCACCGCAGCCTAAGTTACTCTGATTGTATTAATGAATCATATATTATACGCTATTGTTGGTGTTTTATACTTAATACTATTATTTAAACGAATTTTTTGATACATCAAGGAGAAGCATTATGAAAAATGTAGTTATCAACGTTCAGGATAAAGAGCCTGATGAGGAGGATAGCAGATCGCTAAGGGCAAGGGTATCAGACCGTGAAAGCAAAGTCTTTCGAGATACTTATTACCTTATCGACAGCACGAACAGCCCTTCAAAAGGGCTTACCATGGGTTATACGACAATATACCCGACCGGTACGACGACAGGTCACGCTCATGACGACAGGGAAGAGGTTTACTTCGTCATATCTGGAGAGGGTATAATGGTGATAGGCGAAGAGCAGTTCGAAATAAAACCCGGCGACGGGCTTTATGTTGCGCCGGGTATGTTCCATACCACGATACAGACCGGCAACTTGCCTCTCGTAGTGCTTTGGGTAACAGGAAAAATCGGTGCGGAGGATAAACAATGACTGCTGAAAAGAATCTCATCGACGGTATCTGGACCGACGGGCGCGGGCAGGATCGGCTGGAAGTAAAAAACCCCGCAACCGGAGAGGTGATAGCAACCGTTCCGAAAGCGTCGAAAGAAGACATTGAAGATGCTGTGGATGCGGCAGACCGCACATTCCCGGAATGGAGCAGACTGACGCCCTTTAAAAGGGGCGAGTATCTGCGTAAAGCAAGCCTTATTGTCGCGGAGCGCGCAGAGGAGATCGCGCGGCTTATGACCGGCGAGCAGGGCAAGCCGTTTGCCGAAGCATTGGGCGAGGTATACAAAGGCGCCGAGATACTTAAATATTATGCGGAAGAGGGCGAAAGGGTATATGGAAGGATCATTCCGGGCGCCGAGCCCGGCGTAGAAAGCAGGGTTATCTATCAGCCTGTGGGAGTAGCCGCGGCAATATCGCCCTGGAATTATCCGATTGAACTGCTCGCGTGGAAGCTCGGAGGCGCGCTTGCAGCAGGATGCACTATAGTATGCAAGCTGCCTTCAGAAACACCTTTGTCGCCTATAGCGTTTATAAGATGTATTACCGACGCCGGAGTGCCTCGCGGTGCGGTAAACGCTTTGACTGGGGCGGGCTCCGTCATCGGCCCGATGATACTTAACAATCCTAAGGTTAAGAAAGTAGCTTTTACAGGCTCGACCGCGGTCGGCAAACAGGTGCTTGCTGAATCAGTCGGCACCCTTAAGAAGGTTTCCCTCGAACTTGGCGGAAGCCTGCCCATGATAGTATGCCAAGACTGCGATATCGAAGCCGCGGCAGAGGGAGCGGTCAGACGTTCTTTTCGCAATATGGGCCAGATCTGTATAGCGATCAACAGGATATACGTCGACCGGCGGATATACGATATGTTTCTCGATAAGTTTACCGGACAGACAAAAAAACTGAGGATAGGAAACGGGCTTACCGATGAATGCGACCTTGGGCCTATGTGCACAATGAAGGGCATAGAGACGGTGACGAAACATATCGATGACGCTCTTAAAAAAGGCGCCAGATTGCTGTGCGGAGGGAAAAAGCCTGAAGGAAAAACGTTTGAAAAGGGATTTTTCTTCGAGCCGACAATTCTTGCGGACGCAGACCAGAGTATGCTGGTAATGCGCGAGGAAACATTCGGCCCGCTGGTGGGGGTGATGCCGTTTGATACCATAGACGAGGCAATATCGCTGGCAAATGATACTGTGTACGGGCTTGCCGCCATAGTGTATACTAAAAGCCTGAGCTTGTCTGAGAGGTTGTCAAAAGAGATTAACGCAGGAAATGTTGCAATAAACAATCCTGATCCCGGCGTTCTAAACGCACCGTACGGAGGCTGGAAGGACAGCGGATTCGGGTACGAGCATGGTCCTGAAGGCATATATGAATATCTGCATATCAAACATATAAGGATATGCAGACAGTAATGTAAGCTTTTGCGGTTATGCAAAAAGAAAGGGACAAGCATGTATAAAGTTATCGTTGTTGATGATGAAACCTGGATATGCAAGCTTATCCGAAAGATAGTCGATTGGGATGCGACAGGGTTCAACATAGTTGCCAACGCGGGCGACGGGCTTACCGCATTAAATCTTATAGAAAAGCACAAGCCCGACCTTGTTATAACCGACATCAGGATGCCGGGTCTCGACGGAATCGGCTTGATAAAAGCTGTGCGCGAAAAAAAGCTGGATATCGAATTCATAATAATAAGCGGTTACAGCGATTTTGAATACGCCCGAAGCGCCCTTTCTTATAATGCATTTGCCTATATTTTAAAGCCGCTTGACAAAGACGAGTTCGAAGATATACTGCATCAGGCAAAAGACAAGATATCAAAGAAGCACAAAATAAAGGACAAGCTTGAGAGCAGCGATACCGTGATGCTCGAAAGCGACTTAAGGGAAATAATAGACAGGAAAAATAAAGATATAAGCGTCGAAATACTTAACGCCCGTTATAACACGAGCTTTACGGACGGGCCGTTTTATACTGTTATTTTAAAGCAGGATATAATCACAAAAGAATATAATAATGATGACTTCTCGTACTTTCTGTCGGAAATCAAAAGAACATATGCGGATAATTTTCAGGAAATAGTATATTTCCCCGGTAAAACAAAAGACCAGACCGTATTTGTTATAAACGTAAAAAAAGAAACCGACGACATTTACGGTTTTATGAAGCAGATAATGCACTCATTCGCCGGGGAAGGCTTCCAGAAGTATTTTACGCTTACCATAAGCATCGGCAGCAGGGCAGCCAGCTTAGGCGAAATAGATATTTCATTTGAAGCCGCCGCAAACGCAATGAAAGCGCGAATCTTTCTTGGAACCGGCACGGTAATCGACGCCAAAAATGAAGCCGGCAGGTTAGCTGATGCAAAGAATATAATCGATATTCGCGCAAAGAAAAAACTCTGCGTGCTTTTGGATGTGTTTGATACGCAGAACGCAATGACGGAGATAAAAAGGATATTGTCGGACGCGGAAAAAAAGAGCGCGGTTAATCTTATTGCCTTTCATGTTACAGCGTATGAAATTATCGACCTTTTGTTTGCTATGATGAAAAAAAAGGGAGTTCAGCATAAAAGAGGCCTTGGCAGCCAGCAGGCGGCTGACTTTATTGACGGTTTGCGTTCGGTAAAAGAAATAGAGGATTATATTTATCTGCTGCTAAAAGAATTCCGTGACGCTTACCTTAATGAAAAACACGACAACTCGGAAAAGCTGATAACGCAAATAAAAAGGTTTATCGCAGATAACTACATGACAAATATAAACCTTGACGAAGTTGCGAAGCTCGTGTGCCTTAGCCCGACGTATGTAAGCGAGATATTCAAGAGAAAAACCGGCGAGAATTTCAGCGAGTACCTTATAGATTACCGTATAGAAATAGCAAAGGATATGCTTAAGGATATCCGGTATAAAGTAGTCGATGTTTCGCTTATGATCGGCTATACGGATTCAAAATACTTCAGCAGGCTGTTCAAGAAAAAGGTCGGAGTTAACCCTACGGATTACAGAAAATTATACCTATAGCAGCAGTATTATTTTCCCCGGATGATATGGGAGGGGCTGATGGTCGAGAAATGGGCCGCAAAGCTTGTTTTACGAATCAAGACTTTCTTTAAACAGGCTAAGAATTTCAGAATAAAGACAAATATCATAGCGATCGTAGGTATATATTTCGTGTGTATACTGCTTACTCAGGTTTGCTACGGCGTAATCAATGTCAACTATTCCAGAGATTCAAGTAATGAAAGAGGCAGAGAAACCGTCTCCCATTTTATCAATCAGGCGGCATTGAATATAGGATCGGAGCTTGAGCGTATCGGACAAATGTCCAGAATGATTTATGACGAGTCGTATTTTTATTTTAAAGAAAAGAGCAGCAGTTCCGAATACCGCAGCGACAACAGCGAACTTAATACAATAATCGATATGATATTCAGGATAAACGAGGATATATCGGGTGTATCTATCTACCGGCCTAAAGGCGGTATGATATCATACACAAACCCATATGGGCCTTATTATTATGTAAGCGGCACAAAATCGCGGTATTCCGAGCTGATAGCGCTCGAAGAAAAAGACAAGGGGAGCATTCTTGAAAGAAGCAAAGGCGACAACCTGGGGCAATGCATGCTCTCGATCAATTTTTATAAGCCGGACCATTTAGTAGATGAATACGCTATAGTAGTTCTTGAAAAGAACTGGGCGCAGCAAAGAAAATACTATGAAGACTTAGGGCTGCTGCAAAACGGGTCGATAGTGCTAATAAACGACGCGGGCGAGATACTCATGTCTTTCCGCAACGAGAACGCCATAGGAGACGAGGCTTTAGTAAGAAGCGGCAGATTTAACAGCAGGCTTGAAGGCAAGTCTGGAAACTTTGAAACGGAAGCATACGGGGAAACCAAATATGTTTTCTACGACAAGGGCGCCGGCTCGGGCTGCACGCTATTATATATTGCAGGGAATAAGTTTTTCGGTGAAGACATGCAGGGCATATATTTGGTCATCCTTATTTCCGCGTTGTTTCTTATATCGGTCAATATACTGATTGTCGTATTCTTCAACAGGCGCGTTTATCGGCCCATAGTAAATGTAGAGAGCGCACTGCACGCTATCGTAAGCGGCGATACAAATCTTAAATTGACAGAATTGAAGCAGGGTAATGAGCTTTATCCGGTTTACAACGATCTCAATTCGCTTATAGTGCGTTTAAAACAGCTTATCGACAGCGAATATACCGCCGGGATAATGAAGAAGCAGGCTGAAATAGACGCGCTGCAAAGCCAGATAAATCCACATTTTCTTTACAATACTCTGGAATCCATTAGAGGACAGGCAATAGTTGAAGGGGTAGAGGGAATAGGCAAGATGGTAAAAGCCCTGGCCGATATCTTCAGATACAGCATAACCAATAAAAACGCGATGGTGAAGATCGAGGAAGAACTCAGGAATATAGACAACTACCTTAATATACAGCAATTCCGGTTCGACAACAAATTTATTGTAATTAAAGATATTGAGGAAGATACAAAGAGCTGCCTCATACCCAAGCTTATAATCCAGCCCATCGTTGAAAACGCCATCATTCACGGTCTGGAGACAAAACCGGGAAAAGGCACAATCAAAATAAAGTCATTTTCAACAACGGACAGCATCATCATAAGCGTCGAGGACGACGGTGAAGGGATGAAGAAAGAAACGCTAGAGGCTATAAACGAGAGCCTTGCGCGCGGCGTCAGCCTGAAAAAAGCTGATGATATCAAGGTAGGTCTTGGGCTCATCAATATTAATGAGAGAATAAAGCTCATATTTGACAGCAACTATGGCCTTAAGATCTACAGCATAGAACAGATTGGTACGAAAGTTGAACTGAGAATACCTAAAACCTCAAAATAGTCCGACAAATATTGAACGAGACTAATTGTAACCTAGTAATAAAAGAAGTACGTTTATATGGACTGGTAAAGGACTGCTTCTTTTGTATATATGAAAAGAGGTCGTTTATGAAAAAGTCATTTGTTGCGCTCTTTGTTTTGCTTTTTGTATGCGTGGCGGGCGCGTGCGGTTCGATATATGCGCCAAAAACAGACGAGGGAGAGGCATTACAGGACGGCCAGGCTGTGCATGAGGAAGAGCCAAAAGAAGTTTATTACCTTGTCGGAATGCACATCATCCTTCCTTATTGGCAGGACCATCGGAGCGGGTTTGAAGCCGCGGGGGAAGAACTCGGCGTAAATATCGTGTTTACGGGCGAGAACGGGAATGACGCTCTGAGACAGATAGACATATTCGAACAGGTGGTAAAGAAAGAGCCCAAACCCGCTGGCATACTGGTTTCTCCCATAGATAAGGAAGCTATGATCGGCCCTATTAACGACGCTATAGCAAAGGGCATACCCGTGGCCTGTATAGACAACGACGCGCCGGGCAGCAACAGGCTGACGTATTTCGGCACCGACAATTATAAGTCGGGTTATCTTGCGGCAGAAATTATCGGAGAAAAGCTGGGCGGATCCGGCGACGTCGGCATACTGACTATCCAGGGGCTTTACAGCCTTGACGAACGGCAGCGGGGCTTTGAGGAATGTATAGCCGAAAAGTATCCCGGCATAAACATCGTAGCCGTAATGGACGACGAGGCTGACCCTTCGGTGGCTGCCAATATGGCCAAACGTATGCTTGACGAATACCCGTCAATAACCGGAATGTTTGGGACGGACGCCGCAAGCGGGGTAGGGGCGGCAATCGCGCTTGAGGAAAAGGGCAAGCTGGGCGTTGTTAAAGTAGTTGCGTTTGATAAGGATTCTTCAGTGCTTGAGCTCGTGGAGCAGGGAAAGATAGAAGCCACGCTTGTACAGAGGACATTTTCCATGTCTTATTACGGGCTCAAATTGTTATATGACTATAACCACAATCCAAAACTGAAAAACGAGGGAATAAGCATGCTTCCCGATAAAGTCGATACGGGCATCATCGTTGTTAAAAAAGAAAACGCAGGCAGCTTTTATTAAAGGCCGCAAATACCAAAAAGAACAATAGTATACGAGGTATTAAAAATGATAGACGCGTTTGGCATGAAGCTTACAAAAGAAGAACTTCTTGAGAGGGTAAGCTCGATGAAACAGCTTGCGGGCACACGGGTGTTTGAATACGCCGAAGGGAAAGCTTCGGGCGTAAAAGCAGTTGAAGTCAATGCCGGAGGCCTTGTTTTCACAGTGCTTGCGGACAGGGGAATGGATATAGGCGACGCGTATTACAAAGGCATACCGATTGCCTGGAAGAGCAAGGTGGGAGTTATAGCCCCTACATACTTTGACTATAAGGGGCATGAGTGGCTGCGCAATTTTTACGGCGGATTGCTTACTACCTGCGGGCTTACCCATGTGGGAGAGCCGTGCCAGGACGGAACCGTTACCCACGGGCTTCACGGAAGGATATCCCATACGCCGGCGGAGAAGCTGTGGACGCAAGAGTATTGGGATGGCGACGACTATACTATAAAGGTGACCGGGAAAATGCGTGAAGCCGCCATATACGAAGAAAACCTCGTGCTTACGAGAGAGATAAAATGCATTTACGGGCAGAAAAAAGTATTCATAAAGGACACAGTCCAAAACGAAGGGTATAACGAATCGCCGTTCATGATAATGTACCATGTCAACCAGCCGTTCCCCATAGTGAGCGAATACTCCAGGCTGTATTCGTCAGCTTTAAGCGTTGAGCCTCAGCAGGATGGGGGAGACTACAGCACGATGGGAAAGCCCTCCCCGGGCTTCAGATATGAAACATTCGTGCATACGATGCCAAAGGACAGGCCAATGGTCTATTACGCTATAATCAACGAAAAACTGAATATCGGCGTTTACCTGGGTTACGACCCGAAGGCTCTGCCTGTCGGGAACGAGTGGAAGATGCTGGGGCAGCAGGATTATGTGGCGGCAATGGAGCCTTCGAACACGTTTAACATCGGTATAGCCGAGGCAAGAAAAAGAGGTTGCCTGCCTATGCTTAAACCGAAAGAGAAATCGCAGATCAATCTGGAGATCGGCGTGCTTGAAGGAGCCGATGAGATAGAAGCGTTTAAGAAACTGCTATAGAAAGATAACAGGGGTCCCCAAAAAGCCAAGGCTTTTTGGGGCAAAAACAGGGGGGTCCCCCAAAAAAAGTTTTTGGGCAAAAATTTCAAAAAGGGAGATATGCATTATGAAAGCTATTGTTATTCACGGGCCGAGCGATGCGAGATATGAGGAAGTGCCGGCAAAGAAGCCCCGTAAAGGCGAAGTCCTTATAAAGGTAAAGGCAATAGGGCTTTGCGGTACGGATTATGAACTTTATACGAACGACATGGTCTATATCAAGGAAGGATTATGCAAACTTCCGATGATACCCGGGCATGAATGGTCGGGGGTTATAGAGGAAGTCGGCGAGGACGCGGGCGAGTTCAAGGCCGGTGACAAGGTATCGGGAGAATGCACGGTAAGCTGTGGGGTTTGTCATTTCTGCAAAAAGGGGCAGTACAACATGTGCATCAACCGCACAGAGACGGGGGTTATGAGCAGGGACGGCGCTTTCGCGGAATACATAACGTTCCCGGTCTCGCATCTGCATAAATTTGATAACATATCATTTGAAGAAGCGGCTCTTATTGAGCCGACCGGCGTTGCGCTTTATGCGGTAATGCGATCGCACGTTTCCCCACTCGATAACGTACTGGTAATGGGGCCGGGGCCCATCGGGCTGCAGGCAGCGCAGATAGTGAAGAAGATATACGGCGCCAAGAAGGTCATACTCTCGGGAACGAGAAACGACAGGCTGGAGCGCGCGAAGCCTTACGGCCTTGACGGATATATCAATGTTCGCGAGGAGAACCTCACGGAGCGCGTAAGGGAGATAACAAACGGCGAGATGATAGATACTGTCGTGGAAACTTCCGCCGGGGCGTCGGTGTTTGACGATATAAAAAAGGTCATAAACCCGTGCGGCAAGGTGGGCATGGTAGGGTTTTTCGGAGCAAAGAAGCCGGAATGTGACTGGGATTCGTTTACCACCAGGGATATATCGATATACGGCGCGCTGGGAAGCCCTAACGTATGGGACGATGTTATCAAAATGATGGAGAGCGGAAAGCTTGAAGCCAAGTCTATGATATCGCATGTGAGAGACATGAAAAGCTATGAAGATTTCAAAGGCGCTCTTGATATGATGGTGGACAGGCGAGACAACGTGTGCAAGATCATACTGAAGCCGTAAGGAGAAACGAGATGAAGAAATATATCGATTTAACGCATTCGATAACGCATCAGATGCCCGTATTCCCTGCCGATCCGGCCGTAGGCGTGCTGACGCACCACAATTACCAGAACGGCTATTTTGTCAGTCAGGTCATATTCGGGACGCATTCCGGCACGCATATCGACGTGCCGGTCCACAAGATAAAGGGGGGCAAAACAGTAGACGAGGTGCCTCTGGAGAGGTTTGCCCAAAGAGCGTATATCATGGATCTGACGTTTTTAAAACCCCTTGAAGAGATAACCCGCGGCCATTTGGATAAGCATGCGGATAAGGTCAAAGGCTTAAGCGCCGTCATTCTTAAGACGGGCTGGGGAGGCCGTTTCGGAAAAGAGGATTTCTTTACATCTTTCCCCGGCATAAGCGAAGAAGCGGTGGAGTGGTTTAAAGAACACGGGATAAATCTTATCGGCCTTGAAAGCCCGTCGGTCAACGCAGTAAAGCATGCCGAGATACATACTCTGCTGCTGCAAAACGATATATATGTAGTCGAGAGCCTAGCGTGCGTAGAACAGATAACAGCAGAGTATGTTGAATTATATGCTGTACCTCTGAAACTCAAAGGACTCGACGGGTCTCCTGTAAGGGCGTTCGCCATAGAAGACTGATGCATACAAGTATCCTTGACATGAATATGTTGTCTCTTATAATCTTCTCTATTATAATGGAGGCAGCGGTTTTTACGTGAGCAAGTTAACGGGGGATACGTATGGAGAATAAAGCAGGTATCCGCAGAGGTTTCAGGATAGCGGGAAACGCTTTTTTGCTCGCGGTATTTCTGGCCGGAGCATATCTTATCAACAATTACTTTTTTACTTATCCTGTCATAGTCAGCGTGCTTAAAGGTGTTGCGCTTATAAGCGTGCTGGCTATGGCTGAGAGCTTGGTTCTCGCTTCGGGCGGGCTCGACTTTTCGATAGCGGGCATAAGCCTTTTATCTTCAACGATAGTGTTTTATTTTGTAGAGACCGGTACCGCGGGGGTTTTCCCGGCGGCGCTTATAGGCCTTGCGGCCGCGTGCGCTGTGGGGCTAATTAACGGAGTATTCGTTGCGAAATTGGGAATACAGCCTCTGATTGTTACATTGGGGACCTCGCTGCTGACATACGGCGCTGCGGGAGCGATAACAAACAATATAAGCATATTCGACACCGCCCCGGAGTTTGACGTTTTTAAAACGACTATTTCGTTTATCCCCGTATCCCTTATAGTCGCGCTGCTGGTAATGGGCGTGTGCTATGCTGTTTTTCGTTTTACCGTAGCCGGCCGGCAGATATTTGCGGTAGGCGGCAGTGAAAAGTCGGCAAAGCTGAGCGGACTCAACGTCGATATGATAAAAATATACACGTATACTGCGGCAGGGCTTATTTCCGGTATCGCAGGTCTGCTGGTGCTTGCGGACAGCACGATGTCTGCGAGGTTTTTCAGCGGAGGGGCGGAGCTTGCGATAATATTTGCTGCTATCCTGGGCGGGGTATCGCTCTACAGCGGCGCGCGGATTTTTATTAAAACGTTTGTGGGAGCGGGAGTCATCGCGGTCATATATAGGCTGATCTACGGCCTTTTCGTTTTCAATTATATGCGTGCTGTAATAGTAGGATTGCTGTTTCTGATAGTGCTTGCGATTAAAAAGAATATGTTCAAAGGAGAAAAACCGGAAGACTAAAACCTGAAATATGTCCTCTTAATACGAATTCAGACTCATTGTGGGTATGTAAGCTTGAAACTACAATGTATACATCAGAATCAATAATGTATGCATTGTAGTTTTTATTTTGGTTGCGGAACGCAGAGCAAAACACCACACAGGGCTGTGAGGCTGCGAAGACGGGCGTGCATGGTAAATGCGGTTAGCGGGGCTTCTTAAGAAATGGACTATAGTGAGATCTTAAGCGGTATATTTCCATCAATAACAACGCCGTTTGTAAACGGAAAAACAGACTGCGGACTTCTCAAATCAAACATAGAGATTTATAACGCCTTTGACCTTGGCGGATATATGATACTCGGCGGAAACGGGGAATATCTTGGGCTCACACCCGACGAAAGCCTGAAGACGGCAAGAACGATAATTTGCGCCGCAAAAGCTGGAAGGCCTGTGATTGCCGGAGCGGGAAGGGAATCGGCGGAAGCGACTTTGGAATTTATCAAGAGCATTGCGTGTGAGGGCGCGGACATAGCCAGCGTGATAACGCCGTTCTACTACGCCAAATATATGACGGACGAAATGCTGATAGCTTACTACATGAAGATTGCGGATGAATCGCCTTTACCTGTGCTGATATACAACTCGCCGTCTTACGCGGCAGGGGTCGGGGTTTCGCCGGAAGCAGTGTCCAAGCTGAGCGGCCATGAAAACATAGCAGGAATGAAAAACTCATCATGCAGGGAAACAGCAGATTATGCCGACGCTATCGGTCCAAACGATAACTTCTGTTTTCATTCCGGAACGGTGTCAGCCCTTTGCAGGGATTATAAGCAGGGGGCGGTGGGAGCAACGCTCTCGGTGGCAAACTATTGGCCGGAGGCCTGCATCAACATATACGTACTATTAAAGCATGGAAAATACAGCGAAGCGGTTGAAGAATGCATGAAAATAGGAACAGCCGCCAGAGCGGGCGCATCGGCGTACGGCGTAGCGGGCGTGAAATACGCGATGGACATCGCGGGATTCTATGGCGGGGAGCCGAGGCTGCCGCTGATACCGCTGGATGAAGAACAAAAGCAACAGATCAGGATATCGTTTGAGGTGGCGGGAGAAGACAAATGAAGATATCTATAGGCTGCGATGAACTGGGTATCAGCTATAAAGACATGATAATAGAGGCCTTTACAAAAAAGGGCCATGAGTTTGTGGATAACGGTTCATTTATGGGAGAAACCGTGAACTACCCGACGGTCGCGCGTAAAGCTGCAGGAAACATGATAAGTGGTGATTGTGAAAGATG
Source organism: Bacillota bacterium (assembly GCA_023410475.1). GTDB lineage: Bacteria > Bacillota > Clostridia > Christensenellales > SZUA-584 > DTFZ01. The sequence continues at coordinate 79,149 of JAEYPS010000018.1, read as the reverse complement.
TATCCTTATATGCGGTACCGGCATAGGTATGGCGCTGGCCGCGAACAAGATAAAGGGGGCCTACGCTGCTGTCTGCCACGACATATATTCCACACAGAGATCTATCCTGAGCAACAACTGCAATACTATGTGCTTAGGGGCGCTCGTCATCGGGTCAAAGACGGCGGAGGTTTTGGTTGACATGTGGCTGGGGCTGAGTTTTGACCCCGGCAGCCGCTCGTATGAGAAGGTACAGGAGATATACGGCATAGAGGCACGGCAATGACGGGATTTGACAGAGACACGCTTGAAAGAGGAGCGCACAACATAAGAAAACACATAGTAAACACGATTGTAAACAACGGAGAAGGCCACGGAGGCTCAGCGCTCTCGTGCGCGGACATACTGTCGGTGCTGTTCCTCGGGATAATGGACGAGTGCGATAAGCTTCTTCTAAGCGGAGGCCATAAATGCCTTGCTCTGTACGGAGCGCTTGTGGAGAAGGGCGTCGTTGAAAGCTCGGTACTCGGGACATACAACATGCTGGGTTCACCGGTCCCCGGGCACCCCGACGCGAGCAAGCTTCCGGGCGTCGAGTTCAACACAGGTTCTCTGGGGCACGGGCTTCCCGTGGGGTGCGGATACGCTCTGGCGGCAAAGATGAAAGGCGCTTCATATAAGACATACGTGCTTATGGGAGACGGCGAGCAGGGCGAAGGCTCGAACTGGGAAGCGGCTGCGTTCGCGTCGCTGCGCAGGCTCGACAACCTTATAGCCATAATCGATGAGAACGGGCTGCAGATAAACGGAAGAACGGCTGACGTCAGCAAGCCGACAGATTTCGAGGACAGGTACCGCGCGTTCGGATGGAGCGTTAAAACAGTAAATGGGCACGACGCAGAAGCTCTGTATGATGCATTAAAGTCTTTGCCGTTTGAACAGGGCAAGCCGTCAATGGTAGTTGCAAAGACAGTAAAGGGTAAAGGCATATCGTTCATGGAGAACAAGCCCGAATACCATCATTGGCATCCGGGCGAGCAGGAAGCAAACGAAGCGCTCAGGCAGATAGAAGAAGCGGAAAAAAGGTGGCGCAAATGAGCTTGGATCCCAGAAAAGTATTCGGGGAAACGCTGGTAAAGCTGGGCAGGGAAGATAAGAGGATCGTAGCAGTATCGTGCGACTCCGCCTTGGGAGGCGGAATGGGGGATTTTTTCAGGACATTCCCTGATAGATCGGTCGAGGCGGGGATAAGCGAGCAGAACGCTGTGAGTATCTGCGCGGGGCTCGCCGGGCAGGGATTCATACCCGTACTGACAGCGATCACTCCGTTTATAACAATGAGGGCTTACGAGCAGGTAAGAGACGACATAGGATACATGAACCTAAGCGTAAAGCTCGTAGGTTCGGGAGGCGGCCTTGCGTATTCCACATTAGGATCGACGCATCAGGCAACAGAAGATGTGGCGGTTATGAGAACTATCCCCAATATGACGATATTCTCTCCGTGTGACGGAACTGACGTAAGTGAAGCTCTTAGAATGGCGGTGGAGACAGACGGGCCGGTATATATAAGGATGCCGAGGCAGCCGCGGGAAGTGATAGCGCTTAAGAGAGACATCAAGTTGGGCAAGGCTGAAGTTTTAAAGGACGGGAAAGACGTAGCAATATTGGCAACCGGCCCGATGACTGAAGAAGCGCAGGTCGCAGCGGAGATATTAAAAAAAGACGGAATAGACGCGGCTGTACTCGGATTCATGACAATACGGCCTTTGGATGAAGAAGCAATAAAGGCCTATGCCGGCAGAGTCGGCGTTGTTGTGACCGTCGAGGAGCATTCGGTGATAAACGGATTTGGCAGCGCTGTAGCGCAGTGTCTTGCGCCCCTTAATGATAAGCCGCCCGTGCATATAATCGGGATAAAAGAAGGTGCGAAGAATACGGGACCGTACAAAGAGCTTTTAGAATATTACGGGCTTACCGGCGAAAGGATCGCCGAGAACATAATAAGTTTAAAGGACTGAGAGATATGACAGTAAATTATTCGAAGCAGGGATACGGAAAAACAGGGGTCAACTTTACACTGAAGTCGCTGGGAGCGGCCTGTGCAAGGGGAAGCGAAGACAGCGTGCTAAGGGTGTTAAACAAGGCCATAAGCCTCGATGAATACGAGGCGCTAAAAGGCGCGGTCAAAGCGATAGGCGTGACCGAGAGGTTCAGTGACGTCATAAATACGTTTGATGTCCCCAAGGGCGAGACGCCCGCGGGCTTCAGGATTGAAACATATCTTGAAGCCGACGGACTGCTGCTCGTCGATCTCGTAAGGGATATAAGCTGTGACAAAGACGGTATGAAACGCCCGACAAAGACGATATTCTCGGCTGACTCCGCGAACCCGTACGAGGTGGAACCCATATCGGCGCTGCTGGGCAACCTTACATGCAACCCGGGCATAGTGTACGACCTTTTCATAAACAACCCCAAGGCAAACGTTGGCGGGAAGTTCAAGACCATAGAAGAGGTAATGAGCGAAATAGGAAGGGTGCTAGGGGCCGGCTGTGACATAAGCGTCGAGCTCAACAACCCGTTTGAGGAAGACTTTCAGAAGATACTCGACGAGTGCGAAAAGTTCAAGCAGATACTGACGCAGTACAGACTCGTGGTGAAAGTACCGCACATGGGGCCGGTCAACGCAAATAATGTTAATGAACTGCTTACGGGAGACAAGAGGTTCGGCACAAGATACGACAGCCCGGCGACGCAGGACGCGTTCAGGAGCCACAACCTTGCGCTTAAACTTCGTGAGCATGGTTACAGGATAAACTATACGCTGATGTTTGAGCCGTACCAGACGGCGCTTGCGCTGCAGGCAAAGCCCGCGTTCATCAACAGCTTTGTGCGCCACAGGATGAAGCAGTCCGAGCAGATGAAGAACCTGCTTGCCTTCTATGACATATCGAAAGACGCAAAGCACCTTGAGGACCTGAGATCTATGATGCTGGGCTCAGACCTTCTGGCTAAAAACGAAGGCGATAAAGACCTGCTGAAGGTAAAACGTTTCGCCGAAGAGCTGCTGAAATATCGCCAGGCAGAAGGCGAAGGCGGCGACGGGCTCGATTCGGCAAGGCACAACTTAAGGATGCTTAAGCAGAACAACCTGCCCGATACGAGGCTAATCATCTGCAGCATGGAAGGGCCGCTGAATTACCCCGATATAGACAAGATGGCAGCGGAGCCGGAGTTCGCGGATGTAATAGACAGGCTCGTGATAACGGCCGAGCCCGGGTATCTCGCGAGGTTCACGTCTTCCAATCACGTGGTTTCGTATCAGAGAAGGTTCATGAACGCCGTTCAGGGCGCGTAATATTCTGAGAAAAAACGAGGAGGTATGAAATGAAGAACGAGAGATTGAAGGGTATCATTGCTCCTATCACGACGCCGTTTACTAAGACGGGAGAGGTAGACTATGCAGGGCTCAAGAAGAACATGGATTTCTACGCGAAGTCGGGCATCCAGGGCTATCTTGCGCTCGGCTCTAACGGCGAGAACAAGAGCCTCATGAACGACGAGAAGGTAAAGGTATTAAAGACGATAGTAGAAAACAAGGGCGCGGACCAGTTCGTCATGGCTGGATGCATATTCGAGTCGACTCTCGAGACAATAACGTTTGCAAAAGAGTATGAGAAACTGGGAGCCGACTTCATAACGCTGCTTCCCCCGTCGTACTTCAAGAAGCAGATGACGGACACGGTTCTGATAAAATACTTTAATGACGTCGCTAATGCTGTGAAGACGCCGTGCCTTATGTACAACGCTCCGCAGTTCTGCGGAGGCACCGAGCTTTCCGTCAACCTCGTAAAGGAATGCGCCAAGAACCCCAACATCGTCGGAATGAAGGACTCCTCAAAGGGAAACATCGAAAGCTTCCTGTTTGCGGTGAGAGACCAGATATGCGTGATGGCGGGCAGCGCGGACTTCTTCATGAACACATTGTTCATGGGAGGCACGGGCGGAGTCGTGTCTCTGGCGAACGTGTTCCCCTCTGTGGTAATCGATCTCTACAAGTTGATACTTGAGAAGAAATATGAGGAAGCGTTCGCGCTCAACGAAAAGGTATTGAAGCTCAACAAAGGCGTTTCGGGCTCGGGCGGAGTGGCCGCTGTCAAATACGGCATGGACCTCGCTGGCCTCGTCGGGGGAGAACCGCGCCTGCCGCTGCTGCCGCTGGCTGACGACATAAAGGCCAAGATGGAAGCGTTCATGAAAAAAGAAGGCCTCATATGAGAAAGATACTTTTAACGAAAAAACTGAAGGGAAACAGCGCGGCTCTGTTTGACGATATTCCGGATCTCGATCTTGTGACCGTAGGCGACGATGAGAAGGAGAAGTTCGACGCTCATATAAAGGACGCGGAATGCCTGCTCTTAAGCACGGCATACAAGATGACGAAAGAGGTCATAGACGGCGCCGCGAATTTAAAGGTCATAAGCCGCACGGGCGTGGGCGTAGACAACGTTGACGTCAAGGCAGCGACTGAGAAGGGCATACTAGTGCTGAATACGCCCGAGGCAAACTCGATATCGGTGGCCGAGCACACGCTGGCGCTGATAGTCGCGATATCGAAGCAGCTCATCATGTATGACAGCGAGATGAGGGCAGGAAACTTTAAGATACGCAGAACGAACAAGAGCGCAGATGTAGACGGAAAGACGCTGGGGCTCATAGGCTGCGGGCGCATAGGCAGGTTTACGGCTGATAAATGCAGAGCGGCCTTTGGCATGCAGGTAATAGGCTACGATCCATACATAAAGGAGCTGCCGGGCATAACGCTGTATGAGAGCATAGAGGAAGTATTCGCACAAGCGGACTATATATCGCTGCACATACCTCTGACGGACGAGACGCGCAACATGGTGGGAGAGACGCTGCTGTCTTTGATGAAGCCCTCGGCGTATCTGATAAATACGTCGAGGGGCGGCATCGTGGACGAAGCCGCTCTTGCGAAAGCGCTCAGGGAGGAAACGATAGCCGGGGCCGCGCTCGATGTATTTGAATCCGAGCCGCCCAAAGAAGACAACCCGCTGCTGCCTTTGAAGAACGTGATACTGACTCCGCACAGCGCGGCGCTGACAAAGGAATGCTCTGCGAGGGTCGCCTACGAGGCGGCGCTTGGGATAAGCGATTATCTGAAGGGCAACACGCCAAAATTCGTATTCAACAAGGAGCTGTTAAAATGACTAAGAAGTACGACATGATGGGATTCGGAGAAGCTATGATACGTTTCAACGCCCCCGAGCACATGAGGCTCGAGCAGTCGAGCTTCCTGCAGATGGCAATCGCCGCTGCCGAGCTTAACTGCTGCGTAAACATATCGAGACTTGGCCTTAAGACGGCGTATATTACGAAGCTCGTGGACACATGGAGCGGAAAGTACATAGTGAACCACGGGCGCGAGCACGGAGTCGACATGTCTGGCGTCAGGATGGTTCCGTTCGACGGATGCGGCAAGACGAGGAACGGCTTTTGCTTCCTTGAGGTGGGCATAGGCCCCCGGGCCAGCAGGCAGATATACGACCGCGGTCACAGCGCGATAAGCAAGGTGGAGCAGGGTGATTTCGACTGGGAGGAGATACTGAAAGACACGAGATGGTTCCACACCACGGGCATAACCACGGCTATATCAGAAGGGGCGGCAGCTCAGGCGATAGAGTCGCTGAAAGCCGCTAAGAAGCTTGGTATAACGACCAGCTTTGATCTCAACTTCCGCTCGACGCTGTGGACTGGCGAGCAGGCGCAGCAGACGATGAAGAGCGTTATGCCTTATGTCGACGTCATTATCGGCAACGAGGAAGATTTCGAGAAGATGCTGGGAATAAAGGCGGACGGCACGGGCGAGCACTACTCTAAGATAGATCCGCAGAGCTACAGGGCTGTCGCCGAGAAGGTCGTCAAGGCGTATCCTAACGTCATGGCGGTAGGGACGACGCTGAGGGAAGTAAAGACCGCGCTCTTAAACGATTGGCGCACGGTAATGATGTACAAGGGCGGATACTACGTATCGCGCAAGTACGAGAACTTAGAGATTACCGACAGGACCGGCGGGGGAGACAGCTTCGCTTCGTCGATGATGTGGGGCATGCTCGAGGGCAAAGACCCTCAGTATATCGTGGATTTTTCAGGTGCTTACTCGGCGCTGTGCCATACGTTCCTCGGAGACTGGAACTGGGCGTATAAGGAAGAGGCCGAGAGCGTCATGCGCGGCGAGAGCGCGAGGGTGAAAAGATAACATACGGGAAAGGGAGTTTGTCATGAAAAAGATCAATGTTGGTTTGGTAGGACATAAGTTTATGGGGCGCGCGCATACTCACGCGATAACCGACGCGCCGATATTCTTCGATCTTGGCGTTGACATCGTAAAGAAAGCCATATGCTCCAACGAAGAATCCGTTATCGAGATCGGCAGAAGATGGGGCTGGGAAAAGGCCGTGCTCGACTGGAAAGAGCTTATCGACGATAACGAGATCGATGCTGTAAGCATAGCCGCACCCAGTAAATTTCACGCAGAGATCGCTATAGCGGCTGCTAAAGCCGGCAAACACGTTTTTTGTGAAAAGCCCCTGGCTCTCGATATGAAGGACGCTGAAGCGATGGTGAAAGCGGTCGAGGACGCGGGCGTGATAAACATGATAGGCTTCAACTTTCGCAGAGTGCCAGCGCTGTGTCTCGCGAAGCAGCTTATAGAAGACGGTACTCTGGGCAGGATATATCACTTCAGAGCCATATGGTCGCAGGACTGGCTGACGGACCCCCTGTTTCCGATGGCGTGGAGGCTGCGAAAGGAACTCGCGGGTTACGGCACTCACGGGGACCTCGGCGCTCATTTAATCGACATCGCGCGGTTTCTAATCGGCGACCTCGACGAAGTATGCTGTGTGGAGAAGACGTTCAATAAGATGCGCCCCAAAGCGGTGTTTGAAGACGGGTTGTTCGCCAAGGCCGGAGATGAGATGGGCGAAGTCAACGTGGACGACGCTTCGCAGATGCTTGCAACGTTCAAAGATCAGGATATAATGGCGTACTTCGAAAGCACGCGCAACGGGACGGGGCACAGAAATCAGAACCGTATAGAAGTGGCGGGCAGCAAAGGCGCTGTTATTTGGGACGAAGAGAAGCTAAATGAGCTTGAATACTATAACGACGCCGACCCGGCGCACCTGAAAGGCTTCAGGAGGGTGCAGGTCGGTGAAGGAGTGCATCCCTATATGTCCAACTGGTGGCCGGCAGGGCATATCATAGGGTACGGAGATACGTTTGTCAACGAGTTCTACGACTTCTTTATGGCTATAAAGCAAGGCAAGCAGGTTACGCCTGATTTCCGGGACGGCCTAATGTGCCAGAAGGTGCTCGATGCCGCCGAACAATCATCAATAGAGCGCAAGTGGAAGAAGATAAAGTATTGAACAGTAAATTATGAGCCAATAAAGAGAGGGTCTTGCTATGAAAACGGTAAAAGCAAAGCATATAAGCCCGGAAGTTATGGAGGGTTTGGGAAAAGCCATATGCATAACGGCTGAGACCAGGCCTGACGCTCAAACGGATATACAATCATACTACGGGCAGCTAGCAATAATGCAGTGCGGCGGCGCGCTGCAGATAGGCATCTGTGTCGCGAAAAACAGGGAGTATATAGTGGATGAGCTTGAGCAGCACGTGCAGACATCCGAACTGCTTGTGGCAATAAAGGGAGACTTTGTTACCGCAGTCGCGCCGTCTGTCGAGGTAAACGGAAAGCTGCTCCCCGACATGGATAGAGTAATCGCGGTAAGGGTTGATCAGGGAGAGGGAATTTTCTTTGACGAAGGCGTCTGGCATTGGACTCCGTACGCTATAACACCGACGTGCGACGTACTGGTGGCATTCAAGAAGGATACGCCGCAAAATGACTTTATAAGCTGCAGGCTGAAAGATGTTATCAGGATGCAATTATAAAAATCCTGACGATAGCAATAAATATGGATTTCCTCCAAACGGGCAATAGTGTAGATTATTAATCAAGTATTAAAACAGAATACAAAAAGGTTTTTCCGGAGGAAACATGCTAAAAGAGGTTTTAAGGCTAGAATCAGTATCGAAAAAGATAAACGAAGTCAAAGTGCTCAAAAACGTATCGATGACTGTCAATGAAGGCGAGATAGTCAACCTGTTCGGTGACGAAGGCCAGTCGAAGGCGATGATAGTGAGGCTCTTGGGAGGGGTCTTTCAGCCCGATTTCGGAAAGATTTACGTTGACGGAAAAGAAGTCGGCATCACGTGTCCCCGCGACGGGAAAGAGCTTGGTATAAGCATCATACATAAACGGAGCGATTTGATACCCAATCTAACCGTTATGGACAATCTGTTTCTTGGAAGGAACGATTCGAACCACAGGCGCTTTATAAAAGAGAAGCAGCAGCTTGCAAGGACAAGGGAACTGCTCAATATACTGGGGCTCGACATTTCACCGCAGACTATGGCTTCAAAACTGACAGTAGAGCAGGTGCAGATGGTGCAGCTGGGAAAGGCGCTTATCGATGACCCAAAAGTGGTCGTGATGGATCACACGAACATACTGCTTGACAGGAATCAGATAAAGCTGTTTAAAGGAGTATTTAAAGAGCTGTCCCGGCGTAAAGTAGGCATACTGATCGTAGCCCAGAACCTTCAGGACTTCTCCGATATATCGGACAGGATGTACGTAATAAAGGATGGTAGCATAATAGGAAATTTCGGCACTTCCGAGTTTGACAAGGAAAAGATAGTTAATATGATCATGGACGACTGCTTTGTCAAAAGGTCGGGGATATCTCTTAACGACATATCAAAAGAAGTGCTGCGCGTTGAGAACCTTACAACAAAGCATGCCTTGAAGAATGTCAGCTTTTCTTTAAGGAAAGGCGAGATAGTAAGCATAACGGGCTCGTACGGTTCGGGAAAATGCGAGATCGGATATGCGATCTACGGGATAGAAAAGCTTACCGGCGGCAGGATGTATCTCGACGGTAAACGCATCAAGATAAAGAATCCTGCGGACGCGATAAAGAACAAGATAGGGCTTGTTTCATTCGAAAACGAAGAAAACGGACTGCTGTACAACTTAAGCGTAAAAGAAAACATAAGCATGCTCAGGCTTAAGAATCTCAGCCACTTAAGAATAATACGGCGGGAGCTGGAGGACTGGCTCATAAAAACAGTCAAGGCCGATATAGGTTTTGATTTTACGGACGACATGGTAAGCACACAAGGTCTGTCGACGGCAGACCAGAGGAAAGTAAGCATAGCGAGGGTCATGTGCTCGTTTCCCAAAGTACTGATACTGATTGACCCTACAAAAGGCTTGGACAACGCGAGCAGAAAACAGATACTTGAGCTGCTGGTGTCGTTTTCGAACCGCGGAGTGTCGATAATACTCATATCCTCGAATATACACGAGATGATGCAGATATCCAACAGGATATTGGTGTTCGGTAACAACACAATAACGGGTGAAATAAACGAAAACGAACTTGAATTCAAAGACCAGCTGGATATACAGCACAACTTGATATAAATGAGTTATATGCAAAAATAATGGGAAAAGAGGTTATGTGAGTGGTTAGGAGAGCGTTATCAAAGATTATCAAATATGATATTGCGACCATATCGGTGATATTTGCAATTTTGATGGCTGTGCTTATCGCAACATCAAACCCGTCGCGTTTAGGCTTCAGCCTCACTTCAATCTCAAAGGACGTCGCTATCTTTGCGATCGTAGGAATGGCACAGATGGCAACGCTTGCGGTTGGGCAGTTTAATCTGGCTGTAGGCGCCATAGGGGGAGCTTCCGCAATGGTGTGCGGATACCTTATCAACCTGCCTACATCCGGTTCGATGGAGGTGGAAAAGTACGTACAGGCGGAGATCGGGCTCGCGCTTCCGTGGATAATCGGTATTATCGCAGGGCTTATCGTAGGGTTTATGCTTGGAATGATGCAGGGATTCCTGATAACAAAGACAAAAATAAACCCGTTCATAATATCATTGGCTCTTATAAGCGTTATTCGCGGGCTCAATATGGGTATCACCGAAAACATTTACTTCAGGAAGCTTCCGGTAGGGTTTACGGGTCTCAACAATATAACCCTGCCCGCCACATCTGCTCCAAAACCAGGAGAGATGTCCTCTTTCGGGTTTCCGCTGGTCTTTCTAATAACCATAGTTCTGATGATCATATTATGGCTGCTGTATAACCGGACTGCGTTCGGCAGGAAGATGCTTGCGACCGGAGTCAGCACAAGGGCGGCGGACTTCGCGGGCATAAGCTCTAAAAAGTATATCATGCTTGCACACGGACTCTCCGGCCTGCTGTGCGCGCTTGCGGGCATATTTACGGCATCGAAACTAAGCGCGGCTCAAACCTCGACAGGAGACAACTGGCTGCTGTATTCTTTCGCGGCGCCGATACTCGGCGGCACGCTACTCAGCGGCGGCAAAGTCGCGATAACAGGCACTATGATAGGCGCGGGCATCATGACGATAACAACGACTGTGCTTGCGGTGCTCAAGCTCGACGCCTTTACGCATCAGATATTCATAGGCGGCATACTGCTTGTCGCGTTCATACTCAACAGGGGAAGAGAGACACTAAGCAAGCAGCAGGACAGGGCACTTCTTGAGGCACATGAATCATCCGCTGCTGTTCGTATTGAGAGGTGAGAAAGATGAAAAAGACGCTTGATCAGGCAACAGGGAATATAAAGAAGTTCACGTTCACCAATACTATGGGCATAATGGCAGTTATCGTTGTTTTCTCGTTCCTCGTTCAGTTTCGAAGCCCGGAGTTTGTTCTGCCTTCTAACCTTGTTACGCTGATGAGGAACTGCAGCATCACTATACTCGTCGGGTTCGGGCAGATGGTCGTAATGTCGGGAGGCGGGCTCAACGTGTCGATAGGCTCAATCGGCGGACTGGCTGCTGTATTAGTGGGCGCTTTTATACAAAGAGCCGGATTGCCCTGGGAGCTGGCCATAGTTTTAGCAGTGATGATAGGAGCGAGCTGCGGCGCTTTTAACGGTTTCGTTATTACAAGACTCGGGTCTACAAGCGAGATCTCCTGGCTGGTAACCCTTGCGACCATGAGTATATTCGCCGGTATAACGCTGACAATAACAAAAGCAAATCCGTTTTATAATCTTCCGCAAGGATATACCTGGATAGGCACATATAACTTCGGCAAAGGTATAATACCGTTCGGCTATGAGATACCGTTCATGTTCATAATTGCTATAATCTTTGCCGTCTTGATATGGTATATGTTTAAATATACCAGCATGGGCCGCCAGATACTTGCGATTGGCGCAAACCAGAAAGCGGCCGCGCTCTCGGGCATAAACGTTCAGAGAGTCATAATCTTAAAGCATATCATGTCCGCAGTGCTGGCTGCTTGCGCCGGAATACTTTTCAGCACGAGACTGGGGTCTATCCACTCAGATATCGGTATCGACTGGATGCTGTTCTCATTTGCGGCGCCGCTTATAGGAGGAGCAAGGATGGAGGGCGGACGGGTCAATATAATAGGAGCGTTCCTTGGGGGACTGCTGCTCGCAATGGTTTCCAATGCCGTAGTTCATTTGAAGGTAAACGTATATATTGTTGAGTTCCTGCAGGGCATGATAATACTGCTCGCTGTAGGGCTTGACAGAATAAGGGCGCTGAGAGAAGAACATCGTGAAAGAATGGAGCGTGCTAAATTATGACAGGCGATACGATTCTGGAGCTTAAAAACATTACCAAGATTTTCCCGGGAGTAAGGGCTCTTGACAATGTCGATTTTAAGGTAAAAGAAGGCGAGATCCATGCCCTGATGGGAGAGAACGGAGCTGGGAAAAGTACGCTGATCAAAATAATCACAGGCGTTTTCAAGCAGAACGAGGGGGAGATGTTCGTCAACGGAAAGGAAGTTGCGTTTAACAACCCGAGGGATGCATTTAACGCGGGGATAAACGTAGTTCATCAGGAGAGGAACCTGTTCCCTACGTTTACGGTTGCCGGCAACATAATGATAGAGCATTATACCGACAAAATGATGAAGAGGATAAACCAGAGGGAGATCAACCGTGCTGCGCAAAAGTATATAGAAATGGTCGGGCTTAAGATACCTCCCGCTAAGAACGTGGAGACCCTGAGCGCCGGGCAGCAGCAGCTTATTGAGATCGCAAAAGCGCTCTCTTCGGAAGCTAAGATAATACTTCTTGACGAGCCTACATCGTCTATTTCGGTAAACGAAGCCGAGATGCTAATAAGTCTTATCAAGAAACTGCGCGACCAGGGAATATCGTTCATATTCGTTTCTCATAAGATAGAGGAAGTCTTTGCTCTGGCCGATACCGTTACGGTGCTCCGGGACGGAAAGAACGTCCTATCAGCCGATACAGGCGAAATCTCGAGCCCCGTTAAGGGCATGACAAGGGATGAGCTCATCACGAGAATGGTCGGAAGAACGAAAGAATTCCAGTCTCTTGAAATGAGAAACTTTGAAAAAGCGGACGTCGTTCTTGAAACAAAAGACTTGAGGAGCGCAGATTCACCTAAGCCAAAGTCCTTCAAGCTACGAAGAGGCGAGCTGCTTGGGTGGTATGGGCTCGTCGGCGCAGGACGGACGGAATTTGCCCGCGCTATAATCGGCTATGATCCCGTTTTGGATGGCGAACAATATGTCAACGGTGAGAAGGTAAGGGCAAAGAACATTACCCATATACAGAACAGGCACAAGATATGTTACCTCAGCGAAAACAGGAAAGAAGAAGGGTTGTTCCTTGATCATAACGTTAAGAACAATATTACTTCGTCAATATTGAAGATGATGAGAGGCTTCCTTGTTTTCCTGAACCCGAAAAAAGAGCAGGAAACGGCGGAAAAGTTCAAGGATGAACTGCAGATAAAGACCCCGAGCTTAAAGCAGACGGTAAGAAACCTCTCCGGAGGAAACCAGCAGAAGGTAGCCTTAAGCAAAGGTTTGGCAGTTGACCCCGATATACTGATAATCGACGAGCCGACTGTCGGCATCGATATAAAGACAAAAGCTGAGATCCACAGGATAATGTACGATATAACAATGAGAGAAAAATCGGTTATATGCATAACCTCTGATATGCCTGAGATCGTACAGATAGCGGACAGGATCATAGTCTTTAAGGACGGCAGGATAACGGGAGAGATTATCAATAACAAAGACTATGACCAGATGAGTAAAAAAATAATGAACCTGATCATGGATTAGGCTAAATAGGATTTAAGCCGCAAGGCTTAAATAATAAAATCGAAAGGAAAAGAAATATGAAAAAGGTAATCGTACTTGTATTGGCATTGGCAATGGTGATGACTGTCTTTTCAGCTTGTGCCCCCGAAGCAACCCCGGCTGTGTCCCAGGGCGCCGGACAGCAGGAAGGTTTGGATGTAAACGTTGGCAAAGACGTTGAAGGACAGGCAGGACAGCAGGAAGGCGTAAGCTACAACTTCGCTATCATCTACGGCGGAGTACATCCGTTCTTCGACCCGTGGAGATTCGGAGCTCAGCAGGCCGCTATGGACCTGGGGATCCCCACTCCTAACGTTACGAGCCCGCAGAACTGGGATCAGACACAGCAGAACGCTATAATCGACGGCCTTGTAGCAGGCGGCGTCACCGGTATCGGTATGTTCACATCCGACGCTGTTGCAGGAAATGAGAAGATATCGGAGCTCGTTGGCATGGGTATTCCCGTGGTAACGATGGGCGGATCTCCCGCTACCCCTTCAAAGGCTACCTTCTGCTACGCGACTGATGTCGGCGCATCCGTAGGCTTTGCGACCCAGGCGATAATCGACGAACTGAAACGCCAGGGCAAGACTGAAGGCAAACTGATGCACCTGTGCTCGGGCCTTGCCGACACGAACACTCAGAAGAGGCAGGCTGCTATCAGGGAAGTCCTTGCAAAACCCGAGAACGCAGGATTCACGCTTGACTGGGAGCTCGCCGATACGGACGCTACACAGCCTGCTGAAGAAGCTATCTCCGCTATGTATTCTTCCTACTATAAGGAAGTTGACGGAATCGTCTGCACAGGCTATATCAATGCCCAGGTTCTTGCCAAGACGATGAATGAAAGAGGAACGAACGACGGAATAGTCGCTATCGGAATCGACGACTCTTCGGATGTTATGACAGCTATAGCCAACGGCTATATGTTCGGAACGATGACTCAGAGCTCCTGGGCCATGGGATATGTCGGAACATACGCATTGAAGCTGATGGCTGACGGGTATACTTACAAGGCAGACGCTCCGTTCTTTATCGACTCGGGTTACTGGCTGCTCACGCAAGATCTGCTGCCCGAATATGACGCGAGACAGCAGAAGATGGCGACGGATTTCGTTGCGACGATGGCTGATAAGTATTTTGACGCTCCGGCTAAATAATTAACTCCATTTATCTTAAGCCGGAGCCCCTTAAGCAGAAAGCTTTTGGGGGGAACGAGATAAATGACGTTAACGCTGCGCACTAATTGTGAACAGCGCTAACATCCCGCAATTCAGCCTCGGCAGACTTGAGTTTGCCGGGGCTGTTTAAAATTTACTACTATATACAGGCGCAGTCAAGAGTTAACGGACAATATACAAAATTAACATGGTAAAAGAATCGAACACAAGCTGGTAAATGCCGCGGCTGAATGATATGATATTGATAACATCTAAACAATCAAAGCTTACAACTCGCTAAGAGGGGATGGAGGAAATATGAAAAAAGCCTTCGTATGCCTTTTGACTATAATTGTGGCCGTAACAGCTTCGTGCGGCTATCAGAGTAAACCGTCTGACACAGCGCCGGCTACTGCAGAAAACGCAGACGAAAACCCTTCAAGCTATCTGGGGCCTGAACTTGTAGGGGATCCCGGACGGATACTTGACCCTTCCGAATATCAGTTTGCGATAGTTTACGGGGGAGCGCACCCCTATTTTGATCCCTATAAGCCCGGGGCTAAGGCCGCAGCCAAGGACCTTGGGATACCTGAGCCATACGTCGTTAGCCCGCAGGCATGGGACCAGCCTGAGCAAAACCAGGTAATAGACGGCGTTGTGGCAAAAGGCGCCATGGGTATAGGCATGTTCCCTTCCGATGCCGACGCAAGCAATGCGGAAATAACAAAACTGGTAAACAGCGGAATACCGGTCGTTACCATGGGTGGGTCGCCGACAGAGCCTTCAGATGCCGTGTTTTGTTTCGCAACCGATGTGGGCGCTTCGGTAGCGCTGGGAACGCAGGAACTTATAAATAAATTGAAAGAAAACGGGCTTTCGGAAGGCAATATTGTGCACCTGTGCAGCGCTCTTAATGACACAAACACACAAAAGAGGCAGGCGGCTATAAGAAAAGTGCTTTCGAGGCCTGAAAATGTTGGATTTTCTCTTTATCAGGAGCTTGCTGATACGGATAATATAGAGCTCGCTGAGCAGGCTATCAGCGAAATGTTCTCGTCATACATAGGCGAAGTTGACGGAATAATCTGCACGGGTTATGTAAACGCTCAGGTGCTGGCGAAAACGATGATGACCAAAAACGAACAGAGGGTAGTCGCGATAGGCATCGACGATTCACAGGATGTGCTTGATGCTATCGACCGGGGTTATATGTACGGAACGATGACGCAGAATCCATGGGGCATGGGTTACGTTGCGGTCTATGCGTTAAAGCTGTTAAAAGACGGATATACCTTCAGGAAAGATCAGCCGTTTTTCATCAACTCGGGTTACTTTTTACTCACAAAGGCTAACCTTGAAAGCTATCAGAAAACGATGGAAGAAAATACGAGAACTTTTGTATCGACAATGAAGGATTTATATTTCATGCCTCCCGCGAAGCACTGAACTCGCAAAAGCAGCTCTAACGCTGGATTAAAAGGTAAATAAGGAATATAATGGGGACAGATGAATTATTACCCCCAACAGAGTGGCTGTTTAACCTAAATTGATTTTGATATACTATGCCGGGCTAAAGTGTATCCATGTGTTGCCTGGCAGCAGAACTATCCGGTTCCCAAGGGCGTCATAGTACATTGTTTTACTGTTTTCAGACTCTCTTTTCCAGCGGCCTTCAACACGCTTTCCGCCGATATAAAAATCCGCCTTGCCTTCGCCGACCAGTTTCCAAAGCTTTATTTCATGCACGACTTCATAAGTGCTGTGCTGCACGATGACATTCTTAACGCTTACTTGACGGTCTGTTTCAGCCGAGATAAATTTCCTGCCGCCCATATACCTCAAATACGCATTGTTCTCGGGATCGTACGTATAAGAAACAAAGTTCTCATTTCCCGAGCACAGTTTTAGCTTTATTTCCAAAAATGTATCGCCCGGATACAAAACGCCTTCGTCAAAGAGCCAGTTCACAGGCTCCGGCTGATAGTTATAGAGCTCTTGAGCCAGCATTGGTTTGCCAACGAAGTCATGTGTCGACGGCTTGCTTTTATCCCTGTAAAAGTAACCGCTCCATTTTCCTTTTAAGCCGTCTAGAACTACTGCTATTCTATTATACAGCTTGTGGCCGTAAAAACTGAACGCGCTGTGGTCCGCCGCGGTTCCCGAACCGCCGAAATGCATAAAAACTGCGTCCCACTCGCGTTGTATGTATAAGAACGGTACGCGGCCGCTGCGCACAGGCATCACTTCTTGCGGCACGTTGTCGGAAAAAACGCAAACAAACCTTGTTATGCTGCCCTCGACAGGCACTTCATACACCACATCGGCTGTCTGAAGGCCGTTTTGAGGACGCGCCTTAGCAGAGTTCTCTATTACTACCAGAACAGGCTTGTACTCTCCCTCAAACGCAAGGCCGGTCGTATATGAAATATCGGCGCGCGGTGACGGAGCGGCCTCGGGGGATGGCTGTGTCGCCTCAGATGCGGGCGTGGATATTACTATCTCGATATCAGGGGAAGGTGTGATTTCGGCGGCAGATTACTCAGGCTGATGCAGTGTGATGGAAACGAGAACATAAACAAATACGACCGCCAAAATAAAGACAGCAGCACGCTTCATATACCCCTCCCAAATGCAATACGCGCGTCGGCGCGTTTTGAATAATACCGATCCATTATATTATTTATTACATACTTCAATAATATTAACATGACCGTTCGAGGATGTGCAATGAATGGAATTAATCACCATGCCTTGCGTTTTCTAAACTTTTGGCTGCGGCGCACAGACGCTGTCTGGCGGGGGTTCAACTACTATTTGCTTTTGATAAGCTCTACGCTGCGTGCGTTATGGCTAAGCAAAGATTTCGACGTTATCTTTTGCTATACGACGTCCCCCGTGCTTATGGCGAACGCAGCCGTTAAAATGAAAAAAAGGACAGGCAAGATACTGTTTTTATATTGCCTCGACCTATGGCCGGAGTCGCTCAAGGCATGGGATATAAAGATACATCGTTGCTGTACAGGCATATAATGAATTGCAGCATGCGGATATATCAAAACTGTGACGTTGTAGGAATCTCATCTTTTCCTTTCCGTGATTATCTTATCGATGTCGCGAATGTCGGCGAAGGAAATATAGTTTACATACCTCAGCATGCCGAGGACTTAGGCATGGCACATGTTTCAGGACAACCCCAAAAAAGCAGAAGAGCTTATAAGGTAGCACTTTTGACATGCCCATCGCGTTTATCGGAAACGCGGCCTCTTTGGTAGACAGGCAGACTAATAAGGACTCGCTTCGGATTTATAGCTATGCATTGTGATCGCCAAATCGGCTAATTATCTTTGCGCTCGTAATTTATACATTTATGAAATTTTTCCACTAGTTTTAGCGAATATATTTACAAAGCAAATTGGAAAAATATATTTAAGAGATAACAATAAAATAACGGGAACGAAAATGGATAATAATATGTATAACAGCGACAAGCACACATTTGCAAAAAAAATTGTAGAAAAGGTAAAACAAAAGCTTGGACTCAGGCGTATGGAGTATAAAGAGCCATGGGGGAAGAAGCGAATCATCATAACCGCATTCGCTGCGGTTTTTTTATCGGTGCTGATAGGATCAATAGCGTTTGCTTATAGCGTTTTCTCCGACCCGATGGGCCAGTTTGATACCGTCGCCAAGCAGGTGCCTTCCGCTGAGCCGAGTAAAACTCCCTCTCCTGCAAAGAGTGTGCAGCCAACCCCTGAGCCTGAAATTGAAACAGCTTTTGAGCCTCTGCCTACAGAAGACCCTTACAACCGGCTGCTTTCACAGGCTGACCTTAGCATATTGAATAATATAGTCAACATCATGCTTATCGGCGTTGACTACGCGCAAGAGAGGGAGACATGGAGCGGAAAGAAAGCCTATCACGCCGACGTTATGATAATACTGTCTATCAACACAGATACAAAAGACGTGAATCTTATATCACTGCCTCGGGATACTTACGCGAAGATACCCGGAATCGACGGCATATACAAACTGAACGCTTCTATAGACTGCGGGGGAGGATGGCCTAAGGAATCGGGTTTCGAAAAGGTATGCGAGAGCGCGTCATGGATGCTGGGCGGTATTCCCGTTCAGTATTATTACGCGGTTGATATGGCGGCCGTCAAGGGACTGGTGGACGCCATCGGAGGCGTTGATTTTGACGTTGATTTTAAGTTTAAAATCCAGGGGCGCTCTTATGCGAAAGGAATACAGCACATGGGCGGCCAGGCTGTGCTCGACTATATGAGGGTGCGCAAACATATCGGCTCTGAGTCGGGAGACCTTAACCGAATAAACCGTCAGAAAAACATGCTTGTCGCCATATTTGAAAAGGTAAAGAGCTCTGATATGCTCGTGGATTTGCCGCAGATGCTGGGCGCGTTCGGCGGCAATCTTTATACCAATACCACGCTCGCTCAGACTGCAGGCCTCGCATCGTTTTTTTACAATATCAACTCGGATCAAATAGATATGCATTCTATGGACGGCAAGCAGCACAACATCTTTAACTGGAACTTCGTAATCACTGACCAGCAAAAGCGCGTGAAGCTGATAAAAAAGATCTACGGTATCGACGTTCCTGAGAACAAGAAATACGCGTACTCTAACGCTTCGCATTTGTGGGAGCAGATGCAGGCAAAGGTTATTGCTCAAAAATCAAAAACGGTACTTGGCAAGGCTAAAAAAATACTTGACGCGGACGCGTTGCTGCCCGAGCCTACAACAGATCCAACGCCCACGTCAAAGCCTACGCCTACGCAAACGACGGAGCCTACTCAGACACCGCCAACAACACCTGAACCCACGCAAAGCAGCGAGGCCGCATCGGAAAGCCCGAAGGCAGCGGTGTTTTGTTACACAAGCTTTAATGCCGATAGCCCGTCGTGGATCGATAACGTGTCATTAAGCTCAGTGAAATACCGAAAGTATGGAAGCGCTGTGAGGGAACTATACAACAGGGCGCAGCAAAGATATAAGAAGCTGCTGAAGATAAAATCGGCATCGGAACTGCGTGCAGCAAATAACGCGCTTAAGGCCGACATCGAAGAGCTTTGCCGTATACTTTCAATCAGCAAGCCAAGCTGGAGAGTCAACTATGAGAAGGGCAGCAACGAGATATATGTAGATTTTAATTAGAACAGATGATATTCGTGTATAAAAATAAGCCTGATTGCTCAGGCGTCAGGCCGCTGACAAAGCCCAACTACTGCGTTGTTTTTCCGCTTTCTCCTCGAAGTAGCGCTGCTACATCTCGTCGCAATGCTCAAAACGCCTTGTATTTGGGACTCTTCAGCGGCCTTCATTTTGTCGTCTCAGTTTTTACGTTTGTCATCAAGCTGAAGCCTAATTGCTCAGGCTTACTTACTTACTATTGAAAATGCTTCCACGCCGAATTTTGCTTGTAATTTGAGTTAAAGTAGTCGGACACATCCTCAGGATAGCCCGGCAGCCGAAGCATCTCTCCCTTAAGTGTAAAGTTGAAACCCTCGCCGCTGAGGTTGATAATAAGATTGCGGCGCGTGCCGGATTCCATGTCGTCCGGCTCTACATTGATAACGTAGTTTACATCGGTAAGGTCGCCCTGAGACGCGTTGGAATAATCGATCTTTTCCCCCTGAGCGCCGCTGGCTTTTGCATTAAGATATACATTCTTTGCTACCGCTACGAAGCTTCCTTTGCCTACTGGGGTATCCTGCGTAAGGGGAATAGGCTTGCCGTCCTCGCCAGCAATAGAATAGTTGACCCATGCTTTGTCGTCCGTGATATTGAGCATTATACCGAGCGTATCGCATACGGCTTCCGCCCCCACATCAAATGAAATATCGATGGGAGCGCTGCCTATCATATCGGATATAAAGCCCTGCGCGTCGATAGTAACCTTCATCCAAAACACGCCCTGATACACTCCTGTTGAGACGCGGTTGTCGTTTGCGTCTATCTTGTGCAGATACAATTCACATTCGTAGTCCGCGTAATAGCCGGTGTCAAGCTCCTGACGCGACGTGCCCGACGCTTGTATCACAAATATGCTCGGGTCGTACAGCTTGCTCTTATACTGCGACGAAGACGGGCCGTCGGAAGGCTCGGGGTTTTGAGTCCCGCCCGGTACGCCGGGCAGTACAATATCCGAAGGCGTGGGAGTAGCAGATTCGCCCGCCAAGCCCGAACCGCCTCCGCAGGCGCTGAGCAGAAGTATTAATGCCAAGAATGCGAAGCTTATTGTTTTCTTCATAACAGGCTCCTTCTTTTTTATTTAGGTAATAATGATATTTCAGCAAGCAGGCGTTGTCAATGCAACCAACATCACTTTTGGCCGTTGTTGCTGACGTATAATACTTTTTATTATTCGGTAATAATGTATATTTCATTAACGCTTGGATAAAAATTAATTGTCCGGATTATTGAAGAGCATTTACTGAAAGGGGGCGCGATGGACAGATCAGGAGAGGAAATAAAGCCTTCTCAATATATGCTTTTGATTCCGGGGTTTTTGTCGGGCTCGCTGTTGATATTGGCTTTTTTCAGCAATCTCGCAAAACAGGATTCCTGGATAATAGTTTTATTCTCTGTCCCCATTATATTGCCTTTCTTGGCTCTGTATGTTTATGTAAGCAAGAAGTTTCCGGGCAAAAGCCTTATTGAGATTCACGAAATAGTATACGGCAAAGTGGCAGGAAGGATAATATCAGCGCTGTACGTATTCTTTTTTCTGTCCCTTTTGTCTTTCAATATAAGAGATATGTCGGTTTTTTATACTTCTGCAATCATGCTCGAAACACCGCCTGTGGTTTTTATGGTAGCGACAACCGCGCTTTGCGCCTACGCAGTGAAAAAGGACATAAAAGTAATAGCGCGGGTAAGTGCCGCTGTTTTTATTTTATTAATGATAGCATTGTTTTTTACGGTCGTTCTTCTTTTAGGTGATCTCAGATTTGACAATATTCTGCCGATATTCGAGTTGCCTGCCGATAAATTCGTACAGGCTCTGGTCATAATGTCGTTCGTACCGTTTGGTGAGATAATATTGTTTTTAATGGTAACTCCGTATATCAAAGATTATAAAAAGCTGGGGAGGTATTCGCTCGGCGGGTTGTGTATCGCAGCGCTAGTATACTTGCTTGTAATAATACGCAACACTACTGTTCTTGGAGCCGCCGGCAATTATTTCGCATTGCCGTCATATCAGTCTGTCCAGATGATCAATATCGGCGAATTTTTGAACAGGGTAGAGCTTTTTATTGCCTTAAATCAAACCGCGTCGCTGTTTATTAAGATCAGTATACTATACTTCGCGACAGTAAACGCGCTTAATCAGATCATGAGATTAAAATCAAAACGCGCTATCGTTATCCCGATAGGCGCAATAGCTGTCATCTATGCCTTGGTAGCACATCCGTCTGAAGTAGACCATGCCGAGTGGGGCGCTAAACACGCCGCCTTTTTTGAGCTTCCGTTCGTAGCCGTCCTGCCGCTGTTTACGCTGATGATCATAATAATAAGAAAGCTTCCCCGCAAGAAAGAACTGCTGAAGTAAGCCCTGTTAATAATGCTTTAACATTGCTCTCTTTTTACACTTTATCCTCATTATAAACGATTTCTCCGTTAATTATCGTATAGAGGCAGTGAGTAAACACCTCCATAGGGTTGCCGTCAAATATAGCTATATCCGCGTCTTTGCCGGGCTCAAGGCTGCCCACGCGCGAGGACACTCCGCAAATCTCGGCGGCGTTTATCGTTATCGCGCGAAGCCCTTCTTCAATACCAAGCCCCTCTTTAGCAGCCATACCTGCGCACAGCGGAAGGCACTGTATAAGCGAAACCGGATGGTCCGTCATAACAGCAACCTTGACTCCCGCCTTGAAAAGCACGCCAGCCGTCTTGAAATCCAGGAACTGTATCTCTATCTTTGTTCTTGATGCGAAGTTGGGGCCGACGATTGCAGGAAAGCCGGATTTCCTTATCTCGTCCGCAATCAGATGGCCTTCGGTGCAGTGGTCGAGCGTCATTTTAAGGTCAAATAATTTCGCTATCCTTATTGCTGTGAGTATGTCGTCCGCCCTGTGCGCGTGGGCTTTTAAAGGTATCTCGCGCCGAAATACTGGCAGCCAGCATTCGAGGAGAAAGTCTTCGTTAAAGCTGCTGTCAGCGGTATTCTTATCTTCGAAGTATTTCTTCGCCGCGATCAACTCTTCTCTGAGCATCGCGGCTATAGACATTCGCGTTGAGGGCATCATTTTGGCATCGCCGTAATTCGTCTTTGGGTTTTCCCCGAAAGCGACTTTCATTGCAGCCGGCTCAAGAACGGCCATGTCGTCTATGCGTCTTCCCCTGGTTTTTAAAAACATAAACTGACCGCCGACTACGTTTGAGCTGCCGGGGCCCGCCATCACGGACGTTATGCCCGCCTTTATCGCGTTGTGAAAAGCCGAATCCATCGGGTTAATGGCGTCGAGCGCTTTTATATATGGAGTTATTGGCTTAGTAGTTTCGTTGCAGTCGTTGCCCTCAATGCCCATTCTTTCTTCCTGTATGCCTATGTGGCAGTGCGCGTCGATAAGCCCCGGCATTACCCAGCAGCCCTTCGCGTCTATAACTATACCGTCGTTGTTTTCGTTGTCGCTGATACTCTCTGCAATTCTTATTATTTTGTTTTTTTCTGTAAGGACACAGCCGGATTTATAGTCGCGGCCCGCCATAGTATGAATCTTGCCGTTTTTAATAAGCATAACACTCTCCGCGTAAAAATAGTCCGCAATATATTTTCTCCTTTGTTTTAAACAATTACCCTTGAAATAATTGCTTCCCTACTCTTTGAAGCCGACTTTGTGAGCGGTGAATCACTGCTTTGCATAGTTTGCCGCATGACTGCCAATAATATGGTTAATCAAATCAAGGAGCGGCTTATGAAACATCTCAGTGCCTTGCTGATAAAATTCGTTGTGTTCGCGGTTATACTAGAGCTTTATTTACTGCCGGCAACAAACCTTGATTTTTTTCGAATACTGCTGTTGTCCGCAGCGGTCACGGTTATTGCCTATTTTATCGGGGACATAGTTATAATGCCGCGTGCCGGCAACATGACGGCTACGCTTATAAACCTCACTATAGCGTTTTTCACGGTATTCTCGTTCGGCTATATAAAAGGATTTGAGAGCATTACAATTACCGACTCTATCGTATGCTCTGTCTTAATAGGCGTTTCTGAATGGTTCTTTCACAAATACTTGGCCCGAAAATCGCGGGGCAGGACGGCTCATTAGCTTAGGGCGCGCGGATGTGATCTTTATACGAAAAATGTTTAAACTGCTTTGACAATAAAAATATATTACGCCAGATAGAGCTGCAATTCCCTAGAATATTTGCGCTCATTAAATGCAAATAATAAACTCATAGAATCAAAGAAAGGAGACCAGCACATGGAAAACGACCGGAACAATAACAGGCAGAATCAGAGGAATAACCGGGACAATGACCGCAACAACCAGAACCGCAATAATGACAACCGCAACAACGATAACCGCAACGATCAGAACCGGAACAGGAACAATCAGAACGATCAGAACCGGAACCGCTAGTTAGCAGCTTTCCGAATTGATAGTTTTATGCTTTCCTGGCTGAGGAGCTTCAAGCTCCTCGTTTTTTATAAGATTCATGACACGCAAACTGCAGGGTACGTAAACTAAGCAGGCCGTTTATTAACAGTCCTGCTTATACTGGGATCCCATGAAAAGCTTTTTTAAGTGAATATATACACGTAAGCGCTATTTGTCTTTTTGGGACTCGTCACGCATTTCGCTGCGCATTCCTCTGAGAGCCTCTCTTCGTCTCTCGTTCTTTTCAGCCAGAGTCTTCTTCATCTTTTCATCGCTGGTTTCCTCGATCATCTCGTCTGCAGCTTCCATGTTTTTAAGCGTATAATTGATGTTACGCTGTATGCGCTCGGCGTTGTCAGAACGGTCGTCGGGATTAGGCCTGCTGCCACCTCGGCCGCGGGCGCTGTATCTGTCTTTGGTCATCTTTTCCTCCTTAACTGTTTTTGGTTATTATCATACCCCACAAATTCTCACGACTTTTTGGGGACCTCGTTTTAATACGGACATCGTCGGTATTGGCAGTATCCTATAAGTCACTCATCTTTTTCGTTTGTCTTCTCGTTCATTCGATCCGTTTTGGTCAGATGAGTACTCTGCGCCGTCGATGACATCAATGCCGGCGTCGCTTCGTCTTTTGGCAAGCTCGATATCCGCGCTGAATTCTGAGTTTACGTCTGAGCGCACATCCGCGGCGCTGCGGACAGGAGCGATGCCGGAGCCGAGGTATGGCATATACATCCTGTTAAAGAACGCCGCGTCTGTATGCACCTTATATCTTTCATCGCCTGCGCCGTTAAGGTTGTTGTTGCCGTCGTATCTTTCCCGGTCCTTCCATTCCTCATCTACATCTCGGGGCGTTTCGATCTGCTTGCTGAATCTTTCCATGTCTCTTTCCATGGCTTCGCCGAATCTCATATCCTCGGCGGACTCCGTGTCGGTTTTGCCCCTGCCTCTTTTGCCCGGTTTGTTTCCCATAATAAATCTCCTTTAAGAGTATCAATGCTATTATTTGTTACTGCCTCGATTTTATGTACGCCCTGTCTCATATCAAAAAAGAAGGAAAACAGGGGAATAACAAAAAAAGGTATTGACCGTTAGCTTGTACAAATGATAAATTTATTGCATCCGTCTTAAAAACCGTCAATTATAATTTTAAGAAGAGAATAGTGATTCTATGGAAAACTGGAAGAAAAAAACCGCCATATTCCTTTCGAGCCAGGGGATATCGCTGCTCGGGTCATCGCTGGTGCAGTACGCCATCATGTGGCACATAACGCTGTCCACCCAGTCGGGGGCAATGATGACCATTTCGATAATCTGCGGATTCCTGCCGCATTTTATAATGGCGCCCTTTGCGGGGGTGTGGGCAGACAGGTATGACAGAAAAAAACTGATAATACTTTCAGATGGGTTTATCGCGGCTTCCACGCTTTGCGCCGCCATAATTTTCCTTATGGGCATGGGCGAGCTTTGGATGCTGTTTGCGGTGTCGTCTTTGCGCGCGCTTGGAGGCGCCATTCAACAGCCCGCGGTAAACGCTTTTCTGCCCCAGATCGTTCCGCAGGAAAAGCTGACCAGGGTCGGGGGCCTGAGCACCAGCATGCAGTCGAGCATAATGATAGTATCGCCGATGCTGGGCGCGCTGCTGCTTTCGCTTGCTCCCATCGAGCTTATATTCTTCGTAGATGTAATTACGGCCGCCGCAGCGATATTGATACTCTCCTTCCTGCTGCATGTGAGAGCGCATGAGAAAGCGAAAGAAGTGCAGTCCGTAGGCTATTTCAAAGACATGCTGCTTGGCTTGAAGTACATCAGGAGCCACGGCTACGTAAAACGGTTTTTCATGTTTTGCGCGGTATTCTATGTGATCGTAACGCCCACGGCGTTTTTAACGCCGCTGCAGGTGGCGCGCAGCTTTAACGGCGGCGAATGGCACCTTGCCGCTATTGAGGTGGCGTTTTCGGTGGGCATGATAGTAGGCGGCCTTTTGATAGCAGCGTGGGGCGGATTTAAGAACAGGGTGCATACAATGGTGGCCGCATCGCTTATATTCGGAGCCTGCGCGTTTGCGATAGGCGTTGTTCCTGTGTTCTCGCTGTATCTCGTTTTCATGGCGATA
Organism: Bacillota bacterium; assembly: GCA_023410475.1. GTDB lineage: Bacteria > Bacillota > Clostridia > Christensenellales > SZUA-584 > DTFZ01. The sequence goes on along the minus strand of JAEYPS010000018.1, from coordinate 52,947 downwards.
ATGGGGCTTGGGATGCCTGCGTTCAACACCCCCTCCACTGTATTGCTGCAGGAAAAGGTTGAAGGCGAATATCTTGGCCGCGTTTTCGGTATATTCGGAATGATTGCGACTTCACTTATGCCTCTCTCAATGCTGTTTTACGGCCCTCTTGCGGACATCGTCCCTATAGAGACGCTGCTTATAATCACAGGGCCGCTGATGGTGCTCATGGGGCTTATGATGCTCAGGGACAGGTCTTTGGTTAAAGCGGGCGAGCCTTTGCCCAAAGAGCAGCCTGCCGAAGCCGAGGCGATCTAGCGCTTGGCTTTTTGACGCCGAAGAGGTATAATAAGGCTAATAAGTATATCGGAGGTCTTAAATGAGCGATTTTTTAAGCGGCCTTGGAGGATTTATAAAGGGAATGCAGCCCCTTATGGGCGAGGATGCGAAAAAAGACGCCTCGATGAACGCCTTTCTTTTGAAGACGGAGTTAGGCGAACTCGGCGGCAGGAAGAAGGAAGCGCTCGCCAAAATAGGCGAGGCGGTATATGAATCGCACAAGCAGTCGGGCAAGTACGGCGAGTTTGCGGCTCTTTATGAAGAGATAGCGGATATAGATAAGATGCTGCAAAGAAAGCAGGAGGAGGCGCAGCAGGCCGAGCGCGCGGCGGAAGAGAAACAGCGCGCCGAGGAGCGCGAGAGAGATGCCCGCATATGCAAGAACTGCGGCGCGGACAACGAGCCGGGAACGAAATTTTGCGGCGAGTGCGGCAGCAAGCTTGGGTCTCCCGAGGCATTAAGGTGCGGCGGGTGCGGCGCGGAAAACGCCCCCGGGACAAAATTCTGCGGCGAATGCGGCAGCAAGCTGTAGACATAACGGATATACGAAGGCATTTCTTATGAAGTGCCTTTTTTATATCCATTATTGTAAAAGCATGGTATAATATGACTTAAGCCATATATATCGGCAGGAGGACTGATGTTTGGAGTATAAGCCGGATTTTTGGGATTTTATTGGGGCGCTGTCACGTGACGAAGACTGGTATGACAAGCTGATCGGTGAAGAGTACGACAAAAAGCTTCTTTATATGTACGACGAGAAGCAAGAAGTCGTAACTGTATACAAATCAAAGATCAGGCATTTAAAATCATTATGGAATGTCGGCAAAGCTATATTAATAATTGCGCTTAGTGCGATACTGGTGCTTGTTTTATTACCTGCGTTGGAAACCATCTTTTTATGGCCCAATATAAGTAATGATGTCTTTATAATATGGCCTTTTGTTTTCTTTATCATATATATCAATTTGCAAAAATTCACATACCGATATATCAATCTTGAGCTGCTTAATAAGATAAATCTTGGTGAAAGAATAAATAACAATGATAAAAGCTCTGTCCGATTAAGCAAAAAGGTCGTTATAATTTTGGGAATCATCTATATATGTTTTTTCCTTTTAAGTTCGTACTCGCTTACATACTTAAGGTTCGTAGCCGATGGAGGATACAGCAATAATGTCGTTGAAGTGCGGGGGACATTCGGCGGACTTGAATTTGACGATGATATGTTGGAAATACCGGGAAGCTTAGATGTTGCGTCTGATTCAGTGCAGCAAATATGTTTACATATTCATGTAGACAAATGCCCGGACGCAGTATCAATATACATAAACGAGCAGATAGCTGATCTTCGTGAGGCAGAGTACTACAGGTGGTCAGAAAAGTTCTTTGACGAGAGCTATTTTCAAAACACGATACATGCTGATGTCGAGTTTGCCGCAAGAGAAGTCAATACGCTTGAAGTACGCGCGGGGGGCTATAAGCAAGCATGGACTTTCAGGTTCAGCTAGAGAGCGATGGGGGAAGGAATGAGCGACAAACCGAGTTTTTGGGATTTTTACAGGGCATATAGAAACGGTAAAAAAGAAGATGATGCGCTTTATGTCTATGAAAAAAACGAAGTCAACATGGTGAAATACATGATGCCGCCGTATAAGGAAAGAAGACGCTGGCATATCGCGTTATTATTAATCCCTTTAGCAGCATATCTTGCGATAGTAGTTCCGATGTTCGTATTAAAGTTGCCAGGCGTTATATTTTGGCTCGGCGTTGTTACGGATCTTACGTTTTTAGGGCTCATAATATCGCATTTGCTCATGCTTGCGGTTACAAATACCTGCACTCAAGAATGAGATTTGAGGTAATACCGGAGAATGACAGTGATAAAGACAGGGAAACTGCATATAAGAAGAAGCAACAGAATTACAGAGTATTAACTTATATTAATATCATCATATTTGCTTTTCTGTTACTAATGAACAGCTTTTCTCTTGCATATTTAAGGTACATAACTGAGAGAGGAGCCAAGGCTGGTATTGGTGAAGCGCGCGTATCCGTTTATACAGATGGTGAAGGAATACTTCTTAATGAAAAGACACCTGAGGGAAAAGTATTTAGCGTAACGACGAAGAAAGATTCTTTAACGGTAATAAAAATAGATATAAAGAAAACACCCGAAGCTGTGAAGCTTTTTATAAACGGAGTTGAAACTGATTATTCTGCAGGAGACTATACAAGAGTAGACGCGTACAGCGGGCCGGTATGGAAAGATGATTATTTTAAAATAGACATATACGGCAATATTTATTTCAACATGCATGAAGGTCAAAATACTTTAGAGTTGGCGGGCGGCCATTTTTATAAGAAGTGGGTTTTTGTTATTGATTATTAGCGGCGGGAGTAAAAGATATGCACGAAATGCCGGATTTTTGGGATTATTACAACGCTGTAAAAAGAGTCAAGAAGGACGATGAGTTTCTTCCTGTTTACAGCAGGGATACCGGAAAATTGACCGTTTATTACCAACCGGAAGAAATACAGAACAAGCCGGTCAAGTATATCGGAGGCACCCTATCATTTTTACTGCTTATCGGAATAGCTGTTTTATCATTCAATTATCGCCTATGGCCCAACTTTAATGTCGACTGCAACATGCTGAACGCCGGAGTAGGATTGTTATCCGGCATAATTGTCTACAGATATACCTACAATAAAAGCGAATTAAAAACGGCGTCGTATGAGGAATGGGAGCAAAGCGAGCAGTCAAAGAGAAAGCCGCGCGGCAGGGTGCGTATGATATGGCGTTACACTGCTCTTTTTCTTACGCTAATAGCATTTTTCAATACGTATTTCTTTACATACCTTAGATATGAGTATGAGGGAGGCTCCTTGGTCAGCGCCGTGCAGGTTACATTCAATATTCGCGAAAACAGCATAGTGCTTGATGACTCTACGCCCATAAATTCGGTGCTTTACGGATTGCGTGGTAAAGAAACGATAATACTGGATATATCGCTTATCAGAATTCCCGAAGATGTTTCGGTGTATCTTAACGGGCAGGTTTTGGAGCGGGGCTATTTTGATAAACACTTTCATTTTTTCTGGCAGGATGATTACTTTAAAAGCACGGGACACGCTTTTATCGCTGTTAGCGAGTTAAAGGAACACAACACTCTTGAGATAAGAACGAACGACTTTCGCAAGGTGTGGACGTTTACGCTCGAGGGCTGGGCGTAAAAAGCTATTAGCAAGCGAGAACGCGCAATTAACCAAATTTGAACCGCATTGGTTTTTTGATGCAATAAAGATGCAAAAAACACCTGAAATGAGCTTATAAGGCACACAATACGCTGAGTTTTATGATTGAACGCATTTAATTGTGGTGATATTATAAATTGAAAGAGTTCTTTTATTAAAATTCGATATGAGTGGCATGAAGTGAGATTTAAGCAGCTGTATATGACCTGTCCTTCAGCGATATGCTCGTTTTCAGATTTGTTTTGAATGAGATATTAAAACTATGTTAAGGCTTGCTTCCTAATATGATGAGGTCGGTATAAGGCTAATACACATTAAACCCAATAGCTAATGCACACCGCGGGGCTGAAAGAGAAAGGCATCGGATGAAAATAAGAAATAAAGTAATATTGATAGTCACACCCGTCATGCTCGCGAGCATACTGATTATCAACTTTATATTCAGTATCTTTTTTGTAAGATTTCTTGAGACATATGAGAGGTCACAGATCGCATCGGTGCAAAACAGCATGCATTCTTATATCGACGAGCGCCTTTCGCGGTATCAGGGGCAGGTTAACGACTGGGGTCACTGGGACGATACGCTAAATTTTCTTAACGGAGACAGAAGTTATATTGAGCTTAATCTTACCGAAGAAACGTTTAAGAACTTGAGCCTTAATTTCATGGTCATGCTCGACAATTCGGGCGGTCTATACTACAACCGTTTTTACGATTATGACAACAACGAGTTTGTTGTGCCTCCCAAGCGATTTTTTGACGACTTCAAATCTGTTGCCGAAGAATGCTACTTATCGGAAGACATGTCCGGCCTGTATAGAATTGGAGCTGATTATTATTTCATCGCGTCAACGGATGTTACCGATTCGCTGACGAGGCAGGCCGCAAGCGGCAAGCTTGTTTTCGGGCGCCGCATAGATGATGAAATACTCTCTGATATCGAAAAAAGCACAGAAAGCAAGGTTATAAGTATAAGCGCCGGCGCTTTTACGGCTGATACTGACGGCGGCATTTTTGCCGCGGACCGCGAAGTGTTCCGGGATGAAAAAACGGTGAGGTTTGAGAGCGACATCGAGAGTTACGTAAAAAACGAGGCGCCGGTAATGTTTACGCTTGAGCTTCCGCGGGACCTTTACAGTTCGGGCAGAACTGAACTGAGTAATTTTGTGTTTGGCAACATCGCCTTTACTGTCGCGGCGGTTGCAGTGCTTTTCACAATACTCGGGATGTTCATGTCAAAGCCGTTTACAAGAATCATAAACGATGTCAAGGGAATTGACCTTAAAAGGATAAAAAAGATACCCGTAAAAGGAAAGGATGAGTTCGCGTTTTTGGGCAACGCGATAAACAGTATGCTCGAAACAATAGAGGAAGAGCAAAGCAAGGTGCGCGCCAACGAGGAAAAGCTTTATGCGACGCTTGTTTCGGTGGGAGACGGAGTTATAGCGGTCGACCGCGACAGCGCCATAGAGTTTATGAACCCTGTCGCGCAGCAGCTTACAGGCTGGACGATAGAAGAAGCGAAAGGAAAGTGTTTTGAGGAAGTATTCAACCTTATACACGAATACTCGAGGGTTAAGATAAAGTCTCCCGTCACAGTAGTCTTTGAGACCGAAAAAGTTGTGGAGCTTTCAAATCATACGCTGCTGGTATCAAGAGACGGCAAAGAACGGGCTATTGAGGACACAGCCGCTCCTATAAGGGACAAGGCGGGCAACGTAGCGGGATGCGTGCTCGTTTTCCGCGACTTCAGCGAAAAGAAGGAAAAGCAAAGAAGGATAGAGTATTTAAGCTATCATGACCAGCTTACAGGGCTGTATAACCGGAGGTTTTTTGAGGAGGAATTAAGGCGGCTCGACACAGCAGTAAACCTTCCCATATCGCTGATATACGCCGACGTAAACGGCCTTAAGACCATAAACGACGCGTTCGGGCACAACAGCGGAGACGAGCTTATTAGACAGGCGGCGCAGGTGCTTACAAGCATGTGCGGCGAAGGCAGCATAATCTCGCGCACCGGCGGAGACGAATTTATAATACTGCTGACAAATACAGACGGCGCTGCCGCCGAAACGCTGGTAGAAAAGATACGGAGTGAAATAGAAAAACAAAGTATTATGGGTGTAGACGTCTCTCTCTCGTTCGGTTGGGACACGAAGGACAATGAAGAGCAGTCTATATGGGAGATGCTTAAAAACGCGGAAGACTCTATGTATCAGAAAAAGATATTGTCGAGCGCAAGCAAGCGCAGCGCCGTTATAGACTCGATTTTGAGCGCGCTTCATCTTATGTGCCCTCCCGAAGAGGCGCATTCCAAGAGGGTAGGCCGGCTGTGTGAGGCTATTGGCAAGGCTTACGGGCTTAACACGGACGAGCTTCGCGAGCTCAAGATCGCCGGCGAGCTGCACGATATTGGCAAGATATCTATGGACAAAGCTGTGCTCAACAAAGCGGAGAAGCTGACCGCGTCCGAGTGGGCGCAGATAAAAGACCACCCCGAAACCGGCTACAGGATACTCAGCACGTCTAGGGAATACTACAGCATAGCCGAGTTCGTGCTTGCTCACCATGAGAGATGGGACGGCGCAGGATACCCCAAAGGGTTAAAGGGCGAGGAGATAAGCTGGAAAGCGAGGATAATAGCGGTAGCGGACGCTTATGACGCTATGACGACCACGCGCCCGTACCGCAAGCCCCTTAGCCGCGCCGAGGCTATAGCAGAAATAAGGAAAAACGCGGGCAAGCAGTTTGACCCCGAGATAGCCAAGATGTTTACAAGAAGGGTGCTCAGGGAAGATATAAGCGCCGAGGCTGATTGATTCACTTAATATCCGCTTAGCGACAAGCGCTTGGCAAAAGCAGCTTTGCCGTCAACAATTAATATTTTACGAGACAAAAAAGCCGCCCGTATGAGCGGCTTTCGTGTTTAGAGGTTATGCCAGTTCTTCCGGACTAACTATGCCCTTGGCAAGAGCGTTCGCTTTGAGCTCGTGATACAGCCCCGCAAAGCTTGTGCTGAAATAGGGGCCTGTAAAGAATATACCGAGTATGCCGCCGGTGATCGCGGTCAGTATGGCCCATCCGATAAAGCTAAGATACATAACGAATATTTCTCCCTTGTAGCCCTGTGTCATGCGCATAGAAAGCTTAAGCGCGTCCGTCGCCGATACATTTTTGCTGTCGGCCAGTATGTAGGGCGTCATAAAGTATGCGAGCGATTTGATGATGCCGGGGATGATGAAAAGCAGCGTCCACAGCCAGATGAACAGATACATCCACAGCACGCCGCCAAGGTTGCGGCCGTAGTCATTAAAGCCCGTGCTGAACATATCGCCAATGTCGCCCTGTTGTCCTCTATATATTCTTAGTGTGAAGCTTGCGTAGCCTACGACAAGCGGGGGAGCAAGAAGCAATGTGCCGATAAACGTCCATCCTACAGCGCCCATAAGTATAATATACAGCAGCCCGGCGCCAATCGATATGCCGTATTGGTTCATGAAGTTGTTTTTTGCCTGCGCTTTAATCTCCGCGCGAAGTTTCATGGTGTTCTCCTTTCAAAATTAACGGATTATGCACTATAATTCAATAATACTGCAATAAGTATATAACCGTAACAGATGGCATTCAAGTATAAAATCATTTTTTTGGTAAGTTATATTACTGTCATAACAACTGTACATAATAAAGACGAAAGAGATTGCGTTTTATTGCAGCTTAAAGAAAACATCATCTTAAACATATGTGTCTCTCCCGATAGTGTAATACACCTCAGATTGCCTTTATTTTGCTTAGCGTCGTATTATCTGGTATAATCTAAAAAACCAAAGGAAAGGGATTTTACTATTGTACGGTAAAGAGTTAAACGTTGGTATAGGGTTTGCAACGGGCAGAAAGATATTCCAAAAGCTACTCAGCACCTATGTTTACAACTGGAAGGAGCATGGGCTGACGGAAAATGAACGCGTAAGGCTCAATTTGTTTGTGGCATATGACCTTAGCTACTCGAACACAAACGTTACGGACTATACCGGCGTAAGCACGAGGGTTATGAATCTGGTGGACGACGCCCGCTTTATTGGGAGCACGGCTATCAGGAGAGACATGGAAAAGCTTATCCGTGAAGGAATAATAAGCGAGAAAGAAGCGCGGCTGCTTTTCGGAAGAGGATATGCCGCAAAGCGCAACGCCGTTCTGCTGGAGGCTATTAAATGCGGCATGGATTATCTTATATTTTTGGACGACGATGAGTATCCGGTGGCGGTTACAAAGACGCGGGCGACCGCGGTTTGGGGCGGACAGAATGTGCTGCCTACGCACCTTAAGTTTTTACGGGAAGCAGATATAACAAACGGGCATCACTGCGGCTATATATCGCCCATACCTTATATAGAGTTTAACAGCGTTCTGTCAGAGGAGGACCTGCGGCTGTTTATAGAGGCTATAAGCAACGACATTATCAATTGGAACAAAATAAAAAGTGTAATGGATAACGGAGGCATCACTTGGGCCGACACCGGTATTTTGACTAGTGACGAGGCGCAAGAGGTTGGCGAAATAAACGGCGCAAAATTTATATCGGGCGCTAACCTGGGAATAAACCTCAAAGATACAACCCGCGTACTGCCGTTTTATAATCCTCCGGGAGCGAGAGGCGAGGATACGTTTTTAAGCACATGTCTTACCGACCATAAAGTGCTTCGTGTTCCTGTGTATACGTTCCACGACGGCTTTTCGACGTACCATCACCTGATGGACGGCGTTTTGCCGACAAAGCTTAAGTACATACGCGCTGACTCTGAGGCAATTGTTGAACGGTTTTACCGCGCGTGCATAGGCTGGGTAAGATATAAGCCTTTGCTGTTGTATATAACACAGCGGGCGCACTATAAAGAAAAAATAGCGCAAATGAACGAGAAGCTTGAGGCAACGCTGCCCAAGGTATGCCGGTATTTTGGAAAACTCTCATTCATGAACGTGCTCTCGGAGCTAAAAAAGTACGACAGAAATGTAGAGTCTCACTACAGTCAGTTTCAGGGCACTCAAAAGGCTTTTTCAAAGGCAGCCGACTACTACGCAAACGAAAGAGCACGGCGCAAAGGCATGGAGTAACAAAGTTTCGCTTTATTGAAAAGAGGGCTTAAGTACATAAAGAAGTTTTATATGGTCTGTGATATGTAATAAAACCGGGCTGACATTTCACCTGATAAGGAGACATGTATGACTCTCAATGACCTGATGAGTATTGACAAAGAAAACCCCAATGAGGCGGCAGAAAAGCTTAGCCCCTTGGATATAGCGCAGCTTGTGAAATGGCTCTGTGAGAAGGAGGACAGTATAAGGTATCCGTCTTTGCTTGTGCTGCAGAGCAGATCGGCGATGGCGGACGACGTATATCCTTACCGCGAGACGTTCAGGGAGAAGCTGAAAAGTGGCAACTCGTTTCAGCGCAGTATCGGGCTTATCATGATCGCTCAAAACGCGAGGTGGGACGACGGCTGGCTGGACGGCGTTATAGGAGAATACCTTGAGCTGCTGAGCGACGAAAAGCCTATAACGGTGCGGCAATGCATTCAGCATCTTAAATGCATAGTGCCGTATAAGAGCGCCCTCCACGAGGCGATAGCAAAGGCGCTGATGGCTCTCGACCTCGCCGCAGTCAGGGAGACGATGAGAAAGCTCGTTCTTACCGATATACTCGAGGTGCTAGCGATGATAAGAAGAACGGAGATAAACGACGCCATAGAGGGCTATATAATGGACGCGATGGCGGGCGGCCTGCTCGACAAGAAGGCCAAGAAGCATATAGAGGGACTGCTTAAGTGAAGTTTACTTTGAAAGGATGTCGTTTATGAGATATAGTAATAATGAAATTTTGGATAATGATACTATTCGCAGCGATTCTGATGAAGAGGGCAGGCAGTATCAGATAGAATTCGCTAAGGCTAAGAAAAGATTGCCCAAAGAATTTCTTAAAATTTATGAAAGCTTTCATAGATTTGACGATGCAGATGTTATAGATATCAGTATCATAACGGATCAGCCAGGTTTTACAAAAGGATTAAAAAAGACGGTGCCGACAATAATAAAGCTTGTTATTCGTGACGCTGACATGCGCGATACGCTATGTGAGATATTGATCGGCGGCGTTAAAGAAACAGCTTTTATTTATTCAAGCTATGAAGGCGGAGATTTTTTGGATGATTATCTGTATGACAGAATACTTGTTGAGGATGATAAACATCTTTCATGGGAGATAGAATTCGCAGGATATGCAAGGCTTAGAATGGTGTTTAAAGAGCTTAGCGCAAGGCTGCTGTCAAAAGAGGAGGTAGAAGAATACAAGAGGCCACTTCACAAAAGAAAGGGGAAGAAGGCATCTGTGCGCATTGACACATGAAACGGACGATGCTATAATACTGCGGTATGGAAACGAAAGGTCATCAAAATTTCAAAATGCAAAAGTGGCTGACGATAGCGGGCGGTATTTTCGCAATCCGTGTATACTGCAATACCGGTATGCATATGGATGGAAATAAATTGCTGTTATGTTAGCTTGTGGATATTACTGAACTTCTGTAACTCCTTAAGGCTGACGCTTTAAGGAGTTTTTTATATGATGTTTCTCCTTCGGCGGCGTAACGGCAGCACAGCTTGGAGGAGAAACATGAACTACTATAAAAATATAATTGTAAACTACGTATTTACGTTTGTTAAAAATATCGACATGACAAACGGCATATGGATGCTGTACCTCGCGTCTAAGGGCCTGTCGCTCTTCGAGATAGGATTGCTCGAGGGCATATTTCACGTTACGTCGCTGCTGATGGAGACACCCACGGGGGCGGTAGCCGACCTGTTCGGCAGAAAAGCGAGCAGGCTTGTAGGCGTTGCGCTCGCAATTATCTCAAGGGTTATTATGATATTCTCAGGCAGCTTCGCGATGTTTGCCATAGCGTTTGTGATAACGGCGCTGTCTTATAACTTTGAGTCGGGCGCGGGAGACGCGCTCGTATACGACTCGCTGCTTGCCGAAAAGAAGGAATGCAAGTATTTAAAGATAGCCGGCAAAAACGAGGTGATTTATCAGGTTACTAGCATATTAGGGCTGCTGGCGGGTGGATTCGCGGGCAGCATAAAGTATGAGCTCGTCTATTACATTGCTGTCGGGGTGGGAATAGCCGCGCTGGCAGTCGGGATGTTTTTTAAAGAACCGGGAGGCAAAAAGCCAAGAACGGCACTGCTGCCTGCGCTTAAAAAGCAATACGCGGACAGCATAAACGCCATACGCGGCAGCGGCAGGCTGCTTTACCTTATAATCTTTACAGGCATACTGTCGTCGAGCGTCACGCTTTCGTTCTATTACCTGCAGATAGCATGGGAGAGCGGCGCTATGGACGCCGCGGGCATAGGTGTTTACCTCGCGATATCTTCCGTCGCCGCGGCAGCGGGAGCGTTTTTCGCGGAAAAGGTAGAGAAGCGGTTTGGGGAAGGCTTTATACTCAAGATATCTCCCGCGCTCATTACGCTGTCGGTGTTCTCTATGTACTTTATCGATTGGGCGCTGGCGCCGCTTTGCATAATAAGCGTGCTCGAGACAATAGTGTTCGTTGCGACGCGGGACTATATAAACAGGATGATACCGTCCGACAAGCGCGCTACGATACTTTCGTTTGAGAGCATGCTGTTCAGCGTGGTCATGATTATAATATTTCCTCTATTCGGTCTGATTTCCGATAATATTGGGATAGGCAGCACATTTTTGCTGTTGGGCGGAGTCATGCTCGTTATGTCTGTTGTTAACCTGAAGGTGGTGCGCAGCAACGGCAGGAAGGCGCTTTGCAAAGATCAGGACGAGAGCGCAGAGAGTATAGGTTAGGGAAAAGGTTGGGTGAAACGTTCATGCATTGTAACCTGCCACTAATGGAACTACATACCCCTCGCACGCGGCAGGGGCGTTTATACAAGACAAAAGCAGGGTATATCTTTATGAAATACCCTGCTTATTGTGTGTGTTCTATTTCAGCGGGAATGCTATTTTGGTAAGAAGCTCACTTTCAGGGACCTCGAGGGGAGAGTTATAATAGAACTCATAGCAGACTCCGGTCGGGGTATGGCCGTTTTCGTTCAGCCACGCTGTCAGCGCCTCATATGTGGGAGCCATTTTCTCGTAAGGCCCTTTATACATGCAGTGCGCGTGTCTGCCGGCAGGGATAACGCTCATGCTTATACCGCCTTTTCCGTCCATTGGCTTTGACACAGGAAAGCCCATCTCAACGTCGAGGTCTTCCATATCCATGTTGTAGTACGCCGCGAAAGGCGGCCCCGCGGGCTGCTCGCCTGTCTCGGTTAAGTAGCCCATTATCGCGCCGAAAGCATCTCCTATCTCTTTTTGCAAGTTTGCGACGCTCGTCCTTTTGCGCACGGAAAGCACAGGCTGCTCAGCTTGCTCTGATATTTCAAATTTCTCGCTCATAATACTTCTCCTTAAAAGCTTTTTGCCTCATTATAGCATTGGCAACATGACAACTATATGTCGTGTTTATGAGGAAAAATCAATAACTTTTCGGAGAGGAATACTTTTGGTGTATATTAAACGCAAGCTCTGCCAGTATCGCGCGTATTCGGTGTGGGTTTATAACTTCGAGCCCAGTTCCGAAGCTTAACAGAAAACCGTAAAGCCAGTTGTTTTCGGGCAGCACAGTCCTCACCATTATGCTGCCGTCGTCGGTTTTTTCGATATTCTCGCCGAACCACTCGGTAACTATGCCCTCCAGCTCCTTGACAAACAGAAGGTCAAGGGCGATTGCGTCGCCGCTCCGGTGCCATTCGCTCTCGTCCGGCATGCTGCCGGGAGGCACGTCCCTTGGCGTAAACGTATCCAAAGATGTTAGGCGCTTGATCCTTGAAACCTTGAAATACCGAAAATCAGCTCTCAGGCGGCACCACGCATAAAGATACCATTTCTGCGCTTTGAGAATAAGCGAATACGGCTCGACGCAGCGGCTTGTCACGCTGCCCTGCGAGTCGGTGTATTCAAACTGAAGCTCACACGTTTGTTCTATGGCACTGCGTATCAGTTCCAGCTTCTGTTTCGTATTAGAATCATCACGCCAAGGTGACAGGTCTATAACAAGCTGCCTCAGCTTCGTATCGAGCATATCGAGCTGCACAGGCGGGAGCGTGTTTTTCAGCTTTTCTATAAGAACCTCGTGCCTCTTGCCCGTTACTGCTCCGTCTATGCCCCTCAGCGTCGCTATTATCGCGGCCATATCGTCTCCGGTAAGCACGCTCTTATCGAGCCTGTAGCCTTGCGCTATGCCAATGCCGCCGTTTGCCCCCTGATATGTGACTATCGGTATTCCTGCAAGGTTTATGGTGTCAACATCGCGAAGTATCGTGCGCACGGAAACTTCGAACTTTTCGGCCAGCTCCTTTGCCTGCACCCGCTCGTATCTGAGCAGCATTACGAGTATGCCTACCAGCCTGTCTATTTTCAAGCTATCACCGCCTGCCTTAATAAAGCTGCAGTATGCGAAACTGTCAGCTATCTCTTCATCAGAAGGTCTTCATAAAGCGCCTTTGTCTTTTCGGGATCACTATAATTGATTATCACATAACCGCTTTTTGTATCCATAACCACGTAAGGCCCGTTATCGGACATTATGTACAGCCGGCACGTACCCATTCCGTCTGCTTCCCAATCACCTTTTTTTACTTCGCCCAGCCCCGCGCCGTTTTTCTTGTAGCCGATTTCGGGGATGTTGTCTTCAAGGCTGACTTCGTTTATTTCAGTATAGAGGTATGTCTGGCCGTATTGCCCGAGGAACGTAACTCCGTCGCCGCCGAACACGGCTTCGGGCTCTTCGCTTGTAGACGCGAACATCGTAAAAATAAACACCGTCACACCAGCGAGTATCACCAGCCCGGCAATCAGCGATATCGCAGTATAAGACTTTTTTTGCTTTTGCATTCATTCTCCTTTACGGTGCTATAACATTATAATTAATACTATTATACCGCGGGAATTTTTACAATAATAAATGGATCGCAGTACTCATTCACACCAAATGTGATAAAATAGTCGGTATAGATAATCTAAGGAGGAAGCTATGCCGTATATAAGCGTAAACGTGGCGGCGAGGCTCGAGCAGCCGCAAAAGGAACATATAAAGAAAAGCATGGGGGAGACGATAACCGTAATTCCGGGCAAGACCGAGGCCGTGACTATGGTGAGAATCGACGACGATTGCTCGCTCTATCTTGCCGGCAGAGAGCTCGAGAACGGCGCTTTCATAGAAATAAGGCTGCTGGGCGAAGCCGACAGGGCGGATAAAGAGGCTTTGACAAAGGCCGTATATAAAGCAATGGCCGATATATTGGCAATGCCCGAGAGCGACATATACATCAATTTTATCGAGATGGACTGCTGGGGAGCAGGGGGCCGGCTTATAGCCCAATTAAAGAATTGACAGCAAAATAAAGGAGCGCACGGTGTGTGCGCTCAAAAATGTAGGGAGAGAGGAAAATGACCTCTATTTAACCGGTAAAGGACCCGGTTTCTAGCTTTTACAGATTGTCGCCGTTTGCCTTTATGACACCCGCGTACCACGCGGCCGAATCCTTAGGCACGCGCCTTTGTGTCGGGTAGTCTATATATATGAGGCCGAATCTTTCGTCGTAGCCCGAAGCCCACTCAAAATTATCCGTGAAGCTCCACTGGAAATAACCTTTTATCACGGCGGCTTCACACGCTTTCTTGAGCTCGCGAAGGTATTGCGTAAGAAAATCAATTCTGTCGGCGTCATGCACGCTGCCGTCAAGGTATACGCGGTCGTTGCAGGAGAGCCCGTTTTCGGCGATGATTATCGGAAGCTTGTAGCGCTCGTAAAGATACGTCATACCGTAGCGCATGGCCGTGGGAGTTATCGGCCACTTTGTAGCGGTGCGCGGAAACCCTGTATGGAATCGTCCTTCGCTGCTCTCGCCTACGGGGCAGCCGTGATATATGTTTACCCCAAGGTAGTCCATCTTCTGCGTTATTATATCCCAGTCTCCGGCAGGAACGCTGTCGGCGAGCTTTTTTATGTGCTCCGGCGAGTTTTCCGGATAACGTCCGAAAATAAGCGGATCGAACAGCCACTGATGCGTATAGTACCAATCCTGCGGGAACGAGAACGTGGCTTTTCGGGCAGCCTCTATAAGCTGAGGAGTCTCTTTTTCGGGGTAGCAGAGCCTGCCGGTGGAGACTATGCCTACATTAAGGGGCACACTGCTTCCCTCGCGCAGCGCCCGGGACGCTAGCCCGTGCGCGAGCAGCACGTTATGCATGCAAAGCGCGGAATCGGAGGGTGGAAGCATAAGCCCGGGAGCGAATACGCCCCGTGCGTAGCCCTGGGAAATAAAGCACTGCGGCTCATTGAGCGTGATATAGTTTTTGACGCGTCCGCTGAAATGCCTGCCCACCAGAGCCGCGAATTCTCCGAACGCCTCGGCTGTACTGCGGGATAGCCATCCGCCCTCCTTTTGCAGCGCGGAGGGAAGATCCCAGTGATACAGAGTGATATACGGCTCTATGCCGTTTTCAAGCAGCATATCCACGACGGAATCGTAGTACCTAAGACCCTTTTCGTTTACGTCTCCTCGGCCGAGTGGGATTATACGCGGCCAGCTTAACGAAAAGCGGTAGGCCTTAAGGCCTATCTGCTTCATAAGTTTTATATCTTCTGGGAAACGGTGGTACGCGTCGCAGGCGACGTCTCCGGTGTCACCGTTGCGTATGGCTCCCGGACGGCGAACAAATTCGTCCCATACGCTTTGCCCCTTGCCGTCCTCGTTCCATGCCCCTTCTATCTGGTAGGAAGCGCTTGCCGCCCCCCATATAAAATCTTTAGAAAATGCCATCAAGCCTCTCCTTTCGATGTCAGATAAACACTTCTACTTCGTATGCTTTCTTGCCGCTCTTGAAAGGAACGGTCTTGCCCTCTACAGCGCTGCCGTCGACAGACATCGAATGGCCGTTGCCGGTATTATGGACGGTAATATTGTATACAGCGCCGCGATACAAGCGAGTAACCTTGTATGCTTCTATCTCTTTCGGAACGCACGGGTCTATTATGAGCCCGTCGTACCCGGGGCATATTCCAAGTATAGCCTGGCTTATACTTACGAACGCCCAGGCGGCTGTGCCTGTAAGCCAGCTGTTCTTAGCTTCGCCGTAACGCGCGGCCTCTCTTCCGGCTATCGTCTGCGCGTAAACGTAAGGCTCTGTCCTGTGTATGTTGCTCTGTTCGTCGGTATACGCCGGGCACGTAAGCTTGTATATCGAAAACGCTTCGGACGCGTTGCCCAGTTTAGCCTGGGCTATGCTTACCCACGGGTTGTTGTGGCAGAACACCGACCCGTTTTCCTTATATCCCGGCGGATAGGTCGTTATCTCTCCAAGCTCCTTATGGTATTCGGTGTAGCAGGGGGACAAAAGCTCGATGCCGTAAGCGTTAGTAAGCCGCTTTTTGACCGAATCGAGAGCCCGCGCGGCTAAACCTTCTTTTATGCCTATACCGGCCATAGTGCAAAAGCCCTGCGGCTCGATAAATATCTGGCCTTCGGCACACTCGCTGCTTCCGACCTTTTTGCCAAAAGCGTCATATGCCCTGATGAACCATTCTCCGTCCCATCCGTGATCGAGAACTGCCTGTTTCATAATCTCGGTACTCTTTAAGGCTTCCTTGGCTTCCTCGGCGGAGCCGAATCTGCGGCATAGCTCGGCGTACTCCTCGCCGTATTTAACGAACATCGCCGCTATAAATATGCTTTCGGCAATCCTGCCCTCGGTATTTGTGACAGTCTGGAAGCTTACGTCCGGCTGCTCAGAGAAGCAATTGAGGTTAAGGCAGTCGTTCCAGTCGGCGCGGCCGATGAGAGGTAGGCTGTGAGGGCCTAAGTTGTTTATAACGTGGCCAAAGCTGCGGCGAAGGTGCTCAAACAAAGGTTTTTCGGTGCCTTCAACGTTGTTGAACAAAACGGGCTCATTTAATATAGAGCTGTCTCCCGTCTCGCGGATATACGCGCAAGTGCAGGCGATAAGCCAGAGCGGGTCGTCGTTAAAGCCGGTGCCCACATCGCCGTTGCCGCGTTTTGTCAGCGGCTGGAACTGATGATACGTGCTGCCGTCTTCAAACTGTATCGCGGCTAGATCGAGTATGCGCTCGCGTACGCGGTCGGGCACAAGGTGGACGAAGCCAAGTATGTCCTGGCAGCTGTCACGAAAACCGACGCCGCGGCCCGTGCCGCTTTCGAAATAACTCGCGCTGCGGCTCATGGTAAACGTGACCATGCACTGATACTGGTGCCAGATATTCACCATCCGGTCCAGCCTTTTGTCGCTGCTCTCAAGGCTAAAGCCCGAAAGCAGTCCGTCCCAGTAGGCGGATAGTTCGACAAGCGCCGCCTTTACAGCCTCTTTTGTCGAATATCGGTCTATCATATCACGCGCCGGGGCCTTGAGTATCCTTCCTCGGCTGGCCCATTTGTTGTCGGGCGGGTTTTCGGCGTATCCGATAAGGAAGATGAGCGTTTTTTCTTCCGAGGGCTCGAGTGTTATGTCGATGCGGTGGCTCGCTATGGGCGCCCAGCCTGTGGCAACGCTGTTGTTGCTTGTGCCGCTGCTTACTGCCGCGGGCTCGTCCCAGGCGCCGAAACGTCCGAGAAACGCCTCTCTGTCAGTATCGAAACCGTTTACGGGAGCGTTTACGCTGTAGAAGGCGAAATGGTTGCGCCTTTCGCGGTATTCTGTGATGTGATAGATAGTGCTTCCGTCTATCTCTACCTCTCCTACATTAAAGTTGCGCTGGAAGTTCTGGGCGTCGTCGATAGAGTTCCACAAGCACCATTCCACGGCGCTGTAAAGCTTTAGAGTTTTGCTGCGAAGGCCGCTGTTGCGGATGCGCAGCTGGTTTATCTCACAGTTTGAGCCTATGGGCACAAAGCAAGTAAGCTGAGCCTCTACACCGTTTTTGGCGCTTTCTATTATAGTATAACCGAGGCCGTGGCGGCAGCGGTATATATCGAGAGGTGTTTTGCTCGGGAGGTATCCCGGGTTCCATACGGTATCCCCGTCCTTTATATAATAAAAACGGCCGCCCGTGTCCGTCGGAACGTTGTTGTACCTGTAGCGTGTCAGCCTCCTGAGCTTGGCGTCGCGGTAAAAGCAGTAACCGCCGGCGGTATTGGAAATGAGGCTGAAAAAGCCCTCCGTACCGAGGTAATTTATCCAGGGAAGCGGGGTTGCGGGGGTCTCAATGACATATTCTTTGGCGTCGTCATCAAAATATCCGTATTTCATGTGTTTTCTCCTACAAAGCAGAATAACGATAACGATTTCGTATAGCAATATTGTATACTATCACATTTCAAAATGCAAAGGATATTTTGTATAATTCATAACTGTATTAGGCCATAACCGAAGAATCGTTCGTCAAAAAAGGCAATGATGCGCTGATTTCAGTTGATTTATTTCAGATAATTAAATATAATAAATCGTTAAAACCACAGTATGAACGACTCACATTTGTTTCTTCGAAAACGCTTACGGGGAGATGATCGATATAGTTACAATAAAAGATATAGCGGCAGCCTGCGGGGTTTCCTCCGCAACTGTCAGCAAGGCGCTTAACGGGTATCCGGATATAGGAGAAGAGACTGTAAGCTATATAAAGAAGGTCGCAAAGGAGATGGGCTATTACCCAAACGCGACTGCGAGAGCGCTGAAGACAAATCGCTCTA
Source organism: Bacillota bacterium (assembly GCA_023410475.1). Lineage (GTDB taxonomy): Bacteria > Bacillota > Clostridia > Christensenellales > SZUA-584 > DTFZ01. Next base: position 34,590 of record JAEYPS010000018.1, on the reverse strand, counting down.
ACAACATCGGAGTTCTGTTTGTGGACGGAACACGAAGCGGACTGACGCATGAATATTTCTCGTCGGTTTTAAACAGCCTCAAAGAAGAGGCGGAGCGCCGTGGCTTCGACATAACATTCATCAGCCAGAACATAGGCGTATTTGAGATGAGCTATCTTGAGCATTGCAGATACAGAAAATGCGACGGTGTGGTTATAGCGTGCGTAAACTTTGAGGACCCCGCGGTACTCGAGCTCGTTAAAAGCAATATACCGTCGGTGACGATAGACCATGTTTTTGATAACCGGACAGCGATTATTTCCGACAACATCAACAGTATACGGGCTCTTGTAAATTATATACACGGGTGCGGCCACAGAAGAATAGCGTTTATACACGGCGAGAGGACTTCGGTTACGCAAAAGAGGCTCGCCAGCTTTCACAAGACGTGCGATGAGCTTGGTATAGATGTTCGGGACGAATATTTGATTGAGGGTATATATCACGACCCGAAGGCGAGCGCGCTTGCTACAAGAAAACTGCTGTCGCTGCCCGAACGCCCGACCTGCATCATGTACCCCGACGATTTCTCATTCATCGGCGGCAGGAACGAGATAGAAAGGCATGGGCTGTCGATACCGGACGACATAAGCGTTACGGGGTACGACGGTATTTATCTGTCACAGATATTGAGGCCTAGGCTTACGACATGGAAGCAGGATACCGGCATGATAGGGCGCGAGGCGGCCGCAAAGCTGGCCGAGGCAATAAATAACCCCAAAACATATATGGTTGAGCAGGTAACAGTCCCGGGTGAGCTTATAGAGGGCGGCTCCGTCAAGAAAATATAAAACACAATCCAAAAAGCCTCACGACTTTTTGGGGACCCCGTATAGACAAAAAAACAGGCGCGGAGCCTGTTTTTTCGTGCCTGCCGCGCAGGCAAAGTTATGACTAAAGATTATTTGTTTAATGTGTCCAGCAGCGCCTGAAGCGTCTCCTCAGGGTACTGCGGGATCCCAAAGTTGAGCACCGCGCGCAGAGGCATGGCTTGTATCATGGCCTCCATCATCTCATCGGAGATAGCTTCCTTTGATGCGGAAGAGCCGTTATCTTCCTCCGGCATAAATACTGTTTTCAGGCTGTTTATAATCGGCTTTGCCAGCGAGCCTGACTTTGGGTCTGCCAGTATATCCATAAGGATGGTGTTCATGTCATAGTGCACCGGAAGCGTTACCGTTGATTCGACGGTAACCGTCTGCTTCAAAACTATATCGCGGGAGGACTTTGCTATTTCAATAACAAATTCGCCCGTTTCCACATGCCAGTCATGAATATCTTTGTTCCAGTAAGCAAACGCGCGTTTATCGAGAGTAAATGATACGGTTTTAACTTCCCCGGGATTAAGAGATACTTTCTCAAATCCCTTAAGCTCGCGCAAGGGGCGGAAGACCGTGCTCTTAACATCCGATACATAAAGCTGCACAACGTCTTTTCCGAACACTTTGCCCGTATTCTTAACATCGACCGTAACCGTAAGGGAATCGGTGTCCTTAAGCTGCTTTTTATCCAGCCTGAGATTAGAGTACTCAAACGCGGTGTAGGAAAGCCCGTGGCCGAACGGGAACAATACGTCCATGTTTTTCTTGTCGTAATAGCGGTAACCGACGAATACTCCTTCGCGGTATTCGGCCGTGTTTCCTTCGCCGCCGTAAAACAGGTAAGACGAGTTGTCCTCAAGCTTAATTGGGAACGACTCGGGCAGCTTGCCGCTCGGGTTGACATCGCCGTAGAGTACACGAACCGCCGCGAGACCTACCGCCTGACCTCCAAGGTAAGCCTCCAGTATTCCTTTTACATCTTTTGCCCACGGCATCTCGACAGGGGAGCCGTTATGCAGCACGACCACGGTGTTGGGATTGGCCTCGGCCACCGCCTTTATGAGCCTGTTCTGGCAGTCCGGCATGCGCATATGAATTCGGTCATAGCCTTCCGACTCATAAGCGTCAGGCAAGCCGGCGAATATAACGGCGGCTTTTGAGCTTTTGGCAGCCGCTACCGCTTGCGCAATAAGCTCGTCCGTCGTGCTGTCCCTTTCGATGTCAAAGCCTTTGGCGTAGACGATATCAAGCCCCTCAGCCGCCTCGAGCGCGCTGGTCGTTTTAAAGCAGTTGATATGAGAGCTGCCTCCGCCCTGAAAACGCGGCTTTTCGGCGAATTCGCCTATAAACGCTATCTTGTCGGACTTGTCAAGAGGCAGTATATCGTTGTTTTTCAGCAGCACCATACACTCAGAGGCCATAGAGGCGGAAAGTTCGTGGTGCGCTTCTTTGTCCCAAGGCGTATCAGGCCGGGCATTTTCAAGATACCTGTAATTAATTGTGAGTATGCGCTCGCACGCAAGGTCTACGAGTTTTTCATCGAGTCTGCCCGAGCGTACGGCCTCTACTATCTTTTTGTCGTTTATGCCGCCTGAGGCAGGCATTTCAAGGTCTACTCCCGCTTCGATGCCCTTTACGCGCTCGCAGATAGCGCCCCAGTCTGTTACGACATAGCCGTCAAAGCCCCACTCGCCTCGAAGAACGTCAGTAAGAAGCCAGCGGTTTTCAGAGGAGAACGTTCCGTTAATGAGGTTGTAGGAACTCATAACCGTCCACGGCTTTTCACGGCGTACGGGCATCTCAAACGCTGCAAGGTAAATTTCGCGCAGCGTGCGCTCGTCCACCACAGAGTCTGAAGACATCCGCCGGTGTTCCTGGTTGTTGGCGGCGAGATGCTTTAAGCTCACACCGATGTTCTTGCTCTGAACGCCGTGGATATGCGCGGCTGCCATTTCCGCTGCAAGATACGGGTCTTCCGAAAAGTATTCGAAGTTGCGTCCGCACAGCGGCGAGCGTTTGATATTGACAGCGGGCCCTAATATTACGCTCACGCGCTCATGCTGGCACGACTCTCCGATCGCTTCGCCAAGCTTTGTTAACAGATCCCGGTCAAACGAAGCTGCGGTGGCACATCCCGCCGGAAAACAGACCGCCTTTATGCTCTCATTAATGCTGAAATGATCGGCGGCGTCGTCTTGTTTTCTAAGGCCGTGCGGGCCGTCGCTGACCATGCACGAAGGTATTCCAAGCCTTTCTACCGGCTTGGTGCGCCAAAAATCGAGACCCGAACAAAGCCCGGCTTTTTCCTCCAAAGTCATCTGAGAAATAAGTTTTTTCACATCCATAATGCAAATACCCCTTTTATAGTTCGCTGTAACAATTTTAGCTGCCGCACAAAGCCGCGTATATCAAATTTGTTGGATGTTTATCGCATATGTATTATAACCCCAAAAGACTTCGGCTTTTGGGGACCCCGCTTATCACCCCAAAGACTTCGGGAGTACCGTTAAACAGTCGATAAGTCCCATTCCTCATGGATCTTTGGAACATCGCTTATCAGCCTTTGCGTGTAGCTCGCCTTGGGCCTTAGTATGACGTCGTCCGCAGTTCCACTTTCCACGAACCTTCCGTGCTCCATGATATAGACAGAATCAGAAATGTAGTACGCAAGCCCGATATCGTGCGTTATGAAGATTATTGTCATACCTATCTCGTCGCGTAGCTGAAGCAGCATATCGAGTATCGTCGCGCGCGAACAGGCGTCGATCATGCTTGTAGGCTCGTCGGCAAGAAGTATCTTAGGCCTCAGAAGGAATATGCGCGCTATCATAAGGCGCTGCATCTGACCTCCCGAGAGTTCAAAAGGATACTTGTTTGTAAGCTCCGCATACTTTAAGTTGACGAAACTGCACGCTTCCGTCATCATCTCAATCTTCTTCTCTTTAGGAAGCCGTTTACCGCCGCGCATGTGTATGCAGTCCAGAAGCACGGTGTCGATCTTATTGAACACATTGAACGACGAAAAAGGATCCTGGAATATGGCCTGTATGCCTTTCCAATACTCGCGCCGCTTGCGCTGAGTGCTAATATCGCGCGGCTTGCCCTGAAAGAATACCTCGCCTGACGTGACGCTTATAAGCCCTAGCAGCATCTTGGCGAGAGTAGTCTTGCCGCTGCCCGATTCACCTACAATAGAGATGAGTTCGCCCTCGTGAAATGCGAAATCGACATTGTCGACAGCGGTGCACTTATTAGCGCCCAAACCGAACACCTTTGAAACGCCTGTGCCGGAGAGGCAGAGCGGGCGGTCCTTGACCGAAGTATTATTGATGTCTTTTGCAGTCACTTCATTCATTACCGTATTCCTCCCTTAATTTTTCTTCGGACAGGATGCAGCGGTATTGTCGCCCATCTCCCATATCACACGGCGGTATGGAGTACACCTTGCACTCGGGCTTTACAAATTTGCAGCGTTCCGCGAAACGGCAGCCGGAGGGCGGCTTTTTAAGATTCGGCGGAGTGCCGGGTATGGCGGCAAGCTTGATGCCGCGCGTATTTTCTTCAGGCACGATTATAGAGCCCATCAGACCTTTGGAATAAGGATGAAGAGGGTCGAAAACGACTTCTTTCGCCGTGCCTTTTTCAACGATCTGACCTGCATACATAACCATGATTTCATCGGTAACGTTATATAGCAGCGGCAGCTCGTGGGTTATGAAGATCATTGATTTTATGTAGCCCATTTCCATAAGTTCTTTGAGCATCTTTATGACCATTTTCTGGCTTGTAACGTCAAGAGCGCTCGAGGGCTCGTCGGCTATAAGCACCTTAGGCGAGAGTATTGTTGATATTGCGATGACCGTGCGCTGCTTCATTCCGCCCGAGAGTTCTACAGGGTATCTTTGCAGTATCTTCGGGGAGAGATTGAGCTCTTCAAACCTTGTTCTGGCAAGCTCATATATCTCTTCTGCGGACGCCTTGGGCTCGTGTGCCCGTATGACGTCCTCAACAAAGCGTATTATCTTGCGCGTGGGGTTAAGAGCGTTCATCGCCGCCTGGGGGATATACGCTATCTCTTTGCCAAGGATCTTTTTGCGTACGTCATCGGGTTCCATACCCGAGATGTTTTTGCCATCTACGATTATTTCACCGCTCATGTAGTGCAGCGGCGGGAAATAATAACCCATAAGACTTAGCGCAAGCGTAGATTTTCCGCACCCGCTTTCACCCGCGATGCCGAGGGATTTTCCTTCTTCGATCTTCAAAGAAACCCCGTCGACGGCGTAAACGTCCTCGCGGAAGCGCGTAATGTATTTTGTTGTGAGGCCATTAACCTCAAGTATAACCCTTCCCATATCTGGCCTCCTAATCTCTTAATGTCGGATTGAATACCTGGTCGAGGCCGGTATTCATCAGGTTCAGCGAGAATCCTACAAACGCGATAGACAGTATTACCGGTATGAAAGCCCACCATGCGCCGTTCAGATGTGCCGCGTACGCCATAGACCAGTACATCATAAGTCCGAGCGTCGGAACCTCTGTCGTTTTTGGCCCGAGGCCGAGTATCGAGAGCTGCGCTTCGGCGAGTATCGCCGTGCTTATCTGCAATATCAGCGCCATCACAACGTAGGATGCGATATACGGAAATATATCGGTTAATATGATTCTAAGAAGCGAGTGCCCTGAAAGCTTGCTCAGATTGACGTGGTCGCGGTTTCGCAGGGACACTACCTGCGCGCGCACGGCCCTCGCTGTCCATACCCATGATGTAAGACCGATTACCATAGCAACTGTTGCCGCTCCGCGCTCAGACTGGCTTATCGAAAACGAAATAAGTATTAGCAGCACGAACGACGGTATTACGGTAAACAGGTTGGTAATGAACATAATAATGTCATCGGCTATACCGCCTACATAGCCCGCGAACAAACCTAGCGCGAGGCCGATGAACGTGGCTATGGCGCCTGCAATAAGGCCTATAAGCAGCGACGTTCCGACAGCCGATACAAGTTCGGTAAACACATTGCGGCCAAAGTTGTCTGTACCCAGAGGCAGATTTATAACATTTGCGACATCGTCAACATTGACATAGTCGGTATCCTTTACGGTGCTTATCTCATTGAACTCTCCGGTTTCATCATCTATCTGCCCAACGAGCAAACCTTCGGAGTTGAGTATTCCAGATAGCTTATCATCAAGCCTTGCATAGTATTTACGCTTGGCCGAAGTCATGCCTTTAAGCTTGAGCTTACTGTCGAAATTCCTTTCCCATAAGTTCAGCAGATGCTCCGTATCCTCAATATCGATATCCTCTTCGGGTATTCCGAATGCTATAAGCCAGCTCTTCATCTCGACACGGTCGTCTTTGCTGAGCCTTATATCGATGCGTTTCGCGGCAGCGTCGTCGAGTTTGAACGTATAATACTTTTCTGTATTGATGCTGTCCTGGACGGATACATAAGTGCCCGGCTTAGAAAATGTTCCAAGGCCTATCATTTTCAGAGGATCATCCGGAACGAATATAGGGTAGATTACAACAGTAAGCAGCATCAGCATTATTATTATAAATCCTACGACAAACTTAGGAGACCGGAATACCTGACGAAATGTATTTTTCATGTTTGTATCCCTCCCCTTAATCCAATTGTGCGGCTTTGACTCGAGGATCGATAAAGCCGTAGATTATTTCTATCAAAAAATTTGCTGTAAGCACCATTATTGTTATTATAAGCGTAGCTGCGGATATCAGCGGGTAATCAGAGCTGGATATGGCGCCGAAAATAACGGTGCCGAGCCCCGGATAACTGAATATCGTCTCTGCCACGAGCGCGCCGCCCACCATCGTGCCCAGTGAAAGCGCAAGGCCCGTTATCTGAGGCAGCATTGCGTTGCGGAACACGTATCGTACTATCTTTTTGTCCTTTATCCCCAGAAAACGACTGTATTTTACATAATCGGCATTTAACTCATATATAGACATGGAGCGCATGCCTATAGCCTGGCCGCCGATAGCGATAATAACTATAGACCAAAACGGAAGCTGGTAATGCGCTATGAGTGAGGCTATAAACTCCCATGAAAACGTCGGTATCAGATCGAATCCGTAACCGCCCGCTATAGGTGCGATTTTAAGGTTCAGCGCAAAAACGACCAGGAGAATAGCGGCCATTCCAAACGCCGGTATGCTTGTCGCAAACAGACACACGGGCATCACCACTTTGTCAAATCCTTTTCGGATGTATGCGGCCAGCGCGCCTATAATGTTGCCTATCAGCCATCCTACAATGATGGCAGGCAGCTGTAACGCTAACGTCCACCATATCGAGTTTTGGATTATATCGGAAACCTGCCTAGGATATTGGCTGAATGAAACTCCCATATCTCCATTAATAAGGTTATCAATGTATTTAAAGAACTGTTCATGCAATGGCTTGTCCGTTCCGAATTTTCTTGCGTAGTCCTCGTAGACAAGCTGTATTGCCGTCGGGGTAGACATTCCTGCCGCAGCCCTTGCGGTTATTGACGCGACCGGGTCGCCCGGCATAAGGCGGGGCAGCAGAAAATTGAGTATTATGGCGAAGATCAGTGTTATCAAAAGCCATATGATCTTCTTGCCGAAATATTTGCCGTAGCCTTTCAAATTAACACCTCCACTCATCTTGAAAGTCTCTCTTATACGAGAAAACAGCCATGTTTTAAGAAACATGGCTGTTCCTCGGTTATCTAGTTTTTATTCAACAAGCTCCAGATTGTAGAGGCCGGCCATGCCGTATCCGCACATCAGGTTTGTCGGCGGGATATTGTTGCCGTCGCCCAGTTCGGGGTAGTTCGTCCATACGGACTCGTTCACAGCGTGGAACAGCTGCGGACGATACATCAGCGCGAACGAAGGAACCTCGGTGAGGTAGATCTGAACCGCTTCGGTGTAGAGCGCCTTGAGCTTAGCCGCATCGGTCTCTATCGGGATCGCCGCGATAATCTCGTCGGCTCTCTTGTTGGAGAATCCGCCGTAGTTGCCTACCCAGTTGTTCTCCTGGCCTACAAATTCGCTGCTCATGAACTGACGGACGCGCGACCAGGGCTGTGTTGCGCTGGCGCCGTCGCCCGACCACATGAATATGTCATATTCGGTCTGGTTGCCGTTCGTGAACACGGTCTGGTATACGTCCCACGTGGGGAAGAACGTCGTGATATTGATGCCGATGTCCTGTCCGGCCTTCGCCACTATTTCCATAGCCGCCTGCCAGTCCGTCCAGCCTTCGGGGCAGCAAGCCTTGTATTCAAGGTTCTTGCCTTTGTATTCGCGCCAGCCGTCTCCGTCTTTATCGACTATGCCGGCGTCGTCGAGCAGCTTCTTTGCGCCCTCTATGTCGCTTCCGGCCCACTGCAGGTCTTTAACCGCGGCGTGATCGAACGTTGCCTGCTCGCCTTCCGTCGGGTTCATGATGGAACGCGGAACATCTTTGAATGTCGGGCTCTGGTTCGTCATAGCATTGGCTATTATCGCGTCGTAGTCAACCGCAAGCGCTATGGCTTTACGTATTGCCGCCTGATCAAGGCCGTAAGACTTCATGTTGTACCATGCCGTCGGTATCGCTGTGCAGATGCCGTACGGTGGCTCGTCGATGTATGTAGAGATGGGCAGCCCCTTCTTCAGCCACAGATCCTGAATGTTGGGGAGGAACTGCTGGTTGACGTCTACTTCGCCGGCTTCGAACGCAGCCTGTGAAGCATCGTTTCCGCTGTAGATTACATGGCACATGTATTTCGGAACAGGCAGCTTGCCCCACATGGACGCAGCCTTGCCCCAATAATTGTCGTCACGGATGTAGACGACCTTCGTCTCGTCGGCATAGAAGCTCTTGTACGGGCCGGATGCCACAAAATCGTCGCAGGGATCGTTCTTGAACGCATCGGCGGCTCCGCCTGAGCGCTCTTCCAGTTTCTCGGTGAAGGCTTTCTGATTAATAAAGCACTTACCGAGGAAGAATACGACCATAAGCGGGTTAACGGGGCTGCCTTTGTCATCGAGCTTAGAGTATATCTTGCAGGTCGAGGCGTCTACCGCTTCGATCTTCTCGATGAAAGGACCGAATTCAAGCCCTCTGTTCGTCTCGTACTTAAGGTGTGAGGCGTACGTATAGGCAACGTCTTCAGCCGTGACGGGCGTGCCGTCGCTCCACTTCGCGTCAGGATTGATCTTGACGGTCATCTCTGTCTGATCGGCGTTCCACTGATAGTCGCCGTCTGCGAGCAGCGGATACATTTTGCCGTCAAGCAGGTTGTACATATACAGTGTCTCGTGAACGACCTGTCTTGCGGGCTCTTCCGTTACGCCGATAGCGTTGTTCATGTCACCGCTGTACGGATTCCAGCCCTTTATGGCGCCATACTGGAAACCGGCCATATAGATAGTCTCGTTACGCGGCAGCGGACCGCCGGGTGTAACCGGCTCCGGCTGGGGTTCTACAGACGGCTCGTCAACTGGCGGCGCCGCCGGTGATTCTGAGGTGGTGGCAGGCGTCTGCGTGCAGGCAAACATCATTGCACATACCATAATGATCGCCATCATTAACGCCAGTATCTTCCATGTCCTCTTCATGATTGATCCTCCTTATATTTTATCGTTAAGACCGCTTTGCGGCCTTAAAGCAAATATCTAGTTAAAGCTGTTTTACAGTTTCGCCTTCCCATACGACGCCCGGTACGACGACCCGGCTGGGTATGTACGTTTTAGGCGATTTAATAGCGTTGACGAGAAGCTTGGCTGCCTGCTCTCCTATCTGAACGGAATCCTGCTTCAACGTAGTCAGCTTGGGGCGAAGCACCTGACTTAAGTATATCCCGTCGTAACCGGTAACGCTTATATCATCCGGGATAGAGAGCCCCTGGCGCTCGATCTCGTTCATTCCTCCCATAAACGAAAAATCGTCGGGATACATTATACAGGTGGGCCGTTCGCGCAGAGCCAGCAGTTCTCGCGTCGCAAGTCCGCCGACACGCGGATCGTGGTAGGCGCCTTTTCGGACGTATTTATCGGGAACCTCCATGCCGAGCTCCTCGCATGTCTTATAAAAGCTGGCAAGCCGAAAGCGTGTAACGGCCGTATCCTCGCCGTGTATGTAGGCTACTTTGCGGTGGCCCCTGCTGTATACGAAGCGGACAAGATCGCGCATGCTTTGTACATTATCCGACAGAACCGCGCTGCAATTATCAAAAATGTAATCGATGGTGACTATCGGAATACTGCTTTTTACAAGGTCGGTGATCGATGAGTCGTGAAAATCAACGCTTGCTATTACGACTCCGTCGCAATTCCTGTACTTGCAGTGCTCAAGATAACTCATGCTGCTGTCGCCGATGTTGCGGCTTATGAACGTAACATCATAACCCTGCCGCTCCGCCTCGTTCTTAAGGCTGTCAAGCACCTGCGAAAAATATTCATGTGTCAAGCCGCTTCTCGTCCCGTCAACAAACAGGACTCCGATGTTGTAAGAATGATTCGTTCTAAGCGCGCGGGCTGCGGCGTTTGGAAAATACCCAAGCGATTTAGCTATCTGCCGGATCCGCTTGGCAGTCTCAGGACCGATATCAGGCGCGTTGTTGAGCGCCTTGCTGACTGAAGCCACCGATACGCCACACTCTTCTGCGATTTGCCTTATTGTTACCATATCCGCGTATCCTCTGCTTCTGTGTAGTGACAAGTGTAACTTAATCGTTTTCTTAGCCCAATTATATTATCATAAATTTTGTATGTCAAGTCTATTTTTTTGTATGTTTTTCTTTTTTACAGAAGCGTTTTAGCAGTTCAGTTCAATCGTTTAAGAAAAACGCTTGACATATGTCCAAAATGTTATACCATTTATGTGACACTTCGGAATCTCTTGGATAATAGTATGTTACATTATATTATAGAAGGAGTTTTGGGCGTTTATGACTACATTCTCACTTAACGGTCCATGGAAAATGCGCTTTGAAAAAGGCAAAGGTTCATATCCTGCCACTGTACCCGGGTCGGTATTTTCCGACCTTTTAGCCGCAGGGGCAATGCAGGACCCATACCGGCGAGATAATGAGACTGCTGCGCTTACACTTATGGAAAACGACTTTGTTTATACGAAATCGTTTGAAATGCCCGAAGAGCTGCTGGCGTGCGAGCGTGTGCTGCTAAGGTGCGAAGGGCTTGATACGCTTGCGGCTATTACGATCAACGGTAAACACGCGGGCAGCGCCGACAATATGCATAGGACGTGGGAGTTTGACGTGCGCGCGCTGCTTGCCGCCGGTCTCAACGATATAGAGATAAAGTTTGCATCGCCCACGAAATATATCCGTGAGGCATACGAGTCGTCACGTGCCGACGGCACGGCCGACGCCATGAGAGGATTCCCGCTGCTGCGCAAGGCTCATTGCATGTTCGGCTGGGATTGGGGCCCGAGGCTGCCCGATGCCGGAATATGGCGTGACATTTCACTCATCGGCATAGAAACAGCGCGCATCGAAAGCGTTTACGTAACTCAGCGGCATGAAAACGGGCGTGTTACGCTGCATACGGAGGCATCGATCGAAAGTATAAACTCAAACAGGGATATAAGTGTTAAAATGACGGTAACTTCACCCGCAGGTCAGGTATGGTCTGCCGAAGGGACGGATTGCGACATATCGATAGAAGACCCGCAGCTTTGGTGGCCGAACGGCCTTGGCGGGCAGCCGTTATATACAGTGCGCGCCGAGCTTACATGCGAAGGAAAAGGGCTGGACGCTTGGGAGCGCCGCGTCGGCCTTCGTACTATGACGATGAGCGTAAAGAAAGACGAGTGGGGTGAAAGCTTTGCGCACTGCGTCAACGGAGTGGAGTTTTTTGCCATGGGCGCGGATTATATCCCCGAGGACAATATATTGAGCCGCGTGAACAAAGAGCGCACGCGCCGGCTGCTTGAGGACGCCGCCCAAGCTCATTTCAACGTTATAAGAGTGTGGGGCGGAGGGTATTACCCGGATGATTTCTTCTATGATATATGCGACGAGCTTGGCCTTGTCGTCTGGCAGGATTTTATGTTCGCTTGCGCCGTCTATAATCTTACCGATGAATTTGAGCAAAACATACGCGCAGAAATAAAGGACAACGTAAGGCGCATAAGACACCACGCGTCTCTCGGGCTGTGGTGCGGCAACAACGAGATGGAGATGTTCGTGGCAATGGGCGAATGGGTTTCGAGCGACCGTCAGAAAGCAGACTATATTAAGATGTACGAATACATATTCCCGCAGATTTTAAAGGCGGAAGACCCGCAGACATTCTACTGGCCCGCGAGCCCGTCTTCGGGAGGCAGCTTTGACAAACCCAACGACCCAGACAGGGGGGACGTTCACTACTGGGAGGTATGGCACGGCGGCCTGCCGTTCACCGATTACCGCAACCATACGTTCCGTTATGTGTCGGAGTTTGGCTTCCAGTCGTTTCCGTGCGTTAAAACGATAGAGGCTTTTACCGAGCCCACCGACCGCAACGTGTTTTCATACGTGATGGAAAAACATCAGCGCAACGCGTCCGCGAACGGCAAGATACTTCAGTACCTGTCTCAGATGTACCTGTACCCCAAAGACCTCGACACGCTTGTATACGCTTCACAGCTTCTTCAGGCTCAGGCGATGCAGTACGGCGTGGAGCACTGGCGCAGGAACCGCGGCCGCTGCATGGGTGCGGTTATCTGGCAGCTTAACGACTGCTGGCCTGTCGCGAGTTGGTCGAGCATAGACTATTTCGGAAGATGGAAGGCGCTGCACTATTATATGAAGAGATTTTTCGCGCCCGTGTTGATCTCTTGCCACGAGGAAGGGGTGCTCTCCCAGAACATGAACGTCAACGCCGAGCCGTTCGAGCTTGAAAAGAGCGCGAGGCTAAGTGTCAGCAACGAGACCTCACAGGAGTTTACCGGAGTCGCGAGATGGTCGCTCAGAAGGCCGGACGCAAGCGTTATAAAAGAGGGGGAGTTTAAGGTCAGCGTTCCCGCATATTCGGCGGTATGGCTGCCCTTGCAGGATTTTTCAAGCGAAGACACATTTGGCTGTTACTATGCGTATCAGCTCGAGAGCGCAGGCGAAACAACAAGCGGCGCAAGCGTGCTGTTCTGCCCGCCAAAGCATTTTAAGTTTGAGGACCCGAGGCTATCTGCGCGCATAGAAGGAGATGAGATAGTGGTAAAGGCTTCGGCGTATGCGAGGTCGGTAGAGATAATATGCGGCGGGGATACTGTGCTGAGCGACAACTATTTTGATATGAACGGCGGCGAGCGGCGCGTTAAGATACTGCGCGGCGAGCCCGGCAGCATATCTGTCCGCAGCGTATTCGATATAAAATAAACGGCGGTAATTAAATAAGGATTTAAAATGAGCAAGACAACGGATATGACGAAGGGCAGGACTCTTCGCCATATTATAATATTCGCGCTGCCGCTGCTTATGAGCAATATATTTCAGGAGCTTTACTTCATAGTCGACAGCGTTATAGTGGGCCGTATAATAGGGGTAAACGCGTTTGCCGCCATAGGCGCCGCGGGGTTTTATTATTGGCTTGTGCTCGGGCTTGTATTCGGCGTTGCGCACGGCTTCGGCACGGTGTTCGCGCAGCGTTTCGGCGCAAAGGATTTTTCAGGGCTCAAACGCTCAATTGCTCAGTCGATAATGCTCACAGCCATTTTCTCTGCGGCTGTAACGGCGGCATGCCTTGTACTGCTGCGCCCTATGCTCGTAATGGTCAATACGCCTGCCGACATCATAGACGGCGCTTATTCATATCTGCTGTGGGTGTTCGCGGCCATACCGGGCATGTTTGCCTACAATGTAAGCTCGGCCGTGCTGCGCGCGCTCGGCAACAGCCGCACTCCTCTTATAAGCGTCGTGATATCGAGCGTTGTAAACATAGCGCTAGACCTTATGTTTGTAGGGCTGCTCGGCATGGGGGTCGAGGGCGTGGCAATCGCTACGGCCATCGCGACATTCTGCGCGTTTTTATTCTGTATCATGAGGCTGCGCGGCATAGACGCCGCGCGAATCGGCAGGCAGGACTTTAAGGACGGAAGAGCTGAGGCGCTGGCGCTTATAAGGCTGGGCGGGCCGCTCGCGCTGCGCAATACCATAATAGAGGCGGGCGGGCTGCTCGTACAATATGTAATAAACGGCTACGGCACCCTTTACGTAGCGGGAATAGCTGCAGCGTATAAATATCTTGGCATAATGAACATAGTCGGCTTTTCCCTTGACGGCGCCGTCAGCGTGTTTGTCGCCCAAAACTACGGCGCGGCCAAGCCCGACCGAATCCGCAGCGGGATGCGTACAGCGCTGCGCATAGCCATAATAAGCTCAGTTGCAGCAGCCTCGCTTACGGCAATGTTCGGGCGCGAAATGGTTATGCTGTTTGTAAGCGGCGACGCTGCCGAAATAGCGGCGGTAGCCGAGATAGGCTATCGCAACCTTCTTGCCATTTCCATTTGCCTGCCGTCGCTGTATCTTTTGCTCATCTACCGGAGCGCGCTGCAGGGGATGGGCAACTCGTCGATACCTATGCTTTCGGGCTTTATCGAGATGGCGATGCGCGTGCTCTCCGTATTCGTTCTGCCGGTGTTTATAGGAGTATGGGGAGTTTACTTCTCTGTCGGGATAGGTTGGGTAGCCGCCGCTATACTGCTTGTAATAAGCTATTACGCGGTGTTCAGGAAACGATTCGGCAGCGCCGCGGGTTGCGAGCTGTATCACGAAAGGCTGTAATCAGCCTTATGGCGAGCGGCTTGCTTATATGCATAACTTTTAATGGAGGTGTTTATGGAATACCGCAAAGCCAATAAGGCCGATATTGCGGCGCTTACCGGCATGAGAATGGAATTTTTAAAAGAACACGGAAAACTTTGCGGCGACGAGAGCGAAACCATAGAAAAGCAGCTCCCTTTGTATTTTGAGGCGCACCTCGGGCGCGACCTTATCGCGTATATAGCGCGGGAAAACGGCGAAGCTGCAGCTGCTGTGTTTCTGCTGATAATCGAGATGCCTGCAAATCAGAGAGTTCCTTCAGGGCGGGCCGGTACGATACTGAACGTTTATACGAGGCCTGCCTTTCGCCGCCGCGGCGCCGCGAAAGAGATGATGCGGATGGCCGTTGCGTACGCACGGGCGCGTTCGCTGTCGTATATTGATCTTAAAGCGACGGAGCAGGGGCGTGCTTTGTACGAATCATTCGGATTTGTACCCGACGAGTCGCGCTGCGTTCCTATGAGCCTTGATCTTCGGGACGTAAGCATAGAACCGGTGATCACGGATAAAAAGAGTTATCTTGAGCTTTTGCTGCTCGCCGACGAGCAGGAAAGTATGATAGAGCGCTATCTTGAGCGCGGCGATATGTACGCGTTATTAGAAAAAAACAACGCGCGCTGCGTTTGCGTCGTGACAAACGAGGGAGAAGGCGTCCTTGAGCTGAAAAACATCGCTTGCGTGCCGGAATGCAGGAGAAGGGGATACGCAAGGGCAATGATTGAGTTTTTGTTTGAGCGGTATCGCGGCAGGTATTCAAGGATGACAGTGGGCACGGGCGACTGCCCAACGATTTTGTCTTTTTACGAAAAGTGCGGTTTTAAGCGGGATCATATCGTTAAAAACTTCTTCACCGACAACTACGACCACCCCATGTACGAGGAAGGTGTGCAGCTCGTCGATATGGTCTATCTGTCGCGGGACTTTTGAGAGCCCCAGGCGCGGTGAAAGTGCGCTTTTCTGTAAGCCCCGGGCGTGATGCCGGTAACGCTCTTGAACACGCTTACAAAATGGCTCTGAGAGTTGAACGCGAGAAAGCTGCTGATTTCGGGCAAAGAGTAATCTGAGTATTTTAGCATGTTTTCCGCGGCCTCTACGCGCTTTTGGCGTATGTAGTCGGTGACCGACATGCCGACTTCCTTTTTGAAGAGAACCGAGAAGTATGAGCGGCTGAGCCCTGCGCGCTCGGCTATCTCGTCGACGGATATCGTTTCGTGAAGGTGAAGATAAATATCGTCGAGAGCGGCCTGTATGGGTTTAGCGTAATGGCGCGCCTTTCTTATGGAGGCGACGCGCGCGGTGAACTCTCTTATCATGTCGCGGTGCAGGCTGTATATCTCGCCAACGGTCTGGCACATGTCCATCTGCCTGATGAACAGGTCGCTGAGGTTATACGCCGTTTCCTGCCCCATCCCGCCTTCGATGGCAAAGCGCGTGGCAAGTGTAGTGGCGGCGACGAAAAGATAGCGCTTGTTGCGCACCGGGTCTTCGGAAACCTTGCCTACCGCGTCGGAGGTAAACATACGTGCCGCTTCGTCAACTGCCCTTGCGTCTCCGTCGCGCACGTATTGTAGGTGCAGCAGTTCATCGCTGTAGAGGTGGTGGCAAAAACCTTCCTCACGCTGCCTGAAGGCCATGTCCGCCAGTTTTTTCTCAATATGTTCGCTCCCCATGATCTCACTCCATGACAAAACCTGATAATATAAAACAATTTTATCATAAATCGAACACGCAAGGTATACACCGAAAAAGATTATTGTTAAAGTACATCAACCAAATAAATTTTAAAAGCCGTTACGGCGGTGGTATATCATGGACTTAAAATGCAGCGGAGGTTTTAAAGTAAAATAATCTTATGGCAACATTGCTTCTCATTATAATCTATATCGCGTTCATAGGGCTTGGGCTGCCCGATTCCATACTTGGCGCGGCGTGGCCAGTGGCCCATCTCGACCTTGGAGTACCCGTTAAACTTGCGGGAGTCGTATCAATAATGATAACAGTAGGCACAGTGACCTCAAGCCTTGTGTCGGAGCGCGTTATAAAACGGTTCGGTACGGGCAAGGTAACGGCTGTCTCGATATTTCTTACCGCGGCGGCGCTTATGGGTATGGGCTTCGTAGAGCATTTCTGGATAGTGCTGGCGCTTGCCGTGCCCCTCGGGCTCGGTGCGGGTACGATAGACGCGGGGCTCAACAATTTCGTTGCGCTTAACTACAAAGCCCACCATATGAACTGGCTGCACTGCCTGTGGGGTGTGGGAGCTACGGCCGGGCCCGCGATAATGGCGCTATATCTCGCCGGCGGCAACTGGCACGGCGCTTACCGTACTATATCAGTTACGCTTTTGGGAATATCCGTTTTAATGGCGCTATCGCTGCCTTTGTGGAAACGTGTGGGAGGAGTAAGCAAGCCGGGGGAGATATCCGTGCCTGTGCCGCGCCGTGAGCTTATAAGAAGGCCGGGCGCTGTATTCGCGTGCCTTGCGTTCTTCACTTACTGCGCCGCCGAATATACCGCCGGGGTGTGGTCCAGCACATATTTCGTCAAGGTGAAGGGCATCGCTCCCGATATCGCGGCCTCATGGGCGTCTATGTATTATCTCGGCATTACTGCCGGGCGGCTGTTAAGCGGCTTCGCGGCGCTTAAGATTAAAAGCCGCACTCTGGTGCGTATCGGTCAGGGGGCAATTCTGGCCGGGCTTTTAATACTGATTCCTTTTTCGGGAGAGGTTCAGATAGCCGGGCTGCTGCTCGTTGGCGTCGGCTGCGCGCCGATATTTCCTTCGCTGCTCGACGAGACTCCAAAGCTGTTCGGAGCTAAGTATTCCCAGGGTATGATGGGTCTGCAGTTTGCGAGCGCTTATCTTGGAGGCACGTTGATGGTACCTCTTTTCGGGTTGCTGTCGCCTGTTATCGGCCTTGGATCGTGGCCGGTCTACCTGCTTGCCATATTCGGTATACTGATCTTCGCTACCGAGCGCACTCAATGGGCGGCAGCGAGGTCGAGGCAGGCAGCGGCTTTAATTGAGGAGGCTGCGGACGAAGCGTAACAAACACTCATATTGACAGCGCATGCATCGGTCATATACATGGATATTAAATTGCTGGCGCGGAGCGTCAAACGAATGCCCCGCGCTTTTTTATACCCTGAAAACATTTTAGTCGTATCATGTGGTAACGCAAGCATAAGCAGGGGAAATTTTTACCCCGGAAAAGTAAAATAAATGCTTACTCAAAAAACTGCCTGTCAAAACGGGTAACATTATTCATGTTGCGATGATACGTGCAATTAATGTATATTATATACTGTAAAGCTGAACAGCAGATCCTTTTATTTGCGGCGTCGCGCCCGCGCGCGCGCTTTTGCGTATCGGACATTTTAGAAAACCGCGACGGGCGTTTTGGCCTCGAGCGAAGAAGGAGTCGGACCTTATGGCAAATGTAACCCTTAAAAACGTTAAGAAGATATACGATAAGAATGTTGTCGCGGTGGATAACTTCAACCTCGAGATCTCAGACAAAGAATTTATCGTGCTTGTCGGCCCGTCGGGCTGCGGTAAATCAACTACGCTTCGTATGGTTGCCGGGCTCGAGGAAATATCGGACGGCGAGATATACATTGAAGACACGCTGGTGAACAATGTAGCCCCCAAAGACCGGGATATAGCGATGGTATTTCAGAATTACGCCCTTTATCCGCATATGACCGTCTACGAGAACATGGCGTTTTCACTTAAGCTGCGCAAAGAGAAGAAAAGCGTCATAGACGAAAAGGTCAATCAGGCGGCCGAGATACTCGGTATCACAGAACTTCTCAAGCGCAGGCCCAAGGCTCTGTCGGGAGGACAGCGCCAGAGGGTTGCTATTGGGCGGGCAATAGTCCGCGAGCCAAAAGTGTTCCTAATGGATGAGCCTCTCTCAAACCTTGACGCCAAGCTGAGAAACCAGATGCGCGCAGAGATAATCAAGATGAGGGAGCGGGTAGACACGACGTTTATATACGTTACTCACGATCAGACCGAGGCCATGACGCTGGGGGACCGGATAGTTGTTATGAAGGATGGCTTTATTCAGCAGATAGGAGAGCCCCAGCAGGTATTCCATTCTCCCGCTAATCTTTTTGTGGCGGGCTTTATAGGCACTCCGCAGATGAATTTCTTTAAGGCCACTCTCGAGCTGACGGGCGGGAAGTACGCGGCAAGGCTGTATGACGCGCGGTATGAGCTTCCGCAAGACAAACAGGACGTTCTGGCGCGCAAAAAGACAAAAACGGGCGATGTAATACTGGGTATAAGGCCCGAGCATATAACTCTTGTGCCCCGAGGCACGGCGAACAGCATAGAGGCTAAAGTTGACGTTTCGGAGATGATGGGAAGCGAGATACACCTGCATGTGCTTGTTAACGAAGACATGGTGGTAATACGCGTGCCCACGACAGACTATACCGAAGAGGCATACAAACAAGGCAAAGACACGTACGTATATTTCGATATGCCCGGCAGCCTTATCCACCTCTTCGATCCGCAAACAGAGCAATCGCTGTTTATCTGATATAAAAATCTATACAGAGCCCCAAAAGTTTTAAGGCTTGGGGGTGCTTAAACGCCGTTTCTTTACAAGCGGCGTTTTTTGGTTTACAATTTTTACAGAAACCAACCAGTATAGGGATAATATATGCTTGCTGTCAAACGACACGAATACGGAGGTTATGATGGAAAATTTATGGAAGGGTGTCTCACACCATGCAGGGCTAAGGGTAGTAAAGACTCGGCTTCTAAACAAAGACGCAGACGCTGCGCTGCTGAGAGGGATGAGCAGCCACGGAATGCAGTGGTATCCGAAGTTCGCCCGTCGGGGAAGCATAGAGGCGACGAAAAAAGCGGGCGCCAATGTGTTCAGGATAGCGATGTATACAGACGAGGGAGGGTATCTTTCGGACCCGTCGGTCAAGCAGGATGTTATACGGGCCGTCGACGACACGCTGTCTCTCGGTATGTACGCCATAATCGACTGGCACATACTGTTTGACAACGACCCTATGGCAAACGCTGACAAGGCGGAGGAGTTTTTCCGCGACATGAGCAAAAGGTATAAGAACGAGCCGGGCGTTATATACGAGATATGCAACGAGCCCAACGGCGCGGACGTAACGTGGAGCGGCAGCGTGAAGCCGTTCGCCGAGAGGATTATACCCGTAATACGCGAAAACGCTCCGGAATCGGTTATACTTGTAGGCTCGCCCACATGGAGCCAGGACGTGGACATAGCGGCAGCCGACCCTCTAAAATATGATAACATAATGTATACGCTTCACTTTTACGCGGGAACGCACGGGGAAGAACTGCGAAGCAAATGCCGAAGGGCGCTCGAAATGGGCGCTCCCGTGTTTGCGAGCGAGTGGGGCGTGAGCAGGGCGGACGGCAGCGGGGGAGTGTTTACAGAGCAAAGCGACGTTTGGCTTGATTTCCTTGAAGGGCTGGGCATAAGCTGGTGCAACTGGAGCCTTGGCGACAGGGACGAGACGAGCGCGGCGCTGCTGCCCGGAGCGCCCGAGAACTGGAGCGAAGAGCACCTGAGCGAGAGCGGGCGGTATGTTATGGACAGGCTCAAAAGACCTTACTGATTAAACGTGACACAAAAAAACAGGGGCGGCCCTGTCTTTTCATAATATAGAGCTTACGGCACCTTGTTGCCTGCCGCGCGGTATATCTCATACCATTCCTCGCGCGTTATCCGTATATCCGCTGCCTTGCAGCAGTCTTTGAGACGCTGTATGTTCATAGTCCCGGTAACGGGCTGCATGTTCGCCGGGTGGCGCAGCAGCCACGCGAGAGCTATCGTTGTATCCGAAACGCCGTACTTCTCGGCTATGTCGTTTATCTTTAAATTGAGATCCCTGTACCTGTCGCTGCCCAGGAACACTCCCTCCATAAATCCGTACTGGAACGGCGACCACGGCTGAACGGTGATATCATGAAGCCTGCAAAAGTCGAGCACACCGCCGTCTCGGTCTGTTGCAGATTCGTTTTCGATGTTGACGTTTATGCCCGCGGATATAAGCCCCGCGTGCGCTATGCTCAGCTGAAGCTGATTCGCGACAAGTGGCTGCGTAATATACTTTTGCAGCAGGCGCATCTGAGCGGGGTTGTGGTTTGAGACTCCGAAATATCTTACCTTTCCGGAGCTCTCGAGCATGTCGAACGCCTCGGCAACCTCCTCGGGCTCTACAAGAGCGTCGGGGCGGTGAAGCAGCAGCACGTCGAGATAGTCCGTCTTGAGGCGCTTTAGGCTTCCGTCCACAGACTCGAGTATATGCTGCTTTGAGAAATCGTACCAGCCGAAGCGTATCCCGCATTTAGACTGTATGTATACTTTTTCTCTGACCGCGCTGTTCATATTAAGGGCATTCGCGAACACCTCTTCGCTGCGCCCTTTTCCATATATGTCCGCGTGGTCGAAGAAGCACGCGCCTTCCTCAATCGCGGCGGCAACGAATCGCTCGGCATCGGCAGCCGTCAAGTCCGTAATGCGCATGCATCCCACCGCCAAGGCGGGCACGCTGAGAGAGCTTGCTCCAAGCTTTATAGTTCTCATTAAACGCCTCCTTTATTTAAGTATGGGAAGGTCTTTTAGGCCTCCTTCGCAAGCCTTTGCAACCCTGTCGCACCATGAATCGAACTCGCGGTCTTCCTTCCAGCATTCCCTGTTGCCGATAATACACGCCAGCGTCTGGCGTACGCCTTCGTCGAAGCGCACAGTCGCCGCAAAGCCGGGCACAGCCCGCTTTATCTTTGTGTTGTCGAATATCACCGAATGAGCCTTGTCGCCGAGCAGGCTGCCATAGAACGGCTCGTGCAGAGACGCCAGCACATCAGAGGGTATGTGCACGATGTCCGGCTCTATACCTAGAACCACGCCGATTATGCTGTATATCTGGTTCCATGAGAGGCTTTCGTCGGATGTTATATGATAGGCTTCTCCTATGGCGTGGGGGTTTGCCATCAGCCCGAGAAACGCCTTCGCGAAATCGGTGTTGTGCGTTAGCGTCCACAGCGATGTACCGTCGCCGTGCACTATTACTTTTTTGCCTTTGCGTATGCGCTCTATTACCGAAAAGCTGCCGTTCCTGCCGTGTACCGCGACGGGCACTGAAAAGTCTCCGTATGTGTGGCTCGGGCGCACTATCGTGACGGGGAAGCCCTCGCGGCGGTATTTTTCCATCAGCAACTCTTCGCACTCTATCTTGTTTCTCGAATTCTGCCAGAACGGGTTGTGAAGAGGTGTGCTTTCCGTTATGACCGGGGACGAGAGGGGCTTTTGATAGGCCGAAGCCGAGCTTATGAATATATACTGGCGCGTCTTGTCTTTGAACAGACGCCAGTCCCTTTCTATCTGCGCCGGTTCGAAAGCGATAAAATCCGCTACTACGTCAAACTTAAGGCCGGATATAAGGCCGCGCACTTCGTCCGCGTCGTTTATGTCTGCCGTCAACACTTTGGAGCCTTTCGGAACGAGCGCCTGCCTCGTGCCGCGGTTCAAAAGATACAACTCCACGCCGCTCTTTACGGCGAGCGCCGATACGGCGGAGCTTATGGTTCCCGTGCCTCCGATAAACAGTGCCCTCATGGTGTCCCCCTGAAAAGAAACTTATATTTATTATCAATTATATATTATTTACACGTATTTATAAAGCAAAACACATAATAAGCTTGGTTGTGCTTTGGTTAGGGGAGACTGACGACACAGCAAGCCCGCCCGGTCCATATAAAAATAAATGTTAATAAATAAAAATTTATGGAAAAAACGCTTGACATCTGTAATGTTACATTGTAATATCATCGTGTAACGTTACAATGTAACATAAAAAGCTTGAGGAGGCCCCGACATGGCGGTACCTAAGATAGGCGAAAGCGAATGGTATGTGATGAAAGCGCTCTGGGAGCGCTCTCCCCTGAGCGGCAGCGACATAATAAAAGCCGTAAGCGAAGAGACGGACTGGTCGCAGAGCACCATACTCACCATGGTGCGAAGGCTCGTGCAGAAAAAAGCGATAGGAGTCATACAGGAAAAGGTGATGATGTATTACCCGCTTGTCGAGGAAAATGAAGTCAAGAGGATAGAGACAGATATGTTTCTGAAGCGCGTTTACAAGGGCTCGGCGGGCATGCTTGTAAAGGGCTTTATAGAGAGCGGCGGGCTTTCCGAAAAAGAGCTTGAAGAACTTAAGAAATTGCTGGACGGCATCAAATAGGAGGCGGATATGGCCGGAGTTTTTAATACCGTGCTCGAGGTATCTATATCCGCGGGCGTGCTTATATTGCTGGCGCTGGGCGCTAGGCTTGTCATTGGGCGAAGGCCGGGGATAATATTTCCCATTCTGTCGGCGCTTATAATCGTGCGGCTCGCGGTGCCGGTAATTATACCGAGCCCCTTAAGCGTACAGAACCTGTTTGCGAGAGTTGCCTCCATTCAGCCCGCGGCCGAAGTTGAGACATTTACACCGCGGATGATGCCGCAAGAGGCAGACGCAATAACGCCTGCAGAAAACCCTGCGGTAAACTCGGCTCCTCAGCCTGACGGATATAACAGCAACACCGCATTAACATCTGTAAATACAACAGCGCCAGGAAAAAGCGCCTCGGCGGCAGGAGAAGCTTATGCTCATCCGGCCTTGTCTGCGGTGGAGATATGCTTTATTGTGTGGGTGCTCGGGATGGCGCTAATGTCGGGATTCATCATCTTTGGCAATGTGCGATTTCTGCGGGAACTCAAAAAGAACAGGGATTACGAAGCGCCGGGGTTTATAGAGCTGCTGGAAGACTGCAAAAGGGAGCTTGGCCTCAAAAGCAATATAAAGGCGGTGCATATGAGCGGCATAAACACGGCGGCGGTATACGGTGTTTTTCGCCCAACGCTGCTCGTATCACCCTCGTTCGGATGGCTTTCAAAAAAAGAGAAAAGGCATGTGCTGCTTCACGAGCTGTCGCATATAAAGCGCGGGGACACGCTGCTGTCGCTGCTGATAACGGCACTCAATATCATCCACTGGTTTAACCCTCTTGTCTGGGCGGCGCTTCTGCTCGCGAGAAAGGACATAGAGGTGATGTGCGATATGGCAGTGCTCAAGAAAACGCAGGACAGGCGCGGGTATGCCGGGACGCTGCTCAGCCTTGCCAGAACATCTTCTCCGAAGAAGCCGAAACTGGCTGAAGCGCTGTTTGCGTGGGGCCCTCAGAACGGGCATTTCGGAGTGCTGGTAAGCACATACAGTATTAAAAGGAGAATAACAATGATAGCGAGATATAAGAAGAACCCTTTGCTGACGGCGTTCGCCCTGGTGCTGGCAGCCGCGATAGCGATAACAGGGTGCACAGGGGCAGTAACGGGTACAGTGGCCGCGGATAAAAGCCCCGATGCAGATAAAACAAACATTACCGTCCCCGAGATACCGGGACATGAGCTTATCGCTTCGTACAGCCTCGACATCAGTTCCGTAGCCGGTGACGAAGCTAGAAATTCAAACATTAAAAAGGTGGCGGATATGCTGGACGGAACCGTGTTCGCGCATATGGACAGCTCGCTTGCAGCAGCCGAGGACAGCAATAGACAGGTCAATATTCCTGATGTTTTTGGGCCGATAACAAAAGAGGCCGGATGGAAGGAAGCTGCTTGGATAGGATGGCAATCGGCGACAGCGCATCTGTTTGAGAATGATAAAGGCAGCGGCAGCTACAGAGAGAAATACGGCAAGAATGCTTCAGCCGATTCGATCGTCGTTACTGGCGGAGGAATAGAAATAGCCGCTATGGCTATTTACAGAGCAGCGCAGCGTGCGGACCTCGACAGCGGCATAGGATACTGGGAGTATTCGGAGGAGGAATGGGAGAAGTGCGCATACCCGGCCGTCAAGGTATTAACCAACGGCGAAGCAGTATTTCCAAATATCGCTGATTCCGGAGGAATAGGGGCAGTTAACAACAACTATAAAAATGACCTGATACTCAAGGTGTGGGTAGAGGAGGACGAAAGTATTACCGCTGCTTTTTACGCAATAGGGACGGCGGAGCTGCTGCCGAGAGAAGCGCACTTATTGAACAACTGGCAAGGAACATATACGCTTAAAGACAACAGCCTTTCCGTCTCGATTCCTAATGGCTGGAAGGTGAAAGATATAACCGATAGTTCCGGTACTTTATATAACCCGGATTCAGATATACAATTCCAGATTTCCAGTTCAAAAATCTTGAGCAGCACCCAGACACCGGAGACAAATATGGAAAGCAGGTTTATTGCGCTTGGTGCGACTGAGGACCAGCCTGTTATATTGAATCTTGAGATCCTTTCGATAGAATCTGTTTTGGCTTCAGATATGAAGGGAAAAATAATTGAGTTAAGCGCGCCTCTTGAAAACGGTGAAGAGGTTCGTGTTCTGGAAGCCGTATATACCGGTGCCTACAAGAATTATTCTTGCAGCATGTATTCCAACAAAAAAAGTGATTTTGAAAAATATGAACCGTTATTTCATAGTCTGCTGGGCACACTGGATTTTCAACCTAACGACTGGCGCGAAAAATATGCCGGCAAGTTTACGGACGAAGGTGTAGAGAAGACCGAGAACTCGTACAAAAGCGAAAATATAAACGTATCGGTAGGCAAGGTGCAGGAAAACGGCGTCACGTACTTCGTTGCGGATATTTATGTAGCGGAACCGAAATACTTCAAGACCGCGTTTCCGGGCAGTCCTGAGAAGATGGGAGAACGGGAACAGACAGATATAATAGCCCGGGAAAAGAACGCTGTAATCGCCATCAACGGCGACAACTTTGCTCTCAACCCGGGACCCGTAGTTCGCAACGGTATCAATTACCGCAGCGAAAAGGCAGGGGACGTGCTTGTGATGAACTATGACGGCAGTATGCGCACATACAGCGCCGATCAGCTTGATTTATCCAAGCTAGAGGCCGAGGGTGCTTATCAGGCCTGGACATACGGTCCTATGCTGCTCAAAGACGGCAAGCTCATGAGCGAATTCAACAGTGATGTAAAAGGACGTCAGCCGCTGACGTCAATAGGATATTATGAGCCGGGGCATTACTGCTTTGTAGTCGTGGATGGAAGGCAGAAGGGGTATTCGGAAGGGTTAACGCTCGAACAGCTGTCGAAGGTTTTCTTTGATCTCGGATGCACGCAGGCGTACAATCTCCAGGGAGGAAATTCTTCAGTGATGACATTTATGGGAGAGGTGGTCAACCAGCCCCCCTCAAACACAAGAAAAGTTTCGGATATAGTTTTTATCGGTGAATAAGAGGACACAGCGTGCCCGTACAGCTAAACACTGTTAATTGTAATAGTTTAAACGTCTGTCATATTATAACGACGCTAATACCTATCCCAATAATATTTTTGCCTCAAAGCGGTTGCTTCGGGGTTTTTTTTTACCCTTTTACCGCATTATTTTTACGCATATTCTCACGGGGTTGATTATACCGACTGCGCTGTGTTATGTTATGGTAAAAGCAGCATGATTCTATAACATCAATATTAGGTAAGGAGAAAATGCTATGAGATATATAATGGGTGTCGACATCGGAACGTCGGGTTTAAAGTGCATACTTATCGATGAAAAGGGAAGCGTGGTAACGTCCGTTACCGAAAACTACCCTCTGTATTCGCCGAAACCCGGATGGTCGGAGCAAAACCCCTCCGACTGGTGGGAGGCGGCGGGCAAGGCCATGCGAAAGGCCTCGGGCAGCGTTGATAAGCGCGATATAATTGCGCTAGGGTTTTCAGGCCAGATGCACGGCCTTGTGGCGCTTGACAAGGATGATAATGTTATTCGGCCCGCGATACTCTGGAACGACCAGAGGACGCAGGAAGAATGCGACGAAATAATAGCCGCCGCGGGCGGGCTCGAGGGGCTGCTCTCGTATACAAACAATACGATGCTGACAGGTTATACGGGAGGCAAGATACTGTGGCTCAAAAAGCATGAGCCTGAGAACTTTAAGAGCATGCGCAGCTTCCTCATGCCCAAGGACTACATAAGATTCCTGATAACGGGCGAAAAGGACACCGACGTGTCCGACGCATCGGGCACAGGGCTGTTCGACGTATGCGCGAGAAATTGGAGCGACGAGCTTATCACGCTGCTCGGCTTAGAGAAGAGCGTTTTTCCGCAGGCGCTCGAGTCGGACGAGATAGCGGGGTACGTCACTAAAGAGGCAGCCGAGTATACCGGGCTGGCCGAGAGGACTCCGGTATTCGCGGGCGGAGGCGACGCCGTCATACAGACGACGGGAATGGGCATAGTGAAGGAAGGAACGATAGGCCTCATAATAGGCACGTCGGGAGTAGTTTCCGCTCCGCTCGATAGCTTCAGCAAAAACGCGGACGGGCTGCTGCAGTTTTTCTGCAACAACGCCGAGGATAAATGGCAGGCGTTCGGCTGCCAGCTGAGCTCGGGAGGCTCGATGGAGTGGCTCAAGGATACGTTCTTTGAAGGGATATCTTACAAAGAGATAGACGCGGGAGCGCAGGCGTGTCCGCCCGGAGCGAACAGGCTCATATTCCTTCCCTACCTCACGGGCGAAAGGTGCCCTTATGCCGACCCGCACGCGAGAGGCGTGTTCTTCGGCATATCGCGCACGCACGGCAAGGGCGATTTTGCAAGGGCGGTTATGGAAGGTGTGACAATGGGGCTTTTCGACATATTCGAGCTTGTCAAAAACGCCAACCCCGACATGAATCTGACCGAAGTTATCTCTTCGGGCGGGGGCAGCAGAAGCGCCGTGTGGCGCCAGATACAGGCCGACGTGTTCGGGCTGCCGGTAAAAACGCTTACGGGAGCGGCTGAGGGCGGAGCGTACGGCGCGGCGGTAGTCGCGGGCGTGGGCGCGGGTATATGGAGCAGCATCGAGGAGGCGGCAGGCATACTTGCCGTCGAAACGGTTACGGAGCCCATAAAGGAAAACACTGCGGTTTACAGAAAGCTGCATAGCGTATACCGCAAGCTTTACAGTGACCTGAAGGAAAGATTCAAAGAGCTTGAACAGATTTGATTCAGTAATGTTGAGCTTTAAGAAAAGCGATGAAAACAGCGAGACAAAAATGTCCGCTGTTTTTTCGTGTGTATATAAGATTGCCTGAGGAGAGCTGTAACAAAACTGATATAAACAGCAGTGAGTTATTACTGATGTGTGTTTAAGAATAATATCGTTGCATTTGCAACGGATAATTCGTGTAAAAAGTGGTATTATACTGTTGAAAATAAAATAAAGGAGATTATCTATGACCAAGAAAATAATGAAGAATATCGAGACCGCTAAAGTATTGGACTTAAAAAACCTTGTCAACTATCAGGAAGGACAGATAGTAAGCAAGACTCTGGTGCAAAACAAAAGCGTAAGCCTTACGTTATTCGCGTTTGACAAGGGCGAGGAAATAAGCACCCACGCGTCCCACGGCGACGCAATGGTTACCGTGCTCGACGGCATCGCTGAAATAACTATTGGCGGTGAAAAGTATAAGACAGGAGCGGGAGAAACAATAGTGATGCCCGCGGAGGTGCCGCATGCCGTATTTGCGCTCGAGAAAATGAAATTCATGCTGACGGTGGTTTTTTAGCAATGGGAAGCAAACGAATAATCCGTTTCTAAAAAATTCAGAATACTTGATAATTTTGAAAAACGCTAAACCTTATTATACCTCGTTGTGCCGCATAAAACTGGCGTTGTTTTCTAACAACTGTGATATTGACATTTGTAATTTTGCAAGTTATAGTTAAAGAAACTGCAAAGGAGGGGGTGTTATGACAAAAGGGCAGATCGAGGCAAAGCTAAGCGAAATCGTTAGCAAATTTGAGGTTGAGTATATGGGCAGAGGCCCGAAACAAATAAAAACAACTATCATTCAGGATATCATCGTGATCCGCCTTATAGGGTTTTTAAGTCAGTCGGAGCAAAAGCTGTCGGAAAATCCGCAGGGCGTCGATTTGATGAAGAGAGTGAGAGCGATGCTTTTTGAGTGTGCCAGGGGGTATCTTGAGGAGCTGATAAAAGAAGTTCTGGACGTAGACATAATAAGTATGCATTCGGATGTCAGTACTAAGACCGGTGAAAAGGTAATCGTTGTGACCACCGGAGAAAATCTTGAAGGACGGTTTGAGAAGTAATTTTTGCGGAAGACCTGCGAAAGGTTATAAGTAACCTGTCAAAGAGTAAGCCGAAAGAATTATGATATAGATTAATGGTATTTAATTTGTCAATATAACGGGAAGACCAAGCAAAGGGTATAATATGGGCTCATCAAAAGTCCATAGCTTATCAGCGAAAAAGTACCAGATGCAACGTAATCCAATATTTATTAGAAATCAAACTAATGAATATTGGATTTTTTAATGGCGACATATTAATGCAGTAAGCAGGTACTATGGTTTCGTTATTGCCTGCCTATGCAAAAAGGGCTTTTTGTATTGTACAGGAGCAAATTTTTCTATGAGTATAAGCTGCCTGAAACTGACGAACAATGTAACGTTGACGGAAAAGCAATGTCCTGAGGGTAAAGCAATTATAAATTGATGAATCTACGAAGGACGGCTTTGAAGAATATTTTAATCTGGAGTCTTGGAGGGAAAGCTATGAATAGTGTAGTTGATAAAATGATTTTATCAGAAGAGTTGCGCTCGATGTTAAAAGCGCAGGAACGGGTCATAATACCGCAGAGCCGTGGCGAGCTGCTTGAGCTCGCGATGGGCGGCAAGGGCTGTGACTTGTTCGAAGTTGCGTACGATGTTCCGGAAAAAGGGCGCGTTGTTGAAGCGACGGTTGCCAGATGCAAGAACGGCGCCGTAGTCAATTATAATGATGTCTATATGAGGCGCCGCGACCCGGACTGCATGGTGATCGCGGATACTGAAGCGACGGATAAACAGCGGTACATTGAGCGATACCAGGGAGATTTTTCACAGCTTAGAAAGCTGAGCCTTGACTGGCTGTCATCTCAGAGCCTCATTCTAATGCCGTTCATGGTCGGCGACGAAGACCTTGGGTATCCGGCGCTGCTTGTGGCGCCTGATAATGCGGGCTTTTTTGCCGCGGGGCTTGCCGATCTGCAGGGGTTCATACCCGGTAGCGAGCTCGAAGAGGGATTTAAGCCAAAGGCAATAATATATCTGGCGCCGCCTTTCAGACACACTCATTTTGACGGGAAGCAGATGGTAGTTCATAACAGGCTGAAAGAAACGTATGAACTATTTTCCTATAATCTTTATCCCGGGCCGAGCGCAAAAAAGGGCGTATATGGTATACTGATAAAAATAGGAGAGGACGAAGGATGGGTGACCGCGCACGGCTCGACGGTAATGGTCGTTACTCCGTATGACAATATAATAACCATAATGCACGAAGGGGCGAGCGGAGGCGGAAAAAGCGAGATGACCGAGCTGCTTCACAGGGAGCTGGACGGAAAAATACTGCTCGGCAGAAACCTCGTGACCTTAAAAAATAAATATCTTTATATCAAGGAGACGTGCGAATTAAGGCCGGTGACCGATGATATGGCGATGTGCCATCCAAAGCTTCAGAACGGCAGCAAAAAGCTTGTGGTCAAAGACGCAGAAAACGGATGGTTTTTAAGGACTAACCACATCAAAAAGTACGGTACGGACCCTTATCTCGAGGATCTGTGCACGCATCCCGAGGAGCCGCTTATATTCCTCAATTATGACGCAGTACCGAATTCTACGTGTTTGCTGTGGGAGCACGCGGTGGATGCTCCCGAAAGGCCGTGCCCTAATCCGCGGGTAATAATGCCGAGAAGGCTTGTGCCCAATATCGTTAACGAGTCTGTGGAGATAGACCTAAGAAGCTTTGGCGTGCGTACGCCTCCGTGCACAAAGGAAAAGCCCACCTACGGCATCATCGGGCTGTTTCACGTGCTGCCCCCCGCGCTTGCCTGGCTGTGGCGTTTGGTAGCTCCGAGAGGATACGACAATCCGAGCATTACCGATACGGAAGGCATGAGCGCTGAAGGCGTTGGCTCTTACTGGCCGTTCGCCACGGGCAAGATGGTCGGTCAGGCCAACCTGCTTTTGGAGCAGATTGTTAAGACCGTTAACACAAGGTATGTGTTAATACCCAACCAGCACATCGGCGCTTACAGAGTAGGCTTCATGCCTCAGTGGATAGCGCGGGAATACCTGGCGAGAAGGGGAAGCGCGAGATTCAACGAAAGCCAGTTGGTGGAGTCAAAGTGCGCGCTGCTTGGCTATGCGCTGAGAAGCATAAAGGTGGACGGCACATACCTGCCCAACGAGCTGCTTGAGGTAGACCTTCAGCCTGAGGTCACAGAGAGCGGGTTTAACTCGGGAGCAAAGATGCTGTCCGACTTTTTCAAAAAAGAGTTGCCTAAGTTTGTTACTGAGGATCTTGATCCGTTGGGCAAACAGATAATCGAATGCTGTCTTGATGACGGCGGGCTTAATGAGTATCTAAAGTTTATACCGATAAAGCTGTAAGCGGTATGTGCTGCTGAGAACAGAGCAAATATGCGGCAGGAGTGTAATGGGAAGAAACGAAAGAGAGCAAAAGCTTAATAGCGATCTTTATGAATACAGGCCGAGAGCATGGCGTATCAATAAGCCTTTCAAGGACTATGGCTTTCGGCCTGAGGACGCTATTCCGGCGTTATCGGGCGTTATAGGAAAGGTTGCTCTTGTTGCGGCGTTTGCCGTCGCGTGGGCGGCCGGCCTTAGTGTTTCCGATCCTACGTTTGTTTCCGAAAACGTCAGGCTAGAGCTTTTTGTCGCCGGCATAATTACTATAGTATTCAGCGCAGTACTCAATCCGTACGCGGGGCCGCCCGGAACGCTTGCGCCGCTTATACCTCTTATCCCCGGCATGGCGATTGCGGGCGTGCATCCGCTGCCTTTGGCCATACTCATTGGCCTCATGGGGCTCGCTATAACGCTTTTCAAACAGTTCGACAAGGTAATAAAGCTAAACGGGCCCGGCACAAAAGGCGGAATACTGCTTCTTTTCGGACTGATGGGAATAAGCAGCTCTCTTGAAAGCCTGCAAAGCTGGACCGACGCGGCAGGCTCTGCGCAGCTGCTGTTTGTCCTTATCGCCGCTGGGCTTATATGCTATATACTGCTATCAAGATTACAGTATAAATGGCTGATAATACCCGTCTGTGCCGCCGCGGCGGTGATCATATCGTCAGCGTTCGGCTTGTTTCCTGTATTTGAAACCGGATTCGGGTTTCCGATACTCAGCCCCGATGTCTGGTGGAATGAAAAGTGGGCGATAGGGTGGGGGCTTAATATTGAAAGCTTTTTGAACGCAATGCCCTTTGCGATACTTGCGGTTTTGATATGGCCTGTTGACGCGCTAGCGATTACATCTCTTCAGGAAGCCAATTATCCCAAAGAGGCAGGAAACGCATTCGTTAAAATGAACCCTACTTACGCGATAGCATCTCTTCGGAATATTGCGGGCGCGCTGCTGGGCGGAAGTCAGACGGCAGCCATCTGGCGGAGTTTCATGATCCCTCTGGCTGTTGTCAAAAGGCCCATAGGCGCAAGCGCCCTTATACTGGGCGTGCTTGCGATTGCGTGCGGGCTTATGGGATTTCCTATAGATATAGCAACATTCGCGCCTCTGCTGTGGATGGTGCTGATCTTCGGCATATTCATTCCGCTTATCGAAGTGGGATTCGGATATGTAAGGTCAGCTTCCCTTGCTCAGATAGCTTTGATCTGTATTGTGGGGGGAATAGCGGTGAGCCCGATAGTTGGATGGATGCTGTCAGTTGGGGTGGAAAACTTCGGGATAATAAAGGACGCGGGCAGCGAGCGTCAGGTAACAAAAAAAGACAGGATATTGACCGGGTCGCTGCTTGGAATAATAACTGCAGCATATCTCGTTTCAAGCTTTATATAATAAGCGTCTGCCCAAGGCGCTGATAATGAACTGCTTATATAATTATAAATTGCACAAACAGTATACTGCCTTTATTTTTGTCCGTTTTAATAAGGAGTACCAAAAAATCGAGAGGCATTTTGGGGTGTGCATTGAATATAGAGCAGGGCGGGTATATAATTACTATACCCGCGCGAGGCCGGACCGGCAAGCAAAGGCCGATCGGCAGATTCTATGCGCGGCGGTATATGTAACCGGTTCGATACGGAAAATAGACATACCGCCGAGAGGATCATGACGCGTTCGGTTTACTGAAACAAGGTAACTAAGATTACCGATTTAAAGATCATCTGTGGAGGAGGCTGCTGTGAAAGAGTTTATCGCTGTTGATTTGGGAGCAAGCAACGGAAGGACTATTCTCGGCCATTTTGACGGACGGAGCATCAAGCTCGAGGAGATTAATCGTTTTGAAAACAGTTATGTACGCGTGGGAGACGCGTATTACTGGAATGTGCTTAGTCTTTATTCAAACATAATAGAAGGCCTTAGCCGTTACGCAAAAGGCAACGGCACGCTTTCGGGAATAGGCATAGATACTTGGGGGGTAGATTTCGGCTTTATTGACAGACAGGGCCGCATTGTCGGCAATCCACGGTCTTACAGGGACCCCAGGGGCAGACGCGGTATGGAAGCGTTCCATAAAAAACATGGTGACAGAAAGCTATTTGAGCTTACGGGCATATCAAGCGCCGAATACAACACTATATATCAGCTGTATGATATGGCGCAAACGGGCGACCCGCAATTCGCGGCAGCCGATAAAATGCTGATGATGCCCGACCTTCTCGGGTATATGCTGTGCGGGCAGGTATCGACGGAATACACCGAAGCCACGACGACTCAGATGCTGGACAGAACGGGAAACTGGTCGCCACAGATTCTGAGTATGGCGGGAATACCCGAAACGATGATGTCCCCGCTGCAGATGAGCGGCACTGAAAAAGGCAGGCTCCACGAGTTTATTAGGCAGGATACGGGGCTTGCAGGAACACCCGTTGTTTATAACATAGGCTCTCACGACACCGCGTCTGCTGTAGCGTCGGTACCCGCGGCGCTGGACAACTACGCGTTCATATCCTCCGGAACATGGTCGCTCGTAGGCGCAGTATCCCGCGATGCCATAGTCAGCGACGAGGTTTATAACGGCGGCCTTTCGAACGAAGGCACCGTGGACGGAGGATACCGCCTGCTCAAAAACATAATGGGCATGTGGATAATCCAAAACTGCAAAAAGCTTTGGGACAGAGAGCACAAAACGAGCTGGGACGATATCATGGGGCTCGCAGAAAAAGCCGCTCCGTTCAGGTCTTTCATTGATGTCAACGCGCATGTGTTTTTCGACGGCAACGATATGGTCAGAAAGATACAGGGATTCTGCGCGGACACCGGACAGCCTGTGCCTGAGTCAAAGGGAGAGATAGCAAGAACGATATATGAGAGCCTCGCGATGAGTTACCGCGAAACCGTGAGCTTGCTTGAACGGCTAAAAGGGCAGAGCATTGAAACGCTGCATATCGTGGGCGGCGGCTCGAAAGACAGTATGCTCAACCAGATGAGCGCAAGCGCGATAGGAAGAGAGGTTATCGCTGGCCCCAGCGAAGCCACATCTATAGGTAATCTTATGATGCAGGTAATGGCGTCGGGAGAGGTTAAGGGCTTTGGTGAGATGCGAGAGGTCATCCGCGGTTCTTTCAGCGTCAAAAGCTACGAGCCAAAGGATACTGAGGAATGGACGGAGCAGTTCGAGCGGTATGTTAGGATCAAAGAGAAATACGGTTCTGTATAACAGATGATATAAATATTAAGAGAAGCGCAAAGCTTCTCAGGTTAATGACAAACACCCCGTTTTCAGGAGAAGACGGGGTGTTAATTTTAGTAAGAACAGGCTTGCACTTGAATAAAACCACGAATGAGAAACAGAAACTGAGATAAGAACTGCCCGCCCAG
>JAEYPS010000016.1 GCA_023410475.1 Bacillota bacterium | reverse complement strand
GTTCTACTACTATAAGAGTATTTCCTATATCTGTTAGATGTCTTAAAGTTTTTATTAGCCTATCATTATCTCTTTGATGTAATCCTATACTAGGCTCATCTAGAACATATAATACTCCTACTAAAGCAGAACCTATCTGAGTAGCTAGTCTTATACGCTGAGCTTCTCCTCCAGATAAAGTACCAGCTTTTCTTGAAAGATTTAGATAGTCTAATCCTACATCTCTTAAGAACTCTGCTCTTCCCTTTATCTCTTTTAATATTTCATGAGCTATGAATCTTTGCTTTTCACTTAAGTTTATATTTTCAATATAGTTTATTAATTCATTAACTGAGAAATCAGTTACTTCCATTATATTTTTATTATCTATTAAAACTGATAATACTTCTTTTCTTAATCTATTTCCTTTACATTTAGGGCAAGGTATTTCTGCCATAAATTCTTCTATCTTTTCTCTAGAGTAATCAGAATTAGTATCTCTATATCTTCTTTCTAGATTTACTATTACACCTTCAAATGGAGCCTTATATTGTCTATACCCTCCATATTTAGACTCATATACAAACTCAACCATTATATTATCTTTACCATATAGTAACTCTTGAACAAAGTCATCTGGTAAATCTTTAAATGGAGTAGCTAAGTCTACATTGAATTTTTCAGCAAGACTCTTTACCATTTTACTATAATAAGTATCATCACTAGCTCCTACTGAACCCCAAGCTGCTATAGCACCTTGCTTTATAGATAGTTCTTTGTTAGGTACAACTAAGTCTGGATCTACTTCTTTACTTTCTCCCAATCCATTACATGTATCACACGCACCAAATGGAGCATTGAATGAGAACATTCTTGGAGATAATTCTTCTATACCTATACCATGTTCTGGACATGCAAACTTTGTTGAATATAATATTTCTTCACCATCTATTATTTGAGCTATTACTAATCCATCTGATAGTTTTATAGAAGTTTCTATAGAGTCTGCAAGTCTACTTTCTATTCCATCTTTTATAATTATTCTATCTACTATAACTTCTATATTATGTTTTTGATTTTTATTTAACTCAATATCATCTGTTACTTCGTGATTTTCTCCATCTACTCTTATTCTTACAAATCCATCTTTTTTAATATTTTCTATAACTTTTTTATGAGTTCCTTTTTGTCCTCTAACTACAGGGGCTAATATTTGAAGTTTCGTTCTTTCTGGAAACTCCATTATCTTATCAACTATTTCTTGAATAGTCATTTGACTTATTTTTTCTCCGCATACAGGACAATATACTTCTCCTACTCTTGCAAATAGTAATCTTAGGTAGTCGTATATTTCTGTTACTGTACCTACTGTAGAACGTGGATTTTTTGATGTTGTCTTTTGGTCTATTGATATAGCGGGAGATAGTCCTTCTATATACTCTACATTAGGTTTTTCCATTTGTCCTAAGAACTGTCTTGCATATGCAGATAAACTTTCTACATACCTTCTTTGTCCTTCTGCATATATAGTGTCAAAAGCTAATGACGATTTACCTGAACCTGATAGCCCAGTAAAAACTATAAACTTATCTCTAGGAAGAGTTAAGTCTACATTTTTTAGGTTATGTTCTTTAGCTCCTCTTATTATGATTTTATCATTCATAAATAAATGTCCCTTCTCTTATAATATATTGTCTAATTATATTTATTAATTTAATTTATCTTCTAATTCTTTTATCTTATCTCTTAATTGTGCTGCTCTTTCAAATTGTAAGTTCTGTGCAGCTTCCATCATTTCTTCTTGAAGAGATATTATAGATTCTTTTATACTTTCTATATCATTAGTATCTATAGCTCCATAAACAGCTTCCTCATCAGCTACTACTGTTGCCTCAATAGCATCTCTAACACTCTTCTTAATTGTTTGAGGAGTTATTCCATGCTCTTTGTTATACATCATCTGTATTTCTCTTCTTCTACTGGTTTCTTCAATAGCACTATTCATAGACCTAGTTATTTTATCTGCATACATTATTACTTTTCCATTTGCATTTCTAGCAGCTCTACCTATAGTTTGTATAAGTGATGTTTCAGATCTTAAGAAACCTTCTTTATCCGCATCTAAAATAGCTACTAATGATACTTCTGGTATATCTAGTCCTTCTCTAAGTAAGTTTATACCTATAAGTACATCAAACTTACCTAATCGTAAATCTCTTATTATTTCAACCCTTTCTAGAGTATCTATATCTGAATGAAGATATCTTACCTTAATTCCTATTTCTTTTAAGTAGTTTGTTAAATCCTCACTCATTTTCTTTGTAAGTGTAGTTATTAATACTCTCTCACCTTTATCTATAATAGTATTTATTTCACCTACTAAGTCATCTATTTGATTGTTTATAGGTCTGACTTCAACTATAGGGTCTAAAAGTCCTGTAGGTCTTATTATTTGTTCTGCTATAGTTGTTGATTTTTCTATTTCATAAGGACCTGGAGTAGCTGTTACAAATAGTATTTGATTTATATTATCTTCAAATTCATCAAAGTTTAAAGGTCTATTATCATAAGCTGATGGAAGTCTAAATCCATTATCAATTAAAGAACCTTTTCTTTATCTATCTCCTGCATACATACCTCTTATTTGTGGTACAGTTACATGTGATTCATCTATTATAATTAAATAATCATCTGGGAAGAAATCCATTAAAGTATACGGCTTCTCTCCAGCATTTCTGCCAGTTATATGTCTTGAATAGTTTTCTATACCTTGACAGAATCCTATTTCCTTTAACATTTCCACATCATATCTAGTTCTTTGGTCTATTCTTTGTGCTTCTAATAATTTATCATTTTCTTTAAAATATTCTATTCTATCCTTTAATTCTTCTTCGATATCAATTACAGCTTGGTCTATTCTTTCTTTTGTTGTAACATAGTGGGATGCTGGGAATATAACAACGTGATTTCTAAGAC
>JAEYPS010000035.1 GCA_023410475.1 Bacillota bacterium | reverse complement strand
ATGTTCAAAACATAGTAAAATTTTAGTTGCCAATATATAGCAGGTGTGTTAATATGTAGTTAAATATGTAAATAACTGTTTTAATACACCTCTATAACTATAATATTATTAAAAAAAAGAGGTGCATAAATCATGTCAAACTATAATAAATCTATTAATATTCAAATAAAATGTCCTGTTGCAAGAATGGACAAGGCTGGCTTTGTGCAATATGTTGCTAAATCTATCCACGAAGCAGCTTCAATGCTTGGTGTCAACAAACATGTAGTTCAATCTATACTACATGGTTCTACTACACACCCAAAATATAACCTTAGAAAAGTAGACCCCTTAGAACTTATGAAAGATGCCTTAGATTTAGAAGGCTATTCTGTAGACGATTTATATAATAATACCTCAGATTTCTCTGAAGAATTGGAGGGAATTGGTATATGACACTAGAAGAGATGTCAAAAGCATTAGATATGTTACCTTGGGAAGAAGCCGAGGCTAAAAACTGGGATGAACTTACAGTTTGGGTAACAGAAAGACTTAAAATGCAAGAATCTAAAGCAGAATCTAACGAGTAGGAGGAAACCTATCATGTGGCAATGGTTAAAGGTTGGTTATGTTTTGTGTGTGTGGTTAATTCTAGCCTCACTTACAGTAATTCCAGGGTTAAAATTAAATATAGAAGAATGATTATGGAGGATGTATTATGAAACAATTAGGTTTTTATCACGTTATTTCAATGGGAAAAGAAAGTTTAGGTGTGTTTCTAAACAATGGTGATTTAGAGGACTCAAAAGTTCCAAAGGTATTATTAGAGGACTTAATTAGCGGTTTTGATTTACCTGTAGAAAAGGTTTTATCACTTGAAACAATGCAAGATGTTTATGATTTATGTAATGCAAGTTTTATAGGTTTTTGTGGATGTTTAGATACTAAGGAAGATAAAGTGTTCTCAGTTAAGGAATATGTGCTAGCTTATCAAAGTGCATATGAGGATACAGAATGCCCATCAGAAGTTAAAAAAGCTATATACAAGGCTTTAGACATGCACTTAGAAGAATTACAAAAGGAAGAAAACATTACAGATGAAGATTTAGACATAATATTAGATATGCAACCAGGATTTCTAATAACCTACAACAAAGAAACAGAAGAACTAGCAAGTTATTCAATAGCTGTTGTTAATGAAGAACATTTAAAGAAACTTATTGGTGAGTTCTTAGTTGATGAAGGATTTATTCAGAAGAGTTTATTGGACATGTTAGGTGTTGAGAGAGCAATTGAATATGTTAATGTGTATAAAGGTTTTGTTGTTGATGGAGGGTTGATAAGTTTAAGTGATTTTGATATTTCTTTGACACCAAATAATGATTTTGCTAAGAAAAAAAGCTTAGATATGGGTGCTTTCAAAGAGTTTATACAAGATATAAAACAATATAAATAATAGGAGGAATGGATTATGGAACAATCAATAATTTTAACAGAAGATGAAAGAGAATTAATAGTTAGGAATGCAAAATTTTCAATGAGTGTGGATGGTAAACATTTGTTAAAACTAGACCCTGATAGCTCCGCACTTACAGCAATGCTTATCAGAGAAAGAGCAGACAAAAACAGGGCCTTAATCAACAAACTTAATGAGCTAGCGTATTAAGCCGATAGGTTTCGCTTCATCAAGGTACTTGCTATCTATTAAAAAGTGTAACCAGTTTACAAGTTAATTATACAGAGGATGTGAAAGTTATGTATTTGTGGGAAGTTTTAATTACAGGTGAAGAAGGAAGATATACAGACTCAACGGAAGATTACACTTTGAGGAAAGATTTTAGAGGTAATTTAGGACTTGTAAGAGATTACGAGGACGACCCAGCTTTATTTACTCAGTCAGAGTTAATGCAGTTGGATTTTAGGAAGGTTGTTAATTAGGTGAGGTTAAAAAAAGCCCACTTAAAATAAAAAATAAAAGAAAAGGAAGGTATTAAATATGAACGTAAAAGTTATTAAAGAGGTTGGAATTGCTACTATCACATCAGCATTAAAATTCGAGGTTATTGCAGCATTAGAGGCTCAAGCACCACAAACATTAGTTACTAAGGATGAAGAAGGTAATGAAACATTTAGAATTGCTACTGGAGAATATGGTGAAGTTAAACCTTACTGTATCGTGTACTCAGGAAAAAATGCAGAAGGCTTTGCAACAGTTAGATACTCAATCCCTGAAGGCGTAGAAGATGTAGCAGAATATGTAGTAGACAAAGTTATAGACGTTTTAGCTAAGGCAGAAGTACTAGAAGAGGCAGCTCAAGCTAAGTACGAAGAACTTGCAACTGTAAGAGAAGCTATAAAAGCTAGAATTACAATAGTTGAATAGGATTGGGCTTCAAGTCCACTCCTTATCCTTATAAATCCAATAAAAATAAAATAAATATATGAAAGCGGAGGAATTTAATATGATTAATATTACAATCGGAACTAACTTATCAAGAAAGACTGTTATTGCTAATGAAGGAGCTTCTTTAAGAAGTGTTTTAACTGACAACGGAGTTAATGCTAATGCAACTATTCATATAGATGGAATGCCTGTAGACAGAGAAGAACTTGATTACTCTTTAGCTGAGTTAGATGTAGAAGAAGGCTCATACTTGATCGCAGTTGTAAAAGCTGATAATGCTAAGTAATTAAGGGTGGATGGGGGCTTCGGCTCCCTTGAAAAGAGGTGAAAACAATGGATACAGAACAACTTCGAGAACTAGTTAAAAAGCCTGCAGATGTCTTAACTGCTGCTGGTAATAATCAAGAATTATTTGACCTAACAAAAAGTGTTTATAATACTATATTTCCACAAGAAAACTGGTATGACCACTATGCTTTAAATGTCCCAATGATACTTAGGCTTTATAACAATGTACTTTATAAAAGAAATTTCACAGTACAACCTATGATACAGTTTATGTCAGGTAAATGGACAGATGGTAATTCACATACAATAAGAAGAGCATTTGAACCTATACAAAACAATGCACTAAACCTACAAATAATAGCTGTAACTAAATACATCAAAGGTATTATAGGTAATATAAAAGCTACAATAACAGACATCGAAGAAGAAACATCAATAGCTGAGCTTATAAAGAGAAAATTAGATGTAGATGCAACAGTATTCTATAGAGGAACCAGCTTTGTAGTTGTACTAGATATGACCTCTAATGAAATGTCTAACTTACCTTACACTTCAGCACAATATTTAAAAGAGGTAGTAGCTATCTACACTTACTTTAAGTACTTGCTATTACAAGAAGAACCAGTACCTCATGAGTATTTTGTTATTATAGACTCTTTAATAAAAGGTAATGTGGATGCCTATATGGCTAAGGCAAAAGAAGTCCTAGAACCACTTAAACCATTAGTTAAAAAGACAGAACAAAAGCAAGGTAAAGCAATATTATGTCCTTTATTCAATAAATCTAATGCTAGAGAAAAGACTAGAGTTAAGAACTCAATAGAAAACCTTGAGAGTAGAATAAAAGGTTACTTAGATAACATATCAGATTACACAAGAGAAGTAAGAAATCTACAAATGACCTTAATGGGCTTAGAATTAGCTGAGGAAGATGGCTCACAAGATAAAGCTTTAGAATTAGAGCAATTTATAAATAACAACAAAGCTATTAAGAAGTTTACACTAGGACAGAACAATGGACAAACTACTGTAACACTTCATATAAGCACTCCAGTTAGATATTATGATGAAGCACTACTTAGAAAGTTCATAATAAGAGATGCTTACCCAAGACTTACACCATTATTTGACTTTATGCTTAAAAATCCTCAACAAAAATTACTCTGTAAAGCTACATTAGTAGTAAACCCTGGTGATGCTAGGTTCTTTGTGGCTAACCAAAGTGGTAACGAAATAGTTCTTGATGAAGATGGCTTCATAAATCCTCATTTAATAGGCTATAATTGCTTCGGAGGTAATACACATGCAGTATCTAAAGCATTAGTAGATATGGATTTAGTAACAGCTATAAGTCAACTTGTAGTAGCTGTAAGTAATATAAACTATTCTGATGGCACAGTAATAAACTATATGCAAGGAAGAATTACAATGGTAGGTCTAGACAATTTAAGGTTTTATAATTTAAGAAGTAAAGAAGTTAAAACATTCAAAGAATTACAAGTAGAGGTGAAAGAGAATGAAAGTAGTGAACTTTAATGATAGGTTAGATGCTAGACTTAGAAGAAACTTCAACAATTTAAGGAAAGACAAATTCAGTAAAGCTGATGCTCTTATCTCAGAATTATTAAAATCAGAGCCAAAGGTTAATATATACTTCACACCTGAAGCTTGGGTTAAGATGCATACACTAGTTAAGAACAGCTCAAAAGAAATAGGATGGCATTCAACAGTAGTTAAAGACGGAAATAACTTACTTGTAACAGATGTATTAATATATCCTCAACAAGTAACAGCTGTAACAGTTAGTGCTGATGAAGAAAAATATGGCCCTTGGATGCACTCACTAAATAACGATACATTCAACTCTCTAAGAGGCCATGGACATTCACATGTTAGTATGGGTACTAGCCCATCAGGAACTGATCTAGCTTTTTATAAGCAAATATTAGACCAATTAGGTGATGATGACTTCTATGTATTCTTCATAGTTAATAAATCAGGAGATATAAATACAATTTATTATGATATGGCTCAAGGTTTATTATATGAAAAGGCTGATATAAACATCTCTATAGGTTTAAATCATGAAACTGCTGATGAATGGTACAAAAAAGTAGCAGAAA
The DNA here is from genome assembly GCA_023410475.1 of Bacillota bacterium. Lineage (GTDB taxonomy): Bacteria > Bacillota > Clostridia > Christensenellales > SZUA-584 > DTFZ01. The sequence continues at coordinate 599 of JAEYPS010000035.1, read as the reverse complement.
ACGTAAAAGATAAGCCATTTAAAGCACCTGTAACTACTAAATGGGGAGGAAGAACACCTTACCAAGGTTATCAACCTCAAGAAGAAACTAAAATAAGTAGTTATTTAGATGAACAATACGAAGATGTAGAGGCTTATCTAAATGGAAAGTGGAGGGATAGATATTGATAGACTTAAGTAAATCACTAGACTTCTTCGACCCTCTTAAATTAAAGGATAAAGACATTCACATTATAGGCTGTGGAGCTATAGGCTCTAACGTAGCAATAAACTTAGCAAGGCTTGGTATCACCAACTTAAGGCTTTGGGATTTCGATACAGTAACACCTCATAATATAGCTAATCAAGCTTTCACATTCAATCAAATTGGAGCAAAGAAAGTAGATGCTGTAGAGGAACTAGTAAAAGCAATAAATCCTAGCATAGAAGTTACTAAAAATGACTGTGCATATGAAGAAGGAGATACCTTAAACGGATTTATATTCCTAGCAGTAGACAACATTGATGTAAGAAGAATGATAGTTGAAACTAATATGGATAACCCTTATATAGAAGCTATGTTCGACTTTAGAATGAGATTGGAAGATGCACAAGCCTATG
>JAEYPS010000033.1 GCA_023410475.1 Bacillota bacterium | reverse complement strand
GTCGAGCACCAGCTGGACCGCGCCGACGGGCCCCGCGATGGCGAGGAGGACCATGACGCAGCGGACTTCTACATGGGTGAAATAGTCTTTGAAGCGACCCCGGAACAGCATGGAACTGGCCATGAAGTTGGTGGCGCCCATCAGCATGAGGACCATGGTGATGATGTCGATGGGGACGCTGGCGAAATGGCCGATGCTGTCCGGGTGGATGGAGAACCCGCCGGTGGCGACGGCCGAGATGGAGTAGTTGACGGCGTCAAACAGCGGCATCCCGGACAGAACGTACAGGATGATGCCCGCGATGATGAAACTGCCGTAAAGGGTAAGGATGGTCCGGGCGGAACGGAAGGGGCTCGTGGAGAGCCGGTCCGTGTGCCCCTCTGCCGTGAAGAGCTGCATGCCGTAATAGTTGGCGAGGATGGCGGTCAGGACCAGGACGAGGCCGACGCCGCCGATGAGGTGGAGGAGCGACCGGTACAGAAGGACGAGGTGGCTCACGGCCGTGACATCGGTGACGGAGAGGCCGGTGGTGGTGAGTCCGCTCATGGACTCGAAGACGGCCTGGGGCACGGAATAGCCCACCATCATGAACGGGATGGAGCAGAACGCCACCGCGACGATCCAGAGCACGAGCAGGATCATCGAGCTGGCGTGTTTGCGCAGGACGAGCGCCCGCTGTCCCCGGCTGAGGAGCAGCAGGATGCCCCCGGTCAGCAGCGTGGCTGCCGCGGGGACCAGAAAGGCCTTTGCCTCATGGGACTCTTCCGGCCAGAAGATCAGGAGGAAGAGAGGCCCCAGGAGGATGACCGTCAGCATCAGGCAGAGGAAGCCCAGCGACCGCACCAGAGCGATGCGGTCCATGCGTAAGGAAGCCTGTGGACTCATATCGTTACCCCTTCAACGCTTTCAGGACGAGGTCCTGCTGGCCGGGAGCGGTCAGGATGTAGAGTTTGTCTCCGGTCGTCAGGACGTCGGTACCGGAGGGAACGACCATGGAGCCGTTCGCGCGGATGATGCAGCCGATGATGGTGTTGCCCGGCAGGGTCATTTGGATGAGGTTGCGGCCGATGCACTGTTCATCGCCCTTCAGGACGACGGAGAACAGGTTGACCCGGTTGTCCTCGAGCGGCAGGGTCTCGACGAGATCCTGGATGGTGGCGGCCTCGGTCAGGAATTTGGCGACCATGTGGGTGGAACTCAGAACGTGTCCGACGCCCAGTTCCTGGAACAGCTGCACGTTTTTCGGGTTGCGGACCGTACAGACGGTGTGGGGGATGCCGAAGCACTTCTTCGCGAACTGACAGACAGCGAGGTTGGTCTCGTCGCGTTCCGACAGGGAGACGAGGACGTCCGCGCCGTCGATGCCCGCCTCTTTCAGCACGTAGAACCGGGTGGGGTCTCCGTGGAAGACCGGCAGGTCGTGATGGGCCGACAGTTTCTCGCAGTATTCTTTATGAGCGTTGATGACGGTGAGCTTGTGGCCGTTTTCCTTGAGGTTCTCGATGAGGAAGTCGGTCTGCTCATAGCCGCCCGCGATGACGATATGCATGCTCAGTCCTCCTCTCCAAACAGGAATTCAAAGTCTTTCTCGAACTCTGCCAGGGACAGGGTAAAGGGGAAGATGCCGCGAATGGGCAGGTCTTCGACCAGTTTTTCATAATTGGCGTCGTCGAACCGGGCGAAGACGGTGGGCACCTCGTAGATCCGGCACGCGAGCTGTGCCAGGAGGTTGTTGCGGCTGTCGTCGCCGGTGGCGGCGACAAAGAGGTCCGCCGTCTCGATGCCGGCACGGACCAGCTGTGCCTCGTCGATGCCGTTGCCCTGCAGCAGGAGCCCGCCGAAGGACTCGGACAGGCGCCGGAAGGCCTCCGGGTCCTCATCCATGATGGTGACCCGCAGCCCGTGCTCTGCCAGGTATTCCGCGATGTGCCCTCCCAGCCGGCCGCAGCCGATGATGAGGGCGGAACGTTTCTTTTCGAACATACTGTATCATCTCCAAAAGAGAGAAAAACCGGGAAGGCCGTGCTTCCCGGTCTTCGAAATTTAAGCCAGGTTTTTAAGGCTTTCTTCCAGAAGGTTGATCTTGTCTTTGATTTTTTCAGCCGAAGCGCGGTCTTTTTCCACGACCGCGGCCGGAGCGTTGTTGACAAAGCCCGGATTGTTCAGCTTCTTTTCGAAGAAGGCGAGGTCTTTCTGTGCCTTTTCCAGTTCTTTGGTGAGCCGTTCCTTTTCGGCGTCCAGATCGACGAGCTCGTTCATGGGCAGGTAGATCTGCGCGTCGGCCGTGACGATGTTGACCGCGCCTTCGGTGTCGAAGTCGCCGCCGACCGTCACTTCCGTGGCGGAAGCCAGTCTCTGGATGTAGACGACGCCGGATCGGAAGGTGTCTTCGAAGGGTGTGTCGAAATGGACCGCGGACTTCTTCGACGGCGGGACGTTCATCTCGGAGCGGCGGGCACGGATGGCACGGACGGCCGTCATGATCCGCTCAAACTCGGTCTCTTCGGCAGAGAAGTCGAGTGCCCCGGTGTACTCCGGATACGGAGCCAGCATGATGGTGTCTCCTTCATGGGGCAGGGACTGCCAGATCTCCTCCGTGAGGAAGGGCATGAAGGGGTGGAGCAGCTTCAGCATGCCATCCATGCAGTAGATGAGAACGGCTTTCGCGGTCTCGGCGCCCTTGCCGCCTTCCTGGAGACGGATCTTGGAGATCTCGATGTACCAGTCGCAGAACAGGTCCCAGATGAAGTCGTATAGCTTGGCGAGGGCCACGCCCAGTTCATAGCTGTCGATGTTCTCGCTGACCTCTTTGCAGAGGGTGTTGAATTTCGAAAGGATCCACTTGTCCTCGATCGCGAGGTCTTCGGCGGCGGGAAGCTTTGCCGGTCCCTCGGAACCGTCGAGGTTCATGAGGATGTACCGGGCGGCATTCCAAATCTTGTTGCCAAAGTTCCGGGAGGCTTCGACCTTCTTCTCCGAATAGCGCATGTCGTTTCCGGGGCTGTTGCCGGTGACGAGCGTGAAGCGGAGAGCGTCTGCGCCGTATTTGTCGATGACGACCAGCGGGTCGATGCCGTTGCCGAGGGACTTCGACATCTTCCGGCCCAGTTCATCGCGGACGATGCCGTGGATGAAGATGGTATCGAAGGGATAGGTGCCCATCTGCTCCACCGAGGAGAAGATCATGCGGGCGACCCAGAAGAAGATGATGTCGTAACCCGTGACCAGTGTATTGGTCGGGAAATAGTGTTTCAGTTCCGGAGTCTCGTCCGGCCAGCCCAGCGTGGAGAAGGGCCAGAGGGCGGAGGAGAACCAGGTGTCGAGGGTGTCTTCGTCCTGATGGATGTGTTCGCTGCCGCAGTGCTCGCACTTGCAGGGCGTGCCGCGGGAGACGGTGATCTCGCCGCAGTCGTCGCAGTACCAGACTGGAATGCGGTGCCCCCACCAGAGCTTACGCGAAATACACCAGTCGTGGATGTTTTCCATCCAGTTCAGATACACGCCCTTGAAC
>JAEYPS010000023.1 GCA_023410475.1 Bacillota bacterium | reverse complement strand
TAATGCTCCTGTTTGCTTTATGCCGTTTTTACAAGGTTCTTATAGCGCCCTCAAGCGAGCGCTTAAATATACTACCAAATTCACCCCCGCGTTGTCAACACGTTTTTATCCCATTTTTATTGCTTTTATGCGCTGAATCGTAAAAATATTTTCCAAAAAGCAAGCTGTCGTTTCAGCAGCAAATACTCAACCATACCGGCTATATTCATATTATTATAATGAGCAAGCCAGAGCGCAATCATACTATACATTATATAGTTCAAATTTAGGTCAGAAGCTATATATAGCGCAGCGCGAATATTATTAATCTTAAAATACAAGTATAAGCTTCCAATATATATTCAGTTAATCATAATAGTATCTATAAAGGCTTATTATTTACCTATATGAATCTTGATATTAATTTATAATAACAATTCAAAATGGATGGAATCATATGATTAATCACCTCGCTGCTTCCAAAGTGGATTCGGATGTTAAACTGCATATAGACATAATCGTGTTTTGCCCACGGGTAAAAACAGACCATATTCGGTCGCTGCAATATAACGGACGGGCACTTATCGCTGCCCGTTTTTCTTTGCGCCCAATAATTTTTCTTTTTAATCGCATTTTAAAACCTTGAATCGTAATATAGTCTTAAGCTTCTCCGCTCTCATCCGTCTTGCGTCCGACATATATATCTCATGATGGCTTTTCTCTTGCGCCTGTAGCCGTTTTCTTCTGCATGTCTCATCATTATCCCGAACGTGGCTGGCTCGGAGTCGTACGTGCCTATGTGCAGCATTTGGCAGCAAAGTCCTTCATCATACGTTTCAAGTCTTAATTTATTAAACGCTCGAGGTCCTTTTTTCTTTTCCTGCGCCTTGCGCACATTGTTGAAAGCTCGTCGGTCACAAACGAGGGGCTGCATTATCATCAGCGTCCATAAGAACTTATCTTTGTTTTCAAGAGAATACTCAATACCCTTTGGCATGTCCCAAAGCCCTTCGAGCGCTGACACCCTGTAATCAAAATATCCTTCGGGAATTATCCCCTTCTTGGGCAAAAATTTTAAACCGTACGAAACAGCATATAATGCTGTGACGGCATCCTCAAAATCCTTGCTTGTATTAGGATCTTAGCAGCCGTCTATCATCAAAAACTTCATAGGAGGGATAATGTTTACAGACGGTGTTTTTGCCGCCCTTTTATACAGCGTTTCAAGTACGTTATCAAAACAGAAAAACGCCGGGGTGTATTCGCACGGGTTTTTGGGACGCTGCGTTTTATATGGCCTGCTCGCTTGTTATTTTTATTTGAAGTATTTCATATATACCAGGTGATTAATACCGCTTTGCTTGCTGTGTTTATGCTTTACGCGCATAAACTCGGCAAACCCGAGTTTTTCATACAGCCTTACTGCGTTCTCGTTAGTATCCGCAACCTCAAGAGCAAACACAGAATACGCAGTGTAATCAAATATATTATTTAAGATAGCCGTCGCAACGCCTTTTCCTCTATGTTTCGCAGACGTGGCCACAAACTCGATCATTCCCATGCCTTTTTCAATAGTGAACGGATATTGCTTATCTTCCAATTCCCTTTTTAATATCCGAAAAGCAATCGATCCCTTTATAAGACCCAGATGCTTTTTAGACTCCGCTTTTTCAAGACGTATTGATGAGGAGCTTTCATCCGCACAGGCCGCTATTCCCGCAACCTCATCATCGATTACCGCAACATAAAAGACGCTAAGATTAAACATGTGCTCAAACGCGTGCGCTAATTTTGCCTTATCTTTTGAAAAGAACTTCAGCCACTGATAAAAGCCTTCAACAAAAACTTCGCTTATCTTTATCCGTTGTGCATTATCATACTTCTTTGCGAGCATCACGTTCATGCTTATCTTCTCCCTAATTTCCATAGCCGCTTTTTGCTTCTTTAACGGCCGCTTGAGTTCTTTTGAAACACATGTTATCACAGACCAAATTGCTTTGGCTACATCTATTCTCCACCGAACTTATACTGCGACCGCAGTATAAGTTTTTTCTGCATCGCTCCAAACGCCTGTTCTTTTCCATGTTAAGCGAACGGTTTTATCTGCTGTTATTGCCATTAAGCTTAATTATTTTAATTATTTAATTAAATATTTTAATTTTACTATTGACATTCTTAATAAATCAGAGTATTAATATAATATAATTAAAGGCAAAGCGCAATAACATGAGCTTAGGAGAAGTGATACAGTGAAAAGAAAGGCGCCCTCAACATGTCCGGTATGCGGCGGACAGTATGAAACGACAAGGCTGACGTGCAGCGGCTGTAAAAGCGAGCTGTCCGGCAAATTCAGCGGCTGTGACTTTTGCAGGCTAAGCGACGAAGACGAGTTCTTCGTGCTTACGTTCCTCAGGTGCCGCGGAAGCATAAAGGACGTGGAAAAGGCAATGGGCATTTCTTACCCGACAGTGCGCGGGAAACTTGATGCAGTGATAAAAAAGCTGGGGCTCGAGAGCAGCATGTCGACAGACGAGATAAAAGAAGAACGAAAAAAAATATTTGACAGGCTTGACAAAGGCGAGATCACCGCCGCTGAGGCGGCTGAGATATTAAAAAGTATATAATTTGAAAGGAAGATAAAAAAATGAGTGAAGAAACATTGAGGGTCCTGGAGATGGTAAAGTCGGGAAAGGTAACTCCCGAAGAGGGCGAAAAGCTTCTCTCGGCTATAGGGGAAGTCGGCAGCGAAGCCAAAAAGCCTGCAGTCGGCAAGCGTTCGATGCTGCGAGTAAGGGTAGACGTAAACGACCCCGAAAAAACGGAACAGGCGAAAGTCACCATTAACGTGCCTCTCGCTATAGCCAAAAAAGCGGCGGGACTGCTGGCTCTCGTGCCTAAAGACGTAAAAAGCGAGCTTACTGAAAGCGGAATAGACCTTGACGCAATAGATTTGAAGGAACTCATAGAGCTGTTTGAGGACGGCGAGCTCAACGAAGAGCTTATAAACGTAGTGACCGGAGATGCCGAGAAAGGCGCCACGGTGAGGGTGTATGTCGACTAGAAAGAGCAGGTTCGTACTGATATCGGTGCGCATAGGATGGTTTCCTATATTCATACTGATGCCGTTCAGATGCGTTAACGAGGTGCTGGAAGGGTTCATGGATATACTGTGGCTCTTCCGGCGGGTCAGCAAAAGGGCTTTCGGCGTTTTATACAACGTGGAAAACGCCCTTATGATGGTGCAGGACTACGGTTCTTTGGACGTAGTGGACGTCGACATAAAGTCTAAGGACGCCCGCGTTAAAGTAAAAGTATTGTTGAGGTAATAAGATATGTTTTTATTAAGATATGGTATAAAAGCCACGCTATACTTCGGCATACTGCTCGCAAGCATGGCGATTGGGCTGCTGCCCGAGGCACAGATAACGGCGATGCTCGTCGCGGCGCTGATACTCGCTGCAGTCAACACGTTCATCCGCCCGATAATAGTCACTATAGCGCTGCCGTTCAACATTTTTACGCTGGGGATCGCGAGCGTGTTCGCCAACCTTCTTACGCTCGTAATAGCCAGCGGCATAGCGGGAGGCACGATAACGAGCGGTTTCTGGGCGATGCTGCTCGTGGCGTTTGTGATAATGCTCGCCGACGACGGCGTCCGTGCGGTGCGCCACGCGTACAGGATGAATAAAGCGGATGCGGCGTAAATAATCAGACATTTCGAAAGAAGGCTCATGGCCTTCTTTTTGCTTGTGTATATATATGCGCGGTCGCTGTATTTTTTGCATAAAACATTGACAATCATATTAAAACAGCTGATAATCAACTGATATACGCATATATTAAAAGGAAAGAGCTATGTTTAAAACGGATCTTGAAATAGCGAAAACTGCAAAAATAAAGCCTGCGTACGATATAGCGCTAAAGGCCGGCGTTCAGCCCGAAGAACTTATACCCTACGGCTCAAACAAAGCGAAGGTATCGCTTAAAATAACCGAAAGGATAAGCAGCGGCAAGTACGGAAGGCTTATACTCGTTTCCGCGGTAAACCCGACGCCGTCAGGCGAGGGCAAGACCACCGTTTCCATAGGCCTTGCCGACGCTCTGTCGCGCCTCGGTGAAAAGACGTTCCTCGCGCTGCGCGAACCCTCGCTCGGGCCGGTGTTCGGTATAAAGGGAGGCGCCGCGGGAGGCGGCTATTCGCAGGTCATACCCATGGAGGACATTAACCTTCACTTTACGGGAGACATGAACGCCATAACGGCCGCGAACAATCTTTTGTGCGCGCTTGTCGACAACCACATATATCAGGGAAACGCTCTTGGCATAGACCCGAGAAAAATAACGGTGAAGCGCTGCGCCGACGTCAACGACCGCCAGCTTCGCATGATAACGTGCGGCCTCGGAGGAAGCGCTAACGGCATGCCCCGCGAGGACGGGTTCGACATAACAGCGGCTTCCGAGGTGATGGCCGTGCTGTGCCTCGCCGAAGACCTGCACGATTTAAAAGAGCGCCTCGGGCGCATAAAGATAGGCTACACGTTTGACGGGCGCCCTGTGCTAGCCGGAGACTTAGGCGCCACGGGAGCGATGGCAGTGCTGCTTAAAGACGCAATAGAGCCAAACCTCGTGCAGACGCTTGAAGGAACCCCCGTGTTTATGCACGGCGGGCCGTTCGCTAATATCGCGCACGGCTGCAACAGCGTTATAGCAACGAAAACGGCGCTTAAGCTCGCCGACTGGGTCGTGACAGAGGCGGGTTTCGGGGCGGACCTTGGCGCAGAGAAGTTCCTCGATATAAAATGCCGCCAGGCGGGGCTTTGGCCCGACGCCGTTGTGCTCGTGGCGACGCTTCGCGCGCTCAAATGCCACGGAGGCCTAAAAAAGGGCGAGTGGGATAAGCCGAATGAGACTGCTTTGAGAAAAGGATTCGCGAATCTCGAAAAGCACATAGATAACCTGACGGGCGTGTTCGGTCTGCCCGTCGTGGTAGCGATAAACCGCTTCTCAACGGACACCGTCGAAGAGATATCGCTGCTCAAAAGGCTGTGCGCCCAAAAAGGGGCGACCGCCGTTTCCGTCGAGGTCTGGGAAAAAGGCGGCGCAGGCGGAGAAGAGCTGGCTTGCGCGGTAATGCAGGCGGCACAAAAGACAGAGCCGCGCTATCCCTATGCTCTTGACGACACACTGCAGGCAAAGATAGGCGCTCTCGCAAAGAAGATATACGGCGCGTCAGAGGTGCATTACAGCGCCGACGTGCTGCGCAACATAGAGCATCTTGTGGAGAACGGCTACACAGGGCTTCCCATATGCGTCGCGAAGACGCAGTATTCCCTTTCTGACGACCCCGAGAAGGTCGGCAGGCCGGAGGGATTTATAATGACGGTGCGCCAGCTAAAGCTCTCAGCGGGCGCGGGCTTCGTGGTTGTTTACGCGGGCAAGATGATGACGATGCCCGGGCTGCCCAAAGTGCCCGCCGCCGAGAACATGACGATAGACGACGACGGAAGCATACACGGGCTGTTCTGATTATAATTTGCAGACAGAAATCAAAGCGGTTAATTCTATGAAAAGTCTCCTCTATACGGGGATTCTTTATACCATTGTCTGGAATATTGATTATTGTTCTTATCTTTCTTATCTTCGCCCTTCACGCCATCATCCGTCTTTTTACCGTCGGGTTTATCTTCGCTCTTCTTATCATCTTCCGTCTTTTTACCGTTAGTCTTGTCTTTGTCCTTCATGTCATCATCCGACTTTTTACCGTCAGTCTTATTATCCGGGCTGTTTTTCGGGCAGATCTGCTCGTTGCGCTGCATCTGCGCGGACATGTACGCGAGCGTGTCTCCGACCGCGCTTAAAAAATTGCCGAGCACTCCTATCTGGTTGGCATCGAGCCCTTCCGCCATGACTTGCGCCACCGCGGGAATAAGCGCCGCGCCGCAGCCCGGATTAAGACAGTCAAAAAGAATGGGCTTTGCCTTGTCTTTCATTATGTATCCTCCCGGCTTTCTATTTTATGCCCGGGAGGCATCAATTGTTCAGCTGACAATACCGCCGAAACAGGGCTGCGGCGCTACAGGCTTACAAGTATCCTCTCTATAACGTCGCTGCCCATAACCTCGTTGTGCCCCGAAACGCAGTACTCAAAATCCATGCCTTTGTATATCTCAAGCGTGTTTATATACTCTTGCTTAGGGCATTCAAGGCTGGGCACAATATCTTCGGGCGTGTCGCCAATGTTGTCGCCCGCGTTCAAAATGCCGTCCTTCTCGTCGAGCACGCTTATACCGTCAACCGTATGCCCCGGAGTAAATACTAGCCGTATGCAGTCTTCCTCGAAGTAAAGCTCCCTATCAAACGTAACGTTAGGCAACATCAACTTTGCTTCACCGTCGATATACCGGGCGTTCTTTTCTATCATCTCGTCCCACTTGCTTGCAGTTATCTGCCTGCAAAGCCTGTGCGATACTATAACGCTGTCCGCAAACACCCAATTGCCCCATACGTGATCCCAATGGTAATGCGTGTTTATTACGACAACAGGCTTTGCGCTGTCCTTTATCATCTGCGTTACCGGCATGACGCTGCCCGAGCCTAGCCCTGTGTCTATTATGTAGTTATACCTGTCCCCTTCTATAAGATGAAGGTTAAGGTTCCAGTCCTTAAGATCATACGTGAACACCGTCGATCTTTTTCCGACCTTTTTAATTCTCATTACTTCCTCCAAAACGCTTTTGTTTGCGTGCAATATAGTCTATATACGCCTGTTTTATCACGCGTCCTTGAAACATCCTTTGCACAATCCTGTACTCCTTATGCAATATCTCCATGCCTCTGAAATGTTTCTCAGCCTCATCGATGTTATAATAAGTATGTATTATCATATCATCGCCTTCCTCTTGCAGGTATTCGCCTTCCGCCACATACTCGCCTTCACCGAAGGCGGAGTCCTCTGTAGAAAGGAAGTTTAAAAAGCACAGTCCTCCCGTGCGGAGCACCCTTTTCATCTCCTCAGCCGCCGCGCTGATATCCTTTTTGCTCATGTGAAAGATCGTATTATATGAGTACACAAAGCTCACCGACTCATCGCAAAACGTAAGCTCTCGCATGTCGCCTTTTGATATGTTCAGTTCTATTCCGTGCAGCCGTGAAAACCTGCTTGCTTTTTCTATTTGCGCGTCGCTTAACTCTAAGCCCAATGTTTTAAAGCCGTGCTCTAAGAACAACGCCAGCGGAGGCATGTCTCCTCCCGCACCGCAGTCCAGCACGCTCCTCTCCATCTCTGAATCACAGCAATGGTAAAGAAACCTGTAAAGCGGCGTCTGCCTGAATACAATATTAAATATACCAGCCTCCTGAAATCAATGCGATGTGTCCCCTTTTATATCGACCACCACTACCTCGGGCGGATTGAACACTCGCGGCTGCCTCGCGTCAAAGCCGAGTCCCCGGCTTACAATCATATTCATGCCTTCAAGCTCGTAATGCCCTCCCGCGTATTTCGGAAACCAGCCCTGATTGGGCGCGAACACGCCGTTGACAAGCAGCGGTATCCTTACCTGTCCGCCGTGCGTATGCCCCGACAAAACGACGTCAAAATAATACTGCCTGTATGCGTCTATGCTCTCCGGCCGGTGAGCGAGCAGTATGTTTACCGTATCGGCGTCAAGGTCTGAAAAGCGCTTTAGCAGGTCTTCATAATCTGAAAGCGCAAGCAGCTCATTGTCGTCCGTGTACCGGAACACCTCTGGGTCGTCTATTCCGCATATGCACAGCCTTGCGCCGTTCACCGATATGTATTGCCTCTCGTTGCTGAGCACCTTAACGCCATACCCGCTTATCATTTCCTTTATCTCATCACACCTGCCCGACCAGTACTCATGGTTGCCCGAGACGTAATAAGTCGGCGCGATATCAGTTATGTCCTGAAGAAAAAGCTTTGCGCCTGTTTGAGGTTCGTGGTCGTCCACTATGTCTCCTGCGAGCGCTATTATATCGGGCTTTTGCGCTTTTATAATATCGAGCAGCGGCGTTTGGTCTTTTCCGTAAACATGGCTGTGCAGATCCGCTATTACGGCTATGCGCACGGCCGAGCCTTGCGGCATCTTATCGCTCGTTACTCCGTACGTCCTCACCGTGAGGCCGATGTAAAACGCCCATACGGCGAGCGCGGCGAATAAAATAGCAACATATATGAGTATTATACACTTTTTCTTCTTTGACCTTGTGTTTATATTATTAGCTGTTTGTCTTTGCAGTTCCAATCTATACCTCTCTGTTCTCCGGTAATATAAATTCCATATATTGAGGCACACCATTACAAAATGAATATTCAAAAAAACCTTCCGGCCCTTGCCTCATGTCATTCTCTTTTGTTATATATTCAATGTTTTTAAACTTATTGAGTTCTGCGTTACTTTTAACTATTTCAATTATTTCTATATCTTTTGCGTAAATATCGATATAACTATTATCATCTATAAAAAAAATAAATTCACATTTGCTCTTTATAAAGTCTTCGTAATTCTTAATAATTGTAAAGTCTTTTTCATCTCTAAACGCTTGTAGATTCAAGAAAACAGCATAGCAATCTTCTTTTTTAATAGCCTTCTTAAATTCATCTCCATTGTATTTGCTTTTATCAAAATATGTGCGGTTTTTGCCATGAACGTCATCTAAGACTTAGAACCAGAAATATTTCGTTATCTCGACATCCTTTAGAACAATATCGATTATAGGATAATAAGCATTTGGTGCTTCAAATTTTAGTCCTTTGAACATATGTTTATCTCACATTCTTCATTTTATATGCTATACATTATAACATTATATAACCGTCTGCTTTGTATTGAAATTATTTATAGTTAAAACACTAGAGGTGTCTCCGCTTCCTCGACGTGCTACACTTTTAACCGTTTTTGTATTAATTAATTCATATTTATCGAATTGACCGTATACTCCTTGGGCCCATTGCCGAGGTTCGTTTTTACACTCTCGCCTTCCTTTTTCAAAAGCAGCGCCCGACCAGCTCCCGATAAAAAATATATATTGTTAACGGATCTTTTCCTTTCCGCCATAACGTCGTATGCCATATGACAGAAACACAAGCGGTTTTTGCTGTCGACTAAAATAAAGCTGCTGTCCAAGACAATAAAGGGCAGGCTGTTGAGGCCATTTTTGCTTTCAGTCCGGGCATCATCGATTATCTCGGCTTGCCTGAACAGCGACTCTACTTCGCCTATATATTCCTCAAAAAACCATTGCGCCCGTTTTTCTGTGCGGAAAAGCTTTGCCTCCGCCGCGCGTGACGCTATGTCGTTTATATATTCCTCCATATAAACTATCTGCTGTATCAGCTTTTCATATGGCGCTCTCTCGAACCTCAGCCTCACGACATTCTCCTCCATGCGATCCTGATTTCGAGAGATATTTTATCATATATCGTTATATTATGTAAATTAATGTTTGCTGTGTGTAAGTATGATCATTGCCCGGAATAAAAAAGACAGCGGCGGTTGATCGTCGCTGTCTTATCGAATTTTAAAATTTTACCCTTACAGGCTTTTCAGCCTCGCCTCAAGCGCCTCGAGCTGCTTTTTGAGCTCGTCCGGCATCCTGTCGCCGTAGTTCGCGTAGTGCTCCTTGATGGATTCTACTTCCGCGAGCCACTCTTCCTTGTTCACGCTCAATAGCTGCTTGATGTCCGCTTCGCTGACATCAAGGCCTTTAATATCGAGCGCGTCTTCGGTGGGCATATAGCCTATCGCGGTCTTCTGCGCCTTGCCTTGCCCGCTGACTCTCTCGAATACCCATTTGAGTACGCGGCTGTTCTCGCCGAATCCCGGCCAGAGCCATTTTCCGTCTTCGCTCTTGCGGAACCAGTTGACGTAGAATATCTTAGGCAGCTTGTCTTCGCTTGTGGCCTCGCCAATCTCGAGCCAGTGCTGCAGATAGTCGCAGACGTTGTATCCCATAAAAGGAAGCATTGCGAACGGGTCGCGCCTTACCTGACCTATCTTTGCCGATATAGCGGCCGCCGTTATCTCACTGCCCATGATAGAGCCGAGGAATACGCCGTGCTTCCAGTCGAAACTCTCGTGAACGAGAGGCACAACGCTCGGTCTTCTGCCGCCGATAAGTATAGCCGAGATCGGCACGCCCTTCGGGTCTTCCCATTCGGGCGCGATAACGGGGCACTGCGACGCGGGAGCCGTGAATCTGGCATTGGGGTGAGCCGCAGGAGTTTCCGAGCCGGGAGCCCAGTCATTGCCTTTCCAGTCTATGAGGTGGCCGGGGGCGTCGTAGCCTATGCCTTCCCACCACACGTCTTTGTCGTCCGTCAGGCCGACGTTCGTATATATCGAGTTCTTTTCAACGCTGTGCATAGCGTTCGGGTTCGAGTCCATCGACGTTCCGGGCGCGACTCCAAAGAAACCGGCTTCGGGGTTGATGGCGTAAAGCCTTCCGTCGTCTCCGAACTTCATCCACGCGATATCGTCTCCTATCGTCTCGACTTTCCAGCCGGGGATGGTAGGTATGAGCATCGCGAGGTTCGTCTTTCCGCACGCGCTCGGGAAAGCGCCGGTGATGTATTTGACTACTCCTTCGGGGCTCGTCAGCTTAAGTATAAGCATGTGCTCGGCCATCCAGCCTTCGTCCCTCGCCTGCACGGATGCAATTCGCAGGGCGAAGCACTTCTTACCGAGCAGGGCGTTTCCGCCGTAGCCCGAGCCGTAAGACCATATGAGCCTCTCCTCGGGGAAATGGCTTATATACTTTTGCTCCATTGGAGCGCACGGCCACGCCGCATCTTTTTGGCCCTCTTCAAGAGGCGCGCCAACGGAATGCAGGCACGGAACAAAATCGCCGTCGCCGAGAGTCTCCAAAACCTTGCTGCCCATGCGGGTCATTATACGCATATTGCATACAACGTACGCGCTGTCCGTTATCTCGACGCCAATCTTGGATATCGGCGAGCCTATGGGGCCCATCGAGAAGGGTATGATATACATCGTCCTTCCCTTCATGCAGCCGTCGTACAGCTTTCGCATTGTCCCTTTGAGCTGTTCCGGGTCTATCCAGTTGTTCGATGGGCCAGCCGCGTCTTTTGTCTTGGCTGCGATGTAAGTCCTGTCCTCTACGCGCGCGACGTCGGACGGATGGCTGCGGAACAGGTAACATCCGGGCCGCTTTTCAGGATCAAGCTTTGTCGCCGCTCCCGAATCGACCATTTCCTTAAGAAGCCTGTCGTACTCTTCCTGCGAGCCGTCGCACCAGTATACGCTGTCAGGTTTACACAGCTTTTCGATCTCGTCTACCCATGCCGCAAGTTTCTTGTTTTTAATCATTAAACACTCCCCTTTTGAGTTTATTTTCTTATAATAAGAACAGGTTCCGTTGATCCATAATCTTTTGAATACATGAACCATCGGAGCCTTTGGCTTTAGTATACAATAATTTTTGACGGAATGCAATGCTTAACTTGCATTTTGCTTTACATTTTTTTGATTTTTTTTATATTTTCAGTAATATACAAAAAATCATTGACGCTTAAGTTTTGAGCTCTTGCGTTTTCATCTATGCCAGCGAGTTTCAAAACAGTTTCCGCTTCATCCTGCGACAGAGAAAACGAGTTTTTTAAGTTGTTCTTTACCGTTTTTCTCTTCGCCGCGAACAGTCCTTTTACCGTTTTGAGGTAATCGCCCGAATCAATAATACCCCGCATGTCGAGTCTTATTACTGTTGAGCTCACCTCGGGAGCCGGCAGAAAGCACGAAGCCGAAACATCGAAAAGCAGTGCACAATCGGCGTAATAACCAACGGCCGCGTTCAGAGCGCCGTATCCTTCTTCACCGGGAGCTGCAAGCAGCCTTTCGGCAAACTCCTTTTGTACCATTACCGTTATGCTTTTAACGGGGAGCTTCGTGGTCATCAGCTTCATTATGCAGTCCGTAGTTATGTAATACGGCAGATTCGCCGCGACATATATATCGCCGTCGAGCAGCGCGGGCAATTGCGCCTCTATATCAGCCTTCATGAAATCTTGGTGGATCACGCTTACGTTTGCCGCGGCGCCAAGCGACTCTCCAAGCGCGCGTATGAGCCCCGAATCGATTTCATAAGACACTACTCTTAAGGCCCTTTTGGCAAGTCTCTGTGTAAGCGCGCCCAGACCCGCGCCTATCTCCAGCGCGCAGGCGCCTTCGGGCACGGCGCAGGCCGCAATCTTGTCCGCTATGTTGGCGTCTGTCAAAAAGTTCTGCCCGAACCTTTTCAGAGGCGCTATCCCATGCTTCTCCATAAGCGCCTGCGCCGCCTTAGGCGACGTAACATTTGTAATCATTTTAATATGATACCACAATCTATCGCTGCAAAATACCTCCATTGATAACCAATCAGTTACATTTAAAAATATTTTATTAAGAATTTATTACAAATGTTTGACAAGCTCGACAAAGTAGTGTATAATGCAAATAGTTCGAAGGAACATAAAAAACGCACCACCACCAATAATATATGCCTAAAAAGCCTCTGCAATATACGCGGAGGCTTTTGGCACTTTATAAAAAAACCATTGGGTGCTTTGAAATATATTACATTATTTTAAAACGAATATAGCGCGCGAATGCTCAGCATACTAATTATAGAAATATCATGGAGGTGCGGTTAATGAACGGCACAGTAAAATGGTTCAACGCGGAAAAAGGCTACGGTTTTATAGAAACGGACGGCGGAGAGGATGTCTTTGTGCATTTTTCGGCAATACAGTCCCAAGGCTATAAATCGCTTAATGAAGGGCAAAGGGTTCAGTTCGATATCGAGAAAGGCCCGCGCGGAAATCAAGCCGCGAACGTGGTGCTCTCTTAGAGCCTTATAAAACAAAACTGCGGGAGCGCCTTTAAAAGGCGCTTTATATTTTGGTCTCATATCCTGAAGATCCTTCTGAAGTGATAGCCGTATATCGCAAATGTCACGGCCTTGCTGAGCTGAGACGGGCAGGTAAATATAGTTCTGAGCAAGAGCTTCCAGTAAAAACGCCTTTCTTTTCCGGCTATCCCGATCTTAAACATAGCCTTAAAAAACGCTGCGAGAGATTCTCTTGTTAGCTTGACCGCAGCTTTGCCTCCTGTGTCTTTAACCTTGTTGAGATACCGCGTTACGCGCGCGTAGTAGTTTTCGGGAGAATAAACGGTATCCACAACTTCCCTGTATCCGGCAATAAGCTTATCGGGCGGCATTACAGGCTCAAAGTTTAATGAGTAGTCTGTGTTGTTTCCGCTTGCGTCTGATAATATGCGGTTTTCGCTCTTGAGCCTGTCAAAAAGCCTTGTTC
This sequence comes from Bacillota bacterium, assembly GCA_023410475.1. Taxonomy (GTDB): domain Bacteria; phylum Bacillota; class Clostridia; order Christensenellales; family SZUA-584; genus DTFZ01. The sequence continues at coordinate 89,420 of JAEYPS010000023.1, read as the reverse complement.
CGGGAGGTGCGTTAAGCAGTCCCACCATAGCCACAACTATGCCGCTCTGCTGTATAAACCTTATCATCATATCGAATATATTCTCGGGGTCGTTGTCAAACCCTATGATAAACCCGCCCTGCACCTGAAGCCCTCGTCTTTGCATCTTATCGACAGATTCCAAAAGATCTCGGTTTTTGTTCTGATTCTTATTGCATTCTGTTAGGCTGTCTTCGTTGGGCGTCTCTATGCCTATAAAAACCATGTCAAACCCCGCCTCGACCATAAGCCTCATAAGTTCGTCGTCGTCGGCGAGGTTAATGGATGCCTCAGTATAAAACGTAAACGGGTGATCTTTTTGCTTTGACCATTCTATAAGCGCGGGCAGCACCTCGTTTTTAAGCCTCTCCTTGTTGCCTATAAAGTTATCGTCCACAAAAAAAACGCTGCTGCGCCACCCTGTATCGTATAGCGAGTCAAGCTCTCTGAGTATCTGCGCTGTGCCCTTGAGCCTCGGCTTGTTGCCGTACAATACAACTATTTCACAGAATTCACAGTTAAACGGACAGCCTCGCGAATACTGTACATTCATGGACGAGTATTTTTTTATGTCGATAAGCTCCCATAGTGGCTTTGGAGACCGGCAAAGCTCCGGCCGCTCGTCCGACTTATAGACGTGCTTTGCCGCATTGTTTTCAAGGTCTTCAAGAAACGAAGGCAGCGTTACCTCCGCTTCGCCTAGCACGAGATAGTCGATATCATCAAACTTTTCAGGATAAGCCGTAAAAAGCGGCCCTCCCGCCACTGTCTTTACACCCGCCTTTTTGCATGTTGATATCACGCTGTTTACCGAGTCCGACTGCACGGACATCGCGCTTACGAACACATAATCAGCCCATGCTATATGGCTGTCACGAAGCCTCTCAACGTTCATATCTACAAGAACCTTGTTCCAGTTTTGAGGCAGCATGGCAGCCACGGTAAGCAGCCCCAAAGGAGGGTACTGCGCTTTTTTTGATACGAATTTAAGGGCATATTTAAAGCTCCAGAACGTATCGGGAAATTCGGGATATAACAGCAGAATGTTCAAAAAAACCTCCTCGCGTGCGTATGTTTATATGTTTAGAATGTACGCATTCGCAAGGCCGTATGCTATGGAATTTATGGTTTGTTGCTATAACAAATAATAGAAGCTATAAAAAAACTGACACCGTATATGCGATGTCAGTTAATGTATATTTATGTGTAAATAATTATCTGTCAGGATCCCTGCGCTTTTTTTCGTAAGGGTCTTTACGCCTCTCCGGCTGTTTCTTCTCCTGCTCTTTTGCTTTATCAGTCTTCTTGCCGCCCTCGCTGCCGGCTTTTCCTTCAGGTGTTATCGTATCTTCCTTGCTTTGCTGACTCTGGCCTTCGGTCTTTTCCTCCTCGGCTTTTTCCATCGGCGGCAGTTCTCCGCCGTTCCAGAGTATGTCAAACTCGTCGCCGTCTATCCTCTCGCGCTCCATAAGCACCTCTGCGACCTTGTGAAGAAGCTCCATCTTGTCTTTCAAAACTTCCTCGGCCTTCTTATAGGCGTTATCGAGCAGCTTCTTTATCTCTACGTCGACCTTTTTCGCGAGGTCTTCCGAATACGACTTTGTATGCCCTATCTCCTTGCCGAGGAACAGCTCCTGATTGTCGCCAAGGAACAGCGGCCCAATCTCGTCGCTCATTCCAAATTTGACCACCATGTTTCTCGCCGTTTCCGAAGCACGCTGCAGATCGCTGAGCGCTCCCGTGCTTACGTCTCCCAGCACAAGCGCCTCGGCCGCCCTGCCGCCCAGCAGCATCGAGAGCTGCGATATAAGCTTTGTCTTGAACACGAACTGCGAATCGTCCTCGGGCAGCGTTATGGTATAGCCCGCGGCCATTCCCCTTGGTATAATAGACACCTCGTGCACCGGGTCGCACTCGGGCAGGGCTTTTGCCAGTATGGCGTGACCGACTTCGTGGTACGCCGTGCACCTTTTGTCCTTCTCGGTTATCACCCTCGACTTTTTTTCGGGCCCCGCTATAACCCTCGTTATCGCCTCTTCAACCTCGGGCATAGTTATCTTGAGTTTTTTGGCTCTCGCCGTAAGTATGGCGGCCTCGTTCATCACGTTTTCAAGGTCCGCGCCGGTAAACCCGGGCGTACGCTTTGCTATGACCTTCAGGTCTACACCCTCTTCCAGCGGCTTGCCCTTCGTATGAACTTTAAGTATCTCTTCCCTGCCCTTAACGTCGGGGTAGTTAACGACTATCTGCCTGTCGAACCTTCCGGGACGGAGCAGCGCCGGGTCGAGTATGTCTTTTCTGTTTGTGGCCGCGAGTATTATTATGCCTTCGTTGGACTGAAAGCCGTCCATCTCGACGAGCAGCTGGTTTAATGTCTGCTCGCGCTCGTCGTGTCCTCCGCCAAGCCCGCTTCCTCTCTGGCGCCCTACTGCGTCTATCTCGTCTATAAACAGTATGCAGGGCGAGTTCTTCTTGGCGTTGTCGAACATATCGCGCACCCTTGAAGCGCCCACGCCAACGAACATCTCGACGAAATCAGAGCCGCTTATCGAAAAGAACGGCACCCCCGCCTCTCCGGCGACGGCTTTCGCGAGAAGCGTTTTTCCTCCTCCCGGAGGCCCCACAAGCAGCACGCCCTTGGGTATGCGCGCGCCGAGGTCTATAAACCTCTTCGGGTTCTTCAAAAACTCTACTATCTCGGCAAGCTCTTCCTTTTCCTCATCCGCTCCCGCAACGTCGGCGAACGTCTTCTGGTTCTTGCCTCCAACCTGCATGCGCGCCCGCGATTTTCCGAACGAAAGCGCCTTGTTGCCTGCCCCCTGCTGCTGGCGCATTATGTATACAAAAACGGCAACTATGAGCAGCATCGGTATAAGATAGGGCAGAAGCGTCTCTAAAAACGAAGGCTGCGGCACCGGCGAATATTTTATCGAAAATCCATACTCCGATGTATCCGTCGCCCCAGTGATTGCCATAATATCCCTGTCAAACGTTTCCTGACTGGGCATGCGTGTGAAAAAATCATATTCTCTTGGAAACGATTCAGGATTGACGCTTGAACCCTTAACAAGAGCGTATATGTCGAGCTCGATTATCTCAACACGCTCGATTTTCTTTTCTCTGATCTGATCCAGAAATTCAGGGTACGTAATCCTGCGTTCGTCTTGTTTCGTCTGCGGGTTGAGCATCGATATAAGCAAAAATATCAAAGCGAAACCAACAATATATATCAGCGGTCCTCGAGACCTTTTCAATATGCGTTCCTCCTTAAAGCTTTGATTGACATTTTAGCATATCACTATATGCAATTCAATTCAGCACATGTGAACGAATTATAAAATGTTCCTTATGTATATATTTCCGGCTTGAGTTCCCCGACATACTTTAAGTTCCTGTATTTCTCGGAGTAATCAAGCCCGTAGCCTACAATAAAAACGTCGGGCACGCTGAACCCCACATAATCGGGGGTAAAGTCTGTCTTTCTTCTGCTCGGCTTGTCGAAAAGGCAGCAAACCTTTAATGACTTAGGGCTTCTCGACGAGAGCGCCTTTGTAAGGTAGTGCAGCGTTAGCCCTGTGTCCACAATGTCTTCGATTATCAGCACATGTTTTCCCGATATGTCCTCCTCGAGGTCGTAAAGTATGCGCACTACGCCCGTCGACACCGATGACGCGCCGTAGCTCGAAAGCACCATAAAATCCATCCTTGCGGGCCTGCTTATCTCCCTGAGCAGGTCGGAGTAGAATACTACCGCGCCCTTGAGTATACCCACCGTTAAAAGCTCCCCTTCGCTGTAGTCGCGGCTAATCACGTCCGCGAGTTCCTTAACGCGCTTTTTTATCTGCTCTTCAGAATAGATCACTGCCTTTATGTCGTCATGCATCTCCCATTTTCCCCCGGTACGTTATTTTAACAGCCTTTTCGCCTTTGTTTACCTTCGACGTTTCGGAAACTCCCACGCCCACTGCCCACAGCACCTCAGAGCCCTTTGCCATGACCACGAGCGTGTCCCTTTTGTGCAGAGGCACCTTCCTGTCCGAAAGATAATCGGAAAGTCTTTTTGTACCTTCCATGCCAAGGGGCGATATATAGTCTCCCTCTTTCCTGTGCCGAAAGAGCGCTCCTTCAACACTGCCAGCGCTGAAAAACTCCGCTCCCTCCCCAAACTCAGTGTCCCCTTCATACGGAATGCATTCGAACGTTATGCCGCCGAAACTGAAGGTTCCAAGGTCTGCAGCAACTAAGTCTTTATTATACTTCTTTTCGGTTTTTTTGCCAATCATCAATTTGTCATAAACTACCGCCGCAAATACGCCGCGAGCGAGGTCTATGCGTTTTGCTGATTCGGCTTTGTCCGCCAGCTCAAGGATGCTCTGCACGTGCACAAACTCCAGGTCTTCAAGTCCGTCAACGGCCGATACCGCGAGCCGCGCGACACGCTTTTTTACAGCGGGTTTCAGCTTTGCGAATGTTTCAAGATCTATAAAGACGCCTTCTTGCGTTTGCTCTATGCAGCCCGATTCCTTAGCCGCGCTTATCAGCGCTTCCTCGTCCTCGGCGAGCAGCGCCGCTGTCCTTGAGATGTTCGCGGCGGCCGCTTCGTTTACTCGCGTCAGATGCGGCATTATCTCCTTGCGGATAAAGTTTCGGGTATACGACGTATCGGCGTTGGTCTCGTCCGTTATATGCGCGATTCCGTTTACCTTTATGTACTCCTCTATCTCTCTCTTCGAGATTCCCAGCATAGGCCGGATATACTTTCCTCTTTTCTCTGGTATCCCGCACAGCCCCGTAAGGCCGCTGCCCCTTACGAGGTTCATTATCACCGTCTCGGCGTTGTCCTCCATATGATGCGCTGTGGCAATAAAGTCCGTTTCCGCCGAGTCCAGAAACTCGTATCTTAACTGCCTCGCCGCGGCTTCTGCCGACAGCCCTTGCTCTTTTGCGAAAGCCGGTACGTCCTCACGTTTCACTATAAACTTAACTTCCCGCGCTTCGCATTGTTTCATCACAAATTCCATATCGGCCGCGGAGCTTTGCCCGCGTATACCGTGCTCCATATGATATACAGTGATTATTATGTCCATGCTCGGGCGCAAATTGCACAAGCAATAAAGCAGCGCCATAGAGTCGGCCCCGCCGCTTACCGCGGCGCCCACGCTGTTTCCCGGCTTTACGCCGAATCTTAATAGATTTTGCTTTACGCGTTCTTCCATAGATTATTCTTTCTTATTATAGATGTGAAATTCCGCTAATGTCTGTGTCAAAATCACTTTTCTCTGCCTCGTCCGAAATACACGGTTAACACCGCTATATCGGCAGGCGACACGCCCGATATCCGCATAGCCTGCCCAAGAGTCTCAGGCCTCACCGCCGAAAGCTTAGCCGCAGCCTCGAGCCTTAAGCCTTTTATCACCTTATAGTCAAAGTCGTCGGGAAGTCTTTTCTTTTCGAGCGATTTGAATCTGTCTACCTGCTGGCGCTGTTTGTCTATATAGCCCTGATAGCGTATCTCCGTCTCGGCGCAGCGCTTGACGTCCCTCGGGATGCCTTCCTCCGCTATGCCTTTCAGATCGTCATATCGCATAGCCTGCCTCATCAGCAGGCTCGCCGCCTTCACGGGCGCCTTTACCAGAGTGTGGCCCTTTTCTTCCAATATCGAATTCGTTTGCTCTATGCTGAGCGTACGCTCATAAAGCATTTTCTTTTGGCGTTCGACTGCTTCGCGCTTTTTCATATACATATCGTAGCGCTCATCGGTAACGAGGCCGACGCGCCTTCCCATATCCGTCAGCCTCGCGTCGGCATTGTCCTGGCGTAAAAGCAGCCTGTATTCCGCCCTTGACGTCATCATACGGTAAGGCTCGCCCGTGCCCTTCGTTATCAGGTCGTCTATAAGCACGCCCGCGTACGCGTCGCTCCTCGTCAGCTCGAGAGGTTCCTCTCCCTTTATATATTGTACTGCGTTTATGCCCGCGACTATTCCCTGCGCCGCGGCCTCCTCATAACCCGACGTGCCGTTTATTTGCCCCGCGCAAAAAAGCCCGGGCACATCCTTAAGTTCAAGCGAAGCTTTGAGCTGCGTCGGGTCAATGCAGTCGTACTCTATCGCGTAAGCCGCGCGCATAAAAAACGCGTTTTCGAGCCCCGGCACCGTGGCGTACACCTGCTTTTGAACATCCTCGGGCAGCGAAGAAGAAAGCCCCTGTATGTACATCTCGTTCGTCCATTCGCCCTCCGGCTCTATAAAAACCTGATGGCGTTCCTTGTCGGGGAACTTTATTACCTTATCCTCTATAGACGGGCAATATCTTGGCCCCGTGCCTTTTATATCTCCGCTGAACAGCGGGCTTCTGTGTATATTGGCGCGTATGATGTCGTGCGTTCTCTCGTTAGTGTATGTAAGATAACACGGATGCTGCTTTCTCGGCTCGCCCTTTGTCATGAACGAGAAGTATTCGGGCTCGGCGTCTCCGTACTGAGGCTCGGTCTTTAAAAAATCTATCGTGCGCTTGTCCACCCTCGCGGGCGTTCCCGTCTTGAAGCGCTGCAGCCTCAGCCCGAGCTCCGCAAGATCGAGCTTGTCGGCAGGGTACAGCCCCGACGGCCCGGACGACACATTATGATCTCCTATTATTACCCTGGCTTTAAGATAAACTCCCGTGCAAAGCACGACGGCCTTCGCAAAAAACTCCGCCCCGAGGTGCGCCTCTGCTCCCGCCGCACGCCCGTTCTTTGTTATTATCCGTGTGGCTTCCGCGCTCGCTATATAAAGATTGTCCGTGTTTTCGAGCGTCCATTTCATTACGCGCTGATAAAGCTTTTTATCCTGCTGTGAGCGCAGCGACTGCACAGCCGCGCCCTTTGAGGTATTGAGCATCCTTATCTGCATATAAGACGCGTCGGCGCAAAGCCCCATCTGGCCTCCCAGCGCGTCTATCTCGCGCACGAGATGCCCCTTGCTCGTGCCGCCTATTGCCGGGCTGCACGCCATCAGCGCAATACCGTCAAGGTTTATCGTCATCAGCAGCGTCTTTTGCCCCATGCGCGCGCAGGCAAGCGCGGCCTCGCATCCCGCGTGCCCCGCGCCTACTACTATTACGTCAAATTCTCCTGCGTTATACCCCATGTCTATTTCCCCAGACAGAACTTCTCGAAAATGCTGCCGATGATCTCTTCGGTTACCGTTACTCCCGTTATCTCTCCAAGGCTGTCCCACGCGGCCTTTAAGTCTATCGTCACGCAGTCGAGGTCCACCGTATCGAGCGCTTCTATCGCGGCGCCGAGACTTTCCATCGCCGAGTTAAGTATAGCGAAGTGCCTCTCGTTCGTAATGACAACGTCCGCCGTCTCACTTATCTCGGGCGGCTTGATTAGGCTCAGCAGCGTTTCCCGTCCCTCACCGTGAAGAGCGCTCACCGTCACAGCCTTTTTATTAAATTCCCTCATTACGTCCCCGTCCGACGTTCTGTCGGGAAGGTCGCTCTTGTTCAATACTATAACGGTGTTATCCCCGAGCGAACCGTATATCTCTCGGTCCTCGTCCGTTATGCCCTCTGAGGCGTCAATGACAAACAGCGTCAAGTCCGCCCGCTTCGCGGCGTCCTTCGCGCGCGATATGCCTATGTGCTCAACCTCGTCCGCATCCTCGCGTATGCCCGCGGTGTCTGTAAGCCTTATCAATACGCCGTCCTTTATTATTACGTCGTCGACCTCGTCCCTCGTCGTGCCGGGTATGTGCGTTACTATCGCTCTGTCCTTGCCCAGCAGCATGTTGAAAAGCGACGATTTACCCACGTTCGGCCTTCCCGCAATGACGACCACATACCCTTCGCGCAGCATCCTCCCCGACGCGAACGTATCCGCGAGGTTTGCGGTCTCGCTCATTGCCTGAGTTATAAGCGGAAGCGCGTCGCGCCTTATGTCCGCCTCTATGTCGTCCTCAGGGTATTCTATTCCCGCTTCTATAATAGCGAGAGCGTCGGTCAGCTCTTGCTGCACGGCCGTTATTTTGTGGAAAAGCCCGCCGGATAACTGCCGCAGGGCCGCTCCAGCGCCCGCCGAGGACGACGCGCCTATAAGCTCCATTACCGCGCCCGCCGCCGATAAATCCATCTTGCCCGAAAGAAACGCGCGCTTTGTGAACTCGCCCGGCTCGGCGAGCCTCGCCCCGGTATATGCAATCGCTCGCATCACGCCCGACATTACAACGCCGCCTCCGTGGCAGTGCACCTCTGCCATATCCTCTCCGGTATAAGTCCGAGGAGCGTAAAACCGCGCGGCCATCACCTCGTCTATGCGGCTGCCGCCCTGCTCAATATACCCGTGATACAGCCTTGCGTGCTCGCTGTCTCCGCCGCGAAACACGGAGTTCAGCACACCGTGCGCGTTATTGCCGGATATCCTTATTACCGCTATCGCGCCTCCGCACGGCGTCGCCGGGGCGTATATCGTATCGTCGTCTTTTCCCATTCCGTTCCCTTTGCTTGCTCGTATAACGCGCATATAATACCACAGTTTTCCCATTTTGCACATAGCGTTATACTATAACCGTCTGCCCCGAGAGCACTTAAACCAAGGCCGCTGTTCAGGAAGACAGCCATGACTCAGCGGCACCTGCTGAAATATAAAGCATATATGTTTACATCGTCAACATAATTGCTTACTCTCTCTTTTCTTCGATTCGTCATTAAACTGAACTCTTATGCTATAAATTAAGCATCGCGCTCTTCTTTGCATACATGTGCGCCGGCCATTTGACAAACGATAGTATCCTGTTATGTTAACACCGTAAACATTATTCCGGTTAAACGATAATCCTATATAAAAGGAACGCCCCTTGGTAAGCGCTCCTTTGCGTTCTCCTTCGGCTGTATGCCAGGAGTCTATTTCATTCCTGCGGTCCGTTATCCTCATCCAGCGTCTGCGCTTTAAACGATTCCACTATCCCGGCGGCGCGTTTATAATCCTTTTTGCCGACTAATATATTTTTGCCCATATAGCTGCTGCCCATAAGAGCCTCAAGATAAAGCCCTATGTCGCTGTCTTCCGCCCTGTAAGGTATGCCCTCCTCTTCGAGCATCGACGTTATATACGATACCTCTACAGGGCCCGAAATGTTCGCGAGAAAAACCTCGTCCTCCATTCCGCTTTGGCCCGTATCTTCACTTTTATCGTTAAATTCCTCTGTAAGAGCCTCACCGCACTCCGGACATTTCTCAAAGCCGCTGTATTTCTCTTTGCAATTTGGGCACCAAGGCATATTCGTCCCTCCTTGTTTATGTTCCTTACTCCTGAAATTCATAAAACTCCGACTCACCGGAGACCGGGTATGGAACTCCGCTCATCGGAATACCCGCAAGCGGGTCGCTCATGCTCTGTATCAGCCATCTTCCTCCGTAATTTATAAGCGTAAACCCGCCTACATAATAGTTTCCGTCATACTCGTAAAGCGCGATCCTGAACTGAACGTCGTCCGCTCCGAAAACGCCTGCCTGCTTCTTCTGGTTCTCGCGGTTACGCTCGTCGTCGTGCATCTTTACTTTTCCTGTATCGACAAGCCTAAGGGCGCTTATTCTATTCGGGCTAAGCTGCTCGATAAACCCTTCGGGCAGCTTACCGTCTTTAAGCGTCTCTGTCGTTCCTTCCAACAATCCGCTGTTATCCTTAGCAATATTGAATGAAACTGAAAAGCACGCCATTTGTATCATAATCTGCTGTCTCAGCCTGTATTTGTTGTATCCGATATACTGCTCATACTCGGAAGGCAGGTAAGACATCATGGCAGTCGGAATCACATTCAGGCGCTCCGCAAACGCTGTGTAATCAAAGCCTTTCGCCACCTCATCTATGGCGCATGCGGATAGCGCCCCTTCCCAGTCGCCGTCTTTAAGACGCTCCACAAAATACTCTATGGCGTCTTCGGGAGAAGAAAAGCTCTTTGAAGCAGCAAATGCTCCAGAACCGCCCGAGATCTCAATTACGCCGGTAAGCGAGAGCGTAAGAGCGATCGCCAGCACGACAGAAAGCACCCCGAGCGCGATTGCCGCTGTGTTGCCTTTCTTCGCCGGCTTTGGTACCGGCGCAGTTGGCCGGTTATTAGTTTGGTTTGGCGCGGGTGCGCTTATTGCATTTCCGCAGCCGACGCAAAACGCGCTTCCATCTGCGTTTTCTTTACCGCATTTAGTACAAAACATGGCCGCCTCCTTTTTTATCTCTTCCAGTTAATGTTATGGTATATTGAGATAATATAACATCAAACATATTTTGTACAGTATGGGACGGGCAAATAAGATTGTCGGAAAAAGTTAATATTTGCGGTAAAAGACAAAGATAAGCTATCTGTGCGTTAAATAAATTGAAAAACATGAGATCACATAGTTCAGCACTTCTCGGACAACTCGATAACCTTTTGAGCGATGCTCCTCATCGCCACTCTTGAATCCATACTCATCTTCTGTATCCTCCTGTAGGCCTCCGCTTCAGAAATACTCTTCTTGTCCATCAGTATTCCCTTTGCCTTGTCGATAGCCTTTCTGTCATCCAGCTCTTGCCGGAGCCGCTCAAGCTCGCTTTCGAGCTTTTCTATGCGCCTTCTGTTCTGCAGTATTGTCTCGGCCGCCGACAGCAGCGACTCTACGTTCACGGGCTTAGGGAAAAGCGTTATGTCGTATTCCTCGATTACGTCGGCGCAAAAGCTCTTCTGCACACCCGTCACAAAAAGCAATACGCTGCAAAGGTTCTCGTCTCCCACAATGGTCGCTATCTCGAGGCCTGTCATATCGGGCATATCAAAGTTGATAAGAAGTATGTCGGGCATTACGGTTCGAACGCTTCGCAGCGCCTCGCTGCCCGACGAGCATACGTCCTCTACCGAAAATCCGCTGCGCGCAAGAGCGTATTTTATTTTTTCGGCGGCTTCGCTGTTTGCGAGCGCCAGCACTGCTTTCGCTTTTTTCAATAAAGGCTCCCCATAATGGCTCAATATTCGTATAATAATTATAATGCTGCGCCGCGCGGCAGGCAATATAATATATATTTGCCCGCAGTAAAATATACATAATCACATAGAAAAGCCGCTGCGACATAAACCGCAGCGGCCTTTTTTGGGGTGTATGAGCGGGATTGTATCTACATCTTTAAAACAAAGTCGGCGTAGCCTTCCGTGCCGTGCTCGCCCATGTCGAGCCCCATTATTTCCTCCTCTTTGCTGACACGAAGCCCTACGGTCTTCTTTATAACCTTGAACAGTATAAATGCGGTACCTAGCGTCCATGCCATATACGCCAGCACTCCAATCGCCTGTATCGCGAGCTGTCCTATGCCGCCACCGTAGAAAAGCCCCGTATCCGTCGCGAATAGCCCGACAAGCAGCGTTCCTACCGAGCCGCAGAATCCATGAACGGTTATGGCGCCCACCGGGTCGTCTATCTTCAATTTCCTCTCCACGAACTCTACGCCAAACACAACCACGAATCCCGCGATTGCTCCTATGGCCACCGAGCCCCACATACTTACGCCCGCACATCCTGCCGTTATAGCCACAAGGCCGCCCAGCGCACCGTTAAGCGTCATGGATACGTCGGGTTTGCCGTACTTTACCCAGCTTATTATCATTACCGTCACAGCGCCCATCGCCGCGGCAAGGTTTGTCGTCATAGCGATATGCCCGATATCCGTCGTCAGCGCCAGCGTCGAGCCCGGGTTAAACCCGAACCACCCGAACCAAAGTATGAATACGCCAAGAGCGCCTATGGTAATGTTGTGCCCGGGTATGGCGACAGGTTTGCCGTCGCTTCTGAATTTGCCAATTCGTGGACCGAGCATCGCGGCGCCCACGAGCGCGCTCCATCCGCCAAGAGAGTGTACTAAAGTCGAGCCCGCAAAATCTACCATGCCCGTCGTTCCTGCTATGGTAATCGTTGAGAGCCAGCCGCCGCCCCACAGCCAGTGGCCCGCTATCGGGTAGATAACCATGCTTATCACCGCGCTGTATATAACGTACGCTTTAAATTTCGTCCTCTCGGCCATAGCGCCCGAGACTATAGTCGCGGCCGTAGCGCAGAACACCGTCTGAAACAGCAGCATGACAGGTGCGTCCTCGGGCATGAAAAATTGGCTTCCTCCAATAAAGCCCGCTATGTCCTTGCCGTACATCAGCCCGTATCCCACAAGGAAGAACAGCACCGAGCCTATCGCGAAGTCCATAAGGTTTTTCATTATTATATTGCTCGCGTTCTTAGCCCGCGTAAAGCCCGCTTCCACCATAGCAAACCCTGCCTGCATAAAGAACACCAGTACCGACGCGACAAGCACCCAAAGAGTATCGAGCTGCTCTGTCAATAATGTTGGATCCATATCAAATCCCCTTTCTCAAACTTAAAACTTTTTAATAAAAAACCGTTCGAAAAGCCTTTGCTTTTCGCCGGTTCCTCATTGAGCCTTGCATTGATTTTTCTCTTACAGCGCAGAGTCTCCTCTTTCGCCCGTCCTCACCCTTACGGCGTCGTCCACCGGAAGTATGAATATCTTTCCGTCGCCCACTTCGCCTGTCTTGATAGTGCCGCACACCTGGGCTATCAGTTTTTCAACGATGCTTTCCGCGACTATCACCTCAATTTTGAGCTTGTGCAAAAGGTTTATCGCCATCTCGGCTCCGCGGTAGAGCTCTTTACGGCCTTTTTGAGCACCGCATCCCATTACAGACGTCACCGTCATTCCTCCCGCGCCCACGCTTTCCATGATCTCTTTGACCGTTTCCATCATCTCGGGGCGCACAATCATCTCGATCTTTTTCATGTTATCACCTCTTAACTTTAATTATGTGACAGCTCTATGATCTTTTCCGCGATGTCGCGCATCGCTACCCTGCAGTCCATGCTCATCTTTTGCATCCTTCTGTAGGCTTCGGCCTCGGATATACCCTTTTTGTCCATCAGTATTCCCTTTGCCCTCTCTACAATCTTCCTGTCATCAAGCCCTTTTTTCAGCTTTGAGAGCTCACTGCCGAGCCTTTCTATCCTGCGCCTGCTTTGAGTCACCGCGTCAAGCGTGGCGAGAAGCCCCTGCATGTTGACCGGCTTTAAAACAAGAGTGATGTCATAGTCCCGGGCGAGCTCTTCGCATATGTCCCTCTGAGCGCTCGTTACAAAAAGCACCATACTGCACAGGTTCTCGTCTCCTATTATCGACGCCGCCTCAAACCCCGTCATATCGGGCATATCGAAATTTATAAGCAGTATGTCGGGAGCAAGAGCCCGCACGCGCCTTAAGGTCTCGCTGCCCGAAGTGCACGTCTCCATCACGGAATAGCCATTTTGCTGCAAAACATATTTAATTTTATCGGCCGCCTGCAGATTTTGCATGGCGATCATTATTGTAGTCTGTTCCATATACCGCTCCGTCGTTGCAGCCGGTTTTCACCTGCAAGCCCAAACCCCATACCATGTAAAGTACTTTGTATAAAAAAAGCGTTTACGGCGGGAATGCCCCGAAGTAAACGCCATTGTTACTCTTAACTGATTGTATTATACCATATAAAATATTAATTGCAACTTATTTTGCAATTATTTTTTATATTTATTTCATTTACTGCCGTAAACGAGCGTGATTTAAACTACTATCAACCCCATTTTTGCATTTTGCTTATGTTTGTCCTGCATATACGGTTATATCTCTTCAACGACCTTTTTGGGTACCCTTGAAAACAGCGGGCTTACCGATTCCTTCTCGTGTATCCTCAGCACAGCCTCGGCAAACAGAGGCGCAACCGATATCTGTACAAACTTCTCGCTGCATGCTATATACGGGTTTTTAACGCTGTCCGTTCCGATAATCATCTCTATCGGGCTGTCCTCAATTGCTTTTATTCCCTTTTCGCGCACGATGACATGTGATATGCCCGCGATAACGCGTCTTGCCCCGTTCTCTTTTAACATATTGGCGATATCCACAAGCGTACCGCCCGAAACTGTGAAGTCATCAACGATAAGACAATTTTTCCCTCTGACGTCGCCGATAACGTTCATAACCTTCGCGTTCTCATCATGCCCCGATCTCATTTTGTCGCCAATGGCAACCGGCACGTTCAGATAGTCGGCGTACTTTCTCGCCGTCTTGGCATACCCCGCGTCGGGTGATATGACGCACAGGTTTTCCATTATGTCAAGCCCTTTTACATACTCGCATATTATCGGCAGCGACAGCAGATGATCTACAGGGCCTTTAAAGAACCCCTGTACCTGAGGGCTGTGAAGGTCCATAACGACTACTCTGTCGGCGCCCGCCAGCTCTATGCTCTCGGCGCAAACCCTCGCTCTGATCGAAACCCTCGGCTCGTCCTTTTTATCGCCCTTCGCGTAGCTGAAATACGGTATTATCGCCGTTACCGAATTCGCGCTCGCGCGCTTTAACGCGTCCATCCAGAACAGTATCTCTACGAACTCGTCGTTGGGCCTCATGCCTATAGGCTGCACGACGTATACGTCCTTGTTGCGTACGGTTTCCTTTATCCTAAGGAATATGTTTCCGTCCGAAAAGTTGATTACTTCCGAATCACCAAGCTCGTTTCCGAGGTACTTGCACATCTTCTTCGCAAAGCCTATTCCTGACGATCCCGCAAATATCTTTATGTCGCTAACAAATGAATCCAATTTTCTACCCCGCTTGTTTTATCCCCATACTACGCAGCTATTTTAGCATTAATAGTTTGTACAATCAATATGATGAATTAAGAAAAGATTACAAATAATCTTTTCAGACCGCTGACAAAGCCCAATTACTTCGTTATTTTTCCGCTTGCTCCTCAAAGTAGCGATGCTACGTTTCGTCGCAATGCTCAAAACGCCTCGTACCTGGGACTTTTCAGCGGCCTTCGATTCTTGTTTAATAACCGCGATTGTAGTATTTTATTTGTCATAGATCACAAATAATCTATAAAGTCCGCCTCGGCCGCGAGCAATCTTATGCTCTCCTCAAGGTATTCGCTTGTTCGCGTTTCACAGCCTATCTCTATCTTGGGCTTCGCGCTTCCGTGAAAGTCGCTTCCCGCCGTCACATACAGTCCCATGCTCCTGGCTAAACTTTCAAACTCTTTGCAATTACCGTCACTGTGGGCAGGATGGTAAGCCTCTATGCCCCAAAAGCCCATATCACCAAGAAGCGGCATCAGATCGTTTCTTGCAGTCTCTCCTATGAGCCCCGGGTGCGCGAGCACGGCCTTGCCGCCAGCAATGCGGATAAGCTTTACGGCTTCCTGTACGCTTATCTTGTCAAACCCAACGTAAAACTCAGAATGCTTTGAGAGGTAAGCTTTAAACGCTTCCTTTACGCTTGAAGCGTGCCCCTTGTTAACGAGCGCCGCCGCAATGTGCGGCCTTCCCATAACGCCCCCCAGGCATTCGTTTTCAACATCTTTGACGGTTATGTCAATCCCCGCCTTACGCAGTTTTTTTATAATTCCCGCGGCTCTATCCCTTCTTAGGTTTACAACGCGCTCTATGTGCCGCAAGAGCGGCTCGCTCTGCCAGTCTATGCCGAGCCCGAGAACGTGGACTTCTCCCTCAAATCTTGCGGCAAGCTCTATGCCGGGCAGCACTTTGATGCCTGTCTCTTCTTTTACGTCGCCGAACCCGCGGCACTCGTCATGGTCGGTTATAGCTATAAGCCCGATTCCCTTTTGCTTCGCCAGACGCACGACTTCGCTCGGGCTGTAGTCTCCGTCCGAAAACGTGGTGTGCACATGCAGGTCGAATCTCATTCGCTGCAGCCTCCGCAAGCCGAAGGGTAAACTACATCTCCTTTTTCGACCGTCATAGTAATATGCGGCCTGCCCGCTTCGATAAATTCTTCTCCCTGCTGCTTGAATCCAAACTTTTTATACAGCGCGCAAACATGCGTCTGAGCGTTTACCTTGAGGCTTTGCGCACCGGAATTCATCGCTTTATATATAAGAAGCCGCAATGCGAGGTCTCCTATCTTCTGGCCCCTAAACTGCTTTCTAACCGCGAGCCGGCCTATTCGAAGCGACGTTCCATCGTGCCATATCCTACCCGTCGCGGCGGGAATTTCCTCCGCATAAACCATCAGGTGAAGCGCTCCCTCATCGAAGCCGTCGCGCTCGTCGTCCTCGCTCCAGCCCTGCTCCCCGATAAACACCTCTCGCCTTATCGCGAGAGGCTCCGAAATGTCTTCCGTCCCCGGTATGAATACGCTTGTTATCATAAACTCTCCTTTATTTATTATGGCGTCAGCAGTTCCTTCGCTATATCGAACTTAACCGCGCCCTCGTCTGCCTTTACGTCCACCATCACCACCACAAGCCTCTTGTAATTGCCGTCCGTCCAGAAAGCCGCGAACCACGATATCTCCCTTGTCTTGTCGCTTCCTATCTCCGCCGTTCCCGTCTTGCCCGCTAGCCCTATGCCAGGGATATTCGCGGGGCGTCCCGTTCCGCCGCGCAGCTTTATTACGTCCTCCATCATAGGCAGCAGAGTATCAAGGCTTCTCTTTGAAACCGCGTCCTTTATCCACGCCTCGGGCTGGGTTTCGCTTATCGTTTCGTATTCCAGGCCGCCCGAGCGACATGTCTTTTTAACCAGCACCGGCTTCATTATATCTCCGGTGCCGTTAGCGAAAGCTGTATACATCGCGGCCATCTGTATTGGCGTCACAAGCAGCTGTCCCTGGCCGTAACCCATATCGGCCAGCAGCCTTCTGTCCATGCTGGTGTCAGGGTTTTTTATATTAGCGTTTTTAACGGGAAGGTCAAATGGTGCCGATTCACTCATGCCTATGCGCTCGAGGTAATCTACGAACTTTTCGTCTCCCAGCCGCATGACAGAAAACGCAAAGAATATGTTGTCGGATTTGACGAGCGCGTTGTGGAGCTTAAGCGGCGTCCCCGAGTCGCTTACACGGGTTATCGGTTTCCACGCCCAGCCCGGCTCGTCAGGCGTCCATTTGTTGTCTGCTATCCTTCCGTCAAACACTGTATCCGCCGATATAGCGCCGCCTTCAAGCGCCGCGGCCGCCGAAAACGGCTTTATAACGCTGCCCGGAGGGTATCGCCCCTGCGTAGCGTATGAAAACATCGTCATTTGTTTAAAGGTATCTTCGACCACCGGAAACGTAAATACATTGTTGTCGAACGACGGGTATGACGCCATGGCTTCAACGAAGCCCGTCTGGGCGTCCATAACTATTGCCGCTCCCGTCTGCTCTTCCTTAAGGTTGTTTTTAAGCGCGTCGTATGCCCTTTGCTGCAATCCGGGTTTTATGCTCAGCCAAAGGTCCTGCCCCTGCTCGCAGCTGATCTCATACAGCGTACGTATGTTTTTTCCCCATCTGTTCTCTATATATATTATCTTGCCGTCTTTGCCGCGAAGCTCGCTCTCATGTGCAGCCTCAAGTCCGCTCAGGCCAATCTTATCCGAAGAGGCGTACCCGTCGGGTATATTTTTTTCATCCACGAACCCTGTGTATCCGGCGATGTGGGAAGCGGCTTCCCTCAAAGGATAGCTGCGTATAGGGGTATACAGCTTGTCGTCTATTCCGAGCCCCGGCACAGCGAGTATGCTCTGCCTCTGCTGCTCGCTGAGCTGCTCCTTAAAATACGAACCGAGCGCCACCACCCTTATTTCGTTTTCAACGGCCTTGTTGAATCTGTCAATGAGCTCACTCTGCGTAACGCCCGTTATTGGGCTGACAGCCGCCGCCACCGCCGATATGTCTTTGACCTTCGTTGTGTCCATATAGATAGTATCCGCAAACGAGTTTTTTGCGATAAGCGTTCCGTCCGATCCGAATATCTCTCCGCGCAAGGCCTTTTGAGTCTTTACTCTGACGCTCGTTCCTTCCTCCATCTCGGGAAAAATAAGCGAATAGTTCCACAGCACGACGCACTTGCCTTTCTTCAGCCCCGCCCGAAGCGTAAAGTCGTTTGTAAAGTCTCCGTAGTCTTCAGTGCTGTATGTCGAGGTATAGGTATATACGCCGTCCTCATCGGGCCCCGAGAGGTTGTCGATAGTAACCTCGGTAACACCGAGGCCTTCGAATATATTCTCGTATTTTTGAACGAACTCCGCTTCTTTTATATTGACCGCGGGGGCGCATAAAGAGTACATGGTTTCATAGTCCATGTCAATAAAGCTTTCAAGATACTGCGATATGTCATACGATTGCGGCTTCTCGCCGCAGCAGCCAAGAAAAAGGCAGATAACAACAATAAGTATTATTTTGATAACAGTCCGCATGGCTTGCCCCCGCTCCCAATTATACTATGCGCTGTTATTTATGTACACACAAGAAATGTTAACGGCGTCCGACTTAACCCTTGTGGTTTGCGGCTGCTTGATTATATTAAAATTTCTTTTTATGCGCTCATTTAACTCAAGTGCTATTTTATGTTGTTTATTGTCGAATGTATGTGATATAATGCTTCATACAACAATCAGAGGTAATGGTTCATGTCGGTAAAAATCGTTGCTTATGACTTAACAAAACCCAAATACTATTATAAAGACCTGATAAACGCTATCGGTAAATATAAAAACGCAAGGATCACGGATTCGTTATGGTTCATAAACACCGAAGAGAACTGCCAGGATGTCTTTCGCAACCTTGAGATCTATGTTGACCTCAGCGACAGACTTTTCATTCACGATATAAGCGAAAAAGAAGTGTCCTGCGTAAACCTGCTTTCTACAAGGGAGGAGTTTCAATCCCTTTTCGGTTAATCAAAATAAGCTGTACACAATACCAGAAGAATAAATACGCTGTTTGGAAGATACAAAAAGAGCGCCAAAGCGCTCTTTACACTTAATGTTACTGTACGGCTTCCATGCTTTCTTTAGATATCCTGAGCAGCGCCTTGTCTATTGCCTCTGATATCTGGTCCCTTGCCTCGCGGTATACGTCTAATTCCTCTTTATAAGGGTCCATGATATCATAGCCGGCTTCTCCGGGATACCCGTCGACGCCCTGCGAAAACCCAAGCAGCGTGTGCATCTTGTGCTCGTCGTCAGGGGCCATCGCCTCCATCTCCTCTATGTGTCTTGCCTCCATGGCGAGTATTATATCCGCCCATTCGGCAAGCTCCTTTGTGAACTGCTGTGCCTTGTGCTTTTCGAGGTCGAGGCCCAGCTCATCCATAACCTCTATAGCCTCTTCCGACGCCGGCGCGCCCTCGCAGGCAAACGTACCGGCCGAATCGAATGATATGTCTTTATAGTGAATACTTCGGCCTGCCGCATCCTCCGCAACTTCTTCCGCCATAGGACTTCTGCATGTATTGCCCGTACACACAAAAAGAACGTTCATGAATTTCCTCCTAGACCTTTACTATATTATATGCCGCCGCTTTGTAGACTCTGTTCATCACGGCAAATCCTATACCGTCTTTCGGTATCGCTTCAAAATAAATATTCGAGCAGCCTTTATCGTCCGCCTCACGCAGCAGAGAGTACAGGCTCTTCGCCGCCTCGCGCGGGTCGGCAAGGCTTCCTGTGACAAAGACATTCCTCTTGCCGTAATACTTTTTGTTTTCCCTGCTCGCCATCACGAGAGGGCTGTCTCCCTTTTTTACGTCCTTATCATACAGGAACTTTATCGCTTCCGCAACAGAAATGCTGCTGCCTTCTACCACTGTAATCGCCGCTGCCGGCGCGTAGTGCCGGTACTTCATTCCGGGCGACGCAGGCGGGCCTTCCTCTTCGAACGAAGCGCCCGCGGCTTCGGCGCCGCCGACGCACTCTTTTATCATCTCAATGGTTACCGCCCCCGGCCGCAGTATCACTGGAATCTCCCGCGTCAGGTCGACGACGGTGGACTCTACGCCTATGCCGCATTCTCCGGCGTCGAGTATCATAAGCTGCTCGCCAAAATCCCGCTCTACATGAGCCGCGCATGTGGGGCTCGGGCTTCCCGACGTGTTCGCGCTGGGCGCGGCTATAGGCACTCCCGACGCTGATATTAGCGACAGCGCCGCGTCACAGTCTGGCATCCTTACGGCCACGGTATCAAGCCCCGCCGTTACCGCCGCTGAGACCCCCTTGTTGTTAAGCACCATCGTCAGCGGCCCCGGCCAGAACGCTTCGGCCAGTTTTTCGGCCATATCGTTAAAAGCGGCAATATCGCGCGCAGCTACTGTCGATTCCACATGCACGATAAGAGGATTGTCCTTAGGCCTGCCCTTAAGCGAAAAAATCCGCCTGACCGCGTTTTCGTCAAGAGCGCTCGCTCCTAGCCCGTACACAGTCTCGGTAGGAAAAGCGACGATGCCGCCGCTTTTTATGACTTGCGCCGCTTTGTTTATATTTTCTTTATATTCGCCGTTTAAATACAGTATCATTTATTTTTACTATTTTACACCCGAAAACTTAAAAAATCAATTATTAAGGGCTTTAATGCAAATGAGCAAAACTTCAAGTTTATATCCCAGCGCTACAGCCACCCAAGCTCTATTTCGCCTATCGCTCCGCACTTCCCGTCAACAACGGCTGCCGCGCCTGTAACGCCTTTTACAGCGTATATCAGCTCAAGCGCGCCTGCTATATCTTCCTCGCTTTTGATCTCGTTGCCGAGTCTTGTAGCGCACGCGTCCGCGAGACACGCGTCGCGCGACACCACGACAGCCGCGTCCGCCTTGCCAAAGCTCAGCGACGGCCCGACTGTTCCCGAAGACGTGCAAACCGACATCGGTATTTCCCGGGAATCGACTTTAATGCCTATCTTCATGCTCAAGGGGCTTTTACCCGCGTATACCGCGACGGTGCCTATATCTCCCGTCTTCATGAATATGTCTCCGCCGTTCTCGACTATGACGCGGTCCGTTAGCTTTAAAAGCGCCTCGCCCGTATGTGCAGAGAACGCCCCCGCCACCGCCGCCATGGGCCCGACATCGGCGGCCTTTCCCGCCGCGCACATGCACCGTATCACGGTATGCGCGCCCGGTTTGGGCTCTACAGGAGATAGGCTGACGCCGAATTCAGCGTGTACTTTTATATAATCGTCAATTATCCCGCGAAGCTCAAGCACGGCTTTCAGCGCCTCGCTCTCGAGCGCCTTTCCGGCGCAGATAAAAAGCTCCGTTTCTTTGTACTGCGTCTTCCAGCGAAAAAGGTCTGACGCAACCCTGCTTCTATATATTTCCCTGTCCCGGTAATCAAAGGACATCGTCTTCGAAGTTCTTAATTGCCCTTGCGGGGCAGGCTCTTACGCAGTGCCCGCACAGCACGCAAAGATCCATGGAAAACTTAAGCTCCCATGTGTTCGGATCCATCTCAAGCGCGCCCGACGGGCACACGGACGTGCACGCTCCGCAGTGCATGCACTTTTCCTCATATCTTATGACGCTGTCGGTAAACACCGTTACTATTATGCCCTCGCGCTCCAGGAAGTCTATTCCCTTTTTAATGTCGTCATCGCTGCCCGTAAGCTCAAGCACAAGATGCCCGGTCTTTCCCGGAGAGATATACGCCCTCAGTATGTTGAACCCGAGGCCGAAACCAACGAGCTCGGTAACGACAGGCTTGTTTGCTTTATCGGGCGGGAACTTAAGCCCAATTTTTACGCTTGTCTGTTTCATCTATTTCCCCTCCGCATTAAGCACGTTGATATTACTTCTGGCAGGAAGCGCCGCCGCGGGTACGGTCATTACAAACTCTCCCGACAGCATCTTTTCCTTTAGCTCACCCGC
The DNA here is from genome assembly GCA_023410475.1 of Bacillota bacterium. GTDB lineage: Bacteria > Bacillota > Clostridia > Christensenellales > SZUA-584 > DTFZ01. The sequence goes on along the minus strand of JAEYPS010000023.1, from coordinate 67,708 downwards.
TATTTTTCTTGCCTTGAAAAGGCTCGAGAGCGGCGCTGTCCTTATCTTTCTTCCGCCTATCTCGATCTCTCCGCCGCGCAGCTCGGCGTACGTGACGCGCTTTATCACTTTCTTCGAACGCTCGCTGTAGCCGTAATCGTATATGTTTGTATAGAGACGCTCGTTAGGCACAGCGAGGTCGGCCATCATGTCTTCGTCTACCACGGGCAGAGGAACGCCTATGCCCACATACAGCGTTGAGCCGTAGCCCTCGAACGCAGCCGCCTTTATATACTCGCTCTTCATTCCCTTAAGGTCTCCGATGAGCGCGAGTGTGTATCCCGCGTAGTGCTTGTCGCCGCTTTCAAGCTCGGCGACGCTGTTTATCGCCTGCGTACCCTCAAACACGACGTACCCTTCGCCTCCGCAAAGCAATATCCTCGTGCCTATTCCTATCGTCCTGAGCTTCGGGTCTTTGAGCAAAGGCGACAGCTCGCCCGACGTCGAGTATGTTATGTTGCCCATATCGGGAAGCAGCGTCCCCATATACGTGTGCTTCGTCACATCCGTGGTGTTCGTCGCCGCCGCGTAGTTCTGATACGCGTTCCTCGGGTTGAAAAGATAAGCCTGATTCATATCCTGGAGCTTAAGCTTTGCCTTTATCTCCTTGCGGGTGTAACAGTCCGTGCCCGCGGAGCGCGCCTCGAGCTCTATCTCTTTTCCCGCAATGAGGTCTTCTATTACGTGCGCGCCGCCGTACTCTATGCCGGTGTCTCTGCCCGGCTGCGTAGCGCCTATGTATGTATCGACAGCGGCGAGCCCGCCGTACGCTTCAACGCCGTTCAGCGTTATCTCGCCCATGCGTATAGGCGGGTCGGAATGCCCGAAGTTGAGCACCGCGCCCGAAGAGCACATCGCGCCGAACGTCGCCGCAGTAACGACGTCTATCTTCTCGGCGCACTTCTTTACGCCCTGCTCCTTCGCCATGCTCACCGCTTCCTCCGCCGTGAATACGACCGCTTTTCCCTGTTTTATCTTTTCATTGATCTCTTCAATAGTCCTCTGCACCGCGCTTGCCTCCAAAATAATAAACCTATATAAATATACTTTAACTTATATAATATATGTCTGTAAAACATTCTATAAATTTATAATTAATTATTGTACTACTTTTAGCTTCAGCGCACAACAGAAAATTCTGGCTAGCGCTGCTGCTTGCCGCAGTTGATTTTACTTCTTATCAGCTATATAATACATCCATTATACGATCATATCGAGGTATTAAATGAAACTAGGAATCGTAGGCCTTCCCAACATAGGCAAAACAACACTGTTCAACGCTCTTACCGGCTACGCCGCGCCCAGCGAAAACTACATGTTCAGCACGGTAAACCCGAATATAGGAAGCGTGTCCGTGCCCGATGCGCGCATGGACTTTCTGGCGTCGCTGTACAAACCCCACAAGTTTACGCCCGCAGTAATAGAGTTCGTCGACATAGCGGGATTAGTCAAGGGCTCCAGCCGCGGCGAAGGCCTTGGCAACAGGTTCCTGTCGTTCATACGCGAGGTCGATGCTATCGTTCACGTGGTGCGCTGTTTTGAGAGCGACGACGTCATGCATGTCGAAGGTGATTTGGGCAGCGCAAGGGACGCCGAGACCATAAACTTTGAGCTTATATTCGCGGACATGGAAACGGTGGAAAAGCGGCTGTTAAAGTCCGAAAAGATGATAAAGACGGGCGACAAGAAATATAAGATTGAATGCGATATATTAAACAAAATAAAAGACAATCTCGAAAGCGGAGTGTTCGCGCGCGTTATGGACCTCAGTGACGAGGAGCGGACGCTCGTTTCCGATCTCTTTTTGCTGACCGACAAGCCCATGCTCTATGTCGCGAACGTTTCCGAAAGGGATATCGGCAACCTTGACGCGCCTCTTGTCGCTCCGCTCAAAAGCATAGCCGAGTCGCAAAACGCCGAAGTAATGGCGGTATGCGCAAAGCTCGAGCAGGAGCTGCTGCAGCTCGACGCCGCAGAGAGAGAGATGTTCCTCTCGGAGCTCGGCATAAAGCAGACGGGGCTCACAGAGCTTATACAAAAGAGCTACAGGCTTTTAAACCTCATAAGCTTTCTTACTGCGGGCGAGCCGGAAGTGCGTGCGTGGACTATAACGAAAGGAACGAAGGCTCCGAGAGCCGCGGGCAAGATACACTCCGACCTTGAGAGAGGCTTTATACGTGCCGAGATAGTCGCGTTCGACGACCTTAAAGCTTCCGGAGACATGGCTGCGGCCAAGGCCAAGGGGCTTGTCCGCCAGGAGGGCAAGGAATACGTGATGAAGGACGGCGATGTTACGCTGTTTAAGTTTAACGTATAGACAAAGGGTATAATATAGTGGAAATACGGGTTATGACCATAGAGGACTACGACGGCGTATACTCGCTGTGGCAAAGAACGCCGGGCATGGGGCTCGGCAAGGCGGACTCTCGAGAAGGCATAGATATGTTCCTTAAGCGAAATCCGTCGACGAGTTTTGTCGCCGTAGAGAACGGAAGTATCATAGGCACGGCGCTGGGCGGCCATGACGGGCGAAAGGGTTATATATTCCACGCAGCGGTAGAAAGCAGCTTTCAGGGGCGCGGCATCGGCAAACAGCTTATGGGAAGCGTAATCGAGGCTCTTAAGTCCGAGGGACTGCAAAGACTCTGCCTTCTAGTATTTAAAGAGAACTCGAAGGGAAACGAGTTTTGGCAAGCGACCGGCTGGAAGAAACGCGACGACCTCAATTATTATATACTCGATCTTAATACTTGAAAGCGTGTGCCCGCTGGCCTTTTGGGACGTGCATTATAAGTATGCAAGAGAATATTTTGCTGATATAATGATATTAAAGACAAAAATGTTATGCTTGTATGGGTGGGGGTTGCTTTGAACAGGATTCCGTTGAACTTGCCGAATATACTGACAATGATAAGATTTGCCCTGGTGCCCGCGGCAGCGGTGCTTATTTATTTTGACAAGATGGTAATAGCCCTTGTCGTGTTTCTGGCCGCTTGCATAACAGACCTGCTGGACGGCTATATAGCGAGAAAACGCGGGCTCATAACGGAGGAAGGCGCGCTGCTCGACCCCCTGGCCGACAAGCTGATGGCAATCTTCTCGGTGATCGCCTTTACGGTATCCGGTGTTCTGCCTCTTTATATACTTATAGTGCTGCTCGTAAAGGAGCTGTTGATGATAGGCGGTGGCATATTGCTCTACTTCAAAGATATCGTCTATCCCGCGAACAAATTTGGAAAAGTCGCCGCGTTCACGCTCAACACCGCCATAGCGTTTACGTTCCTGCACCACTGCGTCGCGCCGTGGCATATATATTTCCTCTGCTTCGCCCTGGCGTTCATGCTGGCGGCTCTCGGGCAGTACGCTTATATCAACATTTATAAAAGGTTTAAAGAGAAAAAAATAGCGTAAAACGCGTAAAGCTTAATATTGCATAGCCATAAGCCTCATTTATGAAGGCTTTTTATCAGGTCTTATCTTCATCAAACGCTTTGTCCTCATTCAAAAAACCACTAATGTCTTTTTTGAACTGCTCTCCTCCGGCTGGATGCCCCATACCCTTATAGAGTATCAGTCTTGCGTTCGGGATGCCCTGCGCCGTCTCACGAAACAGTTCAGGAGTATAAAACGGGTCTTTATCGCCCGCTATCACGAGCGTCGGCGCCTTAATCTCGTGCAAGCTATCTTTGAAGTCGAACTTGTCTTCCGCTTCTATCGTAGACACAAAATCCGAAGGGTCTTCCGGCTTGCCGTACATCGAAGCTCCAAAATATGATAAGAGCCAGTAGTATGGTTTGAAAAGGAGTTTTATAACACCTTTATGGGGCGATATGCCCATCATTTCAGCGTATGCCGCTCTCCATTTTTTCTCGCGCGCGAACTTTCCGATTAGCATCTGCGCTCTCCTAGCGCTGTCCGATAACGTATACGCGCTCGAGTGCAGCACTAGCCTGCGGACAAGGTGCGGATAGTCGGCGGCGAAATGCTGTGCGATAGAGCCTCCAGTAGATACTCCCAGCACGTCCACGGGGACTGCGAATTCCTCTGTTATCATCTTTGCATATTCATCCGCCATATCGGCAAGCGAACAGCCTTCAGGAAGACCAGTCCTTCTGGTAAATATATATGTTGTATAATCCTTGAGCGAGCCGTCATCGAAAAAGCCTTTGGCTGAAGCACCCGACACAGGCTTGTTGTCAAAAGAAAGCCCCTGAAAGATAACGAGTATACGCCGCCCGCTGCCGAACTTGCTGTAAGGTATACTGCAGATAAAGCGTTCTTCATTGTTTTTAACTTCAGACATATTTGTTCTCCTTATTTGCATGCCGCTTGTTTATCAGGGATACTGCGGCATAATTAGTCCAAGAAAGCTTTGAGGTCTTTTTTGAACTGCTCTCCTCCGGCTGGATGCCCCATACCCTTATAGAGTATCAGCCTTGCGTTCGCGATGCCCTGCGCCGTCTCACGAAACAGCTCAGGAGTATAAAACGGATCTTTGTCTCCCGCTGTCACTAGCGTCGGAGCCTTTATCTCATTCAAGCGATCTTTGAAATTGAATTTGTCTTCCGCTTCTATCGTAATAACAAGATCCGAAGGGTCGTCCGGTTTTCCGAATATTGATCCGCCGATAAGCGATATCAAAAAGAAGAGCGGCTTTAACAGGCTCTTTGCGCCTTTGAGAGATGATACGCCCATCATCTCGGCATATGCCGCTCTCCATTTCTTTTCACGCGCGAGCTTTGCGACACGCAACTGCGTTTCCTTCGCGGAGTCCTTCAGCGTGTAAGCGCTCGAATGTATGACCAGCTTTCGCACAAGCTCAGGATGGCTGGCGGCGAAATGCTGCACGATAGAGCCTCCTGTCGACACGCCCAGCACGTCGACCGGGCATCCTAATTCTTCTCTTATCATCTTGGCGTAGTCGTCCGCCATATCGGCAAGCGAATAACCTTCAGGCAAGCCCTGCTTTCGAGTAACGACGTATATAGTGTAGTCCTGATTAAGAGAATCGTACATTTCGGCAAACTTCTTCGCCATAAACCCTGACAAAGGCTTGTTTTCAAACATCAGCCCTTGAAAGACGACCAGAATACGGGTACCGTTGCCGAATTTGTTGTATGGTATGCCGCACCTGAACCGGCCATGATTGTTTATTTGATCAGACATGCTAAGCCTCCTAATATCCAATAAGCTGTGCGAACTATTCTGTAAACTGACAGGAAGATCAATCGTGTGTATAAAAGCCGTGCTGTTTTACGGATAATACTACCATATTTTCTTTACTCAAACAAGTAATTGCTTATGCTAAAGCAAAGCTGCCTTTAAAGCATAGATTAAGCCTTCTTATAAAAAATCTCCCAAGATTTTTTCTTGGGAGAAAAGCAACAAGAGGCCTTTCGGCCTCCTGATTAGTTCTTAGTCATCGTCGGGCTCTATGAGCCCAAGGTCTCCGTCGCGCCTCTTATAGAGCACGTTTATACCGTTTGTCGCGGCATTCCTGAACACGAAGAACTCGTGCCCGAGTAGCTCCATCTGCATCTGCGCTTCCTCAAGGTCCATGGGCTTGAGCACGAACTTTTTCTTTCGTACAATCTTGGATTCCCTGTCGTCCCAAGACTCCCCGCCATACTCATAACCTTCTTTAGAAAAAGCGCCGTCTCTCAAGCGTTTCCTGAGTGCCGTACGGTGTTTGTGGATCTGCTTTTCGAGCTTGCCAAGCACGCCGTCTATCGAAGCATACATGTCCCCCGTGGCCTCCTCGCCGCGAAGGACAACCCCATCGAAAGGAATTGTCACCTCTACAATATGCCTTGACTTCTGAATAGACATCGTTATGTGCGCCTCTGTCTCTTCTCCAAAATACCTTTGGAGCTTTAACACCTTCTTCGTCACCATTTCCCTTAAGTAATCGGAGACATCCATCCCCTTACCGGTAATAACGACGCGCATAATCTCTGCCCCCTTTCTATGTATTTTTAGCCCATGCGGGCAATACTGTTTATATGATACCTCCTTTTGGCGATTTTATAATACCAATCGCCTATAAGTATCTTATTCTCCGGCCCTGTCCCTTTTTCCTGCTAATTTTAAAGCGTTAAAGGAAAGGTTACAATTAACAACCCCAAAGGGGTTGTTTAACCCAACGCCAAACTTCGTTTGTAGTTGGGTTAGATTTTTTCTGCCGTTCTTTCTAAATCTTTTCGTTTGCCTATCACTGGCAAATACTCACCCCAAAGGCCTCACGACTTTTTGGGAACCCCGAACCAGATGAAAGGCATGGGAGGTTGAGTTGATTCGCTAGCTATAGCAAAGCGGGTTATATGGATAATATTCAGAAGATAAAAAGTATACAGCATTTTATATTTTAATTGATCTATAAGGAGATTTGGATAAATAAATATGCTCCGTATCAAAATTACAAAATCCAAAGTGCTGAATTATATGATATATGTCGTCAATTTGTGCCTTGCAATTCGGTCCTATATAGATACAATTAATAACTTCATCTTTATATTCCTTAAACGACAAATCCAAATAGGAAATAATGTCATCTCCAATACTTCTAAACTTTAAGCCTTTCGGTATGAGTTTCATTAAGCCTTCTGAAAATTCTCCTTCATTCCAATTATAATAATTCTCCCAATCATCGTACGTTTTTTGTAGTTCTTCATCTTCTAAAACAATTCTCCATTCTTTTTCTGCTGAAAAACTTTCATGCTTAGTAAATACAGAATCTCTTATTAAACGTTGTTGCATTATAACAGCTTCAAAGTCCGTACCGTATGGATTTGTAAATAGCTCATCCAAAGTTCCATTTATAAGAGCACTAATGATTTCCCCGTAAAATTCATTTGCGTACTTATTTATCATTTCATCGAAAAAACTATTTTTTTCATCTATATACCTAACTTGTTTAAATTTTAAAAAGTCTTCACTAGATTCACATATTTTCTTTAGGCACTCAACATTAAAACCGATCGCTACACCTTTACCATTATCAGCATATTCACACCACTGGCTAAGCAAGTCTGGTATTTCTGAAAAACAGGCTGCATAAACGAGAGTGTCCTTATAATTAATAAATCTGTTTAATACTATATCAATAAGATGTTTAATAGCGGATTCATTATCTATTCCTAACATTATCTGTTGGTACTTATCTATAGAATTTTGGTTACATAAATCAACAATAGCTTTTTTAATAGAATCTATTGTTGATTTTGTTTCTAAATAATCATTTGACTTATTTATATCCGATAATCTGATTGTTTTATTATGAAAAATACTTAATAACGTCTCTAAATTACAATAATGATAAACTGTATCTATTGTTTCTGACATCTTGTTTTTCCTTTCAACATCAAAGTGTACAAAATTCAAATCTATTTCAAGTTTCACATTATTGCTATAATATCTTTTCACATATTACGGATTATTTGAATTAACTGTATTATAAGATTTAGTATTTAAATTATATTACAGTAACTAGCAAACGTCTATATTTTTAACGAAAATGTGGAAATAAAAAAGCCTTAATGATAAAGCATGTAAAAGCTTCTCTACTTAAAGCGAAAAACATAAATTTCGTGGCCAAGACGGGCTTTTGCCCGTGCGGGCCACACCCTGCGGCTTTGCGAAGTTTCGACTCCGCACCGGATTGAAAAACCTCATAATAATCCTCGCAATCCGGTGTGGGGGAGGAACGAGTCAAAGCCGGAAAAACTGGCGGGAAACAAAAAGTTTCCCGACAAAATTAAAAGCCGTGCACCCGGAGATCGAAATAGCATTCCAAGAGGTATCACGGCAGGTTGCTCTGAGCAGACTTATCCGAGGCACACTTCCAAAACCGCTTACTGCTGCTACCGTCAGGTCCTGACAGGGTTCACGGCTGTCCGTTGCACGGGGCCCACTCTTCAACGCCCCTTACCGTTTCCATACCTTACAATGCTATGCCTCAAACCGGGGATCAAACCCTGCTGTAGCGGATTGCAGGTTTAGGGCACCGCTAGCTCCCCGTCTGGCACGGCAAACTTTTATCATTATTTTATTGTGTCCCAAATAATAAAGCTTATTTGAAACGCGGCGTTTTACACGAAATAATTATGCCGCACTATGCATTCGTGACGCGAAGGACCTACGCCTATCATGCCTACGCTCGCTCCCGTCTCGCTCTCTATAAACTCTATGTATTCCCTGGCGCTTTGCGGAAGTTCCTCATATTTCCTAATATGGGATATATCGCCGCTCCAGCCTTCCATCTCTTTATACACCGGCCTCGCTTTGCCAAGGTCGTCGAGAGACGCCGGAAAATTCGTTGTTACTTTGCCGTCTATCTCATAACCCGTGCAGACCTTGACGCCGTCTATGCCGCCAAGCGTATCCATCCTCGACAGCGCTATAGACGTTATACCGTTTAAACGCACCGAGAACCCAACGATAACGAGGTCGAGCCATCCGCAGCGGCGCGGCCTTCCCGTAGTCGCCCCATACTCCTGGCCTTTCTCGCGTATAAAATCTCCTGTTTCGTCGAACAGCTCCGTAACGAAAGGCCCTTTGCCCACTCTAGTGGTATACGCCTTTACAACGCCCACCACCTCGGTAAGCGCCTGCGGCGGCAGTCCCGTTCCTATGCTTATTCCTCCCGTCGTCGGGTGAGACGACGTGACGAAGGGGTATGTTCCAAAATCGATGTCGAGCAGCATTCCCTGTGCGCCTTCGAAAAGCAGCTTTTTGCCCTGCCTGTAAAAGTCGTTGCATACTGCCACAGTGTCGCAGATATAAGGCGCGAGTCGTTCCCTGTAGCCCTTGAACTTTTGCAGTATCTCGTCATATACAAGAGGCTGCTGCCCGTAGATCTTTGTTATTATGTCGTTCTTGGCTTCAACCAGCTGCTTAAGCTTTCCGGGAAAGCTGCCCGATACAAGGTCGCACATCCTGAGGCCTTGCCTTGCCGCCTTGTCTGTATAACAAGGGCCTATGCCGCGCTTTGTCGTGCCTATCATAGCCTCGCCCATGCCCTCTTCGCTCAGAGAATCCAAAAGGTTATGGTAAGGCATGACCATATGCGCCCTGTCGGATATCATAAGGTTTTTAAGCGTCGCGCCTTTGCTTTGCACCTCGTCTATCTCTTCAAGCAGAGCGCCCGGGTCTATTACGACGCCGTTTCCTATGACGCAGGGCTTCGAATCGTAAAGCAGCCCCGCGGGCAAAAGGTGGAGTTTATATACGACGCCTCCGACTATTATCGTATGTCCGGCATTGTTGCCGCCCTGATAGCGTATTACAACATCGGCTTCGTGCGCAAGAAAATCGACGAATCTTCCTTTACCTTCGTCGCCCCACTGAGCGCCAAATACTGATACTCCAGGCATCGCTTAACTCCTTACCCGCAAAAAGCAACCGTTTTTTGCATTGATTCTGCTCGGCATACGCAGAGCGTAAAATTGCCGGGACAGATTAAAAAAGCAGGGGCAATACCCCGCTTTTTTTGTCCTACATCATACTATCAGAAAAACAAAAGTGCGTCAACAGGAAAACAATATTTTATAAGCCAGAATATGTGCCGTCAGCGACTCCCTTCATTATATCAATTATCGTTTGCTTGGGAATAAGGCCGACGAAGCCGTCCACAAAGTTGCCATCAGCGTCGAACATCAGCTGGGAAGGATACGCCGACACACCAAAGTCGGTGATTATCTGCCTTTTTTCGTCTAGCATGACTATAAGGTTATCATAGCCAAGACCCTTATACCATTCAATAAAGTCTTCCTTGCTCTTCTCTCCGGCGACACCGGGCGTGACTACGGTGAGCACGGCAAAATCATGCTCCTCGCCCGCGAACTCGTTCATGTCGGGCAGCGACGATACGCATACGCCGCACCACGAGCCCCATACCTCAAGATATACCGGCATGCCTTTGTAATCGGACAGCTTGTGAACGTTGCCGTTTATATCCTCAAACTCAAACTCATACGAAAAATCCGGCGTCTCTTCGGCATCCGGTATAGCCGGCGTCTCTTCGGTATTTGGCTGCGGCGTGGTTTTCGGGGGATCGTTTGTGTTCGCGCATGCAGCCAGTGATACAATAATTATCAAAAGTAATAGCAAAACCGCTCTTTTCATGTTTCCTCCTTTTATTGCGCGATCCTCATAAATATATAGAGGCTGTCTGTAAGAAGAAACACGCCCATTATAATTATGATGATACCGCCTATTATTTTTATTAGCCTCATATGCTTGTATATTCCCTTTATACGGCTCGTCAAAGCGTTTGAAAACACCGTGAACACAAGGAACGGCACGAGCAGCCCCAGAGAGTACACCGCCATATACAAAGCGCCGGTAAACGCGCCTCCCCTGCTCGCCGTCAGCGCCAGCACCGACGCAAGAATAGGCCCGACGCACGGCGTCCAGCCGAAGCTGAACGTGAACCCCAGCACAAACGCGCTTAAAAGCCCTGTGCCCCTCTTTGCCTCAAGCTTCTTTTCGCGCATCAAAAACGGTATTTTTATAACACCCGTTTGATATATGCCGAGCAGTATAACGATGACTCCGCTTATCATCATAAACACTCTCGAGTTTATTACTCTGCCGATAGCTCCGAACGCTAGCCCAAGCGACACAAAGCTCACCGAGAGCCCCAGCACGAACATGCCAACGCGCGTAACGGGCTTAGCGTAAATTTTGAGGCTGCCTATTTTAAGATGCCTTGCGGTCTCATCCACGCTGCCAAGAAGCGTCGATATGAACACGGGCAGCACAGGCAATATGCAGGGCGTAAAAAACGATACAATACCTGCTATAAACACGCCGCCTATTTCAAGCTGCTGCATTTAACCCCCCCTTTGCCGTCATTTTTTATATTATATAACAATTCATTTAGTTTTATATGTATCAAAGTCACTCAATATTATCCTGTACAAGAAACGGCGTTTTTAGTAGAATGTTCTTAATTTACATCGAAAGCTATCGATAAAACGGGCAGCACGAGTCAGGGGGAAGGGATGTATTTAATTATTTTCAACCCTACCGCGGGAGCCGGACGCTCATACAAGGCACTCGGGGTGGTCGAGCAGATTTTGAAAGAAAAAGAAATAGAATATAACATCCAGAAAACCGAGTATAAAGAGCACGCTGTCGAGATTGCAAAAAACGCCGTCGGAAAAGGCTATGAAGGCATCATAAGCGTAGGAGGGGACGGCACACTTCTCGAGGTGGCGCAAGCCCTTCAGAGAACGGGTGAGACTCTCGGTATCATACCCGCGGGAACGGGCAATGATTTTCGCGAATCCGTAGGCATACCGCAGGGCGCGGCGCAGGCGCTGAAAATAATTCTTTCGGGCCACCGCAAGAACGTCGACGTCGGGCTGATTAATAATAAAAAGATATTCTTAAACGTCGCGGGATGCGGTTTTGACGTGGACGTCATCAAAAACACCGCAAAGGTGCGCAGGGTTTTTACGGGAGGGCTCGCGTATCTTCTCGGAATAATCATGTCTATACTCGGCCATAAGAGCGTTGAGCTTAAGATAACTGCAGACGGAAAAGAGCTTAAGCGCGACGTTCTTCTCATCGCCATCGCCAACGGAAAGTGCTACGGGGGAGGTCTTAAGATCGCTCCAAATTCCAGCGTAAGCGACGGGCTTTTCAACATTGTCGTTATAAACCGCCTCGCAAAACACCGAATACTTACCGAGCTTCCCAAACTCAAGCGCGGACAGCTAGGAAAAATATCCGCTGCGGAGCAGTTTATTTGCAAAGAAATAACGATAGACTGCGGTAAAAAGCTCTCGTTCAATCTCGACGGCGAGGTTTGGGGGCAAACACCGATGACGTTTTGCGTCAGATCTGGTGCGCTGAGCGTCTTCTGCCCAGAAGATATTTAGGTACAATATGTAAATTTTCCGTGTAATAAATACAAATCTTTTGGTATGTGATATAATATCATATCATTTGTTTGTCCTTGAAAGGCTTAGCCTGTAGGACTCCTTGAGGTGCAGTATGTATATCAACAGCAAAAATAAAAAACGGGTGTCTGTAAAAACCGTTTTGTTTTTATTGACACTCCTCATCGTTTTAGCGGTATTCATAACGGGTATCGTCATGCTGCTTACCAAAGGAAAGGATTTAAAGGACACACTTGAGGAAATGCCGTTTTCCTCACGCGATCCCTACTTTGCGGCCGGCGGCAATATAGTTTATATGGACGGCTCTGTGATGACTTGCGCCGACACATCCGTAAGCGACGTTTGGAAGGCGGAGTTATCCTCTTCGGATTTTGAGTATACAACAAACGGCAGCCTTATAGCAGCTGTGGGTCAAGACGTTATTATGATGTTCGGAACTGGCGGCGAAAACCTTTTTTCAACAAGGATCAACGGCACGATAAGTTCTGTACGTCTGGGCAAAGATAAAATCGCGATAACCGCGGATCAGCGGCTCTCCGATAAAACGCTGTCGTATATAGTTATATTCGACAAAAGCGGAAACAGCATATTCCGGCTGGACGACATATCCGGAAAATATGTGCTGGATTACGGCTTCGACGCAGAGGGCAGGCAGTTTTACCTTCTGGAACTCGACGTATCGGGCACAGCGCCGGTATCAAGAATAACCACATACCGTCCTGACACGGAATCGATGACGGGAATAAAAGAACTCAAAGATCAGCTCGTATCAAAGATATATATAGGCGAAGAGGCGATATATACAATGGGAACAAACAGGCTGTCTCAGTATTCATCACTCAATTCCTCCGCAAAAGACGTTTTGGTTTACGGCTGGGTTCTCGAGGACATATGCACACAGACTCCCCCCAGTTTCGTATATGTTCGCAGCAGCGAAAGCCTGTATTTTGATACCGCTCGATTAATAACCGCATCGGGAGCAGAGACGAAGGTAAATCTGCCCCCAGGCGTGTTTAAAATTCTGCACTCCGGGGAGAAAATATATTGCTTTGCATCGGGCAGCATTTTCGTTTATACTGGTGACGGCGGATATTTAAGGTCATACGAGCTGCCTTTTGAAATCGACGGAGCGAAACGCGCGATGAACGGCCATGCCTTCATCACTGCTGGCGATAAGGTATACCTGATGCCGCTGCCTTAAGCACGGAGGAAATACATGAACCTGGTAGACCTGTTATTTATAATATTGATAGCAATCGCGGTCTTTGAAGGAATCTACAGAGGGTTCCTCCACTCTTCGCTCAGTCTCGGCGCTTTTTTTCTTTCCATAATTACGTCTTACCTTTTTTATCCGGTAGTTTCCGCCGCCGTCAAAGCGAGCCCTTCGATGTTCAAGTTTCTTATCTACTATACGGAGGGTGCGGAGAAGATTAATAATTTTGAGGACGCTTCGCTGCTCGTAAACGAACTCTCGCCCGATAAGCTTGACAGCATAATTTCAAGTTCCACCGCAGCCAAGCCTTTTCTTACGCTCATAAGGCAAAACATAGAGTCAAACGCTTTTGCAAAAGACGGGCTTACGACAGTGGGCGAATACTTTAATATGACGATTGTGAGCGCCGTGCTCAACATACTTTCGTTTCTGCTCATGTTCGTTATAGCCCGAATATTGTTTTCGTTCGTGCTGGGAGCTGTAAATTATACCACCGAGTTTCCCGAGCTCAAAAGATACGACAGAACTGTCGGCGCTCTCTTTGGCTCGACAAGAGGCGTAATGCTGTGCTTCCTCGTAACGATGGCTGTTCCCGTTATGTTTCTCGTAATGCCGGTGGACAGGGTTACGGAATACTTCCAAAACTCATCGCTGGGAATGTTCTTTTACAGCAACAACTTCTTTCTCAACCTTATAAGGGGTATCGTATAGATAGTAACCCCAATATATTGTTTCACGTGAAACATTTTATACACATCGAATTCTTTTAGGGGATGACAAAAAAGATTCAGCGCACTCTGAATCTTTTATTAATATATTGACTGTTTCACGTGAAACATCAACGGCAGGTCATTAAAAATTCATAAAGACTCTGAAGCTGGTCCTGGTTGTAGTAAGAAAGGAGTATCTTCCCCTTGTAAAGGTCTCCCGCTATCTGTACCTTTGTTCCGAGAGCGGATGAAAGTGAGTTTTGCGCGGATTCTATCTCAGGGTCAACGGAATGCTCTTTTTCTGCTTTTCTCGGTTCTCTGTTGCTCATGTTCTTTATAAGCTCTTCCGCGGCTCGCACCGAGAGCCCGAGCTCCACGATTTTATTCGCCATTCTCGCCTTCTCAATGTCGCTGGGAAGAGTTATGAGGCATCTCGCGTGGCCACTTGAAAGCTCGCCCGACTTGACCATCTCCCTCACTACAGCGGGCAGAGTAAGCAGGCGGAGCGTGTTTGCAATAGCGCTTCTCGACTTGCCTATACGCGCGGATAGCTCATCCTGCGTGAGCCTGTGCTCTTTCATCAAAATCCGCATGGCGTCCGCTTCTTCTATGGGGTTTAAGTCTTCCCTCTGAAGGTTTTCCACAAGCGAGACTTCCATAAAAGCCTGCCTCGAGTAATCCTTAATTACTACAGGCACCGTTTCTAGTCCCGCGATCCTCGCGGCGCGGTATCTCCTCTCGCCTGCGATTATTATATATCTGTCGCCGCTGCGCTGCACTATAATAGGCTGGACTATGCCGTACGTGCTTATGGATTGCGCGAGCTCTTTTAGTTTTTCATCGTCAAACGTTTTCCTTGGCTGCTCAAGATTTGGGTCTATATCGTTGACGTCTATCTCCATCACGCTTTGTGTGCTCTGCTGTTGTTCGGGCTCGCCAATGAGCGCGCCAAGGCCCTTCCCCAGTCTTTGTTGTTTCATAGAGTATTACCTCCGTTATATTCGATAACCTCGTTCGCGAGGTCGTTATAACACTGCGAGCCGAGGCACGTGGCGTCGTACCGAATAACGGGCAGCCCGAAACTCGGCGCTTCTCCCAGCCGCACATTGCGCGGTATTATAGTCTTATATACTTTATTTTTAAAGTACTTCTTTACTTCGTCTACAACCTGTATAGAAAGATTCGTTCTGCCGTCGAACATCGTCAGCACTACGCCTTCTACCTCAAGCGCGGGGTTAAGGCTGGTCTTTACGAGCTTTATTGTATTGATAAGCTGTGAAAGCCCTTCGAGCGCGTAGTATTCGCACTGTATCGGCACGAGTATCTTGTCGGCCGCCGTAAGCGCATTTACTGTTATAAGCCCCAACGACGGCGGACAGTCCATAAATATATAATCATAATCGTTCTTTATGGTTTTTAAGGCCTGCTTTAATATCTGCTCTCTCGCTATCCTTGAGACGAGCTCTACCTCGGCGCCCACAAGATCTATGTTGGCGGGTATTATGTCGAGAGTGTCTATCATAGTCTTTATTAATACGTCTTTAGGGTTCGCGCCGTTTATCAAGATATCGTATGAGGACGCTTTTAGCGTACTCTTGTCGACCCCGAGACCGCTTGTTGAATTGCCCTGCGGATCCACGTCTATAAGCAGCACCTTCTTGCCCTTCTCAGCGATGCATGCGCTTAAGTTTACCGCAGTAGTCGTCTTCCCAACGCCCCCTTTTTGATTCGCAATGGCTATGATTCTTGCCATATCGTGCCCCCTTAAAAATTACTCTTTTCTTCGCTTAATTATAAAACAAATAATAGATATTTGAAAGATAAAAAAGCGCGGCATTTAAGTATGTTGTTATTATATAACAAGCGGCAAAGTTTACACATAGTTCAAATTTGATGCGTTGCGCGGCAAAAGCCGCCATGCTATGATTTTATTGTCAGTAAATCGCAGGCGCACGCTCGATGTTTAAAACAATCCTTACAATGCAATCATAAATATATAAATGCTTTAAGGAAGGATTAAAATGAAAAAAATACTCGTAGTGGGCGACTCTCTTTCAAAAGGAGTCACGCTGGACGAAAGCAGGAAAAAGTACACGATATTGAAGGATTGTTTTTTTAACCTGCTCGCCGAGAACATTGACGCACAAATGCACAACGCCTCAAGGTTTGGCTCAACGATACTGCAGGGGCAAAAGCAGCTCGAATCAAAGCTTGATAAAATCGACCCCGATATAGTGGTAATAGAGTTCGGCGGCAACGACTGCGACTTTTTATGGGACGACATCGCGCTAAACCCATCTTACGACCACATTCCCAAAACTCCTCTTGACGTATTTGAAAAATGCCTTAAAGAAATGGTAGACCATGTTTTGAGCAAAGGCAAAAAACCCGTGCTCGCGACTCTTCCTCCGCTGTACGCCGACAGCTATTTCAAATGGTTCACGAACAGCGACAGGGAAAAGGGCCAAAGTATATTAAAATGGCTCAAGGACGTATGGCACATATACTGGTGGCACGAGAGATACTCGAACTGCATACAGTACGTCGCCAGACAGCGCGGCATCAGCTGCATCGATGTGCGCCGCGAGTTTCTAAAAATGAAGGACTTTGGCGACTACATGTGCTCAGACGGCATACACCCCAACGCGGCCGGCCACAGGCTGATATTCGAGGCTGTTATAAACCACATAAAGGAATACGCGTCGTATCTTCTGCCGTCGTACGCGGCTGTATAGCTTAAACGATAAACAAAAAAGCTGGCACGCAATGTGTCAGCTTTCATTTTTATATTTTCTTACGGCACTTTTATATGTATGACCACGTCGGCTACGTCTGTGAATCCGCCCATGATGTCGTACCACAGCACGTCCTTACCGTTTGCGCCCACAAGCAGCGCCCTGGTGTTCTCGCTTGACAGCCTTCCCGTTGAGCCGTCCTTAAAGTAATATATAAACACAGCTTCGTCGTTGCCGTTCGTCTCTTTATTATAGACCACATAGCCGTCGCCCACGTCGTATTTTAAAACGTTCTTCGCTATCTCAATTGGCTCGGTACGCTGGCCGCCCTTCTTGCCGACATACATAAGCGAGGAACTCTCATCGCCTGCGCCGTTTAAGAACACAATGTCGTCGCCGTCGATCTTTGGGCCAAATACGAACGTCCCCGGGCAGAATGTCTCGCGCGCCGAGTCGCCTTTGTCACGAAGCGGGATCACGCTTATCTGCGCGTTCATAGATGCCGACGAGCCTTCGAGTATCTGGCTTTCGCCCTCGGGCTGAACGTATATGATAGCATCATTCGAAGCATACGCGGGGCTTATCGAGAAAGGAGTGTTAATAAACACTTCTAAAACCGCGCTTTCCTTCGTCTCCAGGTCGTAAACGTACAGCTTGTCCGTCGCCTGTCCTGTCTGCTGCATCCATACCGCGTATTTGCCTGACAGCGTCACCCTCGGCTTTCCGTACAGGTATTCGCGAATCACGAAAGACTTTGCGGACTCCTTATCGTAACCGCATATGGCGCCGCCGTTCTCGCTCTTGGCGTCAAGATAGACGATATACTTGTCGTTCATCTTGGGCTCGAACAGGCTGTTGTACTTTTTGGTTATTCCCTCAACAGCCGCATACTGCTGAGTCTCGATATTATAGACAGCTACGCTCGTTATATCGGGAGACGTTGAGGCGGGATCGCCGGTAGTAAACACCACTTCATTTCCGAACATAAACGGGTCGTTTATCGATTTCGGCGTTATCGCGAGCTGTACAGTCCTGTCCGAAATGTCGCCCGTTATTATGGGAGTAGGAGCAGGAGTCGGCGTGGATGACGCCTCAGAGACAGGCTCTGCAGGCCCTCCCGAAAACAACGGCACAAATACAAATATTATAAGCACCGCCAGCACAGCGGCGCCTGCCGCAATCAGCCCGGCCAATTTAAGTATCGGCGCGAGGTCGCGCATCCTCGACCTTCTTGAGCCGCGTCTTCCCCTCATGCTGCTTCTGCTTTTATACCTTCTCGCCCTAGACCTTCCAATCACTACATTAACCTCCAAGCGAGTCTTTTAATAGTTTTCATTCTATTATATCAAAACTGAATTATTTATCAACCGATTAACGCTGGTATCTTCTGTAGAGCACTGCAAACTCCTCCCTTTCCTCCTTTTTGAGGAACTTATTAACCTCGTCGTTAAACCTTGCGTGCTTTTCCTCATGCAGAAGGTGAGCGCAGTTTCTTATTTTAAGATACCTCGCGCCGATAATGCCCGACGCATATGTCTTTATCATCTCTTCTGTGTGCAGCCTGTCGTCCGTACCGGACAACACAAGCGTTTCGCTTTTAACGCTTTTGAGCAGCGAGCGGGTATGCGAATCGTCAAAATGCTTCATGCAAAGGCAAAGCGTTTCTCTCACATCCCTGCTGTAAAACGGAGCACAGTAGTTTTCAAGCACGTCGCCTGTTATCTGCGACGCGTCGAAATACATGCTTTGAAGCGCGCTCTTTACATACGTTTCGCTGAACAGCAGCTTAAAAATCTTCTCTCCGAGCCAAGTAGACGCCAGCTTCATGCCGAGGGGATAGCCAGGGTTTGGAATGCCCGGTGATATTAGTATAAGCTTGCCCACCCGCTTTGGATATGCCGCCGCAAGGCAGACGGCGCTGAGGCATCCTGCAGAGAAAGCGGCTATATGCGCTTTCTTAAGCTTTATCGAATCCATAAACGCTTTTAATATTATAGCGTATTCTTCGGCTGTGTAATAGATATTCGGATGCCCGCTATATCCGAAACCCGCAAGATCAGGCGCTATGACTCTGTAGCCGTGCCTTACGAAATAGTCTACGTTATTGCGCCACGTGTACAGCGACTGCCCGATACCGTGAACGAGCAGGATAGTCTCGCCTTCGCCTATATCCAAATAATGTATATCCGTCTCAAAAGATATTTTCTCTTTCCCAAGGTCGGTGCTGCCCATTATCTCAAACTTAATTTTAGTATATGTCCCGACATCCCTGCCGTTTCTGAACCGCCTCAAGAGACTACGCCTGTTCATAAAACCACCCCCACACAGCGCGCACCATCTCAATTTTCACCCTGAAAAGCCTTCCCCTTTTTAGAGGATCCATATAAAATCAGGTACGCATATAATACTACCGAATCTGCCGTAACACAAGATGTTTTTAATATTTTTGAAATATACGTAACATTATAGTAAAAGATTTGATTTGTGCGCTATAACAAGCTTCTTTAACGACTCATAGTTGTTGCTTGAAGGACGCGCTACGCATTCTCTGTGCAGCATCGCAAGCACTGCCCCGACCGCCGGCGACGGAGAAATACCGAGCAGCTCCATTACATCGTCTCCGCTTATCTTAAGCTCCTTTACGCTCCACGGTACGCTCTGCGCGTCCATTGCTTCAAGCTCTCTTTGCCAGTTGTCCGCCGACTCTACGCTGCGAGGCTCCATACCCGAGCCAATAAAATCCGCTCGCCGCAGCGCCGTTAGCATTCTGAACGTTTCCCTTCCCAGCTTGACCGCGCGTTTCCTTATAGTCTTTGGCTTCGCTCTGCCCTCAAGGTCGAACATATGCCAGCGAACGAGGGGAATAACAACGCATTTTATACTGTTCTCAAACTTCAGCCGTTCCAGCTCTTCGGCGGCTAGCGCCTCGCCCAGCACCTCGTGGCCGTACATATTTCCTCCCTTGCGCAGCGCGGCGGGCTTTCCTATATCGTGCAGCAGCGCCGCGAGCCTGAGCTCGAGCACGGCAGGCGCGGCCGCGCACGAGTGTATACCGTGACCAAGCACGTCGTATTTATGGTATACCTCCGACTGCTTTACACCATCGCCTTCGCTGAGCGTAGGAAGTATGTGCAAAAGCGCTCCCGACTGCCGCAGTATAGAAAGACCCTTTTCTGGCGCTCCCTGAATTCCGTTCTTTACGTCGGCCATCAGTATCTTTTTAAGCTCGTCTCTTTTTCGCTCCGCGGAAATGTCCTTCAAAAGGTACGAGCGTTTTCTGGCGCATTCCATAAGTTCGGGGCTCACCGAAAACCCAAGCTCGGCTGCAAACCTTGCCATGCGCATTATACGTAGGCCGTCGTCGCGAATCGTTATATCGGGATCCTCGGCCGCGGCGCGTATCAGCCGCAGCGACGCGTCATGCAGTCCTTTTCCCGTAGGGTCCAGCGTCTCTCCCGACGCTATATCAATGTACAGAGCGTTCACCGTAAAATCACGGCGGGATGCGTCTTGTTTGATGTCTTTAGTAAACTCAACGCCGTATGGCCTGTGATTTCCGCCCTCCGGGTAAAAGTCGCGCCTGAATGTAGTGTGCTCGAATACGTAATTTTTTCCGTTTATATCAAGGTGAGCTTCAATAGTGCCGAGCTCGGGAGCTTTTTCTATTACCCTTAGCCCCGCTTCGCGTAAAAAAAGCGCCGCGTCATAGGGCAGCGCACAGGAACATACATCGAGGTCGCCTCCGGACAGGCCGAGGACGTTGTTTCTTACATATCCGCCTACAAGGTAAAGCTTATACCCTGCGGCGGCGAATATATCCGACAGTTCTTTAAGCCCGCCGGGCAGATCTTTCATTCGCAGAGCGTCCCGGTGTATACGCAGGCAGCCGGACCGGTCATCATTACCCTGCCGTCTTCGAGGCACTCTATTACAAGCTCTCCCGCGTGAAGGTGTACGGACGTTTTGCTGTCTACAAGCCCTATCTTATAGAGCAGCGCCACGCTTGCGCTCGCTCCCGTTCCGCATGCGAGCGTCGGGCCTGCGCCCCTCTCCCAAACGCGAAGCTTTATGTTTTGCCTGTCTAGTATCTGCACAAAGTCGACGTTCGTCTTCTTCGGAAACAGCGGATGCTTCTCTATAGCCGGGCCCAATACGTCGAGCTCAATTTTATCCGCGTCATCGACAAGCACCACCGTGTGCGGCACTCCCATAAGAACCGAAGAAATCTTTAAATTTCGTCCAGCGGCCTCTATGTCGATATCGAATACATCTCCCTGCCCGCTCATCGGTATTGCCTCGCGCTCAAACGAGGGCTTGCCCATGTCGACACGCACGCCCGTTACAACACCGTCCTGAACGTAGAGCCTCGGGTGCATAACTCCGGCCAGTGTCTCAACCGAAAGGTTCGTCTTCGCGGCTATTCCTTTTTCATAGACAAACTTTGCGAAACAGCGTATTCCGTTGCCGCACATCTCCGCCTCGCTCCCGTCGGCGTTGATTATCCTCATCTTAAGATCGGCGACATCTGAGGGAAGCACAACGAGTATGCCGTCTGCCCCGACGCTTAGCGCCCTCGGGCAAACGCGCTTCGCAACCGCGTTCCAGTCCCTGTCCGTATCGTCGTCCACAAATATCAAAAAGTCGTTGCCAAGCCCGTGCATCTTGGTAAATTCCATATGTTCCTCCCGATCTTACCTTATGTGTCCATTATACTTGCCTGTCCGCGCGACTGCAACCATACTTGTTATATTTTGCGGTTTATTTGACGCTTCAAACGTTCTGTGGTATATAATTCTTGCGAGGGTGATATCGATAGCGTCGGAGGTAAAGCTATGAGGATGTACGATGTTATATTAAAAAAACGAGGCGGCAAAAAGCTTTCCCGCGAAGAGATAGAGTTTTTTATATCCGGGTTCGTCGCGGGCGATATACCTGATTATCAGGCCTCCGCGTTTATGATGGCCGTGTATTTCAAGGGACTTGACGGCGAGGAGACTTCATACCTTACCAACGCTATGGCTCATTCGGGAGACATCGCTGATCTTAAGTCACTCGGAGTTGTAGCCGACAAGCATTCAACGGGA
Organism: Bacillota bacterium; assembly: GCA_023410475.1. Classification (GTDB taxonomy): domain Bacteria; phylum Bacillota; class Clostridia; order Christensenellales; family SZUA-584; genus DTFZ01. Next base: position 46,021 of record JAEYPS010000023.1, on the reverse strand, counting down.
GGCGTCGCGGATACAACGACGCTAATCGTCGTTCCTCTTGTAGCCGCGTGCGGACTCAAGGTTGCAAAAATGTCGGGACGCGGCCTTGGACATACGGGCGGCACGCTTGACAAACTCGAATCAATACCCGGCATGAGCGTATCCCTTTCTCTGGAAGAATTTATATCGCAGATAAAAAGCGTGGGCGCGGCGGTCATGGGCCAGACATTGAGGCTGTGTCCGGCGGACAAGATGCTCTATTCGCTTCGCGACGTTACGGCCACAGTTGAGAGCATTCCCCTTATCGCGAGCAGCATAATGAGCAAGAAGATAGCCTCGGGCGCAGGGATAATAATGCTGGACGTCAAAACAGGAGGCGGGGCGTTTATGGGAGAGCTTGAGGACTCGAAGGCGCTTGCCCGGGCAATGGTCGAGATAGGCAGAAATTCGGGCAGAAAAACGGCCGCCATAATAAGCGACATGAACCAGCCTCTGGGGAACGCCGTAGGAAACTCGCTTGAAGTCGCGGAAGCGATAGAGATACTTCAGGGAAAAGTAAAGGGAGACCTTCTTACCGTTTCGCTGGCGCTCGCAAGCCGTATGCTTTGCCTTGCCGGCATATCTCGCAGCATGCAAGACGCGGAGCAGGCGCTTTTGCATGCGCTCGATTCGGGGCGGGCGCTTGGGAAGCTGGGCGAGATTATAGAAGCCCAGGGCGGAAACAAAGATGTAATATACGATACGTCTTTGCTGCCTTGCGCCTCCATAATAGAAAGCGTATACTCTGATAAAAGCGGCGTGTTGAGCTCCGTCGACTGCCGCGGTCTCGGCACGGCGGCGGGAGAGCTTGGGGCGGGGCGGGTAAAGAAGGACGATACGATAGACCTCTCCGTAGGTTATATTCTGAAAAAGAGGATCGGCGACAGGGTTGAGATAGGCGACATACTCTGCGAGGTGTACGCCAGTGACAAAGCAAAAATGCAGCAGGCTCAAAAGAGCATAAAAGAATGTCTTAATATTTCGGACAGCGCGCAAAGGCCTTCATTAATATATGAAGAAATAATATGAGTTTTGTGTAAAACCATGTGGATAACGTGGATAATCTCGTGGATAAGTGGGTTATCAGCGTGTGATTTGTGTCATAATGCGCTTTGTTTCGTCAATTTCCATCATAAAGTGCGTGAATTTTAACGTTGTAGCCCTTTTTTTAATTATAAATAGCGCAAATCAGCAAACGGAGTAAACAGGCTAAAAAATTAATATATATGTAATATATCTGTAATATATTAAACAGATTGTTCATTTTCACTGTATACGGCGTTTTATTAGCTTTGCCTTAAATCCCGCTTTAAAGCTATAATTGCAGCATACTGATAAAAGGGGCTGCTATGACCAAAAGACTGTTGACGATAATACTGTCTGTAATTCTTGCGTTATCAATATTACCGCTGAGCGTTCTTGCCGCGGAGCGGTATGAAGTTTTAAAGATAGGCGATCAGGATGAATACGTTAAAACGCTGCAGGAGCGTCTCATCAAGCTCGGATATCTTAAAAGCAGCGCGTCGGGTTATTTCGGTACGGATACACAACAGGCGGTGATAGAATATCAGACGGATAACGCCCTTGTTATTGACGGCAAAGCCGGCCCTCAAACGCTGAGTTCACTTTTTGGCCAGAACTTTAAAATACCCGCAACCAGGTTTGTATCAGGAGGCAGCGGCGAAGAATACGGCCCCGGCGATAAGGGTGCAAAGATATCAGAAATACAGCAACGCCTAAAAAGCTTAGAATACTACGACTACTCCAGCATCACAGGATATTATGGCCCTGTAACTCAGCAGGCCGTGGCAAGATTCCAGCGCACTAACGGGCTGAAGGTGACGGGAACGGCGAGCCTTGAGACTGTTTCGCTCTTGTTTTCAGGAAAGGCAAAGCATTTTTGCATATATCCCGGCGACAGGGGCGGCGACGTATCGGTAATGCAGCGGCGGCTGGGGGAACTCGGTTTTTACACATACGATAAAGCTACGGGATATTTCGGAGCCATAACCGAAAAAGCGCTGAAAGAGTTTCAGGCGCAATGCGGACTCACTGCCGACGCAAAGGCGGGCAAGAATACTCGTGCTCTGCTTTTTTCGGATTCCGCCCCCAAGTGGGACGGCAACAGCAGGATAGCACAGGCTTCTCCCGCCGAAGCGGCAGTATCGCCGGTAGACAAGCTGCTCGGTTTTGCCAAGCAGCAGCTGGGCAAAAAATATGTTTATTCCACCCAAGGCCCCAAGACGTTCGACTGCTCAGGTTTCGTATACTATGTACTAAAGCACACGGGCGTATCTACGGCAAGATATAGCGCAAAGGGGTTTTCCGGCGTGGAAAGCTGGGAAAAAATATCGAGAAAGTCTCTCAAGCCCGGAGACCTCGTGTTCTTTAAGTCTGACAAAAGCTCAAGAATAAGCCACACAGGCATATACGTTTCAGACGGAGAATTCATAAATGCCAGCTCCAGCGACGGAGTAGTCAAAATAAGCAGTATGACAGGGTATTACGACCGTAATTTTGTTATGGCAAGACGTGTCTATTAGCAGACCTTTATAATACATACTGTAAATTCTTTTTTGGCGCGCTGTGATCAGCGTTATAACTTTACGCATTTTAATATTATACAAATTCTATTGAGCCCCAAAAATTATTATGATAGAATATAGCAGCTAGGGGTAATATGTTATCCGCGCTCATGTGGATATCTTCGTGGATTACGAGCATATTCGGTTGTCTGCTGCTTAATGCTTTTTCTTGTTTACAGCCGTACGAGGCATATTTTCCGCTAAATATTTCTGAGGTACTTTTTTTGTGGATACTTTTTTAATACTTTGGGAAAAAGCTTTGGAAATACTGAAGCAAGATCTTGCAAGCGTAAGATATGACACATGGATAAAAACACTGTCCCCCGTTAAAAAGTCAGACAGCACATATTATTTCCAGACTCTGAATCCCGTTCATAAAGAGCTTGTAGAAAAAAGCTATCGGAATATAATAACCAACGCAATGGATATAGCAATGCAGGCGCTTGGCCTTGACGTTCAGGATTTCGACGTCGTGTTTCTCGACGCGCAAGAAGCTTCAAAGATAAAACAGCAGCAGAATATGAGCGAAAGCGCTTCTGTTAAAACGACGCTCAACCCGTCTTACACATTCGATTCTTTCGTTGTGGGCAGCTCAAACGAGTTCGCACATGCCGCGGCGGTAGCTGTCTCGGAAAACCCCGGCAAGACCTATAACCCTTTATTCATTTACGGAAAGACGGGGCTCGGCAAAACTCACCTTATGCAGGCTATCGCAAACCATATTTCCGCAAACAACGGCAGCTTTACGGTTATGTTTGTAAAGAGCGAGCCGTTTTTAAACGATCTTATACACGCCATAAGAACCTCAAAGACGGAGGAATTCCGCAAAAGATACCGCAAGGCCGATGTGCTGCTTATAGACGACATACAGTTCATCGCGGGCAAAGAGAGCACGCAGGAGGAGTTTTTCCACACGTTCAACGACCTTCATGAAAACAGCAAGCAGATAATATTATCGTCCGACAAACCCCCAAAAGAGATACCTCTTCTTGAGGAAAGGCTGCAGTCGCGCTTTGAAGGAGGGCTTATTGCCGACATACAACCCCCTAACTATGAGACGAAGCTCGCGATACTGATAAAAAAAGCGAAGGACATCGCCGCAAGAGACGGGCTTAAATACGATATGAGCAAGGAAATACTCGACCTTATAGCTACAAAGGTTTCCTCAAATATACGCTCTCTTGAAGGAGCTCTAAATAAGATAATAGCGTATACCGTGCTCAACGGACGCACGCCCAACCTTGTGGAGGCCGAGATAGCTATACGCGATTTTCTGACGATAACAACGGCAAAGAAGATTTCCGCAAAGCAGATACTTCAGCTCATATGCGAGTATTACGAGATATCAGAGGACGAGATAACAAGCAGCAAGAAAAACCAGAACATAGCGTATCCTCGCCAGCTCGCTATGTATCTTACAAGAAAGCTTATGGACATATCGTACAAAGCTATAGCCGAAATATACGGCAAGAGCGATCATACAACCGTCAAGCACGCGTACGACAAGATAGAAAAAGAGGTAAAAAGGAATATCGAGACAAGGACGCTTGTGGATGACTTTATCATAAAGCTGCGCGAATAGTGGACAAACTGTTTATAGTTTTTTTAATGCATGGCAGCGCCTTAAACTTTTATGCACGGCTCATCGCACAGGCTTGCACAGCCTGTACAAATCCCGACGGCAAAGAAATTCGCGAAACTTTGCGGCGGTATGGGCTAGACGGGGTTGTCCACGATATCAACACTACTACTATTACTAATACTACTTAATTAACAAAAGCAACTATAACATCAGCTGGCGCGTAAAGGAGACAAATATGAAACTGGTATGTGAAAAGAACGAGCTGCAAAAAAACGTAAATATCGTGACAAAAGCGATTGCCGCAAAGTCGCCCGTGAGCCTTCTGGAAGGTATGATGATAAGCGCGCAAGGCGACAGCATAACGCTGTTTGGCAGCGACGGCACACTTTCGATAAAATGCTCGGCTGAGGCATACGTGCTCGAATCGGGAAAGTTAGTGCTTCCCGCAAGGCTTTTTGCAGAGATACTGACGAAATTTGAAGACTGCGAGATATCGTTGTATACAGAAGGCAACAACGTGATACTGCAGTGCGGCCACTCAACGACAACGCTTTGCTATATGGACGCTGAGAGCTATCCTGCGTTTCCGGCGGGGACAAGGGAAAACGCGGTGACGCTGTATTCGAACCAGATGGTTTCTATGACAGACCAGACCGTGTTCGCGACGTCGGTAAGCGAAGATAAGCCCATACTTACAGGGATACTGCTCGAGATGAACCGCAAAACGTTTAGGATGGTAGCGCTTGACGGCTACAGGCTGGCTATAAGGCAGGAGAATATTCAGTCGGGGACAGATACTCGCGAAGTTGTCGTACCGTCGAGATCTATGCGCGAGATAGCGAGGATACTGCCCGAGGAAGAGCAGACGGTAAAGCTTTACGCGTCGGACAACCTTGTGACGATAATATGCGGCGATATAGAGATCGCGACAAGAGTGCTGCAGGGCGACTATGTTAAATACAGAAACATACTGCCGACAGAGCATACGACAAGGATCATAGTGAATACTCAGAGCCTTCTCTCAAGCCTTGAGAGGGCGAGCATTATGGCAAGGCAGTCAAAGACGAATCTTGTTAACCTGAGCATAGACGGCGGTATAATGACGATAACGTCCGATTCTGAAGTGGGTAAGGCGAGAGAAGAAGTAGACATAATGCTTACCGGAAAGAATCTTGATATATCGTTCAACTCACGTTATCTGCTAGATGTTCTGAAGGAAGTAAGGGACGACGAGATCGTGCTCGACATGAACACGAACATAAGCCCGTGCATGATACACCCAGTTTCGGGAGACAGCTTTCTTTATCTTGTGCTTCCGGTAAAGACGAGCAACGGCTAAGGGTTTGTATGTATTACGGGGAGGTAAGTGTTAAGAGTCGGTGCGTTCCAATACAGCGGCAGCATACGTCGCTTCGCCCTAAAATTTAAGCTTTGTCTTTATTCCTTAGAAACGTCTTTTCCAGCCACGATTTAACGCGCTCCTCTATGACGGGAGCGTATTTTATCGACAATATAAACATCGCGAGCGCGACGCAGATCAGCGCTATCCATGCCCATTCGGGTATACTTATAACGCCTGAGCCCAGCAGCGCCGAGAAGAGAAGGCCCCACGGCCGTGTAAGGATCACGAGCAGCGCGAAATAAGGAACGCTCATCGCCGATAGCCCGGCAATGATGCACAGAATGTCGTCCGGGAAGAACGGCATAAGGAACATCATTATAAGAACGATCTTCTGGCGTGACGATACCGTCTTCATATACTTGTCTATAGTCTCTTTGCCGGCTATCTTTTCGGCAAGCGGACGGCCGAACAGCCTTCCCAGCATGAATGCGGCGAGAGAACCTAAAAAAACAGCAGCGGTGGAAATGAAAAACGCTTTCCAGAAACCGAACAGCATGCCTCCCGCGACAGTCGTTACGTTTCCTGGTATCGGCGCGAATACGACCTGAAAGAACTGCAAAAGAAAAAACGCGAGAGGAGCGAGAGCGCCGAACGAGGCGACGTATTTGCGCATCTCTTCCTGGGATTCAAACAGCGTAAACCAGCCGTTTGCTTTGCCTATGTAATACAGCGCGACGAGCGCCCCGACAATAGCAACGAGTACGGAGCACCATATAATCTGCTTCTTCGTGAATTTTCTCATGGAGCCAGTATATCACAAACCGAAATATTCATATATCTATATTTTTATCACAGAAAATAGTTTACGCCGCTTTCGAAAATCCTCTGATCCTTCTCGCCGGGAACGTTTTTAAGCGTTCCTTTGGTAAACCTTTCGCTGTGAGCCATCTTGCCGAATATGCGACCGTCCGGAGACAGCAGTCCCTCTGCCGCGAGCAAAGATCCGTTGAGATTTCCCTCTCCCATCGTAGGTTTTCCCTCGCTGTCGACGTACTGAGTAGCTATCTGACCGTTTTTGTAGAGCGCCATCGCTTCTTCCTCGGAGGCTGCGAACCGTCCTTCTCCGTGCGATACGGGAACGGTGTGAATATCCCCCGCTTTGCAGTACATTAGCCAGGGCGACGCGTTTGAGGTTATCCTCGTTCTCGCCGCGCGCGACACGTGGCGGCCTATGGCGTTAAACGTAAGCGTCGGACTTTGTTCGGGGTCCAAAAAAAGCCGTGAGACTTTTTGGGGTGATTCGCGCATGTCGCGTATTTCGCCGTACGGCAGAAGACCGGTCTTTATCAGCGCCTGAAAACCGTTGCATATACCGAGTATAAGCCCGTCCCTGCTCAAAAGGCCTTCGACCGCCTTTTTGACCTTGGGCGCGCGCAGCACCGCCGTTATGAACTTGCCTGAGCCGTCCGGCTCGTCGCCGCCCGAGAACCCCCCGGGTATCATCAATATCTGGCTCAACTCTATAAGCCTTGCAAGACCGGATATGCTCTGCTCTATGTCGCCGGGACGTATATTGCGCATAACGAACACTTCGGGCAGCCCGCCCGCGCGCCGGAATGCCGCCGCAGAGTCTGTCTCACAGTTCGTTCCCGGAAAAGCCGGTATAGTAATACGCGGCTTTGCCTTTTCTCCTGTGTATACGTGTATGCTCTTTCGCTCAAACAGCATATCGGGAATGACGCCCTTGGCCTCTTTGCGCGCGGGATATACCCCCGACAGCGTGTTTTCATAAGCGGCGCGTATGTCTGAAAGAGGGACTTCTTCCCCGGTTAGCGTTATTTTATCGCCGCCAGTATCGCCAATTCTTTCGAGATCAAGGCCTTCGCCCTCAAGTATTATGTCTCCGTACGATTTTTGCGTAAGGTCTTCAAGGTCTCCCTCAAGCTTTGCTCCGATCCCGTTGCCGAGCGCCATTTTGCATACGGCGGCGAGAGCGCCCCCGCGCTCCACAGCGTAAGCGGAGAGTACTTTTCCACTCTTTATCCCCATATATATCTTCGAATATGCTTCTTTTATGCTTTCAAAATCGGGCATGCCGCTTTCAGAGCGCTTTATTCGTACGCGATAAATGCCGCTTCCCTGCTTTTTGAACTCCGGAGAGATAATGTTATCCACATTCTCTGTGGATAATGCGAATGAAACGAGTGTGGGAGGAACGTGGATATCCTCGAACGTTCCCGACATCGAATCTTTGCCGCCGATCGCGGGCACGCCGAGCTCTCTTTGAGCCTTCCACGCGCCGAGCAGCGCTGAAAGGGGCTTGCCCCAGCTTATGTCACCCGTCATCCTCTCGAAGTATTCCTGCAGCGTCAGCCACGCACGCGATATATCACCGCCGGAAGCGGCGAGCTTCGCGAGCGAGAGCACTACGGAATACGCGGCTCCGGTATAAGGGTTTTTCTCCATCAAATAAGGATCGAAACCGTATGAGAACAGCGTAGCCGTGCCGCACTCCCCGTCCGCGGCCACTTTAGCCGCCATCGCCTGCACAGGCGTAAGCTCGTATTTTCCGCCGAGGGGCATGTTTACCGATCCCGCGCCTATCGTGGAATCGAACATCTCTATAAGCCCCTTTTTTGAGCATATATTGAGATCAGCCATTATAGAGAGCAGCCGCTCCTTAAAGCCGCCCGTATACGGCTCGTCAAACAGACTGGTGTTTTGAAGCCCCTCTACGCGGGCGGACGCTTCTGCCGTCGCTCCGTTTGTGTTTAAAAACTCTCGCTTTAGGTCGACTATGGGCTTACCGCGCCAGAACAGCTGCATCCTTGAGTTATCCGTTACTTCAGCGACAACGTCGGCGTGAAGGTTCTCTTTTGCAGACAGAGAGAGAGCCTTATCAAGGTCTTTGGGGTCTATTACGACCGCCATTCTCTCCTGGCTTTCGGATATTGCCAGCTCTACACCGCCGAGGCCTTCGTATTTCTTGCGTACCGAGTCGAGATTTACGCGAACACCGTCCGCAAGTTCGCCTATAGCCACGCATACGCCGCCCGCGCCGAAGTCGTTGCACCTTTTCACTAATGTGGAAAACCCGGGGTTTCTGAACAGCCGCTGCAGCTTTCGCTCTGTTATAGGATTCCCCTTCTGCACCTCAGCGCCGCACTCGTCTATAGACGAAAAGTCGTGCGCCTTGCTCGAGCCCGTCGCTCCCCCGCAGCCGTCGCGGCCCGTTGCTCCGCCAAGCAGCAGAATAATATCGCCCGGTTCCGGCGTTTTGCGAACAACGTTTTCCGCGGGCGCCGCGCCTATGACCGCTCCTATCTCCATGCGCTTTGCCTTAAAGCCTTTGTGATAAATCTCGTCGACAAGACCTGTGGCGAGCCCTATCTGGTTACCGTATGACGAATAGCCGTGCGCGGCCTCTCTGCAAATCTTCCTTTGAGGCAGCTTGCCCCTCATCGTGTCCTTTACGCTTTCTCGCGGGTCGCCGCTGCCTGTGACACGCATAGCGTGATATACGTAAGAGCGCCCCGAAAGCGGGTCGCGTATCGCTCCGCCGAGGCACGTCGCCGCTCCTCCGAACGGTTCTATCTCGGTCGGGTGGTTGTGTGTCTCGTTTTTGAACATTATGAGATAATCGCACGGCTTGCCGTCGACGATAACGCTTTCGCGTATAGAGCACGCGTTTATCTCGTCCGAAACATCGAGCCCTTTCCTGCCCGCAAGCTTTGACTCCTTTGCATAAAGCGTCGCTATGTCCATCAGGCAGATGTCCTTTTGTTTATCGCCGTGAACGGCTTTGCGCGCCTCAAGGTATTCGTTGTATGTTTTTTTTATCTCGCTCGCGGTATCGTCGAACGTCACATCCGTAAGCTTCGTTAAAAACGTGGTGTGGCGGCAGTGATCCGACCAGTATGTGTCTATAACGCGTATCTCGGCTATCGTCGGGTCGCGTTTCTCGTCATTTTTGAAATAGCCCTGAACGAATTCTATATCCTCAAAACTCATGGCGAGCCCGTATGACTTTATGAAATCTTTAAGCCCGTCGCCCGTAAGGCCGCGAAAGCCTTCGAGTGTCACGACATCCTGAGGCTCGGGAAGAGTTTCCTTAAGCGTTTCGGGAACCCCGGCTGCCGCCTCTCTCGAATCGACAGGATTTATAACGTAGCTTTTTATGTCTTCGGCGTCTTCTTTCGTCGCTCCCGAAAGCACGTACACCGTCGCGCATCTTACCGCGGGTCTCAGTTCAAGAGAAGGTATAAGCAGCTCTATGCACTGAACGGCGCTATCGGCGCGCTGATCGTACTGTCCGGGAAGGTATTCCAACGCGAACGAGATATCGTCTGCATTTTTTTCGAAATCGCCGAAATGAACCTTGTCGGCTGCGGGCTCGGAAAAAACACCCCGGACTGCCTCGGTTAAAGCTTCGCCGCAAAGGCCTTCTATATCGTATCGAATAAGTATCCTTACGCTTTTTAGGCTCTTTTTATTAAGATTGCCCTGAAAATCTGCAAGCGCCGCCTTCGCGCTTATATCGAAGCCCTGCTTTTTCTCAACAAATATCCTTGTTACCATCAAAATCTCCTTATGCCCCTTTACTGAATATAAAGTATATCTGCTTTTAAGAGGGTGCGCAACATTGCACACATATGAAATCGCAGGTGAAAATAAAAACGTTCGTATTATTACCGAAATAAAGGCTGAAGACGTTATAAGGGCCGTGGATTAATTGTGTACGGATTATCAAATTTTGCTTTTAATATTTTAAGTTTTTGTATATAATATATATATTATATAGTAGGATTTTATTCCCGAAACACACCCTTAAATATAACGGTCTTTTGGGGTTTTAGCGGGATGAAAGGTGACATAAATGAAGATGGTGCTCCACATTGGCAAAGACGCTCTTGTTCCGCTCAAAGACGTGGTTTTCATACTCGATTACAAGGAGGCGAAAACGAACGACGATACGAACAGTGCCCTTAAAAGGCTGGGAGACATAGCGCACAACATCTATATCGAAAAATACAATATCAAGTCCGTGGTAGTGGCGCGGTTTCTCGATAAGTTTTTTATATATTATTCCCCCATATCACCCGCAACGCTTTATAAACGATCAAAGCAATAATTTATTTTTATAATTTTTAAGGAGACAAGAATGGCGACAACAATGGAAAATCACTATGACGCTTCGCAGATACAGGTTCTCGAAGGTCTTGAGCCTGTGCGCAAGCGCCCGGGAATGTACATAGGCTCGACAGACGCACGGGGCCTGCACCATCTCGTATACGAGGTGGTCGACAACTCTGTCGACGAAGCTATGGCCGGCTTTTGCGACTGCATATCCGTGACTATTATGAAGGACGGCAGCGTGCTCGTGGAGGACAACGGGCGCGGTATCCCACCCGAGATACACCCCAAGGTCGGCAAATCTACGCTCGAGGTAGTGTTGACGATGCTGCACGCGGGCGGCAAATTCGGCGGAGAGGGCTATAAGGTATCGGGCGGGCTGCACGGCGTGGGCGTTTCCGTCGTTAACGCGCTGTCGAAAAAGCTTGAAGCCACCGTAAAATGCGAAGGCAAGGAATATTCTATGAGCTTTTCGCGGGGCATTGTGACCGAGGAAATAAGAATGGTCGGAGAAACGGACACGTGCGGAACGACGATAAGGTTCTGGCCGGACGACGAGATATTTGAAACCACGGATTTTGTGTTCGATACACTTAAAACGAGGCTGCGCGAGCTCGCGTTTTTGAACAAAGGCGTAAAGATAAGGATAATTGACGAGCGCATCGGCAAGCAGAGCGAGTTTAAATATGACGGAGGCATAATAGAGTTCGTAAAATACCTCAATAAAAATAAAAACCTTCTGCACCCCGAGCCTATTTACTTTCAGTCCGAGAAGGACGCGCAGATAGTGGAGGTCGCGATGCAGTATAACGACTCGTACAACGAAAACATATACACGTTCGCGAACAACATACCCACGCACGAGGGCGGGAGCCATCTTATGGGCTTCAAGTCGGGGCTCACAAGGGTTATGAACGACTATGCTCGAAGATTCGGGCTGATAAAGGAAAAGGACGAGAATCTCTCGGGAGAAGACATAAGAGAGGGCCTGACGGCGATAATCAGCGTAAAACTTCCCAACCCGCAGTTTGAAGGCCAGACGAAGACAAAGCTCGGCAACAGCGAGATAAGGACGCTTGTGGACAGCGCTCTTGCCGACGAGCTGAAAGCATACCTCGAGGAAAACCCGTCTGTGGGGCGTGAGATAATAGGAAAGTGCCTCGTTGCTCAGCACGCGAGAGAGGCCGCGAGAAAGGCGCGCGAGCTTACAAGAAGAAAATCGGCGCTCGAGAGCGCTGCGCTGCCTGGAAAGCTTGCCGACTGCAGCGAGAGGGACGCAGAAAAGTGCGAGATATTCATAGTTGAGGGCGACAGCGCGGGTGGCAGCGCTAAGCAGGGCCGTGACAGAAGGTTTCAGGCAATACTTCCGCTTAGGGGAAAGATACTGAACGTCGAGAAGACGAGGCAGGACAGGGCGTTCGCCAACACAGAGATAAGGGCGATGGCGACGGCGTTCGGCGCGGGGCTTGGAGAAGAGTTTGACGTAGAAAAGCTAAGATACAACAGGATAATCTGCATGACGGACGCCGACGTGGACGGAAGCCACATAAGAATACTGCTCCTCACATTCTTCTACCGCTATATGAGAGAGCTTCTTGAGTCGGGGCATGTATATATAGCGCAGCCGCCTCTTTATAAGGTCTCGAAAAACAAGACGGATAGATATCTCTACAGCGACGACGCTCTCGAGAAATACCTCGTGGAGATAGGCAGGGAGGGCGCCACGATACAGCGATATAAAGGCCTCGGTGAGATGAACCCGGATCAGCTGTGGGAGACGACTATGGACCCTGAGAACAGGACGCTGCTGCAGGTTTCCGTCGAGAACGCCATAGAGGCCGAGGAGATATTCACGATACTTATGGGCGACCAGGTGGAGCCCAGGCGCGAGTTTATTGAGCAGAACGCGAAACTCGTCGTAAATCTTGATGTGTGAGGTGACGTAATTGGACGAGAACAGAAAAGCGATACTGCCTATAGATATAGAAAAAGAGATGAAGACGTCGTTTATATCGTACGCGATGGCGGTAATAATAAACCGCGCGCTTCCCGACGTCAGGGACGGGCTTAAGCCCGTACACAGAAGGATACTTTATTCGATGAGCGAGCTCGGGCTTTCGCCCGACAAGCCGTTCAGGAAAAGCGCCCGCATCGTGGGCGATGTGCTCGGCAAATATCACCCGCACGGTGACAGCTCGGTATATATGGCCATGGTGCGCATGGCGCAGGATTTCTCGATAAGGCATATGCTCGTCTCGGGTCACGGAAACTTCGGCAGCGTGGACGGCGACGCCCCCGCCGCTATGCGTTACACCGAGGCGAGGCTCTCGCCAATCGCGATGGAGCTTCTGCGCGACATAGAAAAGAATACGGTCGATTTTTATCCAAATTTCGACGAGACGCTGATGCAGCCCTCAGTGCTGCCTTCAAAGTTCCCGAATCTTCTAGTCAACGGAACGGGAGGCATAGCCGTCGGCATGGCGACGAACGTCCCCCCGCATAACTTAGGCGAGGTCATAGACGCCGCCGTCTGCCTTATAGACGACCCGGAATCGACGGTGGACGACCTGATGGAATACTTAAAAGGCCCCGACTTCCCCACCGGAGGTATAATAATGGGCACCGCGGGGCTTACTCAGGCGTACAACACAGGCCGCGGAAAGGTGTGCGTACGGGCGAAAGCCGAGATAGAGGAGTTTAAGCAGGGCCGCCAGCGCATAATCGTAACCGAGATACCGTATCAGGTCAACAAGGCGGCTCTGATTACGCGCATAGCCGAGCTGGTGCAGGACAAACATCTCGAGGGCATTTCCGATATACGCGACGAGAGCGACAAAAGCGGTATGCGCATAGTCATAGAGCTCAAAAAAGACGTTAACTCCAACGTGATACTGAACAGGCTCTACAAGCATACTCAGATGCAGGATACGTTCGGCGTTATAATGCTGGCGCTCGTGGACAACGAGCCAAAGGTCTTGAACCTCAAAGAGATGCTGCACCATTACCTAGAGCACCAGAAGGACGTAATCGTGCGCCGCACAAGGTATGAGCTTGAAAAAGCCGAGGCTCGCGCCCATATTCTCGAGGGCCTCATCATAGCGCTCGACAACATAGACGAGATAGTAGAGCTCATCAAGAAGTCTCCCGACGTTCCCACCGCAAGGGAAACGCTGATGTCAAGGTTCGGTCTCTCGCAGATTCAGGCGCAGGCGATACTCGACATGAGGCTGCAAAGGCTCACAGGGCTCGAGCGCGACAAGATACTCGAAGAATACAATAAACTGCTTGAGCGCATAGCTTACCTTAAGAGCGTTCTCGCTTCACCGCAGATGGTTATTGACATAATAAAGCAGGAGATGCTCGAGATAAAAGAGAAGTACGCCGATGCGCGCCGTACGGAGATAACGTTCGCAGCGGATGACATAGACCTCGACGAGATGATACAGGAAGAGGATATGGTCGTGACGCTTACGCACTTCGGATATATAAAACGGCTGAGGCTCGATACGTACAGGACGCAAAGGCGCGGCGGGCGCGGCGTTACCGGGCTTTCCACGAGAGAAGAAGACTTTGCGGAGCACGTCATGGTCACGTCGACGCACAGCAACCTTCTGTTCTTTACGAATAAAGGCAAGGTATACAAAAGAAAGTGTTACCACCTTCCCGAGACGGGCAGGACGGCAAAAGGAATGGCAATCGTCAATCTGCTGCAACTGGGCGCAGGTGAAAAGATATCGGCGGTGCTGCCCATTCGCGATTTTGAAAACGACGCCATGCTCGTGCTCGCCACGAAAAACGGCCTTATCAAAAAGACGCATGTAAGCGAGTTCCGCAACATACGTCAAAGCGGGCTTATTGCTATCGGCATGCGCGAGAACGACGAGCTTATAGGCGTGCTCGAAACGAGCGGCAGCGACAATCTGATACTCGGCACCGCCAAAGGAATGTCGGTTATGTTTTCGGAAGAGGACGTAAGAGACATGGGCAGGGGCGCGATGGGCGTAAAATCGGCAACGCTCAGAGAAGGTGACAGTGTTGTTGGTATCAGCATAGCAAGGCCGGAAGCAGAGGTGCTCGTTATTTCTAAGAACGGGTACGGGAAACGCACTTCCGTCTCGGAATACTCTTTGCAAAAAAGAGGGGGCATAGGCGTAAAGACGTTGCGCGTCACCGATAAGACGGGCGATATGTGCACACTAAATATCGTGGACGGCACAGAAGACCTTATGGTTATAAACGACGCCGGCGTAATAATTCGCATGAAGGTAAGCGAGATAAGCGTTTACGGCCGCGATACCCAGGGAGTAAGGCTGATGAACGTCGGCGAGGACCAGAAGGTCGTTTCGGTGGCTCTCGTTCCGGCGGATGAGGACGAAGACGAAGCGGCCGAAGCCTAAAGTATTGAAAATAAAGCCCGTGTGATATACAATGCGATACACACGGGTAAAATTTTAATGGGGGATAAATGCCGCGCAGCGGCGTGAAATTAAAGTTGAGACCGGGAAGAAACCGTTTATTTCTAATAAATTTTAAGTATATTAAGATCGCGGCCGCGGTGGTCATCGCGGGCGCCGTTATCGCGCTTGCTCTTTACCTCATATCGCTCGGAAACGAGAGGGCAGAGGTTGACTCCGCGGTAGCAAAAATAGCGAGGCGCGGAGTAATAAACATAGGGCTGCGGGAAGACCTCGGACAGCTAAGCTCATACGATGGACAGACGAAAACCTTCTCGGGGCTTGAGAAGGATATTGCGGATGAGATAGTGAACAGGCTGTTTCCGGATGGTATAATACTGAACTATGTCGCCGTCAATTCTAAGACCAAGGATTCGATGCTGCAGACAGGAGATCTCGATATTTCGCTGGGGGCTTCGGTGAACGCGGCGGTCAGCGGCATAAAGTATACGGAGCCGTTCTTTTCGGACGGCGCTGCCTTTCTGGTTTTGCAGGGAAACATGGCGAGTGAGAAAGGGCTTTCTGGGGGCACTTTAGCGGTAGTTCAGGGGTCTGTACCGGCGACAAAGGCAGCAAAGGACGACAAGCTGACGAGGATAGAGGCATATATCGAAGCGCGCGGAATAGACGCCGAGGTTCGTACGTTCGCGTCGTATCCCGAGGCTGTGGAGTCGCTTAGGGTTGGTCACGTGCGCGCAGTTTGCGCCAATGAGGTGTTTTTAAGGCTGTACGGAAGGTCGGGAATGCTGATACTGCCCGAAAGGTTTATGCCTGTCGGCTTTTCAGTGCAGGTAAATGCCGAGCTCGGAGCGTTTTTTGATGCAGCGCAGAAAGCTGTCGCGGACATGAAGAGGGACGGTACTATTGATGCTCTGATAAAGAAGTGGGAGCTTACGGACTACGGTTTTTTAAATGAATGAGTTGGGTAACGGAGGAAAAAGATGAGAAGCGGTCTTATCAGGGTTGCGGCGGCGGTGCCCGAAGTGTCCGTCGGCAACATCGAGAAGAATAAGAAAAGCATACTTTCGATGATAAGAGAAGCGGAGCAAAAGCGCGCCGGCATTATAGCATTTCCGGAGCTTTGTGTTACGTCTTATACATTGGGAGATCTTTTCAGGCAGAGGAGCGTGCTCGAGCAGAGCGAGCAGGCGTTAAGAGAGCTCAATGAGGCAACAAAAGATTTTGATGCGCTCGTTATCGTGGGAATGCCCGTCTACGCCGCGGACAAGCTATACAACTGCGCGGTGCTGTTCCAGTCAGGAAAGATACTGGGAGTGGTGCCCAAGGCATATATACCAAACTACTCAGAGTATTACGAGCAGCGCTGGTTTGCCTCGGGGCTGGGCGTCAGCGGAGAAACGGTGGAGCTTGCGGGGCAGACGGTACCGTTTGGCTCAGATCTGCTGTTTGAATGCGAAGACATAAAAGGGCTTGTGATTGGAATAGAGATCTGCGAGGATCTGTGGGTCCCGTTCCCGCCGCACGCGTATCAGGCCATGGCGGGAGCGACGCTAATTTTCAGCATATCGGCGAGCAACGAGCTTGCGGGAAAGAGCGAATACCGCGAGGAGATGATAAAGCACGAGTCCGGGCGCTATATTACCGGGTTTGTATACGTGTCGTGCGGGCCCGGAGAGTCGACGACAGATACGGTATACGGCGGACACGTTGTGCTCGCGGAAAACGGATATGTTATAAGCAGCTCGGAGAGGTTCTCGTTTGAGCCGCATATGAGCCTGACGGAGTTTGATATAGACAGGCTCACGCACGACAGGATTTTAAAAAACACGTTTATAGCGAAGAGCCCCGAGCGGCCTTACAGAAAGGTAGGCTTCCGCGCGAAAGAGTCTGAGCCTCTGTTCAGAAACATAGACAGAATGCCGTTCGTGCCCAAAAACAAGATTGAGAGGGATGAGCGCTGCCGGGAAGTGTTCGACATACAGGCGACCGCGCTTGCGCGCAGGCTGCGCCATACTGGAGCGCAGCGGGCAGTTATAGGCGTGTCTGGAGGGCTCGATTCGGCTCTTGCGCTGATGGTATCGGCTGAGGCGATGAAACGCACAGGGCGTGGGAGCGACGACGTTTTGGGAGTCGTTATGCCCGGCTTTGGCAGCACAGACGCCACGCAGGACCTTGCGCGAAGGCTCGTTAAGGCTACGGGCGCCGAGCTTCGGGAAATAAGCATAGTGAACGCCGCAAAGTCGCATCTTGAGGATTTAGGTCACGGCGGTCAGGCAGACATAACGTTTGAGAACGCTCAGGCGCGCGAGCGCACACAGGTGTTAATGGACCTTGCCAACCAGGTTAACGGGCTCGTTGTGGGCACGGGAGACCTATCGGAGCTGGCGCTCGGGTTTTGCACGTATGCAGGAGATCAGATATCGATGTACGGCGTGAACGCCGGCGTCGCAAAGACGCTTATAAGAGAGATGGTGCTTTACGTCTCGAGAGACGACGAAACGCTTAAGGGCATAGCGCAAGAGATAGTAGCCATACCCCCGTCGCCCGAGCTGCTGCCTCCGTCACAAGGAGACGAGAGGCAGGACACGCAAAAGCAGATAGGGGCATACGACCTTAACGACTTTTTCATGTATTATGTGCTGCGGTTCGAGATGACGCCCGAAAAGATATTGCTGCTGGCAAAGACCGCTTTCCCGGAATACGGTGAGAGCGCGCTAAAAGAGCAGCTCAAAAAGTTTTACAGGAGGTTTTTCGCGTCGCAGTTTAAGCGCTCGTGCATGCCCGACGGACCGAAGGTGGGCAGAGTTTCTCTCTCGCCGAGAGGCGACTGGCGAATGCCCTCCGACGCCGACGCCGATATGTGGATAAAGAGCTTGGAATAAACGCAAAAACGGCCTGACAAGCCGTTTTTTATACGGGATGGGGCTGTCCAGAAATACATTTTCGGAACGACACGGGGGTCGTTCCCTACAATATGTTGTCTATATTTCTGGTATATATCCATATGTAGGGGCGGCCTCTGTGCCGCCCGCTATTTCTGGACAGCCTTATGTATACAGTTCCGTTTGTAAGTCATAAAGATGACTCTCCGTCACGCGTGGCTTGGCCTTTTCGTCAGCGCCATGATGCCCGCGATGAAAAAAAGTATCGATATCGCCGTTCCGAAAACGCCCGCGCCGAGATACGGCGGTATAAGCATCAGCCCGCCCGCTATCACGAGCAGTATACCGCCGCGCCTGTTCTCACGTTTTATCATCGATGTGCCTAAAAAACCGAGCACCGCGGCGGTTATAAGCACGGCAAGCCCGAAGACAACGGCGATAACGGCGACTGCTCCTATCACCGCGCCTCCCGTTTCTATAACGGGGCCGAAAAAGCGAAGAAGCCTCGATCCCGCTACAGTCGACCAGCGCAGCAGCAGCGTGAACACTATTGAGAACAGGAACACGAGCGAAGCGCATACCGCGCTGAGAATAGAGCCAATAAGGCCGAGCGTTGATTCTGTTTTATACATGTTTTCCTCCTGATTCTGTTGGATCAAAAAGATTATTCCCAAATTTATTTATTACAAGCGCAAATAAAAAAGGCAGCTCTTTTAAACTGCCTGAAATAAACGTTTTTAGTCTGCTTTTATTATATCGGCCTGCTGCGCGGGCTGTCTTTTCGAAACCGCCATGATGCCGCCGATGAGGAAAAGCACGAAAGGTATGAACCCTATTACCGATATGAACGATATCGCGGCGGCTACAATAAGCAGCACGCCTCCGCTTTTGTCTTCGCTGCGAAGCTTTGACGTGCCTATAAAGCCGAGAATAAATGACGCAGACGCTATGATGACGCCTACCGCAGCGCATACGATTATTGCCGTGGTTGCCAAGCTGACAAACACGCCTGAGCTCCAGTCGACAAACATCCAGTCCTTGACGACGGCGTAACGCTCGACAATGTTGAATATCCAAGGGCCCAGCGTATCGATGAAAACTACCACAAGGACGGTACCCGCGACGCAGAGCGCAGTGAAAACGGCGGCTATTATCGAGCCCGTAAGGCCGAGGATCGATTCTGTTTTATACATCTTAACACCTCCAAATATTTATAAATAATTACCACAGTAAAGAATAGTATATTATCATTGAATATGCAACATGTATACTTGAAAATTAATCATATTGCAGAAAAACAAAATGACTCAATGAGCCTTGTGGTAATGAAAAATACGATTACTGCACCTCGTTATAATATACGTCGAGCAGCAGCTTCAGCGTTTCCTCTTCGTCGTGAATGTAATAGGATACACCGCTCTTCGTAGCGCTTTTGCCGGGAATAGTATACTTTTCTATCTCGTCTATGTTAACCTTCATAAGTATCTTCGCGAAATCTAACATCTGCGTAGTATTGAGCCCGGTATCCACATATTTATTAAGGTCGTCCCACAGCCTCAAAATTATCTCTATAGCTCCCATGCTCTTTATCTTCTTCGCGAGCTTCAGCATAAAGTCCTGTTCTTTTTTGGCGCGCCCGAGGTCTCCGCCCGGTGTGTTCTTTCTGTCGCGCAGATAGATTTCGGCCTTTTTGCCTTTCAGCAGAACAGTTTCGCCTTTTCTGCCGACTCCGGGTATGCCGTATTCCAGCTTAACTTCTATACCGCCTACCGAGTCCGCTACCGGCGCTATCCCGTCTATGTCTATGCCCGCATACAGATAAACGGGTATATCGAGTGTGAAATCGAGCGGCGTTTCGAGCTTGCATTCGCGCTTAAAAAACATCTCTACGCACGACATCGAGTTGTCGTAGCCGTAATGCTTGGGGCCTCCGCCGAAAGCGAACGCCGCGTTTACCCTGTTCTGCTTTGTCTTTGTGACCTTACCCGTATCTACGTCGATGTCGTGCATCGTCGTATAAAGGTCTCTTGGCAGCGAGATAAGCGTAGCCTTTTTGGCAGCTGTGTCCACTGCGCAGACAAGTACAACGTCGGCTCTGTAACCGAGTTTAAGATGCGCGCGGTCTTTCGTATAGTCGATCCCGAGAAACAAAAGATTTACAATGTCCTCGTTTTTTTCATATGTTTTGCCGCCGTATGTAACTGTCTTGCTTGCGTCCCCGACGCTTTCAAAAGATTCGGCCGCAACGGGAGGCTTCACCGGATTATCAAAAAGGGAGTGCGTATCGTCGTTTGTTATCTGACGATAGATGATATAAAACGAAACGCCGGCGCATATAATGAGCACGCAAAGAAAAGCCAGCAATATTTTTATGGACCTGTTGTTCCGATGTTTGGAAACAGGCACCTCATAGTTTTTCTTATCGTTCATTTGTGCTCCTTAGACGGCTATACTGATAGTATCTGCAAAAATCAAAAACCCCCGGCCTTTGTTACGCTGCTTGAAACTAAAAGCCGGGGGCCGTTAAATCTTAATGATAAACGTCAATAGTTTTCATAATAATCGCCGCGGCGATAGTCGTAAACGGTGCCGTTGGCGTAAAGGTCCATGTTGTCGAGCGCCATTCCCGTTCCAATAGCGACGCAAGATACCGCGTCTTCCGCAACGTAACAGGGGATGCCCGTCTTTTCGCTGAGCATACGGTCAAGCCCGTAAAGTAAAGCTCCGCCGCCTGTCATGCATATTCCGTTTTCGGCTATGTCGGACGACAACTCGGGCGGGCAGCGCTCGAGTACGCTGTGCATGAGCTCCATTATCGTGTTGAGCGGCTCTTCAAAGGCTTCTATGGTCTCATTCGAGCTTAGTGTAACCATCTTGGGAAGGCCTGAAATAAGGTTACGGCCCGCGACCTCCATATAAATCTGTTCTTTGCGCGGGAACGCCGAGCCTATGTTTATCTTTATCTCTTCGGCGGTGCGCTCGCCGATGAGTATGTTGTGCTTCTTTTTCATATAGCGGATAAGCGCCTCGTCAAACTTATCGCCCGCGATCTTAGCGGAATCGCTTATGACTATACCGCCGAGTGAGATAATAGCTACGTCGGTCGTGCCACCGCCGATATCCACCACCATGTTGCCGAAAGGCGCCGATATGTCTATGCCGGCTCCAATAGCGGCCGCCATGGGCTCTTCTATAAGCGCGGTATGGCGAGCGCCTGCCTCTTCGGTAGCCTCTATTACAGAGCGTCTCTCTACCTCGGTTACTCCCGACGGCACGCAGACAATAACGCGCGGCTTGAAAAACAGCCTTCTTCCTATTACTTTTCGCAGGAAGTAGCGAAGCATTCTTTCGGTGTCATGAAAGTTTGAGATAACGCCGTTTCTAAGAGGCCGGACGGCAACGATGTTGCCCGGCGTCCTTCCCAGCATTATACGGGCTTCTTCGCCGATAGCAAGCAGCTCTCCGGAGTTCCTGTTGACGGCAACAACCGAAGGCTCCCTTAAAACTATCCCCTTTCCCTTGACATAGACAAGCACGCTAGCCGTGCCAAGATCTATTCCTACATCGTTGAACTCAAACGCCATTTGAACGCTCCCCTACGATTATTTTCCACCACAAAGCATATATGCAGACTATCATATACTATAATACATATGAAAACAATTTTCAACCAGATTTATAAGCCGTTTTTTGCATTAATTATCTGGTATCTGCGCGCTGCTGATAAAAATAAGGAAAAATGCTTATTATCAGCTCCTCAAGTTCAAAAAGCGTGTTAAGCCTGACGGCCGCTTCGCGCACTTTTGCTGCGCCCTTTACGCCTTTTAAATACCACGCGGCGTGCCTTCTTATCTGCAGCATTGCAGTGCGCTCACCCTTTGACTCACAGGCGATCTTTGCCTGCCGCAAAAGGGTTTTTGCCCGTTCTTCGGGAGCCGCGGGCTCCGTTTCTTCCCCCGTATTTAAAAGCGCGGATATCTCTCTGAACAAAAACGGGTTACCAAGCGCCCCTCGCGCCACCATCACCGCGTCGCAGCCGGTCTCTTCAAACATGGCCTTAGCGTCTTTAGCAGAGAATATATCGCCGTTTCCTATAACGGGTATGTTAACATTGCTTTTTACCTTCGCTATTACGCCGCTGTCCGACGCGCCCGCGTAAAACTGCTGCCTTGTGCGCCCGTGCACAGCGACCGCGGATGCGCCCGAATCTTCAGCCATCTTCGCGAACGCTACAGCGTTTACGCTGTTTTCATCCCAGCCCTTGCGAAACTTTACCGTTACGGGAAGCTTCGAGGCAAGCGCCGCCGCTTTTATTATCGCGGCTGCCAGAGGCATGTCTTTCATCAGGGCGCAGCCTTCACCGTTCCCCGTTATCTTGGGAGCAGGGCAGCCCATGTTTATATCGAAAAGCGCTATCCTTTGAGGATACGCTTCACAGAGCAATTTTATACTTTGCGATATCGCACAGGGGTCGCTTCCGAACAGCTGTACCCCGAATACTTTTTCGTTTGGGGCGGGCGAGAGCAGTTCCCTCGTTTTTTTAGAGCCGTATTTGAGGCCAAGCGCGCTTGCCATCTCGGTGTACGTAAACCCGGCGCCCATCTCTATAGCTATCTGCCTGAAAGCGGAGTCGGTAATTCCGGCCATGGGGGCGAGGAATACGCAATTTCGGACAAACGGAAATATCATTGAGCGCTGGCCGTCGATACTACAGGCGTTACAGCGGGTGATACATCAGCCGCCGCCGGCTCTGTTTCCGCAGGCCTCGGCGTCGGCGCGGGAAGCACTTCTATAAGCTTCATGCTGACGATGCGCCAGCTTTCTTCATACCTGACTATCTGCACATCGTATACGGCGTTTTGCCATTCGGGAGGTTTCGCGTCCGCTTCGAGCTCCGAGCCGGAGAGCGGCTGGCCCGTTATGTTTGTCACCTTCTCCGTGAGACGAAGCGTAACAGCATTCTGCCAAGGGAACACGAACACAAACTCGGTATCGGCGCTGTAATCAAAATCGCTAATCTTGAAATCCTGATAGACTCTCGACTTAAGCATCTCGTCGTTTTCGAGAAAGCTCTTGGAAAACACCTTCGCGAGCGTAGTAGGGTCTGAGCCCTTTATGACAACCTCGGCCCTTACATTGAACCCGTCCTTCGTCAGCACCGAAGCGTTCATGTAGTCCATAGCCATAAAGAACGCAAGCAAAACAAGGCCGGCCGCAGCTCCCCATATGACCAGCCTTGAAAAAAGGTACCATAGAAATTTAAGCACAACGTTCAAAGACGGAGACAATTCAATCACTCCTATGCGCTCAATAATAACATATCGAAGCTCCCGAGACAATAAAAACAAAAGGCACCTTATGTAAACCCTGTAAAACAAAGCGCCCGGACAAAACATTTAAGCCCGGACGCCTCAAAAAATATATAAAGAGCTCAAGGCCCGTTTAAACATTATTCTCTCGGCTTCATCGTAGGGAACAGTATAACGTCGCGTATCGACGCACTGTTCGTCAGCAGCATGACGAGCCTGTCTATGCCTATCCCCATACCGCCTGTCGGCGGCATGCCGTATTCGAGAGCGTTTATAAAATCCTCGTCCATCACGTGCGCCTCGTCGTTGCCCGACGCGCGCTGGCGCGCCTGCTCTTTAAACCTTTCGAGCTGGTCTTCAGGGTCGTTGAGCTCGGAGAACGCGTTAGCCATCTCGCGCGATGTTATGAAAAGCTCAAACCTCTCGGTCAGCCACGGGGCGTCGTTCATCTTTTTAGCAAGAGGCGAGACCTCTACGGGATATCCGGTGATGAACGTCGGGGATATGAGCTTGTCCTCGACAAATGCCTCGAAAGCGTCGTTTAATAGCTGCCCCTTCGTTTTTTTGGCGGGTTCAAGCCCGATTTCCCTGGCGATTGCGCGTGCCGTTTCGTCATCGCAATCAGAAAAATCAGCGCCGGTATACTTTTTAACGGCGTCCAGCATCGAGAGCCTCTGCCACGGAGGCGAGAGGTCTACGCTCTGTCCCTGATACTCTATTTTTGCGGTGCCCAAAAGCTTCATAGCGCAGCCCGATATCATCTCTTCGCATATTTCCATCATCACGCCCATGTCGGCATAGGCTTCATAAAGCTCTATCGACGTAAACTCGGGATTGTGCTTTACCGAGATGCCCTCGTTTCTGAATATGCGGCCAAGCTCGTAGACCTTGTCAAAGCCGCCGACGATAAGCCTCTTTAAATGAAGCTCGGTTGCTATGCGCAGACGCATATCGAGATCGAGCGTATTATGATGCGTGAGGAACGGGCGGGCGGCCGCACCCCCGGCTGAGCCCATAAGTATGGGCGTTTCTACTTCGAGATAGCCGCGGGCGTCAAGATATTCGCGTATATATTTTATTATCTTCGTGCGCAAAACAAACGTGTTTCGCACCTCGGGGTTTACTATAAGGTCAACATGGCGGTGGCGGTAGCGAAGATCGGTGTCTTTAAGGCCGTGAAACTTCTCGGGCATTGGCAGCAGCGACTTAGACAAAAGCGTAATATTATCCGCCTTTATCGATATTTCTCCTGCGTTAGTGCGAAACACCTCTCCCGTAACGCCGATTATGTCGCCTATGTCAAACTTCTTGTATTCGTCGTACGGCTCGTCGCCCATAACGTCTTTGCGGGCGTATACCTGCAGTGCGCCTTGCGAGTCCTGAACGTGCGAAAAACTCGCTTTGCCCATTATGCGCTTGGATATCATCCTTCCCGCGATGCTCGCGCGCGATCCTTCGAGAGACTCAAATCCCGATATTATATCGCCTGAAGTATGCGTCCTGTCAAAGCGCGTTATAAGAAACGGGTCGCGCCCTTCGGCCTTAAGTTCCTTAAGCTTTTCGCGCCGTACGCGGAGCACCTCACTTAAGTCTTCGCTGTTCTGCTGTAAATTCTCGTTATCTGCCATATTCCCGCCTTACTTGTGTATATCGAGTACCTTTAGCGTTATCGTTCCTGTCGGCGTATCAACCGTAGCCGTTTCGCCTACCTTTTTGCCCATCAGAGCGCTCCCTACGGGCGACTCGTTGGAAAGGCGGCGCTTATCCGCGTCGGCCTCTACCGAGCCTACGATAAGGTATTCTTCTTCTTCGGCCATCTCCTCGTCGAATATGCGCACATACGTGCCGATATTGACGGTTGAATGATCCACGGTGCTGTTATCTATAAGCACGGCGTTTCGAAGCAGCTTCTCGAGATGCGCTATCTCGGCTTCGACGCGCGCCTGCTCGTTTTTCGCCTCATCGTACTCAGCGTTTTCACTCAGATCACCGAATGCGCGCGCTTCCTTTATCTGCTCGGATATCTCCGCGCGCCTTACGGTTTTCAAGTATTCAAGCTTGGATTGCTTCTCTTTAAGTCCATCCTCAGTAAGTATGACCTGATTGTCAGACATAATATGCCTCCCCCAGTTAATGCTTTGTTAAGATAATATGTGCCGTTAAAACAGTATTATACCTAAAAATTTATGCAGTAGTAAATGAGATATTAGAACCGTTTTTACATTATAGGTGATTATATGGCAAGCCAAAATAGTTGTCAAGAAAAATAGTCAATATTGATAAGGGCAAGATGACTAAAAATTTATTATATGTTATACTATGTTAACAGGCTAAAACGCTTGTCAACGGTGGGCAATCATCATATAATAGATAATCAAGTTCGTTACTTTTTTAACAATGCGGAGAAGCACGGCGCAGCGCCGTTATATAAATTTATCACCAGAGCCCAATATGAAAAGAGCTTTTTGGGGTAAGAAAAGGAGAATTCTATGAGAGTATACAATTTTTCGCCCGGGCCGGCGTGCCTTCCCGTTGAGGTTTTGGAACAGGCGCAGAAGGATTTTGTCTGCTATAAGGACAGCGGCATGTCGGTAATGGAGATGAGCCACCGCTCGGCAGATTTCGAGGCTATCATCGCTAAGGCCGAAAGCGACCTTCGCAGGCTGATGGACATACCCGACAACTACAGGGTGCTGTTCCTTCAAGGAGGCGCGACTCTGCAGTTCGCTATGGTGCCTATGAACCTGATGAACACGTATAAGAAAGCGATCTATTTAAAAACCGGTTCATTTGCGAAGAACGCCATAGCCGAAGCCAAAAAGTTTGGCGAAGTCATTGTGGCCGCGTCTTCGGAAGACAGGACGTTCGCTTATATACCCGAGCTTAGCTCTGAGATGTTTGAGGGCGACGCCGACTATGTGCACATCACTCAGAACAACACTATCTACGGCACTCGCTTTTCATCGCTGCCGCAAACCGGAGACAAGCCGCTCGTAGCGGATCTCTCGTCGATGATACTTTCGCAGGTTATGGACGTTCGTGAGTATGGCTTCATATATGCCGGAGCGCAGAAGAATATTGGCCCCGCTGGCGTTACGGTGGTTATCATACGCGACGATCTTGTAGAGCGCTCGCCTGAGAGTCTGGCCAAGATGCTGAGCTACAAAGTAATGGCCGAAAGCGGCTCGATGCACAACACTCCGCCCACATTCGCGGTGTATATCGCGGGGCTCGTGTTTGAACACCTTCTTAAAAACGGCGGCGTCGCGGCCATGCAAAAGCATAACGAGAAGAAAGCGGCAATGCTGTACGACTATCTCGACAGCTCGAGTCTTTTCAAAGGAACGGCCGACAAGGAGTATCGCTCGCTGATGAACGTAACGTTCGTGACGGGCGACGCCGATCTCGACAAAAAGTTTGTGTCTGAGGCCAAACAGGCAGGCATCGTCAATATCAAGGGTCACAGGAGCGTAGGCGGTATGCGCGCGAGCATATACAACGCTATGCCTTTGGAGGGTATAGATACGCTTATTGAGTTTATGAAAGAGTTTGAAAGAAAGGCTTAAGGGCAAAGGGTATGTATAATATTAAAAAGCTAAATTCAATATCTAACGTGGTATATGATTATCTTGATAAGAACAAGTACAGCGTAGGCGAGGACTTCACAGATTACGACGCCATTATAGTAAGAAGCGCTAATTGCTGCGACATGGGGTTTTCAGAAAAGCTCGTGGCTATAGCCCGCGCGGGAGCGGGTGTAAACAACATACCCGTCTGCGGCTGCTCAGAGAAAGGCATCGTAGTCTTCAACACTCCGGGCGCGAACGCCAACGGCGTAAAGGAGCTGGTGCTTGCGGGTATGTTCATAGCGAGCAGAAATTTAATAAGCGCCGTAGAATGGGCGAAGACGCTTAAAGGCACCGAGAATATTCTTCCGCAGGTAGAGAAGGGCAAGAATAAATTCGTCGGGCCTGAGCTCGCGGGTAAAACTCTTGGGGTAATCGGCCTTGGCGCTATAGGCGTGATGGTCGCGAACGCCGCGCATTCACTCGGCATGAAGGTCATAGGCTACGACCCGTATATTTCCATAGAATCCGCGTGGGGGTTGTCGCAATACGTTGGCCGCGCGCTGCAGCTTGACCCTCTGCTTGAAGCGGCGGATTATATATCGCTGCACATACCGCTGATAGACGCGACAAAAAGCTTTATAGGCGAGAGCGAGATAGCGAAGATGAAAAAGGGCGTGGTCCTTTTGAACTTCGCGCGCAACGGGCTGGTGTCATACGAGCCGCTGTACAAGGCTCTGGAGAGCGCTCAGATAGGCGTGTACGTGACCGACTTCCCGAACGACGCGCTTTTGGGAATGAAAAACGCTGTCTGCATACCTCACCTTGGCGCGTCTACTCCCGAATCGGAGGAAAACTGCGCTAAGATGGCGGCCCAGCAGCTTAGAGACTATCTTGAGACCGGCGACATAGTGAATTCCGTGAATATGCCAACGGCGTGCCTCGCGTTTACGGGAAAATTCAGGATTGCGGTAATACACGCCAACAAGTCGGGCATGGTTGGGCATATGACGGCGGTGCTCGCGGAGTCGGGCGCGAACATTACGGACATGCTCAACAAATCGAAGGGCGATATTGCGTATACGATAATAAATCTCGACGAGAAAGTTTGCGCCGAGACGATAGAGAAGATAAGTCAAACCGAGGGCGTGATAAGGGTAAGGACGTTCGAGAGATAACAATAAAAAGCCAAAGCCGCAGATATCAAAGTCTGCGGCTTTTTGCTATGTGGTTTATTTGACCCGCCTTGCGCGGGAAAGATAATAATCCGTTTATCTCGGGCGCTTCATGTCAGCTTTGTTCGGTTTCGGGAGGATAATTGGCGCCGTCCTTCTCGTAAAAATAGCCCCACTTGCACGCATGATCGGTGGGATGGGTAGAGAATACCTTAAGCACGACGTCGTCCGTGCCCCAGAAGCTGAGCGTGTAGTTCATGCCCGTCTCCATATAAACGTGGCAGTCGACCTGTATCGTTCCCGTCGCGCCCGGGTCGAACCCTTCGCTGTTGTCATTCCAAACGAACTGTACGCCGTCTATCATGATGTCGCTTATCGCCCTTCCGTTCGCGAGGCGCTCGGTTACCAGCTTTTCAGCGGCTTTTATGTACATATTATCGGGGCAGTTGTGCAGATAGACAGGCCCGCCGTCCGGCGCCGATCTGTCCTCATTGAAAAACCCGCCCTGCGTGATGCTGCCTCCAGGATAGCTATCCGAGTTGTCGTAAAAAATTATCGGCGCGCCGGAAGCCGCGTCGATCGTACAGTGTAAATCAGGGCCTTCTACAGTCCAAACAGCATATGCGGTGTACACAATATTGCCGTTCTCGTCTATTATATCCTCCTCACCGCGAAACGTGGCCGTAAGACTGCCGCCATCCACATCAAGACCGAATACGTCAATCGCAACGCTCAAGCAAGACTCGAGCGCCTGCTGCTCGGTTATGTGTCCCGGCTCCGGCTGTGCGTCGATCATACTATCACCGGCTTGCACGGGCTTCTCAGCCGCAAGGGCTGCGACAGCGGCCGGTTCTTCGATTATGCGGCTCTCCTCAGCGCCCAAAGCGACATGCACCGAAGTTATCAGCACGGCCAGGCTGACTACAAGAATTCCTGCGGCAATCGCGATTACTCTGAACTTACCTGTTTTTATATATTTCATTGTTTTGCCTCCTTTTTTTCTAAGCATAGCCTTAAACTGTTAATAAGGCGTAATGAAGATATTATGAAGAGGTAAATATTATTTGAACGCTCGTGCCTTCGCCGGGGGAAGACTCAAACTTAAGCTGCGCCCCATGCAGCCTCGCTATCTGATGGCAAAGAGCTATTCCAAGGCCGCTCCCGTCGGGAGACTTTCCTGCTTTGTCGGCAGCGCCCGGTTTTGATATACGGGCAAGCATATCAAAGCTCATACCTTTGCCCGAGTCTGCTACCTCTATAATGTTGCCGTATGAGCTAAGGCGCACATTATCGCCGGGAGAGCTTGCCCTTTGCGCATTGGAGACTAAGTTGTTGATCATGCTCTGCAGCAGCGCCCTGTTGCCCTTTATAAATTCCGTTTCAATATCGTATACTACGTTTTTATATGTCATTCTGGCGTTTTCAAAGAGCCCTTTTACATCAACCTTGTCAAAGGCAATATCGCCTTCTCGCAGGTTTGCCATTATAAGCAGCTTTTCGCATATCTCGGAGAGGCGCTTGCTCTCGTCTATGATATACCTTGTCGCGGAAAACCTTTCTTCCTCCGTAGCCGCGGCGGCCTCTATATATTCGGCATACCCCCGGATAATCGTCAACGGAGTGCGAAGCTCGTGCGCGAGGTTGCCCACCGGACGGTAGATTTTTTTCAGCGTAAAGAATAGCGCGAACGCGAACATGAGCGTAACGGCGGCGCTGACCGATATCAGCAATGCCGATCGGCTGTTAAGAGACGCGTATGCGGCGGTTATGTCTTTTGTGTATACGAGCGCATACTCCTGCGTTATCTCATCGGTAACGCGTATATATTTAGAATCATTATGTTCAAGAATATCGCAAAGGCGCCCGCCTGACGGGTTTAAAGCTCTGCCTGAAGGCGCGCTGCCCTGCGTCAGAACATCACTTCGATAAAGCGCGAGATAAACGTCTTTCTTTTGGTAATAAGAGCTGTAGGGAGAAAACCTTGAGGCCACCGTATTGGCGGAGCCGCTTTCGGCGGATACGGTTTTGACAATATCGTTTTGAAACGACTCGGCGATAAAGCCTTCTTCGCGAAGCGCGGCGTCCCGCTCTGAAGACAGCGCGGCGTAAAAAGAAGTTGTTATAACGACAAAAATGCAAATATAAAACAATGCGGTAAAAAGCGCCAGCGTGTAAAGAAAGTTTTTTTCCCAAAACCGCATACTAAACCTCCAGCCTGTAGCCCACTTTGTACACCGTCTTTATTCGCTCGTCCCAACCGAGCTTTTTTCTTAGCTTTTGAACGTGTACGTCCACGGTGCGCGTATCTCCGAAGTAGTCGTAGCCCCACGCCAGCTCAAGAAGCTTCTCGCGTGAGAGCGCTATGTTTCTGTTGGTAATAAACGTTTCCAAAAGACCGAACTCCTGCGGGGTCAGCTCAGTCTCCGTGTCGGCGACGAATATCTTGCGGCTTTCAAAATCTACGGTCACGTCGCCGAGCACAAAGCTTTTATCCAGTCGTTGTGTGCGCCGAAGCACGGCGTTTACCCTTGCCAAAAGCTCAATTGTCTCAAAAGGCTTTACAATGTAGTCGTCCGCGCCAAGGTTAAGCCCCTCTACCCGATTCATCAGCCCGCCGCGGGCGGTCAGTATTATCACGGGAACATGGGTCTTGCGCAAAACGTCCAGCCCGCTCATTCCGGGCAGCATCAGGTCAAGAACGATAAGATCGAACTGACATTCCTCCAGCAGTCTCAAAGCGTGTTCACCGCACGCGGCCTCTGAGCATTCGTGCCCTGTGAGCGTAAGGTTGCGGCGCAGCAGTTCACTGATTGGTTTTTCATCTTCAACAATAAGTATACGTGCCATAGCGATACCTCACCTTATAATATCATAAGAATGTAAGAAAGATGTAAAAAGCAGATAAATCCACTAACTTCATATCCGAGAGAAATCGCCGTTATTGTATTTAATTACAAAAAAGTGTATAATACATCATCTGAACCTTTGGAGTTTCCCAATGTATGCGCAATATGATATAGACATCTTTGCGATACTCGTATTGATCGTCGTATTGGTCAACAATATAAAAAGCGGCGGGATAGGACAGATGAGGCAAAAGCTTTTTCGTTCTATCATCATCTGCGATATATTGCTGTTGTCTATCGACATGGCGATACTTATGATGCACGGCACGCCCGGCGGCTTTGTTCACGTTGCTTTGGGGATACTGCAGTGCTATTTCTTCGCTATTTGCTCGCTTCTTTGCCTTCTCTGGGCGTTTTTCTGCTCGGCGCGCCGAGGTCGCCAAAACAGGGCGCGGCTGCTGCTGCTGAGCGCCCCGTTTTTCATTCTCGTGGGTTTTCTGCTTGCCAACTTTTCAAACGGCTTTATATTCAAGATAACACAGGATAATTTTTATCAGAGAGGGCCGTTTTTTCACATAGTATCGGCCTGTACTTACCCTTATATCATTTATTCTGTCGTCGAGATAATACGAAACAGGAAAAGCTTTCAGAAAAACGAATTTTACCCTTATCTCTTAACCCCTATACTGCCCATGGCCGCGGGGATAGTACAGCTTGCGTTCGAGATAGACGTGCTTATCGTTTGGCCAAGCGTCGCCATAGGCCTGTTGGTTATGCAGATGTATTCCCTGAACGAGAAGATAAACATCGATCACATGACAGGGCTTTATAACAGAAAGTATCTCGACGGATATGTGGAAGACATGCTGCAGATGGGAAGGATCAATTACGGTTCAAAGGCAAAGAAGAAGTTTGCCGCCCTTATGCTCGACATTGACGACTTTAAGACAATAAACGATACATACGGTCATGTTGAGGGCGACAACGCTATAAAGATAGCGGCGGATATTTTGAACAGGAGCGTAAGAAAGGGCGACTTCGTGTCGCGGTATGGCGGCGACGAGTTTCTTATAATACTCAACCAGTGCAGCGCCAACACTCCGCGCAGGGTAATAAACAGGATAAAGGAGAACGTCGACCGCTATAACAAAGAGCACGACCTGCCTTATAAAATAGAGTTCAGTGTTGGTTATAAGGTTTTTTCCAACCTATCGGGGCTTACCGCCAAGCAGATATTCTCAAGCATAGATGAGCTGATGTACAAAAACAAGCAGCACAACAAGATAGCGTCCGCCGAAAGGGAGACAGAGCAGATACCCTATTGGTGATTTTCAAATACAGATTTCCCGGGAAAATAAAAAGCGCTTTCACAAGCGCTTTGTGTCGTAATAATTCAGGACAGCTTTTTTATGCTTTCTTCGAGTCGGCGCAGAGTCTCTTCTTTTCCAAGAAGGCAAGCTATCTCGACCGGCCCGCCAGGAGTTACCTCCATGCCTGATATCGCTATGCGAAGCGGCCAGAACAGCTGGCCGTTTTTTATTCCGAGCTTCTCTATGAGGCCCATCAAAGCTTCCTTCAAGGGCCCCGGCGAATAGTCCTGCTGGCGCTCGAGCACATCTTTTGCGGCAGTGAGCACAGGGAGTGCTGTTTGCGCGTCCGTTTTCATCTTTTTGTTGAAGTATAGCCCGCTTTCGAATTCAGGCATACTTGTCAGGAACGAGAGCTTTGCGGGTATCTCGTCAAGCCTCTCGAGTCTCGGCTGGATAAGCTCGGCTATAAGGTCAAGATCAAAGCGCTCCACGCCGCACTGCTCAAAATAAGGGTATGCGCGCTCAATAAACTCCTGCTTTGAAAGCGCTCTGATATACTGCGCGTTCATCCACGTCAGCTTGTCCACATCGAATATAGCGGGAGATTTCGATAACCCCTCTATAGAAAACGCCTCCGTCAGCTCTTCAAGCGAGAATATCTCCTGATCTGTGCCGGGGCTCCAGCCGAGTAGCGCTATGTAGTTTATAAGCGCTTCTTTCAGATAGCCCTTGTTTATAAAGTCCTCAAACGACGCGTCCCCGTGGCGCTTTGAGAGCTTGCGCTGCTTGTCCTTCATAACGACTGGAAGGTGTATATACTCAGGGATATCCCAGCCAAAAGCGCGGTAGAGATGATTGTATTTCGGCGTGGACGAGAGATATTCCGTGCCGCGTATCACGTGCGTTATGCCCATTAGATGATCGTCGATTACGTTGGCGAGGTTGTATGTCGGCATACCGTCCGCTTTTAATAGAACGTTATCGTCAAGATCCGCGTTCGGTACCGTAATCTCGCCGAAAACTGCGTCTTTATACGTCGTATCGCCCTCGCGCGGTATGTTCTGGCGTATGACGTACGGCTCCCCCGCTTCAATGCGTTTTTGTATCTCGTCCATTGAAAGTTTAAGGCAGTGCTTGTCGTATGTGTACGCTTCTCCTTTGCCTTCCGCCTTGGCGCGCTCGTCCGCCAGCCGCTCCTTCGTGCAAAAACAGCGGTATGCGGCGCCCAGTTGTATAAGTTTTTCTGCGTAATCCTTGTATATCTCTTTTCTCTCGCTCTGTATATACGGCCCGAAATCACCGCCCGCGTCGGGGCCCTCGTCGTAACTTAGCCCAGTCAGTCTTAGCGTTGAATATATTACTTCCTTCGCGCCCTCCACTTCGCGATTAAGGTCTGTGTCTTCTATACGAAGTATAAAGACGCCGTTATTCTTGCGCGCGTAAAGCCACGCGTACAGCGCTGTGCGCAGCCCGCCAATGTGGAGGTAGCCCGTGGGGCTCGGCGCGAATCTTGTTCTAACTTTCATATCCATACTCCATGTTCTATGTAATCCCTTTTATGCAATTTGGACTATCTTAATGTATTGCTTAAAGCGGCAGGTATCTATGTATTCGGCAATCGAATTTCTCATATCTTCAAACGAATCCTTATAAAAGCATAGTAATGTCTTATTATTTTTCAGTTCCATGTATCTTTGATTTTCGATGCCGGTGTCGATGAGGTTAGCCAGACTCGAAGCAATATCGTCTACATCGTATTGTGAAGAGTCTTTGTCCGTCGTATTTGATTTATCAAAGTAAACCGCCATGCCTTCTCTTTTTCCGAAGCAGATTTCTTGATTTTCATATATCAATTTTGATCCTTTTGGCGCACCTAATTGCTCCAATTTATCAATAACAGACTGTGTCGTCTCTAAAATATTCATTCGTCCGGTTATCATTATTTCGATTTCTGCATATTCTATTTCTTTATCCGAGGTAAGCTGAGTCCCTCCGCCTGTGACCTTACCGATTCTTTGTTCTTTAAGGAAAATATCCAAAGGATCTTCGTATAACAACCCTCTGTCCACAGGCAGTATTTTATCATTGAGCCGTGCGATTATGATTTGCCCTGACTTCCTTTTAAACAGACTGTTCTTCGGTGTTCTCATAAACATCCGTTTCCTTTTGCTCTGTTAGTTCCAGCGCGTCGAAACGTGAATTTCGAATATACAGCACGATGTCCGCGCTTACCATTAGAAAATTGAGTATATAAAGCCCTATCACTATGTCGAAGCTTACGAGCGCCTTATGCAGTATGCCTGAAATATACGCGAGATTAATCAGGATAAGAAAAACGAGGCTCTTGCCTTTGGCGGAACGCGCCCTCCAGGAGCGCGCTATAGCGAATGGCCACGACACCCCGAAGCAGAGAAGCATAAGCGCTTCGAGTACGCTGAACCCCATCACTTGCCTCCTCTCTCATACCTGCGCCTGACGTAAAGGAACACTGCGATATCCGCCGCTACAAACGCGAATACAAGGAAGTAGACATATATAACAAGGTCGGGCCTTGAGAGCTTGTGTATGATGCCGAAAATGTATCCCAGCAGTATTATGCCCGAAAAGAACAGGCTTTTTCCGTTCGTGCTCTTGTTGCGTATCATGCGCAGTATGGAAATGGGCCATGCGCACATGAGGAACGCGAAAAATAGAAGCTCAAAAACAGAAAAATCTCCCATGATCAGCTGTCCTTCTGTTTTGAGTAGCTGTCTTTAAGGCCGACTACGCTGTTGAAAACGAGTCTTTCAGTGCTGTCTTCGTCGACGCGGAAATACCCCTGGCGCATGAACTGGAACGTCTCTGCGACGCTGGCGCCCGCCGCCGAATTTTCTATAAGCGCGTTTTCAAGCACCGTCATAGAGCTGCTGTTCAGCCTGTCCATGAAGTCTCCTTCGCCGCCCAGCAGCAGGCAGTCATACATGCGCACTGTACACGGCACGGCGGTTTGGGCGTCCACCCAGTGTATCGTGCCCTTTATCTTTCGGCCTGCGGTCGGTCCGCCCGTTTTAGAGCCGGGGTCATAGCTGCAGCGAAGCTCAATTATATTCCCGTCGCCGTCCTTTATAACTTCCTCACACTTTATTATATAAGCGTCTTTAAGGCGCACTTCCTTTCCGGGGGAAAGACGGTGGAACTTGCCCGGAGGGTCTTCCATAAAGTCGGAGCGCTCGATATAGATTTCCCGGGAAAACGACACGTCGCGAAGCCCCGCCGCTTCGTCCTTAGGAAGGTTCTCGGATTCAAGCGTCTCGGTGCCTACGTAGTTTTCGATAACTACTTTCAGAGGGTCGAGCACGGCCATGCGCCTGTGCGCCGTTGTTCCGAGATGCTCACGTACGCAGTGTTCGAGCAGCCCCATCTCCACCTCGCTGTTCGCCTTCGCAACGCCTATCCTGTCACAGAAATCGCGTATGGACTCGGGGGTGTAACCGCGGCGGCGCATGCCTGAGAGCGTGGGCATGCGGGGGTCGTCCCAGCCTGACACGACTCCTTCGTCGACAAGCCTTTTTAAAAACCGCTTGCTCATTATGGTGCGCTCTATATTTAGCCGCGCGAATTCGTACTGATGAGGAGCGGGGTCGCACCCGCAGTTTTCAATTACCCAGTCGTAAAGCGGGCGGTGGTCCTCGAACTCAAGGGAGCACAGACTGTGCGTTACGTTCTCGTAAGCGTCCTCAAGAGGGTGCGCGTAGTCGTACATGGGATAGATGCACCATTTGTCGCCCTGGCGGTGGTGCGTGGCTCGCAGTATGCGGTATATGACGGGGTCGCGCATGTTGAGATTGGGGCTTGCCATATCTATCTTCGCGCGAAGCACCTTCTCACCGTCGGAGAGTTTACCTTCTCTCATCTCTAGGAACAGCTTTTTGTTCTCCTCTATGCTTCTGTTTCTGAATGGGCTTGGTTTTCCGGGCTCGGTGAGCGTGCCGCGGTATTCTCGGATCTGCTCGGCTGTAAGGTCGCATACGAAGGCGAGCCCCTTATCTATTAGCAGCAGGGCGCAATCAAACATATACTCGAAATAGTCGGACGCGAAATATATGCCGGCTGGCGTGAATCCCAGCCAGTCTATGTCTCTTTCTATGCTTTTTATATACTCTTCGTCTTCTTTTACGGGGTTTGTGTCGTCATACCGCAGGCTGCATTTTCCCCCGTACTTTAAGGCAATGCCGAAATTAATGCATATGGCCTTTGCGTGGCCTATGTGAAGGTAACCGTTGGGCTCGGGAGGAAAGCGCGTTATTATACCGCTTACCCTGCCGCTCTCAATATCCGCGTCTATTATTTCTTCTATGAAATTTCTTGGTCTGTCTTCTGCCATATGTCCTCCGGGCGCCTATGCCCTGTGCTTTTTAGCCGCCGCGACGAGTTCGCGGAACAGCGGGTGAGAACGAATGGGGCGCGATTTGAACTCCGGGTGAAACTGTACGCCCACAAACCAAGGATGGTCTTCGAGCTCAATTATCTCAACAAGGCCGTGATCCGGGTTTATGCCCGCTACTCGCATGCCGTTTTTCGTTATTTCCTCAAAGTAAACGTTGTTGAACTCATACCTGTGCCTGTGGCGCTCGTTTATCTCTTCCTCGCCGTAAGCTTTGTGAGACAGAGTTCCTTCCTTTAAGTTGCAGCGGTAGCTGCCGAGCCGCATAGTGCCGCCCATGTCCGTTATGTTCTTCTGCTCGGGCATAAGGTCTATAAAAGGGTGCGGGGTGTCGGAGCAGTGCTCGGTGGAGTTCGCCTCGCGATATCCGAGAACATTACGCGCGAATTCTATTATCGCGAGCTGCATTCCGAGGCAGATGCCGAAGAACGGCACCTTGTTCTCGCGGCAGTACTGCGCCGCTTTTATCTTGCCCTCGATCCCGCGCTCACCGAAGCCCCCCGGAACTATGACTCCGTGCGCTTCGCTCAATATTGAAGCCACATCGTCCGTCTCCTCAAGGTCTACGGCGTTTATCCACATTATCTCTACGAACACATTGTTCGCTATGCCTGCGTGCGTCAGCGACTCCGCAATACTGAGGTATGCGTCGTGCAGCTCTATGTATTTGCCGACTATTGCTATCTTTACCTTGCGTTTTAAGTTCTTCTGCGTCTCGACCACGTTCTCCCACTCGGGCAGCTTCGAAGGCATGTCCGAGTAACCGAGCTTCTCGCAGACGAGCGTGTCAAGCCTCTCTTCCCTGAGCAGCAGAGGTACTTCGTAAAGCGACTCGGCGTCGAGATTCTGCACTACGTTTCCGGGGCTTACGTTGCAGAAGAGCGCTATCTTGCGCTTTATGTCGGTGGTCAGCGCCATCTCCGTGCGGCATACTATGATATCTGGCTCGATACCTATCGTTCTAAGCTCCTTAACGCTGTGCTGCGTCGGCTTTGTCTTAAGCTCGCCTACCATCTTAAGGTAAGGCA
This sequence comes from Bacillota bacterium, assembly GCA_023410475.1. Lineage (GTDB taxonomy): Bacteria > Bacillota > Clostridia > Christensenellales > SZUA-584 > DTFZ01. The sequence continues at coordinate 8,407 of JAEYPS010000023.1, read as the reverse complement.
TCAGCGTAACGTGTATGTAAACGCAGTTTTCTTCGCCAACCTCCCACTTTATCTGCCTTATCGTTTCGAGGAACGGCAGCGACTCTATATCGCCCACCGTGCCGCCTATCTCTGTTATGACAACGTCGGGCTTGTTCTTGCTCGCAACGCTGAAGATCCTTTCCTTTATCTCGTCTATGATATGCGGAATGACCTGCACCGTGCCGCCGAGGTAATCCCCCCGCCTTTCCTTGGTAATGACCTTCCAATAAACCTTGCCGGTGGTCACGTTGGAATCCGCGAACGAATTCTCGTCGGTGAAACGCTCGTAGTGCCCTATGTCAAGATCCGTCTCGGCTCCGTCGTCAGTCACGAATACTTCCCCGTGCTGAAACGGGCTCATAGTGCCGGGGTCTACGTTTATATACGGGTCACACTTTTGCATCGAGACCTTAAGACCACGGCTCTTCAAAAGCAAGCCTAAAGACGCCGCAGTTATGCCCTTTCCAAGTGATGACACCACTCCGCCGGTAACAAAGATAAATTTGGTTGCCATTAAACCCCTCCGAAAATAAAATTACATATGCTCCATCACGACTATACGCGTGCGCTTTTTAAGTGAACCCTGGTCTATTTCAAACGTGTGCTTTCCGAGCCTTGATATGTCGTACTCACCCACCACAGCTTCGAGAAAAAACTCGACAGGCTCAATGTCTATAGTACATACCGACTTTTTATAATGCATCGGTATTATTATGTTTGGCGATACGCGCTCGCATATCATAAACGCCTCCGCCGCCCCAATTGTATAATGCCCGCCGACAGGTATCATAAGTACGTCGACGTCTTGAAGCTTTTCAAATACATCATCGTCGGGCACACAACCAAGGTCGCCCATATGGCAGACGGTCATGCCCTCGGCTTTTAAAAGAAACACCAGATTTTCGCCCCTGTGCGCGCCCTGATGATGGTCGTGCCATGTTGGAATGCCCTCAATAACTATATCCTTTAGATTATGGACACCCGCAGTTTTTATATGCGCGAAGCTGCCCCGAACTCCGCTCAAATCGCTGTGGTCAAAATGGGAGTGGCTTGTTATCACAATATCTGTCTCGATATTGACTTCGGGATAACCCACCGATTTATCGTAAGGGTCGAACAAAACCTTTATTCCGCTTGCCAGTGTAACAGAAAAACAGGCGTGTCCCAGCCAGTCTATAACCATAAGTTCACCTCGATTCCGTATTCTAATTTATCCACTCGCCAAGGCTTTTAAACGAGAGATTGAGCTTACCCGCGCTGCATATGTCGCCCATGCTCATCTCATACTCAAGATTGACGTTTCCGCTGTTGTCACTCAGTTCGCTTTTTACATCGAGCGCGAGTATGTTCATCTTAACCATTCCAAAAGGCGTTGACACATTGCTCTGATATACGCTGTTTTTTGAAAACACCATCTGCGTGTCTATCTCGCCGTTACGTGACAGCGTTACGCTTCCGTTTTCAAGCAGTATCTTTGTAGTGATGCCCTCGCTGCCGGTAAGATCGCTTTCGTCGTATTCCAAAACATAGCCGTCTGTCTCTTTAAAGAGCCGGCCTTCTGTTGTAAACTCGACGATGCTGCCCGGATCCTCAGAGTGCGAGCCTTTTATTGTGAGCAAAACCTTTTGCACACCCTTACCCCCTAAAACATTCCTAATTATTATAGCACAAACGTATATGATTATAAAACATATATGATACGGGTTTTATATAAAAATGATTGATAATTATTAAAGAACGTCTGCGCAGTGCGACCCAATCTGTTTATGCGCAAAAAAAGCGCTTTTATTGCTTAATGCTATTGAAATATTTACAACATAATCGTATATTTGATTGCAGCGGGTATGCTTAATAATGTGAGAAATAACGAGTGGCTCCTTGCTTTAAAATTCAAGATAGATGTGAGGTATTAAACATGCGTATAACGGTCATAAACGGCAGCATGCGCCATGGCAGCACGTGGCGCTGCAAAGAGGAGTTTCTAAAGGCGCTTGCAAAGTACGGCGAAACAAAAGTAACGCAGTTCATGCTGCCAAAGGATATGCCGAATTTTTGCAGGGGGTGCTTCTCGTGCTTTTATAAGGGTGAAGATACATGCCCGGACGCGCAGTTAACAGCGCCGATAGTCAAATCACTGGAAGAATCGGACGTGATAGTGATAACGTCGCCCGTGTACGCGCTAGCTGTATCGGGTCAGCTAAAAGCTCTGTTCGACCATCTTTGTTTCATGTGGTTAAGCCACAGGCCAAGCCCCGCGATGTTTGACAAGACGGGCGTTATTTTTACGACTACTGCGGGTATGGGAGCGGGCGCCGCAGCGAAAACGATAAAGAGCAGCATGAGCTTCTGGGGAGTCAAACGGATATTCGTGTTTAAGAAGGCAGTCTCAGCTATGAGATGGGATGATATTAAGGACAAGAAGAAGGCGAATATATTAAAGACCACGGCGAACATGGCGAAGAAGGCGACGCGGGCTGTGGAAAGAAAAGAAAAACTATCGCACAGGCTGACCTTCAGATTTATGTTCGGACTGATGAAGGGAGCGCAGAAGAAGAACGACTGGAACCTCTGTGACCGAAATCACTGGGAGGAGCAGGGGTGGCTCAGCGGAAAAAGCCCGTTTCGCAGATAAAGCAGTAACCGACATACGGCAGTATACGAATTTTTAATAAAACTATCTGTATGCTACATGTTGTTTACTTTAAAATACCCGGAGATTTCACGATATAGTACGGGGCGTATCGTTTTTATTTGCATCACTGCCCGGTCGCCTTCCCATTCCTGAAGTAAAGCCTTAGGCAGCGCGGGGTCGGACGTGACAGTATCGTAGAAATCCCATCCCGTTTCGAATAATACGGGAAGAAGCGCTCCTCCATTAAGCACGGTCATTCGTTTTCCGGCTTCATCCGCTTTATGTAAGAGCGTAACATATTTTTGCTTTAACATATCCAATTCAAATGCGTCATTCAGCAAATCGCCGGGGTCCATATTTGAACTCATACTTGCCTGAAACTTAAGATAACGGAATCCCCGATCATTCAACAGAATAATAATATCGTCATCTATGGGATAAGGAGTTGCCCAGACATTGCTGTTTATCTCACGCAGCCCACATTCCCTGAGTTCGTCCACAATGTATTGATTATTATAATCGGACTTGTTAAACTCAGCGATGGTCAAAAGATGCCACGTTTCATTCCAGTCTTTTTGCCGAAGCGCATAGCGCGAATAGAATCTTGACAATCCTGTGTTCCATAGATTAAGGTTATGAACACCTTCTTTAGTCAACTCATATACGGTTTCGCCTGCTTCTTTGCGGCTGATAAGTATTCCGGATTTGGCCATGCGCGAAAGGCCTGTACGGATAGATGCTTCGCTTTTGTGGAAATTCCCCATCATTTTAAGCATATCTGCCAGTCTTATAGAGTACGTATTTTTGCATTCATTGTATATATTGAACACGAACAACATGGCGCTGACAACACTGTCTTTTTTTCTTAACGTGATCTTCATAAAGCATCTATCCTCCTTTACTCGTGTTATTTTGTTTTTCTTACGCCCAGATAGTGAATGGCGAGCCCGATGCTCATGCCGGTCAACGGGAAGAAGAACCATATAAACTCGGGGCAGACCGTAAGATTGATTACGGTAAGAAGCGCAATTACACAAAGCGTAACGACAGCATGGATTTTCAATCCTTTTTGTTCTTCCTGTTTGACTGTGAGTACACTGTTCATTTTAAACCTCCTTTATTACATAAAAATTTATAATATGATTATATGACATTACAAATAATATGTCAACAGAATTTAATGAAATATTTCAAATAAAATTCTATTTGTTAAAGCATCAGATTTCCTTTCAGCAATTCTATATATCTGTCAACGTATATTTAACTCTCTGTATGGCAATAATTGAAACTGCATATGCATATGTAATACAACTGCAAAAAGGAAGATTAAAATGACATCCAAAAAGATACGGGCGGCGCTTGCGGTAATTATCGCAGCCGCGATCCTTATGGCTGGCGCATGTGCGAAAACATTTGATAAGCCGTTAAGGCTGCATATAAAGGCAAACTCCAACAGCGAAGCCGACCAGCAGGTTAAACTTGAGGTGCGCGACGCTGTGCTCGAAGTGACAAAAGATGGCATCGAATTATGCAATAATGCGGGTGAAGCTCAAGAATATATAGAAAAAAAAATTCAGATAATAGTAGAGACGGCAAATAAAACTCTTGCGCAAAGCGGCTTTGGCTATAAAGCAAGCGCAAAGACAGGCCGGTTTCACTTCCCTGAAAAGAGCTATAAGGGCGTAAGCTATCCGGAAGGGGAATACGAAGCGCTCAATATTACACTCGGCGAAGGCGAAGGGGACAACTGGTGGTGCGTGATGTTTCCGCCTCTGTGTATTTCCGAGATAGAGGACCCGGGGGAAGCCGAGTATACATCTCTTTTCGCACAGCTGTGGGTGATGATGTTCGGGAGCTGATTTGTCCGTCAAAACGAATAGGAGTGATGGGCATGAAAGTTAAGGTTCTTAAAAGGTCGGCGGCAGTAATAATGGTATTGCTTACGGTCTTTTTTTACGGCTGCGAAGTGCTGCCGGCGGCGGCCTACAAATTTGGCTCAAGCGGCAGCGAGGTAAGAGAGATACAAAGACGTCTCAGAGACTGGGGATACTATTTCGGGGCTGTGGACGGCTATTACGGTAAAGAGACAGAAAACGCCGTAATCAGGTTTCAGCAGAAGCACAAGATAAGGATAGACGGCATAGTCGGTGCACAGACCGCCGCGAAGCTCGGAGTACCCGCGCCGCGAAGCGGAGGCACGGGAGGAGGCGGAGCGGCGCCCGGCAACAGCAACGACGCTTATCTTTTGGCACGGGTGGTATACGGAGAGGCCAGAGGAGAGACTTATACCGGCAAGGTAGCGGTTGCGGCTGTCGTTTTGAACAGGGTTAGAAACTCGCAGTTCCCGAACACGATGGCTAAGGTAATATATCAGCCGGGAGCGTTTTCGATAGTGGATGACGGGCAGATAAACCTTTCGCCTGATCAGGAGGCGCTCAAAGCCGCTAGAGACGCCCTGAACGGCTGGGATCCGTCGGGCGGCGCGCTGTTCTATTACGCCCCGGCTAAGACCAGGAATCAGTGGATAAGACAAAGGCCGGTTATCGTTACTATCGGCGAGCATGTTTTTTGCAAATAGGAGGGCAAAATGAAACACATATATAAAAGGATAGCCGCCGTGGCGGCGGGGCTAGTGATAGTTGCTCTGTCGGTTTACGCGATAATACTCGACAACGAAAGGGAGCTTCTTGAAAATGAGATAGCAGGGTTTTATCAGGAGTCGTTCGAGGAGATAGTATCAGACCTCGATAGCCTAAAGGCCAAACTTAACAAGATTGAGGCCGCAAGCGGCAACAACCAGTACACGAAACTGCTGATGGACGTATGGCGACAGACTGGTGACACAGAGGGCGCGATATCGGCGCTGCCCGTATCGTACCAGTGCACGGCGCCGCTGACGCAGTTCATGTGCCGCACGGGTGATTACTGCAGGCACCTCTCAACAAAAATAGCAAGAGGTGAAAACCTAACCGAAGAGGACTTGGATCAGATACGCTCTCTTGCAGAGAAGTGCGCAGAGGTTTCGCAGAAGATGACAGAGATATGGCAGCAGGGTTATACGACGAGCCTCGGAGCGGCGGATTTTGAGTTTCTCACGGATGATCCCACAGGCAACATGCTCGACTTTTCCAGCCAGGAGTTTCCGAGGCTGATATACGACGGCCCGTTCTCGGAAAGCACGGAGAACAAAAAGCCCGAAGGTCTTGGCAGCAAGGAGTATTCTCAGCAGGAAGCCCAGGCGGCCGCCGCAAAGTTCCTCGGAATAGATAACGGAGCGCTTACGCTCAGCGGCGAGCTTAACGGTGATATTCCCAGCTGGGGCTTTACGGGACAGCAGAACGCAAAGCCGCTGTCGATATACATCTCGAAGCAGGGAGGACAGGTGCTGTGGTATATGAGCCAGCGCGACACGGGGATCTCGGCAGTGCCCACCGACGAGAGGTATGAGCAGCTGCGCGGCATCGCCCAGCAGTATCTTAAAAACAAAGGATACGGCAACACCGCGCCAAGTTACGCGCAGTTTTACGGCGGTATGGCTGTTATAAACCTGGCGCCCGTGGAAAACAATGTAGTCCTCTACCCCGACCTTATTAAGGTATGGGTGGATATATCGAGCAACGACGTTGCGGGCATAGAAGCCAAGAACTATCTGATGTCGCATAAGGAAAGGAACATCCCCGAGCCTGCGCTGTCACGCGAAGAGGCGAGGGCGAAAGTCAACGGCAACCTAGCGGTAACCAAGACGCGTCTTGCTCTGATACCGCTCGATACTAACAAGGAAACGCTCTGCTGGGAGTTTACGGGCTCGGTAAACGGAAACGACTTTATAGTCTACATAAACGCTCAGACCGGTATGGAAGAGGACATACTGATGATACAGGACACAAACGACGGAACGCTTGTGATGTGAGTTGCCATATGGCAATGCGCTGAAGCAGCAACGTAAAAGAAGGGAGGGCTAACGCCTCCCTTTTTAGCCGTAAAAATCATTTAGCCGGAACGTAGCCGGAATCCGTTATGGCGCGCGACCCCTCGCTGCCTGTAAGCCAGTTAAAGAAGCCTGCGCGCGGGAGAATCTTCGGGCTCGTCCGCGCGTATGACAGCGTAGAACGGATTAATATAGGGGTACTGCCCTGAAGCGATTGTATCAGAGCCCGGAACAACGCCGTTGACGCCGAGAATCTTTATGCCCGGCACCTCATACATATTGCGCACATAATAATATACGGAATATCCAAGAGCGGTTGCTGTGTTATCGTAAGACGCAAGGTTGTCGATAAGCTCGCCCATCGCGCCCGGCTGCAATAACGTGGGCGCCTCCATCATCTTAGTTCCCTTCATTACCAGCTTTTCCATAAGCGCCTGGCTGCCCGAGTTTGAGATCCTCTGATACGGCACGATATCTATATCTTCGCCGCCGACCTCTTTCCAGTTCTTGATCTTGCCGGTATAGATATCTGTTATTTGCTCATGAGTAAGGCTGCCGACCGCGTTCCCTTCGTTTGTCAGGAACACGAGAGCGTCAAGGCCTACAGGCTCCATTATAAACTCGGCGTTCTTTCGTTTCAGGTCTTGTTTCACTTCATCCGGAGCTTCGTAGACGACGAGCAGATCGGCGCGCCTCTCAGCAAGCGCTATATACGAGTGGCCTGTTGTGGAGAACGACGTTTTCGCTGTGCTGGAATCGAGCGTTTCGCCCGTTATCTTAGAGCGCATATAAATGGCAAGGGGGAGCGTCGCCGTAGAGCCGTCCACAACAGGGTACTCGCCCGGGGGCATTGAAACAGATGAAGACCATAATCCCGGGTCGGGCAGGTTTGCGGGGGTGTCGCTCAGCACATACGCTGTGGTATATATATTCTCTGTAAGCTTTTTTCCTCCAATAGTATACAGCGCGCCTGTCTGCGTAAAATCATGCGCCCCCATGTAACCTTGGCGGGCGCAGCCCAAAAAGCGATAACCGCGTTGTTGTATTCAAGCCTGTATATTTTTGAAAAATCAAAAGGCAGTATAACCTCGCCCAGGCCGTTAACGACGCCTTTGCGGCCGTTGCTGTCGACTATATAATAAAAATCCGATGCATCGGCAGGAGCGGAAAATACTGCAGAGGCTGTTGGTGATTGGCTGTTATCGTTTGATTTCTCCGGCTGACTGTCGGCGCTTGCCATACAGCCGGATAGTAAGCACAAAGCAAAAACAAACGCGGCTAACAGAAAAGCTGTTTTCATATAGAAATACCTGCAATATAAAACATCCATTAGAAAATTATATCGCGATACTTAAAATATGTAAATGATTGAAATCCTGCTTTAGGCTCAAAAAAACATATTTTAGCATGTACTGCAAGGACGAATAAAAAGGGAGGCCGAGCCTCCATTCTGATCATTATATAATTACGACGCTTAACCGATAAAACTCAAACGTTATTCGTTGATACCGGCAGGCGAAGCCTCGAGCTGCGACAGCACTGAAGAGAGCGAAGGCGCGACGACGACGGGTATCTCTATAACATGCTCTTCCGCCGCAGAATAAGCCGGAGAGTATGTCTTTGCGTCCGCATAGGGCGCGGACATGAACGTGCACAGCACAGCAGCCGCAAAAACTATGATCGCTTTTTTCATGGTTTACACCTCCTCGTATAATTAAGTAACACATATACAGCACTATTTTGTATATGTCTTGTATAATGCATGCAGACGCTGTGGACTGGTTCCACCTCCTACCGCTCGACGGTTTGTTAAAGGCTCCAGCCAC
>JAEYPS010000021.1 GCA_023410475.1 Bacillota bacterium | reverse complement strand
TAATGCTCCTGTTTGCTTTATGCCGTTTTTACAAGGTTCTTATAGCGCCCTCAAGCGAGCGCTTAAATATACTACCAAATTCACCCCCGCGTTGTCAACACGTTTTTATCCCATTTTTATTGCTTTTGATATAAATATTTAATCGTTCTTTTTTAGATTATGTTAATAATATTTAAAGTGTTTTATTCATAATTTTAAATCTGCTTTATGGTAAATCAGCAGCAACTAATTCTTTGGGAATCCGTTTGACATCGCTGAGCTAAGGCAATAAAATCTTATATAGATTGATACATATCATCATATATTTATTATGAACGATCAACCAAGCTTCTTATATAAGTACCTCAGGAGGACAGCATGTCAAATAAGCGTTATAAAATCATAGCCGCAATATGCATTGTTGTATGTCTTTTTCTTGCTTTATATATTTATGCTTCAAGCATAACGCAACAGCCGGCTGAGTCAGCTGCCTATGACGCCGCTCTCGTCGTTACGGTAATCGACGTAGGCCAAGGCGACAGCATACTCGTAACGCACGGTGACGATACTATGCTTATAGACGCCGCTTCCAAAGCAAGCGCGGACGCTGTGCTCAAAAAGCTTCGAGAACAGCGGATCGAAGATATCGATTTTCTCGTAGCGACGCATCCTCATGAAGATCATATAGGCGGTATTGTTTCCGTTATTGAAAATTACAAAGTAGGCGCGGTCTACATGGCTGACACCCGGTCCGATTCAAAAACATACAAAAAGCTTATGAGTGTTATAGAGGCTGAAGACATACCTGTTATTGAAGCGTATGCAGGCATAGAATTCAGTTTAGGAGCTGCTCTTTGTACTATCGTCTCCCCGGCGCGAGACGCTGAACATGACGCAAACAACGAAAGTATAGTCATATTTCTAGACTATTTAGACAGTGAATTTTTGTTTACAGGAGACATGGAGCGTAAAGCCGAAAAAGAATTGATAAAGAGCGGTTTTGATTTTGATGCCGACGTTTTGAAAGTAGCGCATCATGGCTCTTCAACGGGTACATCCGAGGCTTTTCTTAAGATCGCTTCCCCCGAATATGCGGTCATCAGCTGCGGTGAAGGTAATTCTTATCGGCACCCTCACGAAGAAACTCTCTTTTTGCTCGGAGAATATGAAGCGGATATTTTAAGGACGGATATTTCAGGCGGCATCACTTTTATATCCGACGGTAAAACCATCATTATAAAACTAGAGAAAGCGGCGGCAAACTAAAAAGCGTTATTTTCTTCCGCTGTGAAGAATAACCCCCGGTCTAGCATTAGACCGGGGGCTCTTATTGTCTTCATATTGCTTTGCTTTTGCTTTCAATAACGTATGTTATCAGCCCATTTTATTAAGATCCCCTACGGTGACCCTTGCCTTATAATCGCTGCCTGCCCTCCAGACTATGAGATTCAAAACCTCGCCGACCTTATGCGATTGTATGACGCCTGTAAGTTCCTCAACTGTTTTTACCGCAATGCCTTCTATTGAAGTAATTATATCGGATGGCTTGATTCCCGCGAGGTCAGCGGGTCCATCGGCCGTTACCGTTATTACCGTCACGCCCTCCGGCGAGCCTGCCGGATTGTATCTGTTCGTAAGGTCTACGGTGCAGGTAATGCCTATTCCGGGGCGCTCCACGCTTCCTTTTGTAATAAGCTGCTCAATTATCGGCTTAGCCGAAGATACCGGTATCGCAAAGCCGATGCCCTCTGTGCCTATCGGTATGCCATAGTCGTCGAAACCGGCGAGGGTTTTCTTAAGCGTGTTTATTCCGATAACCTCGCCTTTAAGGTTTACCAGCGGCCCACCGCTGTTGCCGGGGTTTATGGCCGCGTCTGTCTGTATATACTTCTGGCTGTATCCGTTGGTGGATATCTCCCTGTTAAGAGCGCTGACTATGCCGGATGTGACGCTGCCCGCAAGCTCGGAGCCTAAAGGGTTGCCTATCGCTACGACAGTCTCGCCCACCTCCAGCCTTTCGGAGTCGCCAAGCGCCGCCGGCGTTAACCCTTGAGCTTCTACTTTGATAACGGCAAGGTCGGTAGTTGCGTCGGCGCCTACAAGACGCGCCTGATATTCTTTCCCGTCAAACAGCACAACTCTTACAGTGTCGCCGCCGGCTACAACATGATTGTTTGTTACTATATATCCGTCGGATGAAATTATAAATCCTGAGCCGTAGCCGTATTGCTCCTCCGCTGAGTCGTATCCGAACGACGGCCTCTGCGCGCTGACCGCTACGCCGACGACTGTGGGCCCTACTTCTTTTGCAATCTGCACTATCGGGCTTTGAGAATAATCGATGCTGGGCGCCTGCCCCCCTATTTCCGGAGACTGCGTTGTAAGGCCGCCCGGGCTGCCATTATCGCCCTCGGGCTGGTTTTGTCCGGGGGACACCGCCGCAACCTCGCTCCCGGGTAATGAAGGTTGTATTCCCGGCATTATTACATATGCCGTAAATACGCCGCCTGCCGCGAGGCACAAGACCATTAAAAACGCCATAAAAAACGCGAACGCTTTTCTGCTTTTTTTCCCGCCGTCTCTGCCGTAAGAACCCGGCTGGGCTGCGTAGTAGCCGCTATTATAAACGCCGCCCTGCTGATTATAATCCTGCCCGGCGCCGTATTGACTGCGATCATCGTCAGATCTGTAATCGTTTGTATCCATTGCTACCTCCAACAAATATTATCTTTTGTTTTCATTATTGTATACATATTATTTGAACAAAATGGTAACGAGCCGTAAACAATACGTTACTTGTTTCTGTTTTTTTCATTCTTTGTAAGTGAGCGCGTGAGTGTAAACGTAAATACAGACCCCTTTCCTTGCGCCGATTTCAGAGTGATGCTTTCTTGGTGCTGCGCTATTATCCTTTTTGCTATGGAAAGCCCTATGCCCGTTCCCGGCTTGCTTCTGCTGTGTGACTTGTCGACCTTATAAAAACGCTCGAAAACGTATGGCTGCTCGTCTGGGGGTATGCCCTCACCCGTGTCCGCGACGTTTACATATACCCTGTTTTCAACGCAGTGAGTCCAAACCTTGAGCTGCCCGCCCTCATATGAAAACTTGACGGCATTGTCTATGAGATTAGTTACGACCTGCGATATTCTATCCGCGTCCGCCCATACAAGAAGTTTGCCTTCGCCGAGCTGAATATCAACAATTAGCTTCTTCTCCTCTATTCTCTGCTCAAACACTATAATACAGCGCCGTATAAGCTCGTTGATGTCGAATTCGCTGAACTCCATCGGGAACTGCCCTGATTCTATTTTCGCGAGGTTCAAAAGATCGGTTATAAGAGCGTTCATCCTCTTTGTCTCGCCGAGCACAATCTCTAAGTACTTATCCCTGTCCTCCACTTCTATCGCCCTGTCCAGCATACCCTGTATGAAGCCCTGAACAGAAGCAAGCGGCGTGCGAAGCTCGTGAGAAACGTTAGCGATAAACGAATTGCGAAGAGCGTCCTGCAGCTTTAACTCCTTCGCCATTTTGTTGAACGCCAGCGCGAGCTCGCCTATCTCGTCCTGTGTCTGAGGCTTTACTCTCCAGTCAAGGTTTCCCCTTGACAGCTCGGTTGCGGCCACGGATATAGCCTTTATAGGCCGCACGATGTACCTCGACAGTATGAATACGAGCATCGACGCGAATATCACAGATATAAAAAGCGGAAAAAACACCTGACGGAATATGTTGTTGATGCCTACGTTAAAATCGCCGACTTCTTTGTGCACGATTACTGCGCCCGCAATCTCATCCTCCTGAGTTATCGGGTGCTGCACTTTAAGAGGAATCGCTACCGACATCACGGCTCCTTCAAATGTATTGTCAACATTTGACACCTGTTTCGCGCTACGCCCTTGCTGCGTGGCCTCATATAGACCAGACATGCTCTTCGTAAGCATATTCGCGGAAACCTTTTCGTCTATGTTTCCCTTGTTTTCAGGGTCGACAAATTTATATATAATTCCCAGATTGCTTATAAGCCATATTACAGTGCCCTCTTCCAGCGCTTTATTTGAAAGTTTTGCGGTAAGCTCGCTGCCCGGCATCCTTCCGTAATAGTTTTCCACGACCCAGCCGTTAATCTCCTTCGCCTTTTCTATCATTTTATCCATCTGCGAGTCGAGAAAATTGCTTTTCTGGGTGTTGAAAAAAATGCCGCCCACAAGCGTGAACGCTATAAGTATAATAAGAAGATATACGAACAACATGCGCAGGAACAGCGACTTACCCATTATCTGACCTCGAATTTATATCCCACGCCCCATACCGTCTTGATCTCCCAGTTAGGCCCCTGATCATACAGTTTCTTTCGGAGGCGCTTTATGTGAACGTCAACGGTGCGCGAGTCGCCGAAAAACTCGAAATCCCAAACCTGCTGCAAAAGCTGCTCGCGGGTAAACACCTTATTGGGGTGAGACGCAAGAAACGACAAAAGCTCTATTTCCTTCGGAGGCATCTCGACTATCTCGTTTTTGTATGTAACGGTATAGTTCGTCATATTTATTACAAGGTCTTCAAAGGCTATCTCGCTTATCTCTTCTTCCTGCTTGTTGGCCCTTCTCGTTACCGCCTTTACCCTTGCGATAAATTCCTTCGGGTCGAACGGCTTTACGATGTAATCGTCGGCGCCTAGCTCGAGCCCTAAAACCTTATCGAACGTCTCGCCCTTCGCGGTGAGCATTATTACAGGAACATCGCTCGTCTTGCGTATCTGCTTGAGCACTTCCCAGCCGTCTTTTCTCGGCATCATTATATCGAGCACGATAAGCTCGGGAGTCTCGCGCGCAAACTCGTCAAGCCCCGCCTGCCCGTCGTAAGCGAGCGTTACCTTATAGCCTTCTTTTTGCAGATAAAGCTTTATGACCTCGCATATGTTTTTGTCGTCGTCTATTACAAGTATATATTTGGACATGCTATCACCTCAGTTCAATTATAAAACCAACGGCCTTGATAAACAAATATTTGAAATATGTTTTAACCGTTTATTCATAAAACATTCATACTTCGATTACCTCTATGCCGTTTCTGCGGAGCAGCTCGCTCGCAACTCCGCTTCCCTTTTTCAGCTTGCCCGAAAATGAACCGTCATATATCGCCGTAACGCCGCACGACGGGCTTTTCGATTTCATGTACGCTCGTTTCGCGCCTTGTCTCTTTGCCGCCTCCAAAGCCTTATAGGCTCCTTCAAGAAACTCGGCCGTCCTGTTACTGCCGTCCTGGGCGATCACGACCGCGTTACCGTCAAGAACGTCTTTGCCCTCTCCTCCCGATATCTCGGACGGGCAGCGCGGTATAGCAAGGCCCGCAAGGCACTCGGGGCAGACTGCTTTTACCTTGCCCTCAAGGTAGAGTTTTTTAATTTCTTTGTCTTCTCTCGACTCTCCGTCGTATCTGCACTTTTTGCCTACAAGGCACGCGCTCGCGATATCCATAGCTTACCTCGATTTCAGCGTCACTATCGTAACTCCCGACTCGCCTTCGCCGTAGCGCCCGAGCCGGTATGCTTCCACATGGTGGTGCTTCCTTAAAAAATCCTGTATTCCGGCGCGCAGCACTCCCGTGCCTTTGCCGTGTATTATAGACACTTCGGTTAGCCCCGAAAGAAACGCGTCGTCAAGATATTTATCCGCCTCAAGCGTAGCCTCGTCGAGCGTCATGCCGCGAACGTCTATCTCAAGCCCTGCCGCCGAGGCCGCCCGCTTGACTCCGCCCACGCGCGATACCGCCTTATCAGGCTTTACGGGAGCCACCTCGTCGAGCGGGACTGTCATTTTTAACACTCCCGCCTGCACGTATACGCTGCCTTCCTTTGGCTCTTTTAAAACAAACGCCTTTATTCCGTGGCTCAAAAGCTCCACTGTGTCTCCCGCCGATATATCGTCCGGCTTGACGCCGCTTTTCACTTGTTTCTTCTTGCGCAGCTTGGAGGACGTGTGCTCTATCTGCTGTAAAAGCTCCTTTCTCGCCTCGTTTATATCCTCCTGTCTCGCGGTATTAGCGGCTTTGAGCTGCTTTATTACCCTTTCAGCCTCTTCTCTTGCTTCCTTGAGTATCTGAAGCGCCTTCTCGTTTGCGCCGTCTATTATCTTCTGGCTTTTGTCCTGAGTTTTTTTGAGCTCGGTGTCCGTCTTGTCTTTTATCGACTGAGCGGTACGCCGAAAGCTCTCGGCCTGCCTCTCCTTCTCGAGAGCGATCTCGCGCTGTTTTTCGGCCTCGCCTATGAGCTGTTCAAACTTTATCGTCTCCTCGGACATATGCTGCCTCGCCCGCTCTATGATGCTCTCGTTAAGCCCCAGCTTTTTCGATATCTCGAAAGCGTTCGATACACCGGGTATACCCATGATCAGTTTGTATGTTGGGCTCAGCGTCTTTATATTGAACTCCATGCACGCGTTCTGGTAGACGTCGTTAGCCGTGGCGAACGCCTTTATCTCGCTGTAGTGAGTCGTTGCCAGCACGAAGCTGCGCCTTGCGGCAAGCTCTTCGAGTATCGACATCGCGAGCGCCGCGCCCTCGGCGGGGTCGGTGCCTGCGCCCAGCTCGTCGAGCAGCACAAGCGAGTTTTCGTCCGCGTATTTTATTATCCTCGTTATGTTGGACATATGCGACGAAAACGTGCTCAGGCTCTGCGCTATGCTCTGCTCGTCGCCTATATCCGCGTATATTCCCGTAAATACGGGCAGCGTCGAGCCTCCGTCGGCGGGCACGAACAGCCCGCTCTGCGCCATGAGCACGAGCAGCCCCGCCAATTTGAGCGTAACCGTTTTGCCTCCGGTATTAGGGCCGGTTATTATAAGCCCGCTGCAGCCGTCTCCTATGCTCAGCGAGACGGGCACAACGTTTTTCGGGTCTATGAGAGGATGCCTCCCGTTTTTGATAACGAGCGTTTTTTCTTCCGTCATCACCGGAGGCGACGCCTTCATCGACGACGCGAGCGAAGCCTTCGCGAATATAACATCGAGCGTTGTGAGTATCTCAAGGTCGTCCTTCAATTGCTGCCAGTGCTCCCTGAGCTTCTCGCTGAAAACGTGCAGTATTCTCTCCGCCTCCGCAGCCTCCGCCAGCTCAAGCTCACGCAGACGGTTGTTCGCCTCCACGACCTCCATAGGCTCTATAAACACCGTCTGCCCGCTCGACGACTGGTCGTGTATGAGCCCCTTAACGTTTCTTTTAAACTCCTGTTTTACGGGAACGACGTAACGCCCGCTGCGCATCGTCACAATGGCGTCCTGCAGATAATCCTTGTTTTGCGAGGAGCGTATTATGGATTC
This sequence comes from Bacillota bacterium, assembly GCA_023410475.1. Taxonomy (GTDB): domain Bacteria; phylum Bacillota; class Clostridia; order Christensenellales; family SZUA-584; genus DTFZ01. The sequence goes on along the minus strand of JAEYPS010000021.1, from coordinate 153,445 downwards.
GAGCTTTTCGCGTATGCCTTCGTTCTCGCGTATCATTCTTTTTCTGATATTAAAAAGCTCAGGCGACGCAGAGTCGGAAAGCTCGTCCTCGTTCGCTATCGCCGCGTCGAGTTCTGTAATCAAGGGTGCTGAAAAGAAGAGCGCTTGCGCCATGTCCGGCAGTATATTAGTTCCCGTGTCCTGTCTTTTGATGCCGCTCTTGGCTTTGCGCACCGCTTTCATTATACCTAGTATCCTCAGCAGCTCCCTGCACCCGAGGTCCGCGCCGGCTTTGAGCCTCAGCGTCTCGGACGTGATGTCCGAGAAAGAACTCATGGGCGACGAAGGCTCGCGCATAAGTACGCTTTCGGCTTCGAGCGTCTCGCTCTGAAGCCGAACAATTTCCGCCAGCTTTTTTCGGGAACGAAGCTTCAGCGCTGCCTCGCTTCCCGGGCCCGAGAGCGTCCTTTCCGATAGCATCTTAAGTATCTTATTGAATTCAAGCTTTTCAAAGACTTTATCGTTCATGCTTTATCCTTCTTCTTTATCGCTTATATGATACCACTTTTCGCCATGCATTTACACCCCGATAAGTTGTGGCATTGCGCTTGCGGAAATTTTAGAATCTTTAGACCGCATGCCGCAGCAAACAAATACGGCCTTCCGAATACCTTCAAAAGACCGGACGCTGATATTCGATTTCTTTGAGGATGCTTAATTCATGAGCCGAAGTATTCCTCAAGGCACTGACCGCTTATCTTCATATCTGCAGCGGCCTTTACCCCTACGAACCGCCAGTGCCAAGGCTCGTATATCACCTTTGTAACGGAGACTTTATTCTTTTTGTATCTCAGCGTAAATCCGTAATTATGCGCGTTCTCATTAAGCCATTTGAACGCCTTTGTTTTGGCGAAACCCGCGTCTCTTTTTTTATACGATGAGGTCACGATGTCGAGCGCAAGCCCTGTCTGGTGCTCGCTGGTGTTCGGGCGCGCCGTTATCTTCGCGGCTTCCTTCTCTGCCTTTGAGCGGCTGAGCCTTTTTTTTGCCATAATGCTCTTTACTTTTTTTTCATACTGCTCGCTTTGCGTCTTGTAGCTGCGGTACGCGTCCATAAGCCTTAAGTCGACTCCCGCTTTCTTGGCGTCCGCGAACATCTTCTCGCAGACCTCAAGTATGCGCGCGTCCACCTGTCCGCCCTCAAAATCAGCGAGGCTCACTTCAAAACCTTCGGGAAGCAGGTTTTTCTGATTAATTACGACAGACGCCCAGTCACCCACAGGAACTGCAACCTCCGGAAAAAGTATTTCAAATATATAGTCGCGGCTGACGTAGCCTTCTGTATTGTTATAGACGATTCTCGCCCAGCCATATGAATATTCAATAACGTCTGCGGTCGCGCCTGCGGGAAACTCTCCCTTTATCTTGGCTCCGATCCTCGGCTCCTGCCTTATGTTGACGTAATCGCTCGCGAGGCTCACAGCCTGTCCTTTATAAGTATAAGCCGGAATCTGCACAGGCGTTACGGTAGGCACAGGCGTCTTCGCAGGAGCCACAGACACAGAAGCAGAAGGAAAAACGGATTCTGCCGGCACGACTGTCGGCACTTTCTCAGAGCACGACCCGAATATCAGCAATAATACCATTAAGGCGGCCGCGCATCCGTGCTTTAATAAATAACATGAGTCAATTCGTTTCGTGCTTCTCATTTACCTAACCCCAATTTCATTACTCAACAAAATATTATTCTGTGCCTTTTTTAATCCATATGTGAACGGCTCTGTAAACTAATACCCGTCCGGATGCTCGCGGTGGAACCGCCACGCGCTGGACAGTATCTCTTCGATGCCGTATTTCGGCTGCCATCCTAGCTCTATTTTTATGCTCTCCGACGACGCGACGAGCACCGCCGGGTCTCCCGGCCTTCTTCCGCCGACCTCATAAGTTATCTTCTGTCCGCAGGCGTTTTCGGCTGCCTTAACAATCTCAAGCACCGAAAAACCCTTCTCGCTGCCGAGGTTGTAAGCGCCGCTCTTTGCGCCTTGCTCGAGGCTTTTAAGCGCGAGAACATGCGCGTCCGCGAGATCAGTTACGTGTATGTAATCCCTTATGCACGTTCCGTCGGGCGTAGGATAATCATCTCCGTAAACGACAAGCTTGTCACGCTTCCCGTTCACGCTTTGAAATATTATGGGAACAAGATGCGATTCCGGGCTGTGGTCTTCGCCTATGTCGCCCTCTTCGTCCGCGCCAGCCGCGTTGAAGTATCTTAGCGCCTTATACTTAAGCCCGTATATATCGGAGAAGTCTTTAAGCATATTTTCTATGACAAGCTTTGTCCTGCCGTACACGTTGAGAGGATTCTTCACGCATTGCTCGGTTATCGGCACGACTTCTGGCTCCCCGTAAACCGCTGCGGTCGACGAGAATATTACATTACCTACGCCCGCATCCATTGCGGCTTTTAGGAGGTTAAGGCTCCCCGCGACGTTGTTCTCGTAATACATATAAGGGTTTTGCATAGACTCGCCCACGAGGCTGAATGCAGCGAAGTGCATCAGAGCATCGACGCTGTGAGCTTTAAAAAAGCTCTTAAGGCTTTCCTTATCAAGAAGATCGCCTTTGAATAACTCCGCGTGCTTTACCGCCTCAGCGTGTCCCTTCGAGAGGTTGTCGAATACAACCGGCTCGTAACCCACTTTTTTAAGCTGGCGAACGGCGTGGCTGCCAATGTAGCCCGCTCCCCCTGTAACCAATACTTTCATATGCTTATTTCTTTATCTCCATTTCCTTATATAATACCTCGAGGATATCAAGCGCGCTGTCAAGCTGCTCCCTCTTATGCTCGCTTGTCAGGCAGAACCGCAGCCTTGCCTGGTGCTTGGGTACTGCGGGGTATACCGCAGGAGGCACGAACACGCCCCTCTCGAGCATCTTTGTTGAGAGAATGTATGCGTCTGCGTCCTCTCCCACCAAAATAGGCACAATAGCGGTTTCCTTCGCGAGGCACGTGTTGAAACCCCTCTCCTTTGCCTGCGCTATAAAGTAATCGATATTGTCATGAAGCGCTTTTACCTTCGGGTTGCCTTCACGCATTATGTTGACTGCCTCAAGCGCGGCGGCCGCGAGCGGCGGGCTTATGCCCACCGAGAACGCGAACCCCGGCAGCAGATAGTGCAGAAAGTCTATAAGCCCTTTCTCGCCCGCTATATAGCCTCCGCAGGTGCCGAGCCCTTTTGACAGCGTACCCATCTTTATGTCTATATCACCTGGCAGCAGGTCAAAGTAATCGTCTACGCCTTCGCCTCTTTTGCCTATAACGCAGCTCGAGTGCGCCTCGTCCACCATCAGGAACGCGCCGTACTTCTTTTTCAGAGCCACGAAATCGGGTATTGGCGCTATGTCGCCGTCCATCGAATATACTCCTTCGACGATAATGAGTATCTTCTCGTATTTGTCCCTCGCGGCCCTCAGCATATGCTCGAGAGCCTCAAAGTCGTTATGCGGAAAAGCCTTCGTGTCGCTCTTGGAAAGCTGGCATCCCTGAACTACAGAGTTGTGCGACAGCGCGTCGTAGAGTATAAGGTCCCTCTCGTTGCAGAAGTTTCCCACAAAAGTAACGTTTGTGGAATGCCCGCCTACAAGCACTATGGCGTCGTCCGTGTGCTTCCACGCCGCTATAGCCTTTTCAAGCTCACGGAACAGCGTCTTTTCGCCCGCGATGAGCCTTGAGCCCGAAGCGGACGTTCCGTATTTGTCTATGGCTTCCTTGGCTGCCTGCGCCGTCCTCGGGTGGCCAGACATGCCCACGTAATTGTAAGAAGCAAGGTTGATGACCTCCCGGCCGTCAACTACCGACGTATCAAGCAGCACCGAATCGTGCGCGACAAAATAAGGATCTTTAATATTCGCACTGCTGATCATGAGCCTTCTCATCGCGTACTCCTCGTATTCTCTCGAATCCTCAAAGCGTGTGATCTTCCTTGCTTCCTGCGGCTTTATGTCCTCCCTCGTGCCTTCAATATTATGCAGCTTGCGGTACAGCAGCTTAGAAAGGTCTGCAACGCTGGCGCAAGTGAAATATTCTGTGTCGGGTATTATAACGTCGTATATCTCCTCGGCCTTCGAGAACACGCCGAGGCTCGAGAGGCTGTCGCCGCCGAGGTCGTCGATAAAGTGGTCGTTGTCCTTTATGCTCCCGGGGTCTATGCCAAGCACGTCGGCGAATATCTCCCTTACTTTCTCGGTTATATCCGCAAACTCCGCCTTATCGTAACCGCCGGCTTCGGGGCTTTTGGTTTCAGCCGCGCTTCTCTTCAGCGCTCCGGCCTTGATGTCTATCTCCTCAAATCTGCCCTGCCCGCGCTCAATAGCCTCTTTTACCTTCTGACGCTTTACCTTTATTCCGTTCGCGAGCGGAAGCGGGTCGAGCGAGAGATACGCGCGCTTGAGCTTTTTGTATATGGGCAGCAGACCGTTTATCCTTGTAATCTCAGATATTAGCTCTTTTTCCTTCTCTGCGTCTTCGCCGTTGTCGCCCATATAGACTATAAGCGACGTGTCATCATACACGCCTTTCGCGGCTATGCCCGCCACACAGATATGCTCGGCGTTCGGCAGCTCGGAAAAGCTGTCTTCAAGCTCGTCGGGATAGACGTTCTCTCCCGACTCTCCGACTATGACTTCTTTGAGTCTGCCTTCAATATAATAGCAGCCGTCCTCCACCCTCGCGATATCGCCCGACGAGAACCAACCGCCGTCCGAAGTCTCCCTCGCGATGTAAACGCCGTCAACCATCCTGCCCGAGTGTATGGCCTCGCCTCTTATCTGAAGCTCTCCCGTCCTGTCGCCCTGCTTCTCGTAGACGATGCGGTATTCCATAGGCGAAAACGGCTTGCCGACGCTGGCCGCGAGGCGCTTGTCAATATCGTTTGAAAGCTCGACGGAATCTATGCCCGTCTCCGTCATGCCAAAGCCCGATACAAGGTTGTAGCCTATAGAGTTTATAAGCTTTATGGCATCGGGCTGTATATGCCCTCCGCCGCTTATCAGCATCTGAATACCGCCGCCTACAAGCTTTTGCTGCAGCTCCTTGAAAAACAGCTTTGATACGAGCTTTCTGCCGGATGCCCCGAGCCGCCTTTGGATCTTTATGCTAAGATCGCTTGCGTTTATGAGCTTCTCATAAGTCTTTTCACCCTGAAGCTTTGCCTTGCGTATTATACCCTTCGCTACGTTGTTCCAAAGCAGCGGCACGGCGTATATGTGAGTAACATTATGATCCTTGCAAGCGGAGAGAATAACTTCCGCGGTCTTGTTCTTTATATAGACTATCGTCTTGCCGAAGAACGAATACCACATGTAGACCGCAATGAATCCGAATATATGATGGAACGGCAGGAACGCGAGCTGCTTTATCACGCCGTCGTGGACTATATCCTTGTTCTGTTTGCTTATATAGTCAGCAAGCAGCACTTGGTCGCAAAGAGCCTGCTCGTCATATACGTATACCTTCGGAGTCGCCGTTGTCCCCGACGTACACAGCGCGAGCGCATCCGAATATTGAGGTATAAAGTCGGTATCAGTCGCGTCATAGCTCAAAAACTCGTCGGGCGATACCCTCGTTACCCCGGCAACGCCCACTTCGGTATCGGTAACAATAGTTCGCGAGCCGGCCTGTCTTAAAACGTGCATTACCTGTGTATCGTCAGAAGCCGCGTCGAGAAGAAGCGGCCTAAAGCCCGCGAGCACCAAAGACCAGAACGCCGCGGGCCAGAGCGGATTATTCGCGTATCTTAGAGCGACGAACGTGTTACGCTCTGTGCCAGACAGCCTTTCGGAGAGCTTTTTCGCCCCTGCGAACGTTATTCTCTCGTAATCGGAGTATGTAAGCTTGCGAATCTCTGAGTCCTCTTTATACTCCGCCGCTACATTGTCTCCGTTGCTGCATATGATGCAGAACAGGTTTCGCAGCGTACACTCCTCGCGAAGCTCCGAAAGCTTCTTCCTGACATTGCTGTTCATAAGACAAGGGCCTCCAAAAAAATAAAAATATGATGCCAAAAAAGTACATAATAAATGCACGTTAACTAATAGTATACTATTTTCACCCAAAAAATCTATAGATTTTTAGGAAACCGCAAAAATCCGGATACAAGCTTATATCCGCCGAATATTATTAAGCTTTTTCTATACGCTTTGTACGCTCGTCAAGGTAGCCTTCAAAGCGCTCCATCGTAAGATTGACTATCAACGACTCCGGGAAACCGTTTATTTCGAGCTGCTGCTTTGCGGCGTTAAACTTGCCTATGCCAAACGCCGAATGAGCGTCGCTCGAAACCGCTACCCTCACGCCGTGCTTACTGCAAAGATCAAGCAAAACTCTGGCAATCTCTATGCCGCCGCTGCGGTATTCAAAGCTGTGGTCGTTTATTTCAACGAGTTTTCCAAGCCTTGCCGTTTCCCTTATGACCGCCTCGTAATCGAGCTCATAAGAGGGGTTATCCGGATGGGATATTATATCGACATATTTGTTGTTTAAAGCGCCTATAACAGCTTTAGTATTCTTCGCCTTTCCGCCGGGATCGATAACCACTTCGTGCATACCCGCTATAGCGAAATCGAGCTGCTTGAGGTATCTGTCGCGTATATCTATAGAGCCTTCAAAATCGACGATATTGGCCTCTATTCCGCTGTATATCCTCACGCCGCTGATATGCGTCGGAAGATACGCGTACGTGCCAATGTTGTAATCGGGCGGAGCCGCGTGTATGCGCGGTCCGTGGTCGGTCATGACTATGCCTTTAAGCCCCAGCCTTGCCGCCGCGGCGGCGTTTTCCATGATAGTCGAGTGTGCGTGCCCCGACAGCACCGTGTGCGTGTGAGTGTCAACTTCTATGTGCATTTTGTCTCCATGTAATAAATTTTATTGCGTGAGCCTTGCCGCTTCCCTGACCGCCCCCGCCGCGTCGGCGGAATAGGCGTCCGCGCCAATGCTCTTTGCGTACTTCTCTGTGACGACCGCACCGCCCACCATTATCTTAGCCCGAAGTCCGTGATTTTTTGCCAGAGCTATCACGTTTTCCATCTCTTTGGCGGTCGTGGTTATCAGCGCCGAAAGGCCGATTATGTCGGCGTCCTGCTCGGCGGCTGTCTTGATTATCGTCTCGGCTGGCACATCCTTGCCAAGGTCTGTCACCGCATACCCGTGGTTGCGCAGCAGCATCGCGACAAGGTTTTTGCCTATGTCGTGTATGTCTCCCTTTACCGTGGCGATAACGACCTTCTTCTTTCCTTCCTGCGAACCCGTGACGTAGTGCCTCTCAAGATGGTCGAACGCCGCCCTTGCGGCCTCTGCGCTGTAAATAAGGTGCGGCAGGAAATAAACCTTCTGCTCGTAAAGATCCCCGACTCTCTGCAGTGCGGGTATAATCATGTCGTTAATTATGCTCTCGGGTGCTGTTCCCGATGCTATCTCGCTTTCTATCATAGCGGTAATGGACTTCTTCTTGCCTGTAAGCACCGCTTCTTTGATATCCTTCGCCTCCTGCTCGGGTATGCGCGTATCAGAAAAGCGATTTATATACCTTTGGAAATCCGTGTCGCCCCCGGTAAGAGCCTCCGCGGCATGGAGCATATCCATCATAAGAGAATCGCCGGGGTTCATTATAGCGGACGTTAAGCCCTTGGCAATGGCCATTACGAGATACGCGGTATTTATAAACGTTCTCTCGGGCAGCCCGAACGAAGAGTTCGAGACACCCAGCACGGTGTTGAATCCGTTCTCTGCGCACCAGCGTATGACCTCGAGCGTTTCATTTGCGGCGTTCTGCTCGGACGATACAGCCATAGCGAGGCCGTCCACGAGTATGCTCTCTTTTCCAACTCCCGACCGTTCTATCTTCTCATAAGCCTTCGCGATCTGCTCTATGCGCCCCTTCGCCGTATGCGGTATACCGTTATCGCCTATAGGAAGCAGTATGAACACCGGTTTATAACGCTTTACGACAGGCAGGAGCTTCTCAAGGCTTTCGGTCTTCGTCGATATTGAATTGAGCAGTGCTCTGCCCGGATACACGCGCAGCGCCTGCTCTATGACCTCGGGCTTAGAAGAGTCTATGCAAAGCGGAAGCTTCGCCTTGGCGGCTATGGCTTCAATAGCATTTTTCATCGCCCGCATCTCGTCTAATTCGGGCATTCCCACGTTGACGTCGAGTATGTGCGCTCCGCTTTGCTTCTGCTCAAGCGCCATGTCGAGCACTTCGTAGTAATCGCCGTTTTTAAGAGCCTCTTTGAGCTTTGGCTTGCCGGTCGGGTTTATCCTCTCGCCTATCACACAGAAATCTTTCCCGAGATACACTTCGTCGGACACCGACGTGACAGCGGGCGGCAGGCTGTCGAGCCACGGCACCGGCTTTAATCCTTTAAGCTCTGCGGCGGCAGCGCTGATAAAATTGGGGTCCGTGCCGCAGCATCCGCCGATGAGGTTAGCGCCTGCCTCACATAGCGGCCTTATATAACCGCTGAAATCGCTTATGGACATATCGAAACGCGTCCGCCCGTCCACGATCCGCGGCATGCCCGCGTTGGGTTTTACGAACAGCGGCACAGAGGATACCTCTTTCATGCTTCTTACATACGGCAGCATCTGCTCGGGCCCTGTAGAGCAGTTGAGCCCTACCGCGTCAGCGCCCGCCGATATAAGCGTTATCGCCGCCGCCGCGGGGCTTGTGCCTGTCAGCGTCCTTCCTTCGGTAAACGTCATGCTGGCGACCACGGGCAGACCGCAGCATTCCTTTGCGGCAATTACCGCGGCTCTCGCTTCCTGTATGTCTATCATCGTTTCTACAGCGATAAAATCCGCCCCGCCGTCGGCGACAGCCTTTATCTGCTGCTTATAAACGTCGACCGCCTGCTCAAATTCAAGCTCTCCGAGAGGAGCGATGAACATGCCGGTCGAGCCTATGTCCGCCAGCACGAACGCGCTGTCCCCCGCGGCCTCGGCCGCTATCTTTGTGAGCCGGCGGTTTATGGAATATATATCCCCGTCTATCTTAAGCTCTTTGAGCTTATACGCGTTCGCGCCCAGCGTGCATGCCGACACGGCTTTCGCTCCCGCGTCGATATACCGCTTATAGACGTCCGCGACTGCGTCAGGGTTTTCAAGCGCGAACGCTTCGGGAGACACCCCCGGCCCCATTCCGTTTTGATGCAGATATGTCCCCATCGCGCCGTCAAGCAGCAGTATGTGCACTTTGAGATATTCAAGAAAGCTTAGTCCGTTTATCCTTTTCATCTATTCCACCCCTGCTATAGCTATAACCGATTTTTCGGGTATAAGCAGATATTTTTCATTCATTTTTACGCCCAGCGTCTGCATTTCGAGCAGGTCGTAAAACACTTTCTGGTATTTTATATCGAGGTCTCCGTAGCCCGCGCTGAATCTTTTTTTTGTCAGACTCTGCCCCGCGCGCCTCAGCGACTCGTTTTTGCTCTGCATTATCACGTCAAGCGCGCCGTCGACAAGCTCCGAAGCGTACGCGTCAAGAACGAGCGCCAGCAGCCCTTCGCCTCTGCTTATCGCCTCGTTTATCATCCGCACGTCGCTTTCGGGTATCGCCGCGCACATAACAAACGCCTTACTGCTCTTCGAAAGCATGACAGCTAGCAAACGTGACTCCACAGTGTTTCCCATTATTTCTATTGAGTCACCGCCCAAACGTGCTATTTCATAAGCCTCGGCTCTGCCCCGTACGGTAAATGCCGACATCGCTTTTGTATAACAGCCGTCTATTTCATTTTTCAGTTCTTTGTCGAATGAGGCCTTCAGCGAGCCCATCCTGCGCATAACGCTGTCTTTATTCGGAACAAACGGTATATACGGATAATTATTCATCTGTTACCTCTCGGGATATGATACACCAGTTGTATACATTATTCAACTACTTGAAATGACGGGCGAGTTATGATTAAATATACGCACGTTATTGTATAGATGTAATTATACGCCAATAGCTTTTGCTTGCGGTATTTTGGAGGCGTCAGTATGGGCATTATTGAAAAACTTGGCAGGGATCGGTCTTTTTCTCTTGAATTCTTTCCGCCCAAAAAAGACATGCCTTTGACTACCGTATATGAAGCCATAGAAAAGCTTTCGGCGTATGACCCTGTGTTTGTAAGCGTGACGTATGGCGCGGGAGGCGGCAACAGAGACAGGGTAGTGGATATTGCCTCATTTATAAAAAACAACGGACTCGGGGCTATTGCGCACCTTACCTGCGCGGGAGCAACGCCGTCATCCATAGATTATACGCTCTCAAAGCTCGAGTCTGCGGGCATAAACAACATACTCGCGTTAAGGGGCGATATCCCTGAGGACATGGACGCCGAAACGGCATATTCGCATTACAGGCACGCGAGCGACCTGATAGCACAGATAAAGAAAAGGGGCGGGTTTACCGTAGGAGCCGCGGCATATCCCGAGGCTCATATGGAAAGCGCTTCTCTGGAAGAAGATATTACCTTTATGAAGAAAAAAGCCGACGCGGGCGCGGACTTTTTTGTAACGCAGCTTTGCTTCGACAGGTGCGCTATAATCGATTTTTTCGATAGGACTGCCCGGGCCGGAATAACCGCTCCCGTTATCACTGGCATAATGCCGGTGCTGAATCCCAACCAGATAACCAGGATGGCTCTTTTGTCGGCGTGCTCTATACCGGCGCCCTTAAGCAAGATAATAAGCAGGTACGGAAAAGACGCCGACGCGTTTAAAAAGGCGGGTCTTGAATACGCGATTGATGAGATAGACTATCTCATCGAAAACGGCATCGGAAGGTTTCATATATATACGATGAACAAGCCTGACGTCGCCGAGCAGATAATACTGGGCAGCCGCCTTAAAGATTCTATTTAGCGGTTTTTTTGCGCTTTTCGCGGTACATATCATGGTCAGCGTAACTGACGAGCGAGCCTGCCGACTCCCCGTCGAAGTATTCCGCCTGTTTGAAACCAAAGCTCATCGATATTCCCTGTGATTCTCCCACAAGGCACTTCTTTATGTCCTTTTCAATCTGGGAAGCGACATTCTTCGCCCTCTCACTGTCAAAACCGGGCAGTATGAGCACGAACTCGTCACCTCCGAGCCTGCATACCGCGCCTGTTTTCTCGGCGTATTTTCGCAGCACCTCGGCCACAGACTTTATCATAACGTCTCCCGCTCCATGGCCGTATGTATCGTTTATAAGCTTAAGGCCGTCTATATCCGCGAAGCAGACCGTCAGCGGTATGCTATTTTTGCGGCACTCCGCATAGATCTCCGTCAGCGCCTGGGTGCCCGCCCTGCGGTTTAGCAGCCCCGTCAGCGTGTCCGTCCTCGCCATCGCCTCAAGCTTGGCCTCCGTCTCCCTGTACTTTGTAACGTCGTTGATAACGGTGGCTATTATTCCCTGTCCACCTATCTTCGCGGGGGTATGAGTTACACTGTACCAGTTTCCCCTTGAATCGGTCAGGCTCTCTTCCATGCCTTTTTTCGATCTGTATCTGATACCTTCTCCAAGCTCGCCGCTTATTTGCGAGTCCCTGCGGCCGAAGATATCTTTATACGCTTTGTTGTTGTACAGCATTTCGCGCGTTGAGGGGTCCCATATCGCAAAGCCGAGGCTAATGGAATCGAGCCCCTTTCTCGCCGTGACCTGCATGCTGTTGTTTTGAGTATCGGGCGACAGTATGCTGTATAGCCCCGCGTATCTTTCTATGTTCCTCTTAACCTGCTGTCCGGTAATGCCGTCAAAAAAGTACATCACCGCTCCGCTTGTGCCGTATGCTTTAGTATATAACGCAAAAGCTGTGTCCGCGGCGCGCTTGAGCCTCGCAACGCGCTCCGTCTCGCACGCGGCGCCCTCCTCAAAGTTAGGGGCAAGCACGGGAATACATACGCTCTTTCTTTCCCGCCATTCCTCTTTCAAAACATACCTGTTGTTTTTCTTTTCATAAAGCGACGCGCAGAACGCGCCCGTGCTCTTAGCTGTTGCCGCGAGGAACTCATACGTCTTGTTTTTCAGAGCGGAGCTTGTAAAGATATCGCAAACGGCGGTTATCACCGAGGCGGCGTTTTGCGTGTACGCTTCCTCCATAGATTCTATGGCAACAAGCCACGACTGCATGCCGTTAAACCTTGCGCCGGATATATTTAAACTTAAGTTATACAGCTTAGCGTTTATCCTAAGAGTCAGCGTTATGCCTTCGGGCTCTTTGTCAGCATTCTTTTTTAGTAATAAAATATCCGTGTTGTCCTCAAGCATTTTAAAAAAGACGGTTCCGGCGAAAAAGCCCCTTTTCTCGGCCTGCCTGTTGGCGAACAACACTTTGCCGCTTTTTACGCTGACGAGAAAAACAGGAGCTGGAAGTGAAATCAGATACTGCCTAGCATTAAAATAGTCCATGATGAAACATCCTTGAATAATACTTTACCTGATAGCGTGTAGTTAGACAAGTAAAATTATATGGTTTAACTTATGAAAAATTTGACGAACTGCGCGCAGGGGCAAAAAAAATAATAGAAGGTTTTGTATGTGTTCCGTCCGGAAACACAAATTAAATCCCCCAGTAAAACCGGGGGTATATTGTGCTAAAGCCCAATAAAAAACGCTTCGCTCTTTTATAAAGACCAAAGCGTTTATCGCTGATGCTATCCGCTATTCCGACAACGCGAACACAAGCTCGCAGCTTGAGACAAGCTTGCCTCTCACATACGCCTTCCCAGTACCCATGCCCACGATGCCTTTCACGGCGTCTATCGTGGTTTCAAGTTCAAGAACATCTCCCGGAACGACCTTTTCGCTGAACCTTGCGTTCTTGATTTTCCCCAAAAACGCAAGCCTGCCCTTCATCTCTTCCATCGTCAGAAGCGCTACCCCGCCCATCTGCGCCATGGCCTCGATTATAAGCACGCCCGGCATTACCTTAAAATCCGCGAAGTGCCCCATAAAGAACCATTCGTTTCCGCTTACCGCTTTTATGCCTTTTGCCATTACGCCCTCTTTGAGTTCGTCAACCCTGTCGATCATCAAAAACGGCTCTCTGTGCGGCAATATCTTTTTAATTTCTTCTATACCCAGCATACATTACTCCTTCGTGCTTATTAATCGGGCTTTTTAAGGAGTACGCAGCTGTTGTGGCCGCCGAACCCGAACGAATTCGATATCGAGTACTTTGCGCCCAGCTTTTTGGCTTTGCCCTTTACATAGTCAAGGTTGCAGCCTTCGCCTTCCTCCCGAAGTCCTATCGTCGGCGGCGCTATCCCTTCGTTAACGGCGCAGATAGCCATGATAGTCTCAAAAGCCCCCGCCCCGCCGAGCATATGCCCCGTCATAGACTTTGTGGAGCTTACAAGCAGATTTTTGGCGTGGTCGCCGAAGCATCTCTCTATAGCCCTGCTCTCAAACACGTCGTTGAGGGGCGTGCCTGTGCCGTGAGCGTTTATATAGCCTACCTCTTCCTTTTCTATGCCGCCTTCCTTTATAACAAGCTCCATCGCCCTTGAAGCCCATATGCCTTCCGGCTCGGGCGCCGTTATGTGATACGCGTCGCACGTCTGGGCGTATCCCGCGAGCTCGCCTACTATGGTAGCGCCGCGCTTTTTCGCATGCTCCTCGCTCTCGAGCACAAGCATGCCCGCGCCTTCCGCCATAACAAAGCCCTGCCTGTCTTTATCGAACGGTATGCTCGCCCTCGTGGGGTCTGTGCTTGTCGAGAGCGCCTGCATCTGGTTGAAGCCCGCTACCGCAAGTTCGGTTATCACCGCCTCCGCTCCGCCGACGAGCGCTACGTCCATCCGGCCTTCCTTTACGGCATAATACGCCTCGCCGATAGCGTCCGCGCCCGACGAGCACGCGGTAACTACGCTGAGGCACGGGCCGTGAAGCCCAAGCCTTATAGCGATCATGCCGGCCGTGGTATTGATTATCGATTTTGGAATAAACAGCGAAGATACGGCCCTCGCTCCATTTCCCCTCATTTCGTCATGCTGGCTGCAGATGGTTCCGAGTCCGCCCATACCGCTGCCAAGAACGACTCCCGAGCGCTCCTCATCGTAGTCTCCCTCTTTAAGGCCGCTCTGCTCCCACGCCTGCATAGCGGCGACTATCGCGAAAAGCGTGAACCTCGCCATACGCTTCGCTTCGCGGTTGTTTATATATTTCGAAGCGTCAAAATCGCTTACCTCGCCGGCGCACGTTACACCCATCATTTCCGTGTCGAAATATTGCGCTTTTCTTATTCCGCAAACGCCGTTAACGGCGTTGTCAAAGCACTCCTTAACGCTTTCACCGATGGGCGAAACCGCGCCCATTCCGGTAATCATCACCTTGTGACTCATTAATTCACCTCACCCTTTCAGCATACCTTATATCACCATGCCGCCGTCCACCGTCATTACCTGTCCGGTGATGTACGACGCGCTGTCCGTGCACAAAAAGCTCACAAGCCCAGCTACGTCCTCCGGGCTGCCGAAGCGCCCCAGCGGTATGGTATCAAGCATCTTTTGTTTTATATCGTCGCCGAGGACATCCGTCATAGCCGTCTCTATAAACCCCGGAGCAACTGCGTTTACGCACACTCCTCTTTTAGCGAACTCCTTCGCGCAGGATTTTGTAAGCCCTATTATGCCTGCTTTTGAAGCCGCGTAATTTGCCTGACCGGCGTTGCCTATTATCCCGACTACCGACGTTATATTTACTATCCTTCCCCGCCTTGCCTTGAGCATATACGCCGACGCTGCGCGCGTACAGCAAAAACAGCTGTTAAGGTTGGCGCGTATGACGCTGTCGAACTGCTCGTCTGTCATTCGCATCACGAGATCGTCGCTTGTAATGCCCGCGTTGTTGACAAGCGCGTATATACCGCCCAGCGCGTCCGCGCAACTCTTTACAAGTTGTTTGCATTCCTCAGACGACGAAAGATCGGCCTTTATCGCGATGGCGTTTTGCCCGAGAGCCTTAACGCGCTCCACAACTTCCTGCGCTTTTGCCTCGCTGCTGTTGTAATGAACAGCGATATCGAAACCGTCTTTGGCAAGAGCCGCGCAGATAGCCTGCCCTATGCCTCCCGACGCGCCTGTTACAAGTGCTGCCTTTGCCATATTTTTCACCTCACTGTTTATTTACGGATAAGATTTTTTCGAGCGTCGACATGTCGCGCACAGATTCCACTGCTGTGTCTTTGCCGGCCCTTCGCTTTATGAGCTTCGAGAGCACATTTGACGGCCCGACCTCTACATAGCGCTCTATGCCCGACGCTATCATATGCTCTGTGCACTCATGCCATCTTACCCTCGAGCACATCTGTTTCGCGAGCAGGTGCTTTATGTCGTCGTCCTTGCCGTAAGGAGCGCCCAGCGCGTTGGAATAAACCGTTTTCTGAGCGGCGCCTATCTGCATGCCCCCCAGCAGCTGCAGGAACTCCTGCGCGGCCCCTTCGAGCAGCGGTGAATGGAACGGCCCCGCTACGCTAAGCATAGAAGCCATCTTCGCTCCCCTGCTCTCGAACAGCTCTTTGAGTTTAAGAAGGCCCTCGGTTTTTCCCGATATGGCGGTCTGCAGTTCAGACAGATGATTCGCGGCGTAAGCGTCTTCAACTCCTCTGACGGCGTCTTGCACCTCTTCTATCGGGAATCCGATCACCGACAGCATACCGCCCTCGCCCTCGGCATAAGCGCTGTCCATCATGCTTCCTCTTTCACGTACGAGCCCCGCGCACTGCGCTACGCCAAACACGCCCGCGGCGCAAAGCGCGGTGTATTCGCCGAGGGAGAGCCCGGCGTAGATATCCGCATCTATGCCCTCGTTTTGCAGCACCTTGAAAAGCGATATTGAATGCGCGAAAATAGCGGGCTGCACGATCTCGCCTTTTTCAAGCCCTTCTCCTTCAAAGCAAGCTTTCTTAAGGTCGAGCCCTGCTCCGTCGCAGCATACGTCGAACGTGTGTTTATAAATATAAATACTATCGTATAAGTCCGCTCCCATGCCCGCGCTCTGAGCGCCCTGGCCGGGAAATAAAAATGCAGTCTTCATGATTAGTCCCTCCCGATCAGAAGACCGCTCACGTTTTCGAGTATGCTCTTTATGCGCTCTTCGTCAAATATCTCGCGTATAATCTCTTCCGCAGGCTGTACCTTGTCGAGCATGCATGCCGCCTGCCCTGCCATGAACGAGCCTTTGTCCTTATCGCCGTGCACCGCGGCTTTCATCAAAGAGCCTGCGCCAAGCTGCTCTATTTTCTCCGCTCCGCCTTCCTCGTACTCGAGCTTTGCGAGTTCGTACACGAACGGGCTCCTCAGCACCCTCACGGGATGACCGGTTACGCGGCCCGTAACCTTGATGTCTATGTCCTTTGCCTTTATGATGCGGTTCTTGTATTCCTCATGCGCGGTGCATTCCTCGGCAAGCACAAACCTCGTGCCCACCTGCACGCCCTTAGCGCCGAGCACAAAGGCGGCAGCAGCCGTGTCAGCGTCGAATATGCCTCCCGCGGCGACGACGGGTATACTGACGCTCCGCGCGACGTCGGGCATCAGAACCATAGTCGAAAGCTCGCCTATATGGCCGCCCGACTCGCCGCCCTCCGCAATAACAAAGTCCGCGCCCATGCGCTCCATCAATTTGGCAAGCGCCCGGCTTGGGACCACGGGGCCGAATATGCAGCCCGCTCCCTTCCACATCTTCACGTATTCGGCGGGGTTTCCCGCGCCGGTTATTACGACCGGCACTCTCTCGTCTGCGGCAAGTTTTGCGATATCTTTGACAAACGGGCTCAAGAGCATTACGTTAAGCCCGAAAGGCCTGTCCGTCTGCTCCCTTAAGGCTTGTATCTGCTCTTTGACCCATTCGGGCGGGGCGTTGCCCGCGGCGATGACGCCGAGGCCGCCCGCCTTCGAGACCGCGGCGGCGAGGCTGGCGTCTGAAACCCACGCCATGCCGCCCTGAATGATGGGGTATTCGATTCCAAGCAGCTCGCATATGCTGCCTTTGAATCTATGCATTCGTTTTCCCGTCGAGATAGCTTACGAGCTGGCCGACCGTCTTGATGTCTTTGACCTCTTCGTTGGGGATCTTTATTCCCGTCTGTTTTTCAAGCTCTATCAGCATTTCGACCATATCTAGAGAATCCATCTCAAAGTCGTCGACAAAACTTGATTCCATAGTGATCTCGTCTTTTTCGAGATCGAGCTGTTCCATAAGGTTCTTGATTATCAGTTCTTTCATTTTTTTGTCCTCCGTTTAGATATTTAAAGTGTCCAATCCACCACGATGCCGCCGCACGTCAGGCCCGAGCCGAAGGCGACGAGAGCTACCCTGTCGCCTTTTTTAAGCCAGCCTTTCGAGTATGCGTCATACATGGCTATCGGAATGGTTGCTGAAGATGTGTTTGCGAATTCCGCAATATTCAAAAAGAACTGCTCCGCTTTAAAGCGCAGTTTTCTTTTGACGTAATCTATGATCTTTTCGTTTGCCTGGTGAGGTATTATCTTGGTGAACGGTTTGTCTCCGCATTTTTTGAGAAGCTCGTGCAATACTTCCTCCGCGGCGCTCACGGCATACGTAAACACCTCGCGGCCGTTCATGTGGATGTACTCCGGGTTTACCTCGGCAATATCGACTTCGTTGAAAGGTGTCTTGCGCTGCTCCCTTTTGCAGATAATAACGTCCTCTTTATCGGGGGAGCCTCTGAGTATGGGATAGTGCAGGCGCGCCCTGCGGCTTTTCTTCAGAACCACCGCCCCCGCGCCGTCCCCGAACAGCACACACGTCGAGCGGTCCGTCCAGTCGGTATACTTGGAGAGAGTCTCGGACGATATCACTATCGCGGCTTTGAGCCCCAGAGTCTCCATAAGGCTCGCCGCCGTTGAGAGAGCGTATACGAAGCCCGAGCACCCCGCTGATATGTCCATATTCGCGCATTTATCGATATTAAGCGCCTTTTGAACATAGCTCGACATAGAAGGCGTCACATACTCGCTCGTTATCGTGCAGGATATTATAAGCCCTACGTCCCTTTTGCTTACCCCGGAGGATTTAAGCGCCTTTGTCGCAACCTCAAGAGCCATGTCCATCGCGTTTTCGGTTGTGGCTATGTGCCTTGTTCTTATCCCCGTGCGCTTTATTATCCATTCGTCTGTCGTATCTACGAGCTTTTCAAGGTCATAGTTCGTTAATATCTTCTCGGGCACCTTACACGCTATGCCCGCTATCTCTACGGATGCTACCAATTTTATAGTCCTCTCATATCTAAATATCTTTCGTGCCTCTTCGAAACGAGTTTGTCGGGAGACACTCTTGTAAGCCTTTTCAGCGCCGCACTTATCTCGCCGCTTATATTTTGGACACACTCGTTCATATTGAACCTGTCGAAGCCCTCCGGCTCTTTTATTACGCTGTCCACAACGTTGAACTTTTTAAGGTCGCTTGCGGTCAGTTTAAGATTTTCCGCCGCCTGGCGCGCGAGCGACGAGTCTTTAAACAATATCGAAGCGCAGCCTTCCGGCGATATGACCGAAAAATAGCTGTTGTCGAGCATAATAAGCCAATCGGACAAAGACAGCGCCAAAGCTCCTCCGCTGCCGCCCTCTCCAATTATTACGGATATCGTCGGCGTTTTGAGCGTAGCCATCACCTTTAGATGCTCCGCAATGATAAGCCCCTGGCCTCTCTCCTCGGCCTCGACGCCGGGATACGCCCCCGGAGTATCCACGAGGCAAATTACCGGCCTTCCGAACTTCTCGGCCTGCTTTAAAGCACGTATGGACTTTCTGTACCCTTCCGGGTGCGGCATGCCGAAGTTGCACATCATCCTCTCTTCGAGAGTATGCCCTTTCTGCTGTCCAATAACCGTTACCGGCCAGTCTTCGAACCACGCTATCGCCGTAACAATAGACTTGTCGTCACCGTAACACCTGTCGCCCTTCACCTCAAAAACTCCGGTAAACAGCTTATCGATATAGTCCCTTGTCTGCGGTCTGTTTTCTTTGCGCGCTTTTATGACCTTTTCCCATGGCTTTTCCGTCTGCGCCTGAACATCGGGGTTTTCTATTTCATTAAACATAACGCTCTTCCTCATATTTTTGGCTGGACACGCAGCTCGGCCTTACAGTGCAGCGCGAGTATATCTGCAAGCGTATCCCTTAAGTCCTTTCTGTCCACGATCCTGTCTATGAGCCCGTGCTCATAAAGAGACTCGGACATCTGAAACCCTTCCGGCAGTTCGTCGTTTACGGTCTGCTGTATTACCCTCGGCCCGGCAAAGCCAATGCGCGCTCCTGGCTCGGCTATGGTTATGTCTCCCTGCATCGCGAAGCTCGCGGTCACGCCTCCCGTCGTCGGGTGCGTAAGCACGTTTACGTGAAGAAGCCGCTCGGCGCTGTGCCTAGCGAGCGCTATCGTCGTTCTCGACATCTGCATCAGCGAGTGTATGCCCTCTTGCATCCTCGCGCCGCCCGACGCGCAGAATATTATCAGCGGAAGCCTGTTCAGCGTCGCGAACTCGGCGATAATTACTATCTTCTCGCCCACGACCGTTCCCATGCTGCCCATCATAAAATACGAGTCCATAACGGCTATCGCCGTCCTGACGCCCTTTATGGAAGCCTTGCCGATAACGACGCCTTCTTGCACCTTGGACTTTGATTTTTCGGTAGCTATCTTTGTCTTATAGCCCGGGAACGATATAGGGTCTTTACTCTCCGCCTCGCGCTCTATCTCGATGAAGCTTCCGTTGTCTACTATCATCTCTATCCTCTTGTAAGCGGGCTGCCGGAAGAGGTAAGCGCAGTAAGGACAGACGGAGTCGCTGGCGTGAACGATGTCGGCTATCATTTCCCTGCCGCATCCCCCGCAATATAGCTTATCAAGCTTTTCCGCGGGGCTGCCTGCGCAGTTTTCAATATTGATCGTCTCGTTAAACAGTTTCATCGTATACCCCGCATAAATCTTTCCATGAACGATTGCTCTATCCACTTCGTATGAATATTCCCCGAAATAAAATCGTTATCCCTGAGCATCGCCTTGGCAAAGGAAGAGTTGTGGTCGACACCGAGTATCCTAAGCTCGTCGAGAGCTGCGCGCGACAGCGCTATCGCTTCCTTTCTGTCGTCTCCGATGCATATTATCTTCATGATCATTGAGTCGTAGAAAGGAGATACCTCGTCGCCTTCCGAAAAACCCGTGTCTACGCGCACACCGTTGCCTCCCGGGAGGCTCAGCCCTCTGATAATCCCCGGCGACGGCCGAAAGCCTTCGCTCGGGTTTTCGGCGTTAATTCTGCATTCTATAGCATGGCCCTTTAAAACGAGGTCATTTTGCTTTATGCTCAGCTTGTGGGACAGCGCGACCTGGATCTGCGCTTTTATCAGATCAACTCCGAATATGCTCTCCGTCACGGGATGCTCCACCTGTATCCTTGTGTTCATCTCCATGAAGTAAAACCTGTTGTCGGCGGCAAGCAAAAACTCCACCGTTCCGGCGTTGACATAACCTATCGATTTGGCGATATTGACGGCTGTCTGCTCGATTTCCCTTAAGACTCCCTCGTCTACGTTAGCCGCGGGAGCCTCTTCTATGAGCTTTTGGTTTTTACGCTGAAGGCTGCATTCCCTCGTGCCAAGGTGTATGGTGTTGCCGTATTCGTCGGCAAGTATCTGCACCTCTATATGCCTTGCATTCGGAAGGTAAGACTCTATATATACCCGCCTGTCTCCGAACGCCAGCTCTGCCTCCCTGCAGGCCATTGTGAACGCCTTTTCAAGCTCGGCTTCCTCGCCGACTATTCGTATGCCTTTACCGCCTCCGCCGCTTGCGGCCTTTATCATGACCGGGTATCCGGTTTCCTTCGCGACTTTAAGCGCATCTTCGAGAGTCCCGACCGTTCCTTTAGAACCGGGCACAACGGGAAAACCGTTTCCGGCAACCGTCTCGCGGGCTTTCTGCTTGTCGCCCATCAATTCCATAGATTCGGCGGATGGGCCTATAAAACTTATGCCCTCTTCATCGCAGGCACGCCTGAACTCGGCGTTCTCGGAAAGGAACCCGACGCCGGGGTGTATGAGATCAGCCCGGTACGCCTTGGCGGCGGCCAGTATGCTCTCCATATTCAGATAACTCTTATCGGATTGGCGCGGCCCTATGCATACGCTTACGTCGGCGAGCCTTGTATGCATACTGGCTTCGTCGCTCTCCGAATAGACAGCGACGGTTCTCAGCCCGGTTTTCTTGCACGTACGGATTATCCTTACGGCAATCTCGCCTCTGTTCGCAATGAGTACTGTCTTCATATGATTCAGCCCTTCGCGAACTTGAACAGCGCATCTTTCGCGACGATAGCCTCGGCATCCTTTTTTAGTACGCTGGCTATAGTGCCGTCTTTGGGCGCGGTTATTTCGTTCATCGTCTTCATCGCTTCGATGATGCAAAGAACGTCGCCTTTTTTGACCTTGCTTCCTTCTCTGACGAACGGCTCGGCGCCCGGCTCCTTCGCGACATAAAACACGCCGGATATAGGCGCAAAGACGAGGTCGTCGCTGTCATGCTCGTGGCCGCTTGCGGATGGCTTTTCCTTCACCGGCTGTACGGGCGCGGAATATACCGTTCCTGCCGGTTCTCTTTCCAAAGATAACTTTATTTCCTGAGTCTCAAATATAAATTTATTGAATGATGACTTTTCCGCTCTTTCGATGATGCTGAAAATGGTTTCCAGATCCATATTAATCCTCCTGATGATATGCTCCTGTTTGCATTCTTTCACGCGGAGCTCATAACCTTGGTATTCTGCGCAATATGTATATTCATGTAATTGCGCTTGAGATCTCCCCCCTTTCATATGTTATTGTTTATCGAACCGCGATGTGTTTTATACAAAATAAATAGTTAGCACTGCTAACAAATCTCTGATTTTAGAAATAGTATCACGCTACCGTAAATATGTCAACGCTGTAGTGTGCGGCATATGTTTCAAAAATGTTATAGGTGTTACATCTGTAATGAATGTCATTACCTTGCCTTTCTTTATATGTTATCAGTATTTATTTATTCGGCGCCGGATTTGTTTATTTTCTATTAAAAATATTAATTGTATTCGGTACCCGCAGCGATAGTTGTTAATATATGTTTTCTTTTTTCTTAATTATTCCTCCATGCGGCTGAAAAACTCGGAAAGACCCCGCAGCGAGCGAAGCACATCCGGGTATTCGGATATCTTGAAATCCTTCAGCATACTTTGCACCATCTGGTCGTGAAACTGCCTGTGGTTTGCGCAGCAATTCTTACCCATTTCGGTTAACTCCAGGTAACTTATTCTTTTGTCCAGGTCCGACTTTATCTTTACTATGAACTTTTTGGATTCGAGCCGCGCCGCGGCCACGCTTGCCGTCGCCTTTGTGATCCCGAGATCCGCTGCCACATTTGTCAGCGTTGCCGTCTCGGCGTCCTCTATCGCCTCGAGCATATGCATCTCAGTTCTGCTCAGCCTGCCGTTTGCCGACTTTGATACTATCCTCTCCTGTATACGCAGGATCTTGAAGAACAGCTCTTTGAGCAAATTATTAAGCAGCTTTTTAATCTCCCTGTCTGTCATATATTCCCCCACCGCGATTTCGTATTTTGCGCAAACTGCTTAGCACATCTAACGATATTATAACATATAACAAGAATCGGGCAAATTTATTTTATTGTAAATTTTTCTTAAACATGCGTTTTGGCATAAACAAAAAACCCGAGGCATATGCCCCGGGCAAAACCACTCATAATTACAGCAGTATGCAGATAAGCCCGCCGCTGCCTTCGTTTATGATTCGATTCAACGTCTCCTGTATCTTTATCCTCGCGTCCTCGGGCATATTGGTCAGCTTGCCTGAAAGCCCTTCTTTAACAAGCTCATGCAGCGGTTTTCCGAAAATATCCGTCTTCCATATCTTTGCGGGGTCGTTTTCAAACTCGGAGAGCATATACCGTACAAGCTCTTCACTCTGTTTTTCCGTCCCTACTATCGGCGAAACTTCCGTTTCGATATCAACCCTTATGAGGTGAAGCGACGGCGCGCTCGCCTTTAGCCTTACGCCGAACCTTCCCCCATGCCTTACCATCTCAGGCTCTTCGAGCGACATTTCATCCATTGCCGGAGGAACAAGCCCGTAGCCCGTCTCTTTAACGCTCTTTAAAGCGGATTCCAGCCTGTCGTACTGCTTCTTTGCTCCCACAAGGTCTTTCACTATAGACACGAGATGATAGTCGTCCTCGATAGGGTAGCCGCTCTCGTCGCCCAGTATTCTGTAGAAAAGAGTTTCCGGGAAGTCGAGCTGCATATTAACGCTTCCTTCGCCCAGCTCGATATTGGCAACCGAAGCGTTGTTTACATCCTCAAGCTCTCTCATGGAATCTATAAGCTCGTGATAGTCGCGCACCTTCTCAAGATTGTCTATCGTGCCCGATATGCCTTTTAATACTTCGGCCATCAGCCAGTGATCGGGAGAAAGCGCCCTCGCCCATCCCGGCAGCTCCATATTGACTTCCTTGAGCGGGAACTCATAGAGCAGGTTTTCGAGCATAGAGTTTATGTCGTTTTCCGAGAGCCGCATAATGTCCATAAGCAGCACCGGCACGCCGTATTTGTCCTCCATAGCTTTGCGCAAGCTTATGGTATCCTCTTTATAGGGGTTCGCGGAGTTCAGTATAACAATGAACGGCTTGCCGAGAGCTATGAGCTCACGTATAACCCTCTCTTCCGCCTGAATGTAACTCGAGCGCGGTATCTCGGTTATGCTGCCGTCCGTCGTCATCACGACGCCTATTGTGCTGTGCTCGTTGATGACCTTTCTCGTCCCCGTCTCGGCAGCCTCCTCAAACGGTATGTCGTGGTCGAACCACGGCGTCGTCACCATTCTCGGCACGTCGTTCTCGAGATAACCCATGGCGCCGTCCACCATGTAGCCCACGGAGTCGACCATCCTTACCTTCATCTCGGCCTCGTTGTTAATCTTTATTCTTACGGCCTCGTTGGGTACGAACTTTGGCTGCGTCGTCATTATCGTCTTTCCGGCGCTGCTTTGGGGAAGCTCGTCTACCACCCTCTCTTTTTCATATGTATCCTCAAGATTAGGGAGCACCAGCATATCCATGAATCTTTTGATAAACGTAGACTTGCCGGTTCTGACAGGCCCTACCACGCCTATATATATGTCTCCCCCCGTTCTTTCGGAAATATCTTTATACAGATTATAGCTTTGCATGGCGCACCCTCCAAATAAGTTAGCTTTAACACTTAATATATATGAACGTATCTGAAAGTTAATTACAAAAAATCGAGCGATAATTGCGCATTTAAGGCTTTCGGGAATCCTGTGAAAAACGCGCCTGTTATGATATAGTTAAGTTATTCTTTATAAAGGGCGGTTATGAGCGTTATAAGTTTAACTAACAAACAGGCACGTCAGTTCATGCTTTTAAAGCAGGGGCTTTTGGCAGAGCACAGGTTTACCGGCAAGACTGGAATAATGGATTTTATAACACAGGCGGGCTGCGTACAGTTTGACCCTGTTGATGTCTGCGGCAAGAACGCCGACATTGTATTGCAGTCGCGCGTAAAGGGCTATGCAAAAAGTATGCTCCAAGAGCTGCTCTACAAAGACAGGCTGCTCGTCGACTATTTCGACAAAAATCTTTCCATATTTCCTGCGGCAGACTGGAAATACTTCGGCCGCGAGCGCGAAGCGAACCGCCTGCGTGAAAAGAGCCGCGACAGGATAGACGAAGTCTCGGAGAATATAAAATCCATTATTCACAAGAAAGGCTTCGCATGTTCGCGCGACCTTGAGATGACCGAAAAGGTGGACTGGTATTGGAGCAGCACGGCGCTCGCGAGGGCGGCGCTGGAATCGCTTTACTTTCAAGGCGAGCTCGTGATACATCACAAGAAGGGCACGCAAAAATACTACGCTCTTGCAAAAGACTGCCTTCCCGCCGAAATCCTAAGCTCCGAAAACCCGTGCAAAGACGACAATGATTATATGCAGTGGCGCATACTGCGAAGGATTGGCGCCGCGGGGCTTTTGTGGAACCGCGCGTCCGACGCATGGCTCGGCATCACCGGCATCAGCACCGCGTCAAGAAACAAAGTGTTCGCGAAGCTGCTCGAGCAGGGAAGCATAACAGAGCTTTCGGTTGAAGGTATAAAATACCCTTTGTATTGCTTGTCTTGCGACCTCGATCTTATAGAAACTGTAACGCAAAATTCCGTATTCAAAGAGCGCACCGAGCTAATCGCGCCTCTCGACAGCCTGATGTGGGACAGGAAGCTCATAAACGAGCTGTTCGGCTTCTCATACAAATGGGAGATATACACACCGAAGGGGCAAAGGAAATACGCTCATTACGTGCTGCCGATACTTTCGGGAGACAGCTTTGTCGGGCGCGCTGAACTTATATGTGACAGAAAGCGCAAGTCGCTGCATGTTAATAACGTCTGGTTTGAGGACGGGGTAAAAAACACGAAAAAACTATCGAGCAGGCTGGACGTATGCTTTAAGAGATTTTCAAAGTTCAACGAATGCGATACTGTTATTTACGCCAAATAAAAAACCACGGAAACACGTGGCCTCCGCGGTTTACTATCCATAGCGGAACGACATACCCCCTCGGGGCAAGAGTACCCCTTTGGGCACACAGCAGAAGTCGTTCTCTACATCATATTTATTCTACTCTTGCTTTCTGAATGCAGGCTTGCCGTCCTTCATGTACATGTTTATGCTGTCGCTGATGCTTATCTTGCCCTCGAGTATTTCCTCGGAAAGCTGGTCTTCGACAAGCTGCTGTATCATGCGCCGCAGCGGCCTCGCGCCATAGTTCTCGTCGAACCCCTCTTTGGCAAGGTAGTCTACAGTGTCTTCCGAATAACTCATCTTAATATCGCGCTCCCCGAGCCGTTTTATCACATTTCCGAGCATCAGCTTAACTATCTCTCTTAAATGCTCGCGGCTTAATTTGTGGAACACTATTATATCGTCGAGCCTGTTTATGAACTCGGGACGGAATTCCTTTTTGAGTTCTTCCATTATGCCCTGCTTCATCTGCTCGTATCCGCTGTCTCCCATCGCCACGGCCGCAAAGCCAATTCTCTTTGTCTCTATGTCCCGAACGCCAAGGTTTGACGTCATTATTATAACGGTGTTTTTAAAGTCCACGACGCGGCCTTTAGAGTCCGTCAGCCTTCCGTCCTCGAGTATCTGCAGCAGTATGTTGAACACGTCGGGGTGAGCCTTCTCTATCTCGTCCATCAGTATGACGGAATACGGGTTTCTCCTTACCTTTTCCGTAAGCTGCCCTCCCTCGTCGAATCCTACGTAACCGGGGGGCGAGCCGATGAGCTTTGATACCGTGTGCTTCTCCATATACTCCGACATGTCGAGACGCAAAAGAGCGTTCTCGTCGCCGAACATCGCTTCGGCCAATGCCTTTGAAAGCTCGGTCTTGCCCACACCCGTGGGCCCGAGGAATATAAATGAACCAACCGGGCGTTTGGGGTCTTTGAGCCCCGCTCTTGAGCGGCGTATGGCCTTTGATACCGCAATGCATGCCTCGTCCTGCCCTATAACGCGGTTATGCAGCGTTGCTTCAAGGCCCAGCAGCCGTTTCGCCTCATCCTCCGTGAGCTTGACAACCGGTATATGCGTCCAGGTCGAGACTATCTCCGCTATCTCCGTCTCGGTGACCCGGCCTTCGTGCTCCTTCGTGCTCTTTTCCCACTCCTTCTTCATCTCGGCTATTTTCTTCTCGACGTTCTTTTCCTCGTCGCGAAGCTCGGCGGCCTTCTCGAAGTTCTGGTGCGTTATAGCCTGATCCTTCTCTTTCCTTAGCTCTTCCGCTTTCTCCTCAAGCTCCTTTATGTCGGGCGGCGCGGTGTAGAGCTTCAGCCTAACCTTCGAGGCCGCCTCGTCCATCAGGTCTATCGCCTTGTCGGGCAGGAACCTGTCTGATATATACCTGTCGGAAAGTTCAACGGCGGCTTTCAAAGCCTCGTCGGTTATCTTCACTTTATGGTGCGCCTCATACCTGTCGCGCAGACCTTTAAGTATCTCAAGCGTCTCATCCCGCGTGGGCTCGCCAACCGTTACGGGTTGAAAACGCCGTTCCAGCGCCGCGTCCTTTTCGATGTTCTTCCTGTACTCGTCGTACGTGGTAGCGCCTACCACCTGAATCTCGCCCCTCGCGAGCGCAGGCTTTAATATGTTCGCCGCGTCCATTGCTCCCTCGGCCGCTCCCGCGCCCACTATAGTGTGTATCTCGTCGATGAACAGTATCACGCTGCCCGAGGCCTTAAGCTCCTTAAGAGCGTCTTTGAGCCTGTCCTCGAATTCTCCCCTGTATTTCGTCCCCGCTATCATGCCCGCAAGGTCGAGCGCGACTACGCGCTTTCCAACTAGCATCTCGGGCACATGGCCGTCGACGATGCGCTGAGCGAGCCCTTCGGCTATAGCGGATTTGCCGACTCCCGGCTCGCCGATCAGAACGGGGTTGTTCTTCGTCCTTCTCGAGAGTATCTGCGTTATGCGCTCTATCTCCAGCGCGCGACCTATCACCGGATCGAGCTCGCCGTCCCTCGCGGCTTTAGTGAGGTCTCTGCCGAATTTATCAAGCTTGGGCGTTTTTTCGTCCTTCTTCTGCCCCTGCTCTGAGCCAGCCGCGCTCTCGCCCGTTACGTTGTGTATACCGTTCTCCATCTCGTTAAAGTCGGCGCCGAGCTCACTCAATATACGAAAAGCGACGCTCTCTTTCTCCTTGATAAGCGCCATAAGTATATGCTCCGTGCCTACGTAGCTCTGACCGAGCTGCTTTGAAAACGCGACGCTTAGCTCGAGTATCTGCTTTGAGCGCGGAGTATAACCGAACCCCTGCGTAAAAGCGTAGTCTCCCTTTCCTATAAGCGCAAGAAGGTTTTCCGTCACCGCCTCTTCCGAAACGCCGGAAAGAGTCAAAAGGTTCGCCGCGGCTCCTTCCTTCTCGCATATCAGCCCCAGCAGCAGGTGCTCGGTACCCACATAGTTGTGGCCGAGCTCTCGCGCTTTATCTTCCGCATATTTGAGCGCGTTTCTCGCGCCTTCAGTAAATTTAGCAAAAAAATCCATGCCTTTCTCCCTTTCTATATGTCAAAAACATTTCTCAATACGTTAGCTCTTATTATATCCCTCTGCTGCGGCTGCGCTTCTTCCGCGCTTTCGGCTATTATCGCGGGCCTCGTATCCATCATAACCTTGTAAAGCCCGCTCGTCGACACGCCAGGCACTATACCCAGCGACGCCCCGAACGCGACGTCGGAAATAAGCTTTTGCGCCTCGTTGTCGCTCATTCTTCGCGCGTTTTTCAGCACTCCTACCGCGCGCCACACCCTATCCTCAAGCGCGATGCCGAGGTTACTGTAAAGCTCTTTTCTTGTGCTGCGTTCAAAGTCTATTACCTTATTTGCCGTCGTAAGAAGCCTTGAGAGTATCTCCTTCTCGCTCACGCCCAATGTTATCTGGTTAGATATCTGGTAGAACGCACCCGATGCGGTGCTGCCTTCTCCGAACACCCCCCGCACTGTCATACCTATTTTGCCTACCATCGAGATTATTCGAGGCATACCTTTCGCGGCGGTAAGCGCCGGCAGGTGCAGCATCAGCGACGCCCGAAGGCCTGTGCCTGCGTTTGTCGGGCAGCTCGTTAAAAACCCGAGGTTGTCGTCAAAAGCGTAATCTACGCCTTGTGAGAGCATGTTGTCGATATGATCGGCCTCAGAATATGCGCTGCCAAGAGCAAGCCCAGACTTTAAGCTTTGCAGCCGGTAGTGGTCTTCCTCCATTATCATCACGCTGACGCTCTCGTCCGCGCTTGTTATCAGCCCGCCCGCGCTGTTGCGCGCAAGCTCGCCGCTGATTATGTGCCTCTCTATGAGAGCCCGCTTTCCTACGTCGGTCATATCCGAAAGCCGGTAATATTTGAACTCGCGCGACTTTAAAAGACTTTGCTTAGCTCCCTCATGAACGCTCTCAACGTCTTCGCTCTTTGTTATCCTTGGAGGAAACGGAACGCCGGAGGCATTTCTCGCAAGCCTTATCCTCGTCGATACGACGACGTCGCTCTCAGGCGCGTTTTCTTCCAGCCATTTAGGCATCCTTGTTCCCCTCCTTTTCAAGAAGCGCTATCTCGTCTCTGAGCCTTGCGGCTTCCTCAAAGTTCTCCGTGGATATCGCTGTGCGCAGCTCGCGCTTTAGCTCATCCTTCCTGCTCCCAGCGGCGGACTCTTTATCAATGTCAAATGTAACCCGCTCTCCCGGCCGTTTGCCGGTATGCTTTTCATTCATATGTATACCTTTAAGCACAGGCAGTATGCTCGACTCAAAAACCTTATAGCACTGAGCGCAGCCGAGCCTTCCCGTCTTCTGAAAGCTTGCGAGCGTCATGCCGCACATACCGCACGCCGCCTCCTCGGCCTCTTCGTTCTCATAAAACGCGCTTATAAGGTCGTTGAACGAAAATCCGGGCAACACGACGGGCTTGTTCCTCTTCGCGGCGCACTGCGGGCAAAGGTGCACGGTCTTCACCTGTCCGTTTACAAATGTGGTCATATGTATGGTAGCGTTATTTTTCATGCAATCGTCGCACAGCATGTTACGCCTCCTGACTGAGCAGCGTCAGTATAAGCTGCTTCATTATACTTGCCCTTAAGTGGTCTTTTATCACCGCCGGAACACCCAGAGCCTTGTCTGACACAGCGGCGCTCATGAGAGCGCCTTCTTTTACGGTAACGACTTCGCTGTCCACGAGGCGGCTTATAACGTCCGTAGCGTCGCGCTCCGAGATGGTTTCTCCAATCCTCGTGGTCACCAGCTTTAACAGCTGGCCCTGTTCGTCAATATTAAGGCGCACGACCCTAATATAACCTCCGCCGCCGCGCCTGCTTTCTATTATATAGCCCCTGTCGGGCGTAAACCTCGTTGCCAGCACATAGTTTATCTGGGAAGGCGCACAGTTGAAATGCTGAGCGAGCTCGTTTCTTTGCAGCTCGATCCTGCCTTCATATTCACCTATCAAGTTTTTTATAAATTTTTCAATCGTGTCGCTTAATACCGACATAACATCACCTGCTTTGACTATCTTTGACCTTTAATGATATTATACACCGTTATGCGTTTATTGCAACTATTATTTTTTCTTATTGACTATACTGATTTGGCGATAAGTTCTCGTCAGTCCCGAAATGATGGTCGAAATATTCCGCGGCGCCTTTATATATGGCCTTCGCGCATTTCTCCTGATACTCCTCCGTCTGCAAAAGCCTTTCTTCGCGCTCGTTTGATATAAAGCCGCACTCAACCAGCACACAAGGGCACTCCCCCGCGCGCAGTATGAAGTAGTTTTCGGGTTTGAACGTTCTTGGCCTCGGGGGCTTTAAATCCTCGTTGAGCCGGCGCTGTATCAGCTCTGCCAATGTCTTTCCTTCCTCCGACGCTTCATAATAGAACGCCATTGGCCCCGAAACCGATGGATCGCCGAACTTGTTCATATGTATGGATATAACTATGTCAGGGCTAGTTTCTTCTATTATCTGCTGCCGCTTTGCCATATCGCCGTCCTTCGTGGACGCTACGGCCTTGTCGTCTTCACGCGTCATCACCACTCTGAAGCCGTTTATCTCGAACAGGCGCTGAAGCTTCTTGGCGATAGCGAGGTTTAGAACGTCTTCGCGTACGCCCGTTGCCTTGCCGGAAGCTCCCGCGTCAAAGCCTCCGTGCCCCGCGTCGATGACGACGATGCCCCTGCTCTGTCTCATAACCTGCATGCTGGCCGGGCTCGTCAAAAGCAAAACAGCCGCAAGCGCACAGACCAGCAAAAAAAAGATCATATAACGATTTGCGTTTTTCATAAAAACCTCCGCCGTTATATAATCTATATTTCTATTATATGAGCGTTATTATTTACTTCAAAAAAAGCCTTCAGTGTTTATGGCTGTGTGGTTTTTAAAACAGCATTTTGGACGCGTTCGCGTTGAGCCTTAGCGGCTCGTCGCTTTGGCGGGCAAACGCTGCAGCGCAGCCTATCATAGCAGCGTTGTCGGTGCAATACTTTTGCTCCGGAAGGAAAAGCGTATATCCCTCCTCTTTCGCTCTCACTTGAAATTCGTCGCGCAGAGCCGCGTTTGACGAGACTCCTCCCGCTATTCCTATGCTTTTTATGCCTTCCCTTTTAGCTGCCTCAAACGTGTTGTCGGCGAGGAAGGAGATCGCCTCGTTCTGAAAGCTAGCCGCTATGTCGGCTATATCGAACGGCTCACCTTTTTGCCGCATGTTATGCATCTGGTTTATGACCGCCGTTTTGAGCCCGCTGAACGTAAAATCGAGATGCCCTTCTCCTTTAAAGCCTCTGGTGTACTCATACCTCGGCACCCCGCGGCTTGCAAGTTCTTCGAGCTTCGGGCCACCGGGATATTCGAGCCCGAGCGCTCTTGCGGTCTTGTCAAAAGCCTCTCCCACCGCGTCGTCTCTCGTTTTGGCTATTAGGCGGTATCTTCCGTAATCCTCCACCACCGCTATATGCGTATGCCCTCCCGAAACAACGAGGCACAGATACGCGGGCTCGAGCTCGGGACGAGAGATATATAGCGAGCAGATATGGCCCTCTATATGGTGCACGGGTATCAGCGGCAGCGCATGATAGTACGCCAGCGCTTTTGCGTAAGATACTCCCACAAGCAGCGCGCCGATGAGCCCAGGCCCGTCGGTAACAGCGATAGCGTCCAAATCGGAAAAGCCCGCGCCTGCTTCACGAAGAGCCTCGTCTACTATATAAGGCAGCTTCATAATGTGGTTGCGCGAGGCTATCTCGGGCACTACCCCCCCGTATTTCGTATGTTCTTTTTGCGTATAGACCGCGTTGCCGAGCACAGTCCTGCCCTTTGTCACAGCGGCAGCGGTCTCGTCACACGACGTCTCTATCGCGAGTATCAGTCTATCCATTTTATAAAGATGCCGCTTCTTTGCGTTTATTTCTCCTGTTGATGACATGCAAACCGACTGCGGAAACGATATTCAGCGCCGCGAATATTGACACGAACCTTATGATAATGCTAGCTACGAGGTCGGAGAAAAACTGCTGGGGAACCATCATTATAAGCACGTCGGTTCTCGGGTCGAGCTGCCACAGGTCGTTCGTGAAGAAAAGATGGTGAAACGAGACCCAAAAGCCTGAAAAATCTATCGCCGCGTATATCGCGAGCGCGCCTACTATCACTACAAACGCTCCTGATACTTTAAGAAACGATGTGCACAGCTTGGACAGCGCGCCTTTCCCCCGGAGCTTGAACGCGATCAGAAACAAGAGCGCCATTCCAACAAGGCATACGTTGCGAACGTCTCTCGCCCCAAGATAGAGTTCTTTAACGTCCACCATATGGTCCTTCTCACGCTGACCAAACACCTCGCGCATTTGCCCATTTATCTTTGCCTGCATGTCCAGGTTTTCCCTTTTGCCCGCCGTGTAATCCAGCAGATTTTCCGTTACCGTCCTAAGGCCCGCTTCGCTTATGCCTATGCTATCGGCGGTGCCGAGCATTTCGTACTCGCTTTCAAAAAAGTCGGCGTTAAGCGCAAAAATCTCTATACTGTGTATCAGAATCGCTGTTATCAGCATTATGCTGCCAAGCACCAAAAAAAGCACTGTAAAAGAGGATTTCATAAAAACTCCTGTTTGCCTCCAGCCTTTGACTATTGGGGGCAATATATCGTCTTAAAGCCTTGGGTTTTGTGACTGCGCATTCAATCAGCAAGGCCGCTTCTCTCGAAGCAGCCCAATATTTTCACCCGGCTTTTATCGCCATCGCGCTTTATTTCTTTTTAAGATACTCCCTGAACTTGCTTCTGAACATTATGTAATACACTATTATCATGGGAAGTATCGCGAGCCCAACAAAGTAACCCCACTCGAACCCCGAAAATTCAAGTATCCCCGACGCGAGAGCTATAGGCGCTACCATCCATAAAAACGCGCGCAGAAACTTGTTGGCCTCCTCTTTCATGGCTTTGGGATACTCGTTCTCGTATACCTTTCCCTTGCCCGTAAACGCGTAATAGAGCGACATTGCTCCCGCGATGACCATAATGCCCGCCATCAACTGGTTCATTTCCTGCAATTGAAACACCTCATAACCTTTTGTTTATTTTTACACCCTCAGCAGTGTCTTTTATCTCATATCCAAGCGCGGCTATTTCGGCTCTCAGAGCGTCGGCCGCCGCGAAGTCTTTTCTCGCTCTTGCTTCCTGCCGCTTTGCCGCCATCTCCTTTATGCTTTCGGGGACGCTCTCATCCTGAGGCGCGAGCCCCAGCACACCAAGCACGTTGTCGAGCGCCGACAGAGCCTCGGCAGCGCTCTTCTTAGAGCCGCCCCGCTCAAACGCGAGATTTATCTCTTTTATATA
Source organism: Bacillota bacterium (assembly GCA_023410475.1). Lineage (GTDB taxonomy): Bacteria > Bacillota > Clostridia > Christensenellales > SZUA-584 > DTFZ01. The sequence goes on along the minus strand of JAEYPS010000021.1, from coordinate 119,982 downwards.
CTCAAACACAGCACCTATCGCCTCAGCGGTGTTGAGGTCGTCGTCCATGGCTTCGACAAATGCCTTCTCAAGCGCACATATATCGCGCTCAACGCCTATATCGGATCCACTGCCGTTTTCCGTAATAAACTTCAGATTCTCGCGGCAGTTCCTTATCCTCGACATTGCCGACGCCGCCTGCTCGATAAGATCCTCCGAGAAGTTCACCGGGTTTCTGTAATGCGCGGAAAGCATGAACAGCCTAACGACCGAAAGATCGTACTTCCGGGATATGTCGCGCACCGTGAAGAAGTTTCCGAGCGACTTGCTCATCTTCTGGTTGTCGACGTTTATATAGCCGTTGTGCATCCAGTAGTTCGCGAACGGCTTGCCCGTCGCGGCCTCTGACTGCGCTATCTCGTTCTCATGGTGCGGAAATATAAGATCCTGCCCGCCACAGTGTATGTCGAACGTTTCTCCGAGATACTTCATGCTCATGGCGCTGCACTCTATATGCCAGCCGGGGCGTCCTTTTCCCCACGGGCTGTCCCAGCTGTCTTCTCCGGGCTTCGCCGCTTTCCAAAGCGCGAAATCCGCGGGGTTTTTCTTGACGTCCGATATGTCGACTCTCGCTCCCGCGACGAGGTCTTCAAGCGACTGCCCCGAAAGCCTGCCGTATTCGGGAAAGCTCGATACATTGAAATATACATCGCCGCCAGTCTCGTACGCGTGCTCCGAGTCCACAAGCTTTTTTACGAACTCTATTATCTCTTCCATGTGCTCGGTCGCCTTCGGATGCACGTCCGCCATCCGTATACCAAGGCCCTCGGCGTCTTTGAAATACTCTTTTATAAAACGCTCTCCGACGTCCTTTAATGTAGTGTTTTCCTCTTTCGCGCGGGTTATCAGCTTATCGTCGACGTCGGTAAAATTCTGTACGAACGTTACCTTAAAGCCTCTGTACTCAAGGTAACGGCGCAGCGTATCGAATATGATAAAAGGCCTCGCGTTCCCGATATGAAAAAAGTTATAGACCGTCGGCCCGCAGGCGTATATCTTGGCCTTGCCCGGCTCGACAGGCACAAACTCTTCTTTTTTTCTTGTAAGAGTGTTGTATATCTTCAAAAAAGCACTTCCAATCCGCTTATAATTTCGGCTCATTATAATATATATTATTGCCGATAGTCAATTGACAACGGACATGCCGCCAAAATGAAACGCAAAAACCCGGGCTGTCACGCGTTTGATCGTTAAAAATAAAAAAAGCCGCCGTGTATTAAACCGCAGCAGCCTTAAATAATTGTGCTGAAAAGTATTATTCGGCTGTCAGTCCGTATCCGATATCGAACAGCAGGTCGGGGTTTTTCGCTCCTATATCGTCCACGCTCCTGTACCACGGCATAGGAAGCTTTCCAGTAAACGGCTCTTTGCCTACAAGCACGTCTGCTACGCCTCCCCCTTCCGTTCCGGGAAGATAACACATAACGGCGGCGTCCCAGCCGCCAAGATATTTATCTATCATTACATTACGACCCGCCACAATAAGAGCGGCAACGGGCTTTTTAAGGCTGCGCGCCTCAAATATGGCGTTGATATTTTTCGCCAGGGCTGTTTTTCCGATCAGCGTCAGATACGTATTGTCACCCCAGTGCTCCGCGTACGGCACCTCGCCTAGCGCAAGCAATACCGCGTCCGCTTCCTCAGCGCGCGCCTTATCGGTTATTATCTCAATACCGCACTCATGTGCGCAGCTTTTAAGGGCTTGCAGTATGGAAGTTCCCGGCACATAGTCATTCTGGGCCGAGCCCTGCCAGCTTAGTGTCCATCCTCCGCACTGTACGCCTACATTATCGGCTGCCGGGCCTATAACGTATATCTTCTGCCCTGATTTGAAAGGAAGAAGTCCGCTGTTGTTTTTAAGCAGCACCTGCGATTTTGCAGCCAGTTTTCTTGCCAGCGAGCGTCCGTCCTCGCTGCTCGGTTTAACACTCGTACGCTCAAGACAAGGCTCTTCAAACAGCCCCATATCAAACTTCACTGAAAGGATCCTGCAAACCGCGTCGTCCACTCTCTCCTTTGGAATTGCTCCTTGCTGAACCCCATCCATTATAGCGTTTACAGCTTCTTTAAAGCTGTTCGGCTCCATAAGCATATCGACGCCCGCGTTTATGCCGGCTGCGATTTTTGCCTCATACGTGGAGGCGTTTATGCCCGCGATGCCTTCCCAGTCGCTAACAACAAATCCTTCAAATCCGAACTCACCCTTAAGCACGTCCGTTATCATATATTTGTTTTCGTGCATTTTAAGGCCGCCGTATGAACTGAACGATACCATCACGCACTTCACGCCCTCGTCCACAAGCCTTTTGTAGGGAGCAAGGTGAATCGCCCTGAATTCTTCTTCGCTTAAATCGCAGTTCCCCCGGTCTATACCGTAATTGTATCCCGTACCATACACTGTTCCCCCGTCGCCGGCATAGTGTTTGGCGGTGGCGATAACGCCTCCGCTTTGCTGTCCCTTAAGGTACGCCGCTCCAAGCTCGCTCACGATTGCGGGGTCGCTTGAAAAGCTCTCGTATGTACGGCCCCATCTCGGGTCCTGCGCGACTGCAACACACGGCGCGAAGTTCCAATGTACGCCCGTCAGCTTCATCACTTCGGCCACATACGCTCCCATCTGCCGTGTAAGCTCAGCATCGTTTGCCGCGCCTACGCCTATATTGTGCGGGAATATCACGGCGCCGTAAACGTTGTTGTGGCCATGCACCGCGTCCGAGCCGTAGAGCAAAGGTATCTTTATGTCTCTCGACAGAGCCGCATTCTGATATCCGCGTATCCCCTTACTCCATCCGCTTGTCGTATTGACGCCTCCCGGCACTACGCCCCCTCCGCTGAGCAGCGAGCCTAATCCCAGTATCTCTACATCTTTAACGCTCGCAAAATCGGGATTGCCCTGCACCATCTGTCCGGCTTTGTCCGAAAGGCTCATCCGTGAAAGCAGGTCTGAAACGCGCTCGTCCGTCGGGTATGAGGCATCAAGATATATAACAGGTATATCTGTTTTTACATTATCAAACTGGTTCTTTGCCGAAAGCACGGCTTGTGTGGCGGTATTGTCCCCGCATGATGAGAATAAAAAAAACAACAGGATGCACAGCAATATAAGAAGCTTCTTCATAAAACAACTCCTTTTTGCATTTTCCTGCAATCTCCCTGTTTATATATACATCAATATATAATTATTGTCAATACATTGAAGGAAAGAGCAGCCCTCCTGTCTTTTGTACTTATGTGTGCCGTACGGGCTGACGTTTGTCTGTTCATAAGCAGCGAATATTCCGGCTGATGTCTGGCAGGCACCCGATTACTTGCGAGACAACTCCTGCATGCCGTTCCACATGCAGTCCCACGCGAGCTTAGCATGATCTTCATCAAGGTTGTTTGTAATCAGTATCCAATCGAGATAGCCCTGAAGGAGCACCAGAAACATGCACATACATTTAGACGTGTACTCCATGCTCAGCTCTGCTTTAACCTTGCTGAGAGAGCTCATAATTGCCGACGTTATGGTTTCATTAACTTTTCCCATTATGGCGCTTAGCTGCGTCTGCAGTTCGTTATCGGTCATTCCTGCCTGCGTTAAAACGGCTCTTTTCCAAAACAGCAGATGCGTCCTGTCAAAATTCATTCGTACCTGGGCGTTGAATACGTCGAAAAGCAGCCCCTTAAGGTCTGTCGCTTTAGACTCATTGAGAGCGACATTGGTTTTGTTTATAATTGACTCGGATTGCTCTTTCATCAAAAGTATAAACAGTTCGTTCTTGCTTTGGAAGTGGGAGTAGAATGTAGCTTTTTTTATATTTACTGATGATGTAATATCCTGTATGGAGGTGGCGTCATAGCCCTTTTGTGCGAACAGATTCAGGGCTGCCCGCCTTATATCTTCCGAACGTGCCATATTACATATTACCCCTGTTTTTTGAAAATAATGCCCTAATAGAGGTTAACATATATACAATAAGGAAACAACATTAATTCTTGTGATTCCTATTAATATTATTTATGTAATACCTTATATCAGTTTACGGTAAAAAAACAGGCATAAATTACACACTCACCGTCTCTGCGAATAATAAGGATCGATTATGCGCTTGTGTATGACCCCTGCCACGGTAAGGCAGACGATATACTCACAAAGAGCAAACATAATGAATATAAGCAGAGGAAGGCTCACCGGATAAAGCAGCGCGCAGGCCGCAACAAGCGCAAGCGGCATAAGCAGCAAAAGATTGCGCCTGAGTTCTGTAAGAGCCAGCGCGAACGAATTCCATACGCATTGTTTTAAGCTTATATCCACAGTAACGATAAGCGGAAAAAGATAACACAGAGCAAAATAAACAAAAGCCCCGAGCACTATTATCAACGCGATCCCGAGATAGCCGATGAAGCCGCCGAATGATGTATATACCGAGTACCCCGCAAAGAATACTGCCGCCATGAATGCGCCCATTATAAGGCCCGCGGCAAGGCTTTTTAAAAAGCTTTCCTTAAACGCCCGCAAAAAATCGCTCAACAGACTGCTGTCTTTGTTTCTGACAATGTTCATCAGCACCTTTGTCATCGCCGACAAAGCCGCCGGGGCTGTCAGAACAGGAATACAGAACACGAGGAACATGACGTTTAGCCGAAGCAAAAGCCACGCAACGGAGCTTGCGTTATGAGCAAGCTGCCCCGCTCCCTTGCCTTTTTCTAAACGCTTTTTCTGTTCTGTCGCTTCATATGCCGTATGCCCGCGCATATCCCCTCCTGCTGCGTCTAAAAATGCCTTATGGCTATAAACGTCGCCATATATATATTCTATGTCTTGCCTGTGATGCCTGCACGGCAAGTAAAAATTAAACTAAAGACGCCCCTGATAAGAGGCGCTTTATCGGAGAGATATAGGTTTTATTTCGTTTCCGGTGTCCTTATAGATATCAAAGCTCTTCAACGTTATTCAATAAAATCGCTTTAACTCCGCGCATGATTAACCTCCGGCCGAAACTTAATATATATCAGTCTTGCCGTTCACGGTTATGCTATGAGCACCGCCGCTGAGCCTTATTATCTTTGTGCCTTGTTTGTTCACCGCAACTTCGAACACGCTGCCCCTGTACATAAACTTAAAGCTGCATGAGCGCCACTGCTCCGGCAGAACGGGCGACAGGCAAGCCCCGTCCTCATCTATCGAGAGCCCGGCAAATCCCCCCGTAACGCAAAGGTATGCTCCGCCCATATTCGCCATATGCAGCCCGTCCTTTGTGTTGCAGTGTATATCGTCTATATCAAGCCGCATCGTTTTTCTGAAATAGTCATAAGCCTTATGAGCCCAGCCGAGCCTTGCCGCCATTATCGAGAACACGCACGAGGACAGCGATGAGTCGTGAGTGGTTATGCCCTCGTAGTAAGCATATGACGCCTTCATAAGCTCTTTATCATGGCGGTTTTGAAAGAGGTAATACGCAAGCAGCACATCGGCTTGCTTGCACACCTGATGCCTGTACAAAAGCATAGGGTGATAATGAAGAAGCAGAGGATAATTTCCAATTAGCGTATTCTCAAAGTCCCATACCTTTTTGCTCAAAAACGAATCGTCCTGAGGAGTAATGCCCGCCGTTTCGTCGTATGGCAGATACATATTTTTGTATGCTTTTTCGAACTCATCCGCCTCGTCCTGCCGCAGCGCTATACGCTCTGCAACATCCTGTTTTTCGGTCTCTTTGAGCTTGTTATATATCAGCACCGCCCATTTTAAGTTGTGCTGCGCGAGTATATTAGTGTAATAATTGTTGTTTACCATGCACGTATACTCGTCCGGGCCCGTTACTCCGTCTATCCTGAATATGCCTTCGCTAAAGTGCCCCAGCTCCAACCACAGACGCGCGGTTTCAAATATTATCTCCGCCCCCTCGCGCAGCAGCAGCTCCTCATCACCCGTGGCGCAGCAGTAGCTTATGACAGCGTACGCGATATCGGCGTTTATATGATACTGCGCCGCCCCCGCCGGAAAGAACGTCGAACACTCGCTGCCCGATATCGTGCGCCATGGATATGCGGCGCCGCATTTATGCCCGAGTATCCTCGCGTTTTCCCTTGCCGCGTCAAGTGTTTTATAACGGTACAGCAGCAGCTTCCTTGCCGTCTCGGGATGTGTCAGCGCGAAAAACGGCTGTATGAATATCTCGGTGTCCCAGAAATAATGCCCTTCGTACCCTTCGCCCGAGAGCCCCTTTGCCGGTATTGAGCCTTCGCAAAGAGCGCTTTGGCATATGAGCTGGTATACGCAGTATCTCATTGCTGTCTGCGCGCCGTCGTCAGAATCGATGCTTATGTCCGCCATAGCCCAGCGCTCGTCCAAAAATTCGCGCTGCTTTTTATAGAGCTCGTCTATTCTGCCTGTATTTTGACTTGAAAGCGCGAGCGCCTTTTCACTCAGCCCTTCGTTATCCTGCGCGAACAGGCAATGAGCGTATTTTACAAGCCTTACGCTCTCGCTCCTTTTAGCGTTTATCTTTACGGCCGCTCTCGCGGTCATACCAGATATGGAATAAGCAAATTCGGCTTTTTGGGAAAGCGTGTGACTTACGCTCGTTCCCAATGCCTGCCTCGAATGGGCAGCCCTAGATTCGAGATAGATCAAACCCTCGTCTATGTCGCCTCCGACAAACTCGAGATTCGCGCCGTCGCAGCTTTTAGTCCGAGGGTCGCTGCCGTCCGAGTAGTTGACGACGTCGGCGCTGCATTCGGATATAAAGCTTATCTCTCCGTCAAAGTTGACAGGCGTTACGTTATAATCGATAACGAACAGCTCTTTTACCGCAAGCGAGGCCATCCTCGTTATGTGTATCTTTACCCGCCTGCCACCGGGAGACTCCCACTCAATATCTCTTTTGCATACGCCGCTGCTCATATCGAGTTCTCTCGAAAAGCTTATGATATTTCCCGAGGAAACATTGAACTCTTCGCCGCCTGTAAACAGCCGCACCGTCTGGACGTCGTGTATGTTTACTATGCTTTGTTTGTTCTCGGGAAAGCCGAACAGCTTTTCATCGTAGCCTATGCTGTTGATGTCGTAAAATCCGTTTATGTACGCTCCGCGTATCGAATCATATAAGCCGCCGTACCCTTCCTCGAAATTACCTCTCACCCCAAGGTATCCGTTAGCCGAGGAAAAAACGGATTCGTTTTTGAGCAGGGCGTCGTAATCGAGCCCGCAGTCCTTAAGTATCCATCTTGAATGCCGCATTTGTTGTCTACTCCTTTACAGCGCCCGAAACAAGCCCCGATATGATCTTCCTTTGGAACAGCAGCACTATTATGAGCGTCGGCACGGCCACTATTATGGTAGCGGCGGTAACCTCTCCCCACAGTATCTGGAACTGCGTCCGAAGGAACGATATTGCGACGGGCACCGTATGATAATTCACGTTTGTATTTAAAGTCACCGTTAAAAGGTATTCGTTCCAAGCCGCGATAAAGCTTATTATGGCAGCCGTAAATACGCCGGGCGCCGCCAGCGGAAATACTATCTTCCAGAGTATCTTAAAGGGAGGAGCGCCGTCTATCCTCGCGGATTCCTCTATCGATATTGGTATCTTTTTAAAATGCGATACCATTATCCATACCGCGATTGGCAGCGTTATCGTTGAATACGGAAGCACGACCCAGTAGCTGTTGTTCCATCCGAGAGCCATGAATATGTTGTATACCGGGCCTACGATTATCATCTGCGGGAACATCGATACTGCTAGCACGAGGCCCAGCAGCACGTTCTTTCCCTTAAAGTTGAACCTCGATACCGCGTACGCCATCATCGACGAGAGTATCACGACATAGAGCATCGTTATGGTCGACACTATCGTACTGTTCATTATGGAGGTCATTATTCCCTTGTCTATAATCGTACCGTAGTTTTTGAGCGTAGGGTTATTTGTAAAAACGTTATAAGCGCCCTCTCCGAACACCTCGCTCCCCGGTTTTATCGAGGTTATCAGCACCCAGAGGAAAGGAAAAACGATTATGACAAGAAATATGATAAGAACTGTATAGAACAGCCAGTGTGAACCGTTTAGCTTTTTATTCATAATCCCCTCTCCTTAATCATCGCTGACTACTTCGGCGCCCAGCACCTTGACGAACAGCACGGCGATTATCGCCACAAGCACGAACATCATTATGACTATCACCGACCCATATCCGAAGTTTGTCTGCGCGAACATGTTTTTATAGGCGTATATGGAAAGCGTCTCGGTGGCGCCGCCCGGGCCTCCGTTCGTAAGCACCGCGATAAGGTCGTACACCCGAAATGCGTCCAGCGTCCTGAACAGCAGCGCAACGAGTATCGCGGGCTTTAAAAGCGGCAGCGTTACACTGAAGAACTGCTGCGTCTTGTTTGCTCCGTCTATCTTCGCCGACTCATAAAGGCCTCTGTCGATAGTCTGCAGTCCTGCCAGCAGCAGCAGCGCCATATAGGGAGTCGTCTTCCAAACGTCGGCAAGTATAGCAGACGTCATTGCGCCCCCCGCCGACAACAGCATATATTCCGGCCCCTGTATGAATCCTAGCTTCGATACGATAAACGATATGATGCCGCTCGAGCCGTCGTACAGGTAGCTCCATATTAGAGCAGACACAACGGTGGGTATAGCCCACGGTATCAGCGCGGCGGTCCTTACGCCGCCTATTCCCTTTATAGCCTGATTCATCACCATGGCAAGAGCAAGCCCTAACACGAATTCTACGCTGACCGATACAACCGTAAAGAAAACCGTGTTCCACGTAGCGTTCCAAAACCTTGTGTCGCGCAGCACGCTTACATACCCGTTCACGCCTGTGAAATTGCTGACGATGAAACAGTCGTCTATGCTGGTTATTACCGCGGCCACTCCTTCCCGGTTGTAAAACTCTACGTCAGGGTTGCGCGCGTAAACCGCGGCCGAGATTTTATTAAGCTCGCCTATGATGGATTTGAGTTCCTCCGACTGCTCCGAGGACAACGCGACTGTTTTCTCATTAGCTTCAGCCTTAAGAGACGGGAGCAGCTCAAGTCCTTTATCCGCAAGCTCTGTCATCCTGGTAAAGTCCGCGACCGATTGCTCATCCCCCGCAAATGTTATGTCGTCCGCCACAAAAAACTTCACGTATTTTAAATTTTCCTCAAACAATTGCGTATTGAATCTGTCGTTCATATACAACCCGGCCTTTAAAGGGTCGTTGAGCTGATAATCAAAAAGAGAATATATAGCGGTCTGAACTATAGAATATACGGAGAAGATAAGCAGCAATATGAGTACAGGGAGGACAAACACCAGCTCTTTAAATTTAATCCTGTGTTTCATCTGATCATCCCTTTCCGGCGCAAATAGGATTAAGGCAAATACATGTTATTATAATGCTAGAAATTAAAAAACCCCTGGAAACACCCGATAACACAAAAGCAAAGATTATCTGCCGAACCCAAGGATACACGGCATGCGCGCCTTGGGTTCGGCAAATTTCGGTTATCAGCCAAGCGCGGCCATTATTGCCGCAACTGTCGCATCTATGTCCTGGTCTCCTGACAGATATTTATGAGCGTTTATCTGAATGGTATCGGAAAGCTTGGAATATTCGGCGGAAACAGGGCGCGGTATCGTGTTTGCGACCGCCGCTTTGAAGCCGTCCATATTGAGCATCTCGTTCGCAGCGGCTATTTCCGGGTCGCCCAGCAGAGCGTTCCATCCGGGGACGTAGCCGCCCTTTGTAGACATTATCCTCTGGCCCTGCTCGCCCGCGAGGAACTTGATGAACTCGAAAGCGCCTTCTTTATTGGCAGACTGTTTGTTGATAGCGAGCAGCCAGCCACCGACGGTGTCTCCCTTGGGCAGAGGAGCAACTGTTACCTGCTCGGGCTTCACGCTCGAATCATCGCCCTTTATTATACCATACTGATAGGGCCAGTTACGGGCGAATACCGATTTGCCCTCTGTAAAGCTTGTGTGCGTCTCACCTTCGGTATAGTTAAGTATGTCGACGGGAACCGCCTTGGAGCCAACGAATTTTTTCATGGTCTCGAGGCCGCCCTTAAGATCGGCAAACGCTCCCGTGAATTCGGCGAGGTTGCAGACGAGGCCTTCATACTGCTTGGACTGGAACACTATTCCCGTCTCCGTTGCGCCCTGCCCCGCGTACTTTTCGGCCATCGCGAGCAGGTCGTCGTGAGTATAATTACCGGATACGAGCTTGGCGACGTCGTCGGCGCTCACGATATCAGAACGTATGTACAGCAGCCCCAGGTCGGGGAAGAAAGGAAGCACGTACTGTTTGCCCTGATAAGCGCCCGACGCCATTGAGCCTGCGTTGTAATCGGACTTCTTGAGCCCCGCGTCCGCCATCATCATGTCAAGAGGCTCTATGTAACCTGCGGCCGCGAACTCTCCCGCCCATACAACGTCCAAAGATACGATATCGTACTCGGCGGAATCGCGGAGCGACGTCAAAAGCTGGTCATGCATCTGGCCCGAATCGTTGGTCATCTCCACCCACTCTACTTTGTAAGTGCTCTGCGACGCGTTGAACGCATCGATTACCGCTTTTGTAGCGGGGGTGCTGTCCGCCTGCGCGGCGAACTTTAAAACGACGGTCTCGGGAGCGGGAGGCTCGGTTGCCGGTTCCGGCGTAGCAGGCGCGTCCGTCGCTGGAGCCGGGCTCTCGGGCACGGGCTGCGGAGTACATGCCGCAAGCATTACCAATGATACCATAGCCAACATAAACACCAGTATTCTTTTCATGTTACACACTCCTTTAATTCTATTTCTATTGGGCTCCGATACAAAAGAGGCTGGGTATCGGCTTTAAGTATTCCAATTATACTTTACATACACAGTATGTGTATTCAAGTATATTCAGCATAATATAATTATATTAAGGCTTTGCTTGCGTGGCCGATGTTAATATATTATAACATTAATATGGACGCGTGTAGAAAAACATCGAAATATAAAAGCATAGTTGCATATCGTGCAATTTTTTATATAATATACGTGTCCAGCCGTGATTAATATAATTATATTTTTCTTGAGTCAAGATAAATATATTAACATTTTACTACACTGAATGCCGTGGTGCGGGAAGGAGCGGGCGCTTATGAACAGGCTCGACAGCCAAAGCGTAATAGAGAAGAATTTTCACGAGATAAAGTCGCACAATCTCGATACGATGTACATCCATCCGCCGTATTTTCTTGAGCGCGAGATGATAAACATGATAAAAAAGGGCGACAACAAGAACGCCCAGCGGCTGCTCGTTGAAACAAACAAGCAGCAGCGCGCACAGCTTTCAGCCGACCCTGTTCGCTCGCTGAAAAATTCTATTATATGCTCGTGCACGCTGTACGCGCGCGCGGCTATCGAAGCGGGCTCACTGCCCGAAGAGGCGTTTACGCTGAGCGACGCTTTTATAAACGCTGTTGAGCATGCAGTATCAAAAAGCGAGCTTGAGGCGCTGGAGTCGGAGATGCTCAAAGAATACTGCCATATGGTGAGCGAGGTAAACCATTCGAAATACTCAAATATAGTTCTTCAGACTATAAACAACGCGAATCAGACGCTGACCGATAAAATAACGCTAAAAGAGCTTGCCGACAGGGTGTTCGTACATCCGAACTACCTCTCGTCGCTGTTCAAAAAAGAGGTCAATATTTCGCTGTTTGAGTATATATTAAAGCGCAAGGTGGAGGAGTCTGTCTATTTTATCAAATATACCGATATGCCTCTTGCCGCAATAGCGGGCAAGTTTCATTTTTGCTCTCAGAGTTATTATATAAAGACGTTCAAAAAATACCTCGGGGTGACTCCCAACTGGTACAGACGGCCGAGCGGCTGAGCGCTTGGGAAAGGCAACTGTTTAATGTATGTAAAAGCTGTTATATTTGACCTCGACGGTGTGATAACGTCGACAAGCGAAGAGCATTTCCTCGCGTGGACGAAGCTTGCCAAAGAGTTTGGCCGCGAGCTGTCACCCGGCGTATTTCATGCCGTAAAAGGCATATCGAGGCTGGAGTCACTTGATATCGTGCTTGGCGATATCGGCATGGAGAAAAGATTTACGCAAGCGGAAAAGCTGTGCCTTGCGGACAGAAAAAACGCCATATATGTGGATATGATCTCTAGGTTTGACGAGAGCAATCTCGCCGAAGGCGCGGCAGAGCTGCTCCGGCTCCTTAAGAAAAACGATATTAAGATAGCGCTTGGCAGCGTCTCAAAAAACTCGTGCATGCTGCTGAAAAATATGAAGATATACGATTGCTTTGATTATATTGTCGACCCGTCCGCGGTAAAACACGCAAAGCCCGCACCCGACATCTTTCTTGACGCGGCAAGGCACTTTTCTTTCAATCCCAAATACTGCGCAGGCGTCGAGGACGCCGCGGCGGGAGTGCAGGCTATAAAGGCAGCAGGCATGTTCGCGGTCGGGATAGGCGATAAAGATTACCTTTGGCAAGCCGATATCGTTTACAGCGAGTTGAAGGGCCTCGATATATACGAGATAGACGAAGCCATGAGCCGCAAGGAATCAAACCGCCAATAACTTCAGCTTTGCCCGTTAAAGAAGCCATTCCGTTATAATATCTTAGTGACAATTCCGTCATGCAAACAATCCGGTAAAAGGCTATAATGTATTCTGGTGATTATTTTATGAAAAGAATCTTGCTTGTTGAGGACGACAAGACTATCGTCCTCGGTCTCGAATACTCCCTTTCGCAGGAAGGCTATGAGGTCATCTCATGCTATAACGCCGCGCAGGCAAAAGCGGCGATAGAAAGCGCCCAGTTTGACCTTGCCATACTCGACCTATCGCTGCCCGACGGAAGCGGGTACGACATTTGCCGGCTTATAAAGTTGCGCGGCGGGCAACCCGTAGTTTTCCTCACGGCCTGCGACGACGAGGTGAACGTGGTCATGGGGCTCGACATGGGTGCGGACGACTATATAACAAAACCGTTCCGGGTGCGCGAGCTTTCCTCTAGGCTGCGCAGCGTTTTGAGGCGGGCCGAAAAACAGGACGAAGGCAGAGAGGAGCTCTCGTTCGCCGATATTCGCATAGACACAAAGAAGGCGCGCGTAACGAAAAACGGCGCCGAGGTTTTGCTGACGGCGCTCGAATACCGTCTTCTGCTGGCGCTCGCCGCGCATCCCGGCCAGGTGCTGTCCCGTTCGCAGCTGCTTGAGGGCATCTGGGACATATCGGGCGATTTCGTTAACGACAACACTCTTACGGTTTATATAAAGAGGCTTCGTGAAAAGATAGAGGACGACGCCCAAAACCCGAAGATAATCCATACCGTTCGCGGCCTTGGGTATAAGGCGGGTGAATGATATGCGTGTCATACGTAACAAAGAGTTCGGTATTTTCCTGATAACAGCTTTTATTATAGGCTCATCAGGCGCCGCCGCCGCGTTTCTCATGCCTTTTTCAGCGGGAATCATCGTCGGAGCGACGGCGCTGTTGCTTATCGCCGCAGCCGCCGTGTTTACATGGTGGCGCTACAAGCAGATAAGCCGCCTCAATGCATACCTTAAAATGATAAACAGCGGCGACTATGAGCTTGACGTGCGGGATTACACCGAGGGCGAGCTTTCCATCCTCAAGAGCGAGCTTTACAAGGTAACGGTGATGCTGCGCCAGCAAAATGAGACGCTCGCGCAGGAAAAGACAAAGCTTGCCGCCGCTCTCTCCGACATATCACATCAGCTTAAAACACCGCTCACCTCTATGTTCATGATGACGGATCTGCTTTGCGATGCAGGCCTGTCCGAGGAAAAGCGCATCGAATTCACAAACAGGATGCGCCTGCAGCTCGAGAGGCTGCAGTGGCTCGTCTCATCACTGTTAAAGCTCTCAAAGCTCGACGCGAAGATGGTGGCGCTCCTGCCGCGCGCCGTATCCGCCAAGGCGCTGCTCGAAAAGGCGTGCGCTCCCCTGCTCATTCCGGCAGAACTTAAGGAACAGGCGATTACGATACAGGACAACGGGATCAGCCTTACGTGCGACGAAAACTGGACGGCGGAGGCGATACTCAACATACTGAAAAACTGCGTGGAGCATACCCCGCAATACGGGGAGATAACCATATCATGCGAGGACAACCCTCTGTTTGCTGAGATAAAGATCACGGACAGCGGCCCCGGAATAGACGGCAACGATCTTGCGCATATCTTTAATCGTTTCTACCGCGGCAAGAACGCTTCGGACGACAGCGTGGGCATAGGGCTCTCGATGGCCGCGGCTATTATAAAAGAACAGGGCGGCTCCGTAAGCGCTAAAAATACAGAGCACGGCGGCAGCCTGTTCACGGTACGCTTTCCAAAATGACAAAACCGTCACCAGAAATGTCACATGCGCGTCACACGGGAGCCGTATGATTGCAGCATAAATATTTATGCCGATTAAGGAGCTTTATATGGAAATATTGAGAGTCGAGAATCTATGCAAGACATACGGCAGCGGCGAAGCCGCGGTAAACGCGCTGGACGGGGTTTCGTTAAGCGTAACGAAGGGCGAATTTCTGGCCATCGTAGGCTCGTCCGGCTCGGGCAAGAGCACGCTGATGCATATCTTGGGCGGCGTCGACAGACCCACGTCAGGCAAGGTATTTGTGGACAACACCGATATTTACGGCCTTGATGAAAGCAGGCTCGCGGTGTTTCGCCGCAGGCAGGTCGGGCTTATATATCAATTCTATAACCTTATACCCGTTCTTGACGTAGAGGAAAACATCACGCTGCCTCTGCTGCTCGACACGCGCAAACCCGAAAAGTCTCAGCTCAATGACATACTTAATATGCTGAGCCTCACCGACAGAAAAAAGCATCTTCCCAACCAGCTATCTGGCGGGCAGCAGCAGAGGGTGTCCATAGGCCGCGCGCTTATAAACAGCCCCGCGCTCGTGCTCGCGGACGAACCTACCGGCAACCTCGACAGCAAAAACAGCGCCGACATTATTAACCTTCTGCGCGTTTCCAACAAGAAGTATAATCAGACGCTTATACTCGTGACGCACGACTCGCAGACGGCGCTGCAGGCCGACCGTATCATCACGCTTGAGGACGGGCGCATAGCGCGCGACGAGGTGATCAGATGAACGTGATCCGAAGCTTTACGCTCAAAAGCCTCAGGCAGAATAAAAAGCGTACGATTGTAACGATAATAGGCGTCACTATCTCGACCGCTATGATTTTAGCCGTGGCAGTATTCGTGACTTCTCTTGTCAGCATGATACAGCGCAGCACGATAGCCGACGGCGGTAACTGGCACGCTAAGATTATGGACGTACCGGCCGAGAATATCAGCGCTATCACCAACAGCAATGCCGTGGATGCGGCTGCGCTGAGCAAAGACCTTGGGTTTGCCACGATTGACGCGCCTGAGGCGCACACAAAAAAATATTATTATGTAAGGCAATACGGCGAAAGCGGCTTCGATCAGATGTCCATACGCCTTGTGTCGGGCCGTATGCCTGAAAGCAGCGGCGAGGTGCTAATCTCATCCTCACTAACCGGTAACGGGACGGTCAATACTGTGGGTTCTATACTCGATCTCGATATAGGGGAAATAGTTATGACAAACGGAATCAAGGTTGAAGGCAACGACTATATTCCCGCTGGATACGACGATCAGGGAAATGAGGTTGTATCTCCTGTTTTTACGGTACAGCGCTCGGACCGTTTTGCAGTCGTCGGCGTTATGGAACCTCCTAGTTTTGAGAGCAGCTGGTCGACGGGTTACGGCGTTTTGGGGCTCATTGACGAGAGCGCGCTTTCGCAGGACGGCACAGTCGATATTTTTATCACAGCCAAAAATATAAACCGCGATATATATGAAGATATACCCGCGCTAGCCAATCAGGCCGCAGCATCGGGAGGCGTCGAGTTCAACAACGAACTTCTGCGTTACTACGGCGTAGTAAGGCACGATAACGTTTACCTGTTTCTGCAGGGATTCATGGCTGTCATAATACTGATAATCATGATATCCTCCATTTCACTGATATATAACGCGTTCGCTATATCCGTAGCCGAGCGCTCAAAGCAGCTGGGGCTGCTCGCGAGCGTTGGCGCCACGAAACGGCAAAAACGCGTTAGCGTATACTACGAAGGGTTTTTAATCGGGCTTATCGGCGTACCCCTGGGGATACTCGCGGGCATAGGAGGCTCGGCTATAACAGTAGCTGCTATACAGCCGCTGATGGACAGCTTTCTTACGGTGGCGACGGGCATTAAGCTGACGCTAATCGTGCCTCCCCTAGCTGTGGCGGCCGCGGTCGGACTGTCAGCAGTAACTATATTCATGTCCGCTTGGATACCGGCAAGGCGGGCGTCAAAGATAACGCCCATAGACGCTATACGCTTAACCAAAGAGGTAAGGCTGACGCACAGCGCCGTCAGGACGTCGGGGCTTGTACGCAAGCTATTCGGCTTTGAAGCGGAGATAGCTCTGAAAAACCTAAAGCGCAGCCGCAAGAGGTATCGCGCTACGATACTGTCACTCGTAATAAGCCTTGTGCTGTTCCTCACGGTCTCTACATACACGAGCATAACGACGAGGCTGTCGGGCGCTAGCTACGAAGGGTATAACTTTGACATAGCGGTATACTACCACAGCGCTTTCGGCCCGGAGCAGGAACAGATAAATAAACGAATAGCTGCGCTTGAGCAGGTTAATGAACTTACATTGACTTCAACGCTCACCGGGTCGGTCTCTTTGGATGCAGATCAGTTAACCGATCCGGCAAAAGAATATACTATGTATCAAAGCGGAATTGCTCCAAGCGGAAAAATCGATTTCATAATTTCCGTGGTTGGACTTGACGATGAGTCATTCATAAAATATGCGGACGAGGCGGGGTTGAATTCGTCCGAATTTACGGATGCGGTGCATCCTAAAGCGATACTAATCAATTACGGGCAATCCAATATGTATATAGGCGAAAACGACTTTAAAAAGGTCGCGGGCAATATCCTGCGCGTCGACTCCGGAGATACGCTTTTGTTCACCGCGGGAGATCCGAAAGAAGCAGGCGAATACAGCGAGAGCGTTTTATTGACTATAGGCGCCGTAACCGACAAGCGCCCTATTGGAGTTTTGACCGGCGAGTTATCGAGGGCGACATTCATAGTGTCTGACGACGTCTGGAACAGTATCGCCGGCAGCTTCAGCGAGGAGAAGTTCGAACAGTTGAAGGGCTACAGCGCAATAAGTTACGAATCATATATGACGACCAGCGACGATCAGTATGTTGAAAAACAGATAGCTCAGCTTACGGAAGGTAAAGGCGTAAATGTGTTCAACTTAAAGAGCGCCTCTCGCTCCGAGCAGAATCTGCAGCTGTTTCTGGGAGTGTTCGTGTACGGCTTTATAATACTGATAAGCCTGATAAGCATCGCCAACATATTCAACACAGTATCCACTAACATAGCGCTAAGGCGCAGGGAGTTCGCGATGCTGCGCTCTGTGGGCATGACGCCTAGGAGCTTCGGCAGCATGATAAGGTTTGAGAGCATATTCTATGGATTAAAGGGGCTCCTCTACGGCCTTCCCATAAGCGTCGCGGTAGCGTTCCTGCTTTTCGGCATGCAGCAGTCAGTATTGACATCCACATTCACGCTTCCATGGGTGAGCTACGGTGTGGCAGTGCTGATGATACTCGTAATTGTGTTTTCGACGATGCTTTACTCAACGTCAAAGATAAAGAAGGAAAACATACTCGACGCGCTGAAGGAAGAAACGACCTGACCCACATCGATCCCTTTGTCCGCCGCTAATGCGGGCAAAGGGATATTTTTTTGCAGTATTACAGTATTATAATACCTTTAAGCTTTACTGCCTTTATCTTACGAAGCCTTCTTTGTCAAAGTAAAATATTCGCGGCTTAATGCGCTTACCTGCCTCGAGGAGCCCCGCCGAGTAATACATGTTCCTTCGCTTGTCTGTAGGAGAGCCCGGGTTAAAGAGCAGTATGCCTTCGTGATATCCGCAATAAGGGTAATGGCTGTGCCCGAATATTATACAGTCCACATCGTCATGCCCGAAGCTTTTTATCGCGCGCCCGAGCGTTGTGCCTTTGCTCCCGTGTCCGTGAACGATACCGAACCGAAAACCGCCAAGGAGTATTATCTTCTTTTCCCCGAGCAAATACCGCAGCTCAGGCGGGTCAATGTTACCCGCGACCGCGGTGACCGGCGCGAGCTTGCCGAGTTCGTTCAAAACGTCTGTTGAAAGGATATCCCCCGCGTGTATGATATGATCGGCTCCGGCAAAAGCATCAAGCACCGCCTTTGGCAGCGCTTTCGCTTTGCCGGGTATATGGGTATCTGATAAAACGCCTATCTTCATAATTACAAGTATGGCCTTTACTGTTATGCTTAATAATTTTACTTGTATTGATCATCAGAATATTGCGTTATACAGCAGTATCGCTGTATTAATATAAACGCAAAACAGCCCGAAACCACCCAGTATTCCGGTTATGAACCTTCGAGTATTCGTCGATTCTCTTATCCTTAGCCGCTGGATGAGCCAGTCCGCGCCCATTACGGCAAGCAGCAGCGCCGCGATATAATAAGGGCACCTCAGCCCTATTATATACGCGAATACAGCCGCTATCTGCCCCAAGGCGACGCCCGTGCATCTCGCGCAGACCGGAAAAACGTAATCGTTTATTATAAAGCTTCTCTCGGGCATCTGGTGGCAGCCGCTCCTGTCCCCTATGTCCTGAAGCAGCCCTAAAACTGTTTGCCGCAATTTTGGCATATCCTTATCACTGTCGTCCTTGTCCTTGTTCTTGTCTTCTCCTTACCCATTCCGCACAGGCCGCAAAGCAGCCCCGGCAGAGAAAAGAAAATCCAGCCAAAGAACGCCTTTATACAGCCGAAACCCTTTACCTTGCCTTTTGAAGTTGTTTCCGTGACCGCCTGCGCGGTAACGTTTGAGCTTTTGCATCTCGGACACGTCATGTTATGTACCCCAATATCTTATAATTTATAGTATAATTCTATTACACTCGTAATAATATGTCACTGTGTAAATTTGCTTGTACTATATACTTTTTTACACCGGTCATATACCCCCCATTGACGTATGAGACAAACTTATACTAAACTGTTATCGTATACTCACAAAATTCGACAATTCCAATAAAAAGGAGGCGGCCCTATGTCTAAATGGTGGCAGGAGCGGGTAGTCTACCAAATCTATCCCCGCAGCTTCGCCGATACGAACGGCGACGGCATCGGAGACATCCCCGGCATCATAGCGCACCTCAGCGAGCTAAAGGACCTTGGCGTCGGCGTAATATGGCTGAGCCCTGTATACCGTTCACCCGACGCGGACAACGGCTACGACATAAGCGATTACCGCGATATAGACCCGAAGTTCGGCACGATGGGCGATATGGAGAGGCTTATAGACGAGGCCGCAAAGCGCAATATAAAGATCATTATGGACCTCGTCATAAACCACACGTCCGACGAGCATCCGTGGTTTATAGAAAGCCGCGACAAATCGAGCCCTTTCCGCGATTATTATATCTGGAAACCCGCGAAAAACGCAAAGCCCCCAAACAACTGGATAAGCCTGTTCGGCGGAAGCTGCTGGGAGTTTGACGAAAAGAGCGGCGAATATTACATGCACCTGTTCGCCAAAAAGCAGCCCGACCTCAACTACCGCAACCCCAAAGTGCTCGAAGAGATGAAGGACGTCATGCACTTCTGGCTGAAGAAGGGCGTAGCGGGCTTTCGGTGCGACGTTATAAACATACTCAGCAAATCGTCGTTCGACGACAGCAAAAAGTTCATTATCAAAGGTAGCGAGCATTACGTTTCTCAGCCGGGCGTGCACGATATACTGCGCGAGCTGCGCAGCGACGTGCTCAGCAAATACGACTGCTTTACCGTCGGCGAGACGATATTCGTTACTCCCGAGATGGGAAAAGACTTATGCGACGAGAGCCGCGGAGAGCTCGACATGATATTCTCGTTCGAGCATATGGACACTGATCAGTATTTCGTTAAGTGGTTCAGGCGCAGGTTCCACGCCGGAAGATTCGGCAGGGTTATAACGAAGTGGCAGCAAACGCTCGAATGGTGCACCAATTATCTTGAAAACCACGACCAGCCGAGAAGCGTTTCGCGTTTCGGTGACGATAATGAGTTTTGGGCTCAGTCG
The DNA here is from genome assembly GCA_023410475.1 of Bacillota bacterium. GTDB lineage: Bacteria > Bacillota > Clostridia > Christensenellales > SZUA-584 > DTFZ01. The sequence goes on along the minus strand of JAEYPS010000021.1, from coordinate 99,762 downwards.
GCAAAGATGCTGTGCGTAATGCTGCTGACGCTCAGAGGCACGCCATTTATCTATCAGGGGCAGGAGATAGGCATGACGAACTTCGATTTTGCAGGCATGGAAGACATACGCGATATCGAATCGCTCAACATCTACAAGACGGCAAAGAGGCTGCGCATACCGGGGTTTTACCGCTGGCGCATGATACAGCGCTCTTCGCGCGACAACGCGCGCACACCCTTCCAGTGGGACGATACGAAAAACGCGGGGTTCACGACAGGAACTCCGTGGCTCGGTATAAACAAAAACTATACGCGCATAAACCTTGCCGCACAGAGGGGCGATCCGGATTCAGTCCGCAGCTTCTATAAGCGCATGATAGCGCTGCGCGCGGGCAGCGACGTACTCAAATACGGCGATTTCACGCTCATAACCGCTAAAAGGCATTTATTCGTCTATGAACGCGATAAGGACGGCCGGGTTTATCGTGTATTGCTCAACTTCGGCAGACGGCCCATGAGCGCTCCTTGCGGCGGCTCCGTGCTGGTTTCGAATTACGTAAGAACGGATTACGACGGACGGCTCAGACCCTTTGAGGCGATTATCATTGATAAGGGGGCGGCACAATGATAGAAGAAAAGGGAAGCGTTTTCTATCTGACCACCGACGAGACAAGCTATTGGTTTCGCATAACGGACTTCGGGCATCTCGAGCACATCCATTACGGCGAGCGCCTTGCGCTTCATGACCCGCAAGCACTCGTTTTAAAGCGCACCGCGCTTATAGGCAGCAGCGTGGTATACGACCCCCAAGACCCGACGTACTGCCTCGACAACATGTGCCTTGAATGGTCGGGCATAGGACGCGGAGATTACCGCCACTCCCCCGCCGAGATAAAAATGCCTGACGGGAGCTTTTGCAGCGACTTCATATACAAGGCTCACTGCATATTTCCGGGCGCGCCTCCAATGCAAACGCTGCCCTCGTCTTACGGCGACGGAGACGGCTGCTCCACTCTTGAGATAACTATGCAGGACGCCTCAAATAACGTTGAGCTGCTGCTCTATTACACGGTATACGAGCAGACGAACGTCATAACGCGCCGCGCGGTTCTCATCAACCACAACGAGAATCCGTTAGTGATAAGGCGGCTCATGAGCATGATGACCGACCTGCCGAACAGAAACTTTCGCTTTGTCACATTTGACGGAGGCTGGATTAAAGAGGCTCATAAGCATGAGCGCCCCGTCGAGTATGGCATGTATGTGAACAGCTCAGCTACGGGCGCAAGCAGCAACAGGCACAACCCCGGCTTCTTGCTCGCCGAGGAGGCAGCCTCGGAGGAGCGCGGTCGCGTTTACGGTTTCAACCTTGTTTACAGCGGCAACCATTACGGAGCGGTCGAGCTTTCAAACCACGATATCTTGCGCGTGCAGCTCGGTATAAACCCTCACTGCTTCGAGTGGACGCTTAAAAAGGACGAAAGGTTTGAAACGCCGGAAGCCATTATGACGTTTTCTTCAGGCGGCTTTAACGGTCTGTCAAAAAGCTTTCACGACTTTATAAATAACCATATCGTTCGGGGCGACTGGCAAGGTAAAGAGCGCCCTGTGCTGATAAACAACTGGGAAGCTCATTTTTTTAAGTTTACCCAGGGGCGGCTTCTCCGTCTTGCGCGCCGCGCCCGCCGTCTGGGTGTAGAGCTTTTCGTGCTGGACGACGGATGGTTCGGCAAACGCAACGACGACAAAGCGGGGCTTGGCGAATACACTGTGAATATAAAGAAGCTGCCTTTCGGTCTGCCGCGCTTCGCGAAGAGGATACGAAGGCTCGGCATGGAGTTCGGGCTGTGGTTCGAGCCCGAGATGGTCAATGAGGACAGCGAACTTTACCGCGCTCATCCCGAATACGCCGTGTGCACGCCCGGAAAAAAGCCTGCGCTCGGGCGCAACCAGCTCGTTCTCGACCTCTGCAACCCCCAAGTTCGCGATTACATAGTTGATAACGTATCGCGCATAATCGACGAGTCGGGCATATCCTACGTCAAGTGGGACATGAACCGCCATATCAGCGACGCTTACTCTCCGCTGCTTTCAAATCAGGGAGAGTTCTTCCACCGCTATATCATCGGGCTTTACGATATCTTAGGGCGCATATTCCGTCCGCGCCCGCACGTTCTGCTCGAAAGCTGCTCATCGGGCGGCAACCGCTTCGACCTCGGCATGCTGTGCTATTCGCCTCAGGTATGGTCGTCGGACGACACCGACCCCATAGAGCGCCTGAAGATACAGGGCGGACTCTCCCACCTCTATCCTCTTTCAGCTATGGGCGCGCATGTATCCGAGGCTCCTCACCAGCAGACGCTGAGGAACACTCCTTTGACGACGCGCTTTAATGTCGCGTGTTTCGGATGCCTCGGCTACGAGATGGACTTAAAGTATCTTACGCGCGTTGAAAGAAAAGAGATAAAAGAGCAGATAGCGTTCTACAAGGCGCACCGCAAAACGTTCCAATACGGCAGATTTTCGCGGCTGCCCGCGATGAAGGAAAACAAAACGCATTGGCAATGCACAGCCGCCGACGGCAGCGAAGCCGTCGCCGGATTCTTTCAAACACAGACGCAAGCGAGTGAGGGCTACGACTGTCTTCCGCTTACCGGGCTTGACGCCGATAGCCGTTATTCGGTCAGCACCCGTCCTCAGAGCTTATTTATAAAGCGCTTCGGCGGGCTCGTCAAGCATATACTTCCTGTATCACTCGACCCCGAAGGCTTGATACTGCGAACAGTGGGCAGGTTTTACCGGCTCACCGACTGCGTTGAAAGCTACGAATGCAGCGGCGATATGCTGAATGCGGGCATCCGCCTTAACAACCAGTTTATAGGAAGCTATTACAACGAGCATACAAGGCTGCTCGGAGACTTTGGTTCTAATCTATACGTTATAAAAAAGCTTACGAACACTCACTAATCATTTTCCAAAGCATATAAAAAGGCCGCTCGTTCACTAAAGCAGCCTCTTTACGGTTAATATCTGTTATGCATCAGCGATATCGCCTTTTATGTCGCCCCTCTCGGCAAGGTCTGATACTATCTTGTCATAGAACTTCTTGTCTATCTTGTATTTCCAGAGGTAGATCAGGTAGCCCGTTACGATACAGAAAAGCGGAAGTATGAACATCGCAAGTTTAAGCTGCGTTATGCCTTCCGGAGTCACTGCTGCCCCCAGCGTACCCGCTTCGTTTATCCCGGATTGTATCAGTGTTATCGTCATTACGCCGGTGGCAATAGCCCCGCCTATCTTGTTTATAAGCGGCTGTACTGAAAATGTAACGGCTTCGTTGCGCTTGCCCGATTTCCACTGCCCGTACTCTATCGTATCCGCAAGGAACATAAGCATCAGCAGTTGTATGAAAGCTTCGCCTACGAAAAGCAGCACGCCAGCTATGCCTATCGGAATGATGTTCATAGGCGTAAAGAAGAACAATGCGTATCCTGCAAGCACGAGTATCGTAGCGCCGGTATAAAGCTGCTTACGATTAAAACGTTTGCTGAAGAGCGGAAAAATCGCGAGCGCCGTTATCTGTGAAACTCCAACCACCGCGGCAAAAATCGGATACATACCCGCATCGCCATACGCATATGCCATGAAGTGCCATCCAAGGTTTGTAGTTGACATGTATCCTATCATAAACAGAGCCATAGAAATGACGGTGAATAACAGCTGATCGTTTTTGAAAATTGCCCGGAACATGCCCCGTAAAGATGTCTTTTCCTCCTGTTTAAACGCGCTGCGCTGTTCTTTAGCGCCAAACAGCGTAAACAACTGGAAACCTATCATCAAAACGGATATGGCCACGGCAAAAACAAACCATGCCTGCTTTGCGTTCCCCAGCGCTTCAGTCAAAGCGCCGGTTATAGGCTCCATTCCCACGACAACAGCGAAAAGACCAATATTGGCGCATATCCTTGCAAACGAACCTATTTTTTCCCGCTTATTCTGATCAAGCGTCAAGGCTGGAAGCATCGACCAGTAGGCGATATCGTTGAGCCCATATGTAATATCCCAGGCAAGATAACACAGCGTAAAAAAAGCTACAAACGCTACCGGAGACAACCCGAGATCTGAAAATAACAGCACTACGAATATGGCGCTCGATAAAGCACCAAAAAGCATTGCCGGCTTGAACTTGCCCCAGCGGGACTTTGTATTATCCACTATAAGCCCCATTACCGGATCATTCAGCGCATCAAAGATTCGCAGGCCCGTCAGGATTCCGCCTACCCACCCGAGCATTTCGTTGGAAAGCTTCATTACCTCAGTAAGGTATACCATCAGGAACATGCTTTCCAGCGAGTAGAACATGTCCCGACCGACAGTACCTAAACCAAAGAACCACTTGTTTCGTTTGTCTTGTGAGCTCATTTGCTTCCTCCTTATTGTCATTTGAAATGGAGCATGGTCTCCAAGCTAAAAAACAAATCCGGCAGCCTTTAAGCCTTATTAGTCTTATATACCACAGCGCAGAATTCGCCGTACATTTCCTGCGTGACGCCCCTGTGCTCTATCATCCTCTTATAAAACTCTCCGCTGCGCTTTACTGTGCGCTCCTGGTTTAAATAATCGATATGCACGAGCCCGAACCTCGCCGAGAAGCCCTCTAACCACTCGAAGTTGTCGGTAAAACACCAGTGATAATAGCGCCTTACGGGCAGTCCGCTTTCACAGAGCGCCTTTATATGCTCGTATATATAGCGGCTGCGAAAATCGTCCGTGTTGTCGCACGTGCCGTTTTCTGTTATGTAGACAGGAAGTTTTGAAAGCTCATAAAGCTCCTTAGACACTTTGACTATACCCTCGGGGTATATCTCCCACCCGAGGTCGTTGACTGGCACGCCGTCCATATACTCCTCTGAAAAACCCGCGACTGCCGCCCGGCTGTAGTAATTTATCGCGTGGAAATCGCAGAACGTGCCTTGTGAAACTCCTTTTACGCTCTTCAGCGGAAAACTGCCTCTGCCTGTAAGATACGCTTTTGATACTGAGGATTGAAATACGCGGCGCAATATAGGCGTGCATATTCGGTGCCACAGATTTTTGGGGTTTTTCGGAGCGAACACTCTCATATGATGGGCGTAGCTTACCATAGTGTCGCCGTACCCCATGCCCTCGCGCAGCTTAAGTATAAGCTCATACGCCTTCACATGACATTCGCACATGTTGTTAAGCACACGGATTGTCGCTTTGAACGACTTTTTGCCGGGAGGCCATTCGCCGAAGAAATACCCGATTACAGCGTAAACATTAGGCTCGTTTATTGTGATATACTCCGAAACGAGGTCTCCCAGCTCTTCTATAACCTTTTTAACGAAATTCAGAAATATCGATACGCATTCTTTGCTTTCAAACGCGCCCATACGCTCAAACCAAAGAGGATTGGTAAAATGGTGGATGGTGAGAAGCGGCTTTATTCCAAGTTCTTTTAATAGCAGCAGCTCTTTGCGGTAATGCATGAACTCTTGTTCATCGAACACCCCTCGCTCGGGCTCGAGCCTTGCCCATTCGATACCGAGGCGATAATCCTTTATACCAAGGCCGTGCATTATCTGAGCATCGTGTTCGTACAGCTCATAATGCATATTCGCAACGGACGGGTCAGAGCCGTCTTTTATATGTCCCTTGAGATGCCAGTCGTACCAGCTGTTCTGCCTGTTGCCGCCCTCTATCTGAGTTGCCGCGGCCGCGACTCCGAGCCTCATATCCTCCGGAAGTATAAAAGACATGGCCAAAACCCCCTAAGCCAATTTTTTATATTATATCACAAATAATACGTTTTTTCAGTCAGTTAAACACTATATACAATCTGAATATCAGGTTACATAATTAACATATTTCAGCGCAAAAAACCGGCTAAAGCCGGTTCGAGCTTGCCTAAAACCTTCGGTTTTCCGCCAGTTCTCAGTTTTGCTCGCTTCGATTTGTTCCTTGCTTCGCTTTAAACTGCGCAAAACTGCAAGGTGTGGGCTGCGCGGGCAAAGCGCCCGTATATTATACTCTATTACTTTTGTGACAATATAAAGCTGGCTGAAGCCCTCACGATTGCTTTATGATTTGCAACCCGGGGTTATGACTTCGCCGGGTTTGACTCAGCCATCTCTGTAATCCTTACGCCGTAGTTGTCGTTTATAACGACCACCTCACCGCGCGCGAACATCTTTCCGTTGACGAGCACGTCTACCATTTCCCCTGCCAGACGGTCTAGCACGATTATAGAGCCCATGCCAAGATCGAGTATCTCTTTTATATTCTTTCTGCTCTTTCCAAGCACTACCGTAACCTGCAGGGGAACATCTATAATAAGATCGATATTGTTGCCCATCGCAATATTCCCGGCAGCGCTTATGTTGTCAAACGTTTGAAACTGCACCGACTTTAACTCGACGTTTTTTTCCTCGACGCTCGGATTTTGAACAACACTGCTTTGCATATCCTTGACCGCACTTTCTTCAGATATTTCTTGCTTAACACTGATGGGTGTTTTTTTCTCTTCTGCCTGCTCCTCCGGTTCACTAATGGAGGTTACGAGCTTTTTACCGAATCTAACCGGCATGACCTGCATAATATTGCTTACAAGAAGGTCTTCTATTTCCATCCTGAAGCTTATCACTATAGCATCCTCTTCGGATTGCCTCTTTTCGTATTTTTCATCGTCGGTAAGCTCCCGGATAACAGGCGGAGATATGTTTACATGCACATGCAGCGTGTTAGCAAGCGCTGTAGATGAGGATCCGACCATCTGATTCATTACTTCGCTGATTGCGCTTAAATAAATCTCATCATATTCGCCTGTATTTGCATCGGTTCCGTCGCCGCCCATAAGAAGGCTCGTTATCAAAAGGGCGTCCTCTTTTTTGATAAGAAATGTATTAAGCCCGTCAAGGCCTTGTATATAAGAGACCTCAGTAAGCACCACCGGCCTTTCATAATCGTCAAGATATTCGTTGCCGTGCGATATGCTCACTGTGGGCGTTGTAATTGTTACCCTCTTGCCAAGCAGCGTAGATAAAGTGGTGGCGGATGTACCCATGCAAATATTGCCTATTTCACCCAGAGCGTCTTTCTCATGGGCGCTTAGCGTTATATCAGCCGTTTCATCCGGCATTTTGCTGTAATCGTCATTCAAAGGTGTCTGATAATTCATTGACTGTACCCTCCTTAAGTATTTCCCCTACCTGTACGGCATAGTTTGTGCCCCGCAAACCGATGGCTCCCTTAAACTTTGGTATATGCTCAACCTTTATGGTAATCGGCTCGTTTATATTGTGGTCTATCCTTATCACATCGCCGATCTGCGTTCCAAGCACATCTTTCACCGATGCGTTTGTGTTGTTGAAGATGGCCTGAAGAGTAAGATAAATCCCCGACAGCCTGGCTTCAAAATCCTTCTTTTCTTCATTCGTGCGCGTTACGTTCTTGTCCGAATACCACGATTTCATTACGAGCTGCTTCGCGATTGGCTGCACTGCCACATGCGGTATGCAAAGGTTTATTATATCGGACACATTTCCTATCTTTACGTTCATCGTTATTATAGCGATGGGCTCGTTTGCCGATACTATCTGGACATACTGCGAACTCGTTTCTATCCTGTCAAGAGACGCTGTCACTTTGTTTATCTTTTCCCAGGCTTCGTTCATAAGCTGCAGTATTCTGCGGATAATCCTTTCCATTATGGAAATCTCTATTTCCGTAAACGGTTTGTCGACATTATCGAACTGCCCTGTTCCCCCCAACAGCCTGCTGATTATCTCATATGATATTACGGGAGATATCTCAAACAGCACCGATCCCTGCAGCGGAGGCATGTTTATTATCGATACGATAACAGGTGTGGGCATGGAGTTGCTGAGCTCTGAAAACGTCTGTTCTTCTATGGAAATTATCTCAACTTCACAAGCTGCCCTAAGCGTTCCCGACAAATAGGTTGACAGCCTGCTGGCAAAATTATCGTATATAAAATGCAGCGTACGCATCTGGTCTTTCGAAAACTTATTCGCCGTCCTGAAGTCGTAAGATTTAATAAGCTTGGCTTCATCCTCCGACTGCATATCGGCGGAGGCGTCATTTCCCGAAGCTAATACGCTTAATAGTTCATCTATTTCGTTTTGAGATAATATGTTTGACAACGCGCCTCTCCTATCTGTGTTGGCCCCAAACATCACAGGTTCGGAAACCAAAATAAAAACTATTGTATCACAAAATCATTAAAATAGATGGTACTTATATAGTCAATACCCAAACCCTTGTTTAAATTATCCACAATAGCATTTCTCAGCTCCTGCTCGATGCCCTGCGAGCGAAGCTCTGGTTCCGTCTTTGAACGAAGTGTGAACACTATTATATCGCGTATTGCATGGTTGATCTCCGAAAGGTGCTCACGCGTGCTTTCCTCGTTCGTCGTTAAGTATTCTATCACTATCGTTACCTTGAACAGCGCCGTGCTGTCCTTCACATTTGTAACGAAATAATCGCCAGGAGTATAGTAACAGATATCCGGCTCTTTCGGTCCTCCGGAAAATACAAAGAAGTACAGCCCCGCTCCTGCAACGAGTAAAACCAATACTATTATTATAATTATCTTTTTCATGGCTTTACGTCTATCCTTTCAGTATGTTTTCTATTATAAAGTCAACGCGCCTGTTCTTTGCCTTGCCCGCGGCTGTTTTGTTATCGGCTATCGGACGGTATTCTCCGTAACCGGTCGCACTGAACAGCGCAGGATTCAGTTTCGTAACCTTTATGGTATACCTTACGACTTTTTCGGCTCTTCCCGTTGAAAGATCCCAGTTATCTACGAAATTAGCATTTTTCATAGGCACGTTGTCCGTATGGCCTTCTACGCGTATCGTACGAATAAGATCCTCATATTCTTTTATTATCGCGCAGACATCCTGCAGCACGACTTTTACGTCTTCTTTTATCTTATCGCTCCCCGAATCGAAGAACGCGGAGTCAGACATCCTCAGAAGCACTGTATATTCGTCGACATATTGAACTGTCATTATCTGCTCAAGCTCATTCTGCTCGATATGATTTTTTATTCTCGCGTACATCTCGTTGAAGCTGACGATTATATGGTCGTTTTTCAGCGACACGGGAGCGCTCGTTTCCTGCGCAGGCTCCGGAGTGGCCGACGGCTGCGCAGATGTGATAACGAACTTGCCCTTTTGTCTCCCCTCGGTCTCACCGGGCGCGTTAGGGTCAAGCGCGGGTATCTCGAGAATGGTTATTCCGGTAAACGAATTAACTATCTCTTCCCATTTTTTCGCGTCGATCGTAGAAAAAGAAAAAAGCAGTACGAAAAACGTAAGCAGCAGCGTTACCATATCTCCGTATGTATTCATCCACGCCGGTGAGCCTTCCTCTTGAGGGGCTTCCGGTTTGTTCCTTCTCACCGCACTATCTCCTTAACCTCGGCGTTTGTATCCTGTTCCTTGACTGGCTGTTCTTTTCTTATATCGCTGCGCGAGATAAACGAAGTCAGCTTGTCTTTTATTATCCTCGGGTTTTCACCGTTTTGTATCGACAGCAGGCCTTCAATATAAAGCTCTTTTTGCAGCGTTTCGCTGTCGCTTTGCGACTTTAATTTCTTTGAGATCGGTATAAAAACGAGGTTGGCCAGTAACACTCCGTAAAAAGTAGTTATTAACGCAACGGACATTCCGGGCCCAAGCGCAGCGTAGTCGCTTAAATTCTTCAGCATATTTATGAGTCCTATAAGCGTTCCTATCATGCCGTACGCGGGAGCGTAAGACGCCATGCTGTTGACTATCGCCTGCCCCTGAGCATGCCTTGCCTGTATGAAGTAGATCTCTGTCTCCAGCACGTTTTTGATAAGCTCGGCGTCAGCGCCGTCAACTATAAGCATGATGCCCTTTTTGAGGAACGGGTTTTCAAGCTCTGCCGTGGCGTCTTCAAGCGCTAATAGCCCTTCACGCCTCGCGATATTCGCTATGCTTATGATGAGCTCTATATCCTCGTTCAGATCTGAGTCCTTCTTTTTAAACGCATTGAAATAAACAGTCTTAAGGGACTTCAGCGCTTTTCCATGGTAAGAAACAATTGTTGAAGCGATAGTCCCTCCAAACACAATAAAGAGCGACGGCAGGTTGAAGAACGAACTCAGCGAACCGCCAAAAAGTATGGAAACAAAGACAAATATAAATCCCGCTGCTATTCCTACTATAGTCGTTAATTCCAATGCATCGTACCTCTATTTTTCCTCTTTAGGATCAGTGGAATGGATCTGCCGCTTGTACTCTATTATTAGCCTTTTTATCTCGCTGCACTTCTCGGATACAACAAGTTTTCTCCCGGAAGCCATCGAGATAACGGTGTCGGGCGTTTCCTCCACAAACTCTATAAGCTCGCAGTTCACCAAAAATTCTTCGGTATTTATCCTGTGAACGTTTATCATAATCCTTTACCCCCAAGTCCTGCTAAGCCGGCGGTCAGGGCCGGTTATGGTATCCCGACCGCCGTCAAAGACTCTGCTACCTTACCATGTTGACGAGTTCTTCGAGCATCTCGTCAGTCGTGGTGATTATTCTCGAGTTCGCCTGAAAACCTCTCTGAGTTACTATCATATCAGCGAATTCCGCCGTAAGGTCGACGTTGGACATTTCGAGACAGCCCGGATTGAGAACTCCTGTGCCTCCCACGCCCGGGGTATTGTACACAGGGTCTCCCGAATTGACCGTCGTCCTGTAGTTGTTGGAGCCCGTCTTCTCAAGTCCGTTCGGGTTCGCGAACGTAGCGAGCACCAGCTGCCCTAAAACGTGGCTCTGGCTCGTGAGCTCGTCTAGCCCCACTACCTGGCCGTTGCTGCTTACGGATACATCATAATAATCAGGGTCTATATATATCCTCTGCATCGTAAGCCTTGCGCCCGCGTCCGTGGGGGCGCAGACCGCGCCAAGCGCGTCCCTGTATACGAGTTCGCCGTCGGTGTCTACTTCGTACCCCTGTACGTAGTTACCGTTCGAGTCTACGAGAAAGTTGTCCTCGTCGGTGTAGAAGTTGCCCGCGCGGGTATATGTTATCGTTCCCCTGTTGTTGATAACGAAGTACCCGTCTCCGTCGATGGCAAGGTCAAGCGTATTGCCTGTGTACTGAGACGATGACTCGGTATTGAGTACGTCTATCGTCGCGAGCTGAACGCCAAGGCCTATTTGCTGCGGGTTCGTTCCGCCTCTGTTTACCGTGCTCGCCGATGCCGGAGCCACCGTCTGGCTGTAGATATCCTGAAATACCACACGGCTGGCCTTATATCCTACCGTGTTTACGTTTGCTATGTTGTTGCCTATAACGTCCATCTTAGTCTGATGGGAACGTAATCCGGTCACGCCGGAATAAAGTGAACGCATCATAATGATTGTCCTCCGTAATTTTTAATTTGTTTCTTCCTGTGCGGGCTGCGTTTCGGAAATCTCTGTGATGTCCGAAAGTTTTACGTCCTTACCGTCAATCATAAGGTAGATTATCCCGTCCTGAATCCGGATCTTCTCCACCTTGCCGGTTACGGTCGATTCCTCGCCCGCCTCATTTGTTACTACTGCGCTAACCTGTTTGCCAATAAGGTAGGCGCTTTTAAGCACCTGGTCTTCGACGCTTCCGGCATCCTCATACTGGCCGGCGACAGCGTAAACCTTTGACATCTCATACATCTCGCCGCCTACCATAAGGTAGTTGATCCCTTTTTCCTTTATAACGCCGTCAACCTTGCCGAATATCAGCTCCGAGCCGGGGTTCTGTTTAAGGTATACGTATTTGCCTATGAGGCTGTAAGCCTGGCTTGAGGAGATATCGGCGCTCAGCGTAGATATCTGCTGCAGCATCGTGAATTGCGCAAGCTGCGCTATATAATCCGTGCTGCTGCTGCCGCCTCCGGACGAGCCGCCCATAGGGTCCTGATTCTTAATCTGCGCTATGAGCAGCTTTAAGAAGTCGTTGACGTCAAGGCCGGATTTCTCAAGTATCGATTTTCCTTTGCTCTGTTCCACCGCCGACTGTATTGCAGATGGTGCGGTTGAGACTGAGTTTGTGCTCATTTTTTACTCATCCTTTCACGCCAGATACTCGACACAACTGTTTCCCAGATAAAAGTCGTATCTTTCCCTTGCCGATTCATGGGTATTGCTCTTCTCAGTTTCACGGTAAGCGTTCCCCTGCGGCTGCCTTCCGTCCCCCTGCCTCGCATGGCTTTCACTGTTCGGCGCTGCGCTTCCCTCATACATCACGTCTATGTGTGACACCGCTATGCCCTTATCTTTGAGCATGTTGGAAAGAGAAGATGTCTGATCAAGCAGCATAGCCTTTACTGCCATATCGTCAGCCTTTATATGCACCTTCAACTCGCCTGCCTTCATAGTAAGTTTTATGCTCACCTTGCCCATGAATTCGGGCTTCAAGTCGATATCAAAGTCGTACTTTCCCTCGGCGGCTTTCGTGCTTACCTTGTCCACTATCCGCATCACGCTTTCTCTTACGCTTTCCGGTTTGGACATTTCGCTCGTTGCGGCTTCGGGTCTTACTTCCGCCGCAGCAGCCTTTACATTTGACCCAGTGTTCTCTGTAGCCACCTGAGTTCCAGCGGCGTCAACATCGATTACTGGCTTTCTTTCCTGAACAGGCTCCTCGGCTTTTTCTGGCGAGGGGGCTCTGTCTGCAAAGACCGGCATCTTATTGATGGCTGTTTCATCGTCCTTTTTAACAAAGAACACTTCTGCGTTGCTTTGGCCGGCAGTGTCCGAAACTGCTGCGCTGCCGCTTAAATCAGCTGACTGCGTTTCTTTCGTAGTCCCGGCTGCCGTTTTGCTGGTATTCTCCAGGGAATCCAGATACTCGCCAACAATTTGCAATACCTCTTCTTGTGTCTGCGCCGGCGCCTTGCCGGCATTTTCCATATTGAGCATCCATGCAATTTGTTCGGACGTTGGGGTTTTGTCATCAGCCATGGCCGTTTGGCCAAAGCCCTGTCTGCCGCTTGTCTGCTGCTGCGTTCCTTCGGCTGTTGCTGTCATGCCAATGATCGCTGCCTCATTGTCCGGTTGATAACCTGGCGGTTCGAATCCTTCGAGAATGCCAACAATCCCGTAAACCATGCTTTCGCCGGGGTTGCCACGCATGCCGTTATCTTTCTCTTCTGCGCCCACATCCTTGCCGGGCGGCCCTGCTTCACCAAGGTGTTTTGTCTTGCAGTACCTTAGCTTGTCCGCAAAGCCGTCGTCCTCTTTGACGCAGCCCTTACCGTTATTCTGGGGCTTTGCGCCGGGAACCGGGGCGCCTGGCGCTTCACATCCCTGAAACGCCATTGCGTTGCTTACAATATGCTTCACCTTCTTTCTTTTGTTTTTTTATTTCACCATTTCTGATAAAATATCAGTAGCAAGGGCGGATTTCATCTGATTCAAAATTAGCGCCGCCTGTTCGCTTGCCATATTCAAAAGCACCTGAGCCATCTCCTCGCGCGTTTCCATACCCGCGATCGCGGCTGCCGCCTTCTTCACATCCATCTTTTCAAATATCTTTGCCGCCGACTTGATGTAAGCCTGTCTTTGCTCATCCGCCCGCTTTTCGGCCTCTTTTACCGCCGTCTCCCGGCGTTCCAGCTCGGTCTGTTTTTTACTCAGCGTGTCGGCCTCTTCGCGAAGCTCGCCTTCCTTTGCTCTAAGGTCCGCTTCTTTTTTGTCCAATGCTTTTGCTAAAGCGTCGAGTTCGGCGCGTTCTTTTTTTGCATCTGTCTCGTCAGTATCGGCTTTGGGCTGTATCTCCAATATATCCGCAGCTATTTGCTTCGCTCCGCCTAAATTAAAGTAAACCGCCGCAAACACGCCGATTACCGCTACAACAAGCACGATACATACAAGTGTCGCTGCCGGCATCTTTTTTTTCTTTTTTTGCGGAGTCTTGTTTTGTATCGGTTTATAACCTGCGTTTAATGAGGTTGTGCTCTTCTTGGTCTCCGGAGTTTTATTTTCTTCCTGCATGTTTATCCCTTATCAGACGCTGGCCCGGTATGATACCAGATCGTCTACTTTCTTGTCCTGGTCTTTCTTGTAGTCGTCCATGTACTGCTTATACTGGCTTTCGCGCACTCTATCGAGCAGCTTCTTCTCTCTTCGCGCCTGTATCAGCTTTGCGAGGCACTGCTCCTTTTCTTTTTCCAGATGGACGATCTTCTCCTGCACAAGCACGATTACCGCTTTGAGCCTGTCAAAAAAATGTCCGTATTCCTTAACGCGCACCGCCTGCATACCGGACTCGACGGCGCTGCAATACTCATTTCTCATCCTTGAAAAATTGCCGTTCAATACTTCAAGATCGCTGAGCCTGCGTGAAAGCTCCGCTTCGATCTCGCTGATCTGCATCTTGTACTGCTTTTCGATGTTTTCCTGCATGTCGTATAACGGCTGCAGTGTAAATGTAAACTGTTTCATTCTACATCACGCCTGTCATAGATTTCATCGACCAGCTTCATCGTTTCTTCGAATGAAAAGCGATCCCCTACCTGCTGACGAAGCATTGCGTTTATAGGCTCTATCAATTCTATCGCTTCATCTATCCTTTTACTTGAGCCTTTTTTATACGCTCCTATAGATATCAGGTCCTGCGCGTCCTTGTATGTCGCCATGATTCCGCGTATAAACGATATCTTCTCCAGCGTTTCCTTGTCCGTCACATCTGACATTAGCCGGCTTATGCTTTGCAGCACGTCTATCGCCGGATAATGGTTGGCATTCGCTATCTTTCTCGACAGTATTATGTGCCCGTCGAGTATGCCGCGTACCGTATCGGATATAGGCTCGTCCATGTCGTCGCCTTCGACAAGTACGGTATAAAGCCCCGTTATCGAGCCTCTTTTGCCCGTTCCCGCCCTTTCCAGAAGCTTTGGCATTATAGCGTACACCGACGGTGTGAATCCCCTTGATACGGGCGGCTCGCCTATTGCCATACCTATCTCTCTTTGCGCCATCGCGAATCTTGTAAGAGAGTCCATAAGCAGCATCACGTCGTAGCCCTGATCCCTGAAAAACTCGGCTATTGCCGTGCCTACCATAGCGGATTTGAGCCGCACGAGCGCTGGCTGGTCAGAAGTCGCCACAACGAGCACCGAGCGCTTGAGGCCTTCTTCCTTTAGGTCTTTCTCTATGAAGTCCCTGACTTCTCTTCCCCTCTCACCTATGAGCACGATAACGTTTATGTCCGCCGACGTGTTCCTCGCTATCATACCGAGCAGCGTGCTCTTTCCTACGCCGCTTCCCGAAAATATGCCTATCCTCTGTCCTTTGCCGAGCGTCAGCATCGAGTCTATCGCTTTTATTCCCATCGTCAGGCGCTCTGTTATGCGGCTTCGCTCCATCGGGTTCGGCGGCTCGTTCATTATGGGATAACGCGACTGCACCTTCGCTCTGCCTTTTCCGTCCATCGGGTTTCCAAGGCCGTCCAGCACCCTTCCGCAAAAGTCCTTGCCCACCGCTACATTGAGCTGGCGTTCTTCGGATACAACGTGGCTGTTTGGCCCGGCTCCCGCTAGGTCTCCGAAAGGCATCAGCACTACCTTCTTGTCCTTGAACCCTACGACTTCAGAGAGTATGTACTTATCTCTCTTTTCGGTATATATACGGCATATATCTCCAAGGTTCGCCGTAAGCCCGACGGCTTCGACGGTGAGCCCGAGTATCTGGCTTATCCTTCCGCCAACTTCATAGGGTTCCGCGTATTTTAAGGCGTCCCGGTACATGTCTGCGTTAAACAACCCTGACATCGTGCTCCGCCTTTTCATCCAGCATGTGTTTTATCCTGCTCAGCTGTATCTGCGTGCTGGCGTTTACAACCTTGTCGCTCGACTCTAGTATGCATCCTCCCTCGCCCATCTGCATATCGCAGACCACCTCGAAAGGAGCGCATCCCGTTTCATCCTGCAGCCACTGCGGACCGTTTTTGAAGAACCTTTCGTAATCCGACTGGCCTACCCTCAGAACGAACTTATCGCTGCCCATCAGCTCATGTATAGCTTTTTTAACTATACCTATATATACTTTATCGTCTCTTTGAAGCTCGCTGTTAACTATTTTTTCCGCTATATCCATAGCGAGCTGCAATACGTTGTCATGCAGTTCGTTGTACAGGTTTTGTTTATACTTTTCGAGACTGGTAAACACTATCCTTCCTTTTTCTGTCTGATTCGTTATGAGCTCGGCAAGCTCCTGCTCACCCTTTGCCTTTCCTTCCTTATATCCATCCTTATAACCGTCCTGCTTGGCGGTCTTTTTCAGCTTTTCCGCCTTCTTTTGGGCAGCCTCGATTATCCGCTTGGCCTCTTCCTTCGGGTCGGCGACAGCGGCGGCGGGTTCTTCAGCTTCGGGGGCGGCTTCCTGCTCCTCTAAAACTGGAAAGATCGGCCTTGAAGCGATGACAACCACTGATTTGTTCGTGCTCATCTGCTCCACAAGCGACTGATTGATTTTATACAATGATGTCTTCCTCCCCACTGCGCTGTATGATGATCTCGCCGGTATCATCGAGCTTGCGGATAGTATTGACTATCTTCTGCTGTGCTTCCTCGACGTCTCTTACCCTGACCGGGCCCATGACCTCGATATCTTCCTTGATCATATCCTGCAGACGGCTGGAAATATTGCCGAAGATAACCTTTTGAACCTCGGCCGACGAGCCTTTGAGCGCGATCGCAAGGTCGCGGTTGTCGATCTCTTTGAGTACGCGCTGTATAGCCTGATTGGAAAGCTTGACGATGTCTTCGAATACGAACATGCGTTTTCTTATCTCTTCCACAAGCTCCGCGTCCGTCTCTTCAAGCGCTTCTAATAAGTGTCGCTCCGTTCCCCTGTCAACGCTGTTCAGTATCTGCACCAAGCTGTCGATGCCGCCGGCTGACGTTGAGTCTCCGAAGCTGAGCGTCGAAATCTTCTTTTCGAGCACTCTTTCCGTCTCCTTAATATATTCGGGAGACGTCATACCCATATTCGCTATCCTCGCAATAACACCGGTCTGTATCTCAAGGGGCAGGCCGGACAGTATCTGTGCAGAGTGCTTAGGGTCGATATACGACAATATAAGAGCAATCGTCTGCGGATGCTCGTTCTGTATAAAGTTCAAAATCTGTGTGCTGTCGGCCTTTCTCACGAAATCAAAAGGCTTTACGCGCAGCGTTGAAGAAAGGCGCATTATAAGGTCGTTGGCGCTTTCAGTGCCGAAGGCCTTATCAAGTATCTCGCGCGCGTATTCTATTCCGCCCTCGGATATATACTTTTGCGCTATGCACATCTGTATGAACTCGCCCAAGACCGATTCCTTCATCTCGGGCTCGACGCGGCGCATGCTCGTTATGCTGAGCGTCAGCTGCTCAACCTCTTCCTCAGACAGATATTTAAAAACTCTGGCGGCATACTCTTTGCCGAGCATTATCATTAACACCGCCGCTTTTTCTCTCATCGAAAACTTATCTCGACTTGTCACTTCTCTCACCCGCTTTAATCATCATTGAGCCAGTTGCGCAGCATATTCGCTACCGACTCGGGGTTTTTGTTAACGTACTCCTTAAGGACAGACAGGTTGTCGTCCTCGCCCTCAAAGTTGATCTCCCTGCTCTTAATATCCGAATCCTGCGACTCAGGATCGGGTATTATCTCTTCATCCGCTATAAACTCAAAGCCTTCTGTCTCAGTTGCGAACTCCTCTTTCTTGGGCATGAGCATTTTTATTATCGCGAATATGAATATCAGCACTATAAGCCCGCCGATAACGAGTATGACCATTCGCATCGTCTGCCCGCTCTGCACGCTTGTAATCATCTTTTGCTGTATATCGAGCGATGAGGCCGCCTGCTCCGTCATGCTCGAGTCCGGGTCGGCAAACGGCAGCATCTCTACGGTTATACTGTTCGTGGCTGCGCCTGTAGCCGTAGATACGAGCTGTTTGACTTCGTCTGTATAGTTGCCCGTGTTCTCGCTGTTAAGAATGACAGAAACGGACAAGGATTCTATCTGTCCCTTGGCCTTCTCTATCTGCGTAGTCGTCTGGTCTATCTCGAAGTTTATTTCCCTTGAAAGGTTGTAATATAACGCGTCGCCCTCTGCGCCGATCGTACCTAAATATTGCGAGGCGTTTCCGTTGGCGTCTATCCCTGCTATACCGCCCTCCGTGTTGTTCGTTATCGCTTCGACGAGCTCTTTCATGCTGACGACGAGCCCTTCCTCGCGGCCTTCGGGCGCCTTGTATTCAATTGACTCTGATACGGTCCTGTCGAAGTTAAGTTTTACACTGACCTCGGCAAGCACATTGTTCTTGCCGAATACGGGCGCGAGAAGGTTGATGACCTGCTGCTGAAGCTGCTGTTTTACGTTATTTTGAAGCCCGAGCTGCGAATCCGCGCTGTCCAAATCGGTTTCTGTTCCAATAGAATACAGGTTCATCTGAGAATCGACTATTCTTACATTCTCGATGTCGAGCCCGGACACGCTCTTCGAAACGAGTTCCGCTATGGCGGTGACTTCTGTATTGCCAAGTTTCTGGCCTTGCTTGAGCGTAAGCATTATTGACGCGGTGGATACTTCGTTTTTGTTGGAAAGCACATAAGAGCTGCTCTCGGCAAGGTCTATGTTGACGACAGCCGCTTCCACCTTTTCCATCTGAGTGATGGTCTTTCTTAAATTCTCCTGAAGCTGGTACTGATACCAGACCTTCTTTTCTGAGTCTGTGACGCCGAGCCCCGACGCGCTCTGATAGATGTCGTAATTAAGACCGCTCGAAGGATAACCCTGGGCAGCAAGCTGCAGGCGCAGCGTTTCCACCTCTGTCCCCGTTACAAGAACGGTGTCATCCCCGTCGGCCTTTGCGTCTACGCCCATTTCGGCAAGCATGTTCAACACCTGAGCGGTGTCGGCTCGCTGCATTCCGCTGTAGAGCACGGTATACGTCTTTTGATTCAAAACGACTGAGACGATAATAATGATCGCAAAGATAAGAGTAACAAGCACTATAAGGCGGGTGCGCTTTCCTGATTCCATGTTTTTAAAACCGCCAAAAACCTTTGCGAACGTCTCCTTAACGCTATTTGCCAAAGCTGTATTTTTACCCCCAGTTTTCCTTGCGCAACCAGTTTTTGTTGCGTCGTATACTATATAAACTTTATTTTTTAATTTGAATCAAAAAAAGTGCTTGAAATTAACATAATCTATTAAAGTTATCCGAAATTCATCCGATAAATCATATGTGGGCATTCCGGCACCCTTCCAGGCGCCACAAGGGCGGCGGACAACCCGCAAAAAATGCAAGGATGCAAACTAATTTTTCATGGAGGATTAAAAAATGAGAATCAACAACAACGTAATGGCAATGAATACTCACAGACAGTATTCAATGAACAACACATCGATGGCCAAAGCGACGGCGAAGCTGTCCTCGGGCTACAAGATCAACCGTGCGGGCGACGACGCAGCCGGTCTCGCTATATCCGAGAAGATGCGTGCGCAGATCCGCGGGCTGCAGATGGCTTCGAAGAACAGTGAAGACGCGATATCGCTGGTGCAGACGGCCGAAGGCGCTCTTACCGAGACGCATTCCATACTTCAGCGTATGAACGAGCTGGCCACGCAGTCGGCTTCTGACACAAACGAGACGATAGACCGTAACGCGCTGCAGGCGGAGTTCACGGCGCTGAGTTCCGAGATCGACGACATAGCCAACAAAACAGCGTTCAACGGTAAGCTGCTTCTCAACGGTACGTTCGGATCGACAACCACTGTGGATGCCGGTTCTGATATCGCGGTAGGCACACAGGGCGTTTCGAACATTTCATTCGAAGGCTTTGCCGCAGGCGCCCATTCAATAGTGTTCACCACAGGTGGCGCTGGTCAGCCGTATACTGCCACGCTGGATGGCGGAGTAGCAGTCAACGGACTTTCGAATGCTGACGGTTCGGGCTCGATTACTATTGACTTCGGTTCTGGACAGAAAGTAACTATCGAGTTGGCGGCCACTGCTGCTGAAGATGGATTTACCGGTGATAGTCTAGACTTCACAGTCTCCGCAGGATCCGCAAAGATCCAGACAGGCACGAACGCGGGAGATACTCTCAGCCTGTCTATCGGCAACATGGACGCGACAACGCTCGGAGTAGCGGGTGTCTCGATAGACACGCAGGCAAACGCGAGCTCAGCGATAACGACTGTGCAGACCGCTATAAATACGGTCTCCACACAGCGCGCGAACCTCGGCGCCATACAGAACAGGCTCGAGCACAAGATCAACAACCTTGATACTTCTGCCGAGAACCTGCAGGCAGCCGAAAGCCGTATCCGCGACATAGACATGGCGGCGGAAATGACGCAGTATACCCAGACGAGCATACTCGTTCAGGCTGCTACGTCGATGTTGGCTCAGGCCAATGCGGCTCCGCAGAACGTGCTCAAACTCTTACAGTAACAAACAAGTTTGGAGACACTGGATACCCCCAGTTCTTCACGGTAAAAAACCCGCTTCGGCGGGTTTTTTCATTGTATATTAACCCCGGAAACGCCGAAGTTCAAAAAGCAGCATCTTACTCCTTTCGGACTGACTCTAAGCGTGGGATGCGGCTATCTTTGCCGGTGCTCTTCAACACCTCGCCACCCGCCTGTAGGCGCCAGCTTTCCCTCAAAGGGGAAGCCTGCTAAACAAACCACCGGTTATCACAATATAGTCCCGTCAACCGGAAGGCTACTATCGCCCAGTACGCCTTGAAGCAATGCATATTACAGGGCGTTCGTTACGGCGTAACCGGTGGATTTTTATGGCTTCCCCTTAACTGAAAGCTGTCCGCACATTAACTGCCAAGCTAAAGTCGAGTCTGGCGTTTAGTGCTTCGCGCCTCTTCTCAAGAGATGCTTCTATTAGGCGAAAACCATTCATCAGACTTAATGCTTCCTCATCTCATGCCTTTTGAAATTGCGGCATTGCCGTGTGGGCTTGCACAAAAAGAGACACCGGGAAAACCCGATGCCTCATGGCATACCACGCTATTCTTCGAGCTTGATGACCGCCGGCGTCGCCTGCACAGCCGCGCGGTTTATGTCTATAGTCTCTTCAAGCAGCTCTTTGCGGAAAATCCGCATCTCCTTGGGGGCCTGAATTCCGATGCGGATCCTGTCGCCGTCGATAGAAAGTATATCTATCGTTATGTCCTTGTCGAGGACTATTCCCTCACCTGTTTTCCGTGACAGTACCAGCATCCTTGCCTTCCTTTCTGCCTTGCATGACTACTTCATATCCCGGGTATCTTATAGGCAGCTCTTTTGCGTCTATTATAATCTGTTTTCCGATTCCGTGCTTGACATTAATTACGATAGGAGCCGCGAGGTTTATCGTCATATCCTTTATGTCCTGCGGTATGACCAAAACGTTCAGTATCAAAAGATCGTTCTTGCTTTCCACATACAACCCTTCAAGCTCGTTCTCCTTTATGTAGATATTATAATCGCTCAAGAGCTCGAACGAAACTATCACGGGCAGCGCTATGAATTTGTTCTCTGTAGACTGAAGCCAGTATATAGGTTTTGTGTCGCTGACTTCGAGTATTATGAATTTTTTAAGGTCTTCAAACCCGGGCAGACCCTGCGGGAATTCGATTACCTTGCTGTCTTTTATATCGAAAGAACCGAACCTGTCGGTGTCGACGATCATTGCCAATCCTCCTTACATACCGTATCGTGCCGATACGGCTTATGTTACCTTATATAATCAAGTATGGTACGCTGTATTATCTCGGTGCCCACCTGGAGCGACGCGTTGTATACCGTTTGAGCCAGGCTGTAGTTCAAATAGGCTTCGGCTATGTCTATGTCCTCAAGGTTGGATTTGCGCTCTTTATATGTCAATGTTTCGTGCTCATACCTGTTCTGCAGCAGTTCGAGCCTGTTGACCATGCCCCCCACCTTCGACTGCGTCGTGAGCGTCCTGGTCTGAGCGCCCGCAAGCTTCTCAACAAATACGCCTATCTCGTCGGCGTTTGCATCACTTTGAAGAGCGTTATAGAAATTATTCAACACCGTATACAGATTATCCTCTCCCATTCCTAAAAATTCCGCTCCGGTTATCGAAATTTTCATGGTGCTGTCATAGCCTATCTCGTATTCGATATTCTGAGAGGCCATATCAATAAGGTCCGGATCCGCGGCGTCCGTCAGATCAACGCCGTTATATAATATGTTTCCGGATCCGTCCACCGTAAAAGGCTTTTTGTCAACGTTGTATCCGCCGAATATGTACTTGTCGCTCGACTGGCTGTTGGCAAGCATAAGCGCGTGATCGCGAAGCTGGCCTATAAGCGCTGCCGCGGCCTGCTTGTCGTCAGACGAGAGAAAGTCGTTCGACATCCTTACGGCGGTCTCGTACGCTGTCTTTACTATATCGTTAAGCTCGGAGACGGAAGACTCCGTCTGGTCTAGCCAGTCCGTAGCGGCCCCAAGAGCGTTTTTATAGTGCTCGAGCTTGCTTAGCTTCGCTCTGCACTGCAGGCTTGATATAAGCCTTACAGGGTCGTCCGAAAGCCGTGTCATGACCTTGCCCGTCGCTATCTGCCTTTGAGATTTAGCAAGACTCGTAAGATTTGTATTCAGATTTTTTAGAAAATCTTTAGTCATCATATTGCTTGTTATACGCATATGTTCCTCCCGGGGCTACCGCCCGACACGTCCCGTACCGTTAATAAGAGTGTCCAAAGCGTCGTCTATCGCCGTCATTACGCGTGAAGCAGCGGCGTAAGAATGCTGGTACGCTATAAGGTTTACCATCTCATCGTCTATGGAAACGCCGGATATTGATTCCCTGCGCGTTTCAAGGTTTGATATTATAGTGCTTTGACTACCAAACATCTCCCTCGCTGTTTTAGACGCGATGCCAACTTGCACTATAAAGCTTTTGAGGAAATTGTCAAAGCCTCCAACCGTGGGAAGGTCTGTTCTCGATGTGAGCTTATACAACAGCAGCGCTATCTTATTGTTGCCCATGTGCGAATTTGCCGCCGTGGGGTCAACAGCGCTGTCTGAAGTGGCTATGTTTCTCACATCCGCGAGCACGGCGTCTGAGAGCCTAATATTGCCCGCCGTTACATTCGTATATCCTCCCGTCGGCACATTGAAGAAGTCGACGTTTGTCAGTGACGCTCCCCCGCCGTACGGTATCGTGTAGCCCGTGCGATGCACTGTGTTGAATTCCTCCGCAAGGCTTCTGGCAAGCGTGTTGAGGCTGCTCAAAAGATAAGGCACGCCTATATTGTTTACCGTATCGCCGTCGCGCAGGTCTTTTAACGCTTTTAGCTCGCCTTCGCTGTATAGGAACGGCGTAGTTTCACTGCCCAGATATATCTCGTAATAACCCGCCTCGCCCGACACCACACCCGTAAGCTCAGGCTCTGCCCGAAGCAGCGTGGCGACATTGTGGTTGACAAGCGTCTGTCCCTGCGTGGTTATCGTAAGCTCGCCGTTGGAATTTTCGGTATACTCTATGTTTATCAGCTGCGAAAGCTCGTCCACAAGCAGAGCGCGCTTATCGCGAAGCTCGTTAGCCGAGTGCCCGCTCAGCTCATAAGCATAGACCTGCCTGTTGTAATCCGCGATGCCGCTCAGAAGGTCATTTACCTGGTTCACCGTAGCGAGTATGGATTCGTTGTATGAATTCTGCTGCGCGACAAGCTGGCTATAGTAGTAGTTGAGCGTTTCACAGAGCTTTATGGTGTTCTGCTGCACGTTCGTGCGCACCTCAACGCTTCCGGGATCGGTGGTCAGCTTGTTAAGGCTGTCGTAAAAATCCGCGAGAGCCGTGGATATGCTCGCGCTCTCATCCGTCTCGTCCAGTATCGACTCTATGAAATCAAGCTCTGATGAGCGTTTGCTCCATTGCCCGAGCGCCGAGTATTCACCCCTGAGCTGCCTGTCTATATAAGCGCATCTTATCTGGTCTATCTGCTTGAGCGAGGCGCCTCCGCCGACCTTAAGCCCTTCGTTGAACCGGCTCAAGACCGAAGGCGAAATGGACTCCACCACCATCCTCTGGCGCGTATAGCCTTGAGTGTTGGCGTTGGATATATTGTTGCCCGTCAGGGTAAGCCCGTGCTGGCTTACATACAGCCCTGTTTTGGCAATTTCCAGACTGTAAAATAAACTCGACATTTTAACCGCCTTAAATCGTTTGATCCAGCAGGCTGTAATTTTTGTTTTTTTCGCTGAGCCTGCCGGAATTCGAGTAAGTACTCGTCGTATCCAAACCGCCTGTAATAAGGTTTAAAAAGAACGAAGTGTATTTCATCTGTGTATCTATCAGCTCTCTGTTAAGCGCGCTTACGCGTCTTAATTCTGCGGCCGTGTTATCGAGCTGCGAAGCCGACTCTGCAAGCTTTTCTCTTATGGCTCCTTTGGCCGTCGCTATAATTTCCTGATAGCTGGGATTTTGTATCCCGCCCTCCTCCGAAAAACCGCAAAACAGCTCTTTCCTTTCGGAATCAAGCTGCTTTATTTTTTGGAGCAGCGACTGCTTCTTTGCGACTATCGCGTTAATCTGCGCTACTTCGTTTTTTATTATCTCTTCTTTTTCCTTTTGGGAAAGATCGAGCAGCTCGCTGTAAACCTTTATCTCACGGGTAATCAAAGCCCCGAGCCTTTCATATAAATGCTCCAATTGACGCCTCCTTTTATACCGGGTGCCCAAACAGCCTATAGCTTTTGGAATGTTAATGGCCGCTTATTTCCCCAGTATTTTTTCAGCTACCTTTATGCTGGGCACCGAATACGTACCCTCTTTTACCTGCCGGGCAACTTCCGCTATACGAGCCGCTTCTACAGGGCTTCGCGTCTCGAGCGATTCCTTCGCCGCTTTCAGCGCCGCTGAGAATGTCTTTGCCTCTTGGGTCAGCTGTGCCTCATCGGCCGCCGACGTTTTAACGGGCTCCGCCATCTTTTCCCTGACGTGAATGTATTTGCTCAACAGTTCTTTTGGGGGAATTGAATCTATCCTCATCAAACTCACCTCTTCAAACTTTTATTTAATCTTAAAGTGCATTTTACCAAGCGTGTTCTTATCTTGCTGAGCGCTTTCCTGTCTTGCGGGGTTAGGCGACACTTTGCTGAACGCGCTCTGGAACATACTCTGACAGCTCTTGCAAAAACGCCCTGCCGATATAGGCTTTGCGCACATCTCGCATTCGAGTCCGCATGACTCGTCTCCCATCGAAAGACGGCCTTCCTTAAGAAAATACAGCACCATTTTTTCAGCAATGCCTGTGCCTTCCGAAATGTCGAGGACGTTGGCGTGAGGATGGTCGTATATATAGTTCTTCACTTTCTGAAAGCTTGCGTCCATCTCTTCGGCACAGTTAGGACAGAATTCCGCCCCCAGCGACTGAAATATCCTTCTGCAGTTTTTGCATTGCGACACCTTGCCGTTCATACAACACTCCTCTTTAGCCCGTGATTAAGGCTTTGACGCACCTCATCGTCTCATTATTTTGGTTTATCCGCATCAGGTACGCAGGTTATTCGTGACCGTCTCCATCTCATTCCATGTGGCAAGCGCTCTGCCCGCGAGCGAGAACGCTCTTTGCGCGCGTATCATCTGCGTGAATTCGGTGCTTACATCCACATTAGAAGATTCGAGATAACCCTGCCTTATTCCTGCGTCTGAGGGCACAGCGTCTCCGGAAGCTGCCGTAACCGTGTAGCATCCGCTTCCCGAGAGCGACAGCCCGTCCTTGTTTGTAAACGTTACGAGCCTCAGCGTCGCGAGCACCGCGCCTCCCGCGGTCATCTCACCCGTTTCAGACACCGAAACGGTGCCCGCGACATCGGGTATCCTTATCCTTTGCCCGTCAGAATCAAGCAGATAGTTGCCGTCGGGCGTTACTATATACTGCCCGTCCTGCTCCACCGAGAGCTTAAAGCTTCCGGCCCGCGTATACATTACGTTCCCGCCGCGTCCCTCAACTGTAAAAAACCCGTCTCCGTCTATATATAGGTCGAGCTCGTCTCCCGTGTGCAAGGGCGTCCCGGGCATATAGCTTCGATTCGTGGATGTCAGTATGACCCCGCTGCCCTGCTTTAAGTTTTCGGTGCTCGATACGTTGGAGGGATCCATCATCTGCGTGTAAAGAGCATCCCTGAAGAGTGCGCTCTGGCGCTTATAGCCTACAGTGCCTACGTTTGCAATGTTTGACGCTATCACGTCAAGCCTCTGCTGCTGTGTTTTCAGTCCCAGTTTCGCGCTGTATATAGATTGCATTTATTAAATCCTTCCTATGCTGTTCACCGATTTTTCGAGCGTGCCGTCCACCATGCGAAGCACTCGCTGGTTAGTCTCGTATGAACGGGAGACCGCGAGCATATTCGTAAGCTCCCCGGAAATATCGACGTTTGACCCTTCAATAAACCCCTGCATAACCTTTGTGTCATTATCCTGCA
Source organism: Bacillota bacterium (assembly GCA_023410475.1). GTDB lineage: Bacteria > Bacillota > Clostridia > Christensenellales > SZUA-584 > DTFZ01. Next base: position 73,277 of record JAEYPS010000021.1, on the reverse strand, counting down.
ATGGCCTTACACCGCTCGTGTAAAGGTTGTTGCCGTCCTTTCGAAGGCTGGCCGCGTTTTCAAAGCGCACTATCCTTATCCTGTCGGTGACCGCGCCGTTTACGGAAACATTTCCTTCTTCGTTAACGGCAAAACCGTCGCCGCCCACGTATATCCTTGCGTTTTGGCCTTGCACATAATAACCCCCGCTGCTCAATAGGTAACCGTCCGAGCTGACGGAAAAGCTGCCGTCTCTCGTGTACCTCTCTCCGCCCGGGGTAGACACCACGAAGAATCCATCTCCTTCAAGCGCGAAGTCGAGGCTCCTGCCCGTGCCTTCAAGGCTTCCCTGCATGAAAGACGTGATAACTCTGCTGTTGTGCGCACCGTTCCCCAGCATCCCGACCGTTCCCGATGCGCGCGTTCCGCTGTACATGCTGATCATAATATCCTTAAAACCGCGAAGAACGAGAGAGTCCGATTTAAACCCCGTCGTATCAGCGTTCGTAAGGTTATTGGTCAGCACATCCATCCTGTCTCTTTGCGTCAGCATCCCCGTGCCTGCGGTATAAAAGCTTCTTATCATAAAGCCGTCCTTTTCATATATTTACACCCCAAAAAGCTCCTAGCCTTTTGGGGTCTTCTCCTTTTAATTCTCCAATATGTATATCGGTAAAAAACACGCTGTGCTTTAGGCTTTATCGTCCGGAAACGTAATTTTTTTAATATCCATTATAAGGGTGACTTCCCTGATGGAAAGACCGAGCTCCTTTGCTATTTCGCTCTTGCTCATTCCCTTTTTAACAAGCAGCGGTATCCGATCCTCAGGCTTCATTTCTAGGGCTTCTTTCTTTGCGGATGTCTTGCTTTTCGCCGTTTTTTCCGGCTCGGGCGCAATGATTTCGTCCGATGCGGCATTTACTATCGCGCTGCCGGGCTCGCTTACCAAAGCGTGAGCGTTTAGCTGCTCGAGCCCGCGTGCTATCTCACTCTTCGCCTCTTCGGCATATTCCTCAAAACCGGCCATCATGTCTTCTATGTTCTGATAAAGACGAAACAGCCGCTGCTCCTTCTCGAAGCTTCCTGTGTCATCTTTTCTTTTTCCGCGGCTGACTCTGGCGTTAATCAATATCAGCGCGCAGAGCAGCACAAAAACGAAAAACGCGAACGAATAGTGTGTTATATCCATATATCACCTCAAAAAATCATATCTAACGGCTTAGAGCGCCTGCGCGTACTGCATCTTGGTCCTAAGCTTCATAACGGCCTTCGAGTGGATCTGCGACGCCCGCGATTCGGAAACGCCCATTACCTGCGCTATTTCCTTCAGCGTCATCTCTTCGTAGTAATAGAGCGTTACCACGAGCTTTTCCTTCTCCGGGAGGTTCTCAATGAGGTCCGAGAGTATCTTGACCATCTCCTTGCCCTCTATTTTCTCCTCCATCGATTCATCATTGTCCTGCACCGTGCTCTCCCAAGGGTAATCTTCCTGCGCCATCTCCTCAAAGTAGACCACGTTGAACATCTGGGATTTCTCGAGAGTCTTTAAAAGCTCTTCCTCTTCCATCCCGAGATATTCCGCTACCTCTTCGTCGTTTGGCTCGCGGTGCAGCCTGTTTTCAAGCTCGCTGTAGGCGTCCGTTATAGACTTTATTTTGCGCCTTAAGCTAGAAGGCGCCCAGTCCTGCTTGCGGATGTTGTCTATTATCTCGCCCTTTATGCGCATGGCCGCGTAGTATTCAAACTTTACCTGCCGTGTGGTATCATATTTTTCTATCGCGTCCATCAAGCCGAGTATTCCGCAGGACAGCATGTCGTCGTAGTTCCCGTAGCCCTTATAATTCGGGATCATGCGCAGTACGATGCTCTTCACTCTGTCGATGTAATAAAGCACAAGCTCGTTCTTGAGCTCCAGAGTTCTTTCCTTTGTATATCTGGCCCACAAGCTTTCAATATCAGTTTCCTTCTGAATCATGCTGAGTACCCCCATTTTCGCGAATGCTCCTTTGACTTTTATTGCGTGCAATTATCTGCTGCTTGAATATGTATCTGGACAGCCGCGTTATATGTCTTGAATAGCTGTCAAGAAAAAGTATCACAATGTCGTACGGGTCGTTTTTTACCAAAGGTTCCGTGCACTTTAGCACACTGCCCTTAAGCGTTATCGTTTCGGTCTGTGAAAAGAAGATCTTAACCGTCAGCTTCGTATCCTCGGCAAAGCGAGTAAAGCATGTAAACTGCACGCTCTTTTCAGAGAGCGTCGTTGTTTTGCCCTTATATTTCTTTGGCTTGCTTTCTTCATCTTCATAGACTTCCACGTTAAGGACTATCGGCAGTCTGTAGCATTGTCTGCGCTGCACCTTCTTTATCTCGGATATCCGGCGGAAAAGGCAAAGCCTTATGCCCTTTTTTTCAAACGCTGACTCGAAGCGGGCGTCAAATACGTATACCCCGTTGGGCCTGAAAAACGCGAACTGATACACACCGTCATCTGCCCTGAGCGGCGCGCCCCTCAGTGTGGGTTGCAGCACTACGAGCCCGTCATCTTCGTGCATCTCCTGCAGCTTGGTGTGTACGCGCACACCCCCGGCTTCGACTTCGAATATCTCTCCGATCTTTACGATACTGCCAAGATCAAACATATCAACCGACTCCTTCGTCGTTTTTCCCCGATAATTTCTCGAGGAAGCTTAAGATGCCTGGTTTGTCTTTCTTATCTACGGGCATCCTTAAAAACTTTGCGGATATGGCGTCTATGTTCACCGACGCCATGCACTTAGGGAAGCTTACCAGTATCGGAACCTGCATCTTTATTGCCTTTTGCATGTTTTCGTCCCTCATTATATATCCTAACTTGTTTATATTGATGTCTATGTTCTTCTTCGCTATCCTTGCAAGACCGTCCATTACCGAAGACGCCTCACGCGGACTCGCCGCCTTGTTAAGCACAAGGCTTATCTTTGCGTTGCCGACCTTCTCGTTTATTATCTTTATCAGCGCGTACGCGTCGACAACAGCCGTGGGCTCGGGCGTTGTTACAAGCACCGTCTCGTGGCTGGCGTAGATGAGCCTTAGCATATTGTCGTTTACACCCGCTCCTGTGTCGAATATTATCGTGTCGGCGATATTCTCAAGGCAGGATAAGCTGCCGACTATCCCCATAAGCTGTCTGCCGCTGAGGCGCGTAAGCTCATATACACCAGACCCCCCCGATATGAACTGTACTCCTTCGAGTCCGTGCTCTATTATCTCGTGTATATCCTTCCCGTGCTTGATAACATCGAGCAGATCGTACTTTGTTTTAACTCCCAGCATGACGTCGATATTTGAAAACCCGAAGTCGGTATCGATTATCAGCGTCCTCTTGCCTTTTCTGCTGAGCGAGATCGCCATATTGAGAGCAAGGCTTGATTTACCCACGCCGCCTTTTCCGCTCGTTACGGTTATTATCTCTGTAGGCCTCGCCTTGTGCCTTCCGGCCATCTCTCTTAATGCCTCTGCCTGATCTGTCACAGCGCGGCCTCCTTCCCGGCAATATTGTCCGCCAGGCTTTGCGCGTCCGCCTTGCAGATATCGTCCGGTACGTTCTGCCCCATCGTGACATATGACAGCGACTTTTTGGCAAAGTCCGTTATGTTGAGCACATTGCCCCACGATCCTATCTCGTCTAGCTTAGTGATAATAAGCTTGTAATCGGGTATGAAGGAATAGCTCGAGACTATCTCTCTGCACGCCTTATAGCCCGTGGAGACGCTCATTACAAGGAACACTTCGTCTGCGCCCGACGCCTCGAAGATCTGCGACAGGTCGTTTCTTGTTTCTTCATCTCTGACGCTCTTGCCTGCGGTGTCAATAAGCACAACATCTTTATCGTCGAGCGTAACGAGCGCCTGCTTAAGCTCTTCCGGGCTATACGCCGTCAACAGGGGGATGTCCATTATCTCAGAATAGATCTTTATCTGCTCCATAGCGCCTATGCGGTATGTGTCGGTATTCACGAGCGCCACATCAAGATTCTCTTTAAACTTGAGCATCCCCGCGAGCTTCGCGAGCGTCGTCGTCTTGCCGGCGCCGGTGGGCCCAACAAAAAGCAGCACGTTTTGTTTGAACCTTTTAAGCTTTAAGGGCATAGGCTCACCAAGCTTGTCCAGTATCAGCTGCTGCGCCACGGTTTTTGCCTCAAAATCCTTTCTGCTCTTAACCTCCTGAGCCTGCGACGCTATCTCCTTTGAGAGTTCCTCCTGCACGTCGCGCTCGACAAGGCCGTTATAGAGACTTAAAACGTCAGGCGTGAATGTCAGCGTTGTTTCCTTGTTGACGATGCGTATCTTGTTTGAAAAGTCGGCCACCGCGTCTTTCAATTCGTCCATCTGTTTGCTCAGGAGCGACGCCTTCTCGTCGCCAGGCTCTTTGGTCGCAGCTGGCGGAGCTGCAGTTTGCCGTGTTTGCTGCGTTTCACTGCCGTGCTTCGCGCTCTCGAGCGCCTCTGCCCTTACGCTCTTTTTCCTGCTGCGGGCAGGCTCGTACGCCGCGACGACCTCCACCATCTTTTTGGAGAGCAATCCGGGTATACCTTTCTTGCGTATGCTTTTATTCTGCAGTATCACCGCATCGGGCCCGAACTCCGCGCTTATCTTTCTAAGCGCTTCGGGCATATCTTTTGCGACAAACCTTTTGACGAACACTTAAATATTCACCACCCAGTCCGAAAATATCTGTACATCCTGTTCTATCTCGTTGTATGAGAGCACCACGAGGTCGGGATAGACCTGTGAGGACAGGTTTTTAATATGCTTTCTTATTACCGGCGACGTTATTACCATAGGCTGGACTCCAAGGCTCAGGAAATGGTCGATGCCGCCCTTTATGCTGCTCAAAAACATTTGTATCTGTGTTGGTTCGAGCGCTGCCAAAGTTCCCTGCTCCGTCTGCCTGAGGCTTCCCGATATCGCCTTCTCGACGTCGGGGCTTATAGTTATTACCCTCGCTTTGCCGTCGGGTATAAAGCTCTTGGTTATAGCGCGCTTAAACCTCTGCCGCACATACTCGGTCAATATCTCGGGGTCTTTCGTCAGGTTTCCGTAGTCTCCCAGAGTCTCGAGTATGGACGCTATATCGCGTATGGATATTCCCTCGCGCAGCAGATTGGAAAGCACCTTTTGCACCTCGCCTATAGAGAACATCTTGGGCACGACCTCGTCAACGAGCGCCGGCTGCTGCCTTTTTAAGTTGTCCAGTATGGTCTGCACCTGCTGGCGCCCCATAAGCTCGTCCGCGTGGCGCTTAATGACCTCGAGAAGATGCGTCGATATCACGGACGGAACATCAATCGTGGAATAGCCTTTGAGTTCCGCCTTCTCGCGGTTGCTTTCCGTTATCCAAAGAGCGGGCAGTCCGAACGTAGGCTCGACAGTCTCTATTCCGTCTATGGGGTCGTCTATATCGTCGGGCTTCAGCGCCAGGTAATGGTCGGGCATTACTTCTCCTCTCGCTACCTCTATGCCTTTTATCTTAACAACATACTCTCTCGTGCCAAGCTGCACGTTATCACGCAGCCGCACTATGGGTACGATTATTCCGAGATCGAGCGCGCACTGACGCCTTATCATCACCACTCGGTCGAGAAGGTCTCCTCCCTGCGAGGCGTCTACAAGCGATATGAGCCCGTATCCGAATTCCATCTCTATGAGGTCTACATGCAGCAAAGACGTAACGCTCTCGGGTTTCCTCTTTTCCGCGGCGGTGGTCTCTTCCGTTTCGCGGATCTCCGCTGCTTCTTTTCTCTTCGCGCGGCTGTTCTTGACATATCCGAATATCACAAGCCCTATCGCAGCTACAAGTATGATGGGAGTCGGAAGCCCGGGTATGAACCCGATAAGCGCGAGCATGCCGCCCAGTATGAAGAACACGTACGGCTGCCCGAGCAGCTGCTTTGAAACGTCCTGCCCGAAACCCTCTTTAGTAGCCGCCCTTGTAACAATGATGCCTGTGGCGGTCGAAACGAGCAAAGCGGGTATCTGGCTGCATAACCCGTCGCCCACCGTCGCGAGCGTATATACCTGCATGACCTCGTCGAACGACATCGCCTTGCCGGTAGCTCCCAGCACGCCTACGAGTATTCCGCCGATTATATTTATAAGGGTTATTATGATACCTACGATAGCGTCGCCCTTAACGAACTTAGACGCACCGTCCATGGCCCCGTAAAAGTCGGCCTCTCGCTGTATGTCGCTCCTGCGCTCGCGCGCCTGGTTCTCGTTGATAAGCCCTGAGCTTAAGTCGGCGTCTATAGCCATCTGCTTACCGGGCATAGCGTCCAATGTGAACCTTGCCGCGACTTCGGCGACCCTCTCCGCGCCCTTCGTTATCACGACGAACTGCACCACGACGATTATAAGGAATATGACGAGCCCGACGATGAGGTTCTCCCCTACTACGAAGCTTCCGAACGCTTTTATAACGTTGCCCGCGTCGCCGCCGTTTCCGAGTATCAGCCTTGTAGACGATATATTGAGAGCCAGCCGGAACAGCGTCACAATAAGCAGCACGGTCGGGTATGTCGAGAAATCGAGCGTCCTTTTCGTGTACAGCGTTATAAGCAGCATCAGCAGAGCGAGCGTGATATTGACAATAAGGAAGAAGTCCATCATGCCCGTCGAAAGAGGTATGATGATAAGCAGCACTATTCCCAGTATCATTACCGCTATCAGTATGTCCGTTTTTTTCACAGTGCGCTCCTTACCTTTCCTTTCAGTCTGTACACATACGCCAGTATCTCCGCTACCGCCTTGTATAGGTCCTCAGGCACCTCGTCGCCCACGTCACAGAAGAAGTACAGCGACTGCGCGAGCGGTTTGTTCTCCACTATCTCTACCCTGTGTTCTCTTGCCTGTTCCTTTATCCTTTGCGCGAGGTGGTCCATTCCTTTTGCGACTACCACCGGGGCTTTGTGCCTGTCTTCCTTGTACGACAGCGCTATCGCGTAATGCGTCGGGTTTGTGATTACGACGTCCGCTTCCTTTACGGCCTGCACCATGCGCATCCTGCTCATCTGGCGCTGCTTTTGCGATATCCTGCCCTTTGTCGTCGGGTTGCCCTCGGTCAGCTTATACTCGTCCTTTACTTCCTGCTTTGTCATCATCAGGTCTTTGTTGTATTTCCACCGCTGATATATATAGTCGAACGGCGCGAATATCGCGAACGCTATGGCCAGTTTGAACGCGACGTCCAGAAGCACCTTGACGACAGCCGCTACCGAAAAGCCTATGTCTTCTCCCATCAGCGGCGGGAACTTATTCATCTGGGCTTCGTATTCGTTGTACGCTACCCAGCCGAGTATCGCTATCTTAATAACAGACTTTGCGAGCTCTATAAGCGTCCTCTTCGAGAATATACGCTTGAAGCCCTGACCCATGCTTATCCTCTCGAGCTTTGGCATAATGGCCTTTGTGGTGAAGAGGAACCCTACCTGAGTTATGTTGAATATGATCCCGCACACAAACGCCGCTATCAGCACAGGCGCTATTATATTAAGAAAATATACTATCGCCTCTCCCAAAGCCTTTCCGGCGGCGGCTGCGGTAAGCCCGTCCGGAGCCTTATGCGAGAAAAAGTGGTTCATCAGCGCCTTTGTATTGTCAACTATCGTACCGCCGAACACCGCCAGCGTACCGAACAGCGCGAGCAGGGAAAACGCGCTTACTATCTCGGCGCTCTTGAAAACCTGCCCTTTTTCACGCGCCTCTCGTTTTCGCTTTGGTGTGGCTTTTTCTGTTCTTTCGCTCGATTGCTGTTGCGGACTCATTTACGCCAGCCCCATTATCATCTTATCTAAAGACTCGTACATCCGGTCGAAGATGGCCCCCGTAAAGCCCACGAACACCGGAAGTATAAGCAGCAATATCATAAACCCGAGCGCTATCTTCAGCGGTATGCCCACCACGAACACGTTCATCTGGGGTATCGCCCTTACGATGAAGCCGAGTACCACCTCTCCCAAAAGCCCTGACGCAATGAGAGGCATCGCCACGTTTATCGCCAGTACGAACGCCAGTATGAACACGTCGAGTGCCATAAGCCCTATCATCGGATTAAGCGTTACCGCCCCTACGGGGATCTGCGTAAACGTCCTCGTCATTATGTATACCAGCTTAAGATGCCCGTTTACGCCAAGGAACGTAATTAAAAGCACTATGTTCAAAAGGTTTCCCGTAACGGGCACGCTGATGTTGCTCTGTACATCGAACACGTTTACCATACCGAAACCCATCTGCATGTCCATTACCTGCCCCGCTGTCTGCACCAGAGAGAAGAACAGCGTCGTCACGTATCCCAGCACCAGCCCGAACAGCATCTCCTTTAAGCATATCATCGCGAACCCCAGCACTCCGTTGTATTCGGGCGCAATCTTGGGAGTGTACGACGCGAACACGATGTATGTTATAAACAGGCACAGGCCTATCTTCAGCACATTGGGCAGCGTCCTCCTTCCGAAAATCGGCGAAGACACGATAAGCGCCGTTATCCTTATAAACATGAATATAAACAGATCTAAACTCTGGTTTATGCTGCCGAGTATTTCGTTCATATCACCTAAGCATCGTATCCGCATATCCGTACATGCGGTGAGTAAATTCCGTAAGACTCGTTATAACTAGGCCCGCGCTTAACAGCAACACCACCAGTATGGCCACTATCTTGGGCACAAACGCCAGCGTCTGCTCGTTTATCTGCGTCGTCGCCTGGAATATCGATATTATGACGCCCACTACCATTGCCACTATCAGCATCGGCCCCGCGACGGTAAGTATTGTCGTAACTGCGTCCTGCAGGACTGTGATGACTTCTGATTGTTCCAATTGCCGCTCCTCCTAAAATAATCTTATGGCTGCGCTGCGGCTAGCCGAAGCTGCTGATCAGCGTCTGAACGGTAAGCATCCATCCGTTAACAAGCACGAACAGCAAAAGTTTGAACGGAAGCGATATAACGATCGGGGGAAGCATCATCATTCCCATCGACATCAGAACGCTTGCCACTATCATATCTATAACAATGAATGGAATATAAAGCAGGAAACCTATTTCGAACCCGCGTTTTATCTCGCTAGTCATGAACGCCGGTATCAGAACCACATTTGGTACGTCGTCGACGGTCTGTATTTCGTCGGCGCTGCCCGAGACTGATATAAAGTAATCAAGGTCGGATTTGAACGTCTGCTTCAGCATGAACTCGCGCACAGGCTCCATTGCCCTCTCGAGCGCTTCGTCTTCGGTTATCTTCTCTTCTATATAAGGCTGATATGCGTTTGTGTTGATTTCGTTTATCACGGGCGACATAACAAAGAAGGTCAAAAACAGCGCCAGCCCTACAAGCACCTGATTAGGAGGCATCTGCTGCAGCCCGAGGCCGTTTCTTATAAGAGACAGTACTATAATTATTCTCGGGAAACACGTGAGCATTATGAGTATGGACGGCAGCAGGGACAGTACTGTAATAAGCAAAAGTATATCCACCGTTTCCGACCTGCCGCCGGTAATACTCTCAAGCACTCCGGCATTATCTCCGCCCGGAGTGTTGTTCCTTGAGCCGCCGAGAGCCGAGCAGCCTGAAAACACGACGATTAAAAGCAATATTAATACAAGGAAGAATATTTTCTTTTTCATATTACTCTTCCCCGCCTTTTTCCATGCGATCGCGCCTTTGCTGTACCGCCTCGTCCATACGGCTAAGTATGTCGCTCTCATCAGCGGGCGAACCCTGCCGCTGAGATTTGTACTGCATTCTCGCTTTTCTTAAGTTTTCCTGCGCGCCTTTGGCATTGATGATGAAATCACGCAGCTGCTCAGCAAAACCCTTTGAAGGTTTCTGCGCGTTTTGCTGTTTGATGACTTTGAGCGCTTCGCTGTCTATCTCGCCTAAATTGCTGATAGACTGATTCGTCACGCCGACAAGAAGCGTCTGATTGCCTACTTCTATAAGCACGACGTTCTTGTCTTTACCCAGCGGGAGCCGGTCAAGCAGATGTATGTACCGGCTCTTGAGCAGCCTTTTTGATTTCCCTGATATAAATTTTGTCGTCAGATATGCGCCTACAAGTACGGCGACCATGACGACCACGTAAAAAAAAGTAGTCCAGTCCACAAGTTTACCCCCAGCCTACTTTTTATATACCCATCAAAATTATGGTGAAACAATAAATTAGCAGTATATGCCGTTATTTTGTTTTGTTTGACGAAAAATGCTCCGTAAATTTCTATAAAGCGCCGTATTACAGCTGCATTCCCATCACGGTGTTATATGATTCTATGACCTTATTTCTTACCTGTACGGCGAGAGACACAGCTATTTCGGCCTTCTGCGCCGCTATCATAGCGGAATGGATGCTGTCCGACTCTCCAGTGAGCAGAGCGTAGTTCTCAGCCTGAAGCTCCGCCTCCGCCTCTTTTACGTTGTTTATCGCCTCGCCGAATATGTCGGTAAAGCTGCTTTCGCTCTCTCCTCCCGTCTTTTTGGAGTTTATGCTTTCAAAGTTTGACAGAATGCTTTCAAGTGAATTTATCTGCATACCGTTACCTCCTCATCAATACTAGCGTCCGATCTCAAGTGCCTTTACGGCCATGCTCTTCGTGGCGTCGAGCGCCGTAATGTTGGCCTCAAACGATCTTGTCGCGGACATAAGGTCGATGATCTCCTCCACCTCGTCCACATTCGGCTTTCTTATATAGCCGTCCGGGCCGGCGAGCGGGCTGTCCGGAGCGTATTCGAGCTCAAAATCAGACATGTCTTCTACTATCCCTGACACCTTTACTCCGCTGCCAAGTGTCCTGCCGAAAACCGCGGAAAACGGGCTTGCCGCGCGTTCGCTCATAACGCAGACCTTTCTGCGATAAGGGCCGCCAGCCGCCGTTTCCGTCGTCTGGGCGTTCGCTATGTTCTGGCTTATTACATCCATCCTCAGGCGCTGCGCCGAAAGCGCCGAACCGCTGATATCAAGTGACGATAAAAATCCCATATAACCCTCCGTTATCCGTTGATGACAGTCTTCATCTTGCCGATCTCGCTGCTCATCAGCGTCGCCAGCTCGTTGTAGTATATAGTGTTTCTCGCAAGCTCTAAGTTCTGGTAGTCGATATCCACGTTGTTTTCGTCCATACGGTAAACCGTGCGGGTATCCTTAGTGACCACAGGCGTGACATTCTTGCGCGATCCGGTAAAGTCGTAATGCTGTGGCCGCGTGGTTTTCGCTGAAAATCCTTTGTCGTCCTTCAGCGCTTTCTTAAACGCCGCTTCAAATTCTACGGACGAAGCTTTAAACCCCGGCGTGTCAACGTTCGCAATATTGTTGACTATGGCCTGATTGCGAAGCCACGAAGCGTCCATACCCTTTTCGAGCAGATTTATATTTGTAAACATTTTATTTATCAGATCGATCGCCTCCCCCGGCTTTTACCCCGTTTAGTTGCTCGTATATGCGTTATTTGCTGCTGAAATGCTTGTAGTATTTTAAAACCTTGCTGACATAACCTCTGACGCCGGAAGATATCTTTGAATACTGCTCCGGGTCGTCCGGGTCTGTTATGTTGAGCCGCCCTATCCTGCCCTGCCCCGTGTTGTACGCGGCCAGCGCCAGACGCAGATCGCCGAAACGCCTTATGAGCTTTTTCAGATACCCCGCGCCTCCGCTAACATTCTGGTACGCGTTGAAAGGGTCTTTTACGCCCATCTCTTTTGCGGTTCCCGGCATCAGCTGCATGAGCCCCTGCGCACCCGCGCGTGAGACGACGCTCGTTCTGAAAGATGATTCCACCTGTATTACGGCGCGCAAAAGGTCGGGATCAAGGCCTGTGCTTTTCGCCGCGCTTTCTATCGCGGCCTCGATCTCGACGCTCGATTTGCTCGTCGCAAGTTTTGACTGCTCCGCGGGTACATCCGGAACATAAGTCGGAACATAAGCGGACTCGGCCGCTCCCAGCCTTTGATCTATAGAGTTAAGCAACTCCTGAAAGGCCATCGCCGCTCCGATGCTTCTGTCCGAGTTGTGCTGCACCACGTTTCTGAACTCGCTGAGCTTGGATTGATAAATGCTCTCAATACTTCTCATATACTTTCACTTACAAAGCAGTTCTTATAGTAAACCTGTCGTTTATATTATCGGACGCTAAGGCGCAAAACTTTAGCGTTACTGCCTCAGACGTTCTTGTTGTTGTACCAACTGTATATCTCTTTAGGCATGCTAGCGGGCGCAAGCTGTATATCGACGGCGCCGATATTGAACGCGACAGAGGGCATACCGTAAACGACACACGACGCTCTGTCCTGTCCTATCGTGCGCGCGCCTGCCTTTTTCATGGCAAGCAGCCCTTTCGCGCCGTCGCTTCCCATACCCGTCATGATTATCCCCAGGCTATTGATACCCTTGATCTGGGATATTGAATCAAACAAATAGTCTACGGACGGACAGTGCCCGCTCACCTTCTCGCCTTCTTTGCACTCGACAATGAGCGCTCTGCCTCGTCTGCGAAGAGCCATATGCAATCCGCCCGGAGCTACAAGAACGCTGCCCGGCTTTAACTGGTCGCCGTCTTTGGCTTCCCTTACTTCCATCGCGCATGTATCGTTGAGCCTCTGTGCGTAAAGCCTTGTAAACACCGGAGGCATGTGCTGAACGACGAGTATGCAAGCAAGATCGTTGCCCAGATTCTTTAACACGTTGAATGTGGCCTCTGTTCCGCCTGTGGACGCCCCGATAGCTATCACGGAGTCGCCCTTTAAGCTTCGCGCCGCCTTTTGAACCGTAGCGTTTCGGGCGGCGCTGTGTTTATGCTTTCCTACTTTGGCTATTGAAGCTATCTTTATCTTTACTATGAGCTCTGATATGAAGCTTTGCTTTTCCCTCGTGCCCCTCATATCCACTTTGTTGATAAAATCGACAGCTCCCGCGTTAAGTGCGTCGAAGACAGCTCTGTCAACGCCGCTGACGACTACTACGGGAAGAGGGTATTGAGGCATAAGCTTCTTTAAAAATTCGATCCCGTCCATTTTTGGCATGTTTATGTCGAGCGTCATTACGTCGGGCGCAAGCTCGATTATCTTGTCGCGCGCTTCAAACGGGTCTGAAGCCTTGCCGACAACAACTATCCCCGGGTCTTTAGAGAGTTCGGACGATATAAACTCCCTCATAAACATGGAATCGTCCACAACAAGCACGCGTATTTCCTTTGCCGGCATATGCTCACACTACCTTTTTGTAGACCGAAGGCATTACGAATTCATACCTCGTGTCTTTTTTGTCGATGGACTCGGACTGGCCTATAAAGAGATACCCGCCCTTGGCGGTAACGTCATAAAACCTTTGTATAAGCTTTTTCTTAGTTGTCTCGTTGAAATAGATCATAACGTTTCGGCAAAAAATCACGTCGAACTTTTTCTTGAAAGGAAACGCGTCTTCGATAAGGTTAAACCTGCGGTAGATGACTTCATCCTTCAGGCTTTGCTTTATCTCCCATGTGCTGTCGGGCAGCTTGTTAAAATATGATATCTTCCATATATTCGGAACTTTTTCGAGGCAGTCGTTTTCATATATTCCCTTTTTTGCGGCTTCAAGCGCTTTGAGCGAAATATCTGTCGCAAGCACCTTTGCGTCCCAAAGAAACCTCTTGTCTCCAAAAAAATCCGATATAAGCATCGCAAGCGTATACGGCTCCTGGCCCGTTGAGCAGCCCGCGCTCCATATTCGAAGGTCCCTGTCTTTTGCTTCGGCTGCTATCTTGGGCAGCACGCTGTCTTTAAAAAACCTGAAATGCTCCCACTCACGCATGAAGTAAGAGTAGTTTGTGGTAAGAAAGTTTATTATCTGGTTCATCTCATTACCCGACTTGTCGCCAAGCGCGTAATCGATATAAGAGCCGTAGCTTTCAAACCCCTTATTCGTGAGATAGTTATGAAGCCTGCTTTCAACCAGCGTTCTCTTTTTGCTGAGGTTGATACCGTAGTTATCCTGAAGATATCCGGTCAGCTGCGTAAATTCTTTGTCCTGTATCTGTAGCATACTCTCACCAATCTTTTACTGAGTATTAATGCGCTTTGACGCCTTGCCGTATGCCGGCGACTCTGCCGCTGCCTTTTTTGCTGTAGTCGCTATTCTATCTGACCGATGTCTTTCGTTTCTTCTTCGTCAAACAGCTTATTGCAGTCAAGCAGTATTTTAACGTTGTCTTCTATCTTGCCGATGCCCTGAATGTACCTGTTGCGGATACCGCTCTTCTGGCTTGGAGGAGGCACGATGTTCTCGTCATCTATCGTTATTACCTCGGATACCTTGTCCACGATAAGCCCTACGATCATCTCCTGAGTATCGACCACTACAATGCATGTCCTGTCGTCGTATTCTATAGGCTCCTTGCCGAACTTAAGCCTCATGTCTATGACAGGTATTATCTTTCCGCGAAGATTGATTATGCCCTTTATGTATTCGGCGACTTCGGGTATCTTCGTTATAGGCTGCATTCCGATTATCTCGGTAACATACCTTATTTCGAGCCCGAATACTTCTTCGCACAGGTTAAATGTAAGATACCTGCCGTGCTGCGTATCCTCATGGTTCTCAAAGTGTTCCTCATTGTTGATCTGCATGTTTTCCTCCTTGCCTTTACGGTTAGCTTCAAATATTCTACTTAAATCTCTTAAAACGGTTTTTACAGAAACATATCTATAAGCAGACCGCGTATGTCATCCACCATCTGAAGCAGCCTTATATTATCGCTTTGCTCTTTCAAAACTTCCTGCGCCATATCATCCAGCCTTGTATTTACGCTCTTTATAAGCACAAACACCTTGTGCTTGCCTGTTGTATCAAAAGAGCTCGACTTTGAGCTTTCATACGCGTTGCTCGCCGCTTCGCCTATCAGTTCCGATATGAGTTTTCGGTACTTAATAAACTCATTAATATCAGATTTCTTTTTTATGACCTCTCCTTGTTCAGAAATCTTATCGCGAAGCTGCTGGATGCGTTTATGGTAGTCCGCCTCATTTATGTCCGAGATATGGCGCTTGAAAGAAACGCCTGTTTCGGGGGCAGCGTGCTTGTCCTGCGGCATGGTTATCGTCTGTGTCTCTTTTGATATATTTGCGATGTCCGCAACTTTCATTGCCAAAGCTCCAATTACTAATTAAAAAATGCCTTATTGTTTTGCGTCTATAAATACCGCGTCATGGTTTATCTCGTTGGTATACAGATCCATTCCTTGTTTTGACTGCCTGAGCGCTTTTATCTGGCTCGCGCAGCTTTTCAGCCTGTCTTCGGAGGCCTTTGCGCATTCCGTATTGGCGTCTGATATCTGTTTTATAATATATGCTATATCCGTTTTGAGCTGCCGGGCCTCATCACCTCCTGCGGCTTCGGCAGACTGCAGTCTTTCTTCTGACTTGCGAAGCTCATCGACGCTTTTCATTATACTCTCGCAGCTTACAAGCTCTTTTTCAAACGCTTCTGTATCGTCGTGCTTAATAAGCTCCGAGGCTTTACGCAATGATCTTAGCATCTGTGAAAGAAGCTCTTTTTCTATACGCAATATTTCGGTAATACCGCCCGCTATCAGTTTGTTCATTGTTCCAGCTCACTTACTTCATATGAAAGCGACCTGCATTCTTTTTCGACCTTTCCCCACGCATCCCGCAGATCGGACAGAATTTTTATCACGGGCTCTATTTTTTCAGTTTTCTTAGAAATGTTGATGCTGACCAGTTCACCGTATATAAACCTGTAGAGTGACATTAGGTTGTTCGAGATCTCATACCTTAAGTCGAGGCTCATCATCAGCTCGCTTACGATGTCCTGCGCCTTTTTTAGGCTGTTGTTGGCGCCTTCATAGTCCTTATTCTCTATGGCTATTCGTGAAAGCTTCAGCTGCTTTATACAACCGTTATAAAGCATGACTATAAGAGCCACAGGGCTCGCCGTACTTACATCCTGCGTCTTGTATCTTTCGTATGCGTTTGTCATAACCATGGCTGTTTCTCCTCGCTATGCGTTTATAGTTATTTTGGTGATATACTTGATGTGAAGCTTGCCAGCCACGACGACATTCCGTTTAGCTTGGACATCGCGGTCTCCATTGCTGAAAATCTCTTCCACAGTACGCGTTCCCTATCGTCCAGCTTTGACTGCAGCGCTTTCATCTTATCTTTAGAATCAGATATCCTGTCTTCTAGTTTATCGAGCGCGATATTTGTGGTCTGCTTTGTATAAGACAGAAGCGCGTTCGACATCCTCGTTACCAGCCCCTGGCCACTGGAATCTGCGCCATTGAGCATAAACAGGCTTTTTACCTTTTCAGGGTCTGCGGCTATTGCAGAACGCAGCTTGTTCTCGTCTATCGTTATCTTAGCACCGTCAGAATAGATGCCTGTATTAAGGCCGATATCCGACAGAGACATACCAGTACCTTCGACTGTTGTATAAAGCGCGCTTCTAAGAGACGACAGCAGCGACGATATATAAGGGTCGCCCCTAAGCATTCCGCTTTTGGCCTTCTCTTCCCACAGCTCTATTTCCTTATCGTTCATCGCTTCTCTCTGCGTGTCTGAAAGAGGCGGGAAGCCGCGGTAAACCTTTTCACCTACTTTTGTCTGAAGGCTGTCGACGAGCTCGTTATAAGCCGTCACAAACCCTTTTATCCTGTCGACGGTGTCTTCGATGTTGCGGTTTACTGTAAAGGTTACAGGCTCGTTGGTTTTTCCTGTAAGATTGTATGTGATTCCGTCAATGGTAAACGAATTCGTCGACCTTACCACATCGCAGTCGTTTATTTTTAATATCGCGTCCTTACCTAGATGCGTCCCCTCGGATATGCCAAAAGCGCTGTCCGTTTCGGCAAACGCGTTTCCGGCTATATTGACTATCTCGACTTTGCTGTCGCTGCCGGTTGAAGCCGCTTTTATGGTAAATCCTTTTGTAAGGCTGCTAAAACTCATCTTGACGCCAGCGCCTGATATGTTTACCTCATTGATGAGTTCGCCAATAGTACTGTCTTGCGTAAATGCAAAAGTCTTGCCGTTTATCGAGAACGACAGCTCACCGTCTACAAACTCAAAGGCATTGCTAAGCTGCAGCTCGGAAAGCTTCGTGCCGCTGCTGTAGGATGTTCCGGTAAAGACGTCTTTACTGCTTGGCGCGGCGGACTCGGCGAGCTGGGTTATGCTGTTTATCGTATACGTGCCTTCGTTTGCGGTATGAGCCGCCGAAACAGAAACAGCGCTCGAGCTAGAGAGCATTTTTACGCTGTAATCGCTGTAGGCCGACGAGGATAGCATGTTTGAGCCCGATAATACGCTCATATATTTAGAACGGAAATTTCTGATCAGCGTATTGACTTCGCGGTACGCGTCAGCCGTCCAGCTAAGTTTTATATTAGACTGCTGCTGTTTGTCTATCTTCGCCTGATATACCGAGAGCATGCCCTTGACTAAGCTTTCGGTATCGACGCCCGAGGACAAACCGGACATTCTCAATCTTTCGATCCCCGCCATATTCTCATCCTCCGTTCATTTTGGAATAACAGCTTATATCTATATTTATATCGGTTTTTATCAAGTAAAACTTAACCGATTTATGCCTTTTACATATGCGCGAAATACGATACTTTTGACAGGCTCGACTTGCTGTAGAGCTGTGTTATTGGCCTGTAGCTCGTAAGCCTTCTGCCCGCCTGCGCCACCGTTACGCCGCGCTTCTCGTCATATATGCCGTCCTTTGACGGACATACTATCTGAACGTGCCCGTGAGCGCCGCTTCTGTATAATGCGGTGACAACCGGGTGACCCTGATTGGCAAGCTCCTGCGCCTCCTTCGGCGTTACCTCAAACCAGCCGTACTGGTCGCCGTGTTTATGCAGCCAATTATACATAGCGTTAGCGTTCATTTGGTTTGCCCCCTTATCGCCGAATGACATCGGCTTTCCCGTTTTTGCGTTGAAATAGTGCGGTATCTCCGCTCCCATCGCCTTCGTTACATCCCATACGAATATGTTGCAGTATGTGCCTCCGTCCGGCTGATACCTCGCTCGTGTCTCAACGGAAAACTGGTTTATCACCGAAGTATACCGCGACGCCGAACGGTTTAATATGTTGCTCGTTAACGCCGGATCAACCGGCCTCCCCGGGCGCGAAGGTATTGTTCCTTTCCCGGGCACCTCGGCTAAGGCGTTCGCGTAGAGCTCCCGCAGATACTCGTTTGAGTAGCGCCCTTTGAAATAAGGGTTTAGCCTGGCCCCTGCGAAGCCAAACGAAGACGCTTCGCCTTTTAAAGCGTTGTAAAGGCTCATCATCGCCATGCTTCTGCCCGAGCCGGAACCCGAGCCCAGCATCATTGCCATAAGCGCATATGCCGAAGTATCCCCGAACATCGGCGACGATCCGGAAGTATAACCTGATGATAAACCTTGCGTTTTAGACTCAAGCAGCGCTTCCATCAGCATAGAGCTGAACGAACTCGAATAATTACTGCCTGCGATTCCCGTATTGCCCGACATGCTCCGCAGCATAGCCGCCTGCATTGCGTTTGTTGCGTTTACAGTCATCAGTTATCCTTTCATTTACCGGGCGCCGAGTTTATGCTTGCGTTCGCTGTCTATAGTGCACACGAACGACAGTATCTCGGCTACCGCTTTATAAAGCTGTTCAGGTATCTCACTGCCCACGCTGAGCTTGTGGAGCACCGATGATACCTTGTTGTCCTTTATTACCTGCACGCTGTTCTCGCGCGCCGCTTTAACGATATTCCGGGCGGTATATCCTTTTCCAAGCGCGATTATCCTTGGAGCCCTGTCCTTGTCAGCGTCATATTTCAACGCGGCCGCTTCAAGAAGGTCTTCATGTTCAAATCCGTCGTATTCTTTCATATCTTCACATCCAATTTGCCGGATTTTGCACCATCGTCTTCGTCCGGCCCCGCCGCGTTGAGTACAGTTGTCCTGGTTTTGAGCTTCGTAACTCTTATGTTCTTCAGATGATATCCTGCCCCCTCAAGCGCCGCCGCCAGTATTTTAGCCCGTTTGGATATCTCCTGCTGCAGCTCCTTGTGCTCTATCCTGAATTCAAGAGAGATGCCGGTACCCGATGTTTTTATCAGCGTTTCCACTCGTCCTATGTTCTGCGTATCGAGAGCCACCAGCACGCTCATACCTTCTTCGCCGGGCTCTTTTTTGCGCTTGCGGCGGAATACATATAGCTCGGCAGTCCTCTCAGCCCCGTTTTTAAGATAGAACGGCATCTGAATATAATCGAACCTTTTCGAATCTGACATCATGTCAAGCTGTTTTTGCGCCTGAGCAGCCTTACCGATATATATCTCTTTATTACTTTTATCGGAATTATTGAGCATCATCTTTAGCGCGTTGAGCTTATCGGACGTCTCCATTACCGTTTTTTTAAGCTGCGCCCCCGTTTGCTCGTCGGGCCTTATAAAAATTTCGAGTATTTTCTCTTTAATTTGTTCTTTATTATAAAGCAGCGTCTCACCTCTAAGCGGCTGCTCGTTCGCCGCGCTATCTTGACCTTGGGCATTGCCTGACGATACACCTTCGGTTTGCTGCCCAGCGCCCTGCGCTATTATTGAAGCATCCTGTGTTGAAACAGGTGGCTGCGGCGCGGCCTCCTGTCCCGATGCTGAGACAATCTGTGCGTTTGCATCCGCGGGTGAGTTTGGCGCCTGTGACGCTGCGGTTATTATATCCCCGGCGCCGGTTTGGGCAGTTCCCTGTGCAGCCGCCGCTGCA
Source organism: Bacillota bacterium (assembly GCA_023410475.1). GTDB lineage: Bacteria > Bacillota > Clostridia > Christensenellales > SZUA-584 > DTFZ01. The sequence goes on along the minus strand of JAEYPS010000021.1, from coordinate 53,525 downwards.
GACGTCTCTGCCGTTCCCGCCGTATTCGCGCGCTCAGTGCCCGCGCTTTTTGCCGTTTGCGGGTCAGCGCTGTTTGTTACAGTAGTTCCTTCTGGCTGCATGCCGCCAGTGCCTGCGTTGGGCAACGGCTGCTTAACCTCACCGTCCCGGCTTAACCCCTGCAATATCTCTGCAAGCAGAGCGCCGAGGCCGCTGCCGCCGCGCACCAATTCAGAAAGAGCCGCTATATTCTCAGGCGTATTGGGTATATTGTTTTCAGTAAGAAAAGCGGCTGATTTTGGGTCAAGCCCGGGAGTAGCTTTCATCATGGCCATCGTTTCGGGCAGATTATCGCGCAGCGCGGGATGCTTTTGCTGATTCGACGCCTCTTTATCTATGTCCAGCAGATACAGCACATAGCCGTCTCCCTTGCCGCTTGCGGCCACTTCTACCGTATCGCCCTGCGCTAGGCCGAGCTCTCCTTGCATCAGCGCCATAAACAAAGCGCCTTCCCTGTTTCTGAGCATCAGCTTTTCGCCCTGTATCTGCTCGATTTTCGCAACAAGAATCTCACCGTCGGTAAGCTTGACCGAGGCCTGTCCCGTGATATGTATCTGTTCTATTCCTTTTATATGCCCTAAGCCTTCGATCTTCATCGGTTTCACTTCCTGCTGCACATATGCCGTGTGTTATTCGCACTGCTGGCTTTTATTTACTACATTATATTTATCGTGTTTTTTTAAAAATGATTAAACAAATCCCGTAAAAGTTTCGATATATAAATTAGCATCAGAGGCGAAACGCATACGGTTTACTTTATTTTTTTAGGTGGGAGAAATGTTTGATCCAAAAAGTATCGACAGCAGACAGCTTGATTTCTTTAGGGAGCTTGAAAACATAGGCGCTGGCCACGCGGCAACAGCGCTGTCTTTAATGCTCTCGCACGAGATCGGGCTGAGGGTACCGAAGGCGCAGTTCTGCGAATACTCACAGATGTGCGACATACTTAAAGGGCCGGAAAACGTTGTCGCCGGTCTGTTGGTTGGCATAATCGGGGAAATAAACGGCTTCATACTTCTCGTTATGGATGAAGAGGACGCGCTGAAGCTTGCGGGTTCTTTGCTTGGCGATATGGCAAACAACATGCCTGAGGATGAGCTGCGCGAGATGCAGATCTCGGCGATGAAGGAGATGGCTAATATACTCATCGGCTCCTATATTACCGCGATATCCGAGCTTACGAACCTTAAGATCGAGGCGTCAGTGCCCGATCTTGTATTCGATATGGCCGGTGCTGTAATGAACCTGCTCGCGGTCACCAGCGTCAACTGCGGTGACAACGTGATGTTCATGGAAACGGAGTTCATCGACAACGACCAGAGCTTGTATGGCCACTTCTTTCTTATTCCGGATGCCGAATCGTATAAAACCCTAATTCGTCAAATGGAAGCATATTGACATGAGGGTGATTACTATAGGTATAGCGGAATCACAGATATCAAAGTCGCCCGACAAGATAGTGACACTCGGGCTTGGTTCCTGCGTCGGTCTCGTACTTTACGACCCGGCGGCCAAGATCGGCGGCATGGTGCATATCATGCTTCCGACCGCTCCCAAAGGCACGGACGCAACAAACAAGTATAAGTTCGCCGATACCGGAATAGCCGAGCTTATACGGGCAATGGTGGCGTCAGGGGCAGCGCGCGCAAGACTTGCAGCAAAAGCGGCCGGCGGGGCGCACATGTTCAATACGAACTATAATACGGATGTTATGAACGTAGGTCAGCGTAATATTGAGATGTGCCGAAAGGTGTTGAAGGAAAACGCCATAGCCATTGTCGCGGAGGACATGGGAGGCACCAGCGGCAGATCGATAGAGTTTTGCTGCTCAAGCAATGCGCTGCAGATAAGAACCGTGTCTCCGAGAGCCGTAAAATATATCTGATGTATTTTCATAATGAGGTTGCATTTAAGAGGAGGATTATATGAAAAAGGTGCTGATAGTTGACGATGCTGCGTTCATGAGGGTTTCCATCAAAAACATGCTCAGCAAGAACGGATTCGAAGTTGTCGGCGAAGCGGAAAACGGTAAAGTCGCCATACAAAAATACCAGGAGCTAAGTCCTGACATCGTGACGATGGATATCACGATGCCCGAAATGGACGGTCTGGCGAGCATAAAAAAGATACTGGCGTTCAATCCGTCCGCCAACATTATTATGATATCCGCTATGGGCCAGGAAAGTATGGTGAGAGAAGCGGTGCTTTCGGGTGCAAAGGGTTTTATCGTAAAGCCGTTCAAAGAAGACGCGATAGTTGCCGCACTCAACAACCTGTCATAAGAATCAGGTTATTAAACAGCAAAGTCTGCGCTTATTAATGACGTGGAAACAGGCTGATAAGCGCTTACGGGAAAGGATACTGGCATGTCATCAAATGATTCTATGCTGGAAGTATATCTGTATGAAAACATACAGCTTCTTGAAAAATTCGAGTCGCTGCTTCTTCAGTGCGACAAAGAAGAATCGTTCTCGCCTGAGAATGTAGCGGAGATATTCCGCCTGCTTCATACCATAAAAGGTTCTTCGGCGATGATGAACTTTGACAACATCGCGAACCTTTCGCACGCAATGGAGGATCTGTTCGGTTACCTTCGCGAGCATGATACAAGAAAGGAAGATTACCGTAAAATCAGCGATCTTTCTTTTGAGACGCTGGACACAATTAAAGCTGAAATAGCGAAGATACAGGACAGCGGTATGCCCGACGGTGATCTTTCGGGAATAGCGGGCAGGATCGAGGATTTCCTCGCGATGCTGACCGGCAGGAAAGCTCAGCCTCAGCCTGCCGATGATACTCCTCAATATGAATTCAGCGGCAGCGCCTGCGAAGGCGCAAAGTGCTACGGCGCGAAGATAGTTTTCGAAAAAGGCTGCAAGATGGAAAACATCCGCGCGTTCGGTATCGTCAAATCGCTCGAAAACCTCTGCTCGAACATTATTACCGATCCTGCGGACTTGTTCGCGGAGCACAGCGACGACAAGATAGCCGAAGAAGGATTTTGGCTGTATATCATTTCTGCTGAATCAGGCGAAGTACTCTCTTCCAAGATCCGCGAGGCGTTCTTCATCGAAAACATGGAATTCTCGGAGATTGACGAGAAGAAGTCCAAAAAGATCTTCGGCACATGCGAGAAAGCAGACAGCTCAGCTCAGGCTGATAAGACACTGGAGACTCAGAGCGCCCTTAAACAAAGTTATATGAGCGTTAACCTCTCCAAGCTCGACCAGCTGATGGACCTCGTCGGCGAGATCGTAATTACCGAGGCTACCGTTACGAAAAACCCCGAAGTAACCCAGCTCAGGCTCGAGAGCTTTGAAAAGGCGGCAAGGCAGCTAAGAAAGCTTACCGACGAGCTTCAGGATATCGTGATGTCGATACGGATGGTTCCTGTTTCGGCTACGTTCCATAAGATGGAGCGTATAATACGCGATATGGCCGGCAAATTTGAAAAGAAGGCCAAGCTTACCATAATCGGCGAAGATACGGAACTCGATAAAAATGTATTGGACAACCTGTCCGATCCTCTTATGCATATCGTGCGAAACTCCATGGATCATGGGCTCGAGCCTTCGGCGGAGCGCAAGCGCCTCGGTAAAAACCCTGTAGGCGAAATAAAGCTTGAAGCGCGCAATACGGGCGGAGACGTGCTTATACTTATTTCCGACGACGGAAGGGGCCTCAACAAAGAAACGCTTATCAAGAAAGGCGTAGAAAAAGGGCTTATTAAGAAACCGGAGTCGGAAGTCTCAGACAAAGAGGCGTATTCTCTGATATTCGCACCGGGATTTTCCACAAAGGAAAAAGTAACCGAGTTTTCGGGGCGCGGCGTGGGTATGGACGTGGTGCTTAAAAACATCGAAAAGCTGGGCGGCTCGGTGTCCGTAAGCTCTGAGCCGGGCGCGGGCACAACTGTCAAGATACGTATACCGCTGACGCTGGCGATAATAGACGGAATGCAGGTATCGGTGGGCGACGCGTCGTTCATAGTTCCGCTGCTGACGATCCGCGAATCGTTCAAGCCGCGCAAAAACGACGTATTTTCCGACCCAAGCGGCAACGAGATGATATTCATACGCGAAAACTGCTATCCTGTGGTGCGGCTCTATAATGTTTTTGGTATAGAGACAAGCGTTACAAACCCCGAGGACGGCATACTTGTCACGGTCGAAACGCAGTCGCAGACATACTGCCTGATGGTGGACGACCTCGTTGGCGAGCATCAAACCGTTGTAAAGCCTATGCCGGTCTATATATCAAAGACACTCGGAGATATAAAGAGTATAGCGGGCTGTACCATTCTGGGTGACGGAAGCATCAGCCTGATTCTCGATATAAACGGATTATTTTTTCAGAAGAGAAACGAGATATGAGATTTGTACCTTTAAGCCACATAAAACCGGGACAGAAGCTTGCTTCAGATCTCGTTATATCTAAAAACAGGGTGCTGCTGCGTAAAGGAGCTGTGCTTAAGTCTTCTTTGATAAAGAAGATTTCTCTCCTTGGGTTCCAGGGGGTTTATATTGACGACGAGTTGTCCCGGGGAATAGACATCGAAGAGATGATAAGCCATGATTTGAAGATCTCGACAAAAAAAGAAATTGAGTCGCTTTTTGTCAGCATCCAAAACAACTCGGAGTCGAATGTCAGGAGGCAGATAAAATCTCTTAAGCCCCTGATTCACAGCATCGTTTCTGAGATAACGCAGAACCGCCATGTGATGATCAACGTTATAGACCTTCGGACATACGACGACTATACTTACAGCCACAGCCTTAATGTATCGGTCATATCCGCTGTAATCGGCACCGCGCTCGGCATGAGCAAAGAAACGGTGAATGAGCTTGCGATGGGCGCGCTGATACATGACGTCGGCAAGATGTTCGTCGACAGAGCTATACTAAACAAGCCGGACAAGCTGACCCCTGAAGAGTTCGAGCTTATGAAACAGCACAGCGAGCTAGGTTTCCAGTACCTTTGCAAGCATTTTGATATATCCGAGAACTCGAAAATAACGGCTTTACAGCATCACGAGAAATTTAACGGAAGCGGATACCCCTTAGGCTTATCCGGCTCAGATATACATCAGTTCAGCCGCATCGTCTGCGTCGCCGACGTATATGACGCGCTTATGTCGGACAGGCCTTACCGCAAAGCGATGCTTCCCGCCGACGTTATGGAATATATTATGAGCGGTTATAGTACTATGTTCGACCCCGAGATCGTAAATGCATTGACAATGAAGGTGGCACCCTATCCTATAGGTACGCTTCTGATTCTAAGCACCGGCCAGACGGGCATCGTTGTGGAAAACAACGAGTCGGCAGGCCTCAGGCCGATGGTCAAGCTCATAGAAAACGGCAAGCCCACCGACCGGTTTATCGACCTGTCAAACGACCGGTCTGCGCTCAACGTTACCGTAAAGGGAATCGTAAACCGCTGAGCGCCAAGCCGGCATTTCATATTCACACCCAACAGCTTTAAGCTTTCAGAACCGTGTTATTCTTCAAGCAGATATTCGTTAAGCAGCGTCTCGAGGTATTCCTGACGTCCCGAGGTGTTTTTTACGTTGTCCATTTCGAGGGCGCGCTTTTCGAGAGACTTAAAGTCCGCCTTTCCTGTTACAATGTCCTTCCCTATCCCTGAGCTGTAACTCGCGTATCTGTCTTTGATGAATGTTTCAAGCACACCGTCGCGCATGAGCTTGTCGGCGGTAACGAGCCCTTTCGCAAACGCATCCATACCCGCCGCATGAGAATAGAGCAGATCTTCGGGCATGAAGGAGTTGCGGCGCGCCTTGGCGTCAAAGTTGAGCCCTCCTTTTGTAAATCCTCCCATCTTGAGCACTTCATACATACACAGCGTTGTATTATAAAGGTCCGTCGGGAACTGGTCAGTATCCCATCCCAAAAGCATGTCTCCCTGGTTGGCATCTATGGATCCCAGCATATCGTTTATTCTTGCGACATGCAGCTCATGCTGGAACGTATGCCCGGCCAGTGTCGCGTGGTTGGCCTCAATGTTGAACTTGAAGTAATCGTCAAGCCCGTACGTTTTAAGGAACGCGATGCCGGTCGCCACGTCAAAGTCATACTGGTGCTTTGTTGGCTCTTTGGGCTTGGGCTCTATAAGGAATTGTCCGTCAAAACCTATTTCTTTAGCGTAATCCACCGCCATGTGCATGAATCTTGCCATATTGTCGAGCTCGAGCTTCATATCGGTATTAAGAAGCGTTTCGTATCCTTCGCGCCCGCCCCAAAACACGTAGTTCTCACCGCCAAGCTCCTTTGTTATCTCCATAGCCTTTTTTACCTGCGCAGCGGCATACACGAAAGCGTCTGCGTTGCAGCTTGTGGAAGCTCCGTGCGTATATCTCGGGTTTGAGAACAAATTTGCCGTTCCCCACAGCAGCTTGATGCCGGTCTCGTCCATCATCTGCTTTATGACCTTGACTATCTCGTCAAGGTTCTTGTTTGACTCGGCAAGCGTATCGCCTTCGGGAGCGATGTCCCTGTCATGAAAACAAAAATACTCGATGCCCAGCTTTTGCATAAACTCGAACCCGGCATAGACCTTTTCTTTTGCTTTCTCGAGGGGAGTTGACGCTCCGCCCCATGAACGCACGGCTGTGCCGGTATCGGTATCAAACATGTCCTTGCCGCCGCCTCCCAGCGTATGCCAGTAAGCCATCGCGAACTTAAGATGATCCTTCATCTTCTTGCCGCCTACCATCTCATCAGGCCTGTACCTTCTAAAGTAAAGGCCCTGCCTCTTTTTGTCCTCGGTATACTCTACCTGTTTAATGTCCGGGAAGTACTGTTTCATAGATTCTCCTTTCATATATCAAATAATAAAATTGAGCCCGCTGATTATATTTAAACGCTGTGCGTCTCAACCTCTCCTGCGTCAGCCGCCCGACGCTTTAGGCCACGCGCTTGGCGGCACATTCGCGTATACCTGCTCTACAGTGTAAAAGCCGTCTTTTATTACCGTTTCGAATATATTGTCTTTCGTTACCAGTATGGGCTGAAATATATGGCATTTGACGTCATATACGCCGTCAAATATCCTGTCGCACGGCCCTATGTCCTCCCCCTTTGCCATCTTTACCGCGAACTGCGCCGCGCCTTCCGCAAGTATCCTTATGGGTTTGTACACCGTCATGCTCTGCGTTCCTTCAACGATCCTCTGGCAGGCGGCCAACTCGGCGTCCTGACCTGTAACGAACACCTTGCTCGCAAGCCTGTTTTCGCTCAGCGCGTTTATCGCGCCCTCCGCCAGCTGGTCGTTAGCGGCAATTATAACGTCCGGAATCTTTCCGCTCGATAAAACTTCGCTGACGTAATTATATGACCCCTCATCCCTCCATTTATCGATCCATGTTTCCCCTAAGATTCTGATATCACCTTTATTGATGAACGGCTGCATTACAGTATAATAGCCATCGTTTATCTGTTCGGAGTTGTTGTCCCTCTGCGTGCCGTTTACTATCAGGTAATCTCCCTTTGTAACAGCTTTGGTGGCGGCCTGTCCCATGAGATACCCCACCTTATAATTATCAAACGAAATATAAAGATCTACGTCCGCGTTTCTTATCAAACGGTCATATGCTATAACCTTAACGTTATTATTGTGAGCATATTTTACAAGATCCGAGAGGTCGTCCTTATCGTAGGCCACGATAACAAGCACGTCCACCCCCTCTTCTATCATCTCGACTCCGAGCTCATACTGACGCTTGCTGTCTTCATACGCGTTTTTGACATATGGCACAGCGCCCAGCTTCTCCACCTCGGATACGAATATATCCCTGTCTCTGCGCCACCTTTCCACAGTCATCGTTTCATAGATATAACCTATTTTTATAACATCATCTTCGTTCTTAAAGGTTTGGTCAGAAGTACATCCGCATGCAAGCGTAATAATAAGCACCATTAGCAGCAATAATATTCTTTTCATAACAAACCTCCCTGGATTTGCTTTAAATACTCCGTCGGGGATACTCCTTCATGCTTTTTAAAAAGCCTGCTGAAATAATTGGGATCGCAGTATCCTGATAAAAAACAGATTTCCTTGATCGACAAAACGTTCTCTTTCATCAGCCTCTTCGCGTTCTCTATCCTGACGGCCGTCAGCCGCTCGATAAAGTTTATACCCATCTCATTCTTATAAAGCCTGCTGAAATACTGCGGGCTTACGTACAGTTCTTTTGAGATATCGTCTAGCGTCAGCTCCTGATGGAATCTTTCGTCTATAATCTTGTTTGCCTTGCCGACTATGTTGCTTATAGTCTTTTTTCTTACGATACCTATGCTGCCTGCTATCTGTCTTACTTTTTCTATGCACATCTGCTCAAAGTCTTCCTTAGATTTGCAGCTTAGTATCTGTTTTATGTATTGCCCGTATTCCGGATACTTGTCATCTTCTATCCCGTTCTCAAGAGCAATCCTGTGCGCCGCCACTATCATCTCTATAAGGCTGTAGCGCAACTCTTCCTGTTCATATAAATTGGGATGTTTTCTGAATATATCCGTCATGACCGCAACAGACCGCTGAGTGTCGCCGTTCTCGATGCCCTCTATAAGCATATGCTCTTCTGTAAGCAGCTCGAAAGCTGCGTTCCTTACATTGGGCGCTATATCGTCGATGTGAAGTATTTTCCCTCCCTCTTTGCACTGCAGCGCTCTTAGCGCCTCCTGGTACGAGGTCATTATCTCCTGATCGCCGTGAACTTTGCCGATGCCGGCGGTAAACTCCATATCATACGCTTTTTCCATTTCGGATAAAATATCTTCCAGATTGGCTATGGCCTGCACTCTTTGCTGATATGGGTCCTCACAGCTCTGGGATACATAAACGACTACTCTGTCGAGCATTACCGGCCCGACTATGCATTTATTTTTATATTTCAGCCTGTCTTTAAAAAATGTATAGAACCGCTGATTATACGCGGTATCGCCAAGATGCCTGCTGCTTTCATGTTCGCCTTTTTTATTGAACGTCAGTATAAAGATATAGCCCGCGTCGTTTTGGATATCGAAAAAATCTTTTTTGTACTTGCCTATATCGGTCTTGTGCGCCTGGCACAAAAGCAGCGAGTAGATAAACCCGTGCTCGACCGCGGACAGCATTTTTTCTATTTTTTCCTTTGTCTCAAGCTCCTGGTCGTGTTTTTTACGCTCCTCGTCAAGCTGACGAGTGATCCTTGTCAACGTCTCAACAAGGTTTTCCTTCTTAACCGGTTTTATAAGGTATTCGCTTACCCCGAGCTCGACCGCCTGCTTGGCGTATTCAAAATACTCGTATACGGACACTATTACAAACTTGACGTCGTTGTGTATTTTCTTGATCTCACGCACCGCGTCGATCCCGCTTATCCCGGGCATTCTTATATCTGTGAGTATGATATCCGGCCTTATTGTCCTTGTTTTTTCAATGGCCTCTCTTCCCGATCTTGCGGTTTGAACGATTTGAATATTGCTTATCTCTTTCTCAATTATGTGCTTGACCGATTCGATGACGATCTGCTCGTCGTCGCAAACCATAAGGCTATACATAAGCTGTTTCACCATCCTTATCGTTACCGGGCCCCGCGAAACGGGGGATCTTAAGCGTCACTTTCGTTCCCTTCCCTGGCGTGCTTTCAACCTCAATCACATCTTCACAATCGAAAAACAGCCTCAGCCTCTGCATGACATTATAAAGGCCTATGCCTGTTGTATGTCCTGATTTATCGCTCTCAAACCGGTGGCAGTTCATTATCTTTTGCTTTGTCTTTTGGCTCATCCCTACCCCGTTGTCCTCAACGATTATTTTGGCTCCCGATTCGCTTTTTTCAAGGGAAATGAAAATCTGCCCTCCTTCTTCGATGCTCCCTACGCCGTGTATCGCGGCATTCTCTACCAAAGGCTGTATTATAAGCGGCGGTACCTCGATATCTAGCAGGCTGCAGTCGATGTTATAATCAAACTTGATTATATCACCAAACCGAACATAAAACAGGTTGCTGTAAGCCCTTACGGTATCTATCTCGTCTTTTATCTTTACTTTCCTGTCGAGACTCTTAACGTTGTATCTGAAAATCTTGGCAATATCGTCAAGGAAGCTGGACGTTCTGTCCGCACCCTCAAGCATTGCGAGCTGTACTCCCGCATTTATGGTGTTGAACAGAAAATGCGGGTTTATCTGCATTTGAAGCGCCTTCATTTCCGCGTCGGCTAGCAGCGACTGTATCTTTAAGTTTTCAATCTGCTGCTCAAGCAGCTGCGATTCGGTATCCGCCTTGTTGTGAAGCTCCGTGATGTATTGCCTTATGCTGTGCTTCATCGCGTTAAACGCGTCTGCCATAACGCTGAGCTCGTCCTGTGACTGAACCTCGACGTCATCGGCGTTGAAATTGCCTTTGGACATCTCTTCAGCGGAATGGGCGAGTTTTATTATGGGCTTTGTCATATTATAAACAAGATATGAAATAACCAGAATGTTGAGCCCTATCACCGATAATATAAGTATTATATTTGTTGTACGCAGCTTGTTAAGATTATCCGACATATTCTGATATTGGGTCGTGTTCACATCAAGAATGCTAAGATTCAGCCTGTCCACGTATGTCTTTATATACCCTTTTATCCTATTAGCCTCCGCGTATCTCGCTATAAAGATATCCGCGTCGTTTATGCTCTTTGCTTCCATCGCGGCGTCCGTTTCTTCAAAATAGGATTTGACCATATGGAATATATCTTTATATATAAGATCGTCCTCCTTGTAGATGCCGTCGGAGGGGTCGAACATGTTCTTTGTTTTTTCGTTGAATTTCTCTTTATATTTATAATAATTAAGCAGACTGTCCGAGTCGTCGGTAACAAGGTAGGTTGTAAGGTGCGTGTTAACATATTGCAGGTCGTGCAGGAATTCTTCCAGCTCCACGTTGGCCTCAAACATATCGTCCATTTTCTCAATGATGTTGCTCGAAAGCCCCAAAATAAACGTACTCGTTATGCTCGTAAGTACGGTAGTCAGCACAAATATCAGTATTATGCGCGTTTTTATGCTCTTGAAAAGCTTTCTACCTATTCTCTTCATTGATTCTGCCCTAACTTCTTCTGGTCTATGTTAATCGACGTATATATCTCGGTATCAATGTTAATATAGCTCGTCTGAAACGTACTGCCGGCTTTATACAAAACCTCGACGCTTTTATATCCGGCGAGATATCCGTTCCTGTCTATTACTCCGAATACCACACCTCTTTCAACAAAATCGATGATTTCATTTGTTATGTCTGTACCTACTATCACCACTTCGCCGACCAGATTGCGTTCGCGTATTACTCTTGCGGCTGCGACGGTATCCTTGGCGTTTGTGCAGAAAATAACGTTTACTTCCGGATGCTCTGTCAGTATATTCCTTGTGATGTCCTCTGCGCCCAGCAATGCGTTATTCCTATAAAGCGTACATACGAGTTCTATCTTCTGCCCGCCTTCTATAGCTTTATTGATGCCGCTCATCATCAGGTTGCTAGGCGAGGTCATGGAAGAATCCTGATCGGACAGAATGACCGCTAGATTAATCGGCGCTTCGCCGCTTGCCTGCGCAATCAGTTTAGCCGCCTGCTCTCCGTAGTCCGAAAAATTTGTTCCTACATAAAACAGCCTGTCGTTGTCAAACGACTCCACCACCCCTACAACCACGTCTATGTTGGATTCGGTAGCGCTTTTAATTGCGTCTGAGTACTCGGCAGTGTTATCGCCGTTGACTATTATCCCGTCTACCCTTGACTTATTGGCTATGTTTATAAGCTCCACCGTTTTGCTGTTTCTGTCCGGCTCAAAGATTTGGTTGACCTCTATAGCAGCGCTGTAAACCTTTGCCGCTTCGATAACTCCCTCTTTAAAATCCTGCCAGTATACCTCGTCCACCGAATTCAGTATCAGCGAAAAATGATACCTCGAGTCTTCTCCGAAGGCGTAGGCCGCGTCTTTTTCATACACTGCGTTTACTTCATTAAAATAATGAAGCGTAAACGCTCCGGAAACAGCGATAATAATTATAAAAATAGCTACTGTAATCTTATAAAGCCACTTCATTCTCTACTGCCTCTACATATTTTTGAACATCTGTCGAGCTTCGCATCAATGAGCACACCACAGAATCATACACACTGTCCCTGAAAAACAACTCATTGAACAAAACTTCACCTTGCGCCGATAAACAATCGCATATCTCCTTAACCGGTTTCGTTCTTCCTATGCCGATTGCAACGTCGTAGCATTCAAGGCATGTTTTATATAACAACTCGGTAAACTGATCGCCGCAAAGCTGGAAAACCAGCAGCTTTTCTTCGTTTTTCTTAGGAGTGAAATCCACATTCAATCCAAAAAACATAGATTTATTGGGCTTGACGGGCATAACCGTATACTCTATATCCGTCTTTTTGAAAAAGTCTTCTATCGTATCTAACGGCTTTCTTCCGATGCCGTGGTTTGTATCGACTATAATTACTGCGCTTCGCTCATTCTCAATTATCTTCTTGAGAAGCCTGTACCTGGAAACCCTTATGTCCTGTCTGTTTTCGTATTCAATTATTGTTTCGTTTGCTTTATTGTCACTGCGTTTTCTAATTCTCATTAATGCACCCGCATCGATGTTGATTTTATTATATCATACTTGTATAAATAATACTAATAAATGTATCCACAGCCGGAGAAAATGCGTAAGCATTATCGATCCAAAAAAATACTGCGCCTTTTGAGGCCCACCGTATAAATGATACGCACTAAGCGAAACGCTTAGTGCGTATCATACGACTGCAATTGTGTTACCTGATCTTTGACTTTGATTTTGACCACGTATCAAACGCAACAGCGAGCAGCACCACGAGGCCTTTCGCGACGGACTGCCCGAAAACGTCAAAGCCTATCATGGACATGCCGTTATTCATTACGCCCATTATAAAGCCGCCAACCATGGCGCCCCATATAGTACCTATGCCCCCGTACGCTGAAGCGCCGCCTATAAAGCACGCCCCTATGGCGTCAAGCTCGAAATTCTTTCCCGCATCCGGCGAAGCGGAATTCAGTCTTCCGGCGACTACTATGCCGGCGATAGCCGCCAGCAGTCCCATGTTGGAATACACAAGAAACATCATTTTTCTGGTGTTGACTCCGGAAAGCTCCGCAGCTTTTCTGTTCCCCCCCATGGCGTACAGATGCCGTCCGGGTATAGTCTTCGTCGTTATAAACGTATATACCGCAAACAATACGGCAAGTATTATCAGCAGTATGGGTATCCCTTCATCCATAGCCAGCCAGTAAGAAAATACGTTTATTACAATGAAGAAGGCTGCGGCCTTCGCGATGACCGACCCCAGCGACGACACCTCATACCCGCGCGCCTTTTTGCTTTGCCTGTTTAAGATCAGGAATATAACATATATTATGGATAGTACGAGCCCGGCGACCAGAGTCGTTACATTCAGAAACTCGACTTTGATCTCAAGGCGCAGCAGATCGCTGATACCAAGAAAGTCCGGTATGGTTTTTGGCGCGAAATCCGGGATAGAGCCTCCGCCTATTGCCTTATAAAGCTGAGGGAGCGGCAGAGTATGCGAATTCAGTATGAGGTTAGCAACCCCCCGGAAAACAAGCATTCCGCTGAGTGTTGTTATAAACGGCGGGACCTTTACAAAGGCTATCCAAAAGCCCTGCCACATTCCTGCCAGCAGGCCTGTGATAACGCTGATGAGTATGGCAAGCCACGCGGTCACGCCTAGCGTATCCGCCAACAAACCGGACATCGCGCCCACGAGCACAACAATAGAGCCTACCGAAAGGTCGATGTTGCCGCCTGTCAGTATACAGAGCATCATTCCAATGGCAAGTATCAGAACATAGGCGTTCTGACGCACCAGCATGGACACGTTCCTCGGCAAAATCAGTCTGCCCTCTGTTATAAATCCGAAAAATACCATTATAACAATCAGAGCCAAAAGCATACCGTATTGCCGCATGTTTCGGTTTATGTATTCTTTTACTTTACTCATTTTTTAATCCCCCTGTCGCCCTCGGCTGAACTTCTTATTATAGTGGTCATTATGTCCACTTGAGTCGCTTCGCTTGTCTCCATTTCTCCTACGATACGGCCCTCGTTCATAATGTATAAACGGTCGGTAATTCCTAATATCTCGGGAAGCTCCGAAGAGATCATGATGACGCATTTTCCTGCCTCTGCCAGTCCCAAAATTATCTTATATATCTCATATTTGGCACCGACGTCAATTCCCCTTGTAGGTTCGTCAAGTATAAGCACATCGGGAGAGGCAAATATCCACTTGCTCAAGACTACTTTTTGCTGGTTGCCTCCCGAAAGGTTGCCTGCCTTCTGAAATACGCTCGACGATTTTATATTGAGCTTCTCTCTGTAGTCTTTTCCGACTAATATTTCTTCATCTTCGCTTACTACGAAACCTCTCGTAATTGCCTTAAGATTGGCAAGAGATATATTCCTTTTTATTTCCTGAATAAGCACCAGTCCCGCCGTTTTCCTGTCTTCGGTAACGTATGCGATTCCGTTTGCTATCGCCTGGCCTATATTATGCAGCGTTATCTCCTTACCGTCCTTAATAAGCTTTCCGCTTATCTTTTTTCCGTAAGCCCTGCCGAAAACGCTCATAGCGAGCTCTGTTCTGCCTGCGCCCATTAGCCCGGCAAGCCCGACTATCTCACCTTTTCTTACGTTAATATTTACGTGGTCAATAACGACTCTCTCTTCGTTAAGAGGATCGTGCACCACCCAATCCTTTATCTCAAAGCCTATCTCTCCGATCTTTGCGGTATGCCTCGGGAACCGGTCCATAAGCTCGCGCCCTACCATACCCTTGATTATCCTGTTCTCGCTTACATGCTCGCTGTTATCGAGAGTCTCTATCGCCTTGCCGTCACGCAATACGGTTATGTTATGCGCTATCTTTATAACTTCATGGATCTTGTGGGATATCATTATGCAGGTCATTCCATGCTCTTTATTAAGCATTTCCAAAAGCTCAAGGAGATGATCGGAATCGTCATCGTTTAGAGCGGCTGTAGGCTCGTCGAGTATAAGCAGCTCGCAATTCTTCGACAGCGCCTTCGCTATCTCGACAAGCTGCTGCTTGCCAACGCCGATATTCATTACTCGCGCGGTATGCTTTTCATTAAGGCCTACCCTTTCCATAAGCTCTATAGCTTTTTTGTTTGTCTCATCCCAATCAATCACGCCGCCTTTTGCCCGTTCGTTACCTAAAAATATGTTCTCTGCTATAGTCATGTACGGGCTGAGCGCGAGCTCCTGATGGATAATTGCGATGCCCGCCGCTTCGCTTTCGCGTATGTTCCTGAATCTGCACCCAGTCCCTTTAAAAATTATCTCTCCCGTATATGATCCGTAGGGATATATTCCGCTCAAAACGTTCATCAGCGTTGATTTGCCTGCCCCGTTTTCGCCGACCAAGGCGTGTATCTCGCCTTTTTTCACCTTAAACGTAACATTATTGAGAGCGATGACGCCAGGGAACTCTTTTGTGATATTCTCCATTTCGAGGATATATTCCGACATTCGACCACTCCTTTAAACTAGCTATTATACCTATATGCTCTCGCATCAGTAAAAATGGCGGCAGCTTTGCTGCCGCCATTTCCGATTGACGCAGATTGATCTGCTATGCGCTGCTTATAGCGGAATATCATCCATCGTGTAATATCCGGTATCTATGAGCAATGCTCTCCAGTTATCTTTGTCAGCGAATTTGATCTCGCAGTTGAACGACGGAACATCTATAACGCCATTGGGATACTCAGCGTTCGTAGGTACTGTCTCTCCGGCGAGTATCGCTTTGGCCATCAATATGACCTGATCTGCCAGTATACGTGTGTCTTTGAAGATAGACATCGACTGTTCTCCGCGCTCTATCTGGCCTACGTTGATCTTGTCGCAGTCCTGTCCCGTTATAACCGGGAAGGGCTTGTCGGCCGTACCGTATTTGGCATCCTTAAGCGATGCTACGATGCCCTGCGCAAGGCTGTCGTTCGGGGAAAGAACTACGTCGATATTCGTGTCAGCGTAGTAACCCGTCAGCAGCGTATCCATCCTGTCCTGAGCTCCCTGAGCTTTCCAGTTGGTAATAGCTATGCTTCCCGGGTATTCGATCTGTCCGGATTTGACTACGAGTACGCCGCTGTCTATGTACTTCTGCAGAACGTCCATAGCGCCCTGGTTGAACAGCTTGGCGTTATTGTCGCCCGGGTCGCCGCCGAAGCATTCCATTGTGAACGGTCCCGCTGCGCCATCTTTGAGACCAAGCTTCGACTCAATGAATTCACCCTGCATCTTGCCTACGCCGTAGTTGTCGAACGTGGCATAATAGTCGACCGCATCGGTATTAGTGATCAGTCTGTCATAAGCTATGACGGGGATTCCCGCTGCCTTTGCCTGCGCAAGAACGTCACCCAGCGCGCCGCCGTCGATCGAAGCTATAACGAGCAGCTTGCAGCCCATCGTGATCTGGTTCTCGATCTGGCTGTTCTGCGTTACCTGCGTTTCGTCGGCATACTGCAGGTCAACTTCATAACCGGCAGCCTCAAGAGCGGACTTTACGTTCATGCCGTCCTCGTTCCATCTCTGGAGCGATTTCGTGGGCATTGTGACGCCAACCTTTACTTTCGCTTCAACCGGGTCCGCAGGCTTGTCGGCCGGAGCCTCTGATTTGGGAGCATCCGCGGGTTTCTCAACGGGTTGATCACATCCCGCAAATATTGCCGCTACCATTACGAGCGCCAGTACAAGCACTAACAGTTTTTTTGCCATTAAAGGTACCTCCTATTTTTAATATGCTTATAATAGCGCCGCTAATGAATATGATGAATAGATAAAATTACTGGATATATGTTATATTTTAACCGCCGTTTTATCCGGCCGTCTTTTTCTGGATTTTTTTAAGGTCAAAAATATCCATGTGGTATGGCTTATCGTCCGTAACAAACACAGAATACCGCCGTAATAAACATGGCATGTATTGCCTCAGGCAGACTTGCCGGGTTAAAAAGCGCTGAATAATATACAATAAGTAGTATGTCCGGATAAAGGTGATTCGCTTGAAGCTTGGAAAACTCGATTTTAAAAGGGCTATTGCCCAGCTATATATACGTTACAGAGATGACGATATTTGCGCGCTCAGCGCGCAGACGACATTCTATATACTGATGTCGTTGTTTCCTTTCCTGCTGTTTTTGCTTAATATGCTTAGTTTTACTCCCGTGTCGGTCCCCGAATTTATAAGCAATATAAAAAAATTTATGCCTGATGACGTAGCCGCTTTTTTTTCAAACGCCGTTCTCGAGATAGTCGCCGCGAAAAGCCCTGCCCTGCTGTCTTTGAGCGCTTTTGTTACTCTTATCAGCGCTTCCGTTGGTATCAGCGCAATAAGCCGGGGGCTTAATAAGGCTTACGACATTGAAGAAACCCGACCTTTCTTAAAAATAAGAGGCGCCTCGTTGATATTCACCATCGGCATCGCCGTTATGGTTTTGACGACGCTGCTGTTTTTGATCTTTGGAGATCTGATAGGCGAATATATATTTAGGCATTTTGCGGATACGGAGGCACTCCTTAGGCTGTGGTCGTATCTGAGATACGCAGTCCCCGTCGGCATGATGATACTATTGTTCACGCTTCTTTATATCTGCGTTCCTGCCCGCCGAATAAGATTCTCCGAGGCGCTGCCCGGCTCGCTGTTTTCCACCGCGGGGTGGATAATAGTCTCGGTTATATTTTCAGTATACGTCAATAATTTTGCGAGCTACGCTAAAATATACGGCAGCATCGGCGGGATCATAGTTTTGCTCATATGGCTATACCTGAGCTGTATGATACTGCTGATAGGAGGCGAGATAAACGCCACACTTTCATATATTAAGGCAGGCAGCAAAATAGCTAAATATGAAAAACCAATCGAGCTTCCGTTTCGCAAAAAAACAAAGCTCAAATAATAAAGCATTCTAAGCCAAGGTCTTTGATGTGCCATCAATCTGTCATCAGTCTCTTTTCGCCCTTTATATTTTGCAAATGCGCGATATCCTGCGTTACTTCCAGCGCGCCCAGATACTCCCCCTTTTCATCACGCACTGCGAAATAGCGTATGTAAACGTATTTCTCGCCCATCCTTATCCAGAAATCCTCGTGCTGTTTCTTCCCGCTTTTTAGATCGGCGACTATTTTTTCCACTATGTGCATGCTTGCGGGAGGATGGCAGTTTGTTACCTCGCGCCCTATTATTGCTTTTGTCCTTGGGAATATCCTATCTTTACCCTGTGAAAAGTATCTGACGGTATCATCCTTGTCTACAAACGTGATATCAAACGGCAGTGTATCGAGCAAGCCGGCAAGCTCACCCGACCTTAAGGTTCCGGTGGGCAGCAATATTGCGTCCGCCGGCTCAGCTGCAGTTTCGGTTTGCCTCGACGCCCCTTCCATCTCCGGCGCGTCGTCTATAAGGCAATATCCCGTTTCCCGTATATCCTCATAGATACGCTTCCATTCGTCGGGTGAAAACGTATCCATCATCATCGGGAACAGTATGTTTTCCTCTTTGAAGATCATCTCTGTTATACGCTCTATAGCATCCTTTGCAGCTGCCCTCGCGCTTTGCATGTCCCCCGTGGCCGCCTGCTCCTTTGCCTTTTTTATAAGCTGCCTTACCTCATCGTCAACTCCCCACATCACCTTCGGAGGCGCCGTTATCCCGTATTTTTCAAGATAAGGGAACATGATATTTTCTTTCTTCTGATAGTGCAGGTCTATCTGCCAAAGCTCGTCCAGGTCGTTCTTAAACGCTGCTGCGTCAAGGCTTCCTTCCTCCAGCATTTTAAGGTGAGGCTTTATCTGCAGGGATATCAGCTTTTCAATAGCACGGTTTTCGCGCTTCATGGTGTCTATCGGATGCCCTTGCCCGATACCATCCTGCGTTTTGTGGATATCGTCTATCGAGCCCTTGAATATGGCTGCATGGACGTCGCACAGCCTTTGCACCTCCGACACGGGCATTCCGTCCATAATAAGCGCCTGCTCGACCTCGGCGATCTCAGAGGCTGAGACACCCTCAAACGTTTCTTCAAATAGCTTCTTTACGTCTTCTACGCTTTTGCCGTTGTGAAGCTCGCTTATGAGCTCCTTTAGCACATTACGGCGGTGTTCTCTGTTATTGATTATTTCACTCATTTCAATCCTCTGCGGTTATCAGTTTTGCTTATTATTATTCCCAAAACCATCAGTTTTCTGTTTTCTTCTGAAAAAGAAAAAGCAGCCCGAAAACTGCTA
This sequence comes from Bacillota bacterium, assembly GCA_023410475.1. Lineage (GTDB taxonomy): Bacteria > Bacillota > Clostridia > Christensenellales > SZUA-584 > DTFZ01. The sequence continues at coordinate 34,139 of JAEYPS010000021.1, read as the reverse complement.
TCGAGTCTGCTGTTAATGAATCTGTCCGTTTATCACAACCAAGCGGAGAATCAGCTTAATAATGAATTCAGAACGGTCGCCTTAACTCAGTCTGTCAAATAAGCGTATGTTTCTTGTATCAATAAAGCGTCATAGTATACTTCCAACCCGCCTTGAGCATCAGTGTACTGGTTTTCTTTCCTTTGTATGTAAAAGTCATTTTGTCTTCGTAATACCCATCATCACCGAATCGCTCTTCCGGTCCAAACCATACTTTTCCGTACGCCGCATTGATATAATACTTTCCTTTCGGAAGCTTGACGGTGACACTTTTCCCTGATGCAATAAAAACAGCAGATACAAGCGCGTCATTTTTCAGATCATAGATTTTTAAGAACGTGCAGTAACCGTCTTTGGGCGTTTTAAATATCTGAGTGGAATGTTTAGCTTTGTATTTGGGATTCCGGTAAGTCTGTCCGCTCTTGGGATTGGGCTGGATGCATTTCTCGGCGCGGTCCGCCGCATCCTTGAAACTGTAAAGGCGGCTGAAAATGGAATAAGCGGTATAGAATTTTCCAGCGCTGAACGCTTCATCCGCCGCGATATAATCCATTTCATTCTGGCAGGATTTAAAAAGACTATTAGAATCCTTATAGCTTATTATTGATGTAAAAGCAGACTTTGCCGCCTCAAAATCCCCGGCGTCCATCAATGCCTTCGCGGAATCATAGTCAAGCTTCTTTTGGCATTCCTCAGCCAGATCCGCAGAGTCTGAATACTCACCCAAGCTAAGGAAAATATCCACAGCCTTTCCTTCATCCCCCGCGTCCATAAGGGCCACAGCGTCATTATAGTCTAAGGTGTTCTGGCATTGAGCAGACAGGCTGACAGACTTCTCATAGCCGGTGAGGCTATCAAATATACCTTTTGCGGCTTTATAATCGCCCGCCCTCATAAGATCGTTCGCTTCGTCATAGTCGATCATTTTCTGGCAGGTCTGCACCATATCAGCAGAATCTTTGTACTCGCCGAGATCCAGGAAACCTTCCTTTGCCTCCTCGGCTTTATCCCCTTCCATAAGGGCAAACGCGCTCTCATACTTCGCGGCTCTTGCCGTTTCCATAAGCACCGGTATTAGAACCGCCGCGGCAGCTGCAAGGACGCATACGGATATTATCAGTATCCATTTGCCCCGCTTGCCTTGTTTTTTGACCGGTTGGGCTGCAGTATGCAAATTGCTTGCGGAACCTCCCTCAAAACCTACTGGCTCGCCGCACTGCGTGCAAAAGGCGGAACCTTCATCAATCTGGGCGCTGCATTTTCTGCAATTCATGATATACCCCTTTCATATGATAATAATGCAAGCTTAGCTGATAGTATTTTATTACTTAAATTACGTTTGTTTGGTTTTATAGGCTATATACAATCGATTTATCTATTTATTATCGTTAATACCTTATATCTACTGCCCAGATTATCACATTATCCCATTAATTACAAACGTTATTTGCATAATTTTCTTGATGCCCGTTTCATTTGCTCGTAAATAGAAATTTGATTTTTTATGAATAACTTTTTATTAATTGACATATAATCAGATAGCGACTATAATCTAATTGTAATTGCTTGCTGAATCCTCCTTGAGGAGGAACGGGAGAACCAATTTTGGGGTGAATCCGATTATTCGGTAGGGTACCTTTCAACCCGAACCCGACAGCTAATCTCGTAAGCGTTGATAGGGAATATTTTTAGTGTCTTTAAGTATTTACCCAGCGCTTGCGGATTCGCAGGCGCTTTTTTGCTTACTGCAATTCTCAAAGTTTATGTCAAAGATGTTACAAAAGGCGCAAATACAAAAAAAGGAGGAGTATACCATGATTAACTTAGCGTTATGCGGAATTGGCCGCGCCGGGATAGAAGTTATCCGGTCAGCGCGGGAAACAGGCAATTTTAAAGTAGTTGCTGCGTTCTGCAGAATAGGCAGCGAAAAGAAAGGCAAAGACATAGGGCTTATCTCCAACATGAGCGAATCCGGCATCTATGCGACAGAAATTACGGAAGCTGAACGTGTTTTTAACAATACAAAGATTGACGTAGCTATCGATTTTTCAAACCCGGCGGCAAGCAGAATGCTTTTAAATGCCTGTAAGAACCACGGCGTCCCTGCCGTAATATGCACGACCGGTTTTACCGACGATGAGTTAGACTCGATGATCAAACTCGCCTTCGGTCACAAGCTCGGCATAGTCTACGCTCCGAATGTGACCCTTGGCATCAACGTTCTCATGTCCGTTCTTAAAACAGTTACCCGGGCGTTCCCCTTCTTTGATTACCAGATAACCGAGATCCATCACAGCAAAAAATTTGACATACCTTCGGGCACAGCGAAGAGGATAGCCGACACCTTAGAGAGAGAGCTTCCCACCGACCGGATTCCCATCAACTCCGTCCGCGCAGGCGGATATATAGGCGTACACGAAGTTATGGCTGCGGGAGAAAGCGAGCGCATTTCAATCTCCCACGAATCGTTTTCACGTAAGGCCTTTGCTCAAGGAGCCCTTACGGCGGCCGAATACATACGAGACAAAAGAGGCTGGCACTATATGGAGGATGTTCTGGATATAAAATCTATGCTCGAGGCAGCCAGCGAGCCCGGCGCCAGAATCAGCCGCGCGTAAGCGCGCAGTAAAAAGTGCAAATCTTGGTGGTGGGCAAAACAGCGGTGAAACCAGAATACAGATATAATATATTCCTAGTCTTAAGGGAGCGCGCGGCATCCTCCTTCCGCCAGCTCCCTTTCCTTATCTTAAGATCATAGGAGCTTTTTCTAAAATCCAGCGTCATATCAGATTTGGGCTAAAAAACCTCATAATATACTATAATACGACAATATCTTTAATGTATTATCCTTCGTTTATATTGTAATTAATGTAACCATATTATATAATTAACCAGTTTCTCAATTAACTGTTGTTTTTTTTATTTCACTATTCATAATAAATAAATTTGGAGTGTTTTCATGTGCGTTGAATCTGATGATGGTATCATGTCAAAAAAACGGCCGAAAGATTTCCACAGGCATCAGCGGGCTCGATGAAATCTTGTCGGGCGGCCTGCTTTCCGGAAAATCCTATATGCTTCGCGGCGGCCCGGGCACCGGCAAAACCACCATCGGGCTGAAATTTTTAAACGAGGGGGCAAGCAAAGGAGAGCCCGTTTTGTTCATCTCGCTTGAAGAATCGGAGCGGCAGCTCAAGGATACTGCTGGGAGGCTCGGCTGTGATGTTTCAGGTATCTCATTTCTCGACCTTAGCCCAGACTCTGCTTTTTTTCCGAAGCCCAAAGCTACGATATCTTTTCTTCTGCCGAAGTCGAAAGAGAGCCTTTATCGCAGAGCATAGTCGCCGCGGTCAACAGCATAAAACCCAAGCGCGTTTTTGTCGACCCGCTGACACAGTTCAGATACCTCGCCGCGGCCACACCCCGGGCAGCTTTGTGATATCCGTCAAAGACAACGGCATCGGCATCCCTTCCGACAAACAGCATATCATTTTCGAGCGTTTTGCTCAGGTAGACGATACTCTTACCAAGCGGTCGGAAGGCTGCGGGCTTGGACTTTCGCTTGTTAAATCGCTCGTCGAGCTGCACGGCGGACGGGTATGGGTAGAAAGCAGACCCGGACTCGGCAGCAAACTCAGCTTTGAGCTTCCCGCAAGAAAAGTAGACACAGACGATTCCCAAAGGTTCGGCCCCGACATCACGGACAGGATCTACTACGAGTTTTCAGATCTGCAATAGCGGATGCGCAAAGGGCGCCTTTCGAAGCGCCCCTCAAAATATCAGCCTATGTTATTTTGCGCCGCCTATGCCCAGCTCTATTCTTTTGAGCCTGAGCAGTGAGATCATGAAAAATAAAACGCTGACAGCCGCGGTGATAAGCAAGGCGGGCAGAACCTCTGCGGCCGCGTTTGAGAGCGAAGCGGCCGTGCCGAGCATTCCGGATGGCAAGTACTCCCCTATCCCCAGAGCGCTGCCGATGTAGTGCGAGCCGTAAACCAGTATCAGAGTCAGTACTCCGGACGCTATCGGCCTCGCCAAAAGTGAGCCGAACATCATAAGGCATGAGAGTATAAACACCATGTAAACTCCCTGAAGCAATCCTGCCCATACGACCGGCATCAGCGGTACTTCAAACCCCATCAGCACGCCCGAATACGCCCAGTCTGCTAAAAGCGCGCCAAAAAGTATTATCATCAGCGCGGGGCCGAATACTGCGAGCTTAGCCCCGGCTATGCCGCCAAAGCTTTTGCCAGAGCATACGGGCAGAACGAGTGTCTTCTCCTTCAGTTCCTGTGCGATAACGCCGCACAGTGTGAACACCACTATTACCGTGCCTATTTCGAACACGTCGCCCATGTAGGACTGAACGCTCGCGGTTTGAGACGCTTCGAACATGCCAGCGAGTGCGTCGGCGGACATGCCGGGAAACTGGCTCTGCAGCAGCGCCGGCAACACGAATTTTATCATTACGGGGTTGAGCAGCGCGAAAAAGAAGAAACCCGCTGTCAGTATTATAAACTTGCTGCCCCGCATTCCGAACCTTAACTCTTTAACTATGTTTTGCATCATTGTTATTCGCCTCTCTTATAAATATGTCCTCCAGGCTGTTCTTCCTCAGTGAAAACGACAGCACGGGTACGTTCTTATCCGAAAAGAATTTTAGCAGCGCTTTTGAGCCGGCATCGGCGTCGCTGACGGTTACTGACAGCTTATTATGCTCGTCCGCCGCATCTGTAACGCAATCCAGTTCTTTAAGCCCTTCCGCAAGCTTACTGTCTGCGTTTTTAAGCTCTATGTCAAATGCCGGAGAAAGGTTTTCATGCAGCAGCTCGCCAAGAGGCTTTTCAAGCACGAGCCTTCCCTGAACCAGCATGCCGATTCTGTCGCACACGCGCTCCACGTCGTCAAGTATATGCGACGAGAAGAATACGGTCTTGCCTGTCTCTTTAAGGCTTTTTATGAGGCTGAGCACATCGCTCCTGCCCTCGGGGTCGAGCGCGGAAGACGGCTCGTCAAGAAACAGCAGCGAAGGGTCGTGTATAAGCGCCGCGCCTATGCCCAGCCTTTGGCGCATGCCTCTCGAAAATCCGCCCACACGACGGTTGGCGGCGCCCTTCAGCCCGACCCATTCGAGCATTTGCGATACCCTTACCTTTGTTACGCTTCGCCCGCCTGCGCTGCCAAGATACTCGAGCGACTCACGCGCGCTCAGCCACGGATAAAATTTAGGCTCTTCGGGCAGATAGCCTATGCAAAGCTCCCCCGGGTTTTTTATGCCGCGAAGGTCCTTGCCGTTCACGACGCACTCCCCCATGCTCGGACGGGAGAGGCCCGTGAGTATGTTCATCGTTGTCGACTTACCCGCGCCGTTGTGCCCGATAAACCCGTAGATCTCGCCCTGTTTTACGTTTAGCTCTATTCCTTTGAGCGCGTGGAACGACTTATAATACTTGTGAAGATTCTTTGCCGTTATCATCATGCATCTCTCTTTCTTCCGACTATCAGGAATATAATGGGCCCTATCATGTTCGCAAGCAGGCATATCAAAAGCCACGCCCATTTATTGAGATTCTGCACGCCCTCCCTGAATATTTTGACCGCGCAGTAGATAAAAAGCCCCAGCTGTATCGCGGCAAGCGGCAGCAGCATCAGTAAAAATTCCTTAGTTACTACAAATTCATTCATTGTGAAGACCTCCTTTAAAATTTCATGCTGATTCTAACTTTTAAAGGAGTCATATGATAAGTTACCTGAGTCATGTTAAGAGTCATATTATTAATGTAATAAAAAAAACCGCATTACGCGGCTGTTTACGGTTTACATCAAAACCCTAGCTTTTTGAGTTCAAGCACCGCGTTGGCGCGGTCGCCGACATCAAGCTTTAGGTATATCTGGCTTACGTAGTTTTTCACTGTGCCCACTGAAAGAAAAAGGGACGACGCTATGTCAGCGTTGCTTTTGCCAGCCATTATGAGGCGTATTATCTCAGTCTCCCTCCCCGAAAAATCGGCGGCGTCTATACCGGCCGCGGAGCCTTGAAGCCTCGAGGTTATCTTGGCGGCTATCCTGCCGGGGAGTATTATATTACCGCCGACGCCGTCGCGCACTGCCTGAATGAGTTTGTCGCTGTCGATGTCTTTTAAAAGGTAGCCCGATGCTCCGTAAGTCATAGCCTTTATAATATATTCGTCGTCGTCGAATGTCGTAAGCATTATTACCACAGTTTGCGCAACGGCGGATTTAATAAGGCGGGTCGCCTCCACACCGTCCGTCTCGGGCATGCGTATATCCATAAGGACGACATCCGGCTTTACTTCGAGTGCCCGCTCGTACGCTTCGGCGCCGCTGCCGGCCTCGGCAACGATGGATATATCCCCTTCGTTTTCAAGAAGCGCGCGCAGCCCGTCGCGCAATATCTTCTGATCGTCAGCAAGCAGCACTCTTATCACGCTTTGCCTCCCCCGCCGGCGGGTATAGTTATGCTTACAGTAAATCCATCTCCCGCGCCGCTCTGTGTCACAAACGTTCCGCCAATACCCTCAACACGCTCGCGCATGTTCGTAAGCCCGAAGCCGGGCTTTATTTCAGGCGCGCCCTGCCCGTCGTCGCTTACCGTCATGCTTACAGCGCCTTTATGCTCTTGAATGAGTATGTCGAGCTGCCGTGCTTTGCCGTGCTTTATGCTGTTAGTGGCGCACTCAGTTACAGCCTGCAGCAGCACGTTTTGCTGTATTGGCAAAAGCTCGGCTGTAATCTCAGTGATATCGTTTATGCTTAGCCCGGTGTCTTTTTTTATCTGGCTGAGCAGCTCGCTGAGCCTTTGAGAAAACCGCTTTTGCTCTCCCTGCTTTATCGCCTTTACCGAAAGCCTTATGCTCGAAAGCCCGTCTTTTATCTGCTCGCGCGCAAGCGAAAGCTTTTCCTTGGCTTCGGCCATATCTTTCTCAATCATCTTCTCCCCCGCGTCGATGGATATCATGGCCGCGGTTAGCTTATGCCCTACGTTGTCGTGTATCTGGGAAGCTATCCTGTTTCTCTCGGCTATCGCGCCCATCTGCTCAAGCTTGAGGGATTTTTCCTTGAGTTCCTGCAAAGCGCCGCCAAGCAGCCGATTGAGCAGCATCTGTTTCTTGAGCGTATAAAACGATATAAACACCAGCATGAATATGATCAGGTTAACATAAAGCCCGCCAATGATGCTGTTTTCATCAACCTCGCCCATTCCGATTATTTTTACTATGCATGAGACGGTGTAGAGTATAAACGCGCAAAGCGAGTAAACCTTTGATTCATTAAGGCTCAAATCGTTGATAACGCTCGCGACGGCTATAAGCACTATAAATTGAGAACTCATGGAATAATCGAGGTAGTACACGGCTATCGCCAGTAATATTTTAACCGCGGGTATAACGTAGTAAAGAAATTTGCGGCGTGGTCTTATAAAGAGCCCGCCGAATATCTGCAGAATAAATACCGCCCCGAGCAGCGCCGTTACAAGGCTTATATTATCGGTCTGTCCGCTGAATATGATATTGAAAGAGAGGATCTCAAGTGCAGTAACCAAAAGCAGAAAAACACCCTGCCTTGTGCCGCTGTCTATATGCATACCGCCTATGTCGCGGCTTTTGAAAGAGCCCTTATCCCTTGCGTTAAAGAACATATACGCCGCGGCGGCAGGAAGGTTGAAAAGCGCAATAAGAATTATATAGACGGCCTTGCGGCGCGTGTTAAGAGCGCCGTTAACCCAGCAATGCTTTATATAATACGCCTGCACGCCTATCTGTATAAGTACCCCCGGAACGAGTACCGGCAGTATGTCCTCTATATTCATATGCTCCATCCAAACCGCTTTTTATACAGTTTATAATATTGCGGAGCCGGTTTCAACCTAATTGTCCGAGCAGGTGCTTTAATGTCTCTATGCTTACGGGCTTTGCGATATGCTTGTCAAACCCCGCCTTAAGGCAGCGGCTTATATCCTGAGGGGCTGCGTATCCCGTAAGCGCTACAAGCTTTGCGCTTTTTATGTCTCTTTCTTTCTTTATCCGCCGTGCCAACTCATAGCCGTCGATGTCGGGCAGGCCTATGTCGCAGAATATCACATCGGGGTTTTTCTGTTTCGCCAGCTTAAGGCCTTCCGGGCCGCTGCACGCGAAATCGGCTTTGTATCCGGCCTGGTGAAGCATTGTGCATAGCAGGCCGGCAAAATCCGTGTTATCTTCTATTACGACAATCCTTAAAGGCTGTTTTTGATAGTTTGCGCCATGTTTGCATTCTACTTGCGTACCATCCGAAAAAACCAAAGGCAGCCGCATAATAAACTCCGACCCTTTACCTAAACCCTCGCTGTAAGCGCTGATGCTGCCCCCATGCAGCTCGGCGATGCCTTTAGTAATCGATAAGCCCAGCCCGAGTCCTCCTCCTTCCCTGTCCAGCGATTCGTCCGCCTGTACGAAAGGCTGGAACAGCCTCATAAGCATCTTCTTGTTCATGCCTATTCCGCTGTCTTTAACACTTATTACGGCTTTGTTCTTTTCCTTTGTTACCGTTACACAAACCCGGCCTCCCGTTTCTGTAAATTTTAGCGCGTTGTTCAGAAGATTCTCAAACGCCTGCGTCAGACGCGCGGCGTCAGCGTCAATATAGATCGCCTCCGGATCAGTATCGGTTTCGATAAATACGCCTTTAGAGTCATACCTAGGCTTTATATCCGCCGAAGCGTCTCTTATGACCTTATTAAGGTCAGTGCGCTGCTTCCTCAGCGTTATCTTGTTTTGGGTTATCCTTGTTACGTCAAGCAGGTCATCGACAAGCCGGCAAAGCTGCGCCGACTGCCTCTTCATTATCTCTTTTGCATGTCTCGCCTGCTGCGCGTCCCGAGTCGCGTCAAGCAGAGACATGCCCGCCATTATTGTCGCGAGAGGGTTCCTGAGCTCGTGAGACAGTATGTTTATGAATCTGTTCTTGTTGTTGTCCGCCTCCTCAAGCTCCTTCACGAGCGTCAATGCCTTCTTTTCGCTCTCTTTCAGCGCCTCCTCCGTAAGGTTTCTCTCTATAGTATCCGCAGCCAGCCGGGCGAGAAGATCGAGCATCCTCAGCTCCCTCGCGCTAAACTTCTTTCTGTCTGCATAGTAGGTATTTAAGACCCCTACCAGTTTGCCCGAGCTGCTTATTAGAGGAGTCGACTGCACGCCTAATATTCCTTCCTCCAAAAGATATTTCAGCCCGGGCGAACCCGCAAACGATACCGTAACGTCTTCATCGAAGATCCTCTTCTTTGCCTTGCACGCTCTGCCGCAGTTGCCCGTCTCAAGATCCATATACTTAGAGCGCGAGAGAAAGCTGTCACTGAAGTTATAGCCTAAAATTAATTCCAGCCTGTTTTCCGATTCGTTGAAAAGCTGCAGCGCGCCCTTGGATGCCGCAGTAATGGATACAGCGGCGCCCAGGATACCTTCATATATGGACTCGAGGTTGTCCTGAATTATAAAGTTTGAGTTCAGATTGTACAGTGTATTGAGCGCTTCCACCTCATCCGTCAACTCGTTTTTTACGGCGTTCAGCTGAAGCACGAGCCTGAGTGCGCGCCGTTCGCTGTCCTTAAGCTTGTTATTTTCCTGAACACGGCCCATAGCTATCGCAATATAATCGGATACCGTGCTCATAAACGAAAGATCTTCTTCGGTAAAACACTTGCGGTTATACGTTCCAAAAGCAAGCGTGCCGATAACCTTGCCGCCCGTCTTCAGGGGATAGCAAGCGTAGGCCTGAATGCCGAGAGCCGCAATAAGCTCAGTATGCGGATCAGGCGTTTCTGTTATATTCTCGGCAATAAAGCTTTTGCCCTCCTGCGCCACGCAGCCGCAGACGGCCTCACCGTACTCAAGCCACTCAACGCTTTTTGCCGTTTCCTCCGCAACTCCTCTGTATGCGTTAAGGTGTATGCAGCGTTTCGCCTTATCGGTAAAGTAATTAAAAAATACATCGCAGTCTAAGTGTTCCATCGCTTTTTCACATATATTTTTAATTGCCTCCTGAGGATTTTTTATTTGGAGCAGGCGGCTCGTTATATCCGCGAGCAGCTCGTTTCTTTGTTTGCTTTTTATCAGCTGCGTTTCGGTATTTATGCGATCGGTTATATCCCTGAAGGACGCAACGGAACCTTTTCTGCCTCCCTGTTCGTTTTTTATGCCCCTTATATGTATGTCGACATGAACAGGCGTTCCGTCCTTGCGCCTTGCCGTTATCTCCCCCGCATAATACTGCTTCGCTTCCATCCTTTTTGCTATCTCGTCTCTTGCACAGATATCGGCAGAATCAAAGAAACCGTTTGAAGCGCCTTGCGCCATCAATTCTTCTGCCGACCATCCGGATATCTTCTCAGCAACCTTGTTCCAGTATATTATGTTCATCTTGTCGTCAAGCACGAGTATTGCCTCGTTTACGCTTTCAAGAATGCCCGCCTGAAAATGAATCGCCTCTTCCATCCTTTTGCGCTCAGTTATATCATGCGCGACAACGGTAGCTCCGAGAGGCCTTCCGTCTTTATCCTTTGTAAAACTGCTGTTTACAAGAGCGAATATCGTCTGCCCGTCCCTTGCCCTTACTTTATATTCAGCGCTGCATACTGGGCTTTTGCCGCTCAGCCATTGATCTATCCTCTCTTTAAACAATGAAATGCTATCGTCATCAAGAAAGTCCATAGGGTCCATACAAAGCAGTTCCTCGCGGCTGTATCCCGAAAAATCGCATACCACGTCGTTTACGGACACAAAACGCCGCGTCTGAAAGTCTATCTCGAATATGCCTGCCGGAGCGTGCTTGACGAGCTGCTCATATTTGCTCTCGCTTTCCCTCAAAGCCTCCTGCTGCCTTTTGCCCTCTGTAATATCGCTCGCGGCGCCGAACCATTCAGCTACATCACCGTTTTCATCAGTGATCGGAACGGCTCTAGAAAACACCCATCTTACACCGCCGTTTTTCCCTAGCGCACGATGCTCTGCCACAAATTTTTGCTTTGTCTTAATTGCGCCTTTTATTAGGTTATCCACATATGTTCGGTCTTGGGGGTGAATGTATTTTTTTCTCCAATCCGAATCGGGCGCGTTTGATTTTTTCAAAAGTCCGCGGCCGCACAGCTCGGTCATAACGCTCCAATCCGCGTTCATACGGAAAATTACGTCAGAACCTGCGAGAATAAGAGCCCTGTACTTCTCTTCCAGATCGCTTGATTCGCCTGTCTCATGAGTTTTAAAGCGTTCGCCCATCAAAACCCCTCCCTATTCTATTCTTCATGCGCAAAACAATGATGACTGTAAATTTGTTTTTTATTTTGGCCTAAATAAAGCTGTTTAAATACCGTTTATTTTTGATATACATTGGTTCGGTGCCGCATGATGATAAGAAGAGGTTGTTTAGAATTTGCTTTTGCATGATAGAATTGCACCTTATTGTATTCTAATACAAGTTAAATTTTTCCGCAATGTTTTCTATATAAAATATAACTATATATTTTTTGAAATATTATGTATTTTACATGGAACTTTTCATATACGATCAACGTCTAAATCTAAACAATATACTGCACATTTTTGTGAGAAAGGACACGCCATTGGAACTGTTGAAAATTGAGGGTCTTACAAAGATCATTAAAAAGAAAAAAATACTGGATAGTATAACTCTTGCGGTCAACCCCGGCGAGATAGTAGGGTTTTTAGGCCCTAACGGAGCGGGCAAGACGACGACTATAAAGATGATAATGGGCCTGTTCAATATAACGGCAGGCAAGATAACAATTAACGGGCACGACGTAGTCACCGACTTTGAAAACGCCATGCAATACGTCGGTGGCATCATTGAGAACCCCGACCTTTATAAAAGGATGACCGGCAGGCAGAACCTTGAGTATTACGCTTCTATGTATGAACGCAGTAAAAAGGAAAGCGTAGACGAAGTGGTCGAGCTCGTCAAGATGTCGCAGCGTATCAACGATAAAGTTAAATCGTACTCTCTCGGTATGCGCCAGCGCATAGGCATCGCGCAGGCGCTGCTGCATACCCCCAGGCTTCTGGTGCTCGACGAGCCTACGAACGGCCTTGACCCTATTGGCATCAAGGAGCTTCGCGATCTTTTAAAATACCTTGCAAAAAACGCCGGCGTCGGCGTGTTCATATCGAGCCATCTTTTGTCTGAGATGGAGCTTATGTGCGACAGGATATACATTATAGACAACGGCGTCATGATAGGCGAAAAAACGATAGCGCAGGCGGAGGAAACCGAAGACGGCATATACAGGTATACGTTCATAACGAGCGACAACGGCAAGACTTTGGAGTACTTTAAAAGCCTTGAAGCAAACTGCGACACTGAGAACGGCGGCGTAATGCTCATTATGAAGCGCGACCAGATACCGCTGATAATAAAGAAACTCATATCCATGGATATCGACATATTTGCCGTCAATCAGGCGCAAAGGACGCTTGAGCAGGATTTCATCTCGATGACCACGGGCACGAAGACGCAGATCCGCTAGATTCGTAAACGATAAGAAAGGACTTAGCATATGAAATTTTTTAGACAGGTAAAAGTTGAGTTTGTCAATATATTAAGGTCAAAATTCCTGCTGATAATAGCGTTGCTTGTTGTGCTTGCCGCAGTAGCCATACCGATAATAACCGCAATTTCGCCTCCCCCTAATGATGAATGGGGTTACCCGGTACCGATGCCCGCTATGGAAAGAGCTTACGCGTATGACATGAAGGGCGGCTATATACCCCCCGACTGGGGCGGTCAGGAGCCTATTACAGTAGACGGCGTAACCATAACTCCCGATAACCCGTTCTACTGGAACATAACCGATATACTGAGGCAGCGGGAAGTTATCGAAACGGGAGGAAACGACTGGGAAAAAATCGAGTTTGAAACCCCCGAAGCCGCCAGTCTCCTGCTCAAGCTTCTTGACTCGGAGCTTGAGTATTATTTGCGTTTTGCAAAAGCCATAACAAAACATACCGATTACCGTATAGAGCTGCAATGGTACGGCACAACGAACCTTTACGACAAGTTTGCCTACGAGCACAATGACGTCGAGCAGTCAGTGCTCAAAGACGCGATGAAATACAAACTGTGGTATGACGACGAGACATTTAAGAAAAAGTTTTTTGATATTACATCTGAAGAACGGCTTGCGGAGCTTGACAAGCTGGACAGCTATCTTAAAAAGCTGTACGATATCCTAGATAAAAACGATTTTCCTCTCTACGTGGGCCTTCGCATAGAGCAGGAAGAAATCAATATCGTCAGCATGGAAGAGCAGATAAAGGTGCTCGAGCAGAACATAATCGATAATCCCAGCCTAGAAATTGAGTTCAGCAGACAGATCGAAGACATAAAAAGGAATATCGACTATATCAGGAACAATGCAATGTGGATATTGCAGCTCAGGCTCGAGAAAAACATAATACCAGGCGAGGATACATGGAAGAACACCGCCGTTCAGGACATCGAACAGGCGCGCAGCTGGCTGCAGTACAGCGGCAAGATCATTACAGAGGAAGAGTTCAACAGCCCCGAATACCAGTATCTGAAGCAGCAGCACGGAACATATCACAGGTATGTTGCCGAGATTCAGGCTCAGATCAACGAATACAATAACAAGGAGCTTGTCGCAACGGCCAGCATAGACACGGATAAGCCCGACATGATATACGTGCTGGACGGGCCGCGCAGCCAGACGGTCAAGTTCCTTTATTACTCGATTATCGTGGCGCTGTTCGGAGTTCTCGTCGGCGGGTGGATAATGGGCAGCGAGTTCCAGCTGGGAACAATAAGACTGCTTCTGATACGCCCGAAGACACGCACGAAGATACTTATGGCAAAGTTCCTTGCCGGCTTGCTGCTGTGCCTTGGTATATATGTTGCAGGCGTCGTGCTTGGCATCGTTACAAACGGAATTTGCTTCGGATTTTCCGATTTCGCGTTCCCGAACCATACAGTGGCCGGCCCTGTAGGCTTCTTCGCGGTGTTCATACCCGATTTCCTCGCGTGCTCGGTGTCGATAATCTTCGCGTTCTGCGTAGCGTTTATGCTCTCGATGCTCGTTAAGAACATCGCCGTATCGATAGCGATACCCGTTATCGCGTTTGTTGGCTGCTACCTGCTTATGGACGTGCTTAAAACGAGCCGCGTAATAGAATGGATAGCGTACACGCCCATACCGTACGTCAATCTTTCGGCGTTTTATATGCCGTACAAGTATATACACCAGGCGACTAGCGCTATTCAGCTTATCAACAGGGGTGTTCCGCTCAGCGATATATATGGTATAATACTGCTGCTGGTTTTGTCGGCTGTCTGCGTGGTCGTATCGATATTTACGTTCAGGAAAAAAGACATTACGAACTAGAGAGGCTTTAAATGAGCAATAACAGCTTTTTGAGCAATTACGGTAAAAACATGGATGAACGAGGCCTCGCGCCCGAAGTGGCCGTTCAGGACGCGGACCTCGGCTACAAATACGAGGAAAAGAGCGGCTTTAAAAAAGTGGAGCCGTCAGGCGGCGGCTATGCGGTGAGAAGGCCTCCAAGGTATCTCATACCTATAATTGTGGCCGGCGTGGCGGTTCTCGGCATTATACTGACGCTGGTGCTTCTTCTCGGCGGAGGAGTAAAGGTAATAGACCTTGAAAACAGGACGTATTCCGACGCTCAGCTTTGGGCAAACGATAACGGCATACGGCTCACAAAGACCGAGGAATACAACGACGCTTACGAACAGGGCATAGTTATAAAACAGAACATCCCAGCGGGCGAAACTATCAAAAAAGGCGAGTTTCTTACGCTAACGGTTTCGCTCGGGCCCGATCAGTCGATAATGCTCGAGCTGCCCGACCTCATGTCGATGACGCTGCAGCAGATAGAAGCGTGGAGAGACGCAAACTTTATGTCAAAGGTCCGGATAGCCACGGAAAACAGCGACACCGTCCCCTCGGGAAAGGTCATAAGGTTTGAGATAAACGACGACACGGTAGTTAAAGAAATACGGCGCGATACTCCGGTGTACATCATCGTTTCCAAAGGGCCGAAGGATGAGAGCTCCGTCCAGGTTACCGTGCCCGATTTCAAGACGATGTCCATCTCGGAAGCGTATATATTCGCCAACGAGAACGGCATAACGCTCGTAGTTGAGGAAACTTACGACGATTACGTCCCGAAGGGCTCGGTCATATCGCAG
Source organism: Bacillota bacterium (assembly GCA_023410475.1). Lineage (GTDB taxonomy): Bacteria > Bacillota > Clostridia > Christensenellales > SZUA-584 > DTFZ01. The sequence goes on along the minus strand of JAEYPS010000021.1, from coordinate 18,869 downwards.
AGCGTAAAAGCTCAGGAGAAGATTTCGAAAGGGAGCGAGATAAAGCTTATCGTTTCCAAAGGAAAACTTATTGAGGTGCCCGACTTCTCGGATTACACAAAGGAGCAGGCGGCTTCGCTCGCATCCGAGCTCGGCATACCCGTCACCGTCATCGAGAAATACTCAGGCTCAAAGGCGGGAGCGTTCCTGTCGCAGAGCATACCTGCGGGCACGACTTATGTGAGCGGCGAATACCTGGAGCTTAACTATTCTCTCGGCAACAAGATAGCTCTCGCGTCGTTCGTCGGGCAGACAAGGGACTCGATAGAGAGCTGGGCAAACGAGCTCAACAAACAGGGCGCGAGCATCGCCATAAAGGTTTCAACGACCAAGAGCAGCCAGCCGGCCGGCACTATAATCTATCAGAGCCCCGCGAACAAGCTGATAAACGTAAAGACTACGATAAGCGTTACGGTGTCTCTCGGCAAGATAATCTATGTGCCTGATTTCGTTGTACCTGATGGGACAGTTAACGACCCTAACAGAGGTTACGAAGTTGCAATAACGCGCGAAGAAGCCATGGCACTGTGTGAAGCTGTGGGGCTTGTACCAATTTTCGTTGCTGAGGAAGATAGTCAGAACAGGTTGCCTGGCGAAGTATGGTCACAAAGCATAACAGCGGGTTCGGAGGTCGCGGAAGGTACAAAAATAAATCTTAAATATAAGCCAAGTAAAACGGATAAAGTACCAGATTTTCTCGAAAAAACAAAAACGCAAATAGAATCGAATCCCAGTGAGTTCGGTAAAAAGTTTACTATCGTATTTGAAGGAGAAGGCACTAATGTTATTGCTCAATCCATTGCTGAGAATACAATGGTAGCCATGGGTAGTATAATAATCCTGACCCTTGGCTGATATCAGGCGCTGAAGTACATGTTATCCACATAGCGTTCCATAAAGACCGGGTTGCTGCCGAGCTCGACATGCCGCCCGGTCTTTGCTGTTTTTTCGCACTCGTCTTTATAGCCTTCATTAAGCAGCGCCATTATCGCCCCTGTGCCCGCAGCGTTACCTATCGGCTGTATCTTACCTGAAAACTGCTTTGGAAGAAGCCCTATCTTCATAGCGCTCTTCGGGTCCATGAAGTTGCCGAAGCCTCCGGCGAGGAACACCTTGCCGACATCGTCAAAGCTCTTGCCCGCGTGGTGCAGCAGCGCCTCAAGCCCCGCCGCTATCGCGGCCTTGGCGGTCTGTATCTCGCGGACGTCCTTTTGCGTTATCTCTATTCCGGGAGCTATCCGCACGCCCGGCTGCCCCTGCGCCTCGATGAGATACTGCCAGAGATTCTCATCAATCTCATCTTTGCCGGCTATCCTGCCCGTCTCGTCGACAAGCCCCGCGCTTACCATCAGCGCCGCGGCGTCTAGCAGCCCCGAGCCGCATATCCCTTTGGGCGCGGCGTCGCCTATAGTAGTGAAATCGACTCCGCCCTTATAAACGTAGACGCTGTTTATGGCGCCCGGCACTCCCGCCATACCGCAGCGTATGTGCGCCCCTTCAAAAGCAGGCCCTGCCGCCGTGGAGGTCACAAGCAGAAAATCGCTATTGCCGAGCACCACTTCCCCATTCGTTCCTATATCGAGCAGTACGCAAAGCTCGCCGCCACGGTGAAGGCCGCTGGCGAGTATCGCGGTCGTTATATCACCTCCCACAAACGAGGACATGCACGGTGTTAAGTAAACGCGCGCCCGATTTGCTGACAGCCCCAGCTCCCGGGCGCTGCAGAACTCCCCGAACAGCGACGCAGGCTCAAACGGAAGCACGCCCATAGATACAGGTGAAATCTTCGCGAAAAGATGAAGCATAGTAGTGTTTCCAGTCACCACGATATGCTCTATCGCGTTAAGGTCAGCGCCATGCTGCCCGGCAAGCCGCTCAATCAATGAATTGACGTCCCGCGTGAGCGCTTCGTGCAATATATCGAGCCCGCGCTCGAAATCCGAGCAGTATTTTATACGCGATATCACGTCTACTCCGAATTGCGCCTGCGAGTTTATGCCGCTCGCGACGGCGAGCTGCTTCGCCTCCCCGCAGTCGTAAAGATACGCCACTAATGTAGTCGTTCCAATGTCGACCGCTACGCCGAGCCCGTTTTTGTCGGGTTTGATCTCGGGCAGCAGATTGCCGGTAAATATATTCATGTCCGCTTTTATTTGAGCCGCTTTTCTCTCTTTTTGCAGGTACCGTACGCAGACCTTATGCGGACATTTTCCGAATAAGCACGCTCCCGTGCAGACCGGCTCGCTTTTTCTCTCGCTCATAATATAACGGCGGCCTAAACCGCCTTTACTACTCCCCCCTCGTAATCTGGTTCTATCGTTTTTCCGGGCGGAACAATAAGAAACCGTTCGTCCCATCTGCCGCCTACGAAATCGCAAAGCAGCGCGGCGCCGCCTTTGACTTTATCGAAATCCCAGCCGTGATATTCCGCCGCCCGCCGGGCGTACTGCTCGTACTGCGGAAATGAAAGCTCGTCCCACGATATATACGCCGCCCTGTTATAGTTAGCGAGCATGAATTCGTTATCCAGAAGATATCTCGCGTTGTCCTCTCCGTATTTCTCGGTGTATTCGGCAAGCAGTGCCTTGTCCATCTCCTCCGAGGGCGTATACGCGTTTTCTATCCACGACGGTGTGTACCAGTATGTACCACAGTATTTGTCGAAGTAATCCCTGTACTTTTTGTACGAGCCGAGCAGCAGCGCTATGCAGTCGTCCGTCTTGGGCACGACGATAGTATACTTTTTTGACGACAGTCCGGCAATGCCGTTAGAGCACAAGCCATAGCCTAAAAGTATCGCGTCGAAGTCCCTCCCGAACCTTGGTCCGTATGAATGGACGTCGTCCCCGCCGTCTATGCCGTCTATCTCGGCTTGCAGCGCTTTTTGCAGCAGCGCGGGTGTGTCGTGAAACCCCTGCCTCAAATACGTTGCGTCCACAAAGTTACCGCAGTCAGCCGTAAGCAGGCTAAGCTCGCGGTACATAGCTTTGCACGCGATCAGTTTGAGTCTTAACATTCTTTTGTGCTCCGATAATTCTAAAAAAGGAGGCATTAAACCTCCTTTTCAACGCCTCTTCAGCCCTGGCAGATCTTAAGCGCTACGTCGCTTGCCGAAGCCGCGTCCGCCGTGTAATAGTCGGCGCCTATGGAATCACAGAAGTTCTGCGTTACCGGGGCTCCGCCTATCATGATCTTAATCTTGCCCTTTACGCCCCTCGCTTCCGCTTCTTTTACGACTTCCTTCATAACTATCATGGTCGTCGTAAGCAGCGCTGAGCACGCTATTATGTTTGCGTTCTCTTTTATCGCCGCCTCGATGAACGCCTGCGGGGAAACGTCGGTGCCAAGATCAACAACGTCGAGCCCCTTACCTTCGAGCATTATCTTTACAAGGTTTTTGCCAATGTCGTGAAGGTCTCCCTTTACTGTACCGAGTATGACCTTACCTTTTGAAACGTTGTCCGATGAAACGAGTGCGGGCTTTAACACTTCCATGCCAGCGTTCATGGCGCGAGCGGCTATAAGCACTTCCGGAACGTATACCTCGTTGTTCTTGAACTTACCGCCGATGACTCCCATGCCGGCCAGCAGCCCGTCGTTTAAGATCTGCTGGGCGGAAATCCCTTCGTCAAGCGCCTTCGACACAAGTTCTTTTACGTTGTTCGCCCTGCCCTGCTGTAAAAATGTGCTGATCTCAGATAAAATGCTCATGTTTTTCCTCCTTATAATAAGTTGCGATTATATGTTTCCTCTTCTGGCCCGGAACTTGCCCGGCGTTGCCCCGGTCACCTTTTTAAATACCTTTGAAAAATAACTCTGATCCTCAAACCCCGATAGATATGCGACCTCGGTAAGCGGTATGCCTTCACCCATCAAAAACAGCTTGGCGTTTTCTACTCTTACCTGGTTTATATAAGCGCTTAAGCTGCACTTCATCTCTTCCTTAAATATTTTGCTCAGATGCGACACGCTTATGTTGGTATAATTGGAAATGTCGTTGAGCGATATCTTGTTCATGTAATTGCTTCGAATAAAAGCAACAGCCTTTTTTACAAGCTCTGAATACTTCGCCTCCGAATAATCGAACACGCTGTTCGTAAACCTCACAAGCACCTTCGAAAGCCACTGGTTAAGCTCGTCAAAGCTCCCGAAGCTTTGAACACGGCTTATATAATCGCTGTTAAGGCCGAACACCTCGGCGATATCAGCTCCTCCCTGTATCGCCGCCCTCGAGAGTATTACTATAAGCTCTGTGATCCTTGCTTTTATATATTCGAAGCTGCCGCCGCTGCAAAAGAATATGTGCCCGAGTATATCGTTGAGAACCCTTTGCGACGCGGCTTTGTTTCCCTGCGCTATATACCCCTGGAGCAGCTTTTCCTGCTCGATAGGATACTCGGCCATGTCCGGCATGCTCATATCACACACCGAGTAGAACATCTCGTTCTGGCTCTTTGCTATCTGCCGCATTATCATGAGCTGAAGACTTTCCTTTTTTGCGGCGTATGCGGCGAGAGCGGACAGCATATCGGCAAGGCTAGATACCCTTCCGCTGTAAATATACGGTATGTCACGCGCATGCGCTATAAGCTTTTTAGCTGCGCCTTCGGGGAAAAACTTCTCAAGGTCTTCGCCCAAAAAATCTTTAAGCTCCACCATTAGGAACGGGCCTGCCGTTATTCCAAGCCCTGTTTCGCCGCTTTCTATAGCCGCGCATATAAACGCAAGCCCCGCCGGACAAAGGTATTCGTATTTCCCGCCCCATTTTTCAGCCTGGTAGATGCCGTCTCTGTGTATGTTTTCACATTTTAGGCTCTCTCTCTTTTTAAGCTGTTCATGAGCGCATAGAGAGCAAAACGGGTCTTTCATGCGCATGTCGATACCGTCAGGGCAAGATGCGTCTGTAACGGAGCATCTAACGCCGCAGGCTCTTTCATACATTAGCGCTATCTTGTTTGCAGAATCGCGTAAGTTTTCCATCAAATCACCCGTTTAATATATTTTATTTCGGCGCCGATTTTTATTATTGTAATATCTGATTTCATTTTGTAATATCCTGCGTCACGGAGCCTTTGCGGATAAAATCAGAGGCGCGCTACACTTTCTCAAAAGCACGGGCGAGCCTCTAATAATTATATTTAGCTTTTTTCGCTTTTTCATGTTCCGGCAGCATATAATGCAAAAAAACCGCTGCTTTGCTACATTATATACGGAAAAATTATATCACATCGCACGAAGGGCCGCAAATTTTATATAACGCATTCTTGGACCCGATATATGACTGTTGTTAATTTATTCTTAATGGAATAAATTATATATTTGTAAACTTTATTAAATTTACTTGCAAATAAAATCATGTTATGCTAAGTATAATTGAGGAAAAAATATGCCGTATGGTGTAATATCCTCGAATAACGCGGAACAAAACGCGCTTTTTCAGAGTCTAAATATTATATGCTTTTTCAGGAGTATGATATATGAAGAAAAAAAACAACAACTTTTCGGGGGGAGACCAGGCGCCGAATGAAAGCCCGCAAGCAAACGGAGCGGACGTCGGAGCTGCTTTAACCCCCGACTCTGCCGGCAAAGAGGCCAAGCAGGGCAAAACTATATTGATAAACAAAAAAAAGCCCTGGAGCTTAAAGAAAAAGATAATAGTAACGGTCGCAAGTGTTCTTGCGGTTGTCATTCTTGGCGTTGGAGTTTTCATACTGAACACGCTTTCAAGCGGGATGTCAGGCTTTGATACTGTAGATAAGCAGGTGTCCCGTACGCCCACGCCCGCCGATACGCAGCAGAGTCAGCAAACAGAAGAGACGACAGTGCCTGAAGCGACGCCTACGCTCGATCCTTTGGGCGAGCTGCTCGCGGTGAGCGATACCAGCATACTCGAAAATACGGTAAACATACTTCTTATCGGCGTTGATTACGCGCCCGAGCGCTCCACATGGAAGGGCAAGAAATATTACCATTCCGACGTGATGATCATCGTTGCCGTCAACACTCTCACAAACGAAGTGAATCTTATATCGCTTCCCCGCGACACTTATGCCAAGATACCGGGTGTAAAAGGGATATATAAACTAAACGCTTCGATGGACTGCGGGGGCAGCTGGATCGACGACCCTAAGGCAGGCTGTGAAAAGGTATGTGAAGCCGCTTCGTGGATGATAGGCGGCATTCCGGTCAACTACTATTATGCCGTGGATATGACCGCCGTAAAAGGGCTTGTTGACGCTATAGGCGGCCTTGAGTTCGATATCGACCTTGCGTTCAAGATGCAGGGGCGCAAATATAAAGCCGGTATGCAGCACATGGACGGACAGGCAGTGCTCGATTATCTGCGCGTCCGCAAAGACTCGAGCATCACCAGCTCTTCAAAGGGCGAGACGGGAGACCTCAATCGTATCAACCGCCAGAAGAACATGCTCGTCGCTATATTCCAGAAGCTTAAAGACTCGGGTATACTTTTCAGAGTACCCGATATTATCAATGCGTTCGAAGGCAACCTTCATACGAATGTTGACTTCGCAAAGACGGCTGCCCTTGCGGCGTATTCATACAATGTCGACAGCAGCAGCATAAAGATGCATTCCATGGACGGCTCTTCCGCAGGCGGCATATTCAACTGGAATTTCGTTTTGACTAGCGAGAGCAAACGCGCAAGCATAATAAAAAAGGTCTATGGATTTGATATATCGAAAAAAGAGGGCAGACAGGCTCTTGAGCAGCTGTACGGTATTCAGGTCCCTTCATACAGCGATTACACCGCGAGCGGAGCTTACGAGCTGTGGCAGAAGATGCAGATAGAAGTGACTACGAATGCAGCTAGAAAATACCTTGATATGGCCAAGAAAAAACTTGATGCAGATGCAGAGCTCCAGCCAAAGCCGACGCTTGGGCCTGCTCCCACAGCGGATGAAGACGGCGTGGTGCCGACTCAGACTCCCGTTCCGAGCGGAAACTACAGGAGATATTTAGAAGGCGGAGCGGAATGGGCAATTTATGATAGAGCGGAAAAAGCATTTAAAGAAATTGACCACTGGGATACGAAGCACGCCTCGAGAGCGACTAACAATAAGTTTAACGAGGTAATCAAATCGCTTCACAGCGATGTACAGGATCTTTACAAGAGACTCGAATTAGGAAAAACCATAAGCGCCGCGGATTGGAAGAATAAGATCTGGCACGTCGATTACGGCGACCACCCGTATAAAACGACTGTCAACCAGTCTTATGTGCATAACCAGATACCGGTCGATTTCAACTAGTATAAAAATACGCCCCTGCTAACGCAGGGGCGTTTATTTTTATCTTACTCCCGGTATAGTTTTTATTGCTTGTCTTCCGTGGTTTTCTTGATCGCCCCGAGGTCATAGCTTTCAAGTATGCTGGCTTTAAGCTCTTCAAACAGCTCTCTGTTCTCTTTTAGGTAAAGGCGGACGTTATCTCTCCCCTGCCCTATGCGTGTCTCGCCGTAATAGAACCACGAGCCGGATTTTTTAAGAAGCCCAAGCTCAAGCCCGAGCTGCATGACGCTGCTCTCGGCCGAAACGCCTTCGCCGTAATATATATCGAATTCGGCGGTCTTAAACGGCGGCGCCACTTTATTTTTAGCGACCTTTATGCGAGTCCTGTTGCCTATCATCTTGTCTCCGTCTTTTATTGTCTCTATGCGCCTCACGTCAAGCCTTACCGAAGCGTAAAACTTTAGCGCACGGCCTCCCGGAGTAGTCTCCGGATTGCCGAACATTACACCGACTTTCTCGCGGAGCTGGTTTATGAAAACCGCGATCGTGTTTGATTTGCTTACAATTCCCGCGAGCTTTCTTAGCGCCTGAGACATGAGCCTTGCCTGAAGCCCGACGTGCGATGCGCCCATTTCGCCGTCTATCTCCGCCTTGGGCACGAGAGCGGCCACCGAGTCGATAACGATGATATCGATCGCGCCGCTGCGTACGAGAGCTTCCGTTATTTCTAGCGCCTGCTCTCCCGTATCGGGCTGAGAAACATACAGGTTGTCCGTATCGACGCCGAGGTTTTTCGCGTACGCAGGGTCGAGCGCGTGCTCCGCGTCGATAAACGCGGCGGCCCCGCCGAGCTTTTGCGCCTCGGCAACCATGTGCAGAGCTATGGTGGTCTTGCCCGAAGATTCGGGGCCGTATACTTCGATTATACGCCCCCTCGGAACGCCGCCTACGCCAAGCGCCACATCAAGCTCAAGGCATCCGCTCGGTATCACCGCCACCGGAACGCCGGCTGCTTCACCAAGCTTCATTACGCTGCCTTTTCCGAACTGCTTCTCTATCTGCACGAGCGCCATCTCCAGCGCTTTTTGTTTCTCGACCGACATCACCAATACCCTCCTTATAATCGCCCCATAAAGCTTTACGCTTTTAGGATACCTTTTTCAGTATAACATATTTACAGTACAAAAATCAGAACATATCCTTGACTATGGCTTTATTTTTCAGGAAATAATCCGCGCAGGACACTACGGATAAAGCGACGCTCGCCCATATCAGCACGATGCCGAATATGACTATCCACTCGCCGAAAACGCCATGCCATAAAAGAACGGTCACGACCATCACTATCTGCACAACGGTCTTAAGTTTTCCGAGGTTGCTGGCGGCAAGCACAAGCCCTTCCGCGGCTGCCAGCGCCCGAAACCCGCTTATTATAAACTCCCTGCCGATAAGCACTATTACGAATACGGCGTGTATCCTGCCGGCGGCGGCCAGCAGCACGAGAGCGCTGCATACCAGAAGCTTATCCGCTATTGGGTCTATCAGCTTTCCGAACTTCGTGACTATATTGCGCTTTCTCGCCAGTGCCCCGTCAAAAAGATCTGTAAGGGCCGCGGCGATAAATATCAGCGCCGCGACATAATAGTTCCAATAACCGGTGTCAAGATAGAAAAACGCTATAAAAACAGGTATCAGCGCGACTCTTATCAGCGTTAGCTTGTTAGCTATATTCATTCAACGTCCCCCAGTAAGTCGTATTCATACGCTTGCCTGATAAGCGCGTCATGAAACGTGCCCTCAGTCAGGCGTTTATTTGAGCTTAAATATGTCACACCGTCAACTTGCGGCGCCTGCCCCTTTGTTCGCGCCGTGTAAAGAGAGGTGTCTTCATCAAACCCGTCTATTATGACTCTTTGCCGCTCCCCTGCCAAAGATTCGCATAGCTTTTTTGATATGCCCGCCTGAAGCTCCATCAGCGCTTCGTAACGCGCTTCTTTTATCTCATCGGGCACCTGCGTCACGAGCAGAGCCGCTTTTGTCCCTTCCTCGGCCGAATACTTAAACGCACCCAGACGCTCGAATTTAAGCTCCTCAACGCAATCAAGCAGCGTCTTAAAATCGCCGTCGGTCTCTCCCGGAAAGCCTACCATCAGCGACGTGCGCAGCGTAAACCCCGCATCGTGCAGTTTATTAACTATCGCCTTTGATGACGCAGACGTGTTGCGCCTGTTCATGCGCCTGAGTACGTCGTCGCTGAAATGCTGCATGGGTATATCCATATAACGGCATATATTATCGTGCGCAAGCATCGATTCAATTATCTCGTCCGTTACGCCCTCGGGGTAGCAGTACAGCACCCGAAGCCAGCCGCCCTTCATCACGTCCGCAGCTTCATGAAGCAGCTCGGGCAGCATTCGCCTACCGAGGTCCTCGCCGTATCTTGTCGTGTCCTGCGCTATGAGAATCGCCTCAGACACGTCTCCTGAGCGAAGGTCTTGCATCTCGCCCAGTATACTCTTGATATCGCGGCTCTTAAGCGGCCCTCTGATTATCGGTATCGCGCAGAAGCTGCAGCAGTTTGAGCACCCGTCCGATATACGCACATACGCCAAATGCGATGAAGTCGTGAGCACCCTTCCTTCAAGTCCTTCGTCCACCCTGTCGCAGCTGATAAACCTTTTGCCCTCAAGTACTGAATCTATAGCTTCCAATATGCGGCTGTAGCTCGCGACTCCGAGAAGCGCGTCCGCCTCGGGAAGCTCGGACTCCAGCTCTTTGGCATAACGCTGAGCGAGGCAGCCGGTAACGATAAGCTTTGCACCGGCTTTTTTGTACTTTGCCATCTCGAGTATGGTGTCTATAGACTCACGCTTTGCGTCGTCTATGAAGCCGCACGTGTTTATGATTATCACATCAGCGCCGTCCGGTTCATCTGCTATTACGGCATTGCTGCCGGAAAGCACGCCCAGCATATGCTCAGTGTCTATCCTGTTCTTGTCGCAGCCAAGCGATACGACAAATATGAAAACCTCTGTGTTATGCCTCATCTGCGCTGCCGAACATCTCCTCGTACATATCCCACGTTATTAGAACCTGTCTTGCCTTACTGCCCTCAAAGGGGCTCACAATCTTTCTTACTTCCATCTCGTCAACAAGCCTTGCCGCTCGGGCGTAGCCTATCCTCAGCCTGCGCTGCAGCATAGATATAGAGGCCTGCCCGTATTCGAGAACGATCTCGACCGCCTTTGGTAAAAGCTCGTCGTAATCGCCGCCCAACTCCTCTTCCTCTTCGGCGCCCGATACTATATCGGAAACAACATCCTCGTCGAATTCGGCGTCGCTGCCGCCCGACACATAATCTACCACAGCCTCGATATCCGAGTCCGATACATAGCAGCCCTGCAGCCGGATGGGCTTCGGCGCGTCAGACGGGTGATACAGCATATCTCCGTTTCTGAGCAGCTTTTCCGCGCCGTTCTGGTCTAGTATCGTACGCGAGTCCACGCCCGAGTTGACCTTGAACGCTATCCTTGAGGATATATTCGCCTTGATGAGCCCTGTTATGACATTGACGGACGGGCGCTGCGTCGCTACCACGAGGTGTATGCCCGCCGCGCGGCCAAGCTGCGCTATGCGGCATATGGAGTCTTCAACTTCCCTCGGCGCAGCCATCATAAGCTCGGCAAGCTCGTCTATGATGACCACTATCCTCGGAAGCTTCTCCTCCTCTTCCATCATGTCGTTGAATCTGTTTATGTCCCTCGCGCCGCGCTCCGCGAATATCTTGTAGCGCGACGTCATCTCGCTGACGGCCCAGTTAAGAGCGCTCGAAGCCTTCTTCGGGTCGGTAACGACGGGCACGAGCAGATGCGGTATATTCTTGAACCCGGAAAGCTCGACGACCTTCGGGTCAATAAGTATCATCTTTACTTCGTCGGGCGTCGCTTTAAAGAGTATGCTCGTTATAAGAGAATTGATACATACGCTCTTGCCGCTTCCCGTTTCGCCCGCTATAAGTATATGAGGCATCGCGGTGATGTCTACGCAATAGTTCTTGCCGGTGATGTCCTTGCCGAGCGCGAACGTAAGAGCGGACTTCGCCTTTTTAAACTCGTCGGCCTCAAGCATAGAGCGCAGGTGTACGAACGTAACGTCCGAATTCGGTACCTCTACGCCTACCGCCGCCTTGCCGGGTATGGGCGCTTCTATTTTGACTGCTTTTGCCGCTAGAGTCATCGCGAGGTCGTTGTCGAGCTCCTTTATGCGCCGGACGCGCACGCCGGGCGCCGGACGCAGCTCATACCTTGTGACGGCGGGGCCTTTAACGATATGCACGACCTTGGCTTCCACTCCGAAGTTCTCCAGCGTTTCCTCTATGAGCATAGCGTTTTTCCTCTGCTCTTCCATGCTGCCGGTCTTAGCCTTATCCTGGGGCTTTGACAGCAGTGATACTGGCGGAAGGGAATGCTTGCTTTTGCCGCTCCTTATGCCGTGCACGGGCTCGCGCTTCTTCCTCGGCTCCTCATCGTCCTCGTAAGACTCTATAACGATGCCGTCCGTGATACCTTTTTCGGTGCGGGAATAACGAGGGTAATCTTCATTTTCCTGTGTATATACTTCGTCGTCAAAAAAGCTCGAGTGTTTTTTCTTATCGAAGCTCTCCCTGCTCGGTATCTCAGGCTCAAACAGTATCACGTTATCCTGGTCTTCGCGAAGGTCCTCTATATACAGGCGGCGCTTTTTGCGCTCGTTCACATTTTCGATTGCTTTTTCCACCGTTCTTTTTCCGGCGACGGCGACGCTTTGGCTCATGCTCCTTATAGATATGTTCGCGAGAATGAGCACGCAGACGAGTGTAGACGTAATAAACAGTATCACACAGCCTACATCGCCTATGAGAAGATAAAAAGGATACACGAGCACGCTTCCCAGCACTCCTGCTGCGGTATGCTGTATGCCAAGGCTATATGAATCCACAATGTACGCAAAGATACCCTCGCCGAGTTCTATGCGGGCAAGCGAAAACGTATGGATCAGCGACATCACGGATACTATAAGCAGCGTGATAAGCCATACTTTGCCCTTGTTAACGCTCTTCTTGCGGGCGGCGATAGCGAGTACTCCGAGTATGATAAGCAAAAAAGGTGCCAGGTATGCAAAAATCCCGAGAAGCCCGAACAGCACGTCCGCCGCCGCGCCGCCGAGTATCCCTGTGCCCGTTTGAATATAGATGCATATGCCAATGAATATCCCCAGAGCAATAAAAATAACTCCGGCGATTTCACCGAGATGGCTTTTTTGTTTTGTCTTTTTTGGTACGCCTTTGGGCATTAAATTTCACCCCGGTAAGTATTATACCATACCGGTCGAAATATACAATCATTTACTAATCAATACCAGCGAGGCTTTTTATCTTCCGTGTGGCGTCGAAGAACGTACCTATCTCATGGATGATACCGCGCTCTACCACCTCTTTGCCGACAAGTACTGTGCCGATGTCGTTGGCGAGCTCTCCCGTCTGCATCATCAGTTTTCTGTACTCTTCTTCAGATATCCTTGAATGAGCGCAGACAAACGTTACTATCCTCTGCTGCATCCTGTTGAAATAGTCAAACGTCTGCGGCACGCCTATTATCGTTCCGTTCATGCGTATGGGATGTACCGTTACGCTTGCCGTGGGGCTTATATATGAGTATGACGCCGAAACCGCGAGTGTGAGCCCTATGCTGTGCCCGCCTCCTAGAACGAGCGATACGCTTGGCTTGCTCATTCCGGCTATCATCTCGGCAAGCGCGAGGCCTGCCTCAACGTCGCCTCCCGATGTATTCATCAGCAGTATCATGCCTTTTATTTCAGGGTTTTGCTCTATCAAAACAAGTTGAGGTAGTATATGCTCGTATTTTGTCGCCTTGTGCTCGGGCGGCAGGTTGATATGCCCTTCTATCTGCCCGATTATGCTTATCACCTGTATCGGCGACAACGAAGAAAGAGGCGCGCCGAACTCCTTTATATCTGCGCCCAGCTTTGCTTTACCGCCGTCGTTTTCATTTTTTTCCATAAGAGGCCCCTGTCGATCAAGATAATACTATTATCGTCTATTGAGGCCTCGTTTATCCTCTAACGCGGGTCAAGCATCACAGGCTGCATCTGTTTTGATTCGAGCGCCAGCTTGGCCGCCATTGGAATCATACCCATTTCAGCTACTATAGACGTACATTTATCAGCGTTATTATCCTGCCTGTACGGAACAAAATACACATTTCGCGTGTTTAACAGCAGCCCCATATTTTTGGCGTTCGCCGAAAGCGCGTCGTTTGTGGACACCGCTATAAGCACAGGCCGTGCGTTTCTAAGCTGAGATTTCGCCGCGAGCAGCACGGGCGTATCCGATAGGCCGAGCGCGAGCTTGGCGAGTGAGTTGCCCGTGCAGGGCGCTATGATCAAAAGATCGAGCAGTTTTTTGGGCCCTATAGGCTCGACCTCGACAATGCTTTCAAGTATCCTGTTTTTTGTCGTTTCTTCGAGAAAGCTCTTAAACTCCGCCGCCTTGATAAAACGCGTATCGTATGCCGCAGCGTTGTACGACAGTATGGGCACGACTCTGGAGCCCTCATCAACCAGTTCTTTTACAACCGGCATTATCTGACTGTATGTACAGAACGAACCGGTCACCGCAAAACCTAACCGCTTTCCTGCCAGTTCCATTATTGCTCCTCTCCTTCAAAAGCGCGCAGTATGGCGTTTGCCGCGGAAGCGGGAAAAAACCTGCCCGGAAGCCCCGGCGCCATCAGCACATCTACCCCCATACTTTTTGCCGCCTCCAGATCCATGCCGTAAGGCGGCGACGCAAGTTCGACATATATTGCCCCTTTTTTTATGCTTTGTATTTCGTCTTCGCCGAATATATGGAACGGAACGGTATTGAATATAACGTCCGCTTCCGAGAGCGCCTGTCTTAAATCTTTTATGCGCACCGCTCGGTAGCCCTCCAGCGCTATGAGTTCTAAGTCCTTATCCTTTCTCGCCGCCGCTGTCACTTCGGCGCTGCACGCGCGAAGCAGCCTGCATAAGAATTTTGAAATCCTTCCATATCCCGTTACAAGGCAGGCTTTGTCGCAAAGCGCCGAGTCTGTATTGTTAAGATAGGCGCAGACGGCTCCCTCGGCAGTAAGCAGAGCGTTCCTTATCTGGTATGCTTCGTTCTGCATCAGGTCTATATACCTTATGCTGTCGCCGAATATCTTTATAGCCGCCGCGTCGCACCCCCCGAGCAGGTATACGCTGTCCGGATAATCGCCGGCGATATCAATAAGATGGAGCTTGCCGCCCGCGAAAGGCGCCTTTAAAGATCCGTCTTCGTTTTTATAAGGAATGGGAAGAAATACATAGTCAGGCTTAAAGTCTGGTTTATTAGACGAGCCGAGCTTTTCGAATCCGGCCATGGAAACCTGATGGCCTTTTTCTTCAAGCATCTGCGCAAGCTTTATCTGACGCATATCGCCCCCCGCTATCAATATGCTATACATATCATTGCCCCCAAAAATGATGTTCATGGTATAATATGCGGCCTTTGAGGCATGGGTGAATGGATAACTATCGTAATCCTATCTGGACATTTGTATATAATTGGTATATATTAAATGTAAGTCATTTAAATTCAGGCTATATTATAAAGTGGACGATTATGAAAGTATTATGTTTCGGCGACAGCATCACACAGGGAAGGCCGGGAGTTACATATCTTAAATATCTTGACGGCGGGTATAAAAACTATGGTATAGGCGGAGATACGCTACTCAGCTTGTCTTCACGTATCAAGCCTTATATTGAAAGCGCTCGATATGAGCGGTTTATTATTGAGGTAGGCGCAAATGACATACTTCTCCCCTTCCTTATGTCTTACTCCCCCGTTTGGAGCAGAGTTGTTGAACGGACGATCTCGCGCGGAAAAACACCATGCCGCGACTTGCGGCATTTCACCGAAGCATATGAAAGCTTGTTGCTCTCGCTCGGCAAAAACAAAAAGAGCGCCTGCGTCGTAAGCATACCTTGCATTGGGGAGGACACCAGGAGCGTCCTTAACAAGCAAGCCGACAGCTATAACCTTGTGATCAAGGAGTTGTGCAGCGAGCTGGGCTTTGAGTATACAGACTTTAACTCATGGCAAAAACGCGTCATAAACTCACGGAAAAACGATGACATTTACTTTATTTCAAGGAATCCTTTTGATGTAATTTTTGATTCTCTGCTTACCACATATCTTCATCTGGATACCCGGCTCAGCAAAAAACGTGATCTTGCCGTCACCGTAGACGGGGTTCATTTGAACAGTGTGGGAGCAAAAGGCCTAGCCGAAATGATAAAAAACGCAAAAGTGAGCGCGTATGGGTCTTGAATTTCGTCCGTTTGAAGAAACTGATTTCGGTAGATGCGCTGAGATTTCGGCAGCTGTGTGGCCTGTCGTACTGTCTGCGGTTGACGAAACATCAGCCGCCGCTTTCATGAGGGGCTATATAGAGCTATGCGATGCCTTGTCTGACTATGCCGAAGTATGCTGTGAAAACAAAAGCATCGCCGGCTTCCTGTTCGGCTGCAGCGGCTCGTCTGCCTCAGATAAAAGCCTAAGAAGGCGAATAAGAAGTGTCGGTTGGAACTACATCACCGGAAAGTATGGAGGAAGCAGACGCCGCATAAGGCTCATATTCTCAAACATCTATTCGTTTATTAAGAGCGCGTTACTGTGCTCAAGGTTTGAGGGTGAAGTTGTGCTGTTTGCAGTCAGTCCTGAGTTTCAGGGGCGCGGAATTGGCAGAGCTCTGCTCGACCGTTTTATGGAACACACCCGCAAAAAAGACTTGAAAACCGTATCCTTGTCTACAGATATCGAAAGCAACTGGAGATTCTATGAAAAATACGGGTTTATAAAATATCGTGATTATACCGACAACGGACTGTCTGCATTTACCGGCAAAAGAGTCCGAAGCTTCATCTACTATTACCGGTTATAAAAACAAGGCGGTTTTTTTGTTTAGTAAAGAGGCGTCACGCCTCTTTTAAAACCTCGTATCCCTCTTTTTGAGATTTTCCGTGCTGCCTCGCGAAATTCTCTTTATTCTTGTTAAGATACCTTTCATGAAGCTCGTCCGCGTCCATGCCGGTTTTAAGGCACATGCTGACGAAGAAATGCAGTATATCGACAAGCTCTTCCTTTACCTTGTCACTGTCGACCGGCTTTTCGTTTTTCCACCACTTGAAGTTGACCTCGCCTATAAGCTCAGCAAGCTCAGAGAGCATCGCCAGCGTTTCCTTTTGTATCCACTCCTCCATCGATATTCCGGTAAGCCCGCGCTTCTCGGCAAGCTCGGCATCAAACATCCGCTGATACTTGAATATGTTCTCCAGCTTGTCCATTAAACCCCTCCAAAAATTTCTCTATCTCGCTTCTCTTTTCTATCTTGCCCGCAAATACGGCGGACATCTTTGAGTAGTCGAAAATCTTGTCTATGAGCGCGTTCACGCTGCCCTGCGTAACCGCGTCTATCTTTTCTATAGTCTCCTGCTCGTTGTATTCCTCGTCAAGCAGCAAAAGCGACTTTCCAAGGGCGCTCATCTTTGCGTTCGTGCCTTCCATAGAAAGCACGTAATTGCCTCTTAACTGATCCTTGCCCTGCTTGAAGTCTTCCTCGCCTATGCGCTCAGATTTGAGCTTGTCCATCTCCTGCTTCATCAGCATCACGACGTTGTCGGCGTTCACGGCGGTGGTCCCCGCGTAGAGCGAGAACATGCCCGCGAAGCTGTAAGTGGAAGGGTACGAGTAAACCGAGTACGCAAGCCCTTTCTCTTCACGTATAGACTGGAACAGCCTCGAGCTCATGCCGCCTCCGAGAGTGTTATTGAGCACGGCGAGAGAAAACCTCTCGTCGTCCGCGAACGTGCAGCCCGGGAACGCGAGGCACAGGTGTGTTTGTTCGGCGTCCTTCTCGATAAAAAGCGTGCGAATCTCAGGGTTGAACGGCTCGTCGCACTGGCTTTTTTCCTTTTTCGCTCCGCGCCGGTAGCCGCCCATATGCTTTTGCAGAACGTCCAGCATATACTGCTCATCATAGTTGCCGGCTACCGATATGACTATGTTCGCGGGATAATAGTGCCTTTGAATGTAATCCGCAAGGTCGCTGCTCGTAAACTTCTGTATGTTTTCCGCAGGACCCAATATGGGCTTTGAGAGCGTGCTTCCCGTAAAGAACAGCTCTGATATCTTTTCGTGAGCAAGCTCCTCTACGTTGTCGTTTACCATCGCTATCTCTTCGAGCACGACCCCTTTTTCCTTCTCCAACTCCCTTTCGTCTATTACGGAATTCTGAAAAAGATCGGAAAGCACGTCTGCCGCTACTTCAAGCTTGTCCGGCATCACTCTCGCGTGATAGCAGGTGCATTCCTTAGACGTAAATGCGTTGAGCTGTCCTCCAATCTTGTCCATATCAACGGCAATCTGCTTCGCCGTCCTCTTTTCGGTGCCCTTGAAAAGCATGTGCTCTATAAAATGCGATATGCCGTTTTCCTCCGGCGTCTCACACGTCGAACCCGTTTTCACCCATATACCCAGCGCTACCGAATTAAACGACGGCAGCCGTTCGGATATAATCCTGATGCCGTTATCGAGAGTAGTTATCATCTTATGTCTCCTCTAAAGCATTTCGTCCATCTTTAGGATAGTATAACCTTTATTCAGCACAATTTGTACTACTTTTTCAAAATCGGACGAGCCGCCCTTTGCGCTTGTATATATAAACATATCGCCCGAAAGATTATCGCTTAAAATCTGCTGCCAGTTGTCCTTGTCTTTTAGCTTTTCCACGTCTATCGACGGGCTCACCCTCATTACGCTCTTACCGCTTACATATTCCATGACCGGTATGCTGTAGCCTCCTCCGATATACAGCACGAGCCTTTTACCCGTTTCCCTGCTGCCGATAAAGCCTATTCCGTTGCCGCTGTCGATCACCTGCTTTATGATATCGTTCCGGTTGTAAAGCTGCTCCGAAAAGAAGAACGTTGCTTTTATTCCGTAATCATCAAGCATATCCATATACGGCTCTATGAGGCTGCCGTCTTCGACTGCTATCTGCAAAGCAACGTTGTCGCCGTTTGTGCTGCCCTTCATCACCGGCCCGCGTATTACGTCAAAAGGCATGAATGCGGCGAAGTACACAAAAACTATTATCACCGCGAGAGATATATTTGTTACCAGCGTTTTCTTCAAACTGCTTTTTCTCCTTAGCATCAATATCACCACCCGAATATATGTATATTCACATAGTCCGGCGCTGATGCACACACGATCGCACCTCCACGCTTTTTTACGGATTGTTTTGCTTTCAGCGCAGTATTCATTATATGCCTGCACAAAAAAACAGTTCAATAAAAGAACAAACAAAAACCGGCTGATAAGCCGGCTCAGGCTGCTGACAAAGTATCAGCAGCCTTTTTCATTGTTCAAAAGTATGGTAAAATAAAAGAAACGCCGGAGAATACCATGTTAGAAGAACAAAACAGCCATCAAGCCGAAGTGGAACTAGTCAT
>JAEYPS010000010.1 GCA_023410475.1 Bacillota bacterium | reverse complement strand
CACTGGGCGGGCAGTTCTTATCTCAGTTTCTGTTTCTCATTCGTGGTTTTATTCAAGTGCAAGCCTGTTCTTACTAAAATTAACACCCCGTCTTCTCCTGAAAACGGGGTGTTTGTCATTAACCTGAGCGCCTATGCTAAAGGCGCCGCTTATTTTCACCCCCACAAATGAGCGTTTATTCTATCACGTCGACAGCGAGCGGGTATTTGCTCATCCATTCGCAGCAGTCTTTTTTTATCAGTATCGGGTTCTCATATCTGAAGCCGATGTCCTCTAAGGGGCAGGCGTACTGCATAGCGCATATAAGCACTTCGCCTTCCAGATAAACATGGTCGGGGTCCGTCCAATAGGGGAACGGGCCTTCGTGGCCTCCTATGCGCCATTCGTCGCCCAGCATTCCTATGCCATGCTCAAACCCCGGCACCATAAAATCGGCAAAGCCCCGCTCCTCCGCGAACGCCATCATCTCTTCGGCGAGCGAGGACGGCGTAACGCCCGCGCGGTAGGCTTTCAGCGTTTTATCCACGATATCGGTGAAGTTCTTCGCGTGCCACAGCTGCCGCTTTGTGGCGGGCGCTATAAGGTAGTTATGGCTGTGGTCTCCGCATGCCAACTTAAAGAGCGCGTGTATGTCGACCATCAGCGGTTCTCCCGCTTTGAGCTGCTTCGTCGTAGGAGGCGTGCACGCCCCGCCCGCGAACCCCGAGCGGTAACCCGCCGCTATCTCGTTTCCGCCCGTAAACGACCACTCCCATACGCTGCCCGCCCTGCGCATAGCGAGCGCAGCTATTCCGGCTATCTCCGTCTCGGTCATGCCTTTCCAGCCGCCGTTTTTAAGGGCGTTATAGACAGCCTCGTGGCCTACGTCCACTATGCGGCTTGCCTCACGGAAGCGGTTTATAGTACCCTCGTCCTTGATGAGCGACAGCCTGTCGATTATGTAGTGCGCGTTTTTTAGCCTGCACTTTGGCAGCGCCTCCTCAAACGCCTTATACTCGTAATATGTCAGGTTGCCTTCGGGCAGGTAATTGGACATCCCAGTCTCTACGCCGACCACGCCGCCGCCCGGCAGCAGTTCCTCTATCATATACGCTATCTGCGATATCTGGTCCTGCCCTCCCATGGGCGCGAATCCCAACACATGTTCATCGTCCAGCCACGACTCGTCCGCCGCTCTCGCCGCGTCTATAACGAATGTAAAAGCCGTCGGCAGCCCTTCGGCGGGTATGACTATAAAGCTGCGCCACGGGAAAAACGCGTCCGTCGTCCAGCTCATGGTACGAAGGCGCGAGCCTAAGTAAACGTCTATACCCTCTTTTTTCATATCGGCCTGTATAGAAGCTATCCTCGCGGGAAAGTCGATAAAATACGGATCCTTGCTCATATCATTCCCCTCCTTAATACTCTGCCGGTATCGTCGCGACTATTTTGTTTATGCGGTCGCACAGCGATGCGAGCTTAAGCGCCTTTACCATGTTGCCACGCAGCTTGAGCTTTCCGCCCATCAGCGCCCTTTGAGCGCCGAGCTCCGCGCGCGATATCTTCGCGAACGTCTCGTAGTCGCCCGTTATTGTAAACTCGGCCTTGGGGCCTTCGCCCTCACCCGTCTCCACGCGCTCCACGACGCCGTCAGCGAACCCCACAAAGAAATACTTGTCGGCGCCTCCCGGGCAGTTTTTGTACAGGTTGTTCATAGACGACGTAAGGTTGTTCATCTTCTCCGGCGTCAGGCCTTCACGCAGCCGCTTCTTTACCTCGGCCGCCCACTCACCCGAAAGATACTGCAGTTTTCCCATATTTATCGCTCCTTTCTTTACCTACCTTTGACATTATATTAATTTTCGCGTATAAAAAAGACGGCCAAGCGCGCCGTCTTATCTGCAAAGTATTCCGTGTGTCAGAAGCTCTATCGCCTGTGACATGTGCTCTTCCATAAACCTGTCCTCGCCCTCTATATAGGCGCGTATTATGAATCCCTTGTACATCGAGAATATAACGTCGGACACCGATGCAGTGTCCATGCTCCTGAATTCGCCGCTTTGCTGCCCCTCGTTGAGTATTCTTTCTATCATCGCTACGGAATCGGCGTTTATCTCTTCGTACGGGTCGGACTCGGGGAACATCGGGAATATATTGGAGTCGTTTTTGAGCAGAGCGCAGAATTCCCTGTCTTCCGTGAGGTACAGCAGCGCCGTCTCGCACAGCGCCCGGAACTTCTCCGCCGCAGTTTTCTTTTTATCGACCGCCTCTTTGACCTTTCCCTGCCATCTTAGCAGCACATATCTCACAACGTCTTCATACAGCGCCCGTTTGCCCTCAGTATAGGCGTAAACGCTGCTGCTGCCGAGGCCAAGTTCTCCCGCTATGTCCTCGAGCGTCGTTTTCTTATACCCGTACGCCGCGAAGCACTTCAGCGCCGCTTTAAGTATCTTCTCATCGTCTATGCGTCTTCGCATATGCTCCCCTTAACCGAACGTTTTGTTCATTTATTCGATTATACGCCGCAAGGGTAAAATTGTCAACGGGGCGTGCAAATATCTTTGGGCTTCTTTAAAGTACGCCGGGAATGATATAATAAGATACAAGGAGAATGATATGGAATACAGAAAAGCGGCGCTGCCGGACGTCGAAAACCTTGCGCTTATGCGAATGGAAATGCTCTTGGAGCAAGGCGATCTGCCGGGATCGCTCAAGGCGCATCTGCTCGAAAACACTAAAACCTATATCGAAAACGGCATCAAAGACGGCAGCTTCGTTACGTGGATAGCGGAAGAAGGCGGCAAACTCTCCGCGATGGGCGGCGTCTGCTTTTTTACGCTGCCCCCCAACGACTGGTGCCCGGTCGGCAAGAGCGCGTATATAGCAAACATGTACACAGCGCCCGCTTTCCGCAAGAGGGGTATAGCCGCGCGGCTGCTCAAGATTTTGCTGGACGAGGCAAAAAGCCGCGGCTGCGAGCGCATATGGCTGCACACGACGGATGCGGGAAAACGTTTATACGAGAAATACGGCTTTGAGACGCTGGATACGGCTATGGGGCTTTATCCGTTTGGGATAACGCCTTCCGTTTAGCACGGCTTTCATGCACATACAAAAAGCCTCGGCTTTTTAGAAAAAAAACAAGCCCCGACATCTCCTGCCGGGGCGTTACGCTCAAAATACAACCGTCAATCCACATATTCGTCCTCATATTCAAAATCATCGCCTTGTTCTTCGTCGTATGCATAACCTTCGTCTTCGTCATCGTAATAATCGTCGCCGAATTCGTCCCCGTATGGCTCATCAAGCTCTCCGAGCGCCGCGTATTCCATCGCCTTTTCACTGATATCAAGGTCACCACTGTTATCGATATCAAACAACCCGCCGAATATCCCGTCCATAACGCGCTCCTTTTTTGATTTGTTGCAGATGCCTACATTGAAATGCTTGTTTATAAGTTCAATATAATTATACCACAGTATTGCCCTTATGACACGGCCGCTCACAACAATCATTTTGCCATAGTTTGCCGTGCTTGACATCGCTTTTTGCACTATACTATACTTTAAGCACTACGTAATTCAGGGGTATGGGTTTGTCTACGAAAAAAGATAAGCTTTTATTGATTATATTATCGGCGATGATGCTTGTTTCCGCCTGCGGTGACGAGGGCAGCATCACCGTCACCTACAACTCAAGCGCGCCCGCCGTGTCCGCGACGCCGGAGCAGACCGCCACCCCTTCGCCCACAGTATCCCCCACGCCTTCGCCGACGCCCGTGCCCACGGTAGATCCGCTGGACGATCTTATCTCAAAGATGAGCGATAAAGAGCTCGTCGGCCAAGTTGTAATGATAGGCTTTGAGGGCACCGGCGACATGGACTCAGAGAGCAGAAAGCTGATGCAGGAGTACTCTGTCGGCAGCGTGCTGCTGTTCGGTTGGAACACCGACACGTTTTCGCAGACAAAGAGCCTCATAAAAAAGGTGAATTCTCATAACAAAAGCGATATTCCTCTTCTCATGGGTATAGACCTCGAGGGCGGCAGCGTAACACGCTTCGTTGGCCAGTGGAAGCCTTCGCTTAACTCAGCTCAAAAGCTCGGACAGACAGGAGACCCAAACCGCGTATACGAACAGTATAAGAGAATAGGAGAGAAGCTCGTCGACACCGGTTTTAATATAAACTTCGCGCCCGTGCTCGACATAGCGCGCAATCCTTCCTCGACGTTTCTCGGCAACCGCATGTTCGGCACAAAACCCGAGAAGGTTGTCCCGCTCGTGACCGAGGCTGTAAGGGGCCTTCACGACGCCGGTATCGCGGCGCTCGGAAAGCATTTCCCCGGCCACGGAGACACGGCTTCCGATTCTCACAAGACGCTGCCCGTCATCAAGGCGACGCTCGAGGATATGCAGAGCTACTCTCTCGTGCCCTTTCAGGCTGCCATAGACGAAGGCGTGGACGCTATGCTCGTGGCGCATCTTTCGTACCCACGCGTCGATTCGGAGTATATAACCTCTATATCGCCGACAATAATAACTAAGATACTTCGCGAGCAGATGGGGTTTGAGGGTGTCGTCTTCTCTGACGACCTTCGCATGCAGGGCCTCAGAAAGCACTATTCAGCGGGCGAGGGCGCAGTGCTTCACATACTCGCGGGAGGCGATGTCGTGCTTATAGGCGGAAAAAAAAGCTACAACAACCTTAAAAAACAGGTGCTCAGTTCTCTTTATAAAGCGGTACAGCAGGGGAAGATACCTCGCGAGCGCCTTGAGCAGAGCGTACGTCGCATACTTAAGATGAAGCAAAAATACTGCGGGCTTGTTTTATGACGGGTTTAGTAAACTTGACAACCTTTGCCGCATATATTAAAATCAAGCATATCATTTTGCACTGCACATAAATCTACAGTACAAACTGAGCAGGCGATGAACGCTAAGTTCATGGGGCCGGGCCGGAAACGGCAGCAGATCGTTCAAGTCACATCTGTGGGACAGTTAAGTGTTTTACGGATGTGTTTTTTTATCCGCAAAATGATGACTCTCTGAAATAATAAACGGAGGTCACCGATGAAAGAAGTAGATTACAGCCGCGGCGAGAGGGTAACTATAGGTTGCATAATAGGCAACGTGCTGCTGAGCGCGCTGAAGCTCGCGGCGGGGCTTATCGGCAATAGCAAGGCGATGGTCTCCGACGCGCTCCATTCCGCGTCTGACATAATCGCGACAACGGTCGTGCTTGTAGGGCTTAAGATTGCAAAAAAGCCTGTAGACAAGGAGCACCCTTACGGACATGGCAGAGTAGAGTCTATAACAGCGGCGTTTGTGGGCGTAGTGCTCGTGTTCGCGGCTATAATGATAATACAGGGAATCGTAGAGTCGATAATCACGCATTCTTTTACAACGCCAAATTTCCTCGCGCTCGGCGCCGCGGTGATGTCGGTCGCGGTAAAGGAGATCATGTATCGCGTGACATATGCCGCGGGGAAGAGCATTGGCAGCGAGTCTATGATGGCCGACGCGTGGCATCACCGCTCAGACGCGTTTTCTTCTATAGGAAGCTTCATCGGCATTCTTGGCAGCATGGCGGGAAGGTGGTTTGGAATAGGTTTTCTCGAATACCTCGACCCCATCGCGGGCGCCGTTGTCGCTTGCTTCATATTCAAGATAGCGTACGACATTTTGAAGATGTCCGTTAAAAACCTCATGGACGCCTCTCCGCACGACGGCAAGCTCGATTCCATAAAAGAAGCGGCGCTTTGTATTGAGGGCATACTCTCTGTGCCGGCGCTCAAAGCGCGCTACCTCGGGCAGAGGCTGCATGTCGACATCGAGATAGAAGTCTGCTCGGGCATAACCGTAGAGGCCGGCCACGACATCGCCGAAACGGCGCGCGGTCATATCATCCAAGCGATAGACGACGTGTATGAAGTCAACGTACACGTAGAGCCGCAGCGTACGCTGTCATCCTGAAGACCCGTTGGAGGCGCAGGCTCACATATATACCGGGATACTCCGTCCGTATATCGCAGGGGAGGGCTCCTGTGCCCTCCCGTTAAGAATCTCGGTTATCCTTTTTGTACGGGCTCATACCTGCCCCCATACTCCTCCCGCGCAATAGCCGTATACTTCTCTATAAACTCCGTCTTCGCTTCCGTATACCCGTCGCGGTCGTGCTTATACTCTTCAAGCAGCTTTCTCTTAAGAGCGCCGTATTCCTCCGCGGCGTTCTTGTGCTCTTTAAGGTAGTCCCTGAAATACAGCTCGGGCCAGTCGCCCGAGTATCTCACATGCACGTGGAACGCCTGCCCCGCAAACCCTTCCGGAGTGTAGCCCTTCAAAAACATCATATGCGGAGCGGGGTTGCCAGGCTGCGCTGTAAATATGTACCCTGCCGAAACAAGCGCGCTTTTCAGCTTGTCCGTATTGCAGCCTTCCTTTACCTCGAGCAGTATATCGATCGTAGGCTTAGCCAAAAGCCCCGGAACGGCCGTGCTGCCTATATGGCTTATCCTCGCGGCGTTCTCTTTGCCGACGGCCTTTACGATACCGGCGCTCTGGGTGCGGTAACGCTGTTCCCACTGCGGGTCATGCTCCTTAAGTATTATCGGGAACAGCTGCCAAAGTTCCTCGTTCGTCATTTCGCAAAGCTGCTTTTTCATGACTGCATGTTCTTCTCGATAACACCCCTCAAAATGTCCATTCCCTTGTCTATCTGCTCGAGAGAGGGCATAGAGAAATTAAGGCGCATTGTATTTACGTGGCCTCCCTCCGGGAAGAAATGTGTTCCCGGCACGAACGCGACCCCCGCGTCGACGCACTGCTTAAACAGCGCCGCGGCGTCCATGCCCCCCGGCAGCTGTGCCCATACAAACAGCCCTCCGTCAGGCTTGGCGTACGTTATGCCCTTCGGAAAGCTTTCAAGCTTTTTAAGCATAGCGTCGCGCTTTTTACCATAGCTGTCGCATATATCGGCGATATGCTGCTCAAGTTTTCCCGAATTTACATACGCGTTAACTATTTCCTGGGAAAGGTTAGACGTGTGCAGATCTTCTCCCTGTTTCGCTATGTTATACTTCTCTATTATGCGGCTGTCGGCTATCGCCGCCCCTACCCTAAGGCCCGGCGATATAATCTTCGAAAAGCTCATGAGATAGATAACGGTATTGTTTTTATCGAAATGCTTTATGGGAGGTACGGCCTCACCCGAATACCTCAAATCACAGTACGGGTCGTCCTCGAGTATAAGCACGCCGTGCTTTTCGCACACTTCGAGCATTTTTATTCGCCTGTCCAAAGACAGCGTCTTTCCCGTCGGGTTCTGGAACGTGGGAATCGTGTATACGAACTTGGGCTTATGCTTCTTTATCTTCTCCTCAAGGTCTTCAATTATCATTCCGTTCTCGTCCATCTCTACGCCCCGAAGGTCGGCCTCGTATGTAAGGAACGTCTGTATGGCGCCTATGAACGTCGGCGACTCGGCGAGTATGACCTCTCCGGGGTTCAACAGCGTCTTCGCGGCAAGGCCTATGCCCTGCGTCGAGCCGGAAGTTATGATGACCTCATCGGGCGGCGCATCTATGCCGCGCTTTCTCATCATTTCTATGACGGTGTTTTTAAGGCTTCCTATACCCGGCGTGCCTCCGTACTGCAAGACGTGGCTGCCGCCCTCGCGAATTATCTCGGCCGCCAGCGCCGCTACGTCGTCGCTCGGGAAACTCTCGGGCGCGGGGTTGCCTCCCGCGAACGATATCATGCCGGGCTGCGCCAGCAGCGCGAATATCTGTCTTATGGCGCTTCCTGTAACGCCTTCAAGCCTTTTTGCGAACTCCATATCATACATCCTTAATACTGTTTTGTTGATTATAATATGATAAAGCGCGACGTTTCAACATATTGTTGTTGCGGCAGCGCTCTTTTACTTAAGATGATCCTCCAGCATCGTCCTCGCGGCGTAAGCGCTGTCCACTTCTTCCGCAAGGTGTTCAAAAAACATAGAGGAGATGGCCGCTCTCTCGCGGGCGATATTTTTCGCTTCCTCGGTATAGAGCTTTGACTCTATGTTTTTAAGCTTGAAGTTATATTCCTTATAGAAAGACGCGGGAGAATCCTTGTCCTCGCCCGGGCATATCCCGCCCTTGCTTACGGTATAAAGCGGCTGCCCCACATATCCTTTATAAAGCAGCGTGCGCGCGATGCCTAGAGCGCCGGAAACGTCGAGCTTGTCGGCGTCGAACAGTATCTTCGCTTCTGTGCTTTGCGGAGCGTCGCCGCTTCTGAACCTGTGCGTCCTTACGCAGTCGTTCACATGCTTTGCCCTTTTCGCGTCCCATCCCATTCCCTTAAGGAACGTTTCTGCCATCCTCGCCCCCTCGTCGGCATGAGACACATTGGGGTCGCGAAATTCCGCTTTGCGCCCGATGTCGTGCAGCAGGCACGCCGCAATAAGGATATCGTAATCGACATTGCTCTGCTTTGCCGCGAGCTTCAGCGCTATGTACAGCACCCTCATTACATGCTCGGAGTCGTGCGAGCTGTCGCTCAGGCACTCATGCATATAGTTTTTGATAGTTTCAAATTCGCTTCTTGTCATGTTTCCCTCTATAGCGCAACTTCGTTTCTTCATTGTTATGTTGATAATAATATGCGGGAGTAGTTAGTTTCAATATAAATCTTATTATCCCTTGTTACTTATTGTATGTAGACATATTGTCTGCATTTTTAGACACTTTAAATATCATCAGGAGAATAGATTTATGGATATTGTTACTGTGTTTGGCAAAAACCTTCGAAAATATCGATTACAGCTGGGTTTGTCTCAGGAAGCCTTCGCTGAAAAATGCGGTTTGCATAGAACATATATTAGCGGAATCGAGACGTTTAGAAGAAGCATATCTCTTGAAAACATTCAACGTATTGCAGATGCTCTTGAAATTGAAACATATTGTCTTTTTATATCTGATGAATATAGCAAAAAAGGTGACTTGTAATGGATAAAGGAAACCTCTTAGTTAAGCCATATTTAAAATGGGCTGGTGGTAAAAGCCAGTTATTATGCAACTTGCAGAAACGATATCCGATGAGCCATGATCTTTCTATAAAACGCTACTGTGAACCTTTTGTAGGAGGAGGCGCTGTTCTTTTTGATGTTCTATCTAAATTTGATATGGACAAAATTTTAATCAATGATATCAATTCTGAACTAATAAACACCTATATTCAAGTAAAAGATAATACACACGAGCTATTAGTTCTATTGCAACAAATGCAAGACGAATATTGGGCAATAAGCAAACAGCAGCGAGAGTTGTATTATTATGAAAAGCGAGACCTCTTCAATAAATTTAAGTTAAAAGAGAGTATTGAAATTGATCTTATAAAAGCTTCTTTATTCATTTTCTTAAACAGGACATGCTTTAACGGTTTATATCGTGTCAACAGACAGGGACATTTTAATGTTCCAATAGGACGTTATAAACAACCAGTTATTTGTGATACAGCCAATTTAACTTCCGTTAGCAAAGCATTAAAAAATGTAGAGATTAAGTGCGTTGATTTTAGCAAATGTTTAGATTTTATTGACGATAAAACATTCGTTTACATTGATCCTCCTTACCGCCCACTTAATGAGACATCTATGTTTACTTCATATACAAAAAATAGTTTTGATGACAATGAACAAATACGGCTAAGTAAGTTTGTTAATGCAATCAATTTAATTGGTGCAAAAGTAATCATTAGTAATTCTGACCCAAAAAACACAAATCATGAGGATAATTTTTTTGATGATCTCTATAAAGAATACTATATCAAGCGTATTGATGCAAAACGCATGATTAACTGTAACGGAGAAAATCGCGGAAATATCAGTGAGTTGTTGATAACAAATTATTAATCCTTCTATGTCAATATTTTGGTCAACTTGGTTGTCTTCTTTCTCTAACTTAGATTAACTAATAAGGAGAACAAAATGAGAGTTGTAATGAATCCCGGAAGAGATGCAATAAAAAAGTTTATTCTTAATCAAAACTTGGAATTATGGGTCTTTCAGGGTGGTCTCTCTGATTTTGATATTATTTTAAAATACAAACAAAATCAAAGTAGACTAAGAACGCCCAAGCATATACATTGGGTAGTTGATATTCTATTAAAAAAACAAGGCAACGTTGAGCTTACAAATAATCTTCTAGATAGATTAATTGAAATTTGGAATAATATATTGCCTATACAAACCCGTCAAGAACAAATTGATCTATCGCCATCTTATATTGAATTATCTTTACAATATAGTGATTTAAATAGATACGGATTTTATACAGTTGAATTTTTAATAACATTAGCTGAACTTTTAATGAAGCAAGAAAAAACGAATAGGCGAGACGCTTATATGTTTTTAAATGTATTGAGAAAATCACGTGATTCTGACGACTTGTTTAGTATAATTCAGGCTTCTGCTTTTACTGGAAGGCGTTAGGACGCAATTATATTAGTTTAGCATGTATAATATCCGCTTAATTGTTTAATATTTTATGATAAATAAAGTCTAGGATTGTTTATGTTTGAAAAAACCATAAAAAAATGGGAACCCGATAATTTTGAATTGCAGATGACAACGGTATGGAGTTTCCCCGAAAGAGGTGATTGGGCTACACATAATGCCAAGTATCGCGGGAACTGGTCTCCTTACATTCCAAGGAATATCATATTAAGGTATTCGAAAGAAAATGACGGTGTACTGGATCAGTTCGTCGGAAGCGGTACGACAATGGTAGAAGCCAAGCTTTTAAACAGAAAGGGTATTGGCGTTGATGTAGTTCCAGAAGCACTTGAAATTACAAAAGAGCATTTAAACTTTCAGAGGCCCGATTGTACGCATATTGAGCCGGAAATCCATCTTGGTGACGCCCGCAATCTTGATTTCATTAATGATAACAGTATAGACTTAATATGCACTCATCCGCCTTACGCAAATATCATTCAGTATAGCGAAGGAAACGAAAATGACTTATCGCATTTAGAGCTTAGATATTTTCTGATTGAAATGGATAAGGTCGCAAAAGAAAGCTACAGGGTTCTAAAAAAGGATAAGTTCTGTGCAATACTGATTGGAGATAGCCGTAAAAACGGTCATATGCAGCATATGGGTTTTGACGTTTTAAAAGTATTTGAGAATACAGGATTTAAGCTTAAAGAAATAATCATTAAAGAGCAGCACAACTGCAAAGCGACAGGCTATTGGAAAACAAACAGCGTTAAATATAATTTCCTTTTAATTGCGCACGAATATCTTCTTGTATTTAGAAAGTAGAGTCTTTTCTGCCTTTTTACCGCCATAGTTTGATTTTGCATACGTCATCACATACACGTCCCGCGCGCCCGCCTGCATAAGCACGCCGGCGCACTCGCCCGCCGTAGCGCCGGTAGTGAGAACGTCGTCCACGAGCAGCACATTTCCGCTCACGGCGCCGGACGCCTCGAAAGCCCCTTTTATGTTCTGTGCTCTTTGCTTTTCCGTAAGCTTCGTCTGCGTTTTCGTGTTGCGTATGCGCAAAAGCGCCGCGATGTACGGCAGTCCCGCCGACTCCGCTATGCCCTTCGCCAGCTCCTCGGCCTGGTCAAAGCCGCGCTGCTTCCTGCGCTTTTCGTGCAGAGGCACGCCGCATACGCACGAGACGCTATAAGATAAACCTTCAAGAGCCTTCGCCATATCGCCGCCGAGCAGCCTGCCCAGATACTTTTTGCCGCCGTACTTATAGCCCGTTATTATACTCTTTACTTGCCCATCGTATCTGTATAACGAAAAAGCGGCAAAGCCGTTTATTTGCGACTCCCCCGCCCTTAATTCTTCCATCTCGCCTGCGCACTTTGCGCACAGGTAGTCAGAGGCGCCCTTCTCCGCGCCGCAGACAGCGCACATCGGGATGTACGGGAATATTATATCGGCAATTTTTGATAACAGTCCCCTAACGCCCATACGCTCCCAGCACTTCCTCGAGCTCTGTTATCTCGTGGTCGAGCGTAGTGTACCGCCCCAAGATTCGGTTGTTCGCGACCATATATTCAACGGTGCTCTTCTGCCCTATTATATACACCCTTTCCATCGCCCTCGTGAGCGCGGTGTAGAGAAGGTTGCGTGAAAGAAACCTTCCGCCTCCCGAAAACAGCGGCATTATGACCACAGGGAACTCGCTGCCCTGAGACTTGTGCACCGTCACGGCATAAGCGTGCTCTATCTGCTCGAGCTCCTGAAACGAGTAAACAGCGTCGCGGTTGCCGTCAAAGCGTATCGTCGCCTCCTTGGCGTCCATATCGAGGCTCACTATCTGCCCTAGGTCGCCGTTAAAGACGCCGAGCCCTTTGTTGTAATACATTATGTCGTCGGTGTAAAACCACTCCATGTCGTAGTTGTTCTTCGTCTGCATCACCTTGTCGCCCTCGCGGAACACAGTGTCCTTTACTTTTACCTCTGGCCGTGATGCCAGCCGCGGGTTCAAAAGCTCGCGTATCTGCATGTTTATGTTGTAGACGCCGAGTATCCCCTTCTTCACGGGGCAGAGTATCTGCACGTCCCCCTGCACATCGTATTCCCCGGGCAATTCTTCGGTCAAAAGCTTCTTTATGCTGCCCATAACAGTGTCCGGGTCAGCCCCGGGTATGAATATGAAATCGCCCGTTACGTAAAACTCGGGGTTTTCTCCTCTGTTGACGCGGTGTGCGTTCTCGACTATGCTGCCGCCTTCCTTCTGCCTGTAAAACTTCGTCAGCTTGAACACCGGGAAGGATCCGCTCTTGATAATATCGCGCAGCACGTTTCCGGGCCCTACGGACGGAAGCTGGTCGGCATCGCCCACGATAACGAGCCTCGTTCCGTCTGACAGCGCCTTTAAAAGCGCCCTCATCAAAAATATGTCGACCATCGACGCTTCGTCCACAATAACGGCCTCCGCCTCGAGAGGGTTCTCCTCGTTCCTTATAAACCTCGCGGAGTTGTCGTACTCCTCGTCCGCGCCCATGCCGTATTCCAAAAGGCGATGTATAGTCTTCGCCTCTCTGCCCGAGGCCTGCTCTATGCGCTTCGCGGCCCTGCCGGTCGGCGCGCACAGCGCCGTCGTTATCCCGTTCTGCTCGAATATAGACATTATAGCCTTTATTATCGTCGTCTTGCCCGTTCCGGGCCCGCCAGTTATCACAGCCACCTGCGACGACAACGCAAGCAGCACCGCCCGCTCCTGTTCTTCAGACATAGGTACGTCGCCGATGTAGCGCGAATATGCTTCACCCGCGTCCCTAATAGGCACTCTCGCGTGCGCTCTCGACAGTAAAAACAGCCTTCTTGCCACGTCCGATTCCGCTATATGCGCGAATATGTGAAACACGGCTGGTGTGTTGTTGATAAACTTCTGCACGATGTCTCCCGACATCGTCATCGCGGATATCCTCTCTTCGACAAGCGGCTCGTCCACGCCCATCATCTTGGCCGCCCGCCGTACAAGCTCGCCGCGGGGTAGACAAGTATGCCCGTCGTTCATCGCGCAGAACAGCTCGTGCTTTATCCCTGTATCCACCCGAAAATCGGACCTTCTATCTACACCGAGATTATCCGCTATCCTGTCCGCACGCTCAAAGCCTATGCCGACTATGTCGTCTATCATCCTGTACGGGTTTTCCGAGATCAGCATCGCCGCCGCCGAGCCGTAGCGCTCAAACGCTCGAAACGCCTGCCTGACTGACAGCCCCATGCCCTGCAGGTCTATGATGACCTGCTTCACGGCGATATGCTCCAGAAAGCTCTCGGATATCCCTTCCGCGAGCCGTTTGCTTACGCCCTTGACCCCGGCCAGCAGTTCGGGCGTTCTCTCTATTATCTCAAATGTGCTCTCGCCGAACGCATCCACTATCCTGCCCGCGAGCGCGTCGCCCACGCCCTTTATAAGGCCGCTGGCTAAAAACATGCGTATGGCCTCGTCCGTATTGGGCAGCCGAGTCTCCACAGACACGGCGGAAAACTGCCTGCCGTACAGCCTGTGCTCCGTCCACGCTCCGAAAAGGCGCACGAATTCGCCCTCGTGTATATGAGGCATGCAGCCTACCGCCGTCGTAAGCTCTCCCGTAAAGTCGAGCGACATCACGGTCCAGCCGTTTTCGTCGTTGCGGTATGTTATTTCGAGAACGGTCCCCTCAATGCTCGTCATATCCGCAATTGTACCACACGAACAAAGGTTTGTGTATATTTGGCATAAAAAAGAGACGTTATTATGATGCGTCTCCTTTAATTCTAAATCTACCTATTGCTACAGCCTAACAGGTTCGAAGGCCTGCTTTCTTTAAAGCAACCGCTTTATGTGATACTCAGTTCAGTATCACATATACGCAATAGGCGCCCATGTAATCAGCTTTAAAATCACGGAATGAAAATGTACCATCTTTTACACGGAAGGCCTTTACCTCAAATACGATTCCTTCTTCCTGATCAAAAATAAACACCGCTACCTTATCCCCGTTATGGACGTCAGGGTTGTAAACCTGCGCCGTAAACGGCCCGAAATAGTCAAAGATATAATCGTATTCATCGTCGTAGCCATTCATTGTGATCCCGCCCAGCTCTATGACGGTTTCGCCCGGATACACCGCTTCCGCCGCCGTATAAAGCTGGTCTTTTTCCCAGTCCTGCAGCGGGTTTACCCATATAGTATCGACTTTTTTTGTTAACTCGTTCCGAGGGTGAAGCTTAAAGCTTATCCAGTCAACGGGATTTCCATCGCTGTCTGTTACGGTCAGCTCCTGCGATTTTGCCAGCGCAACTGTGCTGAACGAAACACATAGAACAACTACCAAAAGGAATAGCCATACTTTTTTCATTAGTCGTACCTCCTCAAACCTTATTTTATTTTTTTGAATTATTGGTATTTAATGCTACATTTTTATATTATATTACATCGATTATTATATGTCAACTTGCCTATATTTCTCTTCATCTTTTTATATACAAAGAGAATAGGTGCAATTTCAAGCAGTGAATATCTATTTTGATAATGATTAAACGTTACAAAGAAAAATCCTATATAGCATAAAAATACTTACCTATATAATAAAAATATATATTTTCATCTATAACAATACTGTATATAATATGTGGAAATACATGTATCCTTTCTTATGGGGGTTCCATGCGAAAGATATTCACAAAGACCGCTCTCACCGGCGCCACCGCGATAATCATCTATTTAATGATACTCAATTTCGTTTTCCATATGGCAACGGGCTGGCAGTACGGCCTTTTCAATGACGAGCTTTATTATTTTTCTATGAGCAACAATCTTGATTTTGGCTATGTGGACGTCACACCCATTACGGCGTGGCTCATGGCGCTCTCGCGTCTGCTGCTCGGCGACTCCATACAAGCCATGCACGTCTTTCCGGCTCTGGCCGGCTCGTTTACGATGCTGTTTGCCGCTCTCACCGCTCGCAAAATGGGAGGCGGGCGGTTCGCTCAGGCACTGACGGCACTTGCTGTGATGATGGCGCCCGCTTTTATGGCCGTCTTCAGCATGTTCATATACGACGCTTTCGACCAGCTGATGTCAGCGGTCGTTATGTTTCTGGCGGCGAAGATACTCAGCGGCGAAGACTCTCCGAAAAACTGGGCGCTGCTCGGCTTAATGACAGGTATCGGCATCATGGTAAAGATTACG
This sequence comes from Bacillota bacterium, assembly GCA_023410475.1. Classification (GTDB taxonomy): domain Bacteria; phylum Bacillota; class Clostridia; order Christensenellales; family SZUA-584; genus DTFZ01. The sequence goes on along the minus strand of JAEYPS010000010.1, from coordinate 71,087 downwards.
ATGGGCTTTATGGTAATAGCGCTCATCGCCGGGCTGCTGCTAACGCACGCACGCAAGTATTTTACAAGCAAATGGCTGTGGATATCGGCGGCCATAGCTTTTGCCTGCTTCATCCCCTATTTAATATGGCAGTGGACGCACGGCTTCCCCATCGCCGATTACCTTCAATTATACACCCGCACCCGCACTATTACGCCTCCTGTATGGCAGCTGTTTTTGAATATATGGTTTTCCATGAACCCTTTGTCCATACTGCTCTGGCTGGGCGGTCTTGTGATGCTTTTCACCAAAAGGGGGCGCGAATTACGGGCGTTCGCGTGGGCGTTCATTGTCTATTTCGCAATCGCTGCCGTACTATATGTTAAGTTCTACGCGCTGGGCGGCGCGCTTCTTCCGCTTATCGCTTTCGGCTCGGTATGCCTTGAAAAGAACTACCGCCGCTGTACGCTCTCTATCGATCAATCCGCTCCTGCCGTTCAACAGAAAAAGGGGGCGTTATCGCGCGCGCTTAAGGCGTGTTACGTTGCGCTGCTATGTCTCTTAGGTATGTTGTTCGTTCCATTATCGGTGCCTTTGCTTTCACCCGCGGATACGGCAGCTTATGACAAAGCTTTGGGGTTTTCGCGTAACATACGGTGGGAAAACTACCCCGGTTCAGGTATCCCTATGCTGCTGTCCGGCCGCCTCGGCTGGGAAGAGCTTGCCGGAGCCGTTTCCGACGTTTATCATTCTCTTCCAGAGCCCGACAGAGAGGATTGCTACATTTTATGCATGAACTACAGCGAAGCGGGAGCTATAGATTACTACTCCGAAAAATATGATATACCGCATGCCATAAGCGGACACCTCAGCCACTATCACTGGGGCTACGGCGGTTATGACGGCAGGTGCCTGATAATCTTCGGTTTGAGAAACTACACCGTCTCAAGTTTAGGCATCATATTTGAAGAGGTATCTGATGTAAAAGGGCCGCACACCGAGTTCGCGAGCAGCTACGAAAACGACATCCCCATCTACATCTGCAAAGGGCTGAAAATATCGCTTGATGAGTTCTGGAAGTCGATGAGAAGCGTAAAGTAAGGGATCATGTCGGACCAGTTGTTATGCACACCCCGAATAAAGAAAAAGCGGCGGGCGCAACGCGCGCCTGCCGCTGTCGTTCCCAACAGGTTTACCCCAGCTTATCAACCAAATCGGGCCTCTCCCACGGAAGGTCGAGCTCAGGCCTGCCGAAGTGCCCGTACGACGCCGTCTGCTTGTATATGGGCGCTTTCAGTCCCAGCCTCTCGATTATTGCCGCCGGGCGAAGGTCAACCTTGTCGTGTATCATCTTCGCGAGCTTTATGTCGTCCATCGTGCCCGTGCCGTAGGTGTCAACGTATATCGAAACAGGCTGCGCCACGCCTATAGCGTAGGCTACCTCTATCTCGCACCTCTCGGCAAGCCCTGCCGCGACTACGTTCTTCGCAATATGCCTCACAGCATAAGCCGCACTTCTGTCTACCTTTGATGGGTCTTTGCCCGAAAAAGCGCCTCCGCCGTGGCGCGCGTAGCCGCCGTATGTATCGACGATTATCTTCCTGCCCGTGAGCCCCGAGTCCCCCGCCGGTCCGCCGATGACGAACCTTCCCGTGGGGTTCACGAAATACTTCGTGTCGCCGTCCAAAAGCCCCGACGGCACCGAGGTCTTTATGACCTTCTCTATTATGTCCTGCCTTATCTGCTCCTGAGTGACGTCGTCGGCGTGCTGCGCCGAGACCACCACCGTGTCTACTCTTACAGGAGTGTTGCCTTCATACTCAACGGTCACCTGAGATTTGCCGTCGGGACGAAGGTATCCAAGAGTACCGTCCTTCCTTACCTCAGCGAGTTTCATCGATAACCTGTGCGCAAGCGTTATCGGCAGGGGCATAAGCTCGTCCGTCTCGCGGCAGGCGAACCCGAACATCATTCCCTGGTCGCCCGCGCCCTGATCCTCTTTGTTGACTCCCATAGCTATGTCGCCCGACTGCTCGTTGATGGAAAGTATCACGCCGCACGTGTCCGCGTCAAAGCCGAACTTCGCGCGCGTGAAGCCTATGTCGCGTATGGTGTCTCTCGCTATCTTCGCTATCTCGACGTAACAGTCCGTCGTTATCTCTCCCATCACCAGCACAAGCCCGGTGTTTACAGCAGTCTCGCACGCCACGTGCGCGTTCGGGTCGCACCCTAGTATAGCGTCGAGCACCGCGTCGCTCACCTGATCGCAGATCTTGTCCGGATGCCCCTCCGTCACCGATTCGGATGTGAAAAGCCTTCTCATTTGTTTCTCCTTTATAATTCAGTTAATTAAAAAACCCCGCGTTAGCGAGGCAGAAAAAATCTTCTTTACCTCATCTGTCGGGAATTGGCACCAAGACATATGTCCGGTTGCCGGGTTTCACAGGGCCCGTCCCTCCACCTCTCTTGATAAGGGGTTTTTTATCTGCTCTATAATAGCACAACGCCGCGCCGTTGCAAAGCCCGAAATCAGCCCTATTCCGGCATTTATATCAATTATCATATAATATTAGTTAATAACGAGACTTTTATCCTAATATCACTGGATTGCGTATTAAAATATTCCGTTCATACTCTTCCGCTTGTGTGCTTGTATTCACTGCTGATATAATTATTAGCTGAAATATAATAAAAGGCTGATCTATGAAACGAGTACTCGGACATCTTCGCCGTGCCGACGAAGATTTTAACATGATAAACGAAAACGACTCCGTTGCCGTCGGGCTTTCGGGCGGCAAGGATTCCATGGCGCTGCTTTACGCACTTCATCTATATAAGTATTTTTCAAAGCACAAGTATGAGATTTGCGCCTTTACGGTAGACCTCGGCTTTCAGGGCTTTGATACGGGGCTTATAGAAGACTATTGCACATCGCTCGGCGTAAAATATACGCTTATAAAGACCAATATCGCAAAGATCGTATTCGACGTTCGGCAGGAGAGCAACCCTTGCGCGCTGTGCTCAAAGCTAAGAAAGGGCGCGCTGTTCACCGAGATAAAAAAGCAGGGGATAACGAAATGCGCGTTTGCCCACCACAGAGAGGACTGTTTGGAAACTCTTTTCTTAAGCTTGCTCTACGAGGGGCGCCTGCGCACGTTCAAGCCCGTGACAGACCTTGACAGGCAGGGCATAACGCTTATACGCCCGTTCGTCTACCTGCCGGAGAAGGAAATAAAGGCGGCTGTTAAGAAGCACTCTATACCAATAGCCGAAAACCCTTGCCCGGCTTCGGGAAGCACAAAGCGGCAGGATATAAAAAAGCTGCTTGCGCAAATCTGCGCAAGCAAGCCTGATGCCAAAGAAATGATGCTTACCGCACTTAAGAATCCGTCTCAGTATTCTCTGTGGGACTGACCTCAGGGTCTGCGGGTTCCACCGGCGTAGGAGCGGGCGTGGGCGTAGGAGCGGGAGTCGCGGCGGGAGCGGACTGAGGTATGCTCAGCTTTATATCGGGCTGTTTGTTTGCGTATCCCTTATCGCTGATCTCGAACACGAGCCCGTAGCGCAGCGTGCCGCCCGTCATCTCAAACGCGATGCAAACCATGTTGTAGCTCTGATCATCTATAGTAATCTTCGTTCCGCTGTTGAAGAACGCTTGCGCCTGATCCTCGGTTACGTTCGTGCCCGCGGCGGGCGTCATATACACAACGAGCAGCGTATTGCCCGAGGCGGGCACATAGCTGTTTCCCTGATCGTCCTCGATGCTTTCCATAATTTCCTGACCCATCTCGAACTCTCCGATAGCCGTGCTTACGGTAGCGGGAGCAGAGCACGCGGCAGCCAGAGCCACGCATATTATCAATACCAACAGTGTTAACCTTTTCATAAACAGACAGCGATCCTTTGACTAGAATTTCACCAAAACCAATAATTATTTATTGCACAATTATATATCACGGCCTCAGAAGTAGCAACATTTTTATCCTCCCTCGTTGTTATTTTCAAATATTTATGTAATAATTTTTTTATGCTTAGTAATGGCGACATACGGGAGCGCTCAATTGCTCTTGGCATAACCGACATACGATTTGCGCCCGCTGATGATATGATCACCGTCAAGGGGGAATGCCTGCCCGCAGCCTCACTCGTCAGCGCAGCTTCGTGCATTATCGTGCTGTTCATGGCGTATCTTCCGGCAAAAGCGGCGTCGAATGGCAATATCGCGCTCTCGCCCTATTACATAGCGTCAAACATGGCGTACGGCGCGGCGAAAGCTCTCACGGCATTTATACGTGAAAGCGGAGCGCAGGCGCTGCACACCGCGTCTATATCCGCTAAGGCGGCGGCGCTTGGCACGGGGGGCTTTATTGGCGACAACGGCTTTTACTACCACGATGCTTTTGGCTCGCATGTTTGCATACAGACTATAATCTCATCCGCGGGACAACCGGAGGAGTACGGACATAAGCGCGGAGAGTGTCTGCACTGCGGAGCGTGCAAACAGCATTGCGCGGCAGTCGACAACTTAGATTTTTGTGTCCGCGCACATATGCACGGCGTAGTGCCACAGGCGCTGCGGGAAGGGGTCTATCAGCTGCTCGGGTGCGAGAGGTGCCAGAGCGTGTGTCCTCTGAATACCAAAGAAACATCCCGGCCGTTTGAGTTCTCAGTAAAAGAACTTCTCTGCGGCGGATACAAGTACAAGCTTAAGGAACTGGCGGGCGCCAACATGGCGCGGACACAGCGCGTACTGTCGCAGGCGGCGCTTTACGCGGGCGCCGCAAATATGCGTGAACTTACAGAAGAACTACGGCGTCTTGCCGAGACAGCGGACGATCCGGTAAAGACTCACGCCCTTTGGGCGCATAAAAAGCTTACGGGAGACAGCTAATGATAACTCTAAAAGCATACGCAAAACTCAATCTTTCGCTCGATATAACAGGCAAGCGGGAAGACGGTTACCACGAGCTCGACACGATAATGCAAAGCATATCGCTGTATGACACCGTCATGATAGAAAAGGCCGAGGGCGTAACGGTGCGGATGGACAAGGACTGGGCGACCGGGCAGGACAACACGGCTTATAGAGCCGCCGAGGCGTTTTTAAAGTTTACCGGCTCGCAAGGCGCTGATATATCTATACAAAAGAGCATACCCCGCATGGCGGGTCTAGGCGGCGCAAGCGCCGACGCGGCGGCAGTGCTCGTCGGCCTAGACAGGCTTTATGAGACCACTTTGAGCTTTGAAGCTTTAAACGGCATCGCGGTTTCGGTTGGCGCCGACGTTCCGTTCGCGCTTACGGGCGGTCTCGCCCGAGCTAAAGGCATAGGTGAGCGGCTGACCCCTCTCAATGCCGCGAAACCCATGTTCTACGCCGTGGTAAAGCCGCACCAGGGCGTCTCCACAGCCGAGGCGTTCATGAACTACATCGGTTCCGCCCATGTAAGCATAGATTCAGTTAAATATGCGGTGCTTAAAGGCGACGCAGAGCTTTTTAACAGATACGCGGGCAACGCTCTTGGTATGGCTGCGCTCAGCGTGGCTCCCGCCATACTGAAGGCGGCGGATGCTCTTAAAGCCGCGGGCGCCGGTAAGGCGTTCATGACAGGCTCGGGCAGCGCGGTATTTGCCGCTTTTGAAACATATGAGGCCGCCCGCGAAACAGCGGAGAGGGTAAAAGGCGATTTCGAGCTGTGCGGCGCTTTTCGGCCGACAGCCATGGGAGTGGAGGTTATCGAAGAGCAATGAGCATATTCCGCGAATCTCTGAGTCGCAGCCTCGACGAAGCGGGAATAACATACGAGCAAACACAGATAGCGCTTTGCGAGGAATACTATAAACTCGTCTTTGAGGCAAACAAGCATATGAACCTGACGCGCATAACGGACGAAGAGCAAGCCGCGAAGCAGCACTTCTCGGACAGCGCGCGCGTTTTTTCGTTCCTTGATATCCCTTCGGGCTCCGGTGTTATAGACATAGGCTCGGGCGCGGGCTTTCCCGGCATGCCCGTAAAGCTGCTGCGCCCCGATATTGAAATGACTCTGCTCGATTCGTCGGCCAAGAAGTGCGAGTTCATAAAGCGCGCCGCCGATAAGCTTGGAGTTGGCGTTACCGTTATTGCGGGGCGCGCCGAGGAGGAGGCAAGAGGCTTACTGCGCGAGAGTTTCGACTTCGTGCTATCGCGAGCTGTCGCTCCTCTTAATATGCTCTTAGAGCTTTGCGCTGCGTTCATTCGGGTAGGCGGAGCCTTCGCCGCGTGGAAGGGCGAGAGCTATGAGGAAGAGCTCTCTCAAGCGCCAGGTGCGATAAAGACGCTCGGCTGCCGCGTAAACGATGCGCATTTCATAGACCCCGGCGCAATAATACTTATAGAAAAGCAAAAACCCGCGCCGGACTTATATCCGCGCAGATTTTCAAAGATAAAATCAAATCCTCTGTAAAGATAAACAAAGAAAAGCTGCTGGTTAAAACCGCTAGATTATTTACTTTTTTTCTCTTCCGTATTATCTTTAATGCCTTTTCGGTGGTAAATATAAGCGCAAGTCAGCACGAGAACAAGTGTGATCCCGTAAGCAATCAGCAGAATCGACATATTGCCAGTTAAGTTTATTATTAAAGATGCCAGCGTGAATAATCCTGTTAATAGCCATAGATTCCTTATCAGTTTAAAGTTCATTATTTTTGCCTCACTGTTAAATTTAATAGAATCGTATGAATGCCTTAAAGAAACGATACCATATTATATAAGTAAAAACAAACCCGGCCATTCCCGGTTTTTAGAGATAAACCCGATTCCGTGAACAGTCTGAAATATAATAAAAAACAGAACAGCCGGTTTTGCAAATTTTCCGGCTGTCCTTAATCCGGCCCGGCGGCCCCTGACCGCCTGCCGTGTTTCAAAAATAGTGCGGCGTCTGACCTGGTCTTTGCCCCCACATCCGCCGGCTGGGCATTTCGCTCATAAAAGATTAACCTTCCCCACTACTATGCCTCTCGGATAAAAATTACCGGCCGGGCTTACTTCTAAACCGCGCCATGCTCACCGAAACTGATCGGATTACGTGGGTCGTTTCGCCCGCGGCTGGCATCGACTTTCAACCACAGACACGCCGCTCTATAATTATAAATCTGGCCATAACGCGTGTCAAATATACATGACGGTTTTAAGAATTTGCGCGCCCGCATCTTTTGTTGATTTATTTTATTCACGTGCTATAATTAACTAAGGTTTTGAGCGCATGAAATTTGGCTCTCGAAATACACACAACATTTTACGGAGGTGGTATGCGTGGACGCAGACCCTAAACGAAGACATGCAACACACAAGCGGCGTGCATACCATAACGCAAGCTAAATGGTGCACACCGCTGCAAGCCCAAAGATCAATAGCTTTTGGGTATCTTAAGAAAGGCGGTGCTTGCCAATGATAAACTATTTCAGATACGAAAACGGTTCGCTCGACTGTGGCTGCGAGCCATGCCAGTGCTCGTGGATTAACCTTACCGACCCCAGCAAAGAAGAACTGGAGTTTATCTCCAAAGACTACGGTGTCGATATTAGCCTGTTATCTGCTGCGCTCGACGAAGAAGAGACTCCGCGTATCGACAAGGAAGATAACGCGGTTTTGATACTTGTCGACATCCCTGTTGTCGAACCGGAGGGAACGTCGTTTTTGTATAATACAATGCCTCTTGGCATTATCATCACCGACAACAACATAATAACCGTATGCCTCGAGGAAACAACTATAATTGAGGATTTCGCAAAAGGGCGCGTGAGGGGCTTCGACTGCAGCAAAAAGACGCGGTTCGTCTATCAGCTGCTGTTCAAAAACTCGTCGCGTTTTTTGCAGCACCTTCGCCAGATAGACAAAGCGAGCACTCAGGTGGAAAACGCGCTGCACAAATCTATGAAAAACCGCGAGCTGATACAGATGCTAAAGCTCGAAAAATCCCTTGTGTATTTCGCGACCTCGCTGAAGGCAAACGAGACAGTGCTCGAAAAGATGATGAAAACCACGATGATAAAGCGTTATCCGGACGACGAGGAGCTTTTGGAGGACGTAATAGTCGAAAACAAGCAGGCCATAGAGATGTGTACTATCTACAGGGACATACTCGCGGGCACGATGGACGCGTTCGCGTCGGTGATTTCAAATAACCTCAACATCGTCATGAAGTTCTTGACGTCGGTAACAATAATACTCGCTGTGCCCACGCTTATTGCGAGCCTGTGGGGAATGAACCTCGACGTGCCGTTTCTCGATATGCCAGGGGGCTTCTGGATAATAACAGGCAGCTCTATTGCATTGACAGTTGGAGCCGCGCTGTGGCTCTGGCGTAAAAAGATGCTATAGCCCCGCGAATGGAGGAAAACGATGCCGCTGCTTAAATACATATGCGAAGACTGCAAAGCCGTCTTTGAGGAGCTGACAAACCCGGACAGCAAACCTGCCTGCCCGGCGTGCGCTTCGCAAAACACGAAGCGCTTTTATCAGGGCAAATGCTATTTCGGAGGAGGAGGCCATGGAGGGGGCGCCTGCAGCACAGGCAACTGCAGCGCCTGCAAAGGCTGCTGCTCTTAACGTATAACTTGGAGGCACGATGCATGAAGGCCATCGGCAGCGCCTCACGGAAAGACTGCTACGCGAAGGGCTCGAGGGGTCTGCAGAACACGAAATACTTGAATATCTGCTGTTTCACGTCATTCCGAGGGCAGATACGAACGCCGTCGCCAACAGGCTGATCGGCGCGTTCGGCAGCCTTTCGGGCGTTCTTGAGGCGGACGTGAAGGACCTTGAGCGCACAGAAGGAATTGGCAGGCGCGCGGCGGCGTACCTTACTATGTTTCCGGAGCTGTTTCGGGCGTATGAGCGCAGCAAGCTTAAAAAGCGCCCCTGTATAAAGTCTTTAAAGGACGCGTGTGCGTTTGCGAGATCCCTTCTTTTCGGCAAGCCTTACGAGCAGTTTTACGTCATATGGCTCGATACGCAGGGAAGGGTCATTCATTATGAGCGGCTCTCGGAGGGAGATATGCAGGAGGCCCCGGTAAACATCGGAAAACTCGCGGCGGGAGCTATCCGCCACCGGGCCGTTAAGGGCATCGTCGCCCACAACCACCCTGGCGGGGACGTTACTCCTTCAGGCGCCGACATAAGTGCAACTCATGATATAAGAAGCGCGCTGGGCACACTGGGGATAGAGCTTATAGACCACATAATAATCGGCGACGGAGCGGCGCTCAGCTTTCGGGCAGATTCGCTGATAGACAGCGGGGGCGATAAAAGCAAGGATGCTTACGCGGCCGAGTATTCAGGCTTAAAGTAAACAGCAACGCTTGTTTGATAAATATATCAGCCTGCGTTATCTTTTAATACTTTATGGAGGAATTTATGACCATTACATTCAAAGCGGTGGAAAAGCCCGATCCCGATATGATCGATTACATACTGGGCATTGAAAGGGCGGCGTTCGGCAGCGGGGCTCTTAGCGAGCACGTAGTGATACCGCTCATGCGCCACGGCAGGATATACATCGCCGCCGACGAGGACGACGAGCCAATAGCGAGCTCCTACTTTATACGCGACATGACAGACCCCAGAGTCGCATATCTTTTGAGCGTCGCGGTGCTGCCCGCATTTTCCGGGTATGACATAGGCGTAGCGCTTCTCGAATACGCGTTCTCCGATATAAGCGAGCTCGGCATAGAGACGATACAGCTTACAGTAGACCCCGCGAACTTCAAGGCGCTTTCCACCTACCGCGAAAAACTAGGGTTTACTCTTGTGGAAGGCTCGTTCGACGAGTACGGCACGGGCGACGACAGGCTCGCAATGATAAAAGAGCTTTAAGCTTTTACAAAAAGACACGCTGCGTTAACACATCGTTCATAGCGCAGGGGTATATATTATAAGAACAACCAACATAATTTATAGGCCTGCTTAAAAGGCGCCTTCGGGCGCTTTTTTAGCAGGTCTATGCGCTTGCCATATTTCCCGTTATCACCTGTTTGAGAAAGGTGTTTCCGCGCCAGCCGTCAGCCGCATCAAATCGGTTGTTCAGAAGGGTAAGGGACTCTGCAAGCCTTTATGCCAGACGGTACGTCACGTTTACGATCGCGCTTATCTCCATCTCTCCCGACGATATGCCGCCGTCCGTATAGCCGCCCGAAGAAGACGACGGCTCCGCGACGAAGTTTGTATACGGCGAAGAATACCAGTAACTGCTGCTCTGCGTTCCTTCCTCGACGGATACTACGCCCGCTATTTTACGGCCTTCATCCGCTGCCAGTTTTTCAGCCTTCTCTCTGGCGCGCCCCATTGCAAGGCGCAACGCGTCCGTGTATGCCTCCTGACGCTTTATGATATCGAACCGCACATCCCAGAACTCGTTCGCGCCCGCGTCATACGCCGCCTTTATAATGCTGCTTGTCTTTTCGATATCGCCTATCTTCACCTGCATCATATTGAATACGGTAAACTTTTTGTCCCAATCCCGATATACCTGATAGCTTATTGTCTGAAGGTCGGCGTTACCCAAGCCTGCCGTTTTAACAGCGCTGATAATCATCTTTATTTGCGCTTTGTTCTCTTCCTGCGCGGTTTGCGGATCGGCGTTTTTATTCCTATAACCGAACGTAATCGTCGCCTGATCCGGCGTAATGGATATCTTGCCCTGCCCGTATACCTTGACAGTATCGCCTGCGGCCTCGCCGGAGCCTGACACATACACGGGGACGGCGGCTTCTGAGGTCTTAAAACCTATGAGATTGACTGCCAGCAATACAGCGGTCAACACCGCCAAGACGCTTAATATTATTGCGATACTCTTGCTCTGCATATGTTTTCCTCCCTGCTTTTTGATATTCGTTTCAGACTATTATAATAGTCTACCGTCAGACTATCACGATAGTCTGATAGAGTCAAGTTAAGAAATTTTAATTAACTCAATTAAGGCAAGTTTAAGAGACTGAGTAAATAAAATTTACGTTTGGCCTGTTTTTTTGCTATAATACTACGGAAAAGAGGTTGTGATATGAGACTCGACAAATTTTTAAAGGTATCAAGAATAATTAAAAGGCGCACGGTCGCGAGCGAGGCTTGTGACCGCCAGAGAGTATCCGTAAACGCAAACCCCGCCAAGGCAGGCAAAGACCTCAAAATCGGCGATATAATAGAGATACGCTTTGGCTCGGCTACTCTTAAAGTCAAGGTGTTAAAGCTCGCGGAGACGGTGCGTAAGGAGGAAGCGGACAGCATGTATGAAGTGATAGAGGAGTCAAGAAATGCGTAACACAGTCGGTATTGTGCTTGCCGCGGGAAGCTCAACGCGCATGGGCCAGAACAAAATGCAGATAGCCATAGGGGGCAGGACGGTTCTTGAGCGCTCGCTTTTGGCATTTGAAAACGCGGTATGCTTTGACCGTGTAATAATAGTCTGCAGAAAGCAGGACATAGGGGACGTCGATACTGCGGCAAATAAAACGCTCAGTATACCCTATGAAATAGTGGAAGGGGGCAGCGAGCGCCAGTTCTCCGTTTGGAACGCTCTTACCCGTGCCAAGGATGCCGACGTCGTTGCCGTGCACGACGGAGCGAGATGCTTTGTTGACCCTTCCGTTATAAGGGCGTGCGTGGAAAAGGCTTATGAGACGGGAGCCGCGGCTGCGGGCGTCAGGGCTAAAGACACTATAAAGGTCGTGGAGGAAGGCGTGATCGCCGACACACTCGACAGGGATAAGCTCGTAAACATACAGACGCCACAGGCGTTTAGATATGACCTGCTTCTGAGCGCACACAGGAGGGCCGGCGAGGACGGCTTCGTGGGCACGGACGACTGCGTACTTCTCGAGAGGATGGGTGTTTCTGTCAGCTTTGTGGAGGCACGCTACGATAACATCAAGATAACGACGCAGGAAGACCTGATGTACGGCAGGGCGATAGCGGGCCAACAGACGAGGACGGGCACGGGCTATGACGCTCACAGGCTGGAAGCGGGGCTGCCGCTTATTCTCGGAGGCGTTGACATACCCTTTGAAAAGGGGCTTCTCGGCCACAGCGACGCGGATGTGCTGCTGCACGCGATAACAGACGCGCTGCTGGGCGCAGCCGCCGCAGGCGATATAGGGACGCATTTTCCGTGCACAGACGAATTCCGCGGTATAAGCAGTATCGAGCTTCTGAAACGGACTCGTAATATAATAGCCGAAAGAGGCTACGAGATAGTAAACATAGACTCGACTGTCGTAATGCAGCAGCCGCGCCTCGCTCCTTACATAATCGAGATGAGGAAAAACATAGCTTCGGCGCTCGGCATAGATACGGAAGCAGTGAGCGTAAAGGCAAAGACTACGGAAGGAATGGGCTTTGAGGGGCGAGGCGAGGGAGTCTCTGCTATGGCCGCGGCGACGCTTGTAAGATAGTATATGGTGACCTTAACAAGTTTAGCTGCAAAATAAAACAAAGAAGGTGTTACCGTGCCTGAATACTCTCAAATTCAAACATACGTAAAATGTGATAAAGACAGCTATACTTCAACACTATCTCGATTTAAAAACTTGCTGGCTCAAATCGGGTTTGATGAAAAGTATTTAGCAGACAGCTTTGATGGACTCGATTGGAATATTTTTGATGACGGGTTTGTATACTCCGGATGTAATGCTGAAACGGTGAAAATTAATCTTAATGGTATAGTACTCAACATCAGACCCTTTGCTATAGGCTGGACACCTCAAATGATGCGTGAAATAAAAGAGCCATGGTTGCAAACAGAATTATTGTTTTACACAGAAGAGATCACAATCGATTATGAACCATATAGAATTAAGAATGATGTTAAAATCCCCCTCTTAAATATTATGACGTTGTTTTCAGAACACTTTAGTGAGACCGGAGTTTATTTAACTAATGAAGGTACGGACGGGAAACCTTGGTATGCGTTATTAGGGTGTAGTAATGAAATATGGAGCTTTGACGCTGCAATAATACCTGTCAGAATAGCTGCGAAATATGAAGAATTGCCAAGCAATTTTACTAAGAAAGAAACGGCCGAAAGCATATACTTAATAGATAAGAATGTTTGGGGTGAGGCTCCATGAAAATAAACCATAAGCCCGCATGTAAGATCAAAAACCATTCCCTGCACTTTCATAATTCTATTTTGACTAGATTATCTCGTTGTTATATAATGTAGAGCGCTATAAAATAATAAATAAAGCTAACAGGAATGTTTGATAAAACAATAATTATAGAAGCATATTTAGCCTTTTAAGAGTAAAAACCAGCTATCGTGGTAATTTTTGGTGGAGCAGTATTGGCAAAAATGACAGGACCACTAAAACACATAGACTTTATCGTCTAGATAAAGCACAAATCGTTATAATTAAAAATAATTAATAAGTAATAATGACTTAAAAACAGTCAGGAGACATATATGGATTTTCTTAAGACAGAAAAGAAGTGGCAGAAGAAGTGGGACGAAACGGGGCTTTACAGGTTCGATAAGTCGCGCGCGGATAAAAAGAAGTACGTGCTCGAGATGTTCTCGTACCCGTCGGGAGCGAAGCTTCACGTCGGCCACTGGTATAACTACGGACTTTCCGACTCGTACGCGCGCTATATGCGCATGAAGGGCTATGAGATATTCCAGCCCATGGGCTTCGACGCGTTCGGCCTGCCCGCCGAAAACTACGCCATAAAGACGGGCATACACCCCGAAGATTCCACGCTCTCGAATATAGAGACAATGGAGAAGCAGCTCCGTGCCATGGGCGCGATGTTTGACTGGGATTACGAGATAAAGACGTGCCTGCCCGATTACTATAAGTGGACGCAGTGGTGCTTTTTGCAGCTCTACAAAACAGGGCTCGCCTACAGGAAGGAAGCGCCGGTGAACTGGTGCACGTGCTGCAACACTGTGCTCGCCAACGAGCAGGTTATAAACGGCTGCTGCGAGCGCTGCGACACATCGGTGGCGCGCAAGAACTTAACGCAGTGGTTTTTTAAGATAACGGACTACGCTGAGCGTCTGCTTGACGGTCTCGATAACCTGGATTGGCCCGAGAAGACAAAGACGATGCAAAGAAACTGGATAGGAAAGTCTGTCGGCGGAGAGATAACGTTCAGCATAGAGGGCGGCGGGGAGTTCACCGTGTTCACGACACGCGCGGACACGCTTTTTGGCTGCACGTACGCCGTGCTCGCTCCCGAGCACCCTTTAACACTGAAGATAACCACGCCCGAACATAAAGCGGCTGTCGAAGAATACATAGAGAGCGCCGCTCGCGCCAGCGAGATAGACCGCCTTTCTACCACTCGTGAAAAGACGGGCGTGTTCACGGGCGCATACGCCATAAACCCGATAAACGGAAGGCGCATACCCATATACGCAGCCGACTATGTTCTCGCCACCTACGGCACGGGCGCGGTCATGGCAGTGCCCGCTCACGACGAGAGAGACTTCGAGTTCGCAAAGAAGTATGAGCTTCCTATAGAGCGAGTGATAAAGGCGAAGGACGGCGGCAGCGATAATCTGCCTTACGTAGAGTACGGCGTTATGGTAAGCAGCGGTGAGTTCGACGGCCTGCCTGCCGAAGAGGGCAAGAAGGCCATAATAGAAAAGCTTAAGAGATCAGGCGCGGGAGACTTCAAGATAAACTACCGTCTCAGAGACTGGCTTATATCGCGCCAGCGCTATTGGGGTACGCCCATACCCATCGTATACTGCGAAAAGTGCGGCGAGGTCGCCGTGCCCGAGAGCGAGCTTCCGGTAAAGCTGCCCTACGATGTAGACTTCACACCGGACGGAACGTCTCCGCTGCTAAAGTCCGAGTCGTTTTTAAACGCGGTATGCCCGCAGTGCGGCGGGCTCGCCAAGCGTGACGCGGACACGATGGACACGTTCGTATGCTCGTCGTGGTATTTCCTGCGCTATCCCGACAACAAAAACGACGATAAGCCGTTCGACTCCGAGTGGATAAACAAGATGCTGCCGGTCGACAAATACATAGGCGGCTCCGAGCACGCGTGTATGCACCTTCTCTACGCGCGCTTCTTCACGATGGCGCTTCATGACATGGGGTACCTCGATTTCGAGGAGCCGTTCACTTCGCTCGTACACCAGGGCACGATACTCGGCCCCGACGGGCTGCGCATGAGCAAGTCGAGAGGCAACGTGATATCGCCCGACGAATATATAAGTAAATTTGGAAGCGACGTATTCAGGACTTACCTCGGCTTCGGGTTCTCTTATATAGAGGGCGGCCCGTGGAACGAGGACGGCATACGCTCCGTAGCTAAGTTTTTAGAGCGCGTGGAGCGCATAGTGCTGCGCCTCAAGGACGTTAAAGAGACGAGCGACAAGGGCAAGGCCGAACTGCTGTACGCGCAGAACTACTGCATAAAGCACATGTGCGCCGACATCGAGATATTCCAGTTCAACACGGCGATAGCGCGGCTCATGGAGTTCACTAACGCTCTTTATAAATACGTAGACGCCTCGCCCGACAAAGAGGTTTCCGCAAACGCAGCTAACGCACTGATACGCCTAATAGCACCGTTCGCGCCGCATTTCGCCGAAGAGTTGTGGGAAGTACTTGGCGGTAAGTATTCCGTGTTCGACGCCGAATACCCAGCTGTCGACGAGTGCGCACTGCTGGTCGACACTGTTGAGATGCCTCTTCAGATAAACGGAAAGCTGCGCGCGACGTTCTGCGTTTCATCGAGCGCTTCGAAAGATGACATAGAAAAGCACATAATGGAAACGCAAGAGCTGAGTTCGCTGTTGGCCGGAAAAGCTGTTAAAAAGGTTATAATAATCCCCGGCAAAATAGCGAACATCGTGGTGGCATAGCATGAGGGGTAAAATGTTCTCAGCCCGTTTCATCGCCGAGGCGGGCATAATAGCGGCGCTGTATTTCGTGCTCACGATAATAAACCCCTTCAGCTACGGACAGCTGCAGGTGCGTATATCCGAGGCGCTGTGCGTGCTTCCGTTCTTCACACCGGCGGCTATACCCGGCCTGTTTGCCGGATGCCTTCTCGCAAACCTCGCAGGCACGCCTTTAGGGCCGTACGATATCATATTCGGCTCTCTCGCAACTCTTGCGGCGGCGCTCATAGCAAGGATAATAAAAAATAAATGGCTGCTTCCTCTGCCTGCCGTCGTCATAAACGCTTTTGTGGTAGCCGGGATACTGAACCACTACCTTAATCTGCTGTATTGGGAATCGGTGCTATGGGTCGCCATCGGGCAGGTGATCGCCTGCTATGTGCTGGGCATCCCGTTTTTTATTGCTCTTCGTAAACATAAAGATAAGCTGTTCAAAAGAACATAGGTTTAATCATTCAAGTGAGGTCAGGGAATGGGGTTAATTTCGCGTTTAGCTTCTCTTATATTTAAGGCGGCCACAAAGGGCGCTTTTAAAGAATTCGAGAGCATGACCGCTGACAAGCTGCTTGAGCTCTCCGACGCCGATCTCGTTATGGCCGTCATTGTGAGGACAGACTCGGGCGGCAACGCCACCGAAGACAGCGGAGCGCTTGAGTCGCTTAATGATGCTCAGCGCGCCGCCTATACTATAGCGCGGTTCGATATGGAACTCCAGAACGGCGGACTGCTCCAGTACTTTAGCAACACAAGCCGCTTTACAGCCCCTTATCTTGCGGACGCTCTCAAAGAAATAGGCGCTCTGAAAACGCAAGCGCTTTTTTCTGATTTTGTCAGCAAGCATAGCATCGATGTTTCGGATCTCGGCCGGTTTGCTGCAGAAACGGAAGAAGAATACGCGCGAACATATGAGCATTATCCGTTCGATGACACCGACAGCTCGTTTTATTCTGTTTATGAAACCGAGAACTTAGAGGCGCTATGCGCTGCGTTCATACGGGAGCATATCTCGAATTTTGCATAGCAATATTACAAGCGCTATTTAACAGATTAAAACCAATTATATATCTTCAGCCTTATTCTCTGCTCTGCTCCGCCATGCAAATTATATCCTTCAGAGGCACAGCCGGGTTTATATATGCGCAAATTTCGCAGCCTACACACTGCTTAGAGACCGCAAACTACGATTCCTTTTCGAAAAATCCATCCATGAGGTTCGTCATCTTTGGCCCAAAAACCCTGTCAAACAGAAGGGCGCTTCTCTCTATGCGGCGCTTTACCGCACAGTATCGTTATTGCCAATAACTCAAAGAACGCGGCATTGCTTATCACAATTCCTTATGCACATTTCATACCATCATTTGCATATCCTCCTTCTCTCCCCGCGTATACATAACAATAGCCACTCGAAAGGTTTATTTTTATGTACATACAAAGCGGGATAATCGGCGGCGTTGTAGGCGCGGCGGGCACGGCGCTCGGCGGCGTTATCGCTATGATCATAGGAAAAAGAGTTAGCGAGCCCCGGCCGTTCCTCGCCGTCGCGGGCGGGATGATGATCGCCGTCGTGTTCTTCGATATGCTTATCGAGAGCGCCCAGCTGTCGGGGATCGTCGTTATGGCGGGCGGAGCGGTGATAGGAGGGGGAGTGTTTGCGCTGCTGTCTCCGCTGTTTTCGGACGACGATTCGAAAACGATGTACAAGATGGGCCTGCTCGTACTCATAGGCATAGCGTTTCACAACCTGCCCGAAGGGCTGGCTATAGGCTCAACGCTCGTGGAGAGCAGGCGGCTCGCGATATCGCTTTCGCTGCTGATGCTCGTGCACAACATTCCCGAGGGCATAGCGGTGTGCCTGCCGCTGCGCCTGTCGGGAATGCCGATTATTAAGGTTATCTCGCTCGCGCTGCTGACGGGGCTGCCCACTGCCGTCGGCGCTGTGCTCGGAACGGCTGTCGGCAGCATCTCGACAGAGATGATAGCGCTGTGCATATCGTTCGCGGGCGGCGCTATGCTTTATATCTCACTCAAAGAGCTAATCCCCGCCGCGGGCAAAAAAAACAAGGCGTTCTTCGCCCTGCTTGGGTTGTGCCTTGGCTTTATAATGACGAACATCGTCTGAGTATCCTCAATATCTCCGTTTACCGTAGGGGCGGACTGTGGACGCCCGCTTTTGCTGTCTTCCGGCTTTTTCCTATTACTTCTATCGCTCCGTTACCGTGCCCTGCGCGACTGTATACACCTTTCCGATGGGCTTCTTGACGGGCGTCGCAGTTGTTATAAAACACTGCGCTCCCTTTATGCGCTCCAAAAGCGCAGCCTGCCTTGCTTCGTCGAGCTCGGAGAACACGTCGTCGAGCAGCAGCACGGCGCTCTCGCCGAAATCGGCGTTCGCGGCCTCAAGCGTCGCGAGCTTAAGCGACAGCATAGCAGTCCTTATCTGGCCCTGCGACGAATACGCCTTTATCTCCGCTCCCTCAAGGTGTACCGCTATGTCCTCCCTGTGAGGCCCGTATAATGTAAAGCCCTGCTCTATCTCGGAGGTAAGCGATTTGTCCATCCTGTCGTACAGCGCTTGCTTTACATTTCCGTCCACGGGCACGCTCGCCTTGTATTTGAGAGACAGCGCTTCTCCTCCCGAAAGGCTGCTGTGTATGTCGCGGCTAATCGCGCCTATTCTCCCTAAAAACTCCTGCCTCGCACGTATAATCTTCTCTCCGTGCGCGCAGAGCTGCTCGTTGTATATAGACACCAGTTTTTTGAGCTGCTCCTCTTTTATCTTCGACTTCAACAGCGCGTTCTTCTGCGCGAGCGCCTTCTGGTATTCCTGAAGCTCAAAGAAATAAGCGGGCCTTAGCTTCGATATCTCCATGTCCACGAACCTGCGGCGCAGCGACGGCGACTCTTTGAGCACCTTTATATCCTCGGGTGAGAACACTACCGCTATGAAGTTTCCGAAAAGCTCTCCCATGCGCCTTGCGGGCTCCGAGTTTACTTTAAGGCTCTTTTTATCCTCCGCTGACAGCAGCGCCTCCACGAAAAGCTGGCCCTGGGCGCGCGTAACGGCGCCCTTTACGTATGCGCTCTGCTGCCCCTCGCGTATGCACTCGGTGTCTCTCTGAGTGCGAAACGACTTGCCGAAACTCAAAAAGCCTATGGCCTCCAGCACATTCGTCTTTCCCGCGGCGTTTTTTCCCTGCAGTATGTTTATTCCGCCCGAAAACTTTACGCTCAGCGTTTCATAGCTTCTGTAGTTTTTCAGTACAAGGCTGTCAAGATGCATAGCTTAGTCCCGTCATATATTTTGCCCGTAATACCAGAGCGCGCCCCATATGTTTAGCGCCGCCCCGAATACGGCAAGCGCCGCGGGCAGCGCCGCCGCCTTTGTCGCGCCGAACGTCTTGTAGCTCCTGTCGTCCGCGAACACCACAAGCATGAACGGCAGCAGGTCCACAAGATACCGGCTGCCGAACTGCCAGCCGCCCATCGTCCTGTGCGTCAGCAGCAGCACAAAATGCGCCAAAAAGCACAGCAGGTATATCGCCTGCTTTATATCGAACCTTCTTACAAGGCTCACCGCGAGCGCGACAAACACCGGATTCACGAGAAAGAACAGCGTCCCGTTGAACATAGGCCATTCGAAACGACCGCCCCTGATCTCGGGCAGCTTTAACACCTCGAGAAAATTGCCCGGCACATACGAAAACGAAAACTGCTCCTCGCGCGCGAACTCGGGCAAAAAGTTATGCCCGAACTCGAATATATCGCCAAATCGCGAGTAGTTGTACGCCGCTATCAGCAGCCCGACAGCCGCCATCGGAACAACATATTTAACGCACGCTAAAAGGTTTCTTACAAATCCCTTTTCGCCGCCGATGTTCTTATAGAGTATATACAGCATCAGCGGAGCGTATACAAGCTGGAACGGCCTGCACGCCACGGCTATCCCGAGCGCGAGGAACGAGAAATACCACGCGCCCTTATTTTTGCTGTATATGAGGTACACCGCGAGCGCAGAGAAGAAAAAGCTCTGCGTCTGCGCCGAAAACCACACCCAGCCGGTAACAGAGATATAAAAGAGGTTTGACCCCAGCGTCATGAGCAGCGCGAACGCGCTGGCCGAAAAGCCCTCGAACCCCCTGCGTATCAAAAAGCAGTAAATGAGTATCAGGCTGCCCAGCCCGAACAACGTATTGACGAGATTGTCGGGAACACCCATTCCGAACATGGGATACAGCATGAACTGGACTACGCTCGGAAACGGCGGGAAGCTGACAAAGTGCTTCCCGTTATACTCCGCTATCTCAAGCCAAGTCTCCGCCCTGAACTCCTTTAGCGCCGCGTCCGTCTCATAGGGCGGGGGAAGCTGTGCGCTGCCGTGCCACCACGCCGCCGCCTGCCGCGTGTACGAATCGTAATCGCTGTGCGAAAACACATCCTGCCCGATAGCGGAATACGCGAATATATACGCGGCGATGAGTATCGCCGCCGCTATGAAAACATGGTATGTAAGCCTTGCTTTATATTCCATATACGCGTATTTTATCACGCGGACGATATGAGAACAAGTAAGCAACATGGCTTACCGTTATTGTTGCGGGAGGATATTTAAGGTTGAAGACTATGGATATGAATGGTAACATTATAGGCATAGCATTAGTTACCATTAAAACCAGCAAAAACGGAGGGCATAAATATGAAAAAGTATTGTATAACACTGTTGGCGGTTTTACTGATATTCAGCTTCACCGCATGCACCGCCGCTCCAGCGGAACAAACACCAGCGCCGACACCGGTATCGACATCCGAGCCAACACCTTCCCCTACACTTGAGCCGACGCCTACGCCGGAGCCGACATTATCGCCGGAGGAGATCGAGCAGGCGAAAAACATTGAAGAATACGAAAAGTACAAGATGTACTATCGGACATATGGTGACGATTTTGCTTTATTGTTTATCAGGGACATGCTGGATGAAGAGAAAATTACAGAGGATATGTTTAATGAAGCTATGATAATAATAAAAAACGGGAATCCAGTAGAAACTGGCCCTGCAGATGAGTTAACATGGGAAACATTTCGGTTAGATTATGAAGAACGGTCATCAATTCTGTATGGTAAACAGGAAAAAATGTATTCTGAAGCACTTAGTTTTGTAATAAATAGTTTATGGGATTATGCTTCTGAAGGGAAAATACCTATAACTCTGTTTGATTCAGAAGAAAGAGAACGAGTATTAGCGGGCATAGAAATAATAAATGATTTTTTTCAAAGTCCTACTGATGAAAACAGAGAGCAAATAGAGGATATGTTTTTTTCAGAGGAATTAACACCTGGAGAAATACTATTACTATTTACTTGGATTTCGTCAAGCCCGGATGTCGTTCAAATCAAAGAAGTAAGGGTAGGTGGTAAAAAATATAGTCTTAGTGATTATCTCAGTAAAGTTATAGAAAAATATGGAGTGTCAATGGGTAAGCGATACGTTGAAGCCTATGAAACCCTCATTGAACTAAACAACACCCCTAATTCTGAAAAGACTGGCTGACGGAAAGCGAGGAGAACTGACACATGAAGAAGATATTATGTTTATTGTTATGTACCGCAATGATTCTGTCTTTTTGCGCATGTACCGCCGCACCAGCGGAACAAACACCAGCGTCGACACCAGTATCGACACCCGAGCCAACACCTTCCCCAACATCGGAGCCGACGCCTACACCCGAGCCGACATTATCGCCGGAGGAGATCGAAGCGGCGAAATACATGGAGGAGTATGAAAAGCTAAAAGCATACAGCGAGAATTATGGCGATGAATATGCTGCTTTCCTTATCAAAAAAATGTATGACCAAGGAAAAATCTCAGAAGATATGTTTTATGATGTAGATTCTTATTTGATCGATTCAAATGATGCAGGAAATTGGGCATTCATTGAAGATGTTTATGGCCAATGGTGTAGAATATTAAATGGAACTAGTGAGACATTAAGTCCATCAACGGTAGATAACACATTAGGAGAACTACAGAACATGGCTTGGGAAGGGAAAACATATATAAGTGTATTTGATAGCGAAGAGAAAAGAAACCGAGTAGAAAATGGAATAAAAATTATAAATGAATGGTGTAAAACCCCAACCGATGAAACAAGAATAAAAATGGAAGATATGTTTTTTTCAGAAGGATTGACAGCTGGAGAGATAGAAGTATTGATGATGTGGGCTTTAACTAATCCTAATTATTTGGAAAATGTCACGGTAGATGGTAATACTTATGACAGGCGTGATTATTTTTCTATGAATATAGAGAGATTCGGAAAATCACTCGGGTACAGACATATGGAAGCCTATGAAGAACTTGTTAAGCTAAACAACACTCCCAATTCCAAAAAAGACTGGCTGACAGAGAGCGAGGAGAACTGACACATGAAGAAGACTTTATGTATATTGTTATGTACCGCAATG
Source organism: Bacillota bacterium (assembly GCA_023410475.1). Taxonomy (GTDB): domain Bacteria; phylum Bacillota; class Clostridia; order Christensenellales; family SZUA-584; genus DTFZ01. The sequence goes on along the minus strand of JAEYPS010000010.1, from coordinate 48,762 downwards.
ATATTGTCGCTATGCGCATGCACCGCCGCTCCAGCGGAACAAACACCAGCGTCGACACCAGTATCGACACCCGAGCCAACACCTTCCCCTACACCGAAGCCTACACCTACGCCCGAGCCGACATTGTCGCCGGAGGAGATCGAAGCGGCGAAAAACATGGAGGAATACGATAAGTACAAGATGTACTATCAAACTTATGGGGATGAATATGCCTTGCTGTTCATAAAAGATATGCTTGATGAAGGTAAGATTACGCCGGATATGCTCGATGGTTTGAATGGCTCGTTTGGTACTTTTTCAGATGATATGACCTGGCATTTCTTCAGAAAAACATATGAAGAGCAGTTAAATATAATAAATGGGAAACTTGAGAAGATGTATCCTGAAGCATTGGCTACGGTATTCAATACTTATTTACATGATGATTCTTTGCTGGGGATAGTGCATATCACTTTGCTTGATACAGAAGAAAAAAGGGAAAGATTTATAAACGGAATAGAAATCATAAACGCGTTTTATGAAAGTCCGACAGATGAAAACAGAATAAAAATGGAAGACGTGTTCTTTGCAGAGGATTTGACTCCGGGCGAAATAAGAATGCTATTTTCTTGGATTTGGTCAAGCTCAAACAGAATTAAAAAAGTAGTTATGGACGGCAAAGAATATGACATTATAGATTATCCTTATCTAAAGCTAGAGCGCTTCGGTAAATCAATAAAAGATAGAGATGTGGAAGCTTATGAAACTCTCATCAAAATGAACAACACGCCCAATTCTAAAAAAGAATGGCTTACAGAGAGCGAGGACAGCTGAATCCCCGCCCTCTAACATTTATACAGCCAAATCTTTTAGTTTTTAAGGTATATATGCGTCGAGTCCGCTTTGCCCGATACTATGTCCTCAACCTTGTTTACGGCGCTCGATATATAGACGTGCGTGCCCGCCTTGGCCGGTATGAGAGAATACTTTATCTTCGCGCCGGCGCCGGCCGCGCCCGCCCTCGAGGCGCCTTTGCAGCACTCCATTATTTCGGCGGCGTTTTCATCGAGCTCCTCAGGGCTCCCGCCGCATATCTCGCGTATCAGCGTCGAGGGGTCGCCCGGGTCGCGGTATATGCCGTTGACTGACGTTAAAATGACGAGCGACTTTGCATTGACGAGCGTCGCGATTATAGCCGCCGTCTCGTCGTTGTCTACGCACTCCACCACCTCGCGCCCGTTGCCTATCTTTTTAAGCTCCATCTTGCGGTTTTCTTCGCTGGATACCGGGTCGTTGTAGTTTATTATCGGTATCGCGTTCTGCTCGGGCGCGCGCAGCAACAGCTTTAATATATGCTCTCTCTTCTCGATGTCGTTAAAGTGGCTGTGCTCGACGAGCACCTGGCGCACTGAGTACGCCGGGCTTATGAACTGGCGGTAGTTCTGCATAAGTATGCTCTGCCCCTGCGAGGAATAATCCGTCTTTACGTCCTCAACGTCGCCCGAAAGCTCGCACCCGTTCCTTTTTATATAGTCGATGCGGCCTATCTCGGTAGCGCCCGAGCTGACAAGCAGCATGCCGGGGCGAAGTGAATTACCGAGCCTTGAAAATATATTGTAGTCAATATCGCCGTCCGCGTGGCGTACGAGCGCCATCGAGCCTATCTTGACGACGATGTCGTAAACGCTGTCCATATGCTCTCCATATATTTTTTGTATATTATACATCAACGCTTATATCTTATCAAACCGAATTTGCGCCGACGGTTTTTGTGTATTAATGATTGCATGCAGAGCGTTTAAGACTTGCTCTCTTCGGTTGATTTTTTGACTCAACTTTGATATGCTGAATTGAAAAAACATAAGACGCAATGAACATATACCAATTCGTTAAAAAATACATGATATTTTTTTCAAATATGTAAACGTCTGGAGAGGAAGCGCTTTATGAAAATTGCTGTCGGCAGCGACCACGGCGGATACGAGCTAAAACGCCTTGTTATGGAGCATCTTGGAGATAAGCGGATAGAGGTTTTGGATAAGGGCGCAACTTCGTGCGCGCCCAGCGACTACCCCGACTTCGCCGTTCCGGTATGCGAAGCCGTGCTTTCGGGTGAAGCGGATCTTGGCATACTCGTTTGCGGAACGGGAATAGGAATTTCGATATCTGCAAATAAAATAAACGGTATAAGGTGCGCGCTGCTTGGCGACGTGTTTTCCGCGAAGGCATCAAGGCTGCACAACAACGCCAACGTTATGGCACTGGGCGGAAGGGTGACGGGGCCGGGGCACGCGCTCGAGATAGTGGACGCGTTTCTCGCTACGCCCTTTTCTAATGAAGAACGCCATTCGAAAAGAGTGGGAAAAATAATGGAACTGGAAAATCGCTGAGAATTTTCACAAAAATATAACTTTACGAGGTATGAAATGGGTAAACTTGTAGTATTGGACCATCCTTTGATACAGCACAAAATATCGCTTATCAGGGATAAGAAGACGGGCATCAGAGATTTTCGCGACCTTGTGGAAGAGATAGCTATGCTTATGGCCTACGAGGTAACGCGAGACCTTCCGCTCAAAGAGGTCGAGATAGAGACCCCCGTGGCCAAGGCGAAGACAAAGGTGATATCCGGCCGCACTATAGGCATAGTTCCCATCCTTCGGGCGGGGCTCGGTATGGTAAACGGAATGCTCAACCTCGTCCCTGCGGCGAAGGTCGGCCATATTGGGCTCTACCGCGACCCGGACAGCCTTCAGCCCGTGGAATACTACTGCAAGCTGCCATCCGACGCGTCTGAGCGCGATCTAATAATAGTAGACCCGATGCTGGCGACGGGAGGAAGCGCGAACGGAGCGATACAGCTCTTGAAGGAAAAGGGCGTAAAGAACATAAAGCTCGTCTGCCTTATAGCCGCGCCCGAGGGAATAGACGCGGTGCAAAAAGCGCACGGCGATGTTGACATATTCGTGTGCGCGGTGGACAAGTACCTCAACGACCACGGCTATATAGTGCCGGGTCTCGGCGACGCCGGAGACAGGCTGTTCGGCACCAAATAGGCTGTTTTGAGTGGCAAAAACAGGTTTATATATTAAACTGCATATAAAACGCAGTTAACGCCAGACGATATGCGTTTAAGGGGTACATATGGCATTGGATGTAATTAACGAGATAAAGGCGGCAGAACAAAAGGCTCTCGAGACAAGGCGCGTAGCGACAGTCGCGGCGAAGGATTCTTTAAAACTCGCCGCCGAGGAAAACTGCGAGATAACGCAGAAAGAAGTCGCCGCCGTCCGCGAAAACGCCGCTCGGGCGATAGAAGCTGCCGAGGCCGCGGCAAAAGCTGAGCTCGAAGCCTTAGGCGAGAGGCGCCGCTCGGAGCGCGAAGAGTTAAAGCGCAGCGCCCAAAGCAATCTGGGCCGCGCCGCAGATGCTTGCATAGAGAGGATACTTAAATAGATGGCGCTCCTTAAGATGAAAAAGCTTTCGCTTATAGCGCACGCTGGGAGCAAAGACAGCATATTAAAAACGCTGCAGAAGCTTGGCGCTGTCGAGATATCGGTTTTAAAGCAGGCTCACGACTTAAAGCCGTCCGCCGAGCCCCAGTCTTTGAGCGGGCTCGAGGCAAAGCTGTCAACAGTGCGCGAAGCGCTCGAGATAATACGCAAATACGACGAGAACAAACCAGGTTTTCTTACTCCCAAACCCCCGATAACGATGTCCGGGCTTCACGGCATGAGCGAGAAGCTTGAAGAGGCCGATAAGGCAATATCAAAGATAAAGCAATTCTCTGACGATATGAATTCGCTCAAAACAAGAAGGCAGCGCCTCGGGACGCGGATATCGCAGCTTGAGCCCTACCTTAAATTTGACGCGCCGCTAGAGTATGTGGACGAGAACATTTACACCGAGGCGTTGTTAGGCTCCGTGCCCGCAGACAATATAAAGGCGTACTGCGAGATAGAGGAGCGTTACAGTGACACCGCGTATTTCGAAACACTCAGCGAGAGCCGAGAGGGGCTTTTCATATTCGTTCTTATGCACAAGAGCGTGCATGAAAAACTCATCGGCGAGCTGAAATATATAGGCTTTTCAGATGCGTTCACCAAAGAAATGTACGGCGTGCCCAGTGACATAGTGTTCGACCTTAAGAGCGAGTGCGAAGCTCTAGAGAAGGAAACGGACGAGTACGAGCAAAAGGCGAGGCGCTTCGCGGACGACAGGGAGCTGCTCTGCGCGCTCGAGGACTATCTTGTCAACGAAATAGAGCGCGAGCGCAGCATATTAAAGCTCGGCGAGACGGGCTCTGCGTTCATGCTCGAGGGCTGGGTAATCGCCGATACAGTCGGCAATGTCGAAAAAACGCTGCTCGAGTCCGCACCTGAGTCATACATATCCTTCCGCGACCCCGAAAAGGACGAGATACCGCCGACGGCGGTGGAAAACCCGAGTGTAGTTAAGCCGTTCGAGGCCGTTACTAATATGTACGCGGTACCATCGTCGAAGGGCGTAGACCCAAACATCCTCGTATCCATCTTCTATTTCCTCATTTTCGGAATGATGATAGGCGACGCCGCGTACGGCGCTCTATTGTCTGTCGGCGCGTTCGCGGTTTTAAGGCTCAAAAAGCCAACCGGCATGTTCAAGATGATAACCACGGTGCTCATGATATGCGGAATATCGACGATATTCTGGGGCATAATCTTCGGCACCGTTTTCAGCATAGAATCCGTATCGCTGATAGCGCTCGTCAACCCGAATACCGACCCAATAATACTGCTCGTGCTCTGCATAGGCATGGGCATACTGCACATATTCGCGGGCATAATCTTCGGAATGTACAAGGACATAAAGCGCGGCGACATACTGGGCGCTATATTCGACAGGTTCTCGTGGATAATGGTCATAGCGGGCGGAATAATGCTGCTGCTCGGCGGCGATTTGGGCAGCATCGGGTTTTATGCGCTGATCGGCGGCTTAGTTATACTGCTGCTGACGCAAGGCCGCCACAAGAAGGGCGTAATAAAAAAGATAACGGGCGGGCTAGCAAGCATCTACGGCGTAACGGGATATATAAGCGACATACTGTCCTACTGCCGTATATTCGGAATGGGGCTCGCGACGACTGTCATAGCGCAGGTGTTCAACACCATAGGCGGTATGCTTATGGGGCATTGGTTCGGATACATCTTCGCCATCGTGGTTCTGACGGTAGGGCATACGTTCAACATAGCAATAAACGTTTTGGGAGCGTTCGTGCATACCGCGAGGCTGCAGTATATAGAGTTTTTCAACAAGTTCTACGAGGGCGGAGGCCGTACGTTCATGCCTCTCGCCGTGCGGGCAAAAAACCACCGCTTGATGGAGGAATAAAGAAAGCCGCCGGGGCGCGGTTTATATAACATTAAACAAAGCAATAAAGTTTATTTCTATACAGGAGGGTAAACATTTTATGGAATTTTTTGGTCAGCACTTTGGTATGATCATCTCGACGTTCGGCGCCGCTATAGCGGTCGGCCTCGCGGGCGTAGGCTCCGCGAAGGGCATAAGCCTCTCGGGCCAGGCGGCCGCGGGCCTCGTCGCGGAAGATCCTGATAAATTCGGCGCGGCGCTGGTATTACAGCTGCTGCCGGGCACGCAGGGCATCTACGGGCTCCTCGTCGCGTTCCTTATACTGCTCAACAACGGCGTCGTCGGCGGAGACCCGATGATATCAGCGGCTCAGGGCTGGATATACTTTGCCGCAGGACTGCCGATAGGGCTCGTCGGGCTTACGTCCGCCATACATCAGGGGCATACGGCTGTCGCCGGTATCGCGCTCCTCGGCAAGCGCCCCGAAGAGCAGGGCAAGGCCATAACGATGGCAATCATGGTCGAGACGTACGCGGTGTTCGCGCTGCTGATATCGATGCTCATCGTTCTTCTCGGAACGGGCAGAGCGTAAGGACGTGGCATAGATGGCTGGAGCGGAGAAACTCATAGAAAAGATACTCGGCGAAGCGCAGAGTGACGCCGAGAGGATTTGGCGCGAGGCCGAAGACAAAAAGAAGCTGATGCACGAAGAGATGCAGCGCGATATAGACAGGCAGAAAGCGCAGATAGAAAAAGACGCCGAAGACGCCATCGCAGAGAAAAAGAGGCGGCTTGCGGCCGTCTACGACCTTGAAAACAGAAAACAGCTTCTAGCGGCAAAGCAGGAGATGATGGCAAAGGCCAAATCGCTAGCGCTCGAAAAGCTGCTTGCTATAAGCGACGCCGAATATGTGACGCTGATGAAGAAAAAGCTGATAATCTGCGCGGCATCCGGCGAAGGCAGCATAGCGGTATCCGAAAACGAGAAGCGGTTAGGCGACGCTTTCCTCGCCGACGTCAACAGTGAGCTTAAAAGAAAAGCAGGCAGGGGCGAGATAACGTTTGCCGACTCGCGTGATATCTCGGGCGGCTTTGTGTACATCAGCGCAGGTATGGAGATAAACATGTCTCTGGAGTCGCTTTTGAGTGAGTCGTGGCAGGAAGCCGAAACAGAGGTCGCGGCGCTACTGTTCGATCAAAAATAAAGGTGTTTTATGTCTGAAACAAACAGCAGCTATCCTTATGCTTCCGCCCGCGTCAAGTCGATGGAAGCGGGGCTTTTGACTCAGGATAAGCTCACGAGGATAATCGAAGCAAAAAACTATGAAGAGGCGATGCGCGTTCTTATAGAGACGGGCTACGGACAGCCGAGCGGCTCCGGCGCGTCGTTCGAGCAGCTTATTCACAACGAGCTGTCGGACGCGGATGAGTTTATGGAAGCCGCTTCTCCAAGCGATGTTTTTATAAAGATCATGCGCGCGGCGAAGGATTATCACAACCTAAAGGTGCTGATAAAGCTGTTCATGCTCGACAAGAGCCTTGAGGATGAAACACTTTTCCCCGGAAATATAAGCGTGGAAACGCTCCGACGCGCAATAAACGACAACAACTATTACGACCTGCCCGAAAACATGAAAGAAGCTTTGAAGCATATAGACAGGCAGTTCGCGGTTTCGGCTGACGTTTCGATCATCGGCGTGACGCTCGACCGCGCTTACTCAAAAGAGGTAAGCGGGCTTGTCGGGGAAATGGGCGACGAGCTCGTCCGAAATTACTATACGGCGATGTTCGACTTGACCAACATAATAGCGTTTATGCGAACTCGCGCGTTTTACGGCAGGGAGTCTTTCGACGGCGCGTATCTCGAGGGCGGCAGGATAGAGAAAAAAGCGTTCCTCGACGCGTTCGAGCTATCCGACGACAGCGTTTTGCAGGCGGTCGTTAAGGGTGATTACGCAGGCATACTGGCGGGCGCGATTGAGGATTACCACAAGACGAAGAGCCTGTATATGCTCGAAAAGGCGCGCGACGATTATCTGCTCTCGCTGCTTAAAGAGCACAGGCACGACATATTTTCTATAGGGCCTCTTATGTGCTACTACATCGCGAAGCAGCGCGAGGCCGAGGCCGTGCGCATGGTAATGACGGCAAAGCAGGGCGGCATAGACTCACAGGTCGTGTCAATGCGGCTCAAAAACATATTCTAAGAGGTATTCATGAACAAGATTGGAGTTGTAGGCGACTCTGACAGCATAATAGGTTTCAAGGCTCTGGGGATAGACGTATATCCCGCGGTCGGCGGAGAGGTAATGAAAGCCATAAACCGGCTCGCGGCAGACGGCTACGCTATCATATTCGTGACGGAGCAGGCCGCCGAGGTTTCCGCCGAAACTATAGACAAATTCAAGACGTCCCCTTACCCGGCAATAATACCGATACCCGGCAACAGGGGTACGACGGGCCTTGGGATGAGAAACATCCGCGCCAACGTTGAGAAGGCGATAGGTACGGATATATTCTTTGACAACGAATAAACGGCGCTGCGCGGGGTAAACGCTGGTATCCTGAGGAGCCTAAGGCTCTGAAGGATCCCATGCAGGACTAAGCAGCAATTAGGAAGAACCTGCGCAAAGTGCGTATATAAAAGATTGTAATATGACAGGAAGGTTGTGTTTATGGAAGGCAGAATAGTCAAGGTTTCCGGGCCTTTGATAGTCGCAGAAGGCATGCAGATGTGTGAAATGTACGATGTCGTCAGGGTCAGCGATCAACGGCTCATAGGCGAGATCATCGAGCTTCGGGGAGATATGGCCTCCATACAGGTTTATGAGGAGACAAGCGGCCTTGGGCCGGGAGAGCCTGTTTTCCCCACGGGCAGCCAGCTTTCGGTCGAACTCGCTCCCGGGCTTATAACGTCTATATTCGACGGCATACAGCGCCCGCTCGATAAGATAAAGGAAGCCGAGGGCGACAGGGTAACGCGCGGAATAGCGATAAACGCTCTCGATCACGACAAAAAGTGGACATTCATCCCCACAGCGGGCGTCGGCGAAGACGTAACCGCGGGTGATATCCTCGGATATGTGCAGGAGACTACGCTCGTCAAGCACTACATAATGGTCCCCAGCGGCGTCTCCGGTAAGATAGAGTGGCTGGGTTCGGGAGAGGCGACAATTATTGAGCCAATAGCGAGGCTAAGGAACGCTTCGGGCGGAACTGTCGATGTTCCCATGCTGCAGCGGTGGCCCGTCAGGCAGGGCAGGCCGTATGTGGAAAAGATTGCCCCGTATGAGCCTATGATAACAGGCCAGCGCGTCATAGACACGCTGTTCCCCATCTCAAAGGGCGGTGTAGCGGCGGTGCCGGGGCCTTTCGGCAGCGGCAAGACCGTCGTGCAGCACCAGCTCGCGAAGTGGGCGGACGCCGAGATAATTGTATACGTTGGCTGCGGAGAGCGCGGCAACGAGATGACGGACGTTCTTATGGAGTTCCCCGAGCTCAAAGACCCACGCAGCGGCGAGCCTTTGATGAAGCGCACGGTGCTTATCGCGAACACGTCGGACATGCCCGTCGCCGCAAGAGAGGCGTCTATATACACAGGAATAGCGATAGCGGAATACTTCCGCGACATGGGATATAAAGTGGCCATCATGGCCGACTCTACCTCAAGATGGGCGGAGGCGCTGCGTGAGATGTCGGGCCGTCTCGAGGAGATGCCCGGCGAGGAAGGATACCCGGCTTACCTCTCGTCAAGGCTCGCGGGCTTCTACGAGCGCGCAGGCATCGTGAAGGCGCTAGGCAAGGAAGGCCGTACGGGAGCGATATCGGCCATAGGCGCGGTCTCTCCTCCGGGCGGAGACATATCCGAGCCTGTTTCGCAGGCTACGCTCAGGATAGTCAAGGTTTTCTGGGGATTGTCGGCAGGGCTCGCGTATCGCCGCCACTTCCCCGCTATCGACTGGCTCACGTCGTATTCGCTGTATGCCGACAGGCTTACAGACTGGTACGATAAAAACGTTTCTCCCGAGTGGAACCAGCTTCGGCAAAAGGCCCTGCAACTGCTGCAGGAGGAGGCTGAGCTCGACGAGATCGTCAGGCTCGTAGGCTTCGACGCTCTGTCGCTGAAGGACAAGCTTAAGCTCGAAACGGCGCGCTCTATCCGCGAGGACTATCTGCACCAGAACGCGTTCCACGATATAGACACATACACGTCGCTCGAAAAGCAGTACGGTATGCTGAAGCTTATACTTATGTGGGGCGAGCTTGGGGAAAAGGCATTGAACGCCGGAGCGGAGTTCTCTAAGATATCAACGCTCTCTGTCAGGGAAGACATAGGCCGCGCGAAATATGTCGAAGAAAACGACGTTGCCGAAAGGTACGCGCAAATAGAGAGAAAACTTAAAGATGAGATGTCCGTGCTCTATGAGGAAGGTGGGATAGACATTGCTTAAGGAATACCGCACGATAAAAGAGGTAGTGGGCCCTCTGATGCTCGTCGAGGGCGTCAGCGGAGTAAAATACAACGAGCTCGTTGAGATAGAACAGCAGTCGGGCGCGGTGCGCAGAGGCCGCGTGCTTGAGATAAACGGCGACAAAGCTCTCGTTCAGCTTTTTGAAAGCTCTCAGGGGCTTCAGATCGCGACGTCGAAGGCAAGATTCCTCGGCAAGTCTATAGAGCTGTCGGTTTCATACGACATGCTCGGGCGCGTGTTCGACGGCATGGGCGACCCCATCGACGGCGGCCCGGCCATCATACCCGAAAAGCGCATGGATATAAACGGGCTGCCTATAAACCCGACCGCTAGAGACTACCCGGAAGAGTTCATACAGACGGGCATATCGGCGATAGACGGGCTTAACACGCTCGTCAGAGGTCAGAAGCTGCCAGTGTTCTCGGGCTCGGGCCTGCCGCACGCGGCGCTCGCCGCGCAGATAGCGAGGCAGGCAAAGGTGCTTGGCGGAGAGTCGAAGTTCGCCGTCGTGTTCGCGGCGGTGGGCATAACGTTTGAGGAAGCGGACTTCTTTATAAGCGACTTTAAGCGCACGGGCGCTATCGAGAGAGCGGTGCTGTTCATGAACCTCGCGAGCGACCCTGCTATAGAGCGCATATCGACACCGAGAATGGCGCTCACAGCGGCCGAGTATCTCGCGTACGAGAAAGGCCTGCACGTTCTCGTCATAATAACGGATATAACAAACTACGCGGAGGCGCTTCGCGAAGTCTCCGCGGCTAGAAAGGAAGTCCCCGGAAGGCGCGGATACCCCGGATACCTCTACACCGACCTCGCCACCATGTACGAGCGGGCGGGGCGCATAAAGGGCAAGAACGGCTCTGTAACGCAGATACCGATACTCACTATGCCCGAGGATGACAAGACGCATCCCATTCCCGACCTTACGGGTTACATAACGGAAGGACAGATAATACTCTCGAGAGAGCTTCATCGCAAGGGCGTGACGCCTCCCATAGACGTTTTGCCGTCGCTGTCGCGTCTTAAAGACAAGGGCATAGGCAAGGGCAAGACGAGAGAAGACCACGCCGACACGATGAACCAGCTGTTCGCGGCTTACGCGAGAGGCAAGGAAGCGAAGGAGCTATCCGTCATACTCGGCGAGGCGGCGCTGTCCGACGTCGACAAGCTGTACGCCAAGTTTTCGGACGCTTTTGAGAAGGAGTACGTATCTCAGGGCTACGAGAAAAACCGCGATATAGAAGAAACGCTAAGTCTTGGCTGGAAGCTTTTGAAGATACTTCCGAAGTCCGAGCTCAAGCGTATAAAGGACGCGTATATAGAAAAATACCTGCCTGAGGACGGGGAATAACGATGGCTGTCATGAGAGTAAACCCCACGCGCATGGAGCTGACAAGGCTCAAGCGCCGCCATACCGTCGCAGTCAGGGGCCACAAGCTGCTGAAAGACAAGCGCGACGAGATGGTGCGCCGCTTCATGCTGCTTATAAAGCGCAACAGAGAGCTAAGGCAGGAGGTTGAGACGGCTCTCTCGGCAGCCCTTGGCGGATTCGTGCTGGCGAGAGTCGCTATGACCCGCGAAACGTTCGACGAAGCGCTTCTGTTCCCCGTGAGGGAGGTTGAGCTGTCTCTGTCAAAGCAGAACATAATGAGCGTCTATGTGCCAAAGATTGAGTACACCGAGAAGAAGCGCGAGCAGGCGTTCTTCCCGTACGGGCTTCTCGCGACGTCCGCCGAGCTCGACAGCGCTACGGCAAGCCTCGCAAGCGTACTTCCCCAGATGGTGGAATTAGCCGAGCTCGAAAAGACGTGCAACATGCTCGCCGACGAGATAGAGAAGACGCGCCGCCGCGTGAACGCACTCGAATACGTAATGATCCCTCAGCTTGAGGAGACTATAAAATACATAAAGATGAAGCTCGACGAGAACGAGCGCGGGAACCTGACGCGCCTGATGAAGACGAAGGAAATGATTGCGGCTAGGGAGTCATCGTGAGCGTAAGATAATAGATTCAATGTAAGACATGATACCACGGGGGCCTAAGCCCTCTTTTTCTGTCATTCTGAAGAAACTTCAGCGACCGAAGAATCCCCTATCGGACATGATAATTGATTACTATTGCTGTGCTTCTCTACTCTGCGGAATATAAAGGCAAGCGTGACCGTCATAATCGCAGTATTTCCTAAAATGGAGGCCAGAGATAGTCTATCAATAGGCAAAACGGCTTCATAAAAACTTACTACGCTCCAAACAGCCAAAAGAAACACGGAATTGATAGCTATAATTAAATAGCGATATCTATATTTTTTCATTGCTTTATAAAGCATATATGCATATGAGATAGCAATCAAAGGCCATAAACCATCTCGGATAAAAGCCACATAATACTCAAAAATAGTGAATAATGTGATCGTGCGCATAAATGTCGAGTATAGTATGGAAGCTAATAAATCAAATCCATATACTCCGATTATCAACGCAATAAAGCAGAGCGCGCATCTTGCCAGTACCCCTAATACGCTTGTGATTCTGTTATGATCACATTGCAGTTTCAGTTTTTTACAAGGCGATCTCAGCTTTTTAAACATCAAAGCAAGCAGTATGACAGGAATTCCGGCTACCATTGAAACAATTAATGAAACATATTGTATATTAATATAACTATATGATTCTGGAAGCAGCATTAGCATGATATAGAATTGTATAATCACAAGTATACCGTTAAGCACCATTATCAAATAGCAATATTTCTCTTTTATGAAAACACGGAATAGCAGGTACGCATACGCAAGCGGCAGAAGAAACCAGAATATATATGCGAATATAGTCACATACGCCACACCTAAAAAATATGGTTTTAGGGGCATAGAGACTATCCAATCATATAATAGATATATCAGCCAACTTAAAACCGCCAATCCTGCAAAACATAAAACCGATTTTCCGAGTATCTTCAATGCCTTTGGCAACCCTATACCCCCACAATATTAATGCTGGTTTAGATTGTCCATATTGTTATTATATAACCACAAACTAACATCATAAAACTTGCTCTTTGCATAATGCAGAACCCGGCCCGTTACCATCCCACAGCCCACGCCTGCCGCGATATTCTTAGAAAGGAACATATCTTTCAAGAACAGGGTCTTTAAACACGTCCATCTTTTCGCCATAGATTTGGATGGTATTCTGATCAAGCCATTCGATTTGCCCGCTTAAAGCCCCACTTTTCATATTTCCTCCCTATAATGTGATAACTATGTTTATAAGAAATTCATACTTAACCCCTATATCCTTTCCTCCCGTACGGGCAGACATACAGGCACATACCGCATATTCCCAGCTTTCCTTCCGCTTCCATCAAGTCAAAATACTCGTCGCATTTATGCGCGTAGTAGCGGCTTTCCCTCGGCTCGTCCTCCCTAAAATTCCTTCCGGTAAACGCGCCGGCAGGGCATATATTGACACATTCCATACAATCTGCGCACCGCTGTTCCATCGCTTTCCCCGTTGCTTTTAGCGGTGCGTCGGTCAGCACGGATACGAACCTCACCCTCGGCCCGTGCTCCTTCGTCACCAGCAGGCAGCTTTTTCCTATCCACCCATGCCCCGCTAGATGTGCACCCAGCTTGTGCGAAAATACCGCATACAGTTTGCCGTCATTGGCGTACTCCGCCGCCGGAATGGGCAGCGCACTAAATCCCTCTTTCTGTATAAAGCTCGCGACTCTCGACGCGGCTTCATCAAGCCGCCTGTTAATGAATTTGTATGCATGCATGCTGTAGCTCATCCTTACCGAATACTCTTCGCGCTCCGGCAGCATATCAACTATTGAATTGGGAAGCGCGATACCAAGGCTCACGCAAAAAGGGTATCTCGCGACCCGCTCTCCTCCATGTGTCAGTATAAAATCCCTTGCGATTGTGAGGTCAGCGACGCCCGTATAATCTATCTGCAAGTCTTCCGTAAGTTTTTTTATTTTATTGAATAGTGTATCGCTCAACTATTAACCGCCTCCATGTCCATGAGCCTAGACTGCGCCCGACATAGCTTTTTATTAAAACACAAGGTCTTGTTTAAAGATTCCTCCCAATAGTCCGGGCCTATAGTCAGGTTCTTCAACTTCAATCGACTCGATAATAAGATTATCTTCGTAACACTCGTTTCCTGTCTTTGTGTAAGCGATTTCAAGTATACTGCCGTCGTTTAATAGATTATACGAGAAAATACCGCAGCTCCTTTTCAGGTCTAATTCGGTAGATAAGTCGATGTCGATTACATCGCCATATGTACTCTTTCCGGGCTGTAAACTGCTGAAATCCTTTATATTCATAATTTTATTTATATAGATTGTATCAAATACAATAAAGCTTCCAAGTGAGCTTCGCCCCCATCCAACAAAATATCTGCCGCCCTCCTTGACCTTATATACGGTATAATGCCATCCGTCGTCATGCCTCGTGCATTCGATTTTAAACTTCTTGTCAACATTGTCTATATTTTGAGTATTCTGCAGAAAAGTATGGTATCCTCCTTCGGAATGCGCGTCCATACCGAAATAATCGGTAAGCTCGTGCAGGGAATATTCACGTGTTATCAGGGTCTCGGCGCTGTCTTCGTTGTTTATCTTGTATTTCTCCGGAAACTCCTTGGGCAAGTATGAAGAATCAACTACTCTTGTGCCGTTTAAGGTTATATCATTGAGTCTCGACTGTGCCCACAGTTTCAGCCACTCATATTTACTTTTGTTAAGATATTCGACGCAGCTGATATACGCTGCTTTATCTCCAATCTTACTGTATGCCCTTGCTTTGTAGTAATAACTCGAGTCGTAAAACGAAGCCTCCGGGTCCTTGACCTTCTCCAGCATCCCCAGCGCTTTTTCATACCTGCCGAGCTTATAATAGCTGACGCCCATCAAGTAATAGAACTGCTCCGATTGCATATCGCCGAATTTTCGTAAAAACTTGTTGCCCCACCATGTAGTTCCGTTGTATTTCCTTGCCTTAAAGTTTCGCAGCATCCTTTCTCCCATGCGCTCATAAGCTTGATACATAGCGTCATCACTGTCTTGTGTGTCAAACGGGTTTTGAATCCCATACCAAAAATTATGGTCGTCATCATAATACACTTTAATATCTTGCTGCGGCTTCAGGTTTTCGGCTTTCCAGACGACAGTGCCGTCTTTCTCTATATACGAGGGCTGCCATTCTTCAAAACTGACGCCTGACGGGTCATATCCCCTCATTCTCATCCTCACGGTCACTTTGCCGATAGCGCCTTTCCATGTAGAGCCGCTCCTGAGTATGTAGTTTATGTCTTCCCAGTCATGAGCACTGCCGCCGGAGTTTACCGCCCAGTACTTGTTTACCACTTTAACTCTCTCGCCCTTATCAAACGTCACCTTCCACGTATACCACTGCGGGAAATACAGCTCGTCTATGTTATTGCCCTCGGGTTTTAGACCGCTCTTTACCTTTACGGGCACTCTTTTGCCGCGCACATATGTCCTGAACCCGTTGAGGGCGGTTATATATTCGTCCTCAGGCCCGTCAAAGTCCTCGTCGTCAATATATTCATCATCACCCTCTGTCTCTTCATCCGCATAGTCATAATATTCAGTAGGAAAGCCCATCATCAGCGTCGTCTTCTCCCCGGTGTTATGAAAGAAAAACCGGCATGTAACGTAAGTTTTGCCGTCCTTTACGAGTATGTCTATTATCTCCTCTTCCATCTCCACATCAGAGTTTGATATAGCGTATACCGTTCCGCCCGTGCCCCCGACTATCATAGAGTCGTTCGCGCCGGCCGATAACGGAAAAAGCGACAGTGCTACAGCCAATGTGAGGATAAAAAGAAAACATTTTTTCATAGACATACCTCTATAAATCATAGTGTTATGGTTCGGATCGTTGATGTTAAATATATGCTTTCATTGATAATAGTAGCATATTTCTTACGTTTTGTATATCCCACCTCCCGTATGCAAGGAACAAAATAAGGCAAAAACCCGCATACTCATCCATACCCGCGCATACATAATGCCGTTTGCTTTATCCGCCTTTAACCAAAATCGACAAATGTGTAAAATCGCATATAATAATTATATAAATCAAATCGCCAAAAACATTAATATAAAATGTGAAAGGTAATCCTCTATGAAAATAGGCTGCGTCAGGGAAATAAAAGCATTTGAGTTCCGCGTGGGGCTTACGCCAAGCAACGTCACCGAATACGTATCTCACGGCCACAGCGTCTTTATCGAATCGTCGGCAGGCGAGGGCTCGGGGTTTTCGGACGACGAGTACAAAGCGGCGGGCGCGGCTATTATTGATAACGCGCAAGACGTCTGGAAATGCTGCGACATGATAATAAAGGTGAAAGAGCCTCTGCCTCCCGAATACGGCCTTATACGCAGCGGCCAGATACTGTTTACATACCTTCACCTCGCGGCCAGCAGAGAGCTGACACTTGCCGTCGTCGGCAGCGGCTGCACGGGCGTCGCTTATGAGACTATAGAGGACAGCGCGGGCGATCTGCCGCTGCTTCGCCCGATGAGCGAGATAGCGGGGCGGCTCTCAATTCAGGAGGGCGCGAAATACTTAGAAAAGCCGTTCGGCGGAAGAGGCGTGCTCTTGGGCGGAGTGCCGGGCGTTGGCAACGCGAAGGTCGTTATCCTGGGCGCCGGGATAGTCGGAAAGAACGCCTGCAAGATGGCGGTAGGGCTGGGCGCCGATGTCACGATAACAGATATCAACATGGATCGCCTGCGATACATGGACGACCTTTACGACGGCAGGATAAAGACGCTTTACTCCACGCCCCAGGTTATCAGAAACGAGATATCGACCGCGGACCTCGTTATCGGCGCGGTGCTGATACACGGCGCGAGCGCGCCAAAGCTCGTCAAAAGGGAATATTTAAAGAGCATGATACCCGGCTCGGTCATCGTAGACGTCGCGGTCGATCAGGGCGGCTGTTTTGAGACTACAAAGCCCACATACCACAACGACCCAGTCTATACCGTAGACGGCGTAGTTCATTACTGCGTGGCCAATATGCCGGGCGCCGTCCCCAGAACGTCCACAATAGCGCTCACAAACACGACGCTTCCGTACGGCCTTATGATTGCGGACAAAGGCCCAGAGCGGCTCGCGCTAGAAGACCCCGGGTTTAAAAAGGGCATAAACTGCTACGGCGGCTCGTGTACATACGACAAGGTGGCGGAGGCGTTCGGGATGGAGTCAAAGAGGCTCGTATTTTAAAAAAACGCTGTCGCAAAGGCTGTGGATTTACTCACAGTCTTTTTTGGTATCCATTTTTTATAAAATTATAATTTATGCATTGCTACATAAAATACATATACATTGCTGATACTAACATTGAAGACTGACTATATGAAGTCAAGTTAAAAATTGCTGGATAAAGCAAAGAAAGAACCTTGAAAATAATGCATGCTGAATAGGCCTAAGCCATGGCGGCATGGGTCTGCTGATGAGGGTGTCTAAACTCGGCTACACTTGAGGGACAAAGGCTTCGTTGGCAATCAGGATGCGGAATATAACGCGTACGAGTTTTTTAGAGGTATGCCCAAGGGCGACGAAATAGTGCTTTCCCTGGGCGAGTTTGGAGTCTAGATAAGCACGAAAAGGCTCACAGTTCATGGCGACCAACCGGGTAGCCTGCATGATTGCCCAACGCAGATACGTGGAGCCGTGCTTAACCATAGGTGTACGGTTGGCTCTGAACTTGCCGGATTGGTAGGTTGACGGGTCAAGGCCAGCAAAGGCCAACAGCTTGTTCGGTGAGCTGAATCGGTGGATGTCACCGATTTCAGCAAGGATGATGGCGGCTAAAGTCACACCGATACCCGGAATAGTCAGCAATGGCGTCTGAGCACCTGTAACAATATTACGAATGGCTTGTTCCAGTTCACCGATTTGCTCTTGAAATAAATTTAGCTGCATTAGTGTCAGTTTGAGCTCAAGAGCTGTGGCAGGGCTGTCTGCGCCGATTGATTGTTGTGCAAGAGATTTTATCTGCTGGGCTTTATTACGACCAAGACGGCCTCTGGAGTTCTTGATCAAAATGTTTGTCAGCCGGTCAATTCTGCATTGTGCAATCTCTTTAGCAGATGGCAATTCAAGCAGAAGCGCCTTAATTGAAGTCTGAGTGACTGAGGCACAGACTGAAGGAAGCTCCGGGAACAGTATGTCAATCAGACGGGAGACGCTTTGTTTAAGTTTTGTTCGTAAAGAAATTAGACGAAACCGATGCCGAGTAAGTGATTTCAGTTCTTGAATCTGGTAAGATACAGGTGCAGGACTTGCTTGCGCTGACATCAACAGTTGAGCGATGCATTTGGCATCCACCTTGTCTGTTTTGGTTTTTCTAAGGGATTGGGACTTCCGAAACAAGTTGACCTGTAATGGGTTAAAGACAATTGGCTCAACTCCGCTGCTACGGAGGAAGGCTAGAAGGTTTTCGCTGTAGTGTCCGGTTGCTTCAAGTCCTGCTTTCATTTGATCAGCGCCAGTCAACCTCAAAGCCTCACGAATTGCAAAGGCCAACTCCCCAAACCCTCTTCGGTCATTACAAAATGAAAATGGCTCAAAGATCGTTGATCCGTCACCAGCTAAGATGCAACAGTCGTGTTTGTTTTTGGCTACATCAATTCCAACATAAATCATGCTTATGCCATCCTTAAGAAAAGTACGCTGATTGTTCCACAGACTTTTTGCTGTCGGATCCTCGTTCTAGATAAAACGTCGAAGCGTTATCTGACTAATCACCGAATAAAGCAAAAAGCTGTGGCTGGAGCCTTTAACAAACCGTCGAGCGGTAGGAGGTGGAACCAGTCCACAGCGTCTGCATGCATTATACAAGACATATACAAAATAGTGCTGTATATGTGTTACTTAATTATACGAGGAGGTTGTTATGAGTACGATTCTTGCCGCCAAAAATGTCAGCTACACCTATATCAGCAGATACCAGAGGGTGGAGGCGCTTAAGAACGTTTCGTGCGAATTCAGTGAAGGAAAATACTACGCGGTCACGGGCCGCTCGGGCAGCGGAAAGAGCACTCTTTTGTCGCTGCTCGCGGGGCTCGACAATCCGACAAGCGGCGAAATACATTATGACGGAAAGGCGCTTTCGTCAATAAACCGCAACCTCTACAGAAGGGATACCGCCTCGGTAATCTACCAGACATATAACCTGTTCCCGCTTTTAACGGCGGTCGAAAACGTGATTTACCCAATGCAGCTCCAGGGGAAAAATCATAAGGAGACCACTTCCGCCGCGTCAAAACTTCTTACCGAAGTCGGCATAGCAGAGTCCATGCACAGAAAGTTTCCGCAGATGCTGAGCGGGGGCGAACAACAGCGCGTCGCGATAGCGCGGGCGCTCGCTGCGGGTGGCAGCATACTGCTTGCCGACGAGCCTACGGGCAACCTCGACACCGCCAACGAAAAGATGGTAGTGCATCTCATAAAAACGCTCGCGCACGAGCGCGGCCTTACGGCTATAGTCGTTACGCACAACGATTACGTGGCCTGCGAAGCCGACAAAGTGTACGTGATGAGCGACGGCGAACTCAAAGAAGAACAGTAGAGGGGGAGGTTATGGTTATAGTATCGGGCATAAAGCAGCTGTTTCGCACGCCGTTTAAGACGTTGTTCTTTTTCGTATTGCTGATACTGACTACGGCGTTCTTTACGCTTGGCTTTAACCTCTGGTCGCTCGCTGACAGCAATATGGCTCGCATAGAGAGCGCGTTTATAACCATAGGCACCGCAGAACAAAAGCCCGAGTCGCTGGAAATACACTCAAGGTGGGACGCCGAAAAAAAATCTTACAGAAACTTCTCGTTCCCGGTTTACGGAGAAAGGCTTCCGATATCCGTTCTTGATTTTGCGGGCGCCGGTTATATACTTGAGCCTGAAAAACGGCCATATTACGCAGCATATGACCCGGGCTATATAATCGTAACCGATCCCCTCCGCGAGGCGGGTTTCGAGACAACCTGTATTATAGTAGAATTCCAGCCTCTGGAAGACTGCGAGACGGCAGACCCGGTAGAAATAAGGATAACCAAAGTGCTGATGGGCTACCCGACAATGGAGGGCGGAAGGGAATTGATATGCAACCACTTTGAAGAGAAGACGTATAAGCTGTACGCGGATAAGACGTATATATCCTATTTTGGCAGCAATTTATCTCACGAAGGATCCGATTATTTCGTAGAATACATACCTGGGTGGGCGATAGGGTCGACGCAATGCACAAAAGACGGAACGCGTATCAGAGACACGCTGGAACCCCTCGCCCCGTGGGACGAGGTCACGGAGGGATTTTACTATACCCCGAGAGGACGGCGGTGGCTAGAGCTCATAGATGATATAAAAGAATCATACAGGCATACGATACCGGTCGTGCCTACCAACGGCACAAAGCTGCTTATGCCGTTTTTCAAGGGCGACGCAAGGATAAACGAGGGCCGCGATATAACGGAAGAGGAGTTTTTGAGCGGCGAGAAAGTCTGCCTCGTGCAAAGGAGGTTTGCAGAGAAAAACAGACTATACGTGGGCGGCAGCCTACGCCTGCCTCTGATATACGCTAGTTACTATGGCTCATCGAGCTTTGACTTTGGCCTCGACGGAGAGACAGGCGGGTTCGGCGGATATCTAAACGCAAAGGGCGAGCGCTACACTCCGTTTGAGGACAGCGAATATGAAATTGTGGGTATATACGACGTCGCGCCCGCAGATTCGTTCAACAGGTATGCACTCGGAGGAAACGCTGTGATAATACCATCGAGGTCAGTCAAAAACAGCGATGAAAACAATATAACTTATGTGGGCCCGATGATGGGTTATAATACTTCGTTCAGGATACCTAACGGCACCATCGACAAATTCATGGCCGCGTGGAAGGCACAGGGCATAGATGGTCTTGAGATAAACTTTTACGACAAGGGCTACTCAAAGATAAAGGCCGGGCTCGATTCAATGAAGAACATGGCCGTGCTGCTGTTCACCGTTGGAGCGGCGACGACTCTGATTGCCGCCATGCTGTTCTGCCACCTATTCATAACAAAGCAGCGTAAGCGCACGGCGATAGAGCGCTCTTTGGGCCTCAGCAAGGCTCTGTGTACTCTGTCTTTGCTCGCGGGCATACTGGTTATAACCATTCCGGGCTCCATAATTGGCAGCGCAGGCGGCAGCCTGCTTACCGATTACGCCGTAGAGCAGATAAACACGCAGCAGTCCGGCGAAGCTTTTGATACGACATTCAGCGACTGGGTAAACAGCGCAGACAACGATATGGCTGAGAATATGTCTATATCGGCAGAGGGAACACCCGAGAGCTGGCTAGCGGGCGCATCGGTCATACCGCTCTCGCTGCTGATAGCGCTATTAATGGTTCGCGGCAACCTTAAGGAAGAACCGCTCCGGCTGCTCGGCGAAAAGGAACGGTAGCGGCGTGGAGCTAACTGTTTAACTTCATTGATTGCGTATACACGGCGTAATTTATAAGCTGCAAAAGGTCCGCCACAATGAGCGCCTTTGAAAAACTCTTTCCCGACGTGTATGCGCTTGCCATCCTGCCGAAGCGCTCGTCTATTGTCTTGTAGTTTTTAACGGGGACGTAATATCCTCCCGCAGAGAATATACTGTCTATCTCATCAGGGCATTCGAGCATCTCCGAAATATCGCGCATAAATCCCGCCGACACAGCGATACTATTACACTTAAAGCTTTTCTCGTCCTGCGGCGCAAGGCTGTAGCCTTCCTCTCCGCTTAAAAAGTAAAGCCCGCCGTACGTCATAGGATGCGTCTTACTCCCTGTCGTTACATGTCCCTGCTCGCACAGCGTCTGTATAACAGCCATGCCGTATTCATCCGCGTTTACGCTATGGCTCGCCTGATATCCGCAGTATAATATATCTTCCATATTATTGCCCTCCACATTTGTGATTGTACCACATTTCTATAAAGTAATGAAGCTGGTTCAAGTATCGCGGGAGATGCTATAACGAAATAGCATTTACAGCTGCGATAAGTACCTGCTGCGAAATGTTAACATTGTCAACATCAATAATCAGTTGAGAATTTTGGCTGCACTGTGCCGAAGTGTTTTCTTAAAGGCGGTTTCTGGCCGCCCGCAATATTTTTTACTCCACGTCCTTATATATCCCCCGCCTGATAATATCGAGGTATCCCATTATGTCGCCTTTCATTTCGCCTACGTGCAGGAGCAGCTCATCCGGCGTCATCGTCTTGTAATGCTCGATGTTTCTCTTGTAATACCCGTCGAGAAAATCTACTATAACGTTGACAGCCATCTCTGGCGTAACACCCTCTTTGAGACGCGACGAATCTATAGTAGAGACGAGCGCCTTGCGCTGGTCAGAGAGTATAGCGCCGTAACGCTGCATAAGCTCGTTCTTTATGTCTTTAGGCAGGTTCAGATAAACGTCGTACAGTATGTGATACATCTCGGGTTCTTCTATGCCGATTCGCATTTTTATCAGAGTATAGTCGCCGACGCGCTCAAAAAAGTCTCCCGAAAGCGGCAGCGTGTATTTGTTCATCTGCGTCATCATCGTGTTTATCACAAAATCAAGCACATAAAGGAACAGCTTTTTCTTGTTACCGAAGTAGTGAAAAAGCAGTCCCTTCGAAATGCTCGCCGCCCCCACGATGCGGTTAGTAGATGCGTTCAAATAACCATGCTCCGCGAACTCATGGAGGCAGGCGTCCATTATCCTCTTTTGTTTTTCCTCGCTCAGCGCTTCAAATCTTTCGCTCATTACATCAGCACTTTAAGTCCTTCCGGTTATATATTACCAGAGAAAGGGCGAGTCCCGCAAGCGCGACACCTGCGGCCAGCAGCGCATACAGCCACTCGACGGACACATTCGCTATTATTGCCCGAGCGTCGAAATACTTAAACGGCGTCAGGTAACTCAGCCAGTCAAGATCGCTGTTCATGTTGGCAAACATGCTTGCTACATAGAGCACGAGCACTATTCCTATCGAGGCGGACATCACCGCACGCGACTTTGTTATAAACATACTTAGCAGCATACCGAGGCTCATCACCATAAGCTGTGCAAGAGCCATAGCCGCTCCGAGCAGCATCAAAGCCCCGTAATCTACGCCCGTCCTGCCCACCGCCGACAGTATCGCGATGACGGCGGCGGTATTCACAACAAAGAACGCCGCTATAAACGTGACTCCGGCAATAAACTTTGTTCCCACTATCGACGTCCTTGACAGCGGCTTTGAATACAGGAAGTTTATAGTTCCCGAATCTTCTTCTTTCGACAACAGGCTCGCGCCGAGAATCATGAACTGTATCATTGTCGCGAGAAGCACATACTGAAATACATAAGCGTAGTAATCCATTGTCTGTGTAAAGTCAATAGCCTCGAAGCCAAACATCTGTATAAGCTCGGGCGAAAAGCCCGACAGCATTTCGGTCACCGCGCTGCCCTGCTCCGCGAACGAAGGGTACATCGCCATAAACATCGCGGTCAGCGCCACTATGCAGACCGTCCAGATTATAAACGACCTTAAATTCCCCTTTATCTCTCTGAAAAACAGCGTCATACTATTTATCTCCTTCCTGGTAATACGCCATGAATATATCCTCAAGCGGCGGGTCTTCGATAACTATATTGCTTATTTCATACTGTGCGAGCGCTTTTATTAGCTTATCCGCCTCGCCCTTATAGAGAAACTCCACATTGCCGTTCTGCCGCTTAATATCCTCCGCTCCGGGTATCGATATCTCGCCCGCCGCCAATGCCTTTACTCTCTTGTACTGCGTTGCCGTCAGCTCCTCTATTGTCTGCGTGCTTATAAGCCTTCCGTCACGGATGATGCCTACCCTGTCGCACACTCGCTGCACCTCGGAGAGTATGTGCGACGAGAAGAATGTCGTCGCTCCCTGCTCCTTTGCTTCCCTGACAAGCCCGTAAAACACATGCTGCATAAGAGGGTCGAGCCCCGACGTCGGTTCGTCCATTATGAGCAGCTTTGGCTTATGAAGCATGGCCTGCGCTATAGCCACCTTCTTCTTGTTGCCCGTGGAAAGCTCGCTTATCTTTCTCGCGGTGTCAAGCTCCAATACACTGCACAGCTTTTTAGTATTTTCCTCAAACCCGCCTCCGTAATACCGCGAGGAGTAAGTGAGCAGCTCCGATACCTTCATTCCGTCGTAATAGTTGACGTCAGCGGGAATGTAGCCTATGTTCTTCTTTATTTTCGCGGAAGACTCTACGCAGCTTTCACCGAATATGCTGCAGCTGCCCGATGTCGGCCTTATAAAATCGAGCAACAGCTTTATCGTCGTCGATTTGCCCGCGCCGTTCGGGCCTATAAAACCGTAAACCTCTCCTTCATTAACACTTAAGTCAAGATCGATGATACCGCGGTTTCTTCCGTAATACTTAGTAAGCTTATCCGTAGATATTACACCCATAGCCATAGCTCCTTTCTTCTGACCACCCGGTCAACGCATATATCATAGCACGTTTTGACCATGTGGTCAATACTCAAATGAACAATTTATAATATAATGGAAAACACATGAAAGAAGATTAAACATACAAAAAGTTTAATACATTCAAAGATTATAACAGCGGCTTTTTAGCTGCTTTTTTATATTCCGGCGCACAAACCGCTCATGCATATCCTCATCGTTTCCAACAAAAACTACAAAATAATAACGAGAGGAGCAGCTATGGCGCAAGAGCGGCAGGAAAACGAAAACATTCGGGCTAAAGACGCTCTTATGCAAGAGAGGCTGACGTCTGAAACCATAAAAAAGATATTTGAGGAGAGCACAGACATCGTCAGCAGGGATGTGCTGATAAGAAACCGCGAAGAACTTAAGGTCACCCTTTTTTACGTTGACGGAATGGCTCAGGAAAAGGTGATAGCCGACAACATCATCTTTCCTTTTTCGAGAAGCCCGTGGTATGAATGCTGCGATTCGCAGCGGGAGGCTTATACGCTGTCACTAAACGGCGCCATAGAGGCGTCGTCCGTAAAGCCCGCCGAGACGGTAAAAGAAGCCGTCAGCCTGATGCTGGTCGGCATGACGATAATCGTCTTTGACAAAATAGAGAAAGCACTTGTCGTCAATACCATAGGCCTTGAAAAACGCGGCATCTCCACCGCTACCGAAGAAAACACGTTTCGTAGCGGCAAGGACAGCTTCGTCGAGACTCTGCGCAGCAACACGGCTACGCTTCGCAAAAAGATAAAAAGCCCCAACCTCGTGATTGAGGAAGACAGCGCCGGCAAGCAGACAAACTCACGCTACTGCATAGCGTACATGTACAACATCTGCAACGACAAGTTCGTGTCCGAAATAAAAAAGCGCGTTGAGGCTATAGACCAGGACAGGGTGATGACGATACAAGACATATACTCCAATGTTGTAAAGGAAAGGTACGTGCCCTTCCCCACGGCGGTGATAACAGAAAAGCCCGAGGTCTGCTGCAAGAGCCTGCTCGAGGGCAAAATAGCGGTCATCGTGGATGAGCTCCCCTACGCTCTGCTGCTGCCCGCTGTGTTCGGAGACTTCTTTCAGGGCACATCGGACTACGGTGAAAACTTCATCGTGGCGTCGTTTTTCCGGATAGTGCGGTATATGTCGTTTTTCATCGGGCTTCTGCTGCCCGGCTTTTTCGTCGCGATAACCATGTTCCACCCCGGCATGATACCCTACGACCTCACCGTTAAGATTGCCGCGTCAAGGACGGGCGTGCCGTTCAGTATGGTAGTCGAGATACTACTGATGACATTCGCGTTTTTCGTGCTTATACAGGCGAGCATGCAGATAAGCCGCGCTATTGGCGCTACGGTATCAATCGTAGGCGGTCTTGTCTTGGGGCAGGCCGCGATAACCGCGGGAATAGTCTCACCCGCAGTTATAGTCGTTGTAGCGGGCGCCTCCATCTGCTCTCTCGCTATTCCCAATAAGGAAGTCAATACCGCGATGTGGCTGTTCCAGCTTGTGTGTACGGTGCTTTCAGCTGTGTTCGGCCTTATAGGGCTCATACTGACGCTGCTTATTATCTTTTTCATACTCGCGAAGCTCAAGGTGCTGGGCGTGCCCTACCTCGCGCCATACGCTACCTTAAGCCCGATGCAGCTTGACGATTCTATAATAAAGTTCCCGGAAAGCTGGATCAAGAATCGTCCCGCCTACCTTAACCCCAAAAACAAAAGGAGGGCGCGCTGATGAAACGTATCGTGGCGTTTATACTCGCTTTTATATCGCTGCCCGCGCTGCAGGGCTGTTCGTTTCCGGAGGCCTTCGAGATTGAGCAGACGCAAAGAGTGCTCGTAGCCGGTCTCGACGTCGAGAACGGCGAGATTGTGCTCACCGCAATGGCCGATACCACCGAGGGCTCGGAGCCCGAGCAGGAGAAGGTATCGTTCAGGCTGTATACGGCAAGAGGCGAAACTGTATCCGAAGCGGAAAACATGCTGGGCGCTCTTACCGACAAGCACATAACGTGGCACCATACAAAATACATCATAATCGGCGAGGACGCCGCAAAGGAGGGTATAGCCAGGCTCTTCAGCTTTTTTACCGAAGATGACGAGGCGCGCCTGCTTTACCGCATAGCCGTCGCCAAAGAGTCGACAGCCAAGGACTTCCTGCTTAAGGCAAACACTATAAAGGGCGGTCTCGGAGGTTATCTCGACGCGCTGTTCTCGGGCGCGGGGAGAACGGGCTTCACGCGCGAAATACATCTTTTAAACTACGCGGCGTACAGCGAGATACCCTGGGTAAGCGTATATATACCTACTGTCGAGGTGTTTGAAAACCCTGTCGGGAAAGGGGGCGCCGAGAGCGGAGACGAAGGCGGCAATGAGGGCGAAAGCGAGCAGGAGTTTATGATAAAGGCGCAGGGCTTCGCGCTTTTCGACGGGGACAAGCTTGCGGGGTATCTCGACGCGCGCAGTGCAAGAGCGCTTAATTTCTTGACGGGCGACGTAAACAGGTCTCTCATTTCTGTAAAAGACGAAAAAGGCAAAGCCGCCGCGCTCGATCTTATCGGCGCCCATACGAAAGTCACTCCCTCGTTCGACCCGCTTTTCGTAGAAATTGAAGTTGATCTGCAGTCGAACCTCACCGAATACAAGGGCATAGACCCTATGGAAGCGGATGATTTGCAATACCTAGCTCAGCGGCACAGCGAGATAATCCGTGATGAGATGGCTGAAGCCGTATCTCAAATGCAAAGCATGGCATGCGACCCCGCGTTCATCATGGACAGGTTTTATCATAAAGACCCCGTCAAATGGCAGGAGCTTAAAGACGACTGGAAAGACGTATTTACGAAACTCAAGGTAAAAATAAAAGTCAGCACGACTATTCACAGCACGTACGAGTTTGCGCAGACTGCAGGGGAGGAAGGCGGCTGATATGGCTGTAGCGCTGGTGATATTTATCGTGATCGCGGTGTTCGAGGCAAGAAAGCTGATAAAAGATAAAACAAAAAAAGAAACCGTGCTTTATATAGCAATCGCGGCGCTCGCGGTCGCCCTCGGCGTATACCTGCTTCTGGTTCCGGGATTTACGAGCTTTTCAAAAGCCGTTCTCGACTTTTTCGGCGCGGCCATGCGGGAGGGGCAATGAAAATAAGAAACGAAAAAATAACTCTTATGCAGGCGCTGCTTGTTTTCGCGGTGGCAACGCACACGGCCTCTTTGCGCTTTATGACGTCGACAACGTCGCAGATTGCGCATCAGGCCGCGTGGCTTTCTGTTCCGCTCAGCATGATAGTGTTCATTCCTCTTTTATATGTTCTCTATAAAGTAATGAGCAAGTTTGAAGGAAAGTCTCTGCACGACGTTTTATGCGCGGTGTTCGGAAAGGCGATAGGCATAATGCTCTCTTTGCTTTATATTGTCTGGCTCTTTTTGCTGCTCAGCCTTTACGAGCGGTACGCGGCGGATACGCTTGTAACCACGGTGTTTACGGGTACGGACCTTACGCTGATGCTATTCCTGCTAACAGCGCTGGTGGGCATTATGTTAAGATGGGGCATAGCCGTCATCGCCCGCATGAACAAGCTTATATTCATACTCATAGTCGGGCAGCTGATGGTGACGCTGTTCTTGTTGTTCCTTCACTTCCGCCCGGACTTCGTTACACCCGTAAGCGTTCTCGATGTTGCCCCTGCGCTTGAGTCAGCGGTATTTCCGCTTACCATATTCGTCTATATCACCCCCGTGTTCGTGTTCAACGACAGAATAGAATACAAAAGCAAAAACTTAAGGCCGTTTGTATTTACGGCGGGGTATCTGACGATCTCGAACACCCTTATCATACTCGCTCTTATAGGCATGCTGGGTTATCATGTTATATCAAAACTCAGAGTCCCTTATCTGACCGCGGTAGAGAACATAGCCCTGTTCGATTCGTCGGCGGGTATCGACTCTCTTTTTAAGTCTATACGCACGCTCGCGGAGTTTATCACGATATCGTTTTTCGCGTACTGTACATCGCGGATGATAAAAAATACCGCCAATCTTCGGGGCGAGGTGCCGCTGCTCACCCCCATTCTCAGCCTTTCGTTCTTCTTCGCGGTGTTTTACGCTAACTCTTCATTCGAGATGATACGTTTTTCAAGAAATATAGTGCCCTATATGAATCTTACGATGGGGCTCGCGCTGCCTCTGCTGCTTTTTATCACCGCTAAAATCAGAAGGATGATTTAAGCCGAGTATTATGATATAATTGTAACGCTTATACAAACTCGCTTAAAATGATCG
Organism: Bacillota bacterium; assembly: GCA_023410475.1. Lineage (GTDB taxonomy): Bacteria > Bacillota > Clostridia > Christensenellales > SZUA-584 > DTFZ01. The sequence continues at coordinate 20,153 of JAEYPS010000010.1, read as the reverse complement.
GCTGTTGGTTTTATTGACGACTCCTTATTTTTGCACCTGTGCTCTGTGTTTTTTGAGGTGATCATAATGAACACAAGGCTGCGCGTCAGGGCTGCGGGCACGGCGGATACAAAAACGCTCGAAGCACTCGCAAAGGAGATATGGGAGCAGCATTACTCGCCCATCATAGGAAAGACTCAGGTCTCCTATATGCTCGAAAAGTTTCAGTCACAAAGCGCCATCGAAAGCGACATCGCGGGCGGCTATGTCTATTACATTGCGAGTTTTGACGGCGTGCCGTGCGGATACAGCGCCGTAAAGAAAGACGGTTCGGGCGTATTTTTGAGCAAGCTATATGTAAAGCAGGGCTACCGCGGCAAGGGCATTGCCCGCGCAATGCTCGAAAAGATATACGAATACGCGAGGAAGAACAAATCAAAGCGCGTCTGGCTCACCTGCAACAAATACAACAAGGCCTCTCTCGAGACGTATAAAAAGCTTGGCTTCTCAATTACCGACTCGTGCGTAAAAGACATAGGCGAGGGCTATAAGATGGACGACTACGTACTTGAGAAAAAGTTGTTATGACAGACCGATAAAGTACCAGACCTGCGCAACGAAACTATCTGGGGTTTTTAAATGAAAAAATTCTATATCATAACCGCATTGCTCTTTTGCATTATACTTCTTACCGGCTGCATGGGCAGTTTTGTTATAGAGCAAGCCGAAAGTATCGTTCTTATTTCACATTATACGGATTTAAAAGTAACGCTCACTCCCGACAACACGGATTTTACACGGATTATAGAGCTGTGCCGCGGCAATATGCATAAAGATCGCCCCGCGTGTCCTTTCGGAGCGTGTGAGGTTCAGTTTATTCAAAAAGATAGAACTGTCAGCGTATTCCCCGCAACGGACGGCTGCGGCCATGTTGCAATCGGCAATGTTGGCAATAATGAGTTAACGCTCATATTTTTAGCAGATGAAGCTATGACGGAATTAAAGCATATCCTGAACAAATACGGTATTGTAACCGAGGGTGCATAATCATATTTATGTATGCAGTTTAAAAGGAGCTTCCATGTCCAAACCGGCAAAGAATACAAACGTCATGCGCGCACTCGAAGCGCACGGCATACAATATAATCATTACGACTACGACGACAGCGACAATATGATTGACGGAGTCACCGTCGCTAATATGATAGGGCAGGAGCCTGGCAGGGTGTTCAAGACACTCGTCACGGTTTCAAAGAACCGCGAATACTTCGTGTTCGTGCTTCCCGTGAACACAGAGCTTGACCTTAAAAAAGCGGCGAAAGCCGTCGGCGAGAAGAGCGTTGAGATGATACCCGTTAAACAGATAGAGCCCGTTACGGGCTACATAAAGGGCGGCTGCTCTCCCATAGGCATGAAAAAGCAGTTCCGGACGGTGATCGACGAGACTGCTTTATTATACGATACTATAATCTTCAACGGCGGCAAGGTCGGAACGCAGGTAGAGGCAGACCCGAATCTTATCAAAAGCGTGATCCCCGTAACGTTTGAGGATATAACTGCTAACTGACAAGGCTGGCAATTAATCATCCTGATAAATTATTCTCCGCTAACACTTTACTACGCACATAATGCTGAGTTCTTTTTAATGCTTATTAAAAGAGCAGGCAGACCCCTTTAATGTAGAGCCTGCCTGCTTAATCCAATTCTATGTCGCTTTATATTACGCTTATCAGGTATACCTTTGGGGGCAATGGTGAACGGCAATTATTCAAATGACTTTAGCAATCATCTGAATAAGATTATAGTACCTTCCGTTTTCAGCTTGCCTCATCTTTATGTCTTCGCCGATGCCATCCCAATAGCTGGTATGCCATTCATCCCACGACTGTTTGCAGCATAGCATTTCACGAATGTCCACAATTTCTATGCCCTCTGCTTTCTTCCACAAATCCTTCCACCAGTCAAGAGAGTGTATAGTCCTTGCCACCTCATCATTCCAAAACGGCTTCATTTCATCGGGGACATTTTCCCCAAATTCATACTTTATGCCGGGAATAGCGATGGCTGCAAATCCTCCTTTTTTCACAAAAGGAATGAGCGACGGGAGCATTTGCTCCGTATCACCGAAATGATGGTAAGCGCCCACGGTGAACAACAAGTCAAAGTATCCGTTTGCGAAAGGCATCCCCTTAGTCGCATCCACGGAAACCGGAACGGCCTTATCATCGATCCCAATAGATTGGAAACGCTGATAGTTTTCCGTCGGAGAAATCCAAAGGTCGGCGGCGAAAACGGACGAGCCATATTTTTTTACCAAATAAAGCGTGGAAAGACCGCACCCGCAGCCGAGGTCAAGTATTCGCATATTCTCATTGATACTCAAATGCGACGACATTTCCTCTGACAGCCGCATGGCGTTTGGCCCCATCATATTAGTTTTCAAGAACTCAACATTCTTATCATTGGACATAAACTGATCTGTAAATGTATACATGGTATTCTTCCTTTCTGATTATCACCTTATAGAAAGAATCAAAAAAGCACAGTATGCTACTGCGCTACAAATCACATCATTATACATAATGGATGCTCGTTCAATCTGTAAGGCAGTTTTTGATAACACAAACAAGAGCAGCAACTGCTCGTTTTACGTCATTAACCTTGGTCCTTACAGGATTACCGACATCAATACACTCCTTCTTTAATTTACTTTATCATGAAACTATCATCATGACAATGCAATAAATTCGACTTATCGCCCAGAAGGCGTACAAAATATAAAAAACGAATGTTCCAAATACCATGTTGGCCTGAACATTATTGCTATAATAGCTTATTTTAAGCACTATCTTAGTTGGGCTTCTCCTTCCATTTGTTCTTCATGCCAACCTGCCATTATGCACTTTTCACTTTCAAATAAAGCTTTATTAACCCTCCTGGGATTGATTGCAAGCATTCCTTTTTGCCGTTCGATTGCATATACATAACGATGAGCATGCTCAATAATGATTTTACGAAAAAACTTACTCCAATGCTCTGAATAGTCTAACTTTACGTTAGGCATATTACTTCCTATTTGAGTTATTAGTAAGAGCTTTGGAGAAATTGGCATAATAATATTTCCGTTTTTCTTACCCCATCCACCCTTGAAATCATAATCTTTTTCACTATTGTAGTTTAAGCATATTACGGGGTCATCCGAGGTTGGAAATGATACATCATTTGTGGCGTGAATAACATCCCATTTGTACTTTTCTGTAACGCTTACCGTCTTTGTCAACAGATGCTTCAAAGCAAATAGATACATTCCTTTACCAACAAGCGATTTAACTTCGATTTGTTGCTTATCTTTATTAACCATAACTTTTATTGGTAATAGTTTTGCTTCTTCAGGTGTTTGTGGGTAACTATTAATTAATTGTGGTTGTGCTTCAAGTTGTTTCGATATTTTTTGCACGGTATCTTCAAATACTTGGGGCATTTCTGTACGCCACTGTGCCATTAATGTATTAAGACGTGCAGGCGTTCTCAAGTGTTGAGCAGCAACAAAACGAGAAAGCTTTTGGGATTCTTCTGTACTCAAGCTATAACCATTTAATAGTTTTTCAAAAACTATTTTTACAGGTGATTCAAATTCTTTATTAAACCATTTTTCAAAATCATCTACTTCCTTCTCCCCCTCATTTCGCGTATAAAAATCATTCCATACAGCAGTCGATTTAATCCTTCTACGACTCCAATAAGGGGTTCTGGAATCAGGTACAAGCAAACTGTATACAAAAATACTATTCCTGTCTTGACTCCAATTTTTGAGGTAAAATTCCGGGACATAATGATTTCGGTGGGTAATTAGATTAGTTGACAAAATAATTCTCCCTAAATAAATGTCACCTCTATCGGTCAAATGTATTTATAACTGCACCTAATAGACAAACAACTCAGTAAAACAAATTGCGTATTTAATAAACAACTAACATATACGGCAATAAAATTACGCCTGAACATCCGCCGATGTACTTGCGTTCTTATTCCGCTTCCCCCGCAAGCTCTCCCTTTATTACCGTCACTGCCTCGCCGTATATCAGTATCCTCTTGTCCAGCACCGAGAGCTTAAGCTCTCCCCCTCTTTGGGATATCTGCCGCGCGTTAAGCTCTCTCCTGCCGAGCTTTTTCGCCCAATAAGGCCCCATGCAGCAGTGCGCCGAGCCGGTAACCGGGTCTTCGTCTATGCCGAGCGCCGGAAAAAAGCACCTTGAAACAAAATCAAAATCATTCTTTTCAGAAGGCGCTGTAACCATTACGCCTCTTGCAGACATCAGCTTCATAAGCGCGAAATCGGGCTGAAGGTTTTTAACGGCTGATTCGTCCTCGACCTCAACGATATAATCCATCCTGTTCTTTCCCACATACTTGAACGGCACTCCGAGGCTCTCGCGCAAAAGGCCGGGCGCCTCTGTCTCCTCGTCCATCTCAAGCGGAAAGTCAAGTTCTACAAAGCGTCCCGCCCGTTTCGCGCCCAGCTGTCCGCTTTTGGTATGGAACGTTATCTCGTCGTCGTCGCAAAGCCCTGCCTCCCACAAAAGGTGCGCGCTCGCGAGCGTCGCGTGTCCGCAAAGGTCCACCTCCGTCTTTGGGGTAAACCACCTCAGCATATATCCTTTGTTGGCTTTAAGCAAAAACGCCGTCTCCGAGAGATTCATCTCCGCCGCGACGCTCTGCATCCATTTGGGGTTCATACCTCTCTCAAGCACGCAAACACCCGCGGGGTTGCCTCCAAACGGTTTGCCGGTAAATGCGTCTACAGTGTATATGTTCATAAGCAGCTCCTGATACATCGTTTGATAACAATATAATGCAGCGCGGTAATAAATGCAAATGCCATGTGTAAAAGATGTTAAGTTTAAGTTGTCATTGCGCGAGCCGCTTTAGCCGGGTCGATATTAACGATACTTTTTAAGGAGAATTATTGTTGCCTTGAGATGCCTGTTTCAAACATGCTTGACAGTTTGTGAATCATGTCTTCTATCTCATCGTCGCTCATATCAGGCTTTAGCAGCGTATCGATGTTGTTTAGCATAAGCTGCAGCATTGCGCTTATGAACTCGTCGCTCATGTCCTCCCTGAGCTTGCCCGCGGCTCTCGCCGCCTGAACCATCATGAGCATATTGTCCATACCTGCGTCGGGGAAAGCCTTTCTGACGGCCTGCTTGACCGCTCCCGTCTCGGAAAGAAAACGCCGGAAAAATGAATAATACCTCGGCTCGTACCGTGCGTATTCCAGCCCCGCCGCGGCCAGCGTCTTTATCTGCTCAAAAAAATCCGAAGGGAAGTCCGCCGTTGTCTGCTTTTCGGCAAAGTATGCCAGCTTTTCAGCCATTATGCGGTCTATAAGGCACAAGTAAAGATCGGTCTTGTCGGCAAAACGGTAATAGAAGCTGCCCTTGCTTATGTTCGCGGCCCTGATGATGTCGTTCAGCGAAGCCTCATCGAAAGACTTCGCGCTGAACTCATCGAGCGCCGCGCTGAAAAGGTCGGGCAGCTCATTGAGCGGATTCGTTCCCGCCCCTCGCATGGGGCGTGTAAAGCCGCCGCCGTCCGGCATTACTCATCTTCCTCCGCGCGATTAAGTTTTTCGTTCTGCCTTTCCTTCATGCTTCTCATAAAGCTCCCGCTTACCTTCACCTTGATGAATACGAACGCCGCAACTCCCGCGGCTATCAAAACCCACCAGTACCATTCCATTTTTATTTACCTCCTTTATTATACCTCAAACTGAGCTTTCGCGCAGTAAGTTTTGAAAGAACCGCTAACCATACGAGCCCCGTCAGCAAGGCAAACGCATATGCAATAACATCGGTTTTCCCCGCGAACCCGCCCGTGAGCGCCTCGTACTGCCAATATACCGGTATCCACCAATACACAAACCTGAAACCTTCCGGCACAAACACAGATGAAATAGGTATTATTATACACGCGGGCATCAGCAGTTTAAGCGTGCCTGTGGCCGCTATTTGGTTGGAGGCCGTGCCCCCCAGCGACAAAGCAACAAGGGCGCATACGGGCGCCGACGCCAACGTCGCCAGCAGCAGCGGCGTAAGCTGCCCGCCCTTGCCAATAATCAGTGAGCACAGCAGCACGTTCACGAGCGACAGCAGCAGCGCAAGCGCCGTTCTTGCCAGAAGATAGCCTTTAAGAGTCAGAGGCGATACGGCCAGCGCTCGTATGGCGCCGCTTTCACGTTCCGCGACCATATTGAAGCCGGCTACCGCGCCGCCCAGGAATATGGACAGCAGCAGTATCATGGCAAACGAAATTTCCGTTATGACATTCCCCGCGGATTGCACGGGGAAATTCTCGAACTCCGGCAAGTCGCTTGCAACCGCCCTTGACAGCAGCAATGAAGAGTTTATCCTGAACTCCTCGGGCTCGTTTCCTTCCAGCAGCAGCGCCGGCCGGCCTTCCTTGATATAGATGCCCGCTGCGCTGTCCGCTCGCTCCACACGGGCTAGCATTTCGTCATAGCTTCCGTATTCCTGAACATCGGCCATGCTGCTAAGATTCTCAAGCACATGCTGCGGCACGCCGGGCGCAGCCGCGTAATTCATCGCGACGCCTGACGCCCCGCCCATCACGGCGAGCAGCACGAGCGAGAGCAGCAGCGGACCCAGCGCCATATACAGCACTATTTTGTCACGAAACACAAGTCTGAAATCTGTTTTCAGTAAAGAGACATATTTGCTCATGTCAAGCCTCCTTTCCGGCGCGGAGCAGCTTTGCGCGCACGAGCGCTGAGCACAGCGCGAGCGCCGCGACAACTTCTGCGCCGAGTATCAATACGGGTGCGATCACGCCTTTTCCTACGGGGAACAATATCTCTGAGTATGCGAATATTGCAGTGTAGGATGGTATGGCGGATATCCACCCGGGTGAGAATGCCGGCGATGAATAACTTATGGCGGGCAGCATATTGAGGGAGAGCAACACGAGCGCCGTCATGAACCACCCGCTGATATCCTTGAAAAAGACGGCCAAGCTCATGCCGAGCAGCGTATACAGCGCGCACCCCAGCAGCGTTACCGTTATGAAACCGGCCCAGTCGAAATCAAACCCCACCGTTGTAACGGCCATCAGAACGGCATACGCCGTACCTATAAGCGCGAACAGCGCCGCTTTCCCGGAAACATACCTCAGCGTGCCTCCCGGCGATATGCGGTAGGCTTTTAATACCTGTTCGTGCTTTTCGCTGAGCATCAGCACGGCGGACATCAAAAAACCTAATATTATGGCTTCGAAGCAGATAAAAACAGGAGTCAGTCGTATGTTCTCGGGGATAGCCCGGGTCTGCTGACGCAGCTCTGACACTTCTATCTGTGGCAGGTCCAAAGAAGCCGGTAACAGCGCCGCGGCCGCTGCGGCCGCTGTCTTTTCACCAAGGCCGGTGTGGATAAGCGTATACCGGCCGTTTTCAAAGATAATCCCTAAACCTGCGTTGTCGGTGATATACTGCTCCACTTCTTCGGCGCTGCGAAGAACCTTCGCGCCGGGAACGGTGTAATCAAGGCCGTATACCGCAACCTGCGTCTTTGAGGCTGAAAAATCCTCAGGTACGATGAAGTTTACCGTCAATATTATAGCCACGAGCGTAGCGGTCATCACCCAGAAGATGGCGTTGCGCAGCAACAGCTTGAAGTCGCGCTCCAGCGAAAGTGCAAAGCGCTTCATTGGCTGAGCCCCCTTCCCGTGACGCGGATAAATATATCCTCAAGCGTTGCTTCCTGCGAATGGACGGTTATTGGGCGCACGCTCAACAGGAAATCAGCCAGCTCCTTGCGCCCGGTTTCCATGTCGAAGCTTTGCGACGAGGTCTTTGAGCCTTCCGCGTACTCCACGGTGACGGCCTGTTTGCCGTATTTGAGCTTTAAGTTTGCCGGTGTGTCCATAGCGGCAATCCTTCCGCCTTCGAGGAACGCTACCCGGTCGCAAAGCGAATCCGCAAGGAACATGTTGTGAGTCGTTAAAAATATCGTTGCGCCGCGCTTTTTCTGGTTGAGTATCAGCTCTTTAATTGAAGCCGCCGTCGAAGGGTCGAGTCCGCTCGTCGGCTCGTCAAGAAAGAGTATTTCCGGTGAGTTGATGAGCGAGCGCGCCAGCGTCAGCCTTTGCTTCATTCCCTTTGAATATTCACCTGCCTTTTTGTTTGCCGAGTCGCGCAGGCCTACTGCGTCCAGCACATTCATCGGGCTTAGCGTGGGCACAGAGAACAGCCCGGCGAAGTATTTGAGGTTTTCGAGTCCCGTCAGCCGTAAATACAGGTTCGGCTGTTCAAATGATACCCCGACACGGTTAAAGAACTTCGTCGTCAAGCCCGAAACAGGCACTCCGTCATACTCGACGCTTCCTTTCTGCAGTTTAAGCAGCCCTGTCAGGATATTCTGCACAGTGCTTTTGCCGGCTCCCGAAGGTCCGAGGAATCCGAATATCTCACCCTTCTCGATGTGAAAGGATACGTCGGATACCGCAAAGCTTCCCTTGCCGGCGTAATCATGATACAGATTCTTTACTTGAATCATGATGATGCCTCCAAATATATCGATTTTACCCAAAGGTTTAACGGCCTTTCACGGCAATAATTGCCCTTCATAAGCCGTGCGGTCATTTGGGTTTTTGTGTTAGACCGCTTAGTTAAACCAATTGGTCTAATTATAACCCCACATTTGTGATTTGTCAAATTATTTTTTAAAATAGAAAAAAACACCCGCGCGGGTATACGCGGGCATTGTCCGGCAGCTCAGTTAAGTAAGGCTTCCCGGCAGCGATATGTCGTGCAAAGCGCTCTCGGCGTTGTCCTGCAGCGCGGGCTGCGTCGATATGTCGCCGAGCGCCACGATGCCGACAAGCGTCCCCCGCTCAACTATGGGCAGCCTTCTTATCTGGCGCTGCCCCATAAGTCTTGCCGCTTCCCCCGCGTCCATGTCGGGCGAACCCACAACGGGGTTTGGCGTCATTATGTTTGATACGCTGCTTACTCCGTAGCCCTGTCCTTGCGCTACGAGCCGAAGCGCTATGTCCCTGTCCGTTACGATGCCTATAACCTTTTCGCCCTCGCAGACGGGTATCGAGCCTACGTTATACTGCTTCATAAGCTGCGCGGCGCGCTCTATAGGCTCGTCGGCGCTTACGCACGCTATTTGCTTTGTCATTATATCCTTAACCTTCATAAATCCACCTCCGCTAATATGTTGCCCCGGCCTCCGCCATTTTATTATATGGATAAAACATTATTTTTCCATATGAAAGTCAAAAAGTGCTTATTGACGTTGCGGCGGAGCACTGTCAAATAGGAAACATAACATTGGCCGCCGATTATATCGCGGAGTGGATCATAAAAAAGAGTACGCAAGCCCGGTCTTGATATCTCGATATATCAAACCGCATACGGCAGCACACGGTCGATTAAGCAAACTACTTTATCATACCGCCGTGGAAGAAGCACTCATACACCTTCTCGCTCTCACAGAATATTTCCTCATAGCCCTGAAACCACTCGAAGCCCCCGCTTACAGTGCAGTGATAGCTGTAGTCGCCGCTTTTATGTACGAGCGGACCTCTGAACGGAAGCTCCCGCGGCACTCGCAGCAGCGCCTGCTTTAAAAAGTCTCCCGAAAATTTCTTGCTCAGAGTCCTGCCGCTGTAGTTCATTGCCCACAAAGGCTGCCCTTCACGCCATACAGCTTCCTCTCCCGAAAACCTCTCGCCGCCAAGATACGTATCGATATACAGCAGCTTTCCCTCTTCATAACTGATGTCGTGCGACCGGGGGCGTGAGGGCTTCATCTCGGGAGCGTGCGCCGCGTATGTGTTCTTCTTTGCCGTTATAAGAAAATCTATAATTCCCCCGCTGTCGTTTTCATTGTCATCAATCAGCGCCGCCGCGCAGCCGTCAGCGTCTCGCCGGATAAGCCTGTCGATGCTGACACCGAATACGTCGCTCAGCGCGATGAGGTTTTCGATGTCGGGGTATGACTCCCCCGACTCCCATTTTGAGACCGCCTGCCTCGACACGCCGATGCGCTCGGCCAGCTCTTCCTGCGAAAAGCCTCTGTCCTTTCTTACCGCCGTTAATTTCTCACCAAACTCCATAATTCATCACCTCAAGTGAATCATACATTTAAAACAAAGCTTCATCCACCAACACGCCATTGCGTTTTCGCAACCGCCGGTTGCCTAGAAGAAATCACGCTTGTCTGCCATCTTCTCGAAGCGGCTTATTTCAAACGTCGCCTCAAACAGCGCTTTTGATTCTTTACCCGCAGCTCTGAAGTCCTCTATATTGTTAAAAGATAAAATTTGCTTTTTCACATAGTCGTAAAAGAAGAAGTATAGCTTGGTATCAATCGGCTTTGATATACTGGCTTTAAGGCTCTCGTCGCCGAAGCAGCATAGAGGCCCCGGCGGAAGGCCTCTGTGCTTATATGTGTTGTATTTGCTGTCAACATTAGTATCATCTTTGGTAAGGTAGGGCCTTTGATATCCGATAGCGTATTCCACCGTCGGGCAGCTGCCGAATCTGTCGTTCTTTTTTATGCGGTTCTGATAGACAGCCGCTACAACATCCTCGTATGAGCCCGCAAGGTTCGTATCACCCTCGACGACGGACGCGAGTATAATCCTTTGCTCGGCGCTGAGATCGTTCTTTTCGGAAACGCTGGCAGCGAGACGCTCATAGCGTTTCTCCGCGCCGTCTATCCATTCGCTTATCCAGTACTCCAGGCTCTCACCCTTGATATCGTATGTCCCCGGCACGATCATTCCCTCCATGCGCCGAAAACCGGCAGCCTTAATGAGGCTGCTTTTCGCGCGGGCAAGAGCGTCCTTTACCTGGTTCTCGGACATAGAAAACGCATCTTTGAGCTGCGGTATTATATCGCGCTCGAGAGTGTCGCCTTCGCGCACGCGTATCGCAGCGATTTTTACGGAAACTTCGTGCGTCTGTGATTTCTCCGGCCCATTCGAGGCCGCGGGTTTCGTTGTTATTACCGGTGTGGGCGCGGGAGCAGTAAGGGTGAGCTCAGGCGCGGGTGTATCTGAAAGTAAAGGCTGCTCCGCACCGCTCCCAGAACAGGCAGCAAGCGTAAGTATGAAAAGAACATCAAGTGCTAGTATCCACCGCTTCTTCATGACGCCTCCTTAACCCATGTAAACAGTATAGCATCGTGCCTGCATGCGGGCAATCGGAGCTAAACAAGAAAAACCCGTCAACCAAATTCAGCTGACGGGCCTGCTGCCCTTGTTTTAGAGTAGACTTACAAGCTCTTCTCCGTAAGCCTCGCATTCGCGCTCCGCTTTCTCGTCCGGCACCCACATGGCGCGTATACCGTCGTTTACCACTTCAAATCCTGCGTCTTTTAGGTGCCCGCTTATCTGCGCTGCTGCCTCGCCGCTCCAGCCGTAGCTTCCGAACGACGCCGCTTTCTTGCCCTTGAATTTCAGCCCCTTCATCATCTCAAGCAGCCCGCCTATAGAGTAGAGATAGCCGTTGTTTATCGTGGACGAGCCGACAAGCACCGCCTTCGACTTGAAAACCTCGGATAATATGTCGTTCTTGTCATCCCTCGCCGAGTGATAAAGCTTTACTGTCACAGCAGGGTCGGCTTTCTGTATTCCTCTCATTATCGCCTCGGCAATCTTCCTTGTCGAGTCCCACATGGTGTCATAAACGAGCGATATCTGATTTTCCTGATACTTGTCCGCCCACTCCAGGTATTGCCTGACTATCTGCGTCGGATCGTCACGCCAGATCACTCCGTGGCTGGGCGCTATCATATCGACGGGAAGATTAAAGCCCAGCACTTCGTTTATCTTCTTTATCACGAACGGGCTGAAAGGCGTCAGTATATTCGCGTAATACTTCAGCGCCTCACGGTAAAGCTCTGCCCGGTCGACAAGATCGTTATACAAAAGCTCGGTGGCATAGTGCTGCCCAAACGCGTCGTTGCTGAAGAGTATGTTCTCTCCCGTCATATATGTAAACATAGAGTCGGGCCAGTGCAGCATAGGCGCTTCCACGAACACAAGCTTATTCTCGCCTATATCAAGAGTGTCCCCCGTCTTTACGGTCACGAAGTTCCAGTCCTGATGGTAATGCCCTTTCAGAGACTTTACACCGTTGCCCGTGCAATATATTGGCGTCTCGGGTATCTCGCGCATCAGCTCTGGCAGCGCTCCGCTGTGGTCTGTCTCAGCGTGGTTGGCAATTATATAGTCGATGCTGTTAAGATCTATCTCCTGCTTTAGGTTGGCGACGAATTCCTTATCAAATGGCTTCCATACCGTATCTATCAGCACAGTCTTCTTGTCCCGTATAAGATATGAGTTGTACGAGGAGCCCTTGTGCGTAGAATACTCCTCTCCGTGAAACGTCTCGAGTATCCAGTCGACCTTTCCCACCCATGTCACCTTATCAGTCATTTTCTTTCCCATATATCTTCCCTCCCGCTCTTCTTATTCTTTGCGCCGGGCAGCAGTTTAATCTCGCATATCCTGCTTTGCCGATCTTTATTTATGGGTTTATTATAGCATAAACAATGGCATACATATGTTGTTTTTGCAACGGAATAAAAAAGTGTTTGTTTTTGTGCTCAATAAAAAAGCCCGCCGTATACTGCTGACAGGCCTCTTGAATATGCTTTTTTAATCCATAAATAAAACCGTGACAACAGCTGTTTTTATTGTTCTTCCTTTACTGGATATAACCGGCTCCGCTGAGCTTATTGTAAACATTTAATATATGCTTATTGCGGTTTTCAAATATATAAGTAAACCTTTGATTGCCTGCGCAGATCTCCATGCTGCTAAGGTCCTGTTCCCTGTCAAAGCGATACATTTTTGCTCCCGTAATGTTTTTATACGGTATATACAGATAGGAATAATCAAGTTCTTCTTTGCCCTTTCTTCTCTTCGATATCTCCTGCTCCAGTATTATAAGCTCGTTGTCATTTGAAAGAAACGCGGTTTTTGATATAATACACTTTTTATACTTAAGCTGTTCTTTTAATTCGGGCGACTTTCTGTTTATAATAATATTCGGCTGATAAGCGGCCAAATTGACAGCAGGATTTATTCTCTTGAGTTTGTTTGAAAGGTTTATAAACAAAAAGTCCAATGATCCGGTGATTCTCAAAGTATTTTCGATCTCAATGCTATCCATCTTTATCTTTTGCTTATAACCGTTCAGTTTATTTTCAATGACATTTATCAGTTTTAGTATGACCTCTTCGGATACCGTATTGTAAATTATATTTGTTATACCGCTGCTTACAAAAAGGATAAGTTCTCCCTTCAGCAGAGCATGCATATCTTTGATAGCATAAATATCGCTGTAGTATATCTTTTCTTCTGTTACGCTTTTCCCGTTCCTTTTCAGAATATGCAGGTATGCATCATACGCGCCGATCAGATAATCATAAAGATCCATATTCGGCGACGCATTTCTTCTCTCGATGTTTCTCGGAACTTTAAAAAGCATAAGATGCTTATCATCTGCATTATAATAGCTTCTGAAAATCCCGGGAACCTCATGCTCGTCATCTATCTCATAAATCCACGGCCCGAACGCGTCATATTCTTTATTACCTTCGATGATGGTATTCCTCCTGCCAATGGTTGTTATATCATACTATGAATATCCCATATTATGCATATATCTGTCAAGTAATTTAATTCCGGCGACAGTGTTTATGTTCTCATCTGGTCTTAAAATCAGGCATGACAATAGCGTTACAAACGTATAAACGCGAGATTTGTCACTGATAATCAAAAAACTTGTTGCGGCTTGGATAATACCATATAATAAATAATAACACAGCTTTAAAAAAGCCGCGGGTTATTAAACCCGCTCATATGAACGACAGATGTTTAACAACTATGTTTTAGCTTAAACTATTGTTATTGTTTGATATGGTTATATGAGGGCGTAAATGGATTTTGATTTCCTTAACAACTTGATTAGTAATAAAGAGTTTCAGCGTCTGAAAGCGGACCTTGAAAGTCATCCTGTTCAGGATATTGCAGACTATATAGAAAGCCTCGATGAAAAACAGGCCTTGGTAGTATTCAGGCTGCTCTCAAAAGACAACGCCGCGGATACGTTTTCATACTTAAGCTCAGAACGGCAAACGGAGATCTCTAATCTGGTTAACGAGTCGGAACTATCCGATATACTGTCAGATTTATATTTTGATGATAAAATCGATTTTTTGGAGGAAATGCCCGCGAACCTTGTCGCAAAAATACTTAAGAATACGAGCGATGTCGAGCGAACGCTGATAAATCAATTTTTGAACTATCCTCATGATTCCGCCGGAAGCCTGATGACTATAGAATATGCGGGACTAAAAAAAGAGCTTACCATCAAGAGCGCTTTAGACTCTATAAGAAAATCGGCCCCCAACAAAGAGACTATATATACATGCTACGTGATAGACAAAGCTCGCCACCTGCAGGGCACGATATCGCTAAAAGACCTTGTGCTCGCCGACGAAAAGCTTACGGTAGAAGACGTAATGCAAAAGGACGTCATATTTGTTTATACTCATGACGACCAGGAATACACAGCCAACATCTTTAAAAAATACGACCTGCTTGCCTTGCCTGTCGTAGATGCCGAGCAGCGCCTTGTGGGTATAATCACCATCGACGACATCGTCGATGTCATCGAAGAAGAGGCCACGGAAGACATGCTGAAAATGGCCGCAGTCCGTCCAACCGACGAAGAGTATATAAACGCCGGTATTTTTATGCTCGCGCGAAAGAGGATATTATGGCTTATGGTGCTGATGATCTCCGCAACCTTCACGGGTTATATTATACGCGGGTTTGAAGATACTCTGCAGGCTGTGGTTGTGCTTGCCGCTTTTATCCCAATGCTGATGGACACCGGAGGCAACGCGGGCGCGCAGTCGTCTACGCTCGTTATAAGAAGCATCGTACTTGGAGAGGTCAAGCTTTCGGATATAACAAAAATCTTATGGAAGGAGTTCAGAATAAGCCTGCTTGTAGGGGCGGCTCTCGCGCTGCTGAATTTTCTAAGAATTTATTTTCTGGAGAGATATTCATTTGCGATTGCGCTTACCGTTGCGGTAACGCTTATGCTCACGATAATAATCGCGAAGATAACCGGGGGTATGCTGCCTGTCATCGCAAAACGCCTTAAGCTTGACCCTGCTATTATGGCAAGTCCGCTGATAACAACTATAGTCGACGCGTTTGCTCTTATAATCTATTTCTATCTTGCGGCGCTGATTATCGGTATAAACGTATGACCTGCTGAGCTATATCGGGGATTCCAAGTAGCCCGACGTGTATGCTCACACACTCCCTGATTTATATTCAACGCATTAAAAATAAAAAGTTGATTAACATTCGCGACATTATAAACTGTAAAGGCAGAGTTAACAGGTCTTAAATTATAGATAATTCCCATTCTATTGAATGATTCGTTAACAGCGGTTGCCTGTCTAAAAAAATCACGACGACCGGTGCGCCGCTGTCCGGTGCACCAATCGTCGGATGGGAGATGCTAAGATTACGATAGCTTGTATCTGTGATACAGGCACGTTTTTCAATTTGTATGGAGTATAATAATACGCAATACAAATAAAGTCCTCACCCAAAACAGGTGACTTTTTGTTTTTTGAATTATTTTGTTATGTAATTAAACAGTTCCGACTTTGTTTTGATGTTAAGCTTTGAATATATGTTTTTGACATGGGTTTTAACCGTATTCTCACTTAAATAAAGCTCGGCCGCTATAAGCTTATATGTGCGCCCTTTAAGCAGCAGCGTCGCCACTTCCTTTTCACGCTCCGTCAGGGCTTCGGCGCTGTCAGGAAAGCTCAGCATATTAACATCCGCAATGCTGATTACCGCATTTTTCTTTATCATTTTTGACAGCAGCTTATGCAGAACCGGCAGTATGATAAGCGTTATACATATAACGGCCATGGCAACCGTCGATAAGCTTGTATTCGCATTCGCAAGCTCGGCGTTCGCTGTTATCTTTCCCAGCAGTACCCCAATCATTACCGCGCTGAATCCGACGCTTAGTATTGCCGCGTGGTTTTTTATCATTTCAAGCATCTCTACGAGTATGCTCCACCAGAACACATCGGATATAGCCCACGCGGCCATCATTATGGTATTAACTATCAAGTAGCTGCTTACGGAATAATCCAGCGATAAAAACAGTATAAACCCAAGCCCTATCATACCTACCGCTACGTAAAGCATGGTGCTGCGATCGTCGGCACTCTTTAAACGCCTCATGATTAGCGCCGCCCCGGCATACGGCAGCAGCGAATACCAGCTCGAAAAAATCGAAGAATCGTACTTTGGGTTTATGGCCTGCGTCATTATTCCAAAATTGATAGTTATTATAGCGATAAACAGGAACAGCAAAGAAAGCGCTTTTATGCCCGTTTTTTTGTCATACTCCCTGGCGGCCGTTTTGCTTTCCTGTATGCCTGTTTTCATAGTCAAAAGCCATGCCGCCGCAAGCGTGATTACGGTAAACGCTATTGCCGCCTGTATTGAGACATAGAGCGCGATATTGTTGATAACCATCTTTAACGCGGTAATATTGATGAGAATCAGCGCGACCGTGCGAAACCGGTTTTCATACGTTATACAGTTCCTGAAAAGATGACCGGATGCAGTTATAGAGATGCCGGCTATCATAGAGCACGCCGTCAGCGTAACCATCCAAACAGAATATGACGGAAAGAAGAAAGTTACCGTGCACAGTATGCAGGCCGGCAGCGCAAGCACCAGAATTTTTTTAGCGATTTTTGCTGTCCTTATGAATATGCCGCCCAGTATCAGCCCCGCGACTTGCATGGCGAGAGACAGATTGAGCATTTCATTGCTTTCGATATTGAAATGCTCCGCAAGAGTATAGAAAAGTTGCCCTTCATACGGGATGCTCACGATCCAGGCTCCCAGCAGGGATATTATGATTATCGAAGCGATGCGGTTATTTGCTCCCCAAAACGTCTTACCCTCAGTCGGCTGCGCCATAAACGCGGAAAATTTCTTGATCAGGGGCTCTTTCATATATCAGCCCTTAGCTTTCATTTTCTTTGGCGCTTAAAGTATATAATAAACTATATATTATTTCAAATTTATTCTTTGGCGTAATAAGAACGAAAAGAAGCCTGAAGGCATAAATCTCGGGCGGTGAATCCGGCAACTACCTACTCTCCCGGGCCGTTTCCAGCAGGGTACCATCGGCTATCCCGGCTTAACTTCTGTGTTCGGGATGGGAATATGCGAATCGCAATTTATTATTTTAGTTCTCCTATATTTTTTGTTCAATTAACATTTTCTTGCCTTTTTAAGATACATTGTATATTATCATTATAACAATATCTTCTTTATTGAATGGCTCGCTAGTTTCTGTTGTAATGCTTATGAGATTAGCCTAATATTTTTTTGTAGAGGGTAATAATGATAAAGCATATTATGATTCATAGTTTTCGATTATTTAACTCACTTGAATTTAATTTGGGAAAGAAGATAACTGTAATCTCTGGTCAGAACGCGACTGGAAAATCAACACTCCTCGGTCTAATGGGCGCAACTTTTGAACTTCCTACATGCTTTGGGACAACTCTTTTTAAAAAACAATTTAGAGCAAAGTTTTCAGAAATGTTTACAGCTTCAAGACAACACGATTGCAGTATATCAAAAATGATGACAATTTCTTTATGTAATAATAATGACTGGGATACCTCAATTGAGACTTATGATAGTAGAACTGGGTGGTGGACTGAACCCGAAAGGTATAGAATTATTCCGAAAAGGAGGCTTAATGGAAGAAAATCAGAAAAGAAAATTACTTACCCGTCATTATATTTAGGTTTAAGTAGACTATATCCTATTGGTGAATCTGAAGCATTAACAAGGACTACATTTCGAACTGTCTTAACAGATGCCGATAAAACCTACTTGAGTAATTTATATCAAACAATTTTGTTTCAACCAGAAGCACTAACCGATGTATTGCGGGTAAATCCGAATGAAGCTCAAAGGAAATATGGAATAGGTACCAATACAGCCAGTTATGATTATCTATGTAATTCTGCCGGTCAAGATAACTTAGGTCAAATACTTTTTGCTATATTATCATTTAAGAAGCTTAAGAATAAAATGGGTGAGAATTGGACAGGTGGCTTATTATTAATAGATGAATTTGATGCAACACTACATGCAGGGTCTCAGGAAGCTTTATTTGAATATATACTTACACAATGCAGCGAAATAGGCATTCAAATTGCTTTCACTACGCATAGTTTATATCTATTAGAGCATATTACTAATAAGACAAAGAGAAACGAAGCAGATAAAAACAATGATATTGAATTAGTATTTTTAACTACTGCTAATGGGTCTCTCAAAAAGATGGTAAACCCGGACTTTTCAACTATTATGTATGATTTAAATATGAAGCTTCAAAAAGAAAATACTGAACCGATTAAAATATATTGCGAAGATAATGAAGCAAGATATATTGCTTCAGTTATTCTAGAGGCTTTCTTATCAAAAATAAAATTCGCTAATTTTAACGCAGGTCGTACTCAACTTACTGACTTATTTAAGTGCGATGAGCATTTTCAAAAAGAAATACTTATCTTTTTAGATGGTGACGCCCAAACAGATTATGATTCTTTGAAAAGAATATACCCGGGATTATATAACGTTAAATTGCTGCCATCAACTGGAGTATCTCCGGAAAAGGATTTACATCAATATATTTTTACTGAATCGCCTCATGCAAATCTAATTGCTTGCTTTGATGAAAACGCTGGCCAAAGCCTTAGAAATATAAAAAGTAATCATCCATTGATACCAGCCACATCTGGAAAAGAAAGGGATACATATAAAAGTTGGTTTAAAAAGCTCTACAACGAACAGCCTTCTCTCTTAAAAAAGATAGTAAATGCATGGATTATGGACCATGAAAATGAATGTAATGAATTTATCGAAAGTTTTAAGCAGGCTTTCAATATTATTGCTGCTAAAAAATCTATTGCAAAGATATAACTTTATTGCTCGATATATATAGAATCATGGTATAATCTCCCTGGAGGTCTTTATGTATTCCTATTCACCTTTACGTTACCCTGGTGGGAAATCTCAATTATCACGCTATATTTTATCTATTATTAAGAAGAACGGCCTTCTTGGTGGTGTTTATGTCGAGCCTTATGCGGGTGGAGCAGGGGTGGCAATATTTCTTTTGGTGCATAACCACGTCTCAAAGATTATTATTAACGATATTGATTATTCCATTTATTCTTTTTGGTATGCTGTTAAGCATCATGCCAATGAATTATGTACTATGATTGAAAGAACTCCTGTTGATATTGATAATTGGATGCAACAAAAAGCAATTCAGAATGAGAGAAAAAATCGTACAATATTAGAAGTCGGGTTTTCAACTTTCTTCCTTAACCGCACAAATCGGTCGGGTATCATGAAAGGTGGAATAATTGGTGGACTTAAACAAGATGGCTCATATAAAATGGATTGTCGTTTCAATAAAGAGAACTTAATAAAACGTATTTTAAAAATCGCAGAATATAAAGATAACATAATAATATCGAACGAAGATGCGATTAAATTTCTAGATGAAAAGGAGGATTTATTTAATTCAAAAACTCTTATATATCTTGATCCCCCATATTATAACAAAGGACAAAAATTATACGTAAATTATTATAATCACGATGATCATGATCAACTAAAAAATTTTATTACTACTAAAAATGGTAATTGGATAATAACATATGATGATACAGAGGCGATAAATTCCTTATATGCGAACTGTAATAAAGTTGGCATTTCTATAAGTTATTTTGCTGCTGAAAAACGTCAGGGTAAAGAAGTTATGTTTTATAGCCCGAACTTATGTGTCGATATTTAATTCAAATCAAGAAGCCTGCCAGCATCATTGCTAACAGGCTCCCCGATTAAATATATTTTATTAAAATTGAATCCGGCAACTACCTACTCTCCCGGGCCGTTTCCAGCCAAGTACCATCGGCGTATAAGGGCTTAACTTCTGTGTTCGGGATGGGAACAGGTGGATCCCCTTAGCTATCGCCACCGGAAATTGT
>JAEYPS010000001.1 GCA_023410475.1 Bacillota bacterium | reverse complement strand
CTATTATGGAATTACCTTCATCTAAATATGCATCTTTTGATGTCTATGTAGCAGACGGTTACGATAGTGAGAATAACGCCATGAATGAATGGCTTTCCACCAATCAGGAAGGTTATAGGGAAAGATTTATGAAGGGTGATATCCATTATTGTGTAGAATTTTATGATGAACGTTTCCATGGTAATGAAGCAGATTCTATTGTTGAAATATGGATTCCAATTGAAAAGAAGTAGAAGATATGTGCTCTAATTTATATTAGGGCACATTTTTCCTTTTTCTTTTTTAAAGGGAAATAATATATATTGATACGTATTGAATATAATCTATAAACTAATAACCTTTTAAGGTTCATATTGATAGGGACTAGATAAATGCCTAAGAATAACTATAAATATAATGAAATAAAACAAAAGTTAAGAGCACTAAAAAAACTAGAGATAAAATTACGTCCAAATATGACAGAATTAGTATGGAATGATTATTTCGATGTGAATGATGAACCAAAGAGAAATACAAAATATACACTGGCTAATTTGTATGATATGAACAAGGATCAATTTAAAGATGTGATTAGTGAGTATTTTTATCATGTATATTATTGTGTTTACAAAGAATCCGGATTTACGGATGATTCTATCTTTGATACTAAAATTCTAAAGCAATTAGGATTACCTGTCTATGCTGATTACACAGATATAAAGAAGAAGTTTCGAGAGCTTGCTAAAACATATCATCCAGACAATGGTGGAGACAGCACCAAATTTATAGAATTCATGGAAGAATATAAGAACTGTGGTTTTAAATGATTGAACTATAAACGTAGAGCAACATCCTTTATACCTATATTATAACACAGTGACTAATTTAAAAACAGACTGGTTTTAACATGAAAATTCGCATATTATCATAGTAACAATGATTTAGGAGGCCTTGATTTGTATAAAGATAATAGGAATTTTATGAAATCACAGATGAGTAATGAAGATTTGATTGCTACTGCAGATATTGCGAAAGGGATTTCACAGCCAGTTTTCGAGAAAGAGTATGCGAGAGATGCTAATGTTGTATATCTTCCTAAGATTACAGATGACAATGCACCGAAAATGACACTTTATAATGCTATAAGAGAAAGAAAAAGCAGAAGAACATATGGGCTGCAAGCAATTTCATTACAGACACTTTCTTTTTTGCTGTGGGCTACACAGGGAGTGAGAGATGTAGTGCCTGGCTATTTGAGATACATTAAAGACGGTTCAGGTAGGAACTATTTAAGGACAGTTGCAACTGGCGGATGCGTTAATGCTTATGATACATATTTAGCTGTGCTTAATGTAGAGGGTATAAAGAGCGGAATATGGCGCTATCTTCCAGTGGAACATTATTTGGTAATGGAACATGAGGTTTCTGATTTATCTGAAAAAATGGAGATGATATTCACTAATGGTTCCCAGAATCAGAACTATACGACACTGGCTGGAGTTGTATTTTTCTGGTGTTGTACTCCATACAGAGGTGAATGGAGATATAAAGAAACTGCACATCGATTGATGCTTATTGACGTTGGACACATTTCTGAACAATTATATCTAGCAGCTGAAGCTTCAAATTGCAGCAATTGTGCTATAGCAGCTTTTCATCAGAAAGAGGCAGACAAGTTACTAGGTTTAGATGGAGAAGAGCAGTTTACGGTTCTCTGTTCAGCAATAGGCGTAAAGCCAGATTTGAAAGAAATGGAAGTGTAAAGTTGAAAATTTAAGTAATATGCAAGAGGAGATACCCCCTATGGTTATTACACTAGAAGATCGAACTGCTGATACAGTTAAAATTTACTTTGAAAAGGCAAATACACAAGAGATTAAGCGAGTTTTACCGCAAAAAGCAAAAACGGTAGAAGAAGCATTGACAGATTATGAAAGAACCTTACTTCCAAATGCCAGCAGTTTTGGACAGACCATTTGTGTTGATGGTCAGATGGAGTTTTGTCAAAGTATCTTCAACGCGAGTGCCTATTAAAAGGATGATAGCGATATGCAACTATGCGCAAAATGCGAGTTTAACGAATAATACAGTATAGAAGTGGCTATTCCTTTAGTTTAGCAGATATCAATGCATGATCTCATCTGAATCCAATAATATGGTGAATGGCCCATCATTCACAAGACTTACTTTCATATCTGTACCAAATATACCATGCTGCACATTCTCAATTTCTTTGGAACATTTCTGAATGATATATTCATACAGTTCCTTCGCCATATCAGGTTTTCCGGCCCGAATAAAGGAAGGTCTGTTGCCTTTTTTACAATCTGCATATAGTGTAAACTGCGATATGATCAACAGACTTCCTTCAACGGTCTTTAAATCTAAATTTGTTTTACCCTCATGATCTTCAAAAATTCTGAGACCAATCAGCTTCTGAATCATTTTATCTGCAATTTCTTTGGTGTCTGTATCACATATTCCAACAAGAACCAGATACCCCTTATTAATTTTACCAACTATTTCATGGTTAACTGATACTTCAGATGATAAAACCCTTTGTATGATAAATCTCACAATTTAAAACCTCACATAATATTCTTTATAGTATTTTATTTCTCATATTTCTCTTCTATTGTTAATTAATTAACATATCATTAGATTTTTATTCGTTCTTGTTTATATTAGATTCTTCTTTTGTTTGGCTCTCACTATTTTCTCCCTTATAATCAGGTGCTGCTTGCTCCTGTCCCATTTTATCTGTTTTATTTTCTTTCTTCTTAATAAAACTAAAGCGTTTGTTTTTCTTAATGTTAGTAATCTTTACATCACTCTTCTGCTGTGTCATCTCATGGATTTCTCCTGTATGTTCATCCACACTTTCTAAAGTGAGATATACATCAGCATCTAAAGGCATTTTTTTCTTAATTAAGGATCTATTCACTAAATGTTTTACAAGTGCATATATAACAGCAAAAATAGGAACACCGATTATCATTCCCAATACGCTAAACAGACCTCCAAATACAGTAATGGAAAAAATGACCCAGAATCCTGATAAGCCTGTAGATCCTCCCAATATCTTTGGACCTATGATATTTCCATCAACCTGTTGCAATATTAGTATAAATATTATGAATGAAATACATGTCATAGGATTTGTCAAGTCAACAATTAATAATAAAAAGGCGCAGGGAATGGCACCTAAATAAGGACCAAAGAAAGGAATTACATTGGTGACACCAACTATCACACTAATCAATACAGCATAAGGCGTATTCATAATGGATGTACCTATAAAACATAAAATACCAATGATAATGGAATCCAATATTTTACCGCTGATAAAACCAATGAAAGTTCTATGAACAAAACGTAGAGAATTTAAAACATGATTTCCGGTATCTGGTTCAAATACTGCATAAATTATCTTTTTACCCTGTGCAGAAAATTTCTCCTTGCTAAAAAGTACATAAATGGATATAACAAATCCAATAATAAAGTTCCATGTTGTTTTTAATAAACTTATAATACTTAAAGATACTGTTCTTAATAATTCGGTGGATTTTTCCAGTATAGCAGCTGTATCATCCAGCCACATTTCTAATTCATGTAACAATTTATTAACCTGAGGGATGACAAAACTTTTCAAATCTTGATTATCTTCTAAAAGTTTATTTAGCCATATAAATATATTGTTGATATAGTTATCAAAATTATTTACAATATTCTTAATACTGGGAACAATTTGCGATACCAGCATGGCAATCAAGATATAAATAAACAAAATTAGAAATACGGAAGTAAAAAAAACCGCAATAGCCCTGATCCATTTTTTTCTGGATTCAGTCTTTTTCACTTTACATAAATCTAATAATGGATTAAGTGCTTTATCTTCTATTAAATTGAGTATTGGTGTGAGTAAGTAGGCAATAATCAAACCAAAAACAACCGGCATAACAACACCAATCATATTTTTCATATTATGAATGATGTCTGAATTGTGAAATAGCACATAGTAAAAGCTAATACCGGCAGCAATCACCAAAAAAGCTGTAAGACCCCATTTGAAATATTTATTGTTGATCTTGAACTTCATAACTGCTACTCTCCCTTTTAGTAAAATGTGGCATTGTATTATAATAAAGTATAGCACGATTATATCCATAAAAACAGAGAATATTTACAGAAAGTTAATGAAATAAAATCAAGAAAAAAGTATAATAAAAGAGAAAATACAGATGATTAAATTTATCATGGAAAGGTTTTACTGAATAATGAAAATGCAACAAGTTCTAAGTTTGGTACGTAAAGCAGTTGATGATTATAAAATGATTGAAAATGGAGATAAAATTGCAATCGGTATTTCAGGTGGTAAAGATAGTCTTACTTTATTATATGCATTAAAAAATTTACAACGTTTTTATCCTAAAAAGTTTGATATCATTGCTATTACAGTGGATCTGGGCTTTGAAAATTTAAATCTAGATAAAATCAAAGATTTATGTAAGGAGCTGGAAGTTGAATACATCATAAAGAAGACCGAGATAGGTAAAATTGTATTTGAAGACAGAAAAGAAAGCAATCCCTGTTCACTATGTGCAAAGATGCGAAAGGGTGCTTTAAATGACGCAATCAAAGAAGCAGGTTGCAATAA
>JAEYPS010000038.1 GCA_023410475.1 Bacillota bacterium | reverse complement strand
GAATGCTTTTCATAATAAAGAGTTTGCACTTAAATTTAATACTATGCTTATTTCATTTTTAAAGTCTAACAATCATTTTGTTATGCGTTTAAATCAATCCATGTCAAAAATCGGTGACAGCACCTGTGTAAAAGAAATGATTGAACAGGTGAATTCGCAGACATCCGCTATTAATGATATGAAAGAATCCAGCCAGGACCTTGGTAATTCCATTCAAAATATTCAGTATGCTGTGCAGAACATTCAACAAAATACACATGATGTTATCCAAACGGCGGACTCCTGTATCAATGAAATGAATACCAGCATCAGATCAATTGACGATTCTTCACAAAGAGTATTGGAAATTAATGATCAAGTTGCCCTATTTCAGGAAAAAGCAATTAAAATTAACGAAATCATAGATATTGTAAAAAAGATTGCAAAGAAAAGTGGTCTTTTAGCACTAAATGCATCAATAGAAGCAGCTCGTGCGGGAGAGGCGGGCAGAGGTTTTGCTGTTGTTGCTAATCAGATTAAGGATCTATCTGCAAATACCACTGCCTCTGCTGAAGATGTTGTAAGATATGTAGATGAACTACTCACCGGTATCACTTCATTGGCAGATTCCATTAGTTTTACCACAAATCAATTACAGGATGGGAATGAAAATGTTCATCATTCATTACATAATATTGATGTAATGAATGATAATCTAACTAGAATCAGTAATGAAATTGATGGAATTTATGAAGAAATCAACAAACAATCTGCACTGACACAATCTTTTGTTTCATCTATTGATTCCATTGCAAACAGTTATGATATTTTATCTCAGGAATGTGTTGGAACCGGTGCTCATCTCTATCAAATTTCACGTGATGTAGATAAAGCAAGAAGTGACATGGCCAGAAAAAATTCAAAGCTGACTACCTTGGACTGGCTAAACGTATTTGAAGTAGATCATTTGATCTTTACCTGGAGAGTTTATAATAATCTGGCAGATTTTGAGCGATTAGAGATTACACAATTAAATAACCCTAGTAAATGTAAATTAGGTAAATGGATCTCTTCACAGACTGATAAGAGAATAATTTCTTTAGATATTTTTCAACAAGTGTTGAAAGATCATGAAAATATACATAAGTATGCTTGTGAATCTTGGTATGCAAAAGATAAAGGAGATCGGGAAGAAGCACTTCGACTTTTTAACCTGGCATATCATGCATATCATGACTTTACCAAATCAATCAATGGCTTAAAAGAAGAAATAAAAAAAGCAGGGGATACAGAAATTACAGACTTAACATAAATAAACACTTATTATTTGTACA
The DNA here is from genome assembly GCA_023410475.1 of Bacillota bacterium. Classification (GTDB taxonomy): domain Bacteria; phylum Bacillota; class Clostridia; order Christensenellales; family SZUA-584; genus DTFZ01. The sequence continues at coordinate 3,785 of JAEYPS010000038.1, read as the reverse complement.
AAATCAATCTATTTGGTGATGAATATACCGCTTATAAAAGAGGATATGCTATTAAAAGCATATCCTCTTACTATATTTGTTTATACACTATACTTCATTGTTTTTTACTACTTTATGCACAGCTTTGCTGATAAATCCACCAGCTATACAGGTAACAGGCCATTCCAATAATCCATTCAAACCTACAAACGCAACTACAAAAGGCAATACCTTCATATTTGCTGTGTTCATACTTTGAATATATTCCGTATTCCAAAAGCAAATCATCAGTGTTCCCATAAACAATACGGTATTTAGTATTGCACCTGATAAGCCTCCTATAAAAAAGGAGATAATATTGGTCTTATCCACTTTTTTAAGTAACTGAAAAATAACTCCCCCTAAATAGCCAGCTAAAATTCTGGTGGGAATACATACTAAAAAGGTAAAGAATGGATTAATTCCCAATAATACTGTTCCAAATGGTTCTAATCCAAAACATTGAATAAAGCTCATAAGTCCAAACGCAAACCCGCAAACTGCGCCTGCAAGGGGGCTTAAGACCATGGCTCCTACCATAACCGGAATCATAATTAACTGAATGGAAAGTCCTCCGGTTCTGATAAATCCAATGGGTGTGAATGCCATTAATAGAATAATGGCAATAAGTATGGCCATCTGTACCATCTTAATTGTTTTTTTGTTTCTCATATTTACTAATCCTCCTTGTTATCATTCTTCCATACGAGGGAAGATACAATACGCGTTTATAGTAACATTCCTTATCGTATTTTGCAATAAAAAAGAGGACTTATAATCTTTATAATTTACATATTCTATTAGGACAACTAAAATCTGGTTTCAGGATAATAACAATTCATTCCATAATCACACCTTGTAGTCCTATTTGACGGAAACTCCATATTCTCCAAATACTCTTTTTCTGATGTGCACTTTTCAGCAATTTTGATATTATGACAGATTAAACGAATATCTTCACATACATACTCACTTTCATCTGATCTTCCCACTATTTTACCAGCACAAATACCCATTTTAACAAAACGAAAAATAGAACATAAACCACAAGCATTAGAATGAAACACCTTATGATAGAGAAAATGATTTAACTCTGTTTCGTCATTAATATGAGATTCTGTACTCACATTTACCAGATTACTTTCAGAATTGTTTATAGTTGCACATATTGCTCTCTTCTCACTTCGATGTAATCCAAGGCAATTAGAGTCTGAAAACACACACCCATTTCTCATCAAAAAGACTTCGTATTCCATATCGGGAACGGTTATAACTATCTTTTCTATATCATCCACACTCAGATCACGTGGTAAAATGACACGTTTTACTCCTAATTGCTTGTAGTATTTCACTATATCAGAATTGTAAACTCCTGCAATCGTACTAATAACTGCATTTATATTATTTCTTCTTGCTATCTCCACTAATTCTGGGCAAGATACAATAATCCCATCCACTCCTGCCTCTAATAATGGCTGCATATACTTCTCCATATAATCTAACTGATCCTGTGAATAAATACTTGAGTTAAAAGTCACGTATATGGATGCTTGTTCTGCCTTTACCCTTTTTATTATTGGAAGTATCTCTTGAAAAGTATTATAATTAGTTGCTTTTTTATACCCAGTCAACCGATTAATATCTGCATATTCTCCAAATTTCTCATGCCACTCAGCATCCCAAAATCCTAAATAATATTCACCTGCTCCTGCTTTTTGGTAATCTGCTAAATCTTCTTGTCTATTTAATGGAACTAATGCTTTCACCATATACCTCTCTTTTTATAAATCAATAGGAAAATAGATCATTCTATAATTTCCGGAGCCCTTTAACTCATATTCAGGATGTTTAAAATAAACTGTTCTTCCAAAACGTAAGTAATCAATATTTTCGTCAGTTACAGTATACTTTACCATACTTTCTATACAACTCTCTTTACAGATATCATTTGGTCTAAACTTTTTGGATATTTCTTTGCTTATAGAAGCATATGCACAAATTCTACCCATTGTCTGATAACAATAAGGGATATGGATTCCACAAATCATATCACTTGGTATATCTGAAAGAATCATGCACTTATGTGTAATATCTAATTCACAAGAATGAATTTCATACTCCTTCAGTATTTCATTAAAATAATTAGTAAACATTTTGGGTTTCCATAATATTTGATAATATTCTTCATATCTGGGATCACGATAATCCTTCATAAATAATCTGCCTATATTGAGTATTAATCCAAAGGTTTGTTTTGCATATATTAACATTCCGTAATCATTGATTGTAAGTTCATCAATAACGTTACGTCCATACTCAAGTATTTGATGTATTCTTTCTTTCCCTGTTTCTAGGTCACCTTCAGAAAATACTGGAATTACTAATGTGACTTTGATATTCTTATCCTGACATAGACGAAATAGATCCATTAAGCTACTGTTCGACTGCTGTAAAAAATATTTTTCACAGAAGTATGTTCCCACATATATTCTCTCACAAATTTTCATATCAGCTATATCCATAGCGTGAATCAATATTTCCTCCAATGTAAATTTCTTTTGCAAATATGGGAGAATTTCACATAAATTTAAACAATTTCTCTGCTGCATATCCAGACTTACCCCTTATTATTGATTGCTTTACTATCCCTATTTTTAACAATACTTATTTTTTCATACATAAAAAAGCATTTCTTATGGTTTCCCAATTAGAAATGCTTTTTTCAAATGTTTTTATAATAATTTACTGTTCTTCTTCGTCTTCTTCAGAAGGGATAATCAGGTTTTCATCATATTCATCTAAATCATCGGGGTATATTTCCTCATTAGGAATATCCACTAATGCATCTTCAATATTATCATATTCCTGATTACCATCTGATACTTTTTCTCTTACCTTAGCAATCTGTGCAATCTTAATGCCATTACTTAAGTTCATCAGTTTTACACCAGAAGTGATACGGCCTAATTTAGTGATCTCCTGCACTCGAAGCTGAATGATGATGCCTTCTGTTGTGATCATAATGATCTCATTATCATCCTTAACGGCCTTCACACCTACAACATCGCCAGTCTTATCCGTAATCTTATAGCACTTTACACCTTTACCGCCCCGTCTTTGAACTGTAAACTCATCTAAATAAGTTCTCTTACCCAGTCCCAATTCTGAGACAAAGAGTAAGGAATCACCCTGGCTTTGCAACTGCATGCCTATGATTTCATCACCATCTGATAAGTTCATACCGATTACACCCATTGATGTTCTACCTGTAGCACGGACATCTGTTTCAGCAAATCTGATACACATACCAAGTTTGGTTACCAGGAAAATATCACTACTTATGTCAGTGGTTTTTACTTCAATCAACTCATCATCTTCACGTAAATTGATAGCAGCAAGACCATTTTTTCTGATATTAGCAAATTCCATTAAGGATGTTTTCTTCACAATACCACGTTTGGTTACCATGAACAGATTCTTGTCCTGATTGTAATTCTTTAGTGGAATGATTGCAGATATCTTTTCACCGGGAGTAAGTTGGAGTAGATTGATAATAGCTGTTCCTCTTGCTGTTCTGCCTGCTTCCGGAATTTCATAAGCTTTTAATCTGTATACACGCCCTGTACTAGTAAAGAAGTTCAGATAATGGTGGGTAGTTGTCATAAGAAGATCTTCAATATAATCTTCTTCTATGGTCTGCATCCCCTTAATACCTTTTCCACCACGATTCTGTGCTTTAAAATTATCCACAGTCATACGCTTAATAT
>JAEYPS010000011.1 GCA_023410475.1 Bacillota bacterium | reverse complement strand
GGGATATAGCTGTCATGACAATCACCACTGCCATTTTCTTTAAAATCTCCAGAATTTTATCAAAATCCACTTTTCCAGGTTCTATAATATAATCTATGGCATCACCGGTGAGAATTGGAATGTAGAGCGTCAAAGTGACAGTTACAGCAGCAAATAAAATAGAGCAAAACAGATAAAGCCAGTACTTCCTTATATACTTCAGCACTTTTTTCAAGGTTTCCATCTGTCCTTTTTGTAAAGCAGTTTTTTTTGTTTTACCCATTATGACACTACCTCCTTACGACGATCAGGATATTGGGAATAATATATTTCCTGATACACTTCACAGGATGCAAGCAGTTGTTCATGGGTACCCATACCTACCATTTCTCCATCCTCCAAAACCAGTATCATATCTGCACCCAAAACAGCAGAAGCACGCTGAGACACAATAAAGACCGCAGGTGGTTGTTCCATACTACCAATGGCTCTTCTCAATTTTAAGTCTGTAGCATAATCAAGGGCAGAAGCACTGTCATCCAGAATCAAAACCTTGGGTTGCTTCACCAAAGCTCTAGCAATGGTAAGTCTTTGTTTTTGCCCACCGGACAGATTCTTCCCCCCCTGACTCACCAAGGTATCAAGCCCCTCCGATTTTTTTTCAACAAATTCAATTGATTGTGAAATCTCTAAAGCTTTTCTAATTTCCACTTCTGTGGCATCTGCTTTTCCCATTAACAGATTTTCACGAATTGTACCTTTAAACAGAATTGCTTTCTGGGGAACCATACCGATTTTATCCCGCAATTTATTAAGGCTATATGCATTAACCGGTATACCATCCACTTTCACACTCCCCCGGGTAGCTTCATAAAACCTGGGAATTAAGTTCACCAAAGATGTTTTACCGGAACCGGTACCTCCAATGATACCCACTGTTTGTCCATGCTTAACGCAAAAATTGATATCTGACAAACTTTCTGCACCGGCACCTGGGTAAGTTAAGGATACACGCTCAAACTCTACTACATTGTCTGTTGTATGGGATTCTTCATAACTTTCATTTGTAAAGCTGGGCTCCATTTCCGGTTTCATTGAAAGAATTCCTTCTATTCTGTTTGCACAAGCAAGAGACTTATTTATGGTAATAATCAAATTGGCCAGTTTTACCAGCTCCACCAGAATTTGAGACATATAATTCACCAGAGCAAGTACCGCTCCCTGGGTGAGTATTCCTGTATCAACCTTTATAGCACCAATCCATAGCAAACCAATTAGACCCCCATTGATCACTATGTATGTAACGGGATTCATTACTGCTGAGATTCGACCTACAAACATCTGTATGGCCGTCAGCTTTTCATTGCTATCCCCAAAGTCGACGATTTCCTCCTCTTCTTTATGAAAAGCACGCAGGACACGAACACCAGTCAGATTCCCACGGGTAATATGAAGGACCTGATCTAAGCCTGCCTGTACTTTTTTATATAAAGGAATACTGAGCAACATGATACCAAACACTATGACGGAAAGCAGTGGTATCACCACCGCAAATATAAGTGCAGCTTGCACATTTATGGTAAATGCCATAATCATAGCTCCCACTACGATAAATGGAGACCTTAAAAATAAACGCAGCACCATATTGACGCCATTCTGTGTCTGATTCACATCACTGGTCAATCGTGTAATCAAAGTGGATGTCCCACATATGTCCATTTGAGAATACGATAATTTTTGAATATGGGAAAAAAGTGAATGTCTAAGCTTGGTTGCAAAACCCACTGCTGCTTTTGCAGAAAAGAACTGTGCTGTGATGGAGCAGATGAGACCAATCATTCCAAGGGTAATCATAACCAGACACATACGAAATACGTAGGATTTGTCTCCACCTCCTATTCCAATATCCACAATTTTTTTTACAACTAATGGTACCATGAGCTCGAAAGAAGCTTCCAGCATTTTAAAAAGCGGGGCTAATATTGATTCTTTTTTATAGTCCTTTAAAAAAACCATCAATGTCTTCATTATACTGTCTCCTAATTTCAGAACTATTTGCAAATGTATATCATAAAAATCTCCTTAGTTTACATAGCTTAATGATATACTATCAGCCTGTATTTGTCTAAGGAGATTTCCACTATTTCTCTATTAAATTGATTTCGCCATCAAAAACATGGGTGGCGGGACCTGTCATAAATACCAAATTCTCTTTTCTGTCCCAAAAAATTTCCAGTTCCCCTCCAAGCAGTTTTACAGTTACCTGTTCTTCTGTAAGACCATTTAATATACATGCTACTACAGTGGCGCAAGCTCCGGTTCCACAGGCTAAGGTTTCCCCTGTACCTCTCTCCCATACCCGCATTTCTACGGTATGACGATCCAATACCTTTACAAACTCTGTATTGGTACGTTTGGGGAAACGTTCATGGTTTTCAAAATAGGGACCTAATTTATTTATCTCTAAATCTTCCACATTATCCATAAATACCACTGCATGGGGATTTCCCATGGAAACACAGGTCATTTTATATTCTTTTCCATTCACTGTAATGGCTTCATCTATTACCT